>CALGMA010000008.1 GCA_937959265.1 uncultured Anaerolineae bacterium | reverse complement strand
CAAACCAGCTCGCGCATTTTGCGCGACCATGTGAAAGATGGCCTTGCGCTGGCGAGGAAGTTTCGCCTGCCGTCCCGCATTCAGGCATTCATCACCGAGCACCACGGCACCACGACAACCGGCTATCAGTACGCCCTCGCGTCGCAGACGGACGGCGAAGCAGTGGACGAAACGGCGTTCCGCTACGCCGGCCCCCGGCCACAATCCCGCGAAACAGCCCTGGTCATGCTGGCCGATGGCTGCGAGGTTGCCATCCGCGCGCAAACCCACCACCCCTGAAGAAACCGACGCCCTTTTGCGCAAAGTCATCAGCGAACGTCTGGCCGACCACCAACTGGACGACGCTAACCTAACGCTGTGAGAGCTGGAGCAAGTGCGAGAATCGTTCCTCAAGACATTGCACGGCGCATATCATCCTCGAATCGAGTATCCCGGAGCAACCCCAAAAACCGCGCCCATACCAAACGCCCTGATGTCACCCTCACAGGACACTTTGGCGAATGTCGTGTTGCCTACGCCGTGCGAGCAGCCGCTGAAACCATGACACAAGCCGGCCATCGGATTATGGTGCGCTGCCGGGCCCGATACCGGCGCCCGGGCCGGCTATCGCTTGCCCGTCGTACTGCGCTGGCTGCCATTGCACAGACCCGCGTCAACGGATCGCTGGCGCTTTCGATCGTGCTAGCCGATGACGCGACGCTTCAGCAACTCAATCGATAGTTTCGTGGCGTCGACCGACCTACAGATGTGCTCTTCTTTGGCGGTGACAGCTTTCGAGATGGACAGATCCGACGCGCCGGCAGATGCCTACCCCCACGCAGCCCGATGATCCGTCCAACAGTTCGATCTACATCGGCGATATCGCCATCCCAATGGAGCGCTGCGCGCGCCGGCCGGCCGCTGGTGGGAACGGCGAGACGGCGCTCCGTCACATCGCTTCACTCAACCGCATCCGGCGCATCGCCCCCAACAGCGCTGCGCTGTTATCCAGGCGCGCCTGCCACGACTCGGCGTAGGTCGCCCAGGCCGGCCACGCTTGCGCCAGGCCGGCGTAGGCCGCGCGCCAACCGGCGATCTCCTCCTCCAGCAACGCCAGCAAATCCTCCAACCGGCCGGACGCGCCGGCGCTCACGAACAGCAACTCACCCAGATCGAACCTCGGCAAGAATGGCAGACGCATGTCCAGCCGATTGGCCAAATAGCCCAGCCGCGCGCGCGACAGGAACATCCCGCTGCGCTCGGCGATCAGCACAAACCGCGCGATGTCCTTCAGGCGCACCTCCCGATCTTCGTCCGTGTCCGCGCCGCCCCCAATCGGCGGCGGGATTGGATCGGGGCGCGGCGCATCCGGCCATCGGTGATCCGGCGACAAATTCAGGCAAAGCAGCCCGTCGCAGGTGCGCTCGGCCAGCGCTTTGTAGAAGGGATGCGCGCCCGGCTCGCGCGTGACCGCGACGCACAACACCGGCGCCCAGCGCAGCAGCCGCGTGTTGAACGAGACGCACGGCGCGCCCAGCGTATGCGCCAGAAACTGCAAACACACGCCGATGTGATCGGGCGCGCCGACATCCCGCAGCGCCGGCGAGTCGAACCCGCGTTCGGCGAACCACACATACATCTGCTCGGCCTCCGGCGTGTTGATCTCGCCCCAGGCATCGGTAAAGCTGGTGCCGTAGGGATAGACGCTGTTCAGCAGCACATCCACGTAGGCAATGGCGAGGTCTGCCGGCGCGGCGGATGGCAAGCCCAACGTGCGCTGCGCCCGCGCGAGTAGCGCCGCATCCGGTTCGCGCAGCCAAAGCTCGGCCAGCAACATCAGCGTCTCCCGCAACGCGCCTCGCTCTTCATCTGTCGCCAACGCTTCAACCCTCACCTTTGAATCGCGGATTGCGGTATGCCGACTTATCAGGCCGGAAGGGTCGCAGGAGCCAGTGCGGGCGGCGCAGCGCGTGCCCGTCTGTCGGCGGGCGCGCCATCGCCAGCCAACGGTGATACACCTCATGCGCCCTGGCCGTGTCCACGCAAACGTCGCCGTAGCGGTCGCCCGGTTGCGCCGGCGCAACGCGCACCTTCTGGTGCCAACAGTGCGAGCCGCTGATCGGGTCGGGTTGCACGGGCATGGTCAGGTTTTGATGCACGCCGGCGTCGCTCCACCATACGCGCTCAGTATCGGGGTCGCCGGAGCGATAGGGCGCGATGCCCTGGAGCTGGCGCAGGCGCCACGCGCTGCCGTTTTGCTCCAGCGCCACCAGCGCCGAGGCAAGCCGACTGGTGCCCTCGCCTGCTGCCAAGCGCCAGCGCCCCAGGTGATGGGAGCAGGCGACGACGCCAGGGTGGATGCCCTCGGTCGTCCATACCTTGTCCACAAAATAGCCGATCTCGGTCTCCACGCGCACCAGGTCGCCGTTCTTCACGTTCAGACGCGCCGCGTCGCACGGGTGCATCCACAGCGGATTGCTATGCGAGATTTCAACCAGCCATTTGGCGTTGGCGCTGCGCGTGTGGATCAGCGTCGGCAGGCGATAGGTGCTCAGCAGGACGAATTCGCCATCTTCGGCGCGAACTTGGCTGCGATGCACATGGCTCTGAATGTAAGTCGGCAGCGCGCACTCGGGCCAACCGTACTCTTCCAGGGTGGGCGAATAGAACTCCAGCTTGCGCGAAGGCGTGGGGAAGCCATACTTCGGCTGGCCGTTCACCATCACGCCGATGGCGCGTCCCAATTCGCCGGTGACCGGCGCCGGGCGCGGGGTGATGTTGGGCGAAGGCGGCGCCGGCTCCTTCGTGTAGATGACGCCGGTCCCCTCGTCCACGTTGGCGTTTGCCATTTCCTCCGGCGAGAGCGTCCGCTCGAATTCGGTCTCCGGCCCCTGGCGAATCTCGAACGCGCCATATTTGCGCATGTACTGCAGCGGCGTCAGCCCCTCGGCCTTCGCCGCTTCCGGCAAGCCCGGCACGCTGTGCTCGAACATCCAGCCGTAATACTCATCCACGGTGATGCGCTCGCCGGGGCGATAAGGCGACTCGAAATGCTTGCGCACGCCCAACGCGCCGTCCGGGTCAATCACCCAGCTCAGGTCAATCCAGAACTCGATCTCCTCCCAAACCTGGCCGGGGTTGGCCTCGTCGGTGCGGTTCACCTTCCGGCCCAGGCGCTCCATGACCACGCGCTGCACCGGCTGGCGGAAGGCGACCCAGCGTCCGGCGTGCGTCTCCTGGCTCATGTTGTCGTGCCGCTCAGAGCCATGCCCCATCGGCAGGACGTAATCGGCCCACCAAGCCGTTTCGCTCCAGGTCGGCGTCAGCGCCACGTGGCAGGCAATCTTGTCCTCGTCGCGCAGCGCCTCGATCCACGAGAAGCCATCCGGGTTGGTCCAGGCCGGGTTATAGACGCGGGTGAAGTACACCTCCAGCCGGCCGCGCCCATCCTTCAGCAGGTGAGGCAGCAGATAGCTCATCTCGTAGTGGGCGAGCGGGTACTCGATCGGCCAGGACAGCTCGTTCCAGCGGTGGCCATGGCCGGCCAGGTTAGCCATGCGCGGCGTCCACTTGTCCCACACGTTGGCGCTAGTGCCGCCCACGTTGCCCACCGCGCCCATCAGCACGTTCAAGAACCACAGACAGCGCGCGGTCTGCCAGCCGCCCAGGTTGCCGGCGGCGGCGCTGCGCCAGTTGTGCGTGGCCAACTTGCCGCCGCATTCGGCGACGATCCGCGCCACCTGTTCGATGCGCCAGGCGTCCACGCCGCTCTCCTGCGCAGCGAACTCGAACGTGTAGCCGGCATACTCATCCTTCAACACTTGCTCGAACGCCTCAAAAGTGCAAGGCTTGTCGGGATGGCGCGCCTGCAAATATTGCTCCCAGTTCACCCAGCGCCGGACGAACGCGCGGTCGTATTTGCCGGCGCGCAACAGATAGTGAGCGATGGCCAAGAGGATGGCCGGCTCGCTGCCGGGCCAGGGCGAGATCCAAACGTCGGCCATCGAGGCGGTGTTGCTCAGGCGCGTGTCGAACACGATCAGCTTGGCGCCGTTCAGCTTGCCCTCGATGATGCGCTGGGCATGGGGGTTGAAGTAGTGGCCGGTCTCCAGGTGGCTGCTGATGAGCAGAATGACGCTGGCGTTGGCGTGGTCGGGGCTAGGCCGGTCGTAGCCCATCCAGAAGGCGTAGCCGGCGCGCGCGCCGGACGAGCAAATGTTGGTGTGCGAGTTGTGGCCATCCACACCCCAGCCGAACAGCACCCACTCCATCACGCCGTCGTGCCCGGGCCGGCCCACGTGATACATGATCTCATTGTGGCGACCTTCGAGCATGGCCTGGCGGATGCGCCCGCCGATGTCGTTCAGCGCCTCGTCCCACGAGACGCGCACCCACTTGCCTTCGCCGCGCGCGCCGGCGCGCTTGAGCGGATACAGGATGCGGTCGGGATCGTTGATCTGGTTGAGCGTGGCCGGCCCCTTAGCGCAATTACGCCCGCGCGAGCCAGGGTGCAGCGGGTTGCCCTCAAACTTGCGCACCTGTAGCGTCTGCTTGTCCACATACGCCAGCAAGCCGCACGCCGCTTCGCAGTTGAAGCACACCGTGGGCACCAGCATGTATTCGCGCGCCACCTTGCGCGGCCATGCTTTGGGGTCGTATTCCACCCAGTCGTCCCAGCGCTCGGGCGGCGGATATTGCTGCATGCGGTCGCCGGTCTCGGCGTTGCGCTGCAATGGGAGCGGAGTCACATCGTTCATGTCAGGGTCAAACGAGTCGGCCAAGCCGGTTGGCCGGATCGCGCGTCAGTTGTTCGGAATCTCCTGCGGAGCCATGACGAAGGCATACTCGTAGCGATACAGCCCGAAGAGCGCGGCCAGCGCCGCAACGGCCATCGCCGGCGGCGACATCGGCAACGCCCATGCGATCAGCAACGGGATCGCGCCGCCCACCACGAGCGCAATCCGATAATCCTGCTTATATTTGCCGCGCTTGATCAGGCGCGCAGCCGCCGAGGCGACGGCGCTGGCGTGCGGTATGCCGAATTCGCCGAACACGATCAACAAGGCGTTGACCAGCACGCCCGCGCCGAAGACGACCGCCAGCGCGCTGCGCGTCGGCGCGTCCGGCGGGTCAAACGCGCCGACGATGAGCAGCGCCGCCGCGCCGGCCATCACCGCCTGCACCAGCAAGTGCGGCGCTAGCAGCGGGCTTTGCCACAGGTCGCGCCCTTCGGCCTGCGCGAACAGAAAGGCTGTGTAAACCGCCGCGAGTGCCGCCAGCGCCACAGTCGGCGCCGCCAGCGCATCGGCCAAGCGCGCCGCACCTTGAACGAGGCCGAGCTGCTCGGCGGCATAGCCCAGGAAACACAACCCCAACAGCGCCGTATAGGCGATCAGGACGAACGCGCCGCGCGTGAGCCAACTGCGCCACTGCGGGCGCTTGAGCATGTACCAGAAGCGCCGCGGCTGGTCTAGGTCGGCGATGAGCAGCAGCGTCGTGAGGCCGACGAACAGCAACGCAACGAAAGCGGCGACGCTGGTGAACAACGGCGCGCTTGGCAACAGCCCTAGCAGCGCGCCGCCGGCGCCGACGATGAACGCCCCCGCGCCGACCGCTTTGGTCACCAGATAGGCCGGCACCGGCCAGTGCCAGGGGATGCGATGCGGCACGTTGTAGGTTTCGCGCGAGGCCACCGAATTCAACAGCGCGCCGGCCATCTTGCCCTCGGTGACGATTTCGATCGGGCCGCGCCAGTCGTCGTATCCGCCTGCGCCGGGCTGCGGCAGGCCGGCCCACAACATGCCGGCGTCTTGGCGCGCCAGCATCGGCGTGACGCTCGACTCCTCCGCGTCAATGTAGAACAGCTTGGGGTGCGTGCCCTGCTCCGGCTTGCGCGCGCGCACCTGATGCGTGGCGATCGCGCGGGCGATCTCGCTGTGCGGGTCATCCAGGTCGCCAGAGAGAATCGCATGTTCCGGGCACACGACAACGCAGGAAGGCTCCAGGCCGATCTCGATGCGGTGCGCGCAGAAGTGACATTTGGCCGCCGTATGCGTCTCCGGGTCAATGTAGATGGCGTCGTAGGGACAAGCCTGCAAGCACGCTTTGCAGGCGATGCAAATCGCGCCGTCGAACTCGACGATGCCATCTGTGCGCTGGAACATGGCGCCGGTCGGGCAAATGGGCACGCACGGTGGATTGGCGCAGTGGTTGCAGCGCGTCACCTGAAAGTAGCGCCGCGTATCGGGGAAGGCGCCTTTCTCGACGTATTTCACCCATGTGCGATTCACGCCGAGCGGCACCTCGTTCTCCTGCTTGCAGGCCGTTGTGCAGGCGTGACAGCCGATGCACCTGCGGTTGTCTATCAGGAAGCCGTAGTTCATGTTGAGTCGGCTCAATGATAGAGGCGAACGGCCAAAACGCCACTCGCGGGGAAAGCTGGCGCGACATGAGGCCTGCAGGGGCGCTTGTTTCGAGAGGATGCGGATGACCGAGCTGCGGCTAGGGGATCGGCGGATAGGCCACCCGGCACAGCGCATCGTCGCACTGCGGTTGCGCAAAATGGCGTCCGCGCTTCAACGGGCGGCAAACCACGCTTGCCGCAACGCTTCCAGCGCGTCCAGGCCACCCTGGTAGTAGGCCAGCCAGGGCATTGCCGGCTTCGGCCGTTGGCGCTGGCTTTTCAGGCTGTCCCGCCAGCGCGCCATCTCTGCGTCGAGGACCCGCCGAAGTGCGGCATCGTCCATCATCTCGCTCGATGCGTTGAGCTTCCGCCTCAGATCGTTTAAGGCGATCAATTGGCCCTCGGCATACTTCATGCCGCCGGTGACTCGGCCATCCTTGTGCACCTGGCAGGCCGAGCCTTCGCCGAGTTGACCGGACATCGCGCGCTCGGCTTCGGCCAGGCGCTGCTGAAGATCGGATGCGTAACGTTGATCCAACATCTCAACGGAGCGCCCCACACGCCACGAGCACACCGGCGCCGAAGCTACTGGGTCACGGGCAAGCCGGCGTTGCGCCAGGCGCGCATGCCGCCGTCCATGCTGGTCACAGCGGCAAAGCCGGCCCGCAGCAGGATGTCGCGCCCGGCCTGGCTGCGATTGCCCGACCGGCAGACCACGACGACCGGCCGATCCCTCGGCACTTCGTTCAACCGACTCGGCAACTCGCCGAGCGGAATGAGCACCGCGCCGGGCATGTGATACTCCGCCCACTCGAACGGCTCGCGCACATCCAGCATGAACGCGGCGGCGTTGCGCAGCGCCGCCGCCTCGCCCACGCTCACGTTGGGCGGCAGCGTCCTCGGTTCGGCTGCCGATGGCCGGACGGCGGCTTGCGGCGGATTCGACGCGTCGGGCGCCGCTGCGCCGGAACAACCGGCCAACAGCGCCAGCGCCGATCCCAGGACTACGACAGTTCTCCAACCCATGTCTCTACCTCAAGCTCAAGAGCTTGCTCCCATTGTCATAGAGCAGATACACGGCCAAAACGATGACGAAGACGCCGAACGCCCGGCGCAACTGGTCTGGATGAGCCGCTCGGCTGAGCTTCGCGCCGACGAACGCGCCCGCGATCCCCGCCGTGGCGAACAGCGCGATCAATTGCCAATCGAACGCCGCGCCGTCCAAGTGGCCGAGCAGCCCGGACAGGCTGTTCATCGCGATCACCGGCAGCGATGTGCCCACGGCCACCGGCATCGGTAGGCCGACCAACATGACCAGCGCCGGCACGATAAGGAAGCCGCCGCCCACACCCAGAAAACCCGTGAGCGCCCCCACGCCAGCGCCGGCGGCCAGCGTCATCGCCAGGCCGCGCGGCTCGGCATGCGCATCACCCATACGATGCCCGCGCAGCATCATCACGCCGACAACGAGCATCAACAGCGCGAAGACCACCATCAGCGCCAGGGGCGGGAAGCGATGCGACAGCCGGGCAGCGAAGTAAGCGGCGATCATGCCTGCGCCGCCAAAGGCCAGGGCCACCTGCCCGTTGAGCGTGCCTTGCCTGCGATGCGCGAACACGCCGCTCAGGCTATTCATGCCGACGATGGCCAACGACGCCGTGACCGCCGCGCTGGGGTTGTAGCCCATCACGTACACCAGCGCCGGCACGGTCAGGATAGAGCCGCCGCCGCCCAACAAGCCGAGCGACAGGCCGATGGCGAAACCGAGCGCCAGTTGGATCAGCATGATCCGTCCGAAGTTCAGCGCCCGCGTTCGACGGGCAACAACTGCGCCCAGGTCTCGATGTGGTCGGGCATGCTCGCCACGCGGTCGAACCCCGCGCCGCGCAGCAGGCTGGCGGCGATAGTCGAGCGATAGCCGCTGGCGCAATACACCGCGATATCGTGATCGCGCGGCAACTCGGCCAGCCGATCGCGCAAATAGCCCAGCGGGATGTGTGTCGCGCCACGGATGTGCAGCGCGTCGTATTCTGCCTTGCCGCGCACGTCCAACACCACGATGCCGTTGCTGCGCAGGCGCGCGCCCAATTGTCGGGCCGTGATCAACGCAAGCCCCTCAGCGCCATCGCCGACGGCCTCCGGCCCGGCGTAGCCGGCCACGTCATCTACGCCGATCGCGCGCAGCGCCTTCAAGACGGCATCGAGCCGCTCAACATCGGGCAAGATCAGGTAGGTCGGGCGGCTGTAATCCACGAACCAGCCGACGTAAGTGGAGAACGACGCGCTGCTGGCCGGCGCGCTGATCGCGCCGCGCAGGTGGGCGCGCTCAAAGTCGGCCTGATCGCGCAGGTCGAACACCTGGCCGCCGGCGGCCAGCGCCTCGCGCAAACGCGCGGGCGTCAGGCGTTCCGGCTGCGCCACCTGCGAGAGCAGCGCGGGGCCGACCTTGTTCACGCGCTTCATCTGCGCGAAATACCGAGGCGGCTCCGGCTGGCCGTCCAACAACCAGCGCACGAATTCATCCTCATCGGTGAAGCGAAAGGCCGGGTTAAAGCGCTTCTCGTAGCCCAGCGTGGTGGATGGGATCGCGCCGAGCGCCTTGCCGCAGGCGCTGCCGGCGCCGTGGCCGGGCCAAATTTGCAGGTAGTCCGGCAACGCCTTGAAGCGCTGCACGCTGTGAAACTGTCGGCGCGCGCCGGGCTCCTTCGTGCCGACCATGCCGGCAGCAGCTTCGAGCAGGTCTGGGCGGCCCACGTCGCCCACGAACAGGAAGTCGCCGGTGAAGATGCCGATGGGCTGATCCGCAGCCGCAGTGTCGGTGATCATGAAGGCGATGTGCTCCGGGGTGTGACCCGGCGTATGAATCACCTCCACCTGCACGTTGCCGACCATCCACCGGTCGCCGTCGCGCAGCGGGATGACGTTCGGTTCGCCGGCGAAGGCGTATTTCCAGGCCGCGTCGCCTATATCGCTCACGTACATCGTCGCGCCGGTGCGCGCAGCCAATTCGCGCAGGCCGCTCACGAAGTCAGCGTGGATGTGCGTCTCAGTCACCTGCGTGATGCGCAAGCCGGCCCGTTCGGCGGCGGCCAGATAGGGCGCCACGTCGCGCGCCGGGTCAATCACCAGCGCCTCGCCCGTCTTGGGGCAGCCGACCAGATAGGACGCCTGCGCGAGCGCTTCGTCGTAGAAATATTTGATCAACATGCACTGCCTCCTCTATCGAATGGGATAACCAGCGGCGCGCCAATCGCCAATGCCGCCCAGGTCATACACCTCGGCATAGCCGGCGCGCTGCAACATTTGCGCCGCGTAGCTGCTGCGGTTGCCGCTTCGGCAATACAACACCACGGCCCGATCGCGCGGGATGTCATCCAAGCGCCGGGCCAACACTTGCACGTCAATGTTGATCGCGCCGGGGATGTGCCCGCTCTTGAACTCCTCCGGGGTGCGGACGTCAATGAGGGTGTGCGGCTTGCGCGCGTCGGCAAACTCCGCCTTGTAGCGCTCTGGGCTGATGGTCGTTCCGGCGCTCCCGCCCATCAGCGACTTCAACAGGTTCAGCATGGCGCGTAGCGTACGCTGGTTGGGCCAGAAGTGTGAGGTCAAAGTGCCTATAATTCGTCATAAGCGAGGCTTATATCACCTGCGGGCAAGCGGGCATAGGACGCGGCGATGTTCGACCTTCACAAACTTCGGGTTTTCGCGCAGGTGGCGCAGGCCGGCAGCTTCAGCCGGGCCGCCGAACGCCTGTTCATGTCACAGCCGGCGGTCAGCCAGCACATGAGGGAGCTGGAGGAGGCGCTGGGCATCCGACTGTTCGAGCGCGGGCGGCGCGGCATCGCGCTCACCGCCGAGGGGCGCGCGCTGCACGATTACGCGCAGCGCATCCTCGCCCTAGTCGCCGAGGCGGAGAGCGCCCTGCTCAACGTGGCCAACCTGGCCGATGGCCGACTCAACGTCGGCGCGACCCCTGGCGTCAGCGCCTACTTGCTGCCCGACTGGATTCGCGACTTTCACGAGCGTTACCCGCAACTGGTCGTGACGGCGCAAACGGCCACCACGCCCGAAATTGCCGAGCAGCTCATCGGCCGACAGTTGAACCTGGGATTCGTCGAGGGGGACCTCGACGCTGCCGACGCCTCGCGCCTGAGCGCCGAGGTGCTATGCGATGTGCCGCAGTACGTGCTTGTCGGGCCGAAGCACCCCCTCTGGGCGCGCGAGTCGGTGGCGCTGCGAGAACTCGACGGCCAGGCGTTTATCATGCGCCAGCCCGGCAGCCGGTCTCGCTTGTGGCTGGATCGCATCCTGGAGGCGCACAGGGCGCGCCCCCGCGTGGCCGCCGAATTCGACAACCCGGAGGCGATCAAGCGCTCGGTGATGGGCAGCGCGGCGATCGGCGTGCTGCCGGCCTACGCGGTGCGCGCTGAACTGCAGGCCGGCGCGCTGCGCGCGCTGCAAACCGACGTTCCGCTCACCCGCGCGCTGCGGGCCGTGTGGGAAAAGTCGGCGCCGCTCTCGCCCATCGCCCGCGCGTTTCTGGCCTTCGCCGACGCCTGCACGCGCGACGCGCACATGCGCCTGCCCCGCGCGACGCCGACAAGCGCGCCCGCGCAACCACGCGATAGGCGCGCTTGACGAAAGACCATCCTCCGCTTGGAGTCAGGGGGAGCGGCGCCGCAGCCACGCGCTGCGGCCGCACAGCAAACGGCCGCTCACGCTGCAGCCGACTCAAGCGCCGACACAGCGCGCTCCTTCACGCGGTTGTAGGCCCACAGAATGGCGCCGATGACGAGCATCAACGCGCCTACGGCCAGATATTCGATAGCCGGGACGGCCGCGATGCGCAGAACGCTCGTCAGCGGCTGGCCCCAATAGGCGACGCCTGCGCCAAGCACGAACGCTGCGATGATGCCGACCTTCCACGGGCGGGACAGGCCCAGCCCCCACATCTGCGTGACGACGAAGATCGCCAGAAAGCCAAACAGGAACATCGGCCACATCCCCCGTCCTTGCTGCACGGCTACCAGCGTGCCATGCGCGGCTACGCTCAGCTCCTGCACCAGCATCCACCACTTGTTGACGTGCGCGCGCGTGAAGAACAGGCTGCCCTGCAACAGCAACAAGAAGGTATAAGCAAAGCCGACCAGATGACCCATCGTGTGCTCGGTCGGGTGATACCAGAACGTGTAGACAATGGCCCAGGCGAAGACGTAGCCGTGACAACGCCGCGCCCAATCCACAACACTCTTGCTGAGCGGCGCTTTCTTGCCGAAGAACATCCCGCGCCGCTTGTTCTCCATCAGCAAGATCCACACCAGCATCAGGATCACGCTGCCCTGCGAACTGAAGATGCTCACATCTTGCGCCAGGCCGTCGTAGAAGATATGAGTCTGGACGAAATGCAACACCACGAACAGCGCATTGACGCCTAGCGCGATCACGTTCACGGGGTGCAAGCCGCCGGTGTATTTCTTCACGCGCGTTTGGGCGTAGTAGATCAACCCCCAGATCGCGATCTGATGGATCGCATATAGCCCCCAGGCGCTCAGGCGCGTGATGAAGGTCGGCTCAGCCAGCTTCCAGTAGTACCAAGCGGGGCCTTGATCCGGCAACTTCGGGAAGGCGGCCAGCCGCTCTCCCCACAGCCAGATCAGGCCAGTGAAGGCGAAGCTAAAGATGACGCCGCCCCACAGTGCAATCTGCGCATATTTCGGCTCCTTCAGTTTCTCCGCATCCAACCACCACGGTTTCGCCGTTTTCGTTACCACGCGATTACCTGTCAGTTCCATTGAGTTTTTACCTCACAAATCCCGCTTCGATCTTGAAATCTCACTTTTTTTGCGATGAAGAGACATGGTTAACCCGCACCTATAGGCCAGACTGCCGGTGGCAGTCTGACTTGAGGCGTTAACGGGCAAAGGCGGCGCCCGACGCGCCCGCAACGCGCCGAACGCCGGAGGGATAGGCTGTCACCCAAGTTCAGGCCGACAGCGCTGCCCTGACGCGCGCCGGCGTGAAGGGAATTTGGCGCAGCCGCTTGCCAGTCAGGGCGAAGAAGGCATTGCCGATGGCCGCTGCCGTCGGGCCCATTGGCGGCTCACCCACGCCGCGTGGCTTGCCGTCGCGGGCTGTATCCAGCAAAGCCACCTCGACGTGCGGGGCTTCTGCGATCGTCAAAAGCGGATAGGCGTCGAAGTTGCGCGCAGCCACCCGGCTGTTATCGATGCGCATCTCCTCCACCAGCGCCGAGCCGACGCCCCACATCACGCCGCCTTCCGCCTGCGCCCGGACGCCATCAGGGTTGATGACCAGGCCGCAGTCCATGGCCAGCGCCACGTTGTGCACGCGAATTCGGCCGGCCTCGCGCTCCAGCGACACTTCGGCCACTTGCGCCACCACTGTGTCGGTGTCGGTGCTGCAGGCGATGCCGCGCGCGCGCCCTTCGGGGAGCGGCTTGCCCCAGCGGCCCAGCTCGGCCGCTGCCTCGAGCACAGCGCGCATGCGACGGCCCCACAGCGTGTCCGGCAGGTGGCGCAGCCGCCACTCTAGGGGATCCACGCCAGCAGCATGCGCCAGCTCGTCCATGAAGGACTCCACAGCGAAGGTGTTGGCCAGCAAACCCAACCCGCGCCACGGCCCGGTCTTGATCGGCAACGCGCGCCGCCAGACAACAGTATGCCGGTTGGGGATGTCGTAGAGCAACAGCGCGCCGCGATACGCGCCGAAGTCCGCGCCGACCAGGTCGGCCGCAACTTTGGGGAAGAAGGTGAACAGCACGTCGCCGCTGGCCTGCTGATGCTCCAGCGCGACGATGCGACCATCGCGCACACTCGCCGAGAGGCGATGATGCGTAGGCGGGCGCACGTAGCCGTTCTGCAGCTCTTCCTGGCGCGTCCAGCCGACGTGCACCGGCGCGCCGGCGGCCTGGCTCAATCGCGCCGCCTCGACGGCCACTTCCCAGCCGGCCTTGCGCCCGAAACCGCCGCCCAGGTAGGTCGCGCGCACCTCGACTTGCGCTTCCTTCAAGCCGATCGCCTGCGCCACGAAACGCCGCACAATGAACGGCGACTGTGTGCTGGCCCAGATCACGGCGCGGTCGGCGCTCACGTCGGCCAGCGCCGCCTGCGCCTCCAGCGGAGTCTGAATGGCGAACGGGCTGCGATATTCGGCGGTGAGCGTCGGCGCGCGCAACTCACACGGGGCATCGCCCACCCGTTGGACGGTCACGCCGCCCGGCCCGCCAACGGTCATCGCCGCGTCAATCTCCTCCTGCTGCCACAGCTTGCCCGATTGCCATTCGGCCTCTAGCGCTTCGATGCCGGCGCGCGCCGCAGCGCGCGAAACCGCCACGACGCCGACGAAGCCGTTTTGTAGGTCAACGACCACCTTGCGCACGCCGTCCACTCGCTCGGCCTGAGCCGTGCGCACCGACTTCAGCGTCGCGGTCAACGTGGGCGGCCGCAGCACCGCGCCGTACGACATGCCCTCGACGCGAACGTCATAGCCATAGACCGCTGCGCCGGTTATCTTGTCGCGCGTATCCACGCGAGGGTGCGGCCGGCCGATCACGCGGTACTCGCCGGCGGGTTTGAGCGCGGGTTTCTCCTTCGGCGCCTGCCAGTTCGAGCGGTTCGCCGCCAGCGCGCCGAACGTGACGCGCCTGGACGGCTCGCTCTGAACGAAGAAGGCGCGGCCTTCTTGTCGAAGCGCGCCGGCCGGTTGGCTCAGCATGCGCGCTGCCTCGGCGCGCAGCATCTCGCGCAGCGTCGCCGCCGCTTCGCGCAGCGGGTTGAACATGGACGAAACCGAGAAGCTGCCGGACGTGCCGGCCAGGTCCATCACCCCCTGATTCGTCGTCGCTTGGAGCACTTCCAGGTCGTCCGGCGCTAGGCCCAGCTCCTCGGTGGCAATTTGGGCCAGCGAGGTGTGCACGCCCTGCCCCATTTCGACCTTGGTCAAGAACAGCCGGACGCGGTTGTCCGGCAGCACCTCGAACCACGCATCGGGGTCATTTGTGGCGCCGCCGAATCCGCTGACCTCGGAGAACATCTCGGCCACTTTCAGGCGCGCCGCCGGCAGGCCCACAGTCACGCCCAAGGCCAATCCTGCGCCGGCCACGCCGACGCCGATCAGGAATCCGCGGCGTGAGACGCGCCATCGGCGCTTGCCAGCGCTCGCCTCTCGGCCCTCGGCCTGGGGCGCGGGGCCGGCGGTTGACCGGATGACCTCGCTCATGCCGCCTCCCCCTCGCGCCGCGCAGCCAATTTCTGCTGCGCGGCCAACGCCGCCGATTTGATGCGCACGTAGCAACCACAGCGGCAGTAATTTCGGCTCAGCGCCGCCACGATGTCCGCTTCGCTTGCGACAGGATTCCGGTCGAGCAAGGCAACCACGGTCATGATCTGGCCGCTCATGCACCAGCCGCACTGCGGGGTCTGGTGCTCCAGGAACGCCTGCTGGACGGGGTGCAACGTCGCCCCGTCCGCCAGCCCCTCGATAGTGCGAATTTCTTTGCCTTGCAAGCCGGCCAGCGGCGTAATGCAGGCGCGCGTCGCCACGCCATCCACCATGACGGTGCACGCGCCGCACAATCCCACGCCGCATCCGAATTTCGTGCCGGTCAAACCCATCTCGTCGCGCAACGCCCATAGCAGCATATCGCCGTGCGCGCCCGACACTTCACGCAACTTTCCATTGATCTTCAACTGCACGTTTGCACCTCTTTCAGATCATCGCTTGTCTTGCAATCACCTGCGCTAATGCGCGCCCCTTAGCGTCGGTGAATTCGCCCGACATATGCCAGAGCACTGCGCCATCCCGTTTGACGATCAGCGCGTAGATCGTGTCTTCGCTCGCCATGCCCAACGCTGCCCGAAAGGCTTGCTTGTCGGTGTAGATCGTGATCGTGGCATCGCGCACCTTGCGATCGGGGATGCCCATGCGCATGCCGTTGTCTATCCACCAGCGTTGGATCGCGCCGAAGGGCGGCAACACCGGCAACTCGTATACGCGCATCTCAGGGAAGCGCGCCGCCAGCGGCTTGGCGAAGGCCAGCCAACGGTCCACCCAGACCTGTTGCCATTGCTTGAACGCCACGAAGACGATGTTCAACTCACCTTCGAAGTCGGCCGGCAAATCGAACTTTCGGCCCTCTAGGTTGGCCGCGCGCACGGCGGGGAAGCGCATCATGCCGATATCTCCTTTGCGTGTGACCGCAGACCATGCACCAGCACATCGAGCATCATGTCCACCATGCGCGCGCGATCCATGGGCACCTCTTCCGGCGGCGCGCTATGCACGCCCTCAACCATGAACAGGAACATGCCGGTAAGCAACATGGCTTTGGCCGGCTGGTCGAGGCCGACCACACGCCGAAAGATGCGCTCGATCGGCGTGAGCAGCATCACATACATGCTGCGGCTCAAGCGCGCGGCATTGTCGGCACTCAGCGCCGGCAGGTCGCTCAGGCGCACGCGCGCGATGTCCAGCGGCGGCTGCGCGACCAGCCAGTGCGCTGCAGCATGGAGCTGCGCTTGCCAGTCGTCGCCGGCCTCGTTGATCGCCTGCGCCAACCCATCGTGATGCCGCTTCAAGCCGCGCTCCATCACCTCGACATAGAGCGCTTCCTTGCCGCCTGGCACGTGGTAATACAGCGAGGCATGGTTCAGCCCCACCGCCTGCGCAACGTCGCGCAAGGTGACAGCGGCATAACCGCGCGCGGCGAAGAGCCTTTCCGCGCCGTCGAGCACGCGGTCACGAGCGATCGGGGAAACATCACCGGCCATTGAACCAACCAACTTGTTGGTTAGTTTAGCAGTCAAGATAAGCCAAACATGAGGTGATGTATAGCCTTTGTATAATGTTAGTCGAAATTAATTGGAGTCGAGAGGGACTGAAGCCCAGAAAATGCCGGGTGGACGAAGGCAATACCTTCGTCCACCCGGTTCACTTCATACTGCATGTTCTCGGACAGCTTCTCAGCCAACGGACGCCGCCGCTACCCCGCACCAGCGCATGGCGAAGACAGCCAGCGCGCGCGCGACCGCAATCACCGAGTCAAGCTCAACATACTCGTTTGCGCCATGCAGGCCGGCCCCGTCCGGCCCCCAAGCCAGCGCCGGAACGCCGAACAACCCCGCGAAGCGCGTGTCCAGGCCGGCGGTGATGCCAGCCAGAATCGGCGGTTCGTCCGCGTTAGGGTCAGGGCGCGCATCGCGCAGGCATTGGGCAAACGCCTGCACAAACGGATGATGCTCATCCTGTAGCCAGGGATCGGTATGCCATCCGAAGAACTCGATGCGCGGCGGATGCTCGCGCAGCCAGGCGCTGCGCTGCGCGACAGCATGGATGCGTTCGGCGATTTCGCGCTTGACGCTCGCCTCGGTCTCGCCGGGGACGAACGACATGCGCACTTCGATCTCGGCGCGTCCCGGCACCGTCGAAGGCCAATCGCCGGCGCGCACGACGCCGACGTTCAAATGACATGAGCGCCTCGCCATCGGGTCGAGCCGCTCGAACAGCTCATGGCGCAGGCCGGCGGCGCGCTCGCGATCCCACTCGTCGAGCGCGCTGATGATCGGCGCCATCTCGACGGCCGCGTTGACGCCCTGATGCGCCCGACCGGCATGGGCGCTCCTGCCTTCGACCACGACGCGAAAGTAGAGGATGCCGGGATGGGCGATCGCAACGTCGCGCCAGTGCGGCTCGGTCGCGATAAAGCCGTCGGCCAGGTAGCCCCGCATGAAACACGCCAACGTCCCTCCCCCGCCGCCGGCTTCTTCCTCGATCACGCTCTCCAGGATCAGGTCGCCTTTCAACCGAACGCCGATTTCCTTCAACGCCCGCGCGGCGAACAAGCTGGCGATCAGCCCACTCTTCATGTCTTGCGCGCCGCGCCCATACAGGCGACCGCGCCGGCCCACGATCGGCGGGCCGGGCATGGCCAAAGGCGCGCCGGGTAACACGACCTGCCCGGCAAACGGGTCTACTACCCAGGCGCTCCGCGGCTCCGGTGAGACGACGTCAGTATGGCCGTTGAGGATCAGCGAGCGCCCGCCGCCCGCGCCGGCCCACATCCCAACTACGTTCGGCCGGCCCTCGAACGACACGCCGGAATCCACAAACGCTGGATGCTGCCATACTGCCTCGCGATCAGCCTCGAAGACATCCACATCCAGCCCGGCCGCCAGGTAGCGATCTTTCATGAAAGCTTGCGCTTCGGCTTCCCAGCCGACAACGCTGGGGATGCGCACAAGTTCGACAATCGTGTTGATCAGCTCATCAGCATGCGCGTCGAGCCAGGCGTCAAGGCGTCCGATCAAGGATTGGTCTTCCATCACGCAGGCCATTTTCGCCCATCGCCACCTGGCGCGCCAGGGACATCTGCGCCAGGCGCTCAAAGTCTTCCATCACGCAGGCCATTTTCGCCCATCGCCACAGGGTATAGTTCACCTTCGTCTGGTCGGCACGTCGCAATCGCAAAAAGGAGGCCATCGTTGGACATCGTAGCCGCGTTGACGATTACCATGACCGTTTTCTTCTACGCGCCGGAAGCTGGGGGCATCAACGGTGACCTGATCATGGCGGACGGCACTGAGGCGCGCATTGGCTACTGTTCCTGCGGCCCGCGCTACCCGTTTGGAACGGTCTTCGAACTCTTGGTGGATATGCAGCCGTTCGGCATGCCGCAGACGTTCGAGTGCCGCGACCGCGGCGGCAAGATCAGCAACCAGGCGCTCGACCTGGTGATTCGCACCGGCACCCTCAAGGAGGACCTGCGCATTGCCAGGGCGTGGGGCAAGCGGCACGTCGCCGTGCGGGTGTGGCAGAACTGGGAGCACTACGTTGCCGGGCAGACCGAGCGCAGCGTGTCCCCTCCGGCCGGAGAGGAAGAGGGCTATACACCGACACCACCACATCGCTGATGCCACTTGGTCGAGCCGGCTTGCCTCTGTGCCGCCCAGCCGTCGGTTTACAACCGATGGTGCTCACTACAGGAACAGGCGCATCGCCTGGTTGCTGACAAATCGCCCGCGCGCCGTCAGCCAGATGCGTTCATCGGTGACTTCCAGCAATCCTTGCGTGACGCCCTGCTCCAGCGCGCGCGCGTAGAAATGGGCAACCGGCGCGCCGTAGCGTTCGGCGAAGCGCGCCTGATCCACGCCTTCGCGCAACAGCCGCAGACCCAGCATCATCGTCTCGCCGCGCGAGGTTGCTTCGTCAATCTCCTCGCTGCCCAGCTCAACCGGCGCGCCTTGCGCGATGCGCGCGATGTAGTCGGCCGGCCGCTTGACCTTCCAATACCGCCGTCGGATCGTCGAGCCATGCGCGCCCGCGCCAAAGCCGTGATAGGGCTCGTTGTGCCAGTAGATCAGGTTGTGCGCGCACGCGCGGCCTGGTTTGCACCAGTTCGAGATCTCGTAGTGTTCGAAGCCTGCCCTGCCCAGCGCGTGCTCGGCGAACTCATACATGTCGGCGGCCAGGTCTGGATCGGGCAAGGGCACCTCGCCGCGGCGCGTCCAGTCGTGCATCGGCGTGCCTACCTCGATGGTCAGCGCATACAGCGAGATGTGATCTGGGTCGAGTTCGAGCGCGGCTTCCACTGTCCGCTGCCAGGACCGGAGCGACTGGTCGGGCAAGCCGAAGATCAGGTCGAGGTTGATGTTGTCGAAGCCGGCCGCGCGCGCAGCCGCGATCGCCGCGCGCACCTCATCCCAGCCGTGCTCGCGACTGAGCAAGCGCAGCTCGTCCGGGTTGGCGCTCTGCGCGCCGAAGCTCAGGCGGTTGACGCCTTCGGCGCGCAGGGCGCACAGATAGTCCACGCTGACCGTGCCGGGATTGCACTCTACGGTGATCTCGCACCGCTCGGGCAGGTTGAACGCCTCGCGGCAGGCGCGGATGAGCAAGCCGAGTTGGTCGGGGCACAAGAGCGAAGGCGTGCCGCCGCCAAAGAAGATCGTATCGGCCGGCGCGCGCTCATCCTTTGCCTCACCCACCCCGCCCTTGGCCAGGATTTCCCGGCGCAGCGCATCCACATACGGCGCAAACAGCGCGTCCAGGCCGACGTAGGTATTGAAGTCGCAGTAGCTGCACCGCGCGCGACAAAACGGGATGTGCAGGTAGATGCCGGTGTTCATTGCACGCGCCTCACGATGCAGGCTGACCGACCGGCTGCAACGTCCAGGCGACCATATCCATACGCCGGGAGAAGTGCAGCAATGGCCGTTCATCCGGCAACCGCACGCCGATCCAGTCGGTCATGGCATTGCATCTTATCTCTGCTTCCGCCGGCTGCAGAGGCCAGGGCGGGTGATCTATCTCGGCGCGGAAGATGCGCCCGCGGTGATCTGCAGTGTAGAGGCAATAGCGCGCCGTGAGGAAGTATTCGAGCGAGCCAGGCGGCGCATCGAAGGCACTACCGGTCGGGCGGTAGTCGGCGGCGAATTCGGCCGGCGGCGCGCCGCGATGGGTGCGGCGACTGGTGTAGCGAATGTATCCTTGCGCCATTGGCGTCACCCGCATATCGGCGTTGAAATAAGGCAGCTTGAACCACACGCGCGCGATCCACACCGCGACCGGATTGCCGGCGTCGAGTGAGAAGAACCATACGCCGGGACGGCCATCCAGCGTCACGTAGGTGCGCACGTTAAGTTCTGGGAAGGCCGACAGCCACGGCAGCGTGGGTAAGAAGCGCAGCCGCACGCCGCTCATCCGGAAGGGCACGACGCCGATCCAGGCTGAATCGTCGAAGGTATCCACCGATAGCGCAGGGGGGATGTGCCGGCTCAGCACCTCGACCGGCACGCGCCAATGCATGAACAACAGGTCATGCCACGTCTGATGCATGACGTGCAACGATTCGGGTGGAGGATAAGGCCGCTGCACTACTTGCATTCTATCGCCACGATCATGCTCGATGGGCTGGAAGCGCCAGGCTACCTCCGACCTCTACAGCAGCACGTCACACATCTTAAGGATTGCATGGTTTACTTGGGGCTGCGCGAGATTCGCATGATCATCGGCATCTTCGGCATGATTCTCTCCTTCTTCTTGTTCGTCAATGGCTTCGCTGCGCTGCGCCGGCCGCTGGACGAGCTGGTGAAATACGACCCGCTGGGTAAACGCCTGCTGGAGCGACGCGGTGAAAAGTTCACCCTGCGCATGTATCGCCTCTTTGGCCTGGCGATGCTGGCACTTGGGCTGATCGCCGGCTATGCGTCCATCTATCGGCTGATGGGCGCTTGAACCATCGCGGGCATGGCGCTAATACGCCCCACGTCCTGAAAGCACGTAGGGGATGGTGCGCAACATGATCTTGAGGTCGAGCGAAGGCGACCAGTTCTCGATGTAGTACACATCCAACAGGCACATCTCGTCGAACGACAATTCGCTGCGCCCGCTGATCTGCCACAGGCCAGTGATGCCCGGCTGCACCCGCAACCGCTCGTGATGCCAGTCCGCATATTGCGCCACTTCGGACAGCAGCGCGGGGCGCGGCCCGACGATGCTCATATCGCCCCTGAGTACGTTCCAAAACTGAGGCAGCTCGTCTATGCTCAACTTGCGCAGCACGCGGCCGACCTTCGTCCGGCGCGGATCGTCCTTGATCTTGAACATCGGGCCGTCCGCTTCGTTCATCGCCATCAACTGGTCGCGCATCCGATCGGCGTCTTTGTGCATCGAGCGCAGCTTATAGAGCTTGAAGGGCTTGCCGTTTTTGCCGGCGCGCAATTGCGTGAAGATGGCCGGCCCCGGCGATTCCAACCGGATCGCCAGACAGGCAATCGCGATGACCGGCAAGCAGAGCAGCAGGAGGATCCCGCCGAACACCACATCCATGCCGCGCTTGACGACCCGATTCACGCCGCTGATGCCGTCTTGCACGTCGCGCGGGCTGAGCATCGGGATGCCGCCGAAGTCGTTCACATCCAGCTTACGCAGGTTGATCTGCAACAGCGACGGCACAACGTGCACCCGCACGTTGTGCGCCCGGCAGATCTCGACCAATTCCAGGATCTTCGGCTGTGCCGACCAGGGCAGCGTGATCACCACTTCGTCCACCGGATAGCGCCGCAGCAGATCCGATAGTGCGCCCACCTCGCCCAACGCCAGGAAGCGGCCGATATCGGTATGGCCGCGTCGCGGATCATCGTCCACGAAACCGACGCAACGATAGCCCAGGTCAGGTCGGGCGAACAGCGTGCGCATCACAGCCCGGCCCAACTCACCCGCGCCGACGATCAGCACATTTGATACGCCAATGCCCTGCGCGCGCCGACGCGCCTCGTAGACGTTCTTGATCGCGCGCGAGACGCCGAGCAGCACGACGAGGAATACGCCTGCTTCGGCAATTAACAGGCGCGAGTACACCGCCGGCCCGTAGATGAAGATCGCTACCCAGACGATGAACATCGCCTTAAGCACGCTACCGGTGATCGTCCAGATCTGGTCGAGCCAGGAAGGCATACGGCGTGGCGCATACACGCCATCCAGCCAGAAAAACGCCAGCACCGAGAGCGTGAACAACACCTGGATCGGCCAGTAGTCGCTGAACGCTGCGTTGAACTCGATGTCACGAAACAACTGCCAGCGGTAGCGTGCGACATAGCCCAGCGCGAACGCGACGTTGATCAACGCAATATCGCTGATGAGGATTGCCAACAGGCGTTGTTTCGTTTGCGCCTCGCGATGCGCCGAGCGCAATGCGCTGCCGCGTCCGATGTCATCCTCGCTGCGCGAGGCAGCCTCAACCGATGGGGAGATCATAGATGCGGTAGGTCTTGTAGACGGTTGCACCGACCTGAGCGATGATCCGGTTCATGGCGTCGTTCGTCTCCAGAATCCATGACATCTCACCGCCGATGTAGCCCTTGGCGACGCCCGTCTGCAACATCCGCAGCATCAATACGGCCTCGATACCCGATGCGCGGTACTCCTTCAACACACCCGCCAGAATCACGCGCACCGAGTTCACCATCGTGCGGCGATAGTACAAGAACTTGAGCAGCGTCCACCATTCTGGCGTTTTCGGGTTGGGATACGCTTTACGCAGTGGCCGGTTGACGTTCGGTAGGGCAATGCCGATGCCAACCGGCTTGCCCTGCGACTCGACGATCAGGATGAAGTCCGGGTCGGCAAACTGCTTCAAGCTGTTGACCACGTGCTCCAATTCATGATCGGTCATCGGCACATGCCCCCAGTTCTCACGCCACGCGCCGGATTCGCTGGCATAGACCGCCTTGAGCGCCTGGACCTCGTGCGCCAGGCGTCTGAAATCGGCCGCGCGCACGGTGAAGCGGCCGCGCTTCTCGACCAGCCGGGTCAGCCGCTCCAGCTTCTCGCCGATGACTTGCTGCGCCGTCTCTGCGGATACCCACCACGCCCATAGGTCCATCGCCTTCGTGAACCCGTAGCGCTCGATCAATTCGACGTAGTAGCGCGGGTTATAGGTCATCAGCACCACCGGCTCACTGTCGAAGCCATCTACCAGCAACCCGCATTCGTCGTTCAGGCTAAGCGTCGCCGGGCCGCGCAACACGTTCATACCGCGTGCCTTCACCCAATCACGCGCAGCGTCGAAAAGCGCCGCAGCCACCTCGAAGTCATTGATCGTCTCGAAGCCACCGAAGAAGCCGGTCTTCTCGTTGTGGAAAGCATTGTGTCGGTTGTTCTGGATTGCGACAACCGTGCCGACGATTCGTCCATCGCGCCGCGCCACGAACATGGCAGCGTCGGAATGTTCGAAAAAGGGATTTTTTGCCTTGTCGTAAAACGCTACGCGCTCGCTCACCAGGGGCGGCACCCAATAGGGGTCGTCTTTGTAGATCTCCCATTGGAATTCGATAAACTGCCGGCGCTCCTGGGGCGTGCGACATTCCGAGACGACGATGGAACTACTCATGGGCTGGATATACCGGCGACTAGTGATTGTAAATCAAACCGGACTCGTGATATATTATCTCGCCTGTTCACGGCCGCACAACCTCGATGCGGCCGGCTTTCCGCTCTCGCAGGGATGGTCTGCGCCATCGGGCCTCCCGAAACGAGGGCAACAATTCCGAGGAAAGGAGTGATACATACGATTCATATGCGCAAGTACGAACTCACTTACATCGTAAAACCCGATCTGGACGCAAGCGCACTGGCTGCCTTGATCGAACGCGTAAACGGCTTCGTGACGTCTGAAGGCGGCGCTGTCGTCGAGACCACGCAGTGGGGCCTCCGCCAGTTGGCTTATCCGATTCGCAAATATCGCGAGGGCTACTACGTCTTCTCGGTCGTCGAACTCGAAGCGCTTGGCCTGGCGCGGATCGAGCAGCGGCTGCGCCTGACGGAGGACATCATCCGCTATCTGCTCGTGCGCGCCGATGAGCACGACGGCGCAACGCCAGGCGCTGCTGATGTCATGGGCGGCGCAGAAGTCGAAGCCTCAGACGCCGACGAGCCGCCCACTGCGGAGCCAGCAGAGGCCACAGAGGTGCAGCCTGCGCCTTCTGCAGCCTGACGTGGACACTGCTCCGCTTACGTCAACCTCCAAGCGAGTGATCGTTTCGAGTGGTGGAAATCGGGCGTGATGCACGACGGATGAACGGACAGTTTGTTACGATCGCCCATGGAGTTCAAGCACGATGCGTGGACTGAACAAGGTCATGATCATTGGTCACCTGGGACGTGACCCGGAAATGCGATATACACCCAGTGGGAAGGCAGTGACGTCATTTGCTGTGGAGACACGCCGTGATTGGACGACGCCGGATGGACAGCGGCACGAGGAGACCGAGTGGTTCAACGTGATCGCTTGGGGAAGCCTGGCCGAGATTTGCAAGCAGCATCTCTCGCGCGGCCAGCAAGTGTATATCGAAGGCCGGCTGCAAACGCGGGGCTGGGAGGATAGCGAAGGCAAGCGCCACTACCGCACGGAAATCGTCGCCAACGAGATGATTGTGCTGGGTGAGCGCCGCCCCCACTACGAGAACAACCACGCCCCAGAAGCTGCCGACGAGGAATCCCTCGCTTTCTGATCACTCACGCCAATCAACGGCCCAGCGTCTTTCTGCCGCGCGCCGGCGCGCTTTGCTACCCGCCGGCGCAAAGAGGAATCCGCCGCGCCCATCGTTGCACTTCGCATGACTAAGAAGAACGAACCTCTCAGCGCGCGCCTCACGCGCATGCAGATGTCGCGCTACGAGCGAGAACGGCGCCAGCGCCAGATCATCATCCTCGGCAGCCTGGTGCTCGCGGTGATCGTCGTGGTGCTGATTGCCGCTGCGTTGGTGGACATGTTCGTCATCCAGCCCCAGCGCGCGGTGGCCAGCATCGGCGACCGGACTATCAACATCCAACAACTGCAAAAGCGCATGCGCTACGACCAAGCGCAACTGCGCGGCCGCTTCAACCAGCTCCAGCAGCAGGTCGTGCAACTGCAACAGAGCAACGACCCCAGCGCTGCGTTCCTTCAGCAGTTCTACCAACAGCAACTGCAGCAGATCGTCTTGCAAAGCAGCGCGGAGCAGATCGCACAAAATGCGCTGAGCACGCTGATTGACGATTCGCTCATCCGCCAAGAGGCAACCCGCCGCGGCATCACGGTCACCCCGGAGGAGGTGACGGAAGAACTGGAGAGGAGCTTCGGCCTCTACCGCAAGACCCTGACGCCGTTCCCGACCTATACGCCGGTCACCCCCGACACTCCCATCCCCACGGCCACTGGTGAGGTCACTGCAACGGCCGCAGCCGGCGTCACGCCGACCGTTACGCCCGAGCCGACCGTCGTCCTGCCGACGGCTACGCCGCGACTACAGCCCACCTCCATCACCGAGGGGGACTTCCAACTGCTCCTGCAGAACACGCTCACCGAATATCAGCCGCTTGGCATCACCGAGCAGGACTTGCGCGACCTGATCGCCAGCAACCTGTATCGCGAACGCTTGCAAGAAGCCTTTGCCCAGGAGACGCCGAAGATCGCCCCGCATTACAAGTTTGATTACGTGCGCTTCAACACGCTCGAAGAGGCCCAGAAAGCCGCTGACCGCCTGGCGCGCAGGGAACTCACCTTCACCGCGTTGATCTCGCAAACCAACGCCATTACACAGCCTGCGCCGATCGGGAGTGGAGCAAGCCTGGACTGGACCAGCCGACCGAGTGTGCAAAACCAATTCGGCATGGACATCGCCGACCAGTTGGCCACTGCGCCGCTCGGCACGCCGACGCCGGTGATCACGTCGGCATTCGGCAGCTTCTACATCTTGTTACCCCTGGGCCGCGAAGATCGGTCGCTCTCCGAAAGTGAACTCCAGAGCGAGCAACGCCGTGCCTTCGACGATTGGCTGAGCGGGGCACGCGAAAACGCCGCTCTGGTGAAGCGGCTGATTGACCCCATCACAGTCATCCCGCAAGCGGTGCGCGACGCGGCGAGGAACTTCCTGGCACAGTATGGCGGGGGATAGCGCCGGGCCCACAGCAGGCATGTATCCTTCGGTGCGCAGGGGTGCATTTCAAGACACGGTTAGGCGCAGGCAATGCCTGCGCCTAACCTGCTGGTCTTTCGTATGTTGCGCCTGCCCTTCGCCAGAAATGCACCCTACGCAGGGGGCGCAAGCTGAACAAGCCCAAGCCTGAGACTCGAGGTTCCACGCTGCACTCACATTCATATTCATATCATTCGCATCCCGTAAAATCGGGCAATGCTGTCGTTTAGCCAGCCGATCTTCCTTGCGCTGCTGGTGCTCCTGCCCATCAGCGCATTGATCGCGCTGCCAAGGCTATTTACGCGGCGTAAAGTAGCCGGCAGCCGGCCAGCCTGGAAGCGGAGGTTGAACAAACACGCGCTCACCGCGCTCGTTGTGCGTTGGGCCTTGCTGACTTCGCTCATCTTTGCCCTCGCCGGCCTGCAAGCCGTCCAGTTCACCAACAAGCTAGCCGTCGTATTCGCGATTGACGCTTCGGACAGCGTTGGGCCAAGTGGCGTGGAGCAGGCGGCACAGTTTGTGCGCGAGGCGCTGCGCAGCATGCGCACAGACGGGAATGACCAAGCGGCGGTGATCGTCTTCGGCGCCGACGCCCAGATCGAACGCGCCATGTCCAGCATGCGCGACCTGGCCCCAATCGGCGCGCAGGTGCGATCCGCCGGCACGAATGTGGAGGGCGCAGTTCGGCTGGGCATGTCCCTGTTCCCAGCCGACGCAGCCAAGCGCATCGTGCTGCTGAGCGACGGCAAACAGACCATCGGCGACGCCGAAGCCGCCGTCCGGCTGGCGCGCGCTGCCGACATCCGGCTGGACGTCGTCGCGTTGCCGTCGGTGCAAGGCCCCGATGCCGCGATCGAGCGCATTGACGCGCCGCAGCGCGCTTCGGTCGGCCAGATCATCCCGCTGCAGATCGTGGTGCGTTCGAACCAGGCCATGCGCGCTCAGCTCACCGTGTTCTCCGGGCCGGACATCGTGGCTCAGGAGGTCGTCAACCTCACCGCCGGACTCAACGAGTTCAACGTGCGTGCCAGCGCCACGCGCACCGGCTTCAGCGCCTTTCGCGTCCAGATCTCGCCGGAGCGCGACGCGCGCCCGCAAAACAACGCGCTATCGTCATCGGTGATCGTCGGCGGGCCACCGCGCATCTTGCTCGTCTCGGTCCCGCCGGCATTTTCGTCCAGCGGTGTGGACGAGGTGAGCGCACTGAAAGCAGCCCTCGGCGCGACCGGCATCGAGTATGACGAAGTCTCGCCGCGTGCGATGCCCAGCGAGATCCAGTCACTGGCCGGCTACCAGGCGGTGGTGCTGGCCAACGTGCCGGCGCGCGAGTTATCGCTGCGCACGATGTACTCGCTGCAGAGCTACGTGCGCGACATCGGCGGCGGCCTCGTGGTCATCGGCGGGCCGAACAGCTACGGCGTGGGCGGCTACTTCAAGACGCCACTGGAGGAGACGCTGCCGGTCGAGATGCAGGTCAAAGACCCTAAGCGCTTCCCCTCGGTGTCCATCGTGGTGGTGATGGACAAGAGCGGCAGCATGAGCGCCATCGAGAACGGCGTGACCAAGATGCGGCTGGCAGCAGAAGCTGCCGCACGCGTGGCGGAACTGGTGAACGAGGACGACGAGGTAACGGTGATCGGCTTCGACACCGAATTGGTAGACCTGATCGGACCATTTCTGGGGCGCGACAGGAACAAGTACATCAACCAAATTCTGAGCATCGCGCCCGGAGGCGGCGGCATCTACGTATACGAGTCGTTGCTGGAGGCCGAGAAGATCGTCGCCAAGTCTACCAAGCTATCCAAATTCATCATCCTGCTGGCCGACGGCAACGATGCCGAGCGTCAGGAAGGTGTGCCCGAACTGGTGCGCAAGATGCGCGATGAATACGACACGACGCTGAGCGTCGTCGCTTTCGGCGATGGCTCGGACGTCCCCTTTCTCAAGCGCATCGCCGCCATCGGCAAGGGGCGTTATCACTTCACCGACAAAGCGGCCAATCTGCCGACCATCTTCACGGAGGAAGCCGCGCTGGCCCAGCGCAGTTACATCGTCGAGCAGAGCTTCTTCCCCAAGCTGGGGATGGCCAATCCCATCTTGAGCGGCATCAACGAAGTCCCTTCGCTGCAGGGCTACATCGCCAGCACGGCTAAATCGGCCGCGCAGGTGATCTTACGCGCCAACGAGAGCGACCCACTGCTCGCAGCATGGCAATACGGCCTGGGCCGCGCAGTCGCATTCACTTCGGACGCGACCGGGCGATGGGCCAAGAACTGGGTGCAATGGGAGAACTTCCCAAAGTTCTGGGCGCAGGCCGTCCGCTGGACGATCTTAGACCGTGGGCAATCGTCCATCCAGGTCAACGTGCAACAGCGCGACGAGCAGACGGTGATTGTCGCCGACGTGCCGGAGTCTCAGATCGCCGAGGACCTGAAGCTGATGGCGACCGTTATTGATAGCGAAGGCCAAGCGCGCGAGCTGACGTTGACGCAGACTGCGCCGGGACGTTACGAAGCGGAGACCTATCTCGACCAAGCCGGCGCGTATTTCGTGCGCGTGGCGCCGGCGGCGAGTCAGCCGGCTGCCGGCCTGGGCGAGACGACAGTCGCTTACGTGCGGCCGTACTCGCCCGAATATGCACAGGTGGAAGGCGGCGAGGAGAACCTGCGCGATTGGGCGCTGCTCGGCAGCGGTGAAGCGTTGGCCTCGCCGGCGCAGGCGTTCGCGCTGAACGCGCCGATTGCCGCGTCGCGCACCGACCTCTTCCCCCTGTTGCTGGCACTGGCTGCGTTGCTGCTGCCCTTCGACGTTGGCGTGCGGCGGATCACGGTCAGCCTACGCAAACTGTTCGGCTCGGCCGGCGAGAAGCTCGCACCGGCCGGTAATCTGGAATCGAGTGGGCGCATGGATCAACTGTTGCGCGCCAAGACCCGCGTCACCCGCGAGCCAACGCCGCAGATCATGCCACGCCGGCCGGTGCAAACACCTCCCGCCTCGCCACAGACCACCGCTGCCGAGGCACAAGTGCCATCGCCACAGCAAGCCGCCGCTACTGCCTCCGAGCTGCTCCGCCGACGCAAGCAACGCGCGCAGGTCGAAGGAGATGAGAGAGCGACGGGCAGCGAGTAGGCGTAATCCGCGCTACTCTGGCTTTTCACAACCGCCACAGCGCGGGCGGCAAGCTATAAGGGCCGACGACTCCTGCGTCGAAAGCAACCGTTCGTCACCACATGGGCGAATCCTCGGATCGCTGCGTGATGCGATAATCCGGCCAGTCAATCCTCACCATGAAATTCGCCCGGCCGTTCGTCCTCGCGTGCACCTTGATCTTCGCCCTCATTTCATCGCTCACCGCCGAGCCGCGAACAGCACGCGCCGAAGTGCCGATCCTGGAGACCAACGCGCCGGGCGGGGACTACGGCTTATTCGAGGATGGCCAGTATGTGCCGGAGCCATGGTTCATGTGGTTCGTGCTGGGCGAGCTGTCGTCGGCCGACGACGTGGACATGGCCAAATTCGACTACCAGGCCGGCGATCGCTTCAAGGCCGAGATCTTTATCCCAGGCCACGAGGAGCTGCGCGCGTTTGACCCCCACCTGGCGCTGATCGGCCCCGGCCTGCCACGGCCGCTCGAGCCGCTGCCGTTCGAGATTCCGGAAGGCATGGGAGCGGTCGTCGCTACCAGCGATGGCACATTCGACTATTTCGATATCTTCACCCAGATGGTGTACTTCCCGCGTGCCAGGATCGAAGTAGTCATGCCGCAGACCGGTCGCTACTACGTCGCGGTGTGGGGCAAGCCGGTGGGCATAGCGCGCTACGCCCTCGACATCGGCATCATGGAAAACTTCGCCCCGCACGTGCTGGTGCGCTATCCGATCAACTGGTGGGAGGTGCGCGACTACCTGCAGTGGGGGCATTGGCCGGCGCTGCTGATCCCACCGTTGATCGCCGCAGCGCTGATCTGGCTGATGCGCCGACTGACCCGGCGCAGGCCGATCCGCCAATACGAGCAGATTACGTTTGCGATTGCGCTGGTCGGCTTGACGGTGACGTTCATCCTGCTGGTGGCACAACAGACTACCGGCTACGGCCCACAAATGGCGATCACCTTCTCGATTGCCGGCGTGATCGCGCTGTCGCTGGCCGGCTCAGTCGTGTGGGGCGCATACATCCTTACGCCGTTACGCGAGCGCTTCAACCTGCGCGAGTTCGCCGGTGACGACCAATTCGTCTGGGTCAACGGCTATGCCATCCACTACACCGACGACGGGCCGCACAGCGCACCAGCTGTCGTCCTGATCCACGGCTTCGCCTCGTCGGTCTTCACCTGGCGCGGCATCAAAGCGGCTTTGCTCGCAGCCGGCTATCGCGTGATCGCCGTGGACCAACTGGGCAGCGGCGCGTCGGCCCGCCCGGCCGAGCCGATCTACACCACGCAAACACAAGCCGAGCTGGTCCTGGGCGTGCTCGACGCGCTGGGCATACGGCGGGCACACTTCGTCGGGCACTCGTTCGGCGGGCGCGTCGCCATGCAGATCGCCATCCTTGCGCCGGAGCGCGTGCAGTCGTTGGCCGCGCTGGCGCCGGAGGCTTTCGCGACCGACCGACCCAGCATCGCCCGCTGGGTGCGCCTGCCGGTCCTCGGCTATGTGCTGGCCTTCTACTCCACGTCGCCCTGGCTTGTGCGGCCGGGTTTGCGTTTTGTCTCGGCCAAGCACGACTGGATCACCGACACAGTGGCGAAAGGCTATGCTGGTCCGCTCCACGTGCGCGGCTCGGCGCTGGCGCAGGTGTGGCAAGCGCGATCGCCTAAAGACGGCGCCAGGCCGGTGCCGCACAACCTTAGCGCCATCACTGCACCCACTCTGCTGTTGTGGGGCGAGCGCGATCCGGTCTTCCCCGCTGGCGACGGTGCCAGGCTCGTGCGCATCCTGCCCGATGCCCGGCTGCAGGTGTTCGAGGGCATCGGCCACATCGTCCACGAAGAATGCCCCGAAACGACCCAGCGTGCCATTCTGGACTTCCTCGAACTCTCGACGAAGACCCAGGCTGGTCTCAGCTTTCCGGCGCACCATCACATACGAGTCTCCGAAGCTTCGCAGACCCCGGATGTCTGACCCGATGCAAGCCAAGAGCAGCGCCTACCACGAATTGATCGAAGCGATGTCCCAGCCAGGCTGTCCAATCTGCCGGCTGGTGGATCGCGCTGTGCGGCAGTATGTGGACGTATTCTTCTACGAGAACGTCACCAACGTCGAGCGGCGCGCGGAGATCCGCGAGGCACGCGGCTACTGCTCAGTGCATGGCGCGCTACTGGCCGGTCATGCGCGTATGCTCAGCGTCGCCATCATCCAGCACGACGTGATCAACGATGTACTGCGCGAAGTTGACCGCGTCCTACCGCAGACGCATACGCACTGTCGCCCACTGGATCATCTCATCGGCATGTCCATGCGCCGAACCGTGCTGGACGCCGTCAAACCGAAGCGTGTGTGCCCATTGTGCGAGTACGAGCGCGACCAGGAAGGCATGTTGCTGCACGCCCTCGCCAACGAAATCCATGACGAAGTGATGCACCAGGCCTTCGCGCGTTCGTCTGGGTTGTGCCTGCCACACCTGGAGGCCCTGCTGCAACTGCGTGATGTGGATCCGCATCACCTGCGCCTGCTCCTGCATATCGAACGCGATATCCTGAAAGCGCTGAAGACCGACCTGGAGGAATATCTCGCCAAGAGCAATGGCTCCTACGACTACGCAGGCATGGGGAAAGAAGCCGACTCGCCACTGCGCGCGATCAAGCTCGTCTCCGGCCGCGTGCTCGGGCGACGCTGAGCATACGCGCATATGGATACACGTGACGCACTTCCTGCGATATACCCTCATCCGCGGACTATCGTCGTCCCGGGCGTCGGGGACTGCTGGCAGCGCGGATTCTTCCAGGTGCTCCTATCCACCGTCGGCATCTTCGCACAGCATCCGCTGACGATCATCGTGTGCGCGTTCGTGTGCTTCGCCGGGGCGGGCATCGCCGGCTCGCTGGTCTACGGCGTCATGATCGGCGACGCCGTGATTCGCACCGGCTCGCATACCATGACCACGATGCGCGCCTATAACACCCAGATGCTGGTTCAGGCGCTGATCGGCACATTCACCTTCCTGCTGGGACGCGGGGCACTGACATGGATCGCCATGCAGGGGCCGGGAAGCGATCAATCCGTCACGCTGCGCGCCGGCCTGAGCGCCACGCTGCGCGCCTGGCGTCCGCTGGCGCTCAGCACCGCGCTCTATGGCTTGCTCATTACGATCGGTCTGCTGGGTTTATCGGCAATGCTGCGCGAATTGCGCCTGGACGTGTCGAATACGCGCTCGATTCGCATCGGCGATCTCGGCAACATCTTGAACTGGACGGCGATCCGCGCAATCGGCTTTTTGCCACCCGACCCCGGCCCACCCTTCAGCGACTGGCTGGCTTCGGTGCGCTACAACCTGTCGCGGTCCATGGTCGGGTCTTATCTGGGCTTCGACCTGTCCACGGTCTCGCGCGGCGTCATGCCGGGGACGGTCGCGCTGGGCCTGGCATCCATCGCGCTGTTGATTGTAACGGACGCGCTGTTGTGCATGCGCACGGCGGCCATCTTCAGCACACCGGTGAGAGGGACTTGGCTGAACGAAGTGCTGCGCGTGAGCGGCACACATTTCACGCGCGTGCTGATCTGGCGCTGGTCGCTCAGGCTGGCATTCGTCGCCTTCGCCGTCGCAGCGTTCGTGCTCGCGCCGGCGCTGCAACAAGTGCTGGTAGTCGGACCGGCGCGCCAGATGTTCGGCGTCGGCTACTGGCCCTATCACATCGCGCAGTCGGCCAATGGGGTCGGCATCGCCCTGATCAACGGCGCACTCATCGCTGCGGGTGTGATCTTCGAGGCGCGCATGTATCGGGCACTGGCCCGATAATAGGTATTCTATGCAGCAGGTGATCCACGGCACGCTTTCGCTGGATGGGGAGCGCGAACGCGCAGCCGCTACTTGCATCCAGTCGAGCACCAGCTTCGGCACAGTGCTGCAATCAACCTTCGCCGTCTTCACGCGCTATCCTTTGCCTATCTTGGCGTGCAGCCTGTTGTGCTTCGCCGGCGCAGGCATTGCCGGCTCACTCATATACGCCACGCTTATGCTGCGCGGCATGGCAGCCCAGAACAGCTATTTCGCGCTGGTCACGAGCACGTTTTACTTGCAGATGCAGATCCAGGCTACAGTTGGTGCGTTCACTTTTCTCGTCGGTCGCGGCGCGATCACCTGGATCGCGTTGCACATGCCAGCATGTACAGATGCGCCAGCATGCGTGGAAGCGATCCTACGCGCAGCTTTCGGCGCAGCGCTGCGGCGCTGGCAACCGTTGCTGGCCAGCAGCCTGCTCTACGGCGCGCTCATCACGGTCAGCCTGGTTGGCATCACGTGGATGCTGCGCGAGGCGCGCCTGGACGTCTCCAACTACCGTTGGGTGCGCCGCGACGCCAACAGCATCCTGAACATGACCTTAGTGCGGGCAATCGCGCAGTTGCCGCCCGATCCAGGCTCACCTTTCACGGAGCTGTATTCAGCGACGCGCTTCCACCTCGCCCGCCAAAGCGGCAGTTCGCTAGGCTGGGTGCTCTCTCAGCCTTCAACAGTTCAGTTGCCCGCCTCGTTGCTGCTTGCCGGCCTCGGTGGCACATTGCTCGCGTTCGTGACCGAAGCGCTGCTGTGTATGCGCACCGCGTGCATCATGCACGCGCTACAGAGCGGCGTCCTGCAATGGCTGGCGCCGACGCTGAGCCTGAGCCTGTCGCGCTTCTGGCGCATCGCCGCGTGGCGCTGGAGCATCCGGCTGGCCGTGATCGTCTTATTTGTAGCCGGCCTGACGCTGCCCACCACCCTGCATCAGGGCGTTGTAGTTCCGCTCATGGTGAGCGAGGTGCGCGCCTACTGGCCGTACCCGGTCAATATTTCAGCCTACGGCATCGGCGCGGCGCTGATCAGCGCGTTCACCATCCCGTTCAGCCTGATCTTCGAGGCGCGGATGTACCTGGCCTTGTCAAACGATCGTCAGCTACCGTTCACGACCGGCAACCCACCGGGGTCGCTATCGCACCGCACGGCAGAAGCGATCACCCAGCCGAAGTCACCGCGCGTGGTCGCGCCGTAGAGCCAAGTAGCGTCGGTGTTGCGCCCGGTGGCATAGAACTTTGCGCCAGGGCGCAGTTGGCCGAGCAACCGGGTGGTGCGATCCGGGCCGGCGCGCAGGTTCAACGCCCGGTTGATCGCGACGATGCAAGCCAGCGGTTCAACCGGCGACTCGGTCGCTGTGAAGGTCACGGTTGGGGTCGCCGTTTCGGGTGCCGGCGCGGTTGCAGCCGCCGCAGTTGCCTCCGGCGTGAGGACAAGCGGCGTTATAGTCACGGTCACGGTTACGGGTGGCTCGGTCGCTGCCGGGATAGATGTACTCGTTCCGGTCACGGTAGGCAGCGTCTCGGTCGCCGCCGGCTCAGGAGTCTGCGTCACAACTGGCGTGGGCGTCTCCGTCATAGCAGCAGCGACACTTGCCGGTGTGGCCGTTTTCACGCCTGCCATCAGCGCAGGCGGCGTGACCGTTGGCCAAGGGGTGAGCAAAACATCCGGCTCGGTAGGCCGCAAGTCCTCGAACGGCGCGCTGCAGCCCAGCACGCCGGATGGGATCCAGCCAAAAGCGATCTCCTGATTCCAGATGAGGATCCATTGCCCGTCTGCCGTCCGACCGTAGGCAGTGACGATGTCACTCGACCGCAGTGGGGCAGTGACCTGGGCGGCATCCCCCGGCTCCCGGAGCATGGGCGATTCGGCACGCACAATGCAACGCGCGAAGACCATCGGTGGCAGCGGCGTTGCCGTCGGCTCGGCCGGGGTTGGTGAAGCCGATGCAGTCGGTGAGGACATCGCCGAAGATGCCGCGGCGCGCGTGGTTGTCACCCGGGTAGCCGTCGCGCGCGTAGCGACCACCGTCAGAATCCTGCTGGCCGTATCGCTCGACGGATCAGCGCTTCCGCCCGATGCACAAGCGGCGAGAATCAGCGACGCCAGGCAGGTCAGCCGAGCGAGATGCGCGAGCCGTGTTCGCATATCTTGCTTCCAATGGTTGGACATTCGGCCATTGTAAGGCGTGTCGCACGCTGCGCAAACACCGACGCACAAATGAATCGCTAGCGACGCTCCAACGTCGCTCTGACGCGCAGATTTATGATGACGTGACGAGATTGAAATTCTTACGGCGAGCGCGATTGCGTCCGCTGTTTCGTTAGAAGGGAAGGCATCATGAATCTGAATCAATACACCGAGAAGGCGCAGGAGGCGCTGCTCAGCGCGCAATCGCTGGCGCAGGAGTACGGCCAGCAGAACATTGAGCCGGAGCATCTGCTGCTTGCTTTGTTGCAACAGGATGGGGGGATCGTCCCGCCGATCATCCAGGCCACCGGCGCCAATCCGGCGCGCATCACCGACCTGGTGGAGCGCGAGCTGCGCAATAAGCCAAAGGTAAGCGGCGCCGTAGGCGAGGTGCGCCTCTCGCGCGAAGTCAGCCTGTTGACCGACCGCGCCGAGGCCGAGGCCAGGCAGATGCGCGATGACTTCGTGAGCACCGAGCACTTGCTGCTGGCCATGGCCGACCCAACGGTAGTACGCACCGGCCGCGCGCCGGCCGCCACGCAGATCCTCAACGCCAACGGCATTACGCGCGACGCGATCTTGCGTGCGCTGGTGCAGGTGCGCGGCAGCCAGCGCGTCACTTCCCAAAATCCCGAAGCCACCTACCAGGCGCTGGAGAAATACGGCCGCGACCTGACCCAGCTCGCGCAGCAGGGCAAGCTCGACCCAGTGATCGGTCGTGATGAGGAGATCCGCCGCGTGATCCAGATCCTCAGCCGGCGCACCAAGAACAACCCGGTGTTGATCGGCGAACCGGGCGTGGGCAAAACCGCCATTGCCGAGGGGCTGGCGCAGCGCATCGTGCGGCGCGACGTGCCGGAAGGCCTGAAGGACAAGCGCATCATCGCGCTGGACATGGGCGCGCTGATCGCCGGTGCCAAATACCGCGGCGAGTTCGAAGAACGCCTGAAGGCCGTGCTGAAGGAGGTTACCGCCTCTAACGGCAAGATCATCCTGTTCATTGACGAGCTGCACACCGTCGTCGGCGCAGGCAAGGCTGAAGGCGCGATGGACGCCGGCAACCTGCTCAAGCCGATGCTGGCGCGCGGCGAGCTGCACTGCATCGGCGCAACCACACTCGACGAGTACCGCAAACACATCGAGAAGGATGCCGCGCTGGAGCGGCGCTTCCAGCCGGTGTTCGTGGATGAGCCGAGCGTCGAAGACACCATCAGCATCCTGCGCGGCTTGAAGGAGCGCTACGAAATCCACCACGGCGTGCGCATCCAGGATGCCGCGGTCATCGCTGCGGCTACGCTCAGCGCGCGCTACATCAGCGACCGCCAGTTGCCGGACAAGGCCATTGACCTGATTGACGAAGCCGCCAGCCGGGTGAAGATGGAAATTGATTCCAAGCCCACTGCGCTGGACGAGATTGACCGCAGGATTCTCCAACTGGAGATCGAGCGCGAGGCGCTGAAGAAGGAAACCGACGAAGCGAGCAAGGAGCGCCTGGCCCGGATTGAAGCGGAGATCGCCAGCGAGCGGGAAAAGAGCAACGCGCTGCGTGCGCAATGGGAGCAGGAGAAAGCCGCCATCCAGGAAGTGCGCACCATCCGCGAACAGATCGAGCACACCAACGTGCAGATCGAGCAGGCCGAGCGCGACGCCGACCTGGCCAAGGCGGCTGAGCTGCGCTATGGCCGCTTGCGCGAGCTTGAAGCCAATCTCAAGCAAGCGCAAGCCCGCCTGGCCGAGCTGCAAAGGGGCAACCCGCTGCTCAAAGAAGAAGTCGGCCCAGACGAAGTCGCCGCCGTGGTCTCGCGCTGGACGGGCATTCCAGTCACCAAACTGCTGGAAGGCGAGTTGCACAAGCTGGTGAAGATGGAGGAACGCCTGCGCGAGCGCGTGGTGGGCCAGGACGATGGGCTACGCGCGGTGAGCAACGCTGTGCGCCGCGCGCGCGCCGGCCTGCAAGACCCCAACCGCCCCATCGGCTCATTCATCGTCCTCGGCCCCACCGGCGTGGGCAAGACCGAAACCGCCAAGGCGCTGGCTGAGTTCCTGTTCGACGATGAGCGGGCGATGGTGCGGATTGACATGAGCGAGTATCAGGAGAAACACACCGTCAGCCGGCTGATCGGCGCGCCGCCAGGCTACGTGGGCTACGAGGAGGGCGGCCAGCTCACCGAGGTCGTGCGCCGCCGGCCCTACGCCGTGGTGCTGTTCGACGAAATCGAAAAGGCCCACCCGGAAGTCTTCAATGTGCTGTTGCAATTGCTGGATGACGGCCGGCTGACCGATGGCCAAGGCCGCACGGTGGACTTCCGCAACACGGTCGTGATCATGACCAGCAACCTGCTAGCCGGCGAAGACTTGGAGCGCCTCAGCCGCGACGAGATCGTGCGCCGCCTGCAACGCTTCTTCCGACCGGAGTTCCTGAACCGGATTGATGAGATCGTGATCTTTCATCCACTGGACGAGCGGCACATCGAGCAAATTGTGGACATCCAGCTCAACCGGCTGCGCAAGCTGCTGGCCGAACGCAAGCTGTCGCTGGAGCTGACGCCATCGGCAAAGCGCCACCTAGCACGAGTAGGCTATGACCCGGCCTTTGGCGCCCGGCTGCTCAAGCGCGCCATCCAGCACGAGCTACAGGACCCGCTCTCGATGGCCATCCTGGAAGGCCGCTACCGTGAGGGGGACACAGTGCGCGTGGATGCCCGCAATGGGATGTTGGTGTTGGAGTAACGCACAACCGCGAAGGCGTACGGGCAACCAATCGTGCCTGATGACCCGCGTCTTCGCAGTCGGTTGAAATGGCCGAGAGTGCTTCGACACAGTCCTGCATTGCAGCGGGGATGTGCTAGAATTCTGCTCGCAACGCGGTGCCTATAGCTCAATGGCAGAGCGCCTGACTGTGGCTCAGGAGGTTGAGGGTTCGAGACCGTCTAGGCACCCTATAGAAGACGGGTGAGGTGGGTGAAAGCGATGCTTTTGTCCACCTCATTCGTTTAGATCACGAACACCGGCGTGGCCGTTGGGTCCTGCGTACGAATCTCGACCATGTCGTAGGGCTGCGCCGGCGTCGTCCAGCGCCACACCCACAGCGCTACCGGCGCCGGCACGTTGACGCAACCGTGGCTGCGCCGCCGGCCGAAGTCGTTGTGCCAATACGCGCCGTGAATGGCGATCGCACTTCGCGTGAAGTAGCTGGGGAAAGGCACGCCGGGTAGATCGTAGTAGTCTGTGCCCGCCCCGCCGATCATGCGTGATGTGGCGCGTTTGCGGATGATGCGGTATTGGCCTTTAGGCGTCTGAAAAGGGCCGAAGCCGGTCGCCGTGCGCGAGACGAGCAACGGCGTCTCACCCTCATAGGCCGTCATGAGCTGCTTGTTCAAGTCAATCACGATGCGCTTGTTTTCGGTGCTCGGCGAGAGTGGGGTCAGCTCGGCAGGGTCGAAGCGACGGATGTGCGCGGCGGGCACATACGGCCCTGGGCTGAAGGTCACCCCGTCCTGCAGGCGATACCACCATTCGCCGCCTGCATCCTGGACAGCTGCAATCACGCGGAAGACGCCGGTGTAATACAGGCGCGCGAATCGCTGCGCGTTGGCCTCCGGCGCGACGCGTGCATCACTGAACGGCACGGTGATCTCGCCCCAGAACTTCTCCTCGGCACGCGTCGGCTCTGGCGGATTCTCGATGTCGTTCACCGGCTGCACCCAGGACGAATAGACGTAGCCATCATCGGTCTTGTACCAGATGTCATTGTGGGGCATCACGGCGTCGCCGGTCACCTGGGCGTAGAGCCGCAACACCTCGTCGTGCCTGGCCGAGCGAACAAGCCGGGCGCGCGTCTGCGGCGCGGTGCGGATATCTACCTTCCAGTTTGCCACACGCCCCAGCGGCGCCGGCGGCGCATCCGGCTCCGGCTCATTTTCGATCTCCAAGTCAATCCGATGGGCGAACAGATGCGTGAGGTTGGTCAACGGCAGCGCGGCCATCGCCGCAGCCACGCTGCCGGTCAGCTTCAGAAGCCTGCGACGCGAAATGAGCATCACCCTCTATGCTACTTACCTGCACCGGTCGAATCAACGACGAACCAGTAACGTTCGCCGCCCACCCGCGATACGTAGCCGCGCACGCGCTCCGGCATCGCCGCAGCCGACCCGAACACGGCGGACAACTGCGATCCATAGCACGCGATGGCGCGAATGCGCGCGTCCACTTCACGTACGGTTAACGCAATCTGCTCAAACGCACATCCCCGCGGCGGGTTGAATTGATCCAGTTTGTCCGCATAAGGGAAGTCTTCGTAGTAGCGGATGGCGGATCGGCCGGCCAGCGATTCGACGGCGCGGCGGACGATGACGTGATCAACATGCCCGCCGATGGCCAACGGGCAATAGACCTGCGTCGCAGCCTGAACGAGCGGCGCCAGCGCCGTTCGCGCTTGAGGGAGCTGCGCCTGCCAGTCATAAGGATGAACCGCGCCGCCGATGAAGTCATTTGTGTAGAGCGGCGCGCCGTGTGCGTCCTGGCGATAAATGGCGTCGAGCAAGTCGAGGTGGGCCGGCGTTGCCCCTAACAGGCGACAGGCGCGCGCATCCTCGGCGCGGCGGCCCTGGTAAGGCTGGTCGCCGAGTTGCCATTGCTGATGTTCATGTCGCGCGGCCTCCGACAACGGCCAATCGGCCGGACGATCCGCCGTGCATACTGTTGCGATGGTGACCGACTGATCGGCAGACGTGAGGCGATAGACCAAACCGCCGCAGGACAAGGCGACGTCGTCGAGGTGCGGCGAGACAAAGAGGATCACACCGGTTGTCGTCAGGGTCGGATGACGACCAGCGTGCCCAGCGGCGCCCAGCGATATAACCTGGCGGCGTCGGGGATATTGAGCACGACGCAGCCAAACGAGCCGCGCGCACCGACGCGCCAATTCACCAGCCGGCCGTTACGCGAGGGCATGGCATGGATGCCGTTCTCGATGCTGCCGGCATCATAGATGCCCATCCAATACGGCATATCCAGATTCCACAAATTGGCGCGCGCCATGGGCATCTTTGTCTTGATGCGAAAGACGCCAGGCTTGGTGTCGCGGTTGGGGTGCTCCTCGGTGGGGAGGCCGGTGCTGACGAGGAACTCGAAGGCCAGTTGATCGCCATCGTATGCCCACATGCGCTGCTGGCTCAGGCTGACATAGATCACCTTGCCGTCACCCGGCTGCGGGTCAATCTTCGATGCAATCCACGGAGACACGACACCCGACGCAGTGGGAATCGTAAGCACGGTGCCGGGGATGACGCGATTGTTAGCCAGGCCGTTCGCTCGACGCAGCGCCTTTAGGCTCACCCCAAACTGCTCGGCGATCGCCGGCAGGCTATCACCCTTCTCGAAAGTGTAGGTGAGCTGGTCGCCGATCGAGCCGGCAGGCGGCGCTGCAAGCGCAGCAGGATACACACTCCCGCCGATTAGCAGCGCGACCAGGATACTTAGCATTCGTCGGATGAATGTTGCCATGACCACCGACCTTGATGACCTGACGATTCGATGAAAATGATTAATGACTACCGCCGAATATACACGGGTGTACCCAGCGGTGCCCAACGATACAGTGCAGCTGCATCACCGGCAGTGGCGACTACGCACCCGAACGACGCCGGGTAGCCGACCGGCCACCGTACCAAGGCGCCGTTCTTGCGCATCGGCATTGCATGGATGCCGTTCTCGATCGCCCCGACGCTGTATATGCCCATCCAGTACGGCATGCGCAGTTGCCATACGTTCGACCAGGCTTCGGGGATCTTACTCTGCACGCGGAAATTGCCCTGGCGCGTGCCGCGCTTCGGCTCGCCGCTGCTGATGAGGAAGGTCATGACCACGTTGCCGTCCTCGTACGCCCACAGCCGCTGCCGGCTGATGCTGACGAAGATTTCACGGCCGCGCCCTTTGATGATCTTATCGCCGGGGGTGCCCTGCGCGGCGAAGACTGCGCTTGCCGGAGCAGCCAACACGCCAAGGCTGCCCGCGACGAGGCCGGCGAGAAAAGATCTACGATTCATCACCTGGAAAAGTGTAGCGGGGAGCGGGGAAATCTACAAGGAACAGAAGCTGTGTACATTCGCGAGGTGGCAAAATTGTGGAAAGAGCTGATCACCCGATGGCAGGGATCGAACAGGCGACGACCATAGAACGGGGCGCTTGCGCCAAAGTGATTCTGTGCGGCGAACACGCCGTGGTGTATGGCCGGCCGGCCATCGCGCTGCCGTTGCCGATGCTACGCGCCCGCGCGCGGATCGAACCCGGCCGGCGCGCCTTCACGATCGTTGCGCCCGACGTCGGCGTCACCGTCTCGCTATGGCGTCACTCGCGCCTGACTCGCAACCCGCTGGCGCGCGCGGCGCTGGCTGCGTTCGAATTTGTCGGCCAACGACCGCCCCGCGCCACGCTGACTGTGACGTCCGATATCCCGGTCGGCGCAAACCTGGGAAGTGGTGCAGCGGTGTCGGTTGCGATCGGACGAGCGATCGCTGCGTATTTCGACTGCGCGCTGCCGCCGGAAGAAGCGAGCCGGCTGGCCTACGAAGTCGAACAATTGCATCACGGCTTGCCCAGCGGCATTGACAACACGGTGATCGCCTACGAACAGCCGGTGTGGTTCGTACGCGGGAAGCCACCGGAACTGCTCGACGTAGAGATCGGCGCCGGGCTACCGCTGGTGATCGCCGACACAGGCATCGCCACGCCGACGCGCATCCCCGTCGGCGACGTGCGCGCTGCATGGGAGCGAGACCGCGATCGCATCGAGGGCTACTTCAACGCAATCGCCTCGTTGGTGCGTTTGTCGCGCGAGGCGTTGGAGCGCGGCGACCTGGAGCAGCTTGGTCACGCCATGAACGCCAATCACGTGCTGTTGCAACAGCTCGGCGTGTCGTGCCCGGAGCTGGACGCGCTGTGCAACGCCGCGCGGTCAGCCGGCGCGCTGGGCGCAAAGATGAGCGGCGGCGGGCGCGGCGGCAACATGATCGCCCTGGCGTGTGACGTAACACATGCCAAAGCGTTGCGCGAAGCACTTCTGCACGCAGGCGCGAAGCGGGCATTCACTTAATGAATTCTTGGAACCGGCTGCCTCATGCTTCAGCTTCTGTCAACCAACACGAAATTCCACCATAACAAATGACACATCGCCTGACTTGTCAAGCAGCTAACCTTTGCTAGGATTGAGGGTAAGTAGTCTCCCTAATGATGCAGGGAACCAAAGGAAGATTTCTTATGAAAACAAAAACCATCACGATCTCGATCGCGCTCGCCTTTACATTGCTTGTGACCTCGGGCTGCGGTCTCATCGGCTCGTTGGTCGGCGGGGGCGGTGGAACGCAGACCACGGCGTTATGGGCCGATGTGCCGGCGATGGAAGGCATGAAGCAGGAGAACCTCGAGCTGCCGCTGCCGATCAAGCTGGCGGTGCAGGCACTTGTCAAAGCGTCGGGGTCGAGCGAAGGCGTGCGTGTAGACAACTTCGAGATCGTGACCTTCACATCAGCCAAGACGCCGGACGATGTGAAGGTGTTCTACACCAACGAGCGCATGCAAGCCGCGGGGTGGAACATGACGGATCAACCCGGCTGCGCTGGCATGAGCGACTCACCGAGCGCTGGCGCAACCTTCTGCTTGTTCGGCAAACAGAACCCCACGAACAAATCCTTCCTCGTGCTCGCAGCGATGCGCAACGAGAACGATACAACGATGACCCTGTTCTTCATGCGCTTCGATGGCGATTTAACGGCGACGCCGTCTGGGTCGTAGGCACGACCCGCGATAGCGCACACGATGACGCGACGCTACCAGAAGAGCGTAGAGCAGGTCTGCTGCGCATCGGACTTCCTTATAACTCACACTCCTGCCGCGTGGACTGGGCCTGCGAAGCATTGCCGATGCGCTCGAAGATGGCAATGGCCTGCCGGTAACAGTGTGCGGCTGCAGAGCGATCGCCAGCTTCGCGATGTGCTCGCGCCGCCACCCGCAACGCCTGCGCCTCCTCGAAGTAGGCCCATTCCTCTTCGAAGATGCGGGCCGCCTCGCTCGCCATGTCGGCTGCTGTGTCGTAACGGTCCAACGCCAATTCCAGGCGCGCCCGCATGAACCGTGCGAAAGCCTGCCACTCGCGGATGCCGCTGTTGGCTGCCAAGTCGTCGGCCCCAGCCAACAGCGCCTGCGCCTCATCCAGCCGGTTCAGGCCGATCAACGCTGCTGCGCGAATTGCCATCATCTGAGGCCGTTCCGGGAACCACTGAAGCGCCTGGATTAGCGCCTCGGCACGATCCAATTCGCGCAGTGCACCCTCGTTGTCATCCTGCAAACGCAAGATACGCGCATATACCACGTGGGCCATGGCGACCAGCGTCTCGTTGCTCACCTGGCGGCCGGTATGCTCCATCAGTCGGGCATACTCGCGGGCCTTGTCATAGCGTCCGACGGCAAGATACATATCAGCCAGGCGATCTTGCACCATCATCACCATATCGGTCAGATCCAGCCGTCGGGCAACGTCCAGCACCTCCTCGGCCAACGCGATGGCGCGCACATATTCCCCACGTCCGAAATAGCTGGCCGCCAACGCGCTGCGCAGCTCGACCTCGACCGAACGCCAGGCATCTGCCTCATCGCGGTCCTGACCACCGCGCGGCAACGCCGCCAGCGCGCTCAGGCTATCCTGAGCGAGCTGGATGCCTTCTTCGTCTCTGCCAATCTGTGTGAGGGCGAGGGCCAAGGCGGCGCGCAGCCGAAACGCCTCGATGCTGCCGGCGTATTCGCGCGCCTCCTTACCCAGGCTGGCATACAGGCTTTGCAGAATCTGCAAGGCCTCTAGATGGCGGCCTTTATCACCGGTCAGGTTGGCCAGGCGGATCTGCAACAGGGCCAAGCGTCGCCAGTCGAGCTTGTGATGCATGGCATCGAGCGCCAGGGCATGACGGATGCGCTCTTCGGCCAAGTCGTAACGGGCATCCAGGTCGTAGAGGTAGCTGAGACCTTCGTCAATCTCAATCTGCTGTTCGATGGATGGGCCGGCCGACCTGCGGCGCAACAGCGCCTCGGCGCGCTCGAATCGCGCGATGCCATTTTCGGTCTCACCAGTGCGGCGAGTGCGCTGGGCCGCCAAGATCAAATAGCGGGCTGCCTCGTCCCACATCCGACCTTTCTCGTAGTGCACCGCCAGTTGCGCAGCGTGCTCGCGCGCCTGTTCACCCCAAAGCTGCTCGATGCCCTTTGCAGTCTTGCGGTGAGCCAGCATGCGCTGTTTACCGCGCAAGGTCTCGAGCAACTCGCGCTGGAAGAGTGTACTGTTGAAGCGAAAGCGCGACGTGACGTTGTCGCCCACCTCGATGTCGCCGACATAGTCAATGATGTCGTGGGGGTGCTCGGCCGGCTCCAACATGCGCAGCACATCCACTTCATCCATTTCCATCACCGCAGCCAGCACAGCCGTCTCGAACGTGGTACCTTGCACGGCGGCCAGCGCCAACGCCCGGCGTAACTCGTCAGGCAGGCGCTCCAACCGCTTGTGGATGACAGCTTCCACACTGCGCGGCAGATCTTCTTCGGTCAACTCGCGCACGAGCATCCACCGACCATCGGCTTCGTCGCGACAGATCTCACCGCGCGCTTGCATCAGGCGCAACGATTCGAGCACGAACAACGGCGCGCCGCCAGTGCGTTGAAAGAACTGCTCGGCGAACGCTGGTGGGAACTTGTTGGCAGGCAGATGCTGGCCAATGAGCGCTTGCACACCCTGCACCGATAGCGGGGTCAGCATGATCTCCGCATCTGGGTTATAGCGTACGATTTCATTGACCAGCTTTTCGAAGAGATGGTCTTCGACCGCGACATCGGACGGACGATAGGCGCACACCAGCATCACCCGCAGATTGGCGATGTTCTTCGACAGATGCGAGAGCAAGCGCACCGATCCGGCGTCGCTCCAGTGCAAGTCGTCTATTGCGATCAACACCGGCTGCTTCTTCGAGACCGACTCCAACACGCCGAGGTATTCGCGCAGCAACTTGTCGGGGTTCGGGCCAGGCGAAGACTTGGTGCGCTCACGCACAACCTTGGCGGTCTGCAGGCCGGCGCTGACCAGATCGCCGGCAACTGGCACGATGCTCACCCACGACGGGGCGACGTCGAGCACGGTGTCGAAGATATCCGAGGCGAGGGTCTTTGTCGGCTCAGCGACGAGCTGATTCATCGCGTCGGCGAACGGCCAGAAAGGCTCATCACGCCCGGTTTGGGCCGAGCATGACGCCAGCGCGACCTTGTGTGGTGCGTCTTCTGCTTCCACGCGGGCGACGAAGTCAGTCAGCAACGATGATTTGCCGTGCCCGGCCTCACCGGCCAACAACGCGATGCAACCGCGCCCCTTGGTCGCACTACGCCACATGTCGAGCAGCTTGTTCATCTCGCGCTCGCGCTCGATCAGGACAGGTGACGCTTGAGGCGATGGCGCTTTGCCGTTGCGCGCATCAGCTCGAACGATCATCGGCGTAGCAGAAGCGGGATCCTGCGGCACAGGCTTGCCACCACCAATTTTGCGCTTCTTGAACCAGATCATGACAACCTCCCAGGATGCAAAGTCGAATACGAAGTTGGGACACTCATTCAGCTGTCAGCCCCTCGCTTTAACAGAAAGATAACAAGAGCCTAGCCTAGTGTATTACTGCAATCTGCGCCTGACAAACATCAGCAAAGCGCTCTCTTCCTGCAAGGAACGCACCTGACGACGCTTATGGTCACAGCACCACAGCCCATCCACTAAGCTGCACTAGCGCAACGTCCGATTTACAACTCCTACTCGTTACCTCCTTGCATTTCGACCGTCGCACTCCCAACGGCCAGCTGCCAGGCGCTAAAATGCCGCCTGTCTATGGGGTTTTTCCGCTCGATTCCCCGGCTCGGCCTCGGCTGCGCGCCGCTCGGCTCGATGGAGCGCACGTTCGGCTACGGCGTGAGCGAAGCCGACGCGATTGCGACGATCCATCGCGCGCTCGAGCGCGGCATCACCCTGCTGGACACCGCGCCCTTCTACGCCAACGGCCAATCTGAAATCCGCGTTGGCCTGGCGCTGCGCGGCATCCCGCGTGACCGGTTTCTGATCAGCACAAAGGTCGGTTGGCTGCCCGACCCGGACCGCATCGGCCAGCAGGGCGCCGGAGCGCGCAGCTACGCGCGCGATGCGGTGCTGCGCAGCATAGAGGGCAGCCTCGCGCGCCTAGGCGTGGCGCATTTGGACATCGTCCACGTGCACGACCCGGAAGCCGGCGACTACCGCGCGCAGATCATGGATGAAGCCTATCCGACGCTGCTGGACCTAAAAGCGCAAGGGGTGATCCGCGCCATCGGCGCCGGCCTGAACCAGACCGAATTTCTGGTTGACTTCGCGCGCCATGCCCCGCTCGATTGCGCCATCCTGGCCGGCCGCTACACGTTGCTGGAGCAGGCGCCGCTGCGCGAGGCCTTTCCGCTCGCCTTGTCGAAGGGGATCGGCATTTTCGCCGCTGGGGTTTTCAACGGCGGCATTTTGGCCACCGGCGCGCAACCGAGCGCACGCTATCAGTATGCGCCCGCGCCGGAGCCGATCCTGCGCCTGACGCGGATGATCGAGCGCGTATGCGCCGGGCATGGCGTTTCGCTGCGCGCGGCGGCCATGCAGTTCGCCGCCGCGCATCCGGCCGTGCAAACGCTGATCGTCGGCATGGCAAAGCCGAGCGAGATAGACCAGAACCTCGCCGACTTCGCCACGCCCATCCCACCGGCATTCTGGGCCGAATTAAAAGCGCGCGAGCTGATCGAGCCGGATGCGCCGACGCCGGCTGAATAGCCGGCCGTCAGCCACCCGCGACGGCGCGCGCGAAGAACGCCTTCAGCACAACCTCGGTCGGCGCCATGGTCAGGCCCTGGCCCACATCCTGCGGCTCGACGACTGTGACTCCCCAACGGGTTAGCGTTGCGACGGACTCCCGAACGATGGGATGGGCAAATAACGGCTCGTTCAGCGACAGCGCGACGACCACCGGCCGCCCAAAGCCGATCATCTCGGCAACGATGGACAGCGCCAAGTTATCGGCCACGCCGCCGGCCAGCTTGTTGAGCGAGTTGAAGTTGCACGGCGCGAACAACACCGGCCCAGGCATCGGGCGCGGCAGGATGCGCGCATCAAAGTAGCTCTCCACCAGTTGGTTGTTGGGGATGCGGCGCAGGTCGTGCGGGCTGATCAGGCGCATGGCGTTCGGCGTCTGCACCGTGATCACGCGCGCAAATCGGGCGCTGAGCGCGGCAACGAACTCCGGGGCGCGATAGGCCGTCGTCGCGCCGCTGATCATGAGGTAAGCGGTATCAGCCATGTGAGAGCGTTCCTTAACAGATGCGCGGGAGCTGCTCGCCCAGCGGCATGGGGATAACCCGCGCGCCGCCGATGGCCGTGCGCGCCGCCACCACCCCGGCCGGCTGCTCCACGACTCGTCCGATCATCGCGGCCCGGCGGCCCAACGGATGCGCGCGCATGCGCGCCAGAATCGCCTCGGCCGCCTCCGGCGCGACGAACGCGACCAGCTTCCCTTCGTTGGCCACGTAGAGCGGATCCATGCCCAATAGGTCGCAGGCGGCTTGCACATCGGGGTTCACCGGGAGCGCGCGCTCATCAATCTGGACGCCGACGCGCGAAGCAGTCGCGATCTCATTCAGCGCAGCAGCCAGGCCGCCGCGCGTCGGGTCGCGCAAGGCATGAATCGCGTCCGGCGCAACCGCCAACATCGCCGCGACCAGGTCGCATAGCGGCGCGGTATCGCTGGCGATCGTCGCCTCGAACTCCAGGCCCTCGCGCACGCTCATGATGGCCATGCCATGATCGCCGATCGAGCCGTTGACCAGCACGCAGTCGCCTGGCCGGGCGCGATCCGGCCCGATGCGCACGCCGTCAGGGATGAGGCCGATGCCGGTCGTGTTGATGAACACGCCGTCGCCATGGCCCTTGTCCACCACCTTAGTGTCGCCGGCCACAACGCGCGCGCCGGCCGCGCGCGCCGCCGCAGCCATGCGCGCGACGATCGCGCCAAGCTGCGCCAGCGGCAACCCCTCCTCGACGATGAAGCCGGCGGTCAGGTAGAGCGGCCGCGCGCCCATCATGGCTAAATCATTCACCGTGCCGTTGACGGCCAGCTCGCCGATCGAGCCGCCGGGGAAGAACAACGGCCGCACCACGAACGAATCGGTCGAGACCGCCAGGCGCGCGCTATCGAACGCCAGGACGGCAGCATCGCTCATTTGGCGCAGCGCCTCGTCGTCGAAGGCCGGCGCGAACAGGTGCTGGATCAGCTCGGCCGTCAGTTTTCCCCCGCCGCCATGGCCGATGACGACGTGGGGGTAATCGCGCAGCGGCAGCGGGCAGGACCAGTTGGTGAAGTCAGGGAGCATATTGAGAAGCCAGAAGACAGAAGCCAGAAGCCAGAAGACAGAAGACAGAAGACAGAAGATCACGGTTTGCTGCTCAATTTGAATCGTCCGTAGTTGTAGTAGGCCGCGCAGGCGCCTTCGCTGCTCACCATCGTCGCGCCCAGGGGCGCGCGCGGTGTGCACGGATTGCCGAACGCCGGGCATTCAATCGGCTTGATCTTGCCCTGCAACACATCGCCGCTGCGGCAGATCGGCGATTCTTGCGCGCGGATGCCGGCGACGTCGAAGCGGGCTTCGGCGTCGAACTCGCGGTAGGCGTCGCGCAGGCGCCAGCCGCTGTTGGGGATGACGCCGATGCCGCGCCAGGCGCGGTCGGTAGGCTCGAACACCTCGGCCAGCATGCGCTGCGCCGGCCGATTGCCTTCCAAGGTGACGGCGCGCGGGTAGGCGTTCTCGACGTAGGCCGCGCCGGCTTCCAACTGGCGCACGGCGCGGCGGATGCCCTCCAGGATGTCCAGCGGCTCGAAGCCGGTCACTACGATCGGCGCGCGATATTTCTCGGCCAGCGGCGGGTATTGCCAGTAGCCCATCACGCTGCACACGTGGCCAGCGGCGAGGAAGGCCTGCACGCGATGGGTCGGCGCATTCATGATCGCTTCGATAGCCGGCGGCACCAGCACGTGCGAGACGAGCATCGAGAAGTTTTTTAGCCCCTGGCGCTTGGCGACGACGACGGCCATCGCGTTCGCCGGCGCCGTGGTCTCGAAGCCGATGCCGAAGAAGACGACCTGCTTATTGGGGTTGTCGCGCGCAATCGCCACGGCGTCCAACGGCGAGTACACCACGCGCACATCGCCCCCCTCGCTCTTGACGCGGAAGAGGTCATGGCGACTGCCGGGCACGCGCAGCATATCGCCAAACGAGCAGAAGATCACGTCGGGGCGAGCGGCGATGGCCAGCGCCCTGTCAATCACCTCCAGCGGCGTCACGCACACCGGGCAGCCGGGGCCGTGGATCAACTCGATCTCCGGCGGCAGCAATTGGTCAATGCCGTTGCGGATGATCGAATGCGTCTGCCCGCCGCACACCTCCATGATCGCCCAGGGCCGCGTGGTCATGCGCCGGATTTCGGCGGCCAGGCGCTGCGCGATCTCACCGTCGCGAAACTCGGCCAAGTACTTCATCGCTCATCCGACGCTGCGCCGCCCCATGGGTCAACCGGACACGCCGGCGGGCCGGACGCCCCCGCGTGCTGTTCGGGCCGCAACTCCTCGTCGAGCATGCCCAGCTCCTGGAAGAGGCGCAGGCTCTCCTGCGCCGACGCCTCGTCAATGCGGGTGATGGCAAAGCCGACATGCACGATGGTGTAGTCTCCGACGGCGATCTCCGGCACGTAGTCAAGGCACACCTCTTTGACGATGCCGCCGAAGTTCACCTTGCCCATGCGGATGCCGTCCGCTTCATAGATTTCTTGAACGCGACCCGGAATACCCAAGCACATCGCTATTGCTCCTATATTGCTCCTACGCGCTCACGCGGTTGGATACTTCGCCCGGCGCTGCGCGAGCAAGAAGGCGATCAGCTCCGACAGTCCCGCGCCGGTCTTGGCCGAGGTCTCGAAGATCAGCATCCCCGGCCGCACGGCGCGAACGTTGGCGCGCATCGCGTCCAAATCGCACTCGCACGCCGCCGCTAGGTCGGTCTTGGTGATCACCGCGACATCGGCGGAGTTGAACATCACCGGATATTTCAACGGCTTGTCCTCGCCTTCGGTCACCGAGAGGAGCACCAGCCGAACGTCCTCGCCCAGGTCATACCACGTGGGGCACACTAGGTTGCCGACGTTCTCGATGAACAAAAAATCGAGCGCGTCGAGGTCCCAGCCCTCCAGCTTACCGGCCAGCATGTCCGCTTCGAGATGACACATGCCGTCCGTGGTGATCTGGCGCACGGGCGCGCCGCTGCGCGCCAGCCGTCGCGCGTCGTTGTCGGTCTGCAAATCGCCCACTACCGCCGCTACTTGCAGGCCCATGGCGCGCGTCTCGGCGAGTGTGCGCTCCAACAGCGCGGTCTTGCCGGCGCCGGGGCTGGACACCAGGTTGACGACGAAGAGACCGGCGCGCGCGAAGCGTTCGCGCAGGCCGGCCGCCAGTTGATCGTTCTTGCTCAGCACCCCCTGTCGAATTTCGAGATAGCGCGTCGCCATACTTCTCCCTTCCGGTCAGGCCGATTCTGCTCGAAGGCTCACGTCATCAGCCATTTCGATTTCGATGCCGGTGATCTCTAGCTCCCGCCCCGCTACGATCTGCGCGCAGGGCCGGCCGCATACCGGACAGCGAAAGTCCTGGATGCCCGGCAGCGTCACATCGCGCCGGCAATCATCACAATGCACGACCACCGCAACGTCCTCTATCGTCAGGCGCGATCCTTCCAGCAGCGTGCCCGCCGTGGCAACGTCATAGCCGAACAGCAGCGCATCTTTGGCCACGCCGGAGAGCGCGCCCAGGCGCAGAAACACCTGCGTGACGCGCTGCGCCCCCGCCCGGCGCGCCGCTTGCTCGACCGATTCGACCAGGCTGGCAGCGATGGATAGCTCGTGCATCGGAGCAATTGTAAAGGGATGCGCGGCCGACCGAAAGGTGCTTACAATGCTGAGCGATGTCTGACGGTGTGCGCGCGCGATGGCGGCTGATCGTGCGGGGCATCGTGCAGGGCGTGGGCTTCCGGCCGTTCGTGTTCGGCCTTGCCCAGCGGCTGGCGCTCGCCGGACACGTGGGCAACGACAGCGGCGGCGTGTTCATCGAGGTTGAAGGGGCGCCCAGCGCGCTGGCCGCATTCCTGCACGAGCTGCGCGCCAACCCGCCGCCGCTGGCGATGGTGGACAGCATCGAAGTAGAAGACGTGCCGGCGCTCGGCGAATCGGCGTTCGTCATCGTCGAGAGCGAAGCGCGCGCCGAGGCCAATACCTCCATCTCGCCCGATGTGTGCATCTGCGACGATTGCCTGCGCGAGCTGTTCGACCCCGCCGACCGGCGCTATCGCTATCCGTTCATCAACTGCACCAACTGCGGGCCGCGCTTCACCATCATCCAAGACATCCCCTATGACCGTCCGCTCACGACGATGTCGGCCTTTCCGATGTGCCCGGCATGCGCGCGCGAATATCACGACCCGACCGACCGTCGCTTTCACGCCCAACCGGTGGCGTGTCCAACATGCGGGCCGCGCGTGTGGTTCGAGGCGCCCGGCCAACCGACGCAACACGATGACGACGCCATCCGCGCCGCGCAGGCATCCCTGCGCGACGGCCGGATCATCGCGGTCAAAGGCATCGGCGGCTTTCATCTGGCCTGCGACGCAACAAACGATGCCGCGCTGCGCGCCCTGCGTCGGCGCAAAGGGCGGGGGGACAAGCCATTCGCCGTGATGGCGCGCGACCTTACCGCAGCGCGCGCGCTGGCCGAAATGGACGATGACGAGATCGCCCTGCTGACGAGCAAAGCCCGGCCGATCGTGCTGCTGCGCCGCCGGCCCGACGCGCCGTTGAGCGAGCTGGTCGCGCCGGGCAACGCCTACGTCGGCCTGATGCTGCCCTATTCGCCGCTGCACTACCTGCTGCTGGACGGCCTGACGCAGCCGCTGGTGATGACGAGCGGCAACCTGAGCGACGAGCCAATCTGCAAAGACAACGATGAAGCGTTGCGCCGGCTGGCGTCGCTGGCCGATGGGTTCTTGCTGCACAACCGCGACATCCACATGTGGTGCGACGACAGCGTGATGCGCGCCTTCGCCGGATGCGCGCTGCCCATCCGGCGCTCGCGCGGCTATGCGCCCTTCCCTGTTCGACTGGCGCAGCCGGTCCCGGCGCTCATCGCGGCCGGCGGCGAGCTTAAGGCGACGTTCTGCGTTGCCCGCGATCGGCAAGCCTATCTCAGCCAGCACATCGGCGACATGGAGAACCTGGAGACGCTCCAAGCGTTCGAGCGCGCCCTGGCGCACTTCGTCAAGCTCTTTCGCATCGCGCCGGAGCGGGTGGCGTGCGACCTCCATCCCGGCTACCTCTCCACGCAGTGGGCCGAGCGCTTCGCGGCGGAGCGCAACCTGCCGCTGGTGAAGGTGCAGCATCACCACGCGCACATCGCAGCCTGCCTGGCCGAACACGGCTTCGCCCCCGATGCGGATGCCATCGGCGTCAGCTTCGACGGCACGGGCTACGGAAGCGACGGCGCAATCTGGGGCGGAGAAGTGCTGGTCGCCAACTGCCGGACGTTCACGCGGGCTGCGCACCTGAAGTACGTCCCACTGCCCGGCGGCGATGCGAGCATTAAGCGGCCGTATCGCGCGGCGCTGGCGCACCTATGGGCGGCCGGCATCCCATGGGACGACGACCTGCCGTGCGTGTCGGCGTGTCCGCCCCAAGAGCGGCGCGCGCTGCGCCAACAACTAGAGCGCAGTTTCAACTGCCCCCCGACCAGCAGCATGGGTCGGCTGTTCGACGCCGTCGCGGCGCTGATGGGGGTGCGGCAAACGGTCACCTACGAAGCGCAAGCCGCGATTGAGCTGGAGGCGCTCTGCGACGACGCAGAACAGGGACAGTATGAATGGGCGACCGCGACAGAGGCAGAAGGTGGCGCGCTGGTGCTCGACCCCGCGCCGATGCTGCGCCGCATCGTGGACGACCTGCGCGCCGGCGTTGCGCGCCAGGTCATCGCGGCCAAGTTGCACAACACCCTCGCCGAGCTGATCGCGCAAGCGAGCGACCATGCGCGCCGACAGACCGGCCTGAACGTCGTGGCGCTGAGCGGCGGCGTGTTCCAAAACGTGCAGTTGTTGCGGCGGACGTTGCCGCGCCTGCGCGCAGCAGGGTTCGAGGCGCTGACACACCGCGCCGCGCCGCCCAACGACGGCGGGCTGGCGCTGGGTCAGGCGGTGGTTGGGGGCTATGGGGAGTAAACAACGCGCCGCGGAGAAGGCCAAATGCCTGCGTCTACCCGAACGCACTTCATGCTGCGTGTTTAACGGTGACACTCCTCGACCAAGCATGAATGCCCGGGCTGAACGAACGGGCAATACAACATATACACATCCATCGTGCCCACTCGTTCAGCATCACTAAGGCATTGGTGCCGCGAAATCAGCCGCCGCTGCCGACCGATGGCCCAGCAGGCATACAATCAGCCATCGCATGGATCTCTCGTTACGCCCGCACTTCAGCCTGCTCTCGCGCTACCTCCGCCCGCAGCGCACGCGCATGGTACTCCTCGCTGTGCTGCTGTTCAGCAGCATCGGGCTGCAACTACTAGCGCCGCAAATCCTCCGTCAGTTCATTGACGCCGCACAATCCGCTGCACCACTCGACGCGCTGGCCGGCGCGGCACTAGGGTTCATCGCGCTGGGCATCGCCGGCAACCTAACCGCCGGCCTAGCCGCTTACGTAGGCGAAGACGTGGCCTGGACGGCGACCAACCGCCTGCGTGCCGACTTGACAACGCACTGCCTTCGGCTGGACATGACCTTCCACAAAGACCACACCGCCGGCGAGATGATCGAACGTATTGATGGCGACGTTACTGCACTGTCGAACTTCTTCTCGCAATTCGTCGTGCGTGTGCTGGGCACGTTCGTGTTGTTGATCGGTGTGCTCGTGCTGATGTTCGTCGAGGATTGGCGCATCGGGTCGGCAATGACAGCCTACGCCGTGCTGGCGCTGCTGGTGCTGCGTTGGGCGAAAGATCGCGCTGTGCCGTACTTCAAGGCGTCGCGCCAAGCCGCCGCCGATTTGACATCGTTCTGGGAAGAGCACCTGTCCGGTCTGGAAGACATCCGCTCGAGCGGCGCAACGGACTACGTGATGCGGCTGATGTACGCCTTGATGCGCGCGCTGTTTCAGCAGAACCTGCGCGCAGCTCTGATGGGCCGCATCCTATTTGCGAGTGCCATCGTGCTGTTCTCACTTGGTAACGCCATCGCCATCGGTGTGGGCAGTTGGTTGCTTGGGCTGGGCACGTTGACCCTCGGCGGAGTGTATCTGATCTTCGACTACACCGGCCTGTTGTCGTCGAACTTGCGCATTATCACCGAGCAGCTCGACGACCTGCAGCGAGCATCGGCCGGTATCGAGCGCGTGACCGAATTGATGCGCCGTCGCAGCCGGATCGAGGACGACCCGGACGCGTCTGCCCCTGCACCTGTGAGCGCACCGCCGGCGCTCGAGTTTCGCTCGGTATCCTTCGTCTACGACACAGCAGAAGGCGACGATGCATTTGCGCTGCGGGATGTTTCGTTCACGCTGCCCGCCGGGCGGGTGTTGGGCTTGCTCGGGCGCACCGGCAGCGGCAAGACCACCCTCTCCCGGCTGCTGTTTCGCTTCTACGACCTTACTGAAGGCGCAATCCTGCTGGATGGCGTGGACATCCGCCGCATAAGGCTGGCCGATTTGCGCCGGCGCATCGCCATCGTCACGCAGGACGTGCAACTGTTTCAGGCCAGCGTGCGCGACAACCTGACCTTTTTCGACCGGCGCATCCCAGATGCGCGCATCGTGGAGACGTTGGACGACCTCGGCTTGGGTAACTGGCTGGCATCGCTGCCAGACGGCCTCGACAGCGAACTCCAATCGGGCAGCGGCAACTTATCGGCGGGGGAAGCACAATTGCTCACTTTTGCGCGTGCGTTCTTGCAATCGCCCGGGCTGGTGATCCTCGACGAGGCATCGTCGCGGTTGGATCCGGCCACCGAGCGCCTGATCGAGCGCGCCGTGGACAAGTTGCTGCACGGCCGCACGGCCATCATTATCGCCCACCGGCTGGCCACAGTGCAGCGTGCCGACGATATCCTAATCCTGGAGAATGGACGGGTGCGCGAGTTCGGCCCACGCCGCGCACTAATGGCTCAGCCGGATTCGCGCTTCTCGCAGTTGTTGCGCATCGGCACGCAGTCCGAAGGCGTTTTGAACGAAGCATTGGCATGACCATACCGCAGGCAACGCAACTGGGCGGTGAGCACGCGACGGTCAGCGCGGGCGTGGGCAGCAGGGCACTCGGCGCGACGATGCCAACCTGGCGAGCCCTGTGGCACCTTTTCACCTTCCAGCCCTGGCTGTTCGGGCTGGACGTTCTGGCGCAAATCCCGCGTCAGGCGATGTTCCTGGTGCCTGGCCTGATCATCCGCGCATGCTTCGACGAGCTGACCCGGCGCGGACAACTGACATGGGGCTTGATGGGCCTGCTGGCGCTACTCGTGGCTTCGGCCTTTGCCCGTGTGGGAGTGATTTACCTGGGCGCGATGACGATGGTGATCTACAACAACTACGCATCGGCGCTGCTGCGCAAGAATCTCTTCGCCCGCATCTTGCAGTTGCCAGCAGCGCGCGCCCTGCCCTACTCACCAGGCGAGGCCATCACCCGGCTGGGCGGCGACGTGACCGAAATCGTGACGTTCATTGATAACCTGCTCCAGGCAGCGGGGATGGCAGCCTTCGCCGCGCTGGCGCTCACCATCATGGCCGGCATCAACCCCTTCATGACCGCCGTCGTCGCTGCACCGCTGGTCGCGGTGACCGTCGTCGCCGGGTTGGGCACGGCGCGCATCCAGAAGTACAGGCGTGAGAGCCGACGGGCAACCGGCCGGCTCTATGGTTTCATCGCCGAGACGTTCAGCGCCGTGCAAGCCGTACAGGTCGCCGGAGCCGAGTCATCCGTCGTCCGCGAGTTCGAGCGACTCAGCGAAGTACGCCGCCGCGCCGTGCTCAAAGAGCGTTTGTTCAATGAGCTGATCCTCAACGCGCTGAGCGACACCGTGACCACGGTCGGCACAGGTCTGATCTTGCTGATGGTAGCGACGTCGTTTCGCTCCGGTGCATTCACGGTGGGCGACTTTGCGCTGTTCGTCGCCTACCTGACCCGCATGACCGACTTCACGTTTGCCTTCGGCCGGCTGTTGGCGAACTACAAGCAGGCCAGCGTATCGTTCGAGCGATTGTTCCGGCTAATGCAGGGCGCGCCGCCGGAGCAGTTGACGGCGCACGGCCCGGTCTATCTGCGTGGCGCGCCGCCGGCAGTACAGCCGCCAACGCGTAGCCCGGCCAATGCGTTTCAGCAGCTGGACGTGTGCGGGCTGACCTATCACCACCCGGCGCTCTCACACGACGATGCCGCCGCGTCACGCGGCATTACGGATATCAGTTTCTCGTTGACCCGCGGCTCGTTCACCGTGGTCACCGGCCGCATGGGCGCGGGCAAGACCACGCTGTTGCGCGTGCTGCTCGGCTTACTGCCTCGGGACGCCGGACAGATCTATTGGAACGGTGAGGCGGTGACAGATCCGGCAAACTTCTTCGTCCCGCCACAGGTGGCCTACACCAGCCAGACGCCGCGCCTGTTCAGTGACACGCTGCGCAAGAATATCCTGCTCGGTGCCGGCGACGATGCATTGCAAGAGGCAGTCTATCGCGCCGTAATGGAACGTGATTTGGAGGGATTGGAGCGTCGGCTCGACACGATAGTCGGCCCGCGCGGCGTCAAGCTTTCCGGCGGGCAAATTCAGCGCGCCGCGGCCGCGCGCATGTTTGTGCGCAACGCCGAGCTGTTCGTGTTCGACGACCTCTCCTCTGCGTTGGACGTGGAAACCGAAGCGCTGCTCTGGGATCGGCTCCAAGCGGACGGCCATGATTCCCACTTTCCGGTTCCCGATTCTCGATCCTCGATCCTCGCGGTAAGCCATCGCCGCGCCACGCTCCGTCGCGCCGATCACATCATCGTCATGAAAGATGGACAGATCGAAGCACAGGGCAAGCTGGACGAGCTGCTGCGCAACTCGGCAGAGATGCAGCATCTGTGGCTCATTGAGCCAGAGCGCGAAGACCAGCCAACCGGCCAGGCGCAGCTTAACCAGGCGCATAGTGTCTCGCGCCGCGTCCTTCGTTAGTCTCGTCCCCAGACGGCGATTCACCCATACATATCGGGCGAATGTGCCACGAGGCCAAGGATGGATCTGACGACGACTTACCTGGGATTGAAGCTGGCGCACCCGGTCGTGCCGTCAGCCTCGCCGCTCTCGCGCAACCTGGATAGCATCCGCCGGCTAGAAGATGCCGGCGCGCCGGCAATCGTCATGTATTCGCTCTTCGAGGAGCAAATCGAGAACGAGAGCCAGGTGATGCATCACTTTCTGGAGTACGGCGGGGAGAGCTTCGCCGAGGTGTCGCGCTATTTCCCTGACTGGCGCTACTACAACGTCGGCCCAGAGGAGTATCTCAAGCTGCTTCAGTCGGCTAAGGCCGCAATCGACATTCCGATCATCGGCAGCCTGAACGGCATATCCACCGGCGGCTGGATTGAATATGCGCGCAAGATCGAACAGGCCGGCGCAGACGCGCTCGAGTTAAACATTTATTACATCCCCACCGACCCCCATGTCACCAGCTGGCACGTCGAGGAGCGCTATCTGGACATCCTGCATGCCGTGCGCCAAACGGTGCAAATCCCTATTGCGCTGAAACTCAGCCCGTTCTTCAGCGCGCCAGCCAACATGGCGCTGCATTTCGCCAACGCCGGCGCCAACGCGCTGGTGCTGTTCAATCGCTTCTACCAGCCTGACTTCGACCTAGACCGACTGGAGGTGACGCCGCACCTGGTGTTGAGCGACAGCGACGAGCTGCGTCTGCCGCTGCGCTGGGTGGCCATCCTCTACAACCGCGTGCCGATCGAGCTAGCGCTCAGCACAGGAATCCACACACACCTAGACGTGCTGAAGGGGCTGATGGCCGGCGCGCGCGTCACGATGATGACCTCGGAGCTGCTGCAGCATGGCATTAAGCGCATTGGCGAGATCGTCCGTGATTTGCGCCAGTGGATGGAAGCGCACGAGTACGAATCGGTGGCGCAGATGCAGGGCAGCATGAGTCAGAAGTCGGTCGCTAACCCGGCAGCGTTCGAGCGCGCTAACTATATGAAGGTGCTCGACGCGTGGCGGCCCGATCCTTCTGCCGTGTTGCCAAAGTCGAAGCTGCCCGCCTCGCTGCCGCTGCGCTTTGGAGGCGAACGACCAAACGAATGATTCGACCATACGGAGATCATGAGCATCAGCACAACGACCACACCTCGACAATCGGCCGGCAATGGCGCTGTAACAGCGACATCAACCGACCGGATGGCGGGTGACAAGCGCTACAAGATCATCGAAGCGACGATGCGTCGCCACGGCTACCAGGGCCACGGGCTGATCGAGGCGCTACACAGCGCACAGGAGGCCTTCGGCTACCTGGATGACTTCACGCTCAAACACATCGCCCGCACGCTGCATTTGCCGCCCAGCAAGGTATTCGGCGTGGCGACGTTCTACAACCTCTTTACGCTCAAGCCGCAAGGCGCGCACACCTGCGTGGTATGCCTGGGGACGGCGTGCTATATCAAAGGAGCGCGGGAGGTGCTGGCGGCGATCGAAGACGAATACGACGTCAAGGCCGGCGGCACAACGCGCGACAACCAGCTCTCGCTGCTCACTGCGCGCTGTTTCGGCTCGTGCGCGCTGGCGCCGGTGATCACGTTCGACGGCGAGACGATCGGCAAAGTTGCGCCCACTACGGCAGCACAGCAGATCGCCCAACGCTTGGCGACAGTTCGGCAAACCGCATGAATACGTCTGGATGAAGCAGAGGGATCAGCGCGATGAACCTGGAAGAACTCAACGCAACTGCAGCAAGCGAGCGCCTGGCGCAAGCGAAGAAGCGCCATCACATCCGCGTATGCGTGAGCACGGCCTGCCGGACGCTCAACAGCGAGCAGGTCGCCAGGGAACTGGAAGGGGAGCTGAAGCGGCGTGGTCAGAATGGCGACGCCGAAGTGAAGTGCGTCGGCTGCCGTGGCCTATGTTCGCTTGGTCCAATGGTCGAGATCGAATCGCAGGTCAACGGTCAAGCAGCCACGGCCACGACAGAGGATGGTCAACGCAGGTCGGTCTTGTATCAGTTCGTCAAGCCGGAAGATGCCGACGAGATCATCGCTCACCTAGATGGCGAGCCGGTCAAACGACTGGAGACGCCGCTCGACCAACCCTTCTTCACCCGGCAGACCAAGATCGTGCTGGAGCATTGCGGCAAGATAGACCCGGAGCGCATCGAGGACTACATCGCCGTCGGCGGCTATCAGGCGTTGATGAAGGCGCTGACTGAGATGACGCCGCAGCAGGTGATTGATGAGATCACCCGCAGCGGGTTGCGTGGGCGCGGCGGAGCCGGCTTTCCCACCGGCCTGAAATGGGGCACCGTCGCCAAGGCCGATCCGAACGCCTATCCGACCAACGTGCCGGCAGGCATCCAGTCACGCAAGTTCGTGGTTTGCAACGGCGACGAGGGCGATCCCGGCGCGTTCATGGATCGCAGCGTGATGGAGGGCGATCCGCACCGCATCCTGGAAGGCATGGCCATCGCAGCCTACGCGGTGGGCGCCAATCACGGCTTCATTTACGTGCGTGCCGAGTATGCGCTGGCCGTGAAACGGCTGCGCGCGGCCATCCGCCAGGCGCAGCGCGTCGGGCTGCTAGGCAACAACATCGGCGGCACAGCTTTCAGCCTCAACGTGGACATTCGCCTAGGCGCCGGCGCGTTCGTGTGCGGCGAGGAGACAGCACTCATGGCCTCGATTGAAGGTGGGCGCGGCATGCCACGGCCTCGGCCGCCCTTCCCTGCCGAGTCGGGCCTGTGGGGCTGTCCGACTCTGATCAACAACGTCGAGACGCTGGCCAACGTGCCGCCCATCGTCATGAACGGCGCCGATTGGTTCGCCGGCATCGGCACCGAGAAAAGCAAGGGCACCAAGGTATTCGCGCTCACCGGTCAGGTGGTGCACACCGGCTTAATCGAGGTGCCGATGGGCATCACGCTGCGCGAGATCGTGTTCGACATCGGCGGCGGCATCCCCGGCGGGCGGCAGTTCAAAGCGGTGCAAACCGGCGGGCCATCGGGCGGGTGTATCCCGACGCAGTTCCTGGATATGCCGGTGGATTACGAGTCGCTAGCCAAAGTCGGCTCGATCATGGGCAGCGGCGGCATGATCGTGATGGACGATTCGACCGACATGGTGGAGGTGGCGCGCTTCTTCATGGAATTCTGCATGGATGAATCATGCGGCAAGTGCATCCCGTGCCGCGCCGGCACCGTCCAGATGCACCGCATCCTGACCAAGATCCAGGAGGGTCAAGCAACCCGGCGCGACATCCAGATCCTGGAGGAGCTATGCGACATGGTCAAGCACACCAGCCTGTGCGGCCTGGGCCAGAGCGCGCCTAACCCGATCATCAGCACACTGCGCTACTTCCGAGACGAATATGAGAAGAAGCTGGCGGCAAGCAGTGATATGAACGGCAAAACGCCGGAGCCGCCGGCACAGCTTGCAGCTCAAAGCTCATAGCTCAAACATGCCAAGGACACTCACGATCAACGGTCAAGAAATCAGCGCGCGGAGCGATCAGACCATCCTGGAAGCGGCGCGCGATGCAAATATTCGCATCCCAACACTGTGCCATCTGGACGGGCTGACGGACGTGGGCGCATGTCGAATGTGTCTCGTGGAGGTAGCCGGCTCGAGCAAGCTGCTACCGGCCTGCACCACGCGTGTGCAAGAGGGCATGGCGGTGCACACCGACACCGAGCGCCTGCGCGCCTATCGCCGACAGATCATCGAGCTGCTGTTCGCCGAGCGCAACCACGTCTGCGCTGTATGCGTGGCCAACGGCCACTGCGAACTGCAAAACGCCGGCATCGCCGTCGGCATGGATCACGTGCGCTACGACTACATCTTCCCCAAGCTGGGCGTAGATCTGTCGCACGAGCGCTTCGGCATGGATCACAACCGTTGCATCCTGTGCACGCGCTGCGTGCGCGCGTGCGACCAACTGGAGGGCGCCCACACGATTGATGTGATGGGCCGGGGCGCCCGGTCGCTGATCATCCGCGACATGAACGTGCCGTGGGGCGAAGCCACTACATGCACGAGTTGCGGCAAGTGCGTGATGGCCTGTCCAACCGGCGCGCTGTTCAAGCAAGGCTCGACCGTCGCCGAGATGGTGCATGATGCCGAAAAGCTGGCTTTCCTGAAGGCTGCGCGCGAGAGAAAGGTGTGGAATGTGTAACTCAGTCGCCCACTCCTTGTCGTCAGTCCATCGTTCGGCGAATCAGCAGTAATTCGGCAACCAGTAGAAAGATGAGTAAACTCAGATTTGCATCGGTGTGGATGGGTGGCTGTTCCGGCTGCCACATGTCGTTCCTCGATCTGGACGAGTGGCTATTCGACCTGGCCGAAGCGGTGGACGTGGTATATAGCCCGGTGGCCGACACCAAGACCTTTCCGGAGAATGTGGATATGACGCTGGTCGAAGGTGCGATCGCCAACCAGGATCACCTGGAGCTGATCCACACCATCCGTAAGAACAGCCGCCTTGTGGTGTCGTTCGGCGATTGCGCCGTCACCGGCAACGTGACGGCCATGCGCAACCTGCTCGGCGTAGCCGACGTCGTGCTCGATCGCGCCTACAAGGATGCGCAACTGCTGCGCCCGCAAGTGCCGCACGACGATGGCATTGTGCCGCCGCTGATAGAGCGCGTCGTGCCGGTGCATGCGGTTATCCCGGTGGACTTGTACATCCCCGGCTGCCCGCCGCCGGCCAAGCGCATCCGCGCCGTGCTGCAGGCAGTGATCGAGGGCAAGTCGCCAGAGATGATCGGCCGCGAGATGTTGAAATTCGGATGAACGATTCGCCGGGCGTGAGGAGTTGGCGCTAGCCTCCCCTTCAGCCCTGCTCCTTGAGCTATGAGCCAACGCATCGTGATTGACCCGGTCACTCGCATCGAGGGCCACGCCAAGATCTCAATCTACCTCGACGACGCAGGCGAGGTAAGCGACGCGCGCTTCCACGTGGTGGAGTTTCGCGGCTTCGAGAAGTTCTGCGAAGGCCGGCCGCTGGGCGAAATGGCCGGCATTACGGCGCGCGTGTGCGGCATCTGTCCCGTCAGCCACCTGCTAGCCAGCGCCAAGACTGGCGACGACATCTTCGCTGTGACCATCCCTCCGGCTGCAGAGAAGTTGCGCCGGCTGATGAACTTGGGCCAGATCGTGCAGTCGCACGCGCTGAGCTTCTTCCACCTCAGCTCGCCTGACTTGCTGCTAGGCTACGACAGCGACCCGGCTCAGCGCAACGTTTTCGGACTGATCGCACGTCATCCCGACCTGGCGCGCGGCGGCATCCGGCTGCGCCAGTTTGGACAGGAAGTGATCGAGCTGCTGGGCGGACGGAAGATCCATCCGGCTTGGGCTGTGCCGGGCGGCGTGCGCGAACCGTTGACACAACAAAACCGTGACTACTTGCGCAGCCGGCTGCCCGAAGCCTTCGACACCACGAAGCAAGCGCTCGATTTCTTCAAGCGCTACGCCGACGAGCATTTGGAAGAGGTGGCACATTTCGGCAACTTCCCCACCCTATTCATGGGCTTGGTGAGCAAAGACGGCGGCCGATGGGAGCATTACGACGGTTGGCTGCGCATCACCGCCAGCGACGGGAACGTGCTGGTGGATGGGTTCGACCCGCGCAACTACGCCCAAATCCTGGGCGAAGCGGTCGAGCCATGGTCTTACCTCAAATCGCCGTATTACAAACCGCTGGGCTATCCCGATGGCGCGTATCGCGTCGGGCCGTTGGCGCGGCTGAACGTGTGTTCCGGCATCGGCACGCCACAGGCGGACGCCGAGCTGACCGAATTTCGGCAGCGTGGCAATGCATACGGCGTGGTCACGTCGTCGTTCATGTATCACTACGCACGCCTCGTCGAGATCCTGGCCGCATTGGAGCGCATCGCGCTGCTGCTCGACGATCCGGACATTCTCTCGACCCGCGTACGGGCCAGCGGCGGCATCAACAAGCTGCACGGCGTGGGCGTCAGCGAAGCGCCGCGCGGCACGTTATTCCACGACTACGAAGTGGACGAGCACGGCTTGATCCGTCGCGTGAACCTGATCATCGCCACCGGCCAGAACAACATCGCTATGAATCGCACGGTCAAGCAGATCGCGCAGCACTGGATCCACAGCGCGACGGCTGGCATTCCGGAGGGATTGCTGAATCGGGTCGAGGCCGGCATTCGTGCGTTCGACCCGTGCCTGAGCTGCTCCACCCATGCCATCGGCCAAATGCCGATGATCGTGACGTTGGTTGCCAGCGACGGCGCGGTGCTTGCCGAGGTCAAGCGTGAGTAAAGGGGTCGCCACCGACTTTCTGATCATCGGCTACGGCAACACATTGCGCCGCGACGACGGCGCCGGCCCGCGCGTAGCCGATGTCGTGGCATCCTGGCACCTGCCCAACGTGCGCGCCATTGCATCGCACCAATTGACGCCGGAGATGGCCGATGCGCTGGCGGTCGCCGAGGTAGTGATCTTCGTGGACGCACGACAAACCGATCCGCATGGCGAATCGCCTGCCGGCGTGACATTCACCGCGCTCAGCGCAGCAGAAGACGTAGCGCCGTCCAGCGCACACGTGAGCGACCCACGCCGGCTGTTGGCACTGACCAGGCAAATCTACGGACGCTGCCCTCAGGCTTGGCTCATTTCGGTGCCGGGCGTAAACTTTGACTTTGGCGAATCACTCTCCGAACAGGCGCGCCAGAGCGTCGAAGTCGCGCTGCGCCGAATCCGGCTGCTCTTCACCAGTCAGTGAAGCAACACTGGCGCCGCAGCCTCATCATCGCGGCGTACTGCCACCGAGCGCGCCGCTACGTCAACGATACAGGCTATCTGTCGGAACAGCATCATCTGCCGCTCAGCATGCCGGCCTACACTCGTAACTATGACCACCATCACTTCATCAGCTCGATTTACGGCACTTCCTGGGCGCAAGAGCCCGTTCATCTTCGACGCTGTGCAGGACATCCGGCGCAAAGGCTTTCTACGATTTCTGCACGACGAATGGCGCCAACACGGCGACCTGTTTCAAATCCAGATCGGCCCACGCAAGATGACGCTGGCCATCCATCCCGATCACGTGCATCACATCAGCATTGCTAGACGCGATATCTACGACAAGCGCGAGAGTTACGACGTCGTGCGCGAGCTGCTGCTGGGGAACGGGGTGTTGACCGCCACCGGCGAAGCCTGGCGCCGACAGCGCCGGCTGATGTCGCCTTTCTTCACGCCGCGCGGTGTAGAACAGTTCATGCCGATCATGATCCGCGACGCGCAGCAATTCATCGCGCGCTGGCAGGGCAAGGCCGGATCGGTCGTCGAGATGCTCGACGAGATGATGTTCGTGACGGCCTCGATTATCCTGCGCAGCCTGTTCACCACCGATTCCGACGAGACGCTGCTCGAACTGAAGCACGACGTCGAGACCATGATCCAATTCACTTCAACGCGCCAGAACAAGCCAGTGAGGCTTCCGATATGGCTGAAAGTCGGCGAGAATAGGCGCTATGACCGCGCGCGCCGGCGCGTGCATGCGTACATCCAGGATGTGATCGCGCAGCGCCGCGCGACGCCGGTCGAGCTTTGGCCGGACGACTTGCTGAGCAAGTTGATGCTGGCGCGCGACGAAGAGACCGGCGAAGCGGTGTCCGACGCACTGCTGCGCGACGAGTCCATTACCATGTTCTTCGCCGGCCACGAGACGACCGCGCGCACGTTGACCTTCACCTGGTATGCGTTAGCCACACAGCCAGATATCGCCCGCCGACTGCACGACGAAATTGACACCGTGCTGGGTGATCGTGAGCCAACCGTCGAGGACCTCAAACGCATGACTTACACTTTACAGGTCATCAAGGAGACACTGCGGTTGTATCCGGCAGCACCGCTCTATGCGCGTGACGCGATCCAGGACGACGTGATTGATGGCAAGCGTATCCCTGCCGGCTCGACACTCATTCTCTCCCCCTTCCTCACGCATCGCCATCCTGACTTCTGGGACGAGCCGGAACGATTCGACCCAGACCGCTGGACGCCGGAGCGCGAAGCGTCGCAGCATCCATACGCCTACCACCCATTCGCGGCCGGGCAACGCATTTGCCTAGGCAACACCTTCTCGCTATTCGAGTCGCATGTGCTGCTGGCGATGCTAGCGCGCCGGTTCGCGCCCGAACTGGCCGATCCACGACATGAGCCGCAGCTCGACATGGCCGGCACACTGATCTCCCAGAATGGCATGCCGATGCGCATCGTACAGCGGGCGTGATCTAAAAAGGGGCAGCAAACAAAATTCCAAGCGCGAGGCGTTGCACGATTCGCTCGCTATCTTCAGCAGCGCGAACTGCGTCTATAGGGCCAGGCAGGCATTCGCCCATATGACGATTCCCACCTACAATAGAGGCATCGGCGCCTATCGGGATAGCGGCTCAACTATCCCTACCATCGAATATGTCGGCAACCGGCGTTCCTCCGCACATCCTGGTCTTCGTGCCCGGCTACATGGGCAGCACGCTGCGTGACCAGCGCACCGATCGCACCGTCTGGCTGGACTTTTCGACCTTCCCGATCAACCCGGCGCGGTGGAACGATTGGCTAGACGACTGGTTCACGCGCATGACCTACCCTTCGGAGCTCGAAGCCGCCGGCATCGTAGATGACGTGGTCTTCGTACCACCGTTCGTGAAGATGGAACAGTATGGCCGGCTGTTCGCGGCAATGACGCGTATGGGCTATCGCACAACGGGGGATGAGCGCGAGGTGAATTTCTACAAGTTCCCCTACGACTGGCGGCAAGACAACCGCATCTCGGCACGCCAGCTTGGTGAGGCGATTGAACGCTGGCACAACCTCCATCCCGGCACACAAGTCTGGATCATCGCGCACAGCAACGGCGGCGTGGTCGCGCGTTGGTATATCGAGAGGGAAGGCGGCAAACACGTCGTGCAGCGCCTGTTCTTGATGGGCTCACCCTACGACGGCACGCCCAAAGCAATGCGCATCGCCTTCAACGGTGCGGATATGCTGAGCCGGCCCAGCTTCCAACCGCTCGATATCACCCGGCGCACGCGCGACATGTTCCGCAGCTTCCCATCACTCTACCAGTTGTTGCCGGTCAAAACGTCTTTTCTACGCGACTCCAACGACTCCGACCTGAGCGCTTTCGATGCGGATGCCTGGCTGGATGACGCACGACAGCGCACCTATCTCGAAGATGGCCGACGCTTCACCGAGTCGTTGGGCGACGCTGCCAGTGTGGAGACATTGTGTTTCTTCGGACGACGGCGCCCTACCCTCACCCACGGCATCGTCCATAGACAGGCAAACGGCCGCTGGGAGCGAATCGAGTGGATTGACGCTGCTACCGGCGACGGCACTATCCTCGAACGCAGCGCAGCCCACCCACAGGCAGCCAGCCGCTTCCCTTTCGTCGTCGGCCACGGCGACATCTACATCAACCCGGCTGTGCTGGAGTTCCTGCGCTGGGAGCTGTTGGACAAATACGAAGGGTTGCCAAAAGAACTGGTCGCGACCGAAGCACTGGTTGTGGACTTCACACCCGACCGAGATAGCTATCGCGAAGATGAGACAATCTGGTTGCACGCGAAGGTGATGACGCCCGACGACCAGCCTATCGCCGGCGCTACGGTGACAGTGCGCATGTCATGGGAACAGCCGCTCCCGGGCGACCCGCCGCCCGAAGCCTTCCCCTCGGACATCGCCATCAAACTCGTGCCGCTAACGCGCGAGCCGGGCCTGCACGAAGGGCTGCTCTACAGCCCATCCGTGAACGGTTACTACCGCCTTGTTGCGCGTGTAGAACATCCCGAAGCCGGCGCAGCCCAAGCAGAAGAATTGATTGCGGTCGAGATGCCGCGCTACTGAGCCGTCGGCAGCGCGGTCATCTCCAGAGTCGCACACAAGCCCACGTGATCCGATGGATACAGGGTCGGATCGCCGGGCGAGGGCGTATTCAACACCACCTCGCAAGATCGCACGTTGAAATTGTCGTCCACGAAGATATAGTCGAGCGTACCGCGCCACGGCTCCGGCTGACGGTAGGCAATCAGATTGCCGACCATGCTCAACCCTTTACGCACGGCATTGAACTGATACACCAGCGGCGTAGGACAGGTGTAGTCCGGCTCGCGTCCGTGCACAACTTCATACGCCGACGAAAACGACTCCTTCATCATGCGGATCGTGCGCATCTCAGGGGTCGCGTTGAAGTCGCCGCAGACGACCATCGGATAGCTCGCTGCAGCCAGCCGCAACCAATTCAGCACCCGATGCACTTGCTGCGTGCGCTTGATGTGGTCGTAGACGTGAAACATGAAATGGCCGTTGACGATCACGACCGGCCGATCCCCGACACGTAAGCGCACAGCCTGCGCGACACGCGATTGCGCAACCAGGCTAAGCGTGTGGCATGTCTCGACCGGAAAGCGGCTGAGCGTGGCAACGGCTTCGTGCTCGGCCAGCGCGCCGGTCTTGGGTGAGGTGTACACCGTGTAGCTGCCGAGCTGATCTGCAAGCCACTGCGCGTTGTTGTGCGGCAGGCTCACCTCCTGCAGGGCAATCACATCGGGCTGTAGTTTGGCCAACTCGCGGACGATCAACTCACGTCGGTCGCGCCAGCGCGACGGTTTGTTGAGCAAGTTGAACGTGACCAGCTTGAACGTCATCATTGCCTAATTCGATCCCTGCGTGCCGCCAACCCACGTCACCTTCGCCGCCAGATCGCGATCGAACGGCGGAGCATTCACAACCAGCTTGCCGCGCGACGCAATGACATCCGACGCCAACAACGGTTCACCGGAGATCGTGTCGAACCACTGTATGCGATGCCGGCCATCGCCCAGCGCTTCCAGCATGAACGCGACTTCATCCAGTCGGCGCGGCTTGAATCGAAAGGAATGCTCCTTAGCCTGGCCGGTCGCAATCTGAATGCCGTATTGATACGATCCCTCGTCCATGTTGTAGGCACGATTGCGCAGCCAAACCAGGATACGATCCGGCGCGCGCAACCCCAGCGCGATAGCGTCTTTCTCCGGCGCGACGACGACCGGCGTCGGCGCATAGCGCGCCAAGTCTTCGCCGCGCAAGAAGGCCGAGAGGCCTTTGTAATGCGACCACAGGCCGGCCGGCTCAACCAGCGTATCCCACCACCAATACATGGCCGTGCTGGCAAAGCCATTAAAGGCGGCCGCCCACAGGCCATTGTGGAACTGGATGCCCTCGCGCGTCAGCGCGTTTGGCTGTTCGAAGGTGAAGGTCGCAGCAAACTCGCCGATCACGACTGGCTTGATCGCAATATCCTGCATGTGCCGGAAGAAGGTGCGCCCGCCATCAACGGGTTTGAACCAGCGCGCGTCCTCGCCAACGTATTCATGGCGCTGCACCACGTCAATCTCCGACATGTTCCAGATGTTGGGGTCACCCGGGACGGAATAACTTGTGGTGATGAGATGGCGATAGGGATCGTGCGCGCGCAATACCGCCGTCATTTCCTCGATCCACAGCCGGAGCAACTTGGTCTCCACCATCTCGGTGAAATTCACTTCGTTCCACCATTCCCACGCCATCAGATGCGTGGAATAGGCCCAACGGGCTGCGATGTAACGTAGCCGCTGCTTGAACAACGCGCGCGCCACCGGATCGGTCGCAAAGTCGCGCGGCCGAGCACACGGCCCGCCGTTCGCCGCGTTGTAGGGATTCGCATGCCATAGCGGATACACGTTCAGGCTAAACTGACTGTAGTCCAGCAAGGTGAGCTGAATATAGATGCCGCGCGCCTCGGCCATCTCGAACACCCGATCCAGGTAATAGGCGCGATCCATGCGCGCGGTGTAATCGCCCAACGGCGTATCGCGCCACTCCAGACCGAACGACTGCGGCGCCATCCAGATGCGCGCTGTGTTCGCGCCGTTCGCCTGCAACGCATCGAACCAGCGCCGATAATCACCGATCGGGTCATCTTTCCACCACGCCAGGTTGAGGCCGATGGCAAAGAATGGCATACCGTCGTCGAAGGCCAGGTAGCGCGGGTTGCGCCGATCCACGCGCAGAAAGCCGTGCGACCCGGGCAATGGCGGGGACACCTGAAAGGTTACCGGCTCGCTCTCGAAGATGAAGGGCTTACGAAGCACCGGCTGCGCACGCCATTCGCCTTCTGCCATCGGCAAGAAGCGCGCCCGCCATCCCTGCTGCCCCTCGTGGCTGTAGAAGAAGGCCGGCACCTCCACAGTGTCGCCCTGCGGCGACGTGAAGCGCACGTTGATCTCGATCTGATTCGGATCGAAGGGGTTATCGGCCCGAATCGAGGTGACGAGGTCGAACTCGAGTTTGCGCCATTTCGGGATGCGGCGACTGGACACGCGCTGGATGCACAGCGTAGCGCAGTCAGCATATGTCTCGAAGGGTTCAGGGGTGAAGGCCGGCGCCTGTGCCGGCGGCGCCGGAGGCAGCGCAATCGCACAACCTGACAACCCCGCGGCGCAGGCCAGCGCCGCAGCACGATGATTCATGCAATCGCCATTGTAGCCAGTCCGGATAGGGATCGCTTGCCACAGGGCGCGTCTCGCGAAGATCACAGCGGCCGCCGGATGCCGCTGCTACCGAAGATGCGCGCTCACCCCATCCGCCGGTAGATGAACTCTTCAGGCGGATAACCTGGCGCAGCGGCGACCTGCGCTGCAGCCGCTGCGTCCACCATCCAGAATAACTTGCCGCGGGTCGGCGCAATAAGCTGCGCGGGCAGCGCCTCCGGCCGGTATTCACCCAGCAACACGCGCCGCAACGTCCCTGCCTTACCCACCCCGCTCACCAGGAAGCACACCACATCCGCAGCGTTGATCAACGGCGGGGTGAACGTGATGCGCGCCGAGATATTCGCCTGGGGCACGACTTGCGACACGACCAATCGCGCCTGTTCCGCCAGCGCCGGCGTGTATGGGAAGAGCGAGGCAGTGTGACCGTCATCACCCATGCCCAGCAAGATCAGGTCAAAGGTCGGCAGTGAGGGATCGGCAGCAGCAATCACCGACCGGATCTCTGCCTCATATCGCTCGGCCGCGCCCGCCGGGCCAAGTTCGGCCTGCACGCGATGAACGTTCTCCGGCGGAATGGACACATGAGCGATCAACGCGTCGTATGCTAGCTTGTAGTTGCTGTCCGGATGATCACCCGGCACGGCGCGTTCGTCGCTCCACCACAGATGCACGCACTGCCAATCGAGCTGGCCAACGTAAGGAGGGCTGGCAAGGCGACGATACAGCGCTTTCGGCGTGCTGCCGCCGCTCAGTGCGAGATGAAAGATGCCACGCCGTTCGATCGCCTTGCGCCCCCAGAAGACCACCCCTCTGGCTGCCAGTTCGGTCAGCGCCTCCGGCGTTGGCTCGACCTGAAGATAGTAGGTGCCATCGTCGTTCATGACGATGACGAAGGGCGCGCCGGCCATCACACGACGTGCCACTTGCGCCCGTCGGCGGCGAGGAAGTCGTCGGCTTCCTTCGGCCCCCACGATCCGGAGCGATACAGTTCGATGAACGAGCCACCACCCGCTTCCCAACGTTCGATCACCGGCGTGATGAGCGCCCACGATGCCTCCACCTCATCGCTGCGGGTGAACAAGGTCGAATCGCCCAACATCGCATCGAGGATCAAGCGTTCGTAGGCTTCCGGCGCTGCAGTCTTGAAGGTGCTGCCATAGTTGAAGTTCATCACCACCGTCTGGATGTTGTCACCGCTGCCAGGCACCTTCGCACCGAAACGGAGCGAAATGCCTTCCTCTGGCTGGATGTTCATGACCAGCAGGTTGGGCTCGATGGAACGGGCGATGGTCTCCCTGAACAACAGCAGGGGCGGCATCTTGAATTGGATGACGATCTCGGTCAGGCGCTTGGCCATGCGCTTGCCGCTGCGAATATAGAAAGGGACGCCGGCCCAGCGCCAGTTATCCACGAACAGCTTCATCGCCAGATAGGTCTCGGTAGTGGAATCGGGCGCCACACCCTCTTCCTGTGTGTAGCCGGGCACGACCTGGCCATCCATCTTGCCGGGGCCGTACTGGCCGCGCACTGTGCCATCGCCGCGCGATGTGTCCACACGCAGCGCCTTGAGCACTTTCACCTTTTCGTTGCGCACGGCGTCTGCGCTGAACTCCGCCGGCGGCTCCATAGCCGTAAGCGCCAGAAGCTGCAACAGGTGGTTCTGCACGATGTCACGAATGACCCCGGCCGTTTCGTAATACGAGCCGCGGTTGCCGATGCCGATGCTTTCGGCCACCGTGATCTGCACATTGTCCACATAGCGCCGATCCCAGATCGGTTCAAAGATACCGTTGGCGAAACGGAAGACAAAGATGTTCTGAACTGTCTCCTTGCCCAGATAGTGGTCAATGCGATAGACCTGCTCCTCGCGGAAGAAGCGATGCACGTGATCGTTCAACTCACGCGCCGATTTCAGGTCGTGGCCGAACGGCTTCTCGATGATGACGCGCGACCAGTGACGATCGCTGCCAGCAGCGCCGGTGCACAACACCGTGCCGACGTTTTCGATAATGGTGGGATACACCTCCGGCGGTGTAGCCACATAGAACAGCCGATTCGCACCACTGCCGTGCGCTTGCTCGATCGCCTCCAGCCGTCTACACAGCACCTCGTAGTCGGCTGCCGTGCTGTAGTCGCCTTGCTGGTAATGCAAACTGCGGGCAAACTTCTCCCAGATCACCTCGTTGATCGGTTTCGAGCGCGCGAACTCCTCGCAGGCAACGCGCATCTCTTCGCGGAACGATTCGTTGGTCTTCGCCTTGCGCGCAAAGCCGATCATGGCGAATTCATCGGGCAGCAACCCATCGCACATCAGGCTGTAGAGCGCCGGGATGAGCTTACGCTGCGTCAAGTCGCCCGATGCACCAAAGATGATCATGATGCACGGCTCGGGTCTCTTGGAAAGACTCATAGTGAGAAGTCGGAGGTCAGAGGTCGGCAATCAGATTCCAGAAGCCAGGGTCGAGAGCAAACGAGCAAAAGGCGCACAACCTGACTTCCGGGGCACCTGACCTCTGAAGACTCTAGAAAGACGTCTTCCGACCATTCTGATCAATTCGTTTTGATCGCGTGGCCGCCAAAGCCTTTGCGCATCATGGCAGTGACCTTCGCGGCGAAGGATTCTTCCTGGCGAGAGGCGAAACGCTGGAATAGCGAGAGCGTGATCACCGGGGCCGGCACATCCTCGTCAATGGCCGCCTGAACCGTCCAGCGACCCTCACCGGAATCTTCCACGTACCCCCGAACCCTCTCCAGCTTAGGATCGTCTTTGAGCGCCTCGGCCAGCAAATCGAGCAGCCAGGATCGAACGACGCTGCCTTTGCGCCACACTTCGGCGACCTGGTCCAACTTCAGGTTGAACTCACTCTTCTCCATGATCTCGAAGCCTTCAGCGAAGGCTTGCATCATGCCGTATTCAACACCGTTGTGAACCATCTTGACGAAGTGCCCGGCGCCGGCTGCGCCGCAGTGCAGGTAGTGCGTGCCATCGGGCGCGAGCGACCTGAAGGCCGGCTCCAGTTGTTTGAACACCACTTCGTCACCACCGATCATCAAGCAATAGCCATTTTGCAAACCCCAGATGCCGCCGCTGGTGCCCTGATCCATGAAGTGAATGCCCTTAGCTTTGCACTCGACGTAATGTCGCTTTGAGTCCCGCCAGTTGGAGTTGCCACCATCTACGATCGTATCGCCGGGTTCCAGCAGGCCGAGCAAACGTTGGATCATGGCGTCGGTCGTTGGGCCGGCCGGGATCATGATCCAGATCGCGCGCGGCGGCGTGAGCGCGGCCACCAGCTCTTCGACTGTGTAGACCCCGCGCAAACCCTCGGCTTTCAATTCGTCCACCGGTTTGGGGCTGCGATTGCACACGATGACATCGTGCCCATCGCGATACCAGCGCCGCGCCATATTCGCGCCCATCCGCCCCAATCCGAACAATCCGATTTGCATGATGTTTCTGTCTCCCTTTGATAAAGCGTCTGTGTGAAATTGATGTTATGCGATGCGCTTCGCCGATCTGACTTCGCGCTTCTCCGGCGAGGGCCGCCCGGCGGAAGCGCGCGACTCGCCACGCTTCGCACCCGTAGATCGCTTCGGCCGGGTGCGCGATGTCGTTGCCTTTGCTGGCCTGGTTGACGCACCCGATCGGCGCACACCACCGCTGACCACTTTGATCACTTTGTCCAGCGACGCTTTTACATCGGTACCCAGGTGCAGTCGCAAGACGCGCCGCTGGTGCGCCTTGAGCGATTCGAAATCGCCGAGCGCCTGTGCACGGATGAGCGTGCCGAACGAGAATGGCTCTCCTGCAATGAGCACATCTTCTTGCGGATCATAGGTCAGTTGCAGCGCCACGACGTTGTTCGCGCCACCCTTGTGCAACTGGCCGGTGCTGTGCAGGAAGCGCGGACCGTAGCCGACAGTGACCGGCACGCCGGTCTTTTCGCGGATCAGGTGGCGCAGCCGCGTGAGTTGTTGGGCTACCGAGTCGGAATACGGCAAGTAGGCCTGGATGGCGATGTAATCGCCAGGCTTGGCCTGGCGCAGGAATTTGTTGAGCTGGCCGTTGGCAGAGCGGCTGGTCAACTCGTTGCTGAATGCGCCGCTTTGCTCGAACTCGTCGAGCAGCCGCTTAGTGTTAACTTTACTCTCGGTGACGTTCGGCTCGTCGAAGGGGTTCACACCGATCACCACGCCGGCGATCGCGGTGGCAAATTCCCAGCGGAAGAACTCGGCACCCAGGTCATAGGCGTCACGCAGCGTCAGGGTGAGCACCGGCAGGCGGGCCTTGACGAGGTTGGCGACGAAGCGCTCGTAGGTCTCGTCACCAGCCAACCGCATGTACACAAAGAGGCGATCAGGGCTGAGCGCAGCGACGCCTGATTTGTCATGTGCCGCATCGCGCAGCGTCACTGGCGCACCATTCGCGCTCAAGTCACCCTCCACCGGCACGATACCCCGCTCCTGCTTGCCCGTGCTCTCGGCAATCAGTTGCTCGACCCAGTAGCCAAACGCTTCGATCCCCGGCGAGAGGATAAATGTGACCTTGTCGCGCCCATTCAAGGCTAGCCCACCCATGAGCGCGCCGAGATACAGGCCGGGGTTGGTCGCGCTGTCCGGCTTGCACCAATGCGCCATCTGCGCCGCACGCTCAAGCAACCTGGCGATATCCAGTCCCTGCAAAGCCGCCGGCACCAGTCCGAAATAAGACAGCGCGGAGTAACGCCCGCCGATGTCCGCTGGATTGATGAACACTCTGCCGAATCCCTCCTCGGCAGCCAGGCGCTGCAACGATGTGCCTTCATCAGTGATGGCGACGAAGTGTTGGCCGGCCGTTTCACCAGCCACCTCGTCCACCTTTGCGCGAAAGTACTTGTAGAAAGCGTTCACTTCCAGTGTGCCGCCCGACTTGCTGGCAACGATGAACAAGGTCTTCTTAAAATCGAGCTGGCGCTCTAGACTCAGCACCGTTGTGGGATCGGTGGTGTCCAGCACGTGCGTCCGCAAGCCGGCCGCGCCGTCGGCAGGGGTAAAGGTAATGCGCATGACATCGGGCGCCAGCGAGCTGCCACCCATGCCCAACACCACAGCGTCGGTCATGCCTACGCTCCGAACCTGCTCACGGAAGGCGTGTAGTTCCTCCATGCGCGGCTTCATCGTCTCGATCACCGAGAGCCAACCCAGGCGGTTGCTAATGACCTTGATGTGCTCTGGCGCCGTCGTCCACAATGACGCCTCGCGCTGCCACACGCGCGAGGCTGCCTTCATCTTCACCAGCTCCTCGACATAGCCGAGCGCTGATGCCACGCCGGACACCTCGCCACGTGCTACGACCGCCGCGCGTTTGTCCTCGATGCTCCTCAGCAGCGATTCAAAGGCATCGGCGAACAACTTGACGCCGTCGTCCTGTAGCTTTTGCCACACATGCTGCATCGAAATGCCGGCCGCTTCAAGTTCCTCGAGCGTGCGACGGGCGTCGTCCAACCCTTCGCGTAGGGTCGGCGCAACCACGCCATGGTCACGGAAGGCCTTCAGCGTCGCCGGCGGTAGCGTGTTCACCGTGTGCTCGCCGATGAGCGCTTCGACATAGTAGGTGTCCTTGTAGGTCGGGTTCTTCGTGCTGGTGCTCGCCCACAACACGCGCTGCACGCGCGCACCCTGGTCGGCCAGCGCTTTGAACTCCGGCTCGGAGAAGATGCGCTCGAAGATCTCGTAGGCCAGCTTGGCGTTGGCGATGGCCGCCTTGCCCTTCAAGGCTTGTAGCCGTTCGCGCTGCGCCGCGTCGTGCTCAGAGAGTGCAGCGATCCTTTCATCGAGCAGCCTGTCCACCAGCGTATCCACCCGGCTGACGAAGAAGGAGGCGACCGAGGCAATGTTGAGCGACTGCCCCTTCATTGCGCGCTCTTTCAAGCCGGCCAGGTAGGCCCGCGCGACAGCCTCGTAGCCATCGAGCGAGAAGATCAGTGTAACGTTGATATTGATGCCATCGGCGATCAGCGTCTGGATAGCTGGGATGCCCGCCGGTGTGGCCGGCACTTTGACCATCAGGTTCTTGCGGCCCACCAGCCTGAACAGGCGTCGCGCCTCGCTCACCGTGCCTTCGTAGTCATGCGCCAGCAGCGGCGACACCTCCAGGCTGACGTAGCCATCCAGGCCGTTGGTCTGCTCGTAGATGGGTTCGAGCAAGTCAGCTGCCGACTGAATGTCGGCAACGGCAAGCGATTCGTAGATCGCGTTGGCGTCGCGCTGCGCCAGGGCGATGATGTCCTCATCGTAGTCGGCGCTACCGGTGATGGCCTTCTCGAAGATGGCCGGGTTCGAGGTCAGGCCGAGGACACCGTAGTCGTCAATCAGCGCCTGCATTTCGCCGGAGGCGATGATGCTGCGCTGAATGTTGTCGTACCAGAAGCTCTGGCCACACTTTCGCACTTCGAAGTTGGGATTTCCATTCTGGCTGGTCATAGCTTATCGGAGAAGATCTGGGCGCGCCGTGCGAAGCGCGCGCCCTTGAATGTCACGCACAAGACTCGCGCTCCATTTGCTCGACTTTCTTCAGGCGGGCAACGTAGCGCTCGATACCGTTGAAGCGCGCGCCTAAAAAGGCACGTATAACTTCCGCCGCCAGCTCTATGCCGATGATGCGCGCACCGAGCACGATCACGTTCATGTCGTCGTGTTCCACGCCCTGATGTGCGGAGTAGGTGTCGTGGCACACGCAGGCACGAATCCCGCGCATCTTGTTCGCGGCGATGCAGACGCCGACGCCACTGCCACAGATGAGCACCCCACGTTCGGCCAAGCCACGCTGGAGCGCCTCGCCCACAGCACGCGCGAAGTCTGGATAATCGGATCGTTCTGCATTGAACGCGCCCAGGTCAAGCACCTCGTGGCCGTCTTGTTTGAGGAGTTCGACAAGCGAGGTTTTGAGCGGAAAGCCGGCGTGATCGGCTGCTATTGCGACTCGCATCCGCTTCATTATATGCGGCGAGCCGATCTTTATCCAGCTTCACCTTGCGCCGCCTCGTGCAGCCTGGCGAGTCACACGACTTTCATTTCGCAGGTCACATACTATAATGACTGTGAGTTTTACCAGTTTACTTTCCGCAAATCGCCGATGGGTTACAGCATGAGCGCCCGAAGTGACGTACGCTACGGTGAAGCAGGCGCGTGCAGGTCCCAAATCCGCGGATTGTGGTGGAATGAAGAATCAAAGTGGAGGAATCCGTGTCAGAGATCGTCGTCGAATCCCTCTGTAGCCTGTTGCCGAAACGTATTCAGAAGCTGGGAGAGATCGCTTACAACCTGTGGTGGACCTGGCATCCCGAAGCGCAACGCATCTTCCAGCGCATCGAGCCAGTGTTGTGGGAAGATGTGTATCACAACCCGGTCAAATTCCTGCATCGCGTGCCACGCAAGGCACTTTCGGACGCGATCAAGGATCGGCGCCTGCTGGACGCTTACGACCGTGCCGTCGCCGAGTTCACCATCTACATGAGCGGTCGCGACAACGGCAACGGCAAACCCTGGTTCCAGAGCTACGCCAACGCATGGCCGACGCGCAAGGGCTCGGTAGCTTACTTCTCGTTCGAGTTCGGCCTGACCGAGGTACTGCCGATGTACGCCGGCGGCCTCGGCGTCCTGGCTGCCGACCATCTGAAGGAAGCCAGCGACCTGGGCATACCTATGGTTGGCGTGGGCTTCCTTTACCTGCAAGGCTACTTCCGTCAGCGGATCACCGAGGACGGCTGGCAGGAAGCCGACTACGAGCATCTCGATTTCGACCAGTTGCCGATTATCCAGGTGCACGACGCCGCCGGCGACCCACTGGTGCTGTGCGTGGAGTTACCAGGGCGCTGCGTGTACTTCAACCTGTGGAAGGCTCAGGTAGGTCGGGTGCCGCTCTACCTGATAGACACCGACCTGCCGGAGAACACGCCTCAAGATCGCGTGCTCACGCAGCGCTTGTATAGCCCCGATCCCGACACGCGCATCAATCAGGAGATGGTGCTTGGTATCGGTGGCGTGCGCGCGCTGCGCGCACTGAAGATCAACCCGGCCGTCTGGCACATGAACGAGGGACATCCTGCATTCAGCACACTCGAACGTGCTCGCGAGCTGGTCAAACAGGGCATGAGCTTTGAGCAAGCCAGGGAGGTAGTGCGCCAGAGCACGGTGTTCACCACGCATACGCCTGTGCCCGCCGGCAATGATCGCTTCCCGAGGTGGCAGATAGACCAACACCTGAACGGCCTGTGGAACGAGCTGGGACTCACCCGCGAGGAATTCATGGCGCTCGCGGAGGATGAAGGGGCTTTCGGCATGACGCCGCTGGCGCTGCGCATGTCAGCCAAGGCCAACGGTGTGAGCGAACTGCACGGCGAGGTCTCGCGCGCGATGTGGCAGTGGATGTATCCCAACCAGCCCGCACCGATCTCACACATCACCAACGGCGTGCACACGGCCACCTGGCTGGCACGACGGATGCGCCGGTTGTTCGACGAATACCTCGGCGCTGGCTGGTATGCCCGTCTGGACGACCCGGCCACCTGGCAGCTCGTTTACGAGATCCCCGACGATGAGCTATGGGCAGTGCGCAAGCACCTCAAGCGCAAGCTCGCCCAGTTCATGCGCGAGCGCGCCCGCGCCAAGTGGATCACACACAGCCAACATCCGGTGCAGACCATCGCCAGCGGCGTGATGATTGACCCAAACGCGCTGACCATCGGCTTCGCGCGCCGGTTCGCTACCTACAAGCGCGCCTCGCTCATCCTGCGCGATATTCCGCGCCTGCTGCGCATCCTCAACAACCCGGCGCGGCCCGTGCAGATCATCTACGCCGGAAAAGCGCACCCCAACGACGAGCCCGGCAAGCGGCTGATCCAGGAACTGTATCGGGTGATCAAGAACGCCGACACTGCAGGGCGCATGGTGTTCATCGAGGACTACGACATCAACGTGGCGCGTCATCTGGTGCAGGGCGTGGACGTGTGGATGAACACGCCGCGCCGGCCCTACGAAGCCAGCGGCACGAGCGGCATGAAGGCCGCGCTCAACGGTGCGATCAACTTCAGCGTGCTCGACGGCTGGTGGCGCGAGGCATATGACGGCACGAATGGTTGGTCCATCGGCGAAGACCGCGCCTATGACAGCCTGGAAGAACAAGATCAAATAGATTGCGAGTCGCTGTTCAACACCCTGGAGCACGAAATCGTCCCGCTCTACTACGACACTGACGACGACGGTATCCCACACAACTGGCTACGACGAGCGAAAGCATCCATTGCCTCAGTCGCGCCACGCTTCAGCACCCGCCGCATGCTGAAACAGTACGTCAAGGAGATGTATGCGCCGCTGGTCAACCGCTCGGCTGCGACTCCGAACGAGCGCCTGGTGGGCGAGCCAATGCGGGTCTGAACGGTTGCATTCCTCATCGGTGGCCAACACGCCGGGCTATTACTACTTGGCTGCGAGATGTGCGTCTAACAGCGCAATGACGGCGCGTGGTTCATCCCAGTGAACGAGCGCGCCGGCGCTTGCCAGAGCATGGATGCGCCAGTTCGGCTTGTCGCACAACTCGCCCACCAACTCATAGCCGGCAAAAGGATCCTGGCCGAAGATCGCCAAACATGGCTGCGACAACGCGCGATACACCTCAAGGATGGTCGGGGTGAAAAGTCGGAAAGCGATGAAGTAGTAAGGTGCATTTTCGGCATGCAGTTGGTGGCTGGTGGCGTAGGCGTAATCCACCAGCGAGCGATCGAGCCGGGTACGCTGGCTGGATTGCAGGAAGAAGCGCAAGCCAGGGCGCGAGGTAAGCAAGTCGTAGATTGGGCGACGCCAGGCCGGCGCGCGTAGCAGGCTGAGTAGCAAATCGTTCGGGCTCAGCGACCTGCTGCGTCGGCTGAAGCCGGTCGCAGAGAGAAAGGTCAACGAGCGAAAAAGCAGCGGGCGCGCTTGTGCCGCCAGGGCTAGAAACTCGCTCCCTAGCGACAACGCCACTGCGTCCACGGTCGCGCCTCCCAACTCTTGCTCGATCAAATCGAGGATGGCATCCCGGAACAGCGCCGGCGTATAGGTGCGATCGCTCCGGTCGGAGAAGCCGTAGCCTGGCAAGTCGAGCGCAATCACGCGCCGTGACTGTGCATAGTGATCGTAGAGCGGCTTCATCTCGAACGACGAAGCTGCTGCGTTGATCGAGTGTAGAAAGACCAGCGGCGGCGCGCCCTTGCGGAGCGGTCCGGCGGCGTAGTACGCCAACTGCCCCGCCCGCCGTCCACGGAAGCGGACCAGTTCACCGCCCAGCGCTGCCGTTAGCGGCACGTTGTGGTTGACGTAGTTGCGCGACCAGGCAATCAATGCCAGGCCGAGTCCCAAGAAGGCACCTGTGGTGGCGGCCAACGCGACGGGCAGCAAGGCAGGTTGACCAGGTGATGCGCGATCAGGTGTGAATGCACCGTTCCGGCTAGACATCTGCGTCATAGAGCACTTCCCCTTTGCATTCGATGAACTTGAACGAATCAACGATGGCCTTTGAAGATCGAACGGATAGCGCGCATCACATCATCAACGAGCTCGCCGACTCATACAGAATGGCCGCACCAATGGTCAGCGCCCGCTCATCTATGTCGAACGTTGGCGTGTGCCATTCGCCATGCCCCGCGATTTGCGCACCGAGGTAGAGCATTGCGCCGGGCGCCCTCTGCGCGAAGTAGGTGAAATCCTCACCACCCAAACCCAGCCCACGATTATCGGCGACGCAGTCGGGGCCGAGCAGGTTGCGCGCAGTACGGATCAGCGCATCGAGCGCTGCATGCTCATTGAGCGAGAGTGGGTGCGCCGGCTGTGCCCAATACCATTCCACCTCAGCACCCAGCGCCTCCGCCAGAGCAACTGCGCGACCGCACGCACGCATAGCCGACAAGCGGGCCTCAGCGCTTCGGGCGCGCAGAGTACCGGTCAGTCGGATCTCCGAAGGGATTACATTGTTGGCGCAGCCGCCATGGACCGAGCCGATGGTCAGCACCGCCGGCTGCATGGGATCAACAGCACGCGGTATGCCGGCATACAGCGCACCGATCACCTGGCCTAACACCATCACTGTATCCACGGTCAGGTTAGGGGTTGCGGCGTGTCCGCCCGGACCACGCAAGGTGAGGACGAAGTCATCTACCCTAGCCGAGATCGCCTCATCGTAGCCGACTTTGCCAACCGGCAGCAGCGGCGTGACGTGCAACGCAAGTACTGCGCTCATGCCATCCATCGCGCCCTCAATGACCATGCGCTGCGCGCCACTCAGGCCTTCGTCGTCGGTGTCTTCTTCGCAAGGCTGGAAGATGAGTCGCACGCCGCCTCCAGCCGGTGGATGCTGGACGAACAACGCTGCTGCGCCGAGGAGCATCGCTGTGTGCGCATCATGCCCGCACGCATGCATGACGCCGGGCGTGCGCGAACGATAGTCGCATTTGTTCTCCTCATGGATGGGCAGCGCATCCATGTCGGCGCGCAACGCGATCCACCGGCCGGGGCGGTCTGCAGCGATGTCGGCGACGACACCGGTCTTGCCTACTCCAGCGCGAGGCTCGATACCCATCGCTGATAGCTCGCCGGCTATTAGCCGCGCTGTCTCGAACTCATGAAAACCCAATTCGGGGCGTTGGTGGATGGCGCGGCGCCATGCGATGAGCTGAGGGGCAAGTCGCTCCGCACAGACGAGGGTATGCGAAGGCCGCTGTCGCGCTGTCATACGCCCGATGATAGCGCAAGCAGGGCAAAGGGCATTTGAGGGGTACGACCCGAGCTTCGACAGACGAAGCTCACACGGTCAGTCTTACTCACCCAGACTCGGAATCCATATGGAAGGAACGGATTGGCACGACGTCGCCCGGCCTGTGCCAACCGACGAAACAAGGAGGTATGCAAAGATCAGGCTGCCCTCGCACCAGCCCAATCTTCGCCGGATTTTGAGAAATGGATCGGTTTCACCATCCCAGGCGTTGGCACATCCCAAGTAAAAGCGATTGCAAACGCCCGGAACGGCACACTTGTTCGCGCATAAGCCATCAGAAGTTGCAATGTCATCAAAACTGGCGGCGAGTGATCAGCGCATTCGGCTGCACATGCGACGGGAACGATGTCGGCGCTTGTCGCTGGTGCTCGGGCACGCGCACGATGACGATGCGAGTCAACCGCACCGGCGGCGGATAGCGGTGGTAACCAAGCGTCTCGAACACACGATCCGCGAACTCATGCAGTTTGTCGTCAATCTTCCTGAGCATCTTATAAAACCTCCTTTGCGCTCAAGCAAGTTCCTGGATACGCGCGTCAGGATAGCGAATCGGTCGAAGTTTTGCTGGTTGTTCGGCAGACGAACTGGGCGAGGCAGACAGCGGCCGGCGACAGCTGAATTGTATACCTGCAACAATATTCACCTGACGTGTCAGCGACGAACCTGTGAATTTTCTCGACAGCCTCGCAGCCTGGTGTTAGATTTCTGCATCGGAAGGGCTGCGGCGAAGATCCAGAAGAATGAGCGGATCGTGAGCAACCTGACGCGTGCAAGAATTGCAACCAAAGCAACCTGGCGACAGGCGGTGACTTGCACTAAACAGCATTCACATAAGCTCGAAGCAGCGACGCGCGGTGGTCTATTTCATCCTCGGTTGCACCAAGGATGGAGAGGGGACCGTAATCTTGGACGGCAAGCGAAGCCGACACTGTGCCGGTGATGGCCGCACGTATGGGGTCGCCATGCGCGATGAAGTCGGCCATGAAACCGCCACAAAATGCGTCACCTGCACCGGTCACGTCCACGACGCGCACCGGCAGCGCCGGCACATGCCAAAATCGCCTGCTGCCGCGCTCGTGCACCAGCGCACCGTCCGCGCCAAGCTTAAGCACCACCACGCGCGGCCCGTGGTCGGCGAACCATTCGGCGCATTGCCGGACATCCACCTTCGCCGGTTCGTCACGAAACAGGCTTTCGGCTTCCTGGTCGCTCGGTAGAAAGATGTCCACCTGCGCCAACATCTCTTCCACATACGGCATCAGTGCAGGTTGCATCGCGCGTTCACCTGGATCGGCGCTGACGACGCGCACGCCATGGCGTCGCGCCACCTCGGGCAGATACCGTTGCGTGCGAATGCTGCTGGGGGCGATATGCAGGCCAACTTCCGACTTGCCACCCCCGACCTCTGGCGGTTTGGGAGGATCGGGAGTTGGAAGTGGGGAGGCGGAGGCTGGATTGCGCGCCGAGAAGTACAGCTCAAGGTCTTCGGGAGTAAAAGCGAGCGGTTCGTAGCGATGGGGATCGTCCTGGCCGAGCGTGGAATGCACGTAGTCGCGCAGCGCAGCGGGCAACGCCAAGCCCAGGCGGGCGAAGTGCCTGGATGGCTCGGTATCCACGCGCGTGTTCTCGTCGAGGTAGGCGTAAAACGTGCGATGATCCTGGGGGCCAGGCACCCGGCGAATGCCGCGCACATCGAAGCCGTAGCCGCGCAGGTCATCCAGCCAGCTAGGTGGGTAGCTCTCACCAACGCGAGCAAGGATGGCGACGCGTTCCAGCCACACCCGCGCGCCGGCAGCGGCGTAGAGCGCGTTGCCGCCCATCTCCATCAGCCGTGCTTCGCCGCGGGCAGTGATGATGTAATCGGTGCGCAGTCCCCCACAACACAGCAATTCACGAGAACCCGGAATCGAATGACGAAGGGCAAGCACGCTGGTCATCCTGCGATTCTTGCGCCTTGACGCCCAATCGCGGCTCTCGCTCCTTGGCGCTCAGTTCACTTCGCCAGAGCAACCAATTCCCGCACCTTCTCGACATCCCACTCGACCGGCACGCCGTTGCGGGACGGCAGGCCACGGCGAATGAACGCAGCGTGCACGATGAAATGGTCGGCCCGGTTGATGAAGAACTTCATCGCTTGCGCCGAAGCGCCACCGCCCAGGATGAGCGGAACGGGCAGTTTGAGGGGTTTCACCTCGTCGAACATGCGAATGGATTGTTCGGGCGTCCGACCGGTCAGAATAAGGCCGTCGGCGCGACCGAACTCGACAGCTTGACGGCACATATCCGGCAGCGGAATGGGCGCCAGAGGCTCGCCCAACCGATCATATACATCGGCTAGGATCTTAATGTAGTGTGCATTCAGGTGATGGCGCGTCTTGATGGCTTCGTAAGCCACGCCCTGCACGATCCCCTCAGCCTTCAACATCGCGCCGACGTAGACCTTGATGCGCACGAACTGCGCGCCGATGGCATGCGCGATCTCGATGGATTCCTTGCCGCTGTTCTGCATCAGACATACGCCCAACGCCACGTCGGGGAAGGCGCGACGAAGTTCCTGACCAACTGTCGTCATGTGCGACACGGTGTGTTCGGCCACATGCGGACCGACCGGCGTGTCATTCACATCTTGGAAATAGAACGCACGCACCCCGCCTTCGTAGGCAATCTGGGCGTGGATCAGCGCATGGTCAATGATCTTCTGCAAGGGTTGAAAGTCGGGGCGAAAGGATTCCCGGGACGGCAACAGATGGATCGCGGCGATGATGCGAGGGAGCTTTACGGAGTCGGTTGTCATAGGCCTGTGCAATTACCGGTACCAGCTTGGGTATGAGGCCGAATTGTAACGGAAGATAAAAGCCCAGCGCATCCGTGGCTGCATCTGTGCGATTCAGCACCACCAACTACGGCAAATAGACGAGCGGATTTTGCGGCACGCTGCCGTAGCGAATCTCGAAGTGCAGGTGTGGACCGGTCGAATTGCCGGTGCTGCCCATCGCGCCGATGATTTGCCCGCGCGAGACCGCCTGGCCGGGGTCCACATACCACTGGCTCAGGTGTGCGTAGAGTGTGGAGAAGCCGTTACCGTGGTCTATCTGCACCATGTAACCATAGCCGACGTTGCTCCAGCCGGCGTAGGTCACATAGCCACCGTCGGATGCATAGATAGGTATGCCGATGGCGTTGGCGATATCAATGGCACGGTGATAATAGCGGAAGCCCTGAGAGATGTAGCCGCGCGTTGGCCAGGCGAACGCTCCTCCGGCAGTAAAGCGAGGGGCAGGTCCGGTATAGCCGGAGCCGCTGGCCGGCGCGCGCCTGACATCAACCTGGACGACACGCGGGACAAACGGCTTGACACCGCCGGGCACAACGATCCGCATGCCGGGCAGCAGATTCGCGCCATTTGCCAAACTGTTTAACGGCGAATTCAGGATATCGTCCACTTTGGCCTTGAATCGCTCCGCAATGCTCGAGAGGGTGTCGTTGGCCTCGACCGTGTACAAAATGCCGTCCACCGGCAAGATGTTGAGCACCTGGCCAACCCGCAACACGTCAGGGTTATCCTCGATCTCTCGGTTCGACCACACAATCGTGGTAGGCAGCAGGCCGAAGCGCTGAGCGATGGTCTCGACGTTGTCACCAGGCTTGACAGTGTAGGTGATGATGCCGGTCCGCGACTCGGCCGGCTTGGCTGCTACGAACACCAGGTCACGCACGATGAGCGACGAATCCTGATTCGCCGCGCCGACGGCCGGGAATGGGCTGAACGGTCCACCAGGCACAGCAAGAATGCCGCCTCCGGTGAGGATGGTTGGCGAACGGCCACCGCCCTGAGTCGCGCCGGACGGCGTGGGCACAGCGATCGCCACTGCGCCGCTCCTGCCGGCGGCTCCTGCACCCAGGCCAGCCAGGATCACGGCCAAGACCAGCACGCAGACGATCGCGCTATGTGCCGTGAAACGTCCAACGACAACGAGGGCACGCCAGCGCGCATCTTCCGAACGCAACAGCGCCTGCGAGGCCGACATCGTTCTGGTCGCGCGCTCGCGCGCCAGCCGCGCTAAGCGCTGCGTATGCGCGATGAACCATTGGCGCCCGGCAACTTCATTATTCCGTTCCGAGTCCATGATGCACGATGCACGAATCACCCTCCGAAACGCCGGTGCCGATGACTCGGCGCATGCGCTGCCCGGAGGGTGACACGAAAGGCTATTATTCTACCGTCACGGCAACAGAGACCACGGATTGACTGCGCGGCTGCCGTAGCGAATCTCGTAGTGCAGATGCGGGCCGGTCGAGCGGCCAACCGATCCGATCGCCGCAATCACTGCGCCGCGTTGCACCTGCTGGCCGCACCGCACATAGAGCTGGCTGGCGTGAGCGTAGAGGGTTTGATAGCCATTGCCGTGATCGAGCACGACGTACTGGCCGTAGCCCACCGGCCGGCCGGCCGCATTCAACGAGTAGCCAGCGTAGATCACCGTGCCGGCATCCGAAGCATAGATCGGCTCACCCAGGCGGCCCGCGATGTCCAGGCCCGGATGTACGTTGCTGAAGTTATAGCCCGACAAATAGCGCCGGTTGGCCGGCCACACGAACGACCCCGTGCCCAACGGCGGGATGGCGACTTCGCCGCACACGCCCACACGATAGACGCGCACGCCGGCCGCCGTACGCCTCACCTCGACCGGTTTCGGCACTTGCCAGATCACCGTCTCGCGCTCGCCACCCGGCACGTAGATGATCTGGCCGATGCGCAGTGGCTGGTTGATGTCGCGCAGGCCGTTGATCGGCTCGCTCACGATGCGCTCCGGCGGCACGCGAAAGCGACGCGCTAAACCGTCAATCGTGTCGCCCTCCTCGACGTCCACGATCAACCCGTTTTCCGGTGGGATGATGAGCTGCTGGCCGATGCTGAGCAAGTCGGGGTTATCTTTCAGAGTCTTGTAGTTCGACCACAAAATGGTCTCCGGCGTCAGGCCGAACTTGAGCGCGATGCCGAAGAGGGTATCGCCCGCCACCACCGAATAGGTGTTGAGTTGGCGCGGCCGTTTGCTCGCCGAGCCGGCCAGCGCGCTCGAATCGCTGCCGGGCAGCACGAAGTCGCGCTGGATAAGGTCGGGATTCGCCTCCGGCAACCCGCCGACGATGGCCGGTTCCATAGTCGCACGGATACTCCGGTTGATCTCCTGCACGCCGGGCAGGGAGAAGGGCGAACGGGAACTCACCTGCTCCGAATCGGCCGGGACGATCAGCCGCGCGCTGGCCAGCAAGCCTGCGCCCACCAGGATGGCGAGGACGAAGAAGTGGGCCAGATAACGCGACAATCCAGGGGCAGAGCGCCGGAACCTGCGAGGTGGCAACGTCGGCGATGGGTGGTGGGCCTGGGACGGCAGTTCATAACGACTGCGCCGTTTCATCCATCGGGATTATAGCGATGGGCGCACAAATAACGGCCTGAACAATACTGTTTGCTAGCGGGCGGGAGGCAATGCCTTCGCCTGCCCGATGGCGCTTCCGGATACGCTCTTAGCGCGACTTGAACCCGCAGCGAGTACAACGGTCTGAAGTCGCCAAGCCGGCAAGGGTCAAGTCGCCAGGTCGCCGGTCGCTGCTTGCGTGAGCCACCAGGCTAAATCAGGGGTAAAGATAGGGTTGCGCAGGCTGTTGCGTGGGCTCCACACGCTCGGCGACGATGACCGGGATGCGCTCGCCGGCAAATTCACCCACCGTGAACTTGCCGACCACACGCACCCAGCTATCCGCTTTCAGCATCTCAGCATCTGTGGTTCGCACCAGCAAGCCCAGCGCCGTCGCATCGGCCACGCAACAACTGACGGCGAAGCGCGAAACCCAGAACTCATCCTGCTTGGCGCGTGGATCCTTGTAGACGAAGCCGATCACATCCGCTTCTTTGCCCTCGAGGACACTCAGATCGGCAGTGCGCGAGAATTCGCGCAACCAGTCGAGGATGTTCTTCGGACCAGTTGCGACGCGTTGCGCCTGCGTGACGGTCCCGGCGCGGTCGGGTGCTGTCAAACCAATTCCTCGGCTTTGGATCGCGCTTGCGCCGAGCGGCCGCGCCGGCGTGAAGAAGCCGAGCAAAGCCGGCAAGACGAGCAACCCCAACGCCAGCCACGACGCGCGATGGGCATTTGGCCGGCGCGGGTTGCGCGCCTGCAGCGGAATCACATCGAATTCGGTCAGTTCACCCAGCGGCCGATCGAAGCGGCGATGCTGGCTGGCCTTGTAGACCATCGTCATCGCCAATGCCAGGTAGATGATGACGGCCACGAGCGACAACCACGCGAAGCGTTGGTTGATGTAGAAAGCGAGCGTACCATCACTGATCTTGGCGTAGAACATCAGCCCAGATGCCGCCAGCACGATCGCCTTGAGAAGATACTCGACCCTCGGATTCATCGTCGCTCCGCGCTGTGTTCAGAGATGAACGCGGCGATCGTCTCAAACATCTCCGGCGCATCAGGTTCCAGCGGCAGCGCATGCCCGCTCTTTTCGCACCACACCACACGCTTGTCCTTCGAGCCGACGCGCGACGCAATGACCTCGGCGCTGTCCAGCGCGATGACGTGGTCTTTGCGCCCCTGAATAAAGAGCGCCGGCATGGTCACGCGCGGCAATTCGCGCATCACCAGCCGGTTGAGTTCGAGCAGCTCGTGAATCGCGCCAACGGGAATGCGCACGCTCTGGACAATCTGCTTTTGTACGCGCGGATCATCAAGGTTCAGTTCATCGCTGTTCAGCCCCAAACGCTGGTGAATACTGGCCCGGAAGTTCGGATCGTTGAAATTCGCACCCTTCAGCGGATAGTAATATGGCACGAAGTAGCGAGCGAAGCGGACGAGCCGGGTGCGTGAGTCGTTCACCGTCGTCGGTGCAGCCATGACGATGATGCCGCGCAGGGGCGAGGGTTTGCCATTACAGGCCGCGCGGTAGCACTCGCTGGCTGCGAGGTGCAATGTGATTAGTCCACCCATCGAAAGGCCGGCGATGAAGACGCGCTGGCAACGATCCGCAAGCGCGTTCAACGCGTCGTGCGCGCAAGCCACCCAACTACGCCACGTCGCGCCTCTGAGTTCGTGCGGCATACCACCATGCTTCGGTAACAGCGGCCCTTCGACCGTAAAGCCCTGCTCGGCCAGGTGCTCGCCCAACGGGCGCATCTCCGCCGGCGACCCGGTGAATCCATGCAGGCACAAGACGCCAACATTGCGATGCTGACCGCCCACAAATGAGAACGCGCGCTGTGCCTGGCGTATTTCGTCGGAAATTTTCAAATCCATATCACGTCCATCCCTACCCATCAAAGAAGGAAATATACATCCCGCGATAGATTGAGCGGCCAGGAATCAGAGGACTGTCAGCTACAATCGCGCCACTTGTTCCTCCTACCCATGCGTCGCCGTTGGCTAGCCGGCCTGTTGCCGCTCATCCTGATCGTCGCCATTGGGGCAGCGCTGCGCTTCTATCGCATCGGCGCGCTGCCGCCCGGCCTCTATCGCGACGAGGGCTATTACGGCTTAGACGCGCTGCGCGTGCTGAAGGGTGACTTCTCGATCTACTTCGCTGCAAACAACGGTCGCGAAGGCCTGTTCATGTATGTGCTGGCTGCTGGCATCGCGCTCTTCGGGCGCACGCCCGAAGCACTGCGCGCCGCCTCGGCGTGCGTAGGGACGCTGACCATCGTTGCGATCTACTTTGCCGCGCGCAACATGTTCTCGCCGCGCATCGGCGCGCTGAGCGCTGCAATCCTCGCCATTACCTTCTGGCATCTGACCATCAGCCGAGTGGCTTTCCGCGCCATTACCCTACCGCTCGTATTGTGCGCGATGATGGCGTTCATCTTCGCCGGCCTGCGCACAAACGCCTTGCGCCTGCGCATCCTGTATGCGACGCTGGCCGGCGCAACCTTCGGGCTGACCTTCTACACTTACACCTCAGCGCAGCTCGTACTGCCCCTAGTCGCGCTGTATGGCCTCAGCTTATGGGTGGGCCTTAGGCGCGAGTTGTTCACACACCATGACGAGGCCGCCAGACACCGCCGACGTGCATCGGCGATCGCCTTCGTCGCTGCCGGGTTGGTCGTAGTCGCACCGTTGCTGTTCTGGCTCACCCGCCACACCGACCTGTATTTCGGCCGCGCCAGCCAGGTTTCCATCTTCAACCCCGACATCAACGGCGGCGATCTCGTCGGCATGCTGATCGCCAACATCGGCAAGGCTGCCGGGATGTTTACCTTTCAAGGTGATCGCATCTGGCGACACAACCTCTCGCTGCGGCCGGTGTTCGATGGCTGGCTGGCGCCGGCGTTCGTGCTCGGGCTGGCCGTGTGCGGCTGGCGCTGGTTACGAAGCTGGCAATCGCGCTTCGGCGCAGAGATTTTGGGCGTCGAGACCAACGTCGCGCCACAATTCGTCCTGCTCTGGCTGGTGGTGATGCTCATCCCGACCATCCTGGCCGAAGACGCGCCGCACTTCCTTCGCGCCATCGGCGCCCTACCGGCGGCATGCATCATCGCCGCAGTCGGGATGGAAGCCGTGCTGGCGTGGCTATCACGGCGCGGCGTGCTGGCCGGCCTGACCGCGTTCCTGAGGCGTTCGATCAGCCCGCCAGCGTTCGTCGCGGCATTGCTGCTTGCCCTGAGCGCCATCGGCACGGTGAACGACTACTTCAACGACTACGTCCATCGCGACCTCACGCGCTACTGGCTGGAGGATCACAACGTGCAGCTCGCACGGCTGATCAACGCCTATGCCACTGGTAACAGCCTCGCCCTGCCACCCACGAACATCTGGCTCGAAGATCGCCTGGCCAACGACAATCCGTCGCTGGAATTCCTCGCCGGAGGGCGTTGGAGGACTGTGTTGGGCACAGGCAGCGGCGAATGGCTTGCCGAACGCAACCCACAATTGCCGGTGCTGCTGATCGTAGATCCAAACCACGACTGGAGCCATCTGCGGACGACCCTGCCGGCACCGGCGACGCTCAGCGCGATCGAGGGGCCACTGGCGCAAGGCGACCGAGACCCGTCACCACGGCGCGCGTTCATCGGCGTGCACGCCGCCCTCACACCGACCGGCCAGGTTGAAGGAAGCCGAGCGCTGGCGCGTTTCGAGGAAGGCATCACGCTGGAGTCGGCGACAATTCGAGGCGGGGTGCAGCCGGCCAACTCATACACAGTGACGTTGACCTGGAGTGCGGCAAACCCCATCGGCGAAGACTACGCGATCTTCGTGCACTGGCTGCGCGACGGCCGGCCACAACCGCTGGCGCAGGCCGATAGCAGCCCGGCACAAGGCTATCTGCCCATGCCGGTCTGGCGCATCAGCGATCGCATTGTGGACGAACATGTGCTCGTTGTGCCGGGCGGAGTACAACCGGGCGACGTAGTCAGCATCGGCGTCTACCACCGCGCAGACAATCGCAGGCTCGACGTGCTCGACGTGCAAGGCAAACCGACAGCGGATTCGGTTATCATTCCTGTTCCGCGATAAAAGCACATGAGCATACGAAAAGTTGCAGCGCGCGCATCCGTCGCGCTGGCGATTTTCTCCCTCGGCATCACATCCGTCCATGGTCAGACCGGCCAACCCATTCTTGCCGAGGGATTCGAAGGGGCCTTTCAAAGCGATCCGAGCTGCAAGCAGGGCGTATGCAACGTGCCGGTCGGCTGGGGCGTGTGGTTCATCCCGCGCAACGAAAACGATCTGCCCGGCGTAAACTTCCAACCGCAGGCCGATCGCACGACGGCGCGCGTGCGCAGCGGCACGGCTGCGCAACGCCTGTGGGCCGACAACGCCACCTTCACCGGCGGCATCTATCGCGTCGTGAACGACGTGCAGGTGGGCGCGCGGCTGCGCTTCACCATCTGGGGACAGGTATGGTCCACCAACGATGAAAGCCCGATCTCGGCGCGCCCATCGCGCGAGATTCGCGTGAAGGTGGGCGTGGATCCGCTAGGCGGCGACAACGGTCGGCCTAGCCCTCTCAACGGCCAGGTGATCTGGTCGCCCGAGCAAGAAGCCAAGGACGAATTCATCCCGTTCACCATCGAAGTCGAGGCGCGGTCGCCCACCGTCATCCTCTACACCTATACGACGATGCGCGACAACGTGCGGCACAACGAGGTGTTCTGGGACGATGCAGTGCTCGAATACATCGCCCCACCGCCAACGGTGACGCCCGATCTGCCCTCCGCAACGGCCACGCCTACTGCCGCGCCCGAAGTTGCAGCAATACCTGCGGCTACAGCGCAGCCCGCTGCGCCGGTCACCATCCCGCCCGTCACCTATACCGTCAAAGCTGGCGATACGCTGCTTGGCATTGCGCTCGACCAGAACGTGCCGCTGGCCGAACTGCTGAAGAACAACCCAAACGTCAGACCCGAGGCGCTACAGATCGGCCAAGCGCTGATTATCAAGCCGGGGACGACGGCAGAAGTGGCGGCTGGCTCGACGGCGCCGCCGCCCGAGACAGCTGCCGGCCAAGCGTTAGGCGAGGCTAACGCATCGTCGCCGTCGGCATCGGCGACCCCGACGGTGGGTCAGGCATGCGTCCAGGCATTCTTCGATGACGACGGCGACGGCAAGCGCGACGAACTCGAAGACCTGGTGCCCAACATCCAGTTCGTCCTCACCACCGGCGGCAACGTCATCGGCACCTACACCACCAACGGCGTGGACGAGCCGCACTGCTTCGAGAACCTGCCTAACCAGGCCTACACGGTCGCCGGCACGCCGCTGGACATCTACGTGCCGACTACGCCGCTAAACGATACGCTTCGAGTCAATGGCGCGCGATCCTATTTCTCACTCGGCTTGCGCCGCATCAGCGACGGCTTCGAGGACGTCAGCCCTACCCCGACGCCGCGGCCGCCGTTGGTCGCTCTGAACAGCAACCTCACGGTGGGCTTGCTTTCGCTGGGCGGCGGAGCGCTTCTATTGATCGGCGCGGTAGGCTTCATCGCCTCAACCATCCTGAGGCGCCGCCGTCTGTGAACGATCACGGATGCAACGCTTCCTTCCGCTCGCCGCGCTGGCGCTGATCTGCGCTCTGGCGTCGGCAAACCTGTGGCTCGGCCCGGGCATCATCAACACCCGCGCAGGCGGCGATAGTCCCTTCCTGCTCATTCGCACCTATGAGTTGGCGGAGAACCTGCGCGCCGGAGTGTTCCCGGCGCGCTGGATGAGCAACGCTGCCTTCGGCCTGGGTTATCCCTTCTTCAATTTCTATGCCGCCCTGCCTTACTACCTCGCCGCCGGATTGAACGTCCTCGGCATGGACTTGCTCTCGGCGATCAAGCTAACGCAGACCCTCGGCATGTTTGCGGCTGCCGGCGCGATCGCGCTGCTCGCCAATGACCTGCAACGTGGGAGCAAGCGGCAAAAGTCGGGTATTTTCATCCAGACGCAAGGCGCAGCATACAACGCGCGCGATGCGCAAAGCCTCCCCATCGCTTCCTGGGGCGCGATATTGGCCGGCGCCGCCTACGCCCTGGCCCCCTTTCACCTGGTCAACGTCTACGTGCGCGGCGATTCACTCTCCGAGTTCTGGGCGTTCGTTTGGTATCCGCTGATCTTGTGGAGCGCCGGTCGGTTGATCCATCACACCTGTCACGATGCTGTCGGCGGCACGGCGCTGCCGGCATTCATCGGCCTGTCGCTGGCGTCGGCTGCGCTTGTGGTCACACACAACGTATCGGCGTTGATCTTCGCGCCCTTCGCCGTTCTCTATGCTCTGGCGATGGCGACGCACCACGCGCGAGGGACGCCTAACGCCATTGGCGCATTCCTACGAAGCACGGCATGGTTGACCGGCGCCGCCATGCTCGCGCTGGCGATGAGCGCATGGTTCTGGCTACCGGCGCTTGGAGAAGCAGCGAGCGTGCAACTGGGCGACCAAACTACCGGCTACTTCAACTTTGCCAACCACTTCCGCGCCGAGAACCTGGTTCAACCGTCGCTCGCCTTCGATTACACCGTGGGAGAGAACCTGAACGTATTCGCAATGGGCGCGATGCAGACCATCCTGATCGCCGCCGGCAGCATCGCCTGGTGGTGGCACAACCGGCGCGCCGGCCATCCACACTTCGCGCTCGCGCTCGCCGGCGCGCTCTTTGCGCTCGCTACGTTCATGATTACGCCGTTCTCGGCCTTTATCTGGGAGCGCGCCCCACTGCTGCCGCTAGCGCAATTCCCCTGGCGGTTCCTATCAGTGCAGGCCGCCTTTGGGACACTGCTCATCGGCGGCTTCGGTTTGCCAGCGATCAGGCGCCTGCCGGCGTTTGCCGCGTCGGTGTTGGCAATCGTTGCCCTCGCCTGGGCATCCCTTGTGCACTTGCCCAACACACGCCTGAACGTGTACGCCGAGGACGTGAAGCCCGACACGATTCAGCTCTACGAGTGGTACACCGGCAACATCGGCACGACCATCCGCCATGAGTATCTGCCGGCGACAGCGCGCCCCACCCCGCGCACCGGCCCGGGCATATTGGGCCTGCCGCGCGCAGCGCTGATCGCCCAGGACGACGCCGCGCCGGATGCCATGTCCTCGATGCTGCTGTTTGCTTCGCCGGCGCAGCAAGTCTGGCAGATCACCGCGCAACGCGCGCTGACGATTGCCCTGCCGATGCTGCACCAGCCCGGTTGGCGCGCCTGGCTGGATGGCGCGCCGGTGAACGCCTGGCCATATTCGGGTTCGGGCTGGCTGGCCCTCGCCGTGCCGGCCGGCGCCCATCGCGTCGAACTGCGTTGGGAAGGCACGACGCTAACGCGCGCCGGCGAATGGGTATCACTGGGCGCAGTGATCGCCCTCGTCATTCTGCTCGGCGCGACCCTCGCGCGCGCTTCGCCTGCCGTCCGACGCGCGGCGACGCTCACAGGTCTAGCACTCGTCGGCGGCTTGATCGCGACTGCGACAATTGCGCGATCGGCCTCCGCGCCGGCCGAGCCACCCCCGATGCAGACGCTCGACTTTGACCACCGCCCGTTTCCTCACCGTGACCCGGTGCAGTTCGTCGGAAGGGGCGCAACCTACGAATTGGTTGCTGCATCTATCGAACCACAGGCTTTGCGCGCCGGAGATCCTTTCACCCTCACGCTGCATTGGCGCGACAACCGCGCGCCGGCGCAGATCACGATCACGCAGGAGTTGCCGATGGGCGGCGAATTCGCCCAACTCTTCCGGCACGCGCGCTCGCAGACACCCGGCGACCCGCGCATCAGCCGACATATCGTCCTGACCGACGCGCTGCCCGGCCCGCTGTTGCTCAAGCTCTCCGCGGCCGACCCTGCCAATGCGCCGCTGATGCCGCTGGCCGCGGACGGAACGCGGCTGCAAACGATGATCGCCGGCAAACCAGCGCCGGCGATCACACTGCTTGGACCGCGCATTGCGCATGTAGCGCGTCCGTCGGCTGCATCATCAAGGCTAAGTGTGACCTTCGATAACGGCATCGCGTTGCGCGACGTGGATTGGTTCTTCGCCTCGGCGCAAGAGGTATGCTTCAGGCCGATATGGCAGTGGGCGCGATTGAACGTCAACCGCGCCGACGCGCTACAGGTCTCGCTGCGCGCTTTCGGCAGCGACGGCCGCTTACTGGCCCAGGCCGACAACCAGCCGCAGGCCGGCCTTGCGCCGACGTGGTCGTGGCTCGATGACGCACTCATCTACGACAGCCAGTGCGTGGCCACCAACGATGTGCTGCAGCCTAATGAGCCATATACCCTACAGATCGTGTGGTACCGCCTGGCTGATTTGCAACCGACCGGAGAAGCGACGTTGCGCGGCATCGGCGGCCCACGCCTGGAAGACCTGAACATCCCGCAACCCTGACGACGAATGACGCGGCTGCTGTTTATCTGGTGTGTCTTGCTAGTCGCATGTGCTCCGCCGCGGCCGGTGGTGAAGATCGCGCTGGTCGCGCCGTTCGAGGGTCGCCTGCGCCAGGTGGGCTACGAAGCTTTCCCGGCCATACGGCTGGCCCTCCGCGAGCGCACTGCGGCGGATAGTGCCGCCGGCGTGCGCGTCACGTTCGTCGCTTACAACGACGACGGCGACCCGGCCACCGCTGCGCGGGTTGCCCGCAATGTCGCACTCGATCCAGAGGTGATGGCGGTGATCGGACACCTCGTCTTCTCGACGACGCTGGCCGCGCTGCCGATCTATACCCAGGCTGGCCTGCCAATGCTCGCGCCGTCCGTGCCGGCAGATGCGCTGCCGCGCGACCCACTAGTCTTTCGGATGGGGCCGGTTGCGCCGGGGCGCAATCCCCACGCGAGCCGCGCGCCGTGTTCGGCGCTCGATCCATCATGGGCGGCGGTGGGCTGGCCTTTCGGCGCGTGTATTGCCGATGCGCCGCCGGTCGCCGAGTTGCCCAACGCGCAACGAGCGCTTGCGGCGTTCACCGAGCTATCGCTGGGGCCACTGCCAGGGCCGCGTTCCATCGTCGCCTACGACGCGACGAACGTGCTGCTCGACGCCATCGCGTTGGACTCACGAGCGCATGGCCGACCAACGCGCGCCGGCGTAGCCGATGCCCTGCGGCGCATCCGCCACGACGGCCTGCTTGGCCAGATCGCCTTCGATCGCGACAACGCCTGGGCCGACGCGCCGACATGGGCGTATGGGCAGTAGCCAGTGCCAGGCCACGGCGCGCTCGCACGAGCCTCGACCCGCGACTTGACAACATCCCTACCTCTTCCCTAATATTCGCGCCGTCGTGCAATCGAACGCACACGACACGACTACACATCCGTGCCATCTCTATGACGCAACTGATCGCCGGCGTGGATTTGGGTGCGACGAAGATCGCCATGGGCCTGGTAGAGCCAGGCGGCCGGATCGTCATCCGACACCGGCTGCCAACCCACGCCCAGCAGGGGCCGCAGCTCGTTGCCGCACGCATCGCCGCCGTTCTCGAAGCGTGGCGGATTGCGCTTCCGCACGCTCAGATCACTGCATGTGGCGTGTGCACGCCCGGACCGGTGGATCACGCAGCCGGCATGATCCTCGACCCACCCAATCTGGGCTGGCGCGATGTACCCTTCCGGGACATGCTGGCCAAGGAGCTGCGACTGCCGGTGACGCTGGAGCACGATGCCAAAGCCGCAGCGCTGGGCGAATTTCACTTCGGCAAGGGTCGCGAGCTGAACGTGCGCGATCTGGTCTATGTGATCGTCGGAACGGGCATTGGCGCAGCCATCATCCTCGATGGGCAGTTGTATCGTGGGCGCACGAACGCCGCCGGCGAAATCGGCCACATCACGATTGAACGCAATGGGCCACCTGGCTCATCCGGCATTCCCGGTTGCGTCGAAGCGTTTGCCGGCGGTCCGGCCATCGAAGCGCACTACGCGCGTCTGACCGGCCAGCGCCTCGCCGGCGAGGAGATCACCCGGCAAGCAGCCGGTGGCGACACTACTGCGCTGCAAGTGCTCGAAGACGCCGGCGATGCGCTCGGCGCAGCCATCGCAACCACAGCGATGATGATGGATGTGGACTCGTTTGTGATCGGCGGCAGCGTATCGCGGGCAGGCGATTGGCTGCTGGAGCCGGCGCGGCGTGCCGTGTGGAAGTATGCCTTTCGCTCGGTCGCGTCGCGTGTGCGCATCGTCGCCACGGCGCTGCATGAGGACAGCGCGATTCTGGGATGCGCGTGGCAAGCGATGAGGGAATCAAAAGTCGAGAATGGAGACTGGTGAAGTCAAAAGTCGCAGTAAACAATAGTGGATAGCGCAGGTGAATGGTAAAGTGACCATTGTCATCATCTAACAATTACCAATGACCAATCATCAATCATCAATCATCTATCATGAAAGACACAATCGGAAAGCCAACTGGGCGATGCAAGATCGCTGCCGGATTGTTCTGGGCGGACTACGGCGTGCTGGGCGCACAGGTGGAAGAGCTGACTGCCGCCGGGGTAGATTGGATTCACATCGAGATGCGCGACGGCAAATACATGGACTTTGCCGCGCCGCGCGGCGGGATTGACATCATCGAAGCCGTGCGCGCACACACCGACCTGGAAATCGAAGTGCAGTTGCAGATGTATCGCCCGACAGTGGATCTCTACAGGCAACTGGCCGACATCGGCGTGAACCTCATCACACTGCCGTTGGAGACCACGGGCGAAATGACCGCACAACACCTGACCTACATCCGCGACCTCGGCCTGAAGATCGGCGTATGGGCGTGGCAAGGCACGCCGATCGTCGCGTTCGAGCAGTACGTAAGCTGGGTGGACATCATCGAGTATGAGTGCCGCGCGCCGTTCTGGAAGCCGCTCAAGGGCGCGCAAAGCCCGCATGTGATGGATCCAATCATGGTCACGAACGTCCGGCGCATGCGCGAGATGGTCGAAGCTGCCGGCCGCGCCGACTGCGTGGACATCATGGAAGATGGCGGGTTGAACACGAGCAACGTGGCCGAGTTCATCCGCGCCGGCATGACGGTGGGCGAGTTTTCCTCACCGCTGTTGAAAGGACCGAACGGCAAACTCAAACCCGGCACCGGCGAGATCACCGCAGCCGTCCAACGCCTCCGCGCCGCGATGGGAATCTAAATTTGAGAAAGGCGACGGCGAATCATCAATCTCTAATCCCTACCCAATGACCGGCATCGCTCTCATCGGCTACGGCGCGATGGGCCGCGCGCATGCGATGGCTTATCGCGACATCGGCTTTCACTATGGCCTGCCTGGTGGCGCAATCCGGATCGTCGGCGTAGCAACGACGCGTGAGGAGACCGCGCAGGCCGCCGCCGCCGAGATCGGCTGCGACCTCGCCGTGACCGACTACCGGCGGTTGCTCGACCGCGACGACGTCCACGTGGTGGACGTGTGCACGCCTCACGACGCACATGCAGAAATCGCAATCGCCGCCGCCCAGGCCGGCAAGCACGTATACTGCGAGAAGCCGCTGGCACGGACGCTGGACGAAGCCGAGCACATCGCTGCCGCCGTATGCGCCGCGGGTGTCCGGCTCGGCCTGACGTTCAACTTCCGCTTCTTCCCCTGCGTGCTGCACGCCAAACGCCTGATGAACGAGGGCCTCATCGGGCGCATCTTCAGCTTTCACGGGCGCTACTTCCGCGCCAGCTACGTTGATCCGCAGCGACCAATGGCATGGCGTTTGCGCAAGGCACAGGCTGGCGGCGGCATCGTCATTGACAGCGGTGCGCATCTAGTTGACCTCACCCACTTCCTGATCGGCGACATCGCCGAATTGCACGCCATGACCGGCACGCCGCACAAGCAGCGCCCCAAGGCTAGGGGCAGCAGCGAGATGGAAGAGGTGGACGTCGAGGATATGGCCTTCGTCCAGTTGCGTGCCGCCGGCGATGCACTGGGCACGTGGGAGATGTCCCGCGTGGCGACCGGCGCAACCAACGACATTTGGTTCGAGGTGCGCGGCGACCAGGGTGCGCTGCGCTTCACGCTCGAAGAGCCGAACTGGCTCTACGTGTACGACACGCGCAGCGCGCACAAGGGCTTCGTGCGGATCGAGACAGTCGGGCGCTACGCCGGCCAGCTCGCACCGGACTGGACTGCGCCAGTAGGCGCGCCGCGCACGCACGCCGAGTGCCAGTACCAGTTCCTCAAAGCCATCTGGGAGGAGCGCGAGCCGTCGCCTGGGCTGGACGACGGCTTGCGCGTGCAACGGACGATCGAAGCTGTGTACCGATCGGCGGCTTTATCGGAGTGGGTGAAGGTCGCCTGACGTGAAAAACGCGCAGATGAGCTGCTATCGTATACCGCTATGATGCGCGTACCCATCTTCCTTGGCGAAGGCAAGCTGCGCTACGAAGATCGTCCCATTCCGCATATCGCCCATGACGATGATGTGCTGCTGAAGATCCACGCCAGCGGCATCTGCGGCACCGACCTAAACATCCTGGCCACGCCGCCGGCGCACAAAGCAAAGCCCGGCATTGTCATCGGCCATGAGGGCGTCGGCGATGTCATCGCAACGGGCCGAGCGGTCAAGTCGGTCGCACCGGGTGACCACGTCGTGATCGCGCCGCGGCTGACCTGCGGCAAATGCGCGTATTGCCGGCGCGGGTTGGATAACCAGTGTACCGACTACCAAACCATCGGCACCACGCGCGACGGCACGTTCGCACCCTACGCGCTCGTCCCGGAACGCGCGCTCTATAAAATTAGCGATCACATGGCGCCGGAGGACGCAGCGTTGTTCGAACCGCTGTCGTGCGTCGTTGGCGCGCTGGTGCGTGCGCCGATCCGGCCGGGTGATAACGTGTGCATCATTGGCGCAGGCCCGATGGGCGCGCTGTTCGCCATGCTGGCCTGGTTGCACGGCGCAGGCCAGGTCATCGTGTCGGATATCGTGCCGTATCGGCTCGACTTTGTCGAGGAGACACTGGGGGTCACACCGATCCACTCACAACAGCAGGACTTGAAGCAAGCAGTGATGGACCTGACCGGCATCGGGTGTGACCTGGTGGTGGACGCCGTGGGCAATCAGATCAACAGCGCCATCACGTTGGCCAGGCGCGGCGGCAACATCATCTTGTTCGGACTTCGACCGCACGACAACCCACCGGTGAATCAATACACCATCACGCGCTACGACCTCAACGTGATCGGTGCGTTCGTTGGGCTACATCCATTCGCGCAAACGATCGCGCTGTTGGAAAGCGGACGGATTGCGCCGCGCCGATTGATCACGCATCGGCTGCCGCTCGATGCGCTGGAGCGCGGCGTCGCGCTCATGCGCAGCGGCCAGGCGATGAAGGTGCTCATCGCAATGCAGTAAGAGGCAATCCAAAAACACGCAGTATGAAGTGAATCGGGTGGACGAAGGCAATGCCTTCGTCCACCCCGGCCACAGAAGGACATGACAACGCAGGTGGTACTGCCCAAGCTGGGCAATTCGGTCGAAAGTTCCATCATCGTCGCATGGCTCAAGCAACCCGGCGACCGCGTCGAAGCCGGCGAGCCGATCTGCACCGTCGAGACGGACAAGAGCACGCTGGACGTGCCGAGCACGGCCAGCGGCATACTGCTTCAACATCTGGTGAACGTGGGCGACGATGTGCCGGTGCAAACGCCGATCGCGCTTATCGGCGAGGCGGCGACGCCCACGCCGGAAGCGCGCGCCAGTGAACCGCCGGCAACTCCGGCAATCTCCCCACGCGCGCTGAAGCTGGCGCAAGAGCACGGCATAGATCTATCGGAGATCGTCGGCAGTGGGCCTGGCGGACGCATCATCGAGCGCGATGTGCGCGCGCAGATCGAAGGACAACGCGAGGGTAAGCGCATGACGCCGGTGGCGCGCGCAATGGTCGAGCGCGGCGGCTATGTCGCGCCCGAGCAAGGCAGCGGCCCTGGCGGGCGCATCACCAAGCAGGACCTGATCCCCATCGGCGATCCGGCCCCGCCGCGTGAACCCAATGCGCCCTCCGGCGACTACGAAGTCATCCCCATATCCGGCGTGCGCCGCGCAACAGCCGAGCGGATGCACGCTTCGCTGCAATCCACCGCCCAGTTGACGCTGCACACCAGCGCCGATGCGCGGGCGCTCCTGGCCTACCGCCAGAAGCTGAAGGCCAGCAATGAATCACTTGGCTTGCGCAACGTCACCATCAACGACCTAGTGATGTTCGCTGCGGCACGCACGCTGCTCCAGTTCCCGGCGCTCAACGCCACGTTCGAAGGCGGCGAACTGCGACACTATGCCCGCGTGCATCTCAGCTTCGCTGTGGACACACCGCGCGGACTGCTGGCGCCGGTGATCCGCAACGCACACGCGCTGAGCCTGAGACAACTGGCCGAAGCCGCAAAGGCGCTGGCCGCCGACGCTGCCGCCGGCAAGCTGGCGCCCGACGCCCTTACGGGCGGCACATTTACGGTCACCAACCTCGGCAGCCTGGGCGTGGAAAGCTTCACGCCCATCCTGAACCCACCGCAGGTCGCCATCCTCGGCGCGGGCAGCATCAACCTGAAGCCGATCATGCCCGAAGGCGCGCGCGACGTCGTTTTTGTGCCCCACCTCGGCCTGTCATTGACGGTAGACCACCAATTCGTGGACGGCACGCCGGCAGCCAGGTTCCTGCAAGCGCTCGCCCACAACTTGGAACAAATCGAATTGTTGCTCGCAACGTAGATATGCCCAAATCCATCTTGATTGATCCGGCGGAAGCACGCGCATCAGGCATGCTGATCGCGCCGCCAATTCCGCTCAACGCCTACGTCTCCGATCCGGCTGCTGAAGCGGCGCAGTACGGCTCGGCCAACCTGGTGCGCATCTATCGCGACATGGTCATCATCCGCGAGTTCGAGACCATGTTGGATAAGATCAAGAAAGAAGGGAACTACGCCGGCATACGCTACGACCATCGTGGGCCGGCGCACTTATCCATCGGCCAGGAAGCGGCCGCTGTCGGTCAGTGCTATCACCTCACCCCCGACGATTTCATCTTCGGCTCGCACCGCAGCCACGGCGAGATCATCGCCAAGTGCCTGAGTGCTATCGCCAAGATGGATGAAACCGACGTACATCGCACGATGGAAGGCTACCTGGGCGGCGCGATCCTGCACGTCGTCGAACGAATCGGCGGCACCGATTTTGCCGAGCTGGCGATCACCTACGTGCTATACGGCACGCTGGCCGAAATCTTCGGACGAGCGACCGGCTTCAACCGCGGGATGGGCGGCAGCATGCACGCATTCTTCCCGCCCTTCGGCGTGATGCCGAACAACGCCATCGTCGGCGGCTCGGCCGACATCGCGCTCGGCGCGGCACTCTACAAGCGCGTGAACCGCGAGCCGGGCATCGTCATCGCCAACATCGGCGACGCCAGCATGGGCTGTGGGCCGGTATGGGAAGCGATGAACTTCGCCGCGATGGATCAGTTCCATACGCTGTGGGACGAAGCGATCGGCGGCCATCCGCCCATCCTGTTCAGCTTCATGAACAACTTCTACGGCATGGGCGGACAGCCGAAGGGCGAGACGATGGGCTTCGACGTGCTGGCGCGGGTCGGGCTGGGCGTGAACCCGCAGGCCATGCACGCCGAGCGCGTGGACGGCTACAATCCGCTGGCCGTCGCCGACGCCATCGCGCGCAAACGCAGCGTGCTCGAGGCCGGCCAAGGCCCGGTGTTGCTCGACGTGGTGACCTATCGCTACTCCGGACACTCCCCCTCCGATGCGTCCTCATACCGCGACGCCGAAGAGATCAAACGCTGGCAGCAACACGATGCACTGCTCGGCTTCCGCCGCTATCTGCTGACCAACGGCCATGCCGACGAAAGCGCGCTCGATTCGATCGTCGAAGCGGCGCAACAACGCACGCGGCGTGTGCTGAAAGCCGCCGTCTCGCTCGAACTATCACCGCGTTTGACGGTACGCGGTGATGAGATCGGCGCGCTGATGTTCTCCGATGCGCTTCGCGCTGCACAAAGCGCCGCCAGCCGCCCCGAGGTGCTCCTCCCTCGTGAGCAGAGCCGGCTGAAGCAACTGGCCGAGAAGCATCGCTTCGCCTTCGATCCTGACGGCAAGCCCTATCCTAAGCTGAAGACGCTGACCTACACCGAGGCGCTGACCGAGGCCATGCTGCACCACTTCTACGAAGATCCGACGCTGATCGCCTTCGGCGAGGAGAACCGCGACTGGGGCGGCGCGTTCGGCGTGTATCGCGGGCTGACCGAGGCGCTGCCCTACCATCGCTTGTTCAACACGCCGATCAGCGAAGCGGCCATCGTGGGCGCCGGCGTGGGCTATGCGCTGTGCGGTGGGCGCGCCGTGGTCGAGCTGATGTACGCCGATTTCATGGGCCGCGCCGGCGACGAGATCTTCAACCAAATGGCCAAGTGGCAAGCCATGAGCGGCGGGGTGTTGCAGATGCCCCTGGTGCTGCGCGTGTCCGTAGGCAACAAATACGGCGCGCAACACTCCCAGGACTGGAGCGCGCTGGTGGCCCATATTCCTGGGCTGCAGGTGTTCTTCCCGGCCACGCCCTACGACGCGAAAGGGATGCTGAACTTGGCGCTGCGCGGCAGCAATCCGGTCGTGTTCTTCGAGTCGCAGCGCTTGTATCCCGAGCCGGAGAAGCTGACGCCCGGTGGCGTGCCAGTCGAATACTACGAGGTGCCGCTGGGCCAGCCGGCCGTGCGCCGCGCGGGCGATGACGTCACCCTAATCACCATCGGTGCGACGCTCTACGTCGCGCTCGAAGCAGCGCGCGAACTGGAACGACACGGCATCAGCGCCGAAGTGATTGACCTGCGCTTCCTCAACCCGCTCGACTACGCGCCGCTCGTCGCCTCGGTGCGCAAGACCGGCCGGGCACTTGTCGCCTCGGACGCCTGCGAACGCGGCTCGTTCGCCCACACCGTGGCCTCGAACCTGTCGCAGCTCGCTTTCGACGCGCTCGATGGCCCGATTGCCGTACTAGGGGCACGCAATTGGATTGTGCCGCCGGCCGAGATGGAAGACCTCTTTTTCCCACAGCCGGCCTGGATCGTGGACGTGCTACACGAACGCATCCTGCCCATTCCGGGCTACACGCCCAGGACAGCGCAGTCGAGCGACGAAATCATGCGTCGCAACCGTTCAGGGGTGTGAAGCGGTATACTGACCGGTAGTTGTGCGGGTCTCGCCCGCCACCGGTTTCGCATTCGTGATGAATGTATTCGAAGTAGATTCTCGGCTGGCGTTCACCAGCGGTGTGGTTGCTGCTGTCATCGTCGTGTTCGGCGCGATTGCATTCAGCATTGCGGTCGCGCTGATTCCCCTATCCGGATTCACTTTTCTATTCACGCTGGGCGCGATAACACTGCTGGCGCTCGCAACCTGGCTAGGCTACCAGACCTATCAGTTGGCTCACATCAGCTACGCGCTCGACCGGAACGCCTTCGTAATCCGCTGGGGAGCGCTGCGCGAGATCGTGCCGATGGGCGACGTACAGCGGGTGATCACAGCCGATGAAATAACCGATGAGCTACGCCTGCTGCGCCCACCGCTACCAGGATGGTGGTTTGGCGTCGGCAGCCATCCGGCACTGGGCAAGGTCCGCTTCTACGCGACAGAACCGCCTGACCAGCAAATCATCGTCGTGACACCGGAGTGCAGCTACGCTGTCTCACCTTATGACATAGAAGCCTTTCTGGACGCATTCCGAATCCGGCTGGAGATGCGCCCCACACAGAATGTGGCACACGCAAGATTGTTGTCCGGCTTCGCAAACTGGCGAATTTGGCGCGACAGAACTGCGCTTACCTTGCTGTTTCTGGCAATCGCACTAAACTTGGCATTGTTCGGTTTGAGTGCGACGCGCTTTCCGGCGGCGCCGGCGCAAATCGCGCTGCACTTCGACGCCAGTGGCTCGGTGGATCGGCTCGGTGAAAAGTCGCAACTGTTCGTGCCCCCAGTCTTGGGGCTGCTTACGCTTGCCGTCAGCCTGATCTTTGGACTGGTGTTGTATCGGAAAGGTGAGACGTTGGCTGCGTTCATGCTATGGGGCGGCAGCGCTGCAATGCAGCTCTTGTTTTTCGCTGCGGCGCTCACCCTGGGGTTTACCTTGCCATCATGATTCTTGTCACAGGATCAACGGGCTGCATCGGTCGAGCCGTCGTCGAACGCCTGGTCTCCTCGGGACACCAGGTCAAGTGTTTGTTTCACTGGGGTAACGAACACCCCTGCCCACGTCGCGTTGTCATCACCGGCGGCGACGTGCGCAACGAAGACTCGATCTGCGAAGCGATCACCGACGGTGGCGCGTGCGACACCGTTGTGCACCTGGCTTACCTACGCCGCGAGACCCCTGAGGACACGTTCGAGGACGTCAACATCGTCGGCACGCACAACGTGATCTCGGCGATGAAGCGGGCCAACATCAAGCGCCTGATCGTCGTCGGCTGCCTGGGCGCCGAGTCTCGCTCGCCCTATCCGCTGCAGCGCAGCCTGGGCAAAGCAGAAGAGATCGTGCGTGCGAGCGGACTGAACTTCACCGTGCTCAAGTCGGCGGTGGTTTATGGCGAGGGCGACTGGCTCACATCTTGGCTGACCGGTATGGCATCCGACTTCCCCTTCGTCATGCCGCTGCCGCACGGCGGCACGACGAAGATGCAACCGATCTGGGTGGGTGACGTAGCCGCTTGTGTCGAGCGCTGCCTGAACACGCGCTCTACCTTCCGCCAGGTTGTGCCGATCGGCGGTCCGCAAGCCCTTACGCTGGCCGACATCGCACAGCTCACCATGAAGGCAACGCAACGCCCGCGTCGCATCGTGCGCGTGCCGAGCGCGTTCACCCGCCACGTGGCCGCCTTCCTCACGCGCTGTCGCAACGCGTTGACCGAGATGGAGATCGACGCGCTATCGTACAACCGCACCACCGAGATCGGCGGCGTGCACCGCGTGTTCGGCTTCGCGCCGGCCAAGATGCCGACCAAACTCGACTATCTCGATCCTTATCGCCCTCCCCCACCCCTGCCGGTGCGCTTCAGATACCGTAGCTAGTCGCGGGTCATCAATCTCCACTTTCCGATCTCCAGTCTCTCGTTTTAGGCCGAGCCCATGCCGCGTAACAATCACACGAACGAATTCGCCGTCATCGGCCTGGGCCGGTTTGGCTCCAGCTTAGCGCGCACGCTGGTCAACCGCGGCGCGACCGTGCTTGGCATAGATCGCTCGCCGGAGCTGGTACAGCAAATCGCCGACGAAATCACTCAAGCAGCTGTGCTCGACTCGACCAACGAGGCAGCACTGCGCGAGGTGGACATCACCTCGTTCAAAACTGTGATCGTCGCCATCGGCTCGAACTTCGAAGCGAACCTGTTGACGACGGTAGCCCTGCGCGAGATGGGCATCCCCAACATCATCTGCAAGGCGCTGAACCTGCGGCAGCGCGATATCCTGCTTAAAGTCGGCGCGAATCGCGTGGTGTTGCCGGAATACGAAGCCGGCCATCGCCTGGCACTTGAACTGACCATCCCCGGAATGCTTGGACAAATCGAGTTGGGCCCTGGCTACGTCATCAGCGAGATCAAAGCGCCGGAGCGCGTTATCGGCGTAATGCTCGGTCGCTCCGAGCTGCACAGGTTGAACTTGAACGTGCTGGCCGTGAAGCGCGGCGACCGGCTGATTGTCTCTCCAGCGCAGGATTTCATGCCACAACCCGAAGACGTGCTGGTCGTCATCGGCAAGTCCACGGACATCGAGCGCTGTACCGAGGGCGCATGAGCTTCGCCAACCGCGTCCGGCGCCGGCGCGACGGCATACGCGTGCCGCCGCCGGCCAGGCTCGTTGTCGGCCTGGCGCTGCTGGCGTTGACCGGCTCGCTGCTGCTGATGCTGCCCAGCGTTGGTGCAGCGCGCCCACTTCGGATCAACGAAGCCGTGTTCACGGCTGTATCTGCACTCACGGTCACCGGACTGACAGTGATCGTGCCAGGCCGCGACTTGACCGTGTTCGGGCAGATCGTGCTGCTGGCGCTGATCCAGGTGGGCGGTGTAGGCTTTATGGTGCTGGCAGTGTTGGTGTACCGGCTAATCGGTCGGCAAATGTCGCTGGAAGATCGGTTAGCGTTGCGCGACTCGCTGGGCCTGCTGAGCTTGACCGAGATCGTCGTCCTCACCCGCCGAGTGCTCAAGTTCGTCTTGTTGACCGAGCTAATCGGCGCAGTGTTGCTCTGGCTTCATTGGCGCGCCGTCCTGCCGCTGAGCGAGTGGGACACAGTGCGGTATGCCCTCTTTCATGCTGTCTCGGCATTCTGCAACGCCGGTTTCGACTTGTTCACCGGCCTGCCGCAATTCCCTCACGGCTTGCCGAACGATGGCATCACACTGACCATCTTCGCCATTCTGATCGTCATCGGTGGGCTGGGCATCCCCGTGGTGGCCGATCTGATTAGCTGGCCGCGTTCGCGCACACTGTCGTTGCACACGCGGCTCACGCTGTTCATCGTGCTCTGGCTGAACGTGACCGGCACGCTCTCGATGTTCGCAGCCGAAACATTGACGGCCGGAACGCTGCATGATGCGCCCATCGGTCAACGCCTCGGCCTATCGTTGTTCCAGGTCGTCTCGGCGCGCACGGCCGGTTTCGCCGGCATCTCGAACCTCGAAGCGCTTTCGCCCGGCACACACCTCACCTTGATCGGTCTGATGTTCGTTGGCTCGGCGCCGGCTTCGATGGGCGGCGGCATCACCACCGGCACGTTCCTGGCCATGCTGATCTCGATGTGGAGCTATGTGCGCGGCTTCCCAGCAGCGCGCGCGCTCGGTCGTACCATCGGACAGGAGACCATTCGGCGCGCCGGCGCAGTGCTGACCATCTCGCTCGTCGTCGTCATCACCGCAACCTATCTGATCGCCGTTGCCCACTCAGGTATGACCTTTCTGGAGGCGTTGTTCGAAGTCGTCTCGGCTTTCGCCACCTGCGGGCTGTCGTTAGGGATCACCGGCAACCTTACCCTGTCCGGCCAGGTCGTAATCATGCTGGTGATGTTCTGGGGACGACTAGGCGCGCTCACCGTCGTCGCCGCGCTGGCCATGCCGCGCCGCAAGACGCTGGTGACTTACCCGGACGCACAAATCCTCATCGGCTGAGCGCGACCTTGATACCTGCGTTCGCTCGATTGAGGCGATGCAGGCATATTCTGAGCGGGCTACTTCGCAGCGACCGAATACGCGCGGCCGGAGGCCAGCGGATAGGCGCGCAGCACCTCGTCGGCCACGCGCATCGCGCCCATCGTCACGCCAGCCGTGCTCTGGCCGGGGAAAATCGAATCGCCCACCAGCCAGGCATTACGCAGCCCGGTCCATGGCCCGCGTGCGGCGAACAAGCTGGTGAACGGGAACCCGCCCACCCCGCCAAGATGCCGGCGGGTGTAGAACTTGAACGTGACCGGCGTGCCGGGCAGTTGCAGACGGATGCGCCGGCGCAGCCCGGGCACGGCGCGCTCCGCGAGATCGAGCATACGCTCCGTGTACTCAGCGACGCGTTCATCGTAGGCGGCCTGCGCGCCGGGCGTTTCGCGCAAGCGCCACCATTCGGCGGCGCGGGTATGCGTGCTGATCGTCAGCGCGCGATGACCGGCCGGCGCGCGCCGCAGGTCGCCCCGCTCCGAAAACGACATGAAGATCGAGTTGCCTTCCCCCAACGGTCGTTCGTATGAGCCGACCACCTGATAATGCGCGACAGCTTGCGCATCCGAATTCGCCTCGTCTTCGACGCCGAGGTAGAGGGTGAAGGCGCCCCATTGCTCGGCGCGGGTGCGCACCTCGCGTTGCAACGGCGGCGGGGCCGCGTCCTCCAGCAAGCGCGCCAGATCCCACGGCGTGAGGTTGGCGATGCACACGTCGCACTCAAAATGCGCGCCTTTGTTTGTATGCGCAGCGACGACGCGGCCATCGCGAACCTCCAGGCGCGTTACCTCTTGCCGAAACAGCACCTGCCCGCCCAAGCGGCGAATCGCCTCGACGAGCTGATCGCTGATGCCGCCGATACCGCCTTCGGGATGCGTCACACCCTTGCGCGGCAAATCGGAGGCCGCCGCGCCGAATAGCGCGCTGGCGTAATCGCTCGTGGTCTGTGCGCTGATGAGCAACTGGGCGTCAAGAAAGGTCAGCGCTGCGCGATCGGTGAGGCCGGCGCGTCGCGCCCAGCCGCCCATCGTCTCGAACAGATGCGGCAAGGTGATCAACGTCCGCGGACGCAGCGCGCCGGCGGTGCGCAGCAAGTCGCCCAGGTTCGACGGCGGCCAGGCCGGCTTGCGCGAGGCGAAGTCCCACACGGCATCGCTCACGCGCTCGGCCGAACGGAAGAAGCGCGCAATGCGATCGCGCTCCGGCCGATCGGCAAAGGCGCGCGCGACCTCGGCGTGCCACCGTTCACGATCGCCGAACTGCGTCACGCTGCGGTCGGGCAATAGCACATGCCAGGCCGGATTGACCGGCTGCACGCGCCACTCGATGCCGAGCAGCCTGCCGACGACATCATGCGGGCCGCCGGGGTGGAAGCCGCCGGCCAACGTCGCGCCGGCGTCGAAACGATATTTCTGATGATAGAACGTGCCGGCGCAACCGCCTGGGTAGACATGCGCTTCGAGCACTGTCACATCATGTCCGGCTTTTGCCAGCAGCGCAGCCGCCGTCGCGCCGCCCACACCTGCACCGATCACCACGACCTTCGCCATCCCACACCTCATCTGTGAAATCGTTCGTTAGCATCAGCCGACGCTGTAGACACGAACGACTTACTTACTTTATCGCGCCCGAGTGTGTGATTGCTGAGAAAGCAGTCACACCATCAGCGCGAACGGTCGCTCGATCAATTGCTTGACGCGCTGCAGGAAGCGGGCCGCCGGGGCGCCGTCCACTACGCGATGGTCAAAGGACAGGCTGAGCGTCATGACCGGCCGGGCGACGATGGCATCGTCGGTCACGACGGCTTTCTTGGTGATCCGTCCTACGCCCAGGATGGCTGCCTGAGGCAGGTTGATGATCGGCGTGAAGCCATCCACCTCGAACATGCCCAAGTTGGTAATGGTGAACGTGCCATCGCGCAGCTCGTCGGGCGAAACCTGGCCCTCCAGCGTCCGCGCGACCAGTTGGTTCAGCTCATGGTGAATTTGCGCCAACGGCTTTGCGCCGGCGTCGCGCAGCACAGGCACGAGCAGGCCGCGCGGCGTGTCCACGGCGAGGCCGATGTGGATGCCGGAATGCCGCGCGACGCCCGGCTGTCCGGGATTGTCGGGCAGTGAATCCACCCAGCTCGCGTTCATATACGGATGCTCCCGCAAGGCGCGGGCGCAAATAGCGACAAGCAGGGCGTTGTAGCTGATCTTCTCGCCCAACTCGGCGCCGATCTGCTCGCGGGCGACGACGAAGTGCGCGGCATCGGCCTCGGTGAACAAGGTGACGTGCGGCGCGATCTGCGCATTGGCGGCCAAGCGCTGCGCGGTGATGCGTCGGGCCGGTGACAGCGGCTGGTAATCGGCGGGGGATGATTGGGGCGGCGCTGCCGGCGATCCAACCCCTTCCCCTTGCTCCACGCCCGCGACCCGCTGTCTTCGCGCCGCGCGCTCGACGTCCTCGCGGGTGATGCGACCATCCAGGCCGCTGCCGGCCACACAGGAGAGGTCCACGCCTAGCTCGGCGGCCATGCGCTGCGCGACCGGCGTGGCGCGCGGCGTTTTGGGCTGTCGGCTCTGGGCAAACGACAAGACATCGCGCTCGCGAACCGCGCCGTCCGGGCCGCTGCCGGCTACCTGCGCCAAGTCAACGCCCAGCTCGCCGGCGCGCAACCGTGCGCGCGGCGAAACCGGCCGGCGCAGCCGGTCGGGAGACGACGAGGGCTCCCCATCACGCTTCACTCCCAGCGCCTCGCCCGCCAACCGAGCGTCGGGAGTCGAGGTCGGAGAATCGGCAACGGCGCGCTGCGCTTCAATCTGCGCGACCGGCGTCAGACACGGCGCGGTTTGGCCCTCCGGCACGAGGATTCTGACCAGCACCCCCGACTCCGGCGCTTCGTAGTCGAGCGCGGATTTCTCGGTCTCGAACGTGAATAGTAGCTCGCCTTTGCGCACGAAGTCGCCTTCGCGCTTGTGCCATTGCACGATGGCGCCCTCGGTCATCGTTAGGCCGACCTTTGGCATCACGATATCCATACGCTACAGGGGTCAAACCTGGTCGGGGAAGTCGCGCCGGAGCACTTCGACCAGATCGGGCAGCCAACCGCGACGGTTCAGGTACTCGGCGATGGCCTGGGCGGCCAGTTTTTGCGGCTTGCCGGCAGCGCCGACGACGCTCAAGCTGAGCCGTACAGGCTGTCCGGTGCGCGTTTCGACCATGGCAGCGATATCTGCGCACAACACCTCCATCTCATCGGGCGTGTAGTGCTCGTCAATGAAGTTGCGGATGGCGACGATGTTCGATGCGTTCAGCATCGTTCGCCTGGGGAGCAGCGCGATCAGGTCTGCGGCCGTCGTCGGCTGCACAGTCCCGCCGACCAGCGTTTTCTCGCCACCTCTGTAGAGCGCCAGCGGGAAGTTGGCATCCAAGTCATTCACCTTAAAGATGGGGTGTTGCTTGGTATGACGCTTGGGCACTTCCTGGAACACGTACGAGACTACGTCGAAGATGCGTAGCAGGCCATCGCCCTCGTGCTTTGCCTTGCCGTCAATCGCTTCGAGCAGGCACTGCGTGAACAGGCTATTCCGGGCGTTCGGCAGTACGTAGGAGACTTCCTCGGACTTGGACGAGGCAAAGATCACCCGGCCAGAGCCTTGTTTCAACTGATCATAGGCAGCGTCGTCCAGGCCGCGCTTCACTGTCGGCTCATCCATCGTCTTGATATCCGCGTTGATCAACACACCAGCGTTGGGATCAAGGTCGCCGGCGAGGCCTACGTCTTTCGGGTCGCCGGTGCCGCCGGAGTGACAGGCGTCCAGCAGCACGACCAGCTTCTGCGTCTGAATCTTGTTCAACGCCGCGGTGAATTCGGCACTGCTGATGGCTGTCGTTTTGATGGCGTCCAGGCGCGTATCGTAGGGGATAAGGTAATTACCGGCGTGCTCGCCGCCGGTGACGCGTCCACCGTGCCCGCTGAAATACACCACAGCAGTTGCGTCTCGGCCGGCGTTGTTGGCCAGCCAGGCCAGGCCATTCAGGATGCCTCCGCGGGTGGCTTCCTTGTCCAATAGCAGCTTGACCCGACCGTTCGGATACCCGGCGCGCAGCGGATCCTGCAAGATGGCGCTGATGGCGCGTGCATCGTTCAGCACCGATTCGGGCAAGGGCCGGACGTGAGGATAGTTGGCGACGCCGATCACGAGCGCATAACCCTGGTCGAAATATGCCATGGGTCGGATTGTATGCCCGGCCGTCGGGGACAGGAAGCTGTCAACCGCGCTACCGCGAAGGATCGAGACGAGACACTTAATCCTCGTCGAAGCCCACGACGCTGCTGTCGCCGACGTTGAAGCGGCGCGGGCGACCGTGCAGCACGGCGTCGCGGCCGATCAGGGAATTGGCCATCACGTGATCCACGACCTCTGCGCCAGCTTCGACGATACTTTCACGCACCACGCTGCTCTCGATGTGGCATCCCTCGCCGATGGTCACGTGCGGTCCGATCACGCTGTTGATGATCTTTGCGGTGGGATGGATGTTGACCGGCGGCACAATGACACACGTGCCGTTGCGCCACGCGCTGCTGTTGTCGTGGCCGTGCTGCAGCAGATACCGGTTGGTCTCCAGCACGGTCTGCGACGTGCCGCAATCGAGCCAGACGCTCACCTCCTGCGTGCGCAGCTTCGCCCCACCTTCGATCATGATGTTGAAGGCGTCAGCGAGGAAGTACTCGTTCTTGGTCTTGATGCCGCGCCGCATGAGTTCCTCACAAGCCTGCATCAAGCTTTCGGCATCCCTCACGTAATACATGCCGATCACCGCCAGCCGGTTCTCCATCGTGGCCGGCTTCTCGACGAAGCGCGTGATGTAGCCATCCGCGCCAATCTGTACTACGCCAAAGCGTCGCGGGTCTTCGACCTCTTTGACATAGATCACGCCATCGCACGTTTCATCGGCCAGCTTAGACAGGTCAGCGTCGGCCAACGTGTCTACGAAAACAATCAGCGTCGGCCCACTCACCTTGTCGCGCGCGAGCAGAATGGCCGGCGCCTGACCATTCAGCTCCTCCTGCTCCACATACTCGCCATGCAGCGACGGGTAAGCCGTCTTCACGTAGCGCTCGATCTGTTCGCCCAGGTAGCCGACCACGAACATCACCTTGTCCACCTGGGATTCATTGATTAACTTGTCCAGAATGTGACCGAGCACCGGCCTGCCGGCAACGCTGACCAGCGGCTTGGGTTTGGAGTATGTGTGCGGCCTCAGCCGTGTGCCGAATCCGGCAAGTGGGATGATGACGTTCATAGTTTGGAAGTTAGAAGTTAGAAGTTAGAAGTTAGAAGTCAGAAGTCAGAAGTCAGAAGTCAAAACTCACGGCTCAGTACGAAGCTCGAAGCTCACCATTCAACCTCGGCTTCTGTAAGTGAAAGTCCGTCGTCTGCTGGAACGCGTATGCAACTTCGAGCACGCGCTGCTCGCCGAACGCCGGACCGATCAGTTGTAGGCCGACGGGCAAGCCATCACGGTCGAAGCCACACGGGACGCTGATGCCGCAAATGCCGGCCAGGCTGACCGGCAGCGTGAATATGTCGGCCAGATACATCTGGATCGGATCGTCTGTTTTGGCCCCAAGCGGGAAGGCGGTCGTCGGTGATACCGGCGCGGCGATGACATCCACCTGAGTAAATGCTTGATCGAAGTCGCGTTTGATCAAAGTGCGCACCTTCTGGGCGCGGATGTAGTAGGCATCATAGTAACCGGCACTCAGGGCGTATGTGCCCAACATGATGCGCCGCTTGACCTCTGCGCCGAAGCCCGCGCCGCGCGTTTCCATATAAGTGGCGATCAGGTCGCGTCCCTGCACGCGCAGGCCATATTTCACGCCATCGAAACGTGCAAGGTTGGCCGAAGCCTCGGCAGGCGCGATGATGTAGTAGACCGGCAAACCCAGATGCGTGCGCGGCAGGTTGACCTCATGCACCGATGTCCCCATCGTCTGGAGATGAGCAATCGCCTCACGCACACGCTGCTCCACATCGGGCTGCATCCCATCGCTGAAATACTCGACCGGCACGCCGACGCGCAAACCACGCAACGAATCGCGCGATTCGTCCAGCGCAGCCGCGTCAATCGGCGCAACCTCTACCGAGGTGGAGTCGCATGGATCGCGTCCTTCCATCGCACGGAGCATGATCGCTGCGTCACGCGCATCTTTCGTCAGCGCGCCAACCGTGTCCAGCGAAGATGCAAACGCGATCAGGCCATAGCGAGACACACGCCCGTAGGAGTTCTTCAAGCCGGTCACACCGCACAGCGCCGCCGGCTGGCGGATGCTACCGCCGGTGTCGGTGCCCAAAGCCGCGCAGCACAAGTCTGCTGCGACCGCTGCTGCCGACCCGCCCGACGAGCCGCCTGGCACGCGCGTTTCGTCCCACGGGTTGCGCGTCGGGCCGAAGGCCGAATTCTCGGTGGACGAGCCCATGGCGAACTCGTCGCAGTTCAGCTTGCCGAGGAAGACGGCGCCCATCGCGCGCAGCCGGGCAACGGCCGTGGCATCCCAACTCGGCGTGTAGTCGGCGAGAATCTTAGAGCCGGCAGTGGTGCGCATGTCGCGCGTGGAGAGCACGTCCTTGATCGCGACCGGCACACCCAGCAGCGGCGTATCCTCGCCGCGCGCCATCCGCGCGTCTGCATCGCGCGCCATCGCCAGCGCCGCCTCATCGGCCACCGTCAGGTAAGCGTTCAAACGCGGGTTCAGCGCGTGGATGCGCTCAAGAAACGCGCGCGTCAGCTCCACTGCCGAGACCTCGCGCCGGCGCAGATATTCGCGGGCGGCGTGCACGGTGAGCATGGAGAGAGAATCGAGGATGGGGAACTCAGGAGCCGGAGGTCAGATGCTCAGAAGGTCTAACCTGACGCCTGCCATATGACCGTCATTCGTCGTCGAAGGCAGCTTGCACAACGAAGCTAACGCCATCGGTGTCGGGCGCGTTGCGCAAAGCGTCGGCGCGCGGCAAGCCGGCAACAACCTCGTCACCTTCGCGCATCACGCTGTGCACCGCCAATACGCTGGCTGTGGGCGGGATATCGTCAACGTCCAGCTCAGCCAGTTGCGCGGCATAGTCGAGGATGGCGGAGAGTTGGCGCGCGTAGCGGGCTTTCTCGCTTTCACTAAGCGCCAACCGTGCGAGCCGGGCGATGCGTTCGACTTCGGCGACGGTAAGCATCAGGACTCGTCCACTTCGCCTTCGATGGCCGCGACGGGGCGAGGTGCAGCGATGCGCGGTGGTTCGAAAGCCGGCGGTTCGACGTCACCGGCCATGTTGGTATTGCCGCGCAGATAAGCGCCCTCGTGCAGCAGCATGCTGTTCACGTTCAGGTCACCCCACACCTTGCCGGTCTCGGTGATCTCGACCTTGTTGGCGGTGATGTTGCCCTTTACCTGGCCGGAGACGATGACGTTGTAGGCCTGGATCTCGGCGACCACGCGCGCCGATTCCGCGACGACCAGGTTGCCGGTCGCCTGCAGGTTGCCTTCGAAGACGCCCTCAATACGGATACCACCGTCGCTCTGCAAGGTGCCAGTCAGCCGGCAGTTCGGGCCGATGACGGTTTCAATCTTCGGCGTGGTATTCGCCGCCACCGGGATGGTCTGGGCAGTCGCGTTCACCTGACTGCCTTGGTAAGACGGTTGCGGTTGTTGCGGCTGTTGTGTTGCGCTTTTATCCCTTCCAAACATGATATTTTGTTAATCCTCCTCGCGTCTGATGAATGATACGTTGATGCAGGCATCCAGGTGTATGCGTCACTTGAGAAAGTCTTCCCACCACAGATAGGGAGGCTCGCGCATCACGGGCGATACGACGATGACTTCGCCTTCTCTACCCCAACGCGCTCGCACACGCGCCCACTCCTCAACGAAAGCCTCGCTGCGAGCGTAGTCGAGTGCGGCGCGCAAGCCGGCCAGCTTAGTCTCCGCCGTGCTCACTTCTTGCGTCATGCGCTCTACTTCAGCCCGCATGCGCGCTTCAGCCTGCAGGCGCGATACGATGTTGAACGTTAACGGCAGCGAAAGGAGCAGCGCGCCGATCGAGAACCAGATCAGCAAGCGATTCATGGTGGAGGGCGACGAAACCCGATCGAACCGGTGAGGCGCAAATGGTTGAGCCATATCTGCTGATCCGGAATCGGAGATGCCGAAGCCGGGACTTGAACCCGGATGAGGGAACCCTCACTACGCCCTGAACGTAGCGCGTCTGCCAATTCCGCCACTTCGGCTTGAACAATACAAATTATACACAAGTCCGCTCGAGGGCCGACGAGGCGCTACGATTGCAGTACGATTGCGCCGGTATGGAACTCCCGCCCACCGAGTCGCGCAAGGCGCGCTGCCGGACCTTCTCCTCCGCCGGCGAACGCGCCGCGTTGTGGTACTTCCCCCAACTGACCGGCGGCACACTGCAGGTGCTACGCAACGCGCTGTGCATCTATGCCGCACGCATCGCGCCCAGCTTCGGTATCAAGCGCGCGCTGCTTCGGCTGACCGGCGCGCAGATTGCCCCGCACGCTGCCATCGGCCTAGGCGTGACGCTGGACATCTTCTTCCCGCAAGACATCACCATCGAGGACGATGCGACGGTGGGCTACAACACGACGATCCTGGCCCATGAATTCATGCGTTACGAATGGCGGCGCGGGCCGGTGCGCATTTGCAAAGGCGCGACGATCGGCGCGAACTGCACACTGCTACCCGGCGTGATCGTCGGTGAGGGCGCGACAGTGAGCGCAATGAGCCTGGTCAACCGCGATGTGCCGCCCGGCGTCTTCGTCGGAGGTGTGCCCATTCGCCTGTTGCACGAGCGTTAAATTTGTCGGATCGCCATCTTGGCATCTCGCCCCCAGCGCGGTTAAACTCTGCATTAGAAAACTTACACAGGAGGCTCATCATGCAACGCGTCGGCTTCATGCTCAAGGTCAAGCCGGACATGATCGAAGAATACAAACGCCGCCACAAAGCGGTCTGGCCGGAGATGCTGGATGCCCTGCGCGAGACCGGCTGGCACAACTATTCGATCTTCATGCGCGACGACGGCACACTGTTCTTCTACGTCGAGACGCCCGACTTTCAAGCCGCGCTGGACGGCATGGCGCAGAAGGAAGTGAACGCGCGCTGGCAGGAATATATGAAAGACTTCTTCGAAGACACCGGCGGCAAACACGCCGATCAGAGCTTCGTCATGTTGGAAGAGGTATTTCACCTGGATTGACGACTGATGACCGACGACTCAGTCCACTGATAGAGAAACGATGTCACACTACCAACTTCTCGCCAACCAACTTGCATCGAAGGGCATTGACGTCGAAGCTGTGAAGGCGCAACTGAAAGCGCAGAAGATCGAACTGCCGTCGTGGGGCTTCGCAAACACCGGCACGCGCTTCAAGACCTACGCCTGGCCCGGCGCAGCGCGCAACATCTACGAGAAGCTGGCCGACGCCGGCTTCGTCCATAAGCTGACCGGCGTCTGTCCCACCGTCGCTATCCACATCCCCTGGGACAAGGTGAAGGACTGGGACGACCTGGCCGAGTATGCCGAGGCGCAGGGGGTTGCCATTGGCGCCGTGAACACCAACACCTTCCAGGCCGACCGCTACAAGTGGGGCAGCATCACCAACGCCGATCCGGCCATCCGCCAGGTAGCGCTGGATCACCACCTGGAATGCATCGAGATCGCCAAGCGCGTCGGCTCACACGCGATCAGCCTATGGTACGGCGACGGCACCAACTATGCCGGCCAAGAATCGTTCGTCGAGCGCCGGCACCGCATGATCGCCTTCTTCAAAGAGGTCTATGCCGCCCTGCCCAACCACATGCGCATGCTGATCGAATACAAGTTCTACGAGCCGGCCTTCTATCACACCGATCTCTCCGACTGGGGCCAGGCTTATGCGGTGTGCATCAAGCTCGGCCCGCAAGCGCAGGTGTTGGTGGATCTGGGCCATCACGCGCAGGGGGTCAACATCGAGCACATCGTCGCCACGCTGCTCGATGAAGGCAAGCTGGGCGGCTTCCACTTCAACAATCGCAAATACGGCGACGACGACCTGATCGTCGGCACGGTCAATCCACTGGAGATGTTCCTGATCTTCAACGAGCTGGTCAGCGCGGGCGATGCAGCCAAGGACGTAGCCTACATGATTGACCAGAGCCACGTGATCGAGCCAAAGATCGAGGCCATGGTGCAGTCGGTGCTCAACATCCAGATGGCCTACGCCAAAGCGCTGATTGTGGATCGCGCCTGCTTGCGCGAACGGCAAGCAGCGCACGACGTGCTGGGCGCGCATCGCGTGCTGATGGATGCCTTCGAGACCGATGTGCGGCCGCTGCTGGCGCAGGTGCGCGAGGAAATGGGACTGCATCCCGACCCAATCGCCGCGCTGCGCCAGAGCGGCTACGAACAAAAGATCGCCGCCGAGCGCGGCGTCAGCGAGGGCGGCGGCGGATATCCAGAGGGAGATTAGGCTGGCCGGGTGTCCTGCGTCTTGAGCCGCACGCGACTGCATTGGCATGGTCGACAACCGCATGACGCCGGTAGAACCAGTGCCTGTTGCGGCATACACCGATGTTGCTCGTTAGTTACCGATAATGGCATACGAGCAAGCGTCACTTCCTTTCTCCCGCTTCATCGGCACAGACTACTCCGGCGCGCAGACACCCACGTCGAGCCTGCCTGGCCTGCGCATTTACCTGGCCGAGGGCGCTGATCCGCCAGCCGAGGTGCTCCCCCCACCCGGTCGGCGCAAGCACTGGACGCGCCGTGGCGTGGCCGAGTGGCTCGCCTGCCAACTGCGCGATGGCCCGCCCGCGCTGGTCGGGATTGACCATGGCTTCTCCTTTCCACTGCAGTACTTTCAGAAATACAACCTGCCGTCGGACTGGCCGGCCTTCCTCGACGACTTCCATCACCACTGGCCGACCGACGAGGATGCAACCTACGTGGACTTCGTGCGCGAGGGCCGCTGCGGCAACGGCGCAGCGCGCGTAGGCAACCCGCGCTGGCGTCGGCTGTGCGACATTCGCGCCGGCGCAGCCAAATCGGTCTTCCACTTTGACGTGCAAGGCAGCGTCGCCAAGTCCACTCACGCCGGCCTGCCATGGCTGCGCTACCTACGCCGACAGCTCGGCGCGCGCATTCACTTCTGGCCGTTCGATGGCTGGGATGCCCCACCCGACCACTCGCTCATCGCCGAGGTGTATCCGAGCTTGTGGCGCGCCAACTGGCCGAGCAACGGCCGCACGCCCGACCAGCACGATGCCTACGTGGTTGCAGCGTGGCTGCAACAGGTCGCGCGCAACGGCGCGCTCGACGACTTCCTACATCCTGCGCTCACGCCGGAAGAGCGCGCCGTCGCCGAGATCGAGGGATGGATCTTGGGGGTGAAGTGAGCGACTTGCGCCTGCGCGCGTTGCTCATGGCATTGACCTGGCCGGCGGCTCCGCTGTCACATGCGTTCAACCCATACGTCGAACGCTGCCCAAATTTGGACGCGCCGGACGCGCCGCACATCCGCCTGGCGAACCTGGCGCGCTACCTGAGTGAGCGCCAGAACGCCCACATCGCGCTGATCGGCGAAGCAGCCGGCTATCGTGGCTGCCGCTTCACCGGCATCCCATTCACCGCCGAAGCGCAACTGCTCGAATGGCGCAACCCCGGCTACCGCACCACCAGCTCGCGCGACTGCTACGACGAGCGATCCGCGCGCTGCGTTTGGCGCATCGTCGGCGCGCGCAGCGACGTGGTCTGCTGGAACGCCTTCCCTTGGCACCCGCACAAACCCGGCCGGCCGTTGTCGAATCGCCAACCTTCGGCAGCGGAATTGCGCGTCGGCTGTTTCGTGCTTAAGCTCTTTCTGGAGTGGAAGCGGCCAGAGCGCGTCATCGCCGTCGGTCGCGCTGCCGAGCGCGCGCTGCGTATGCTCGGTGTGCCGGCGGTCTATGCTCGGCATCCATCGCACGGCGGCCGGCGCCACTTTGAAAGCGCGATACACTCACTGCTAGGAGCGATGCGCTGAGAACAGAAGACGCAGGACGCGCAACGTGTAACCTGCAACTTGCAACGTACAACCAGTAACACAAAGAACATGCCTAAGAACTTGTGGAATGACCATGACGCGGCAGGGCTAAGCCCGCTTGACCTGCTTGCCTACCGCTCGCGGTTGCTGGCCGCCAACCGCAGCGTGGTGAACATCTTCGGCGGCAACACGTCCGTCAAAGCCATCGAGCGCGATCACTTGGGGCGCGAAGTCAATGTGCTGTGGGTGAAAGGCAGCGGCGCCGATATGGCGACGTGCACCGGCAAAGACTTTGCCGGCCTAAAGCTCGACGAGGTATTGCCGCTGATGGAGCGCGAAACGATGAGCGACGAGGAGATGGTCGCCTACCTCACCCGTTGCCAATTCGAGCCAAACCGCCCACGCCAATCCATCGAGACGCTGCTGCACGCCTTCACACCGCATCCGCACGTAGATCACACCCACCCCGACGCGATCATCGCCCTCGCCTGCGCCGAACGCGGCGAAGCCGCTGCGCGCGAGGTCTTCGGCGACGCCATGGTGTGGGCGCCCTACATCCGGCCCGGCTTCGCCTTGAGCAAGCAAATCGGCCTGCTGCTGCGCGCGCATCCGCAAGCCACCTGCGTCATCATGGGCAAGCACGGCCTCATCACCTGGGGCGACGACGCCAAGAGCAGCTACCACAGCGCCATCGCGCACATCCAGCGCGCCGAGGATGCCCTGCGCGAAGCAGAGAAACACGTGTTCGGCCTATCGAAGGTGAACGAAGCGCTGGAGAAGCTCACCCTGGGCATCAGCAAGCACACCCGCGAGACGATCGTCGCAGCCGTAATGCCGACGCTGCGCGGCGCAGTGACGGCGCAACGCAAAGCCATCGTCACCTTCGACGATAGCGAGGACGTGCTGCGCTTTCTGACCCGGCACGACGCAAAGGAACTCTCGCAAGTCGGCGCAGCGTGCCCCGATCACCTGGTGCACACCAAGCGCGCACCACTGTTCGTCGAATGGGACGGCAGAGATGTCGAGCAGCTCAAGCGCGCCTTGAAGGAAGGGGTAACGCAATACGCCGCGCGCTATACGGAATACTTCAACCGCTTCAACCAAGACTCCAACGTGAAGATGGCCGATCCGGCGCCGCGCGTGATCCTGGTGCCCGGCCTCGGCATGTTCAACACCGGCCGCGATGCAGCGCAGGCTGACATCTCGCGCCAGCTCTACCATCGCGCCATCGCGGTCATGGAGCTGTGCACGCGCGTGGATCATTTCACTTCGCTGGACGAGAAAGACTCTTTCGACATCGAGTACTGGCCGCTGGAGTTGTACAAGCTCACCCTCCGCCCGCCCGACCGAGAGTTGGCCGGCCGCGTTGCGCTCATCACCGGCGCGGCCAGCGGCATCGGCCGCGCGACGGCGAAACGGCTGGCGCAGGAAGGCGCGCACGTCGTGATCGCCGACATCAACCTGGCCGGCGCGCAGGAAGTAGCAGAGGAGATCATCAAATCGCACGGCGCAAAGCGCGCCACGGCGGTCTCATGTAACGTCACCGGCGAGGATGAGGTCAGGGCCGCATTTGCGGCTGCCTGCCGCGAGTATGGCGGCGTGGACATCGTCGTGAACAACGCCGGCATCGCCACCAGCGCGCCGGTCGAAGAGACCACGCTGGCCGACTGGAACCGCAACATGGACATCCTGGCCACGGGCTACTTCCTGGTGGCGCGCGAAGCCTTCCGCGTGATGAAGCAACAAGGCCGAGGCGGCTCGATCATCTTTATCTGCAGCAAGAACAGCGTATACGCCGGCAAGAACGCTGCTGCCTACAGCGCCGCCAAGGCCGCCGAGCTGCACCTGGCGCGTTGCCTGGCTGAAGAAGGCGGCGCCAGCGGCATCCGCGTGAACAGCGTGTTGCCCGACGCCGTGCTGCAAGGCAGCGGCATCTGGAGCAGCCGGTGGCGCGAGGAACGCGCTAAGAACTACGGCATCAAGCCCGAAGAGCTGGAAGCCTACTACGCCGCGCGCACCACGCTTAAAGTTAACGTCTTCCCGGAAGACATCGCCGAAGCAGTGTTGTTCTTCGCCTCCGATCGCTCACTCAAGACCACCGGCGCGATGCTGACCGTGGACGGCGGCGTGGCGGCGGCTTACGGGAGATAATCATCCCTCCCAACCCCATGACCACCAACTACCGTCACGAGATCGTCGGCGTGTTTGGCGACCCGGTGGACGAAAATCCCACCATCCTGATGTTCGAGGCCGCCTTCAAAGCCAAGGGGCTGCGCTGGCGTTACCAGAACTTCCACGTGCGTGCAGAAGACCTGGGCGCAGCCATGGCCGGTCTGCGCGCGATGCGCTTTCGCGGCATCAATCTGACTATCCCGCACAAGATCGAGGGGTTGCGCTACCTCGACCGCATCACGCCGGAAGCCGCGCTCATCGGCGCGGTGAACACCGTCGTGCGCGACGGCGATGCGCTGATCGGCACGAACACAGACGGCAAGGGCTTCCTCATGGCGCTCAAGCTCAACGCCAACCTCGACCCCGCCGGCAAGCGCGTTGTGGTGCTTGGCGCGGGCGGCGCAGCACGCGCGATCGCCGTCGAGCTGGCATTGGCCGGCGCGCGCCATATCACCATCGTCAACCGCACCACGCAGCGCGGCGAAGCGCTCGCCCAACTCATCAACGACAAGACGCCTACGCGAGCCGAGTTCGCCTGGTGGCTGGGTGATTACACGCTGCCGGAAGACGCCGACATCATCGTCAACGCCACCAACATCGGCTTGTATCCGCACATGAACGACAAACCCGGCGTGAACATGGACTCGATCAAGCCCGGAATGCTGGTGTGCGACGTCGTACCCAATCCTCCCCGCACGCGCTTCCTGATCGAAGCGACGGCCAAAGGCGCTAAGACGCTCGATGGGCTGGGCATGCTGGTGTATCAGGGCGCGATCGCATTCACCATCTGGACCGGCCAGGACGCGCCGGTGGAGGTCATGCGCCAGGCGCTTTCAGAGAGCGTCGCGTGAGACTGAAACATGGACACCCTACACGCGATACTCGTCGGCTGCGGCAATATGAGCCGTGGCTGGTTGCGGACGATCACCACAATTGAAGGGCTCGTCGTTGCTGGACTGGTAGACGTAGTCGAGGAAGCAGCACAGGCGCGCAAGGATGAATTTGGACTGGCGCACGCGCGCACCAGCGACGACCTCGAAGCGATGCTGTCAGCGGTCAAGCCGGACATCGTGTTCGATGTGACCGTGCCCGAAGCGCATGCTCAAACAACGCTGACCGCGCTGCGACATGGCTGCCACGTGCTAGGCGAAAAGCCCATGGCAACCTCGATGGACGACGCACGGCGAATGGTCGAAGCCGCACAGCGCGCCGGCAAGCTCTACGCCATCGTGCAAAACCGGCGCTTCACTGCGCCGATTCGTCGCGTGCGCGAGTTCCTGCGCTCCGGCGCTATCGGTGAGCTGACCACAGTCAACTGCGATTTCTACATCGGCGCACACTTCGGCGGCTTCCGCCATCACATGCCCCACGTACTCCTGCTGGACATGGCCATCCACACCTTCGATCAGGCGCGCTTTCTAACCAGCCTGGACGCCGTGCACGTCGCTTTTTGTAAAGAGTGGAACCCACGCGGTTCGTGGTACGACCGCGACGCTTCGGCGATCGCAGTGTTTGAAATGGACGACGGCGTGATCTTCACTTACCGCGGCAGTTGGTGCGCCGAAGGGATGAACACGAGCTGGGAGAGCGACTGGCGCTTCGTCGGCGCGAACGGCAGCGCAAGGTGGGATGGCGGCAACAGCTTCTGCGCCCAAACGCCAGAGGAGCGCAGCGGCTTGATCTACAAACAGCGCGACCTCACGCTACCCGAACTGGACACCACCGGCCTGAGCGAGGGGCACGCAAGCGTGATCCGGCAATTCGTGGGCTGCGTGCGCGAAGGCGGCACGCCGGAAACCATCTGCACTGACAACATCAAGAGCCTGGCGATGGTGTTCGGGGCGATCGAAGCGGCAACGATTGGACAACCGGTGACCATACAGATTTAATACAACCCGTGCACAATTCGGTGCGCGATGGATCGGCAACCGCCGAATCCGGCGCGCCAGGGAGCCAATTATGATCGCAACACAACCTTTCGGCCGGACAGGACATCAGAGCACGCGCGCCATCTTCGGTGCAGCCGCGCTGAGCAACGTGTCACAGCGCGAGGCCGACCAGACGATGGAACTCCTCATGCGCTACGGCGTCAACCACATCGACACCGCAGCGAGCTACGGCGACTCGGAGCTGCGCCTCGGGCCTTGGATGAGGCGCTACCGAGACCGCTTCTTCCTGGCCACCAAGACCGGCGAGCGCACCTACGTCAAGGCGCGCGACGAAATTCGCCGCTCGCTAGAAAGGCTGCAAGTGGATCACGTAGATCTGATCCAGTTGCACAACCTGGCTACGCCAGAAGAATGGGAGATTGCCATGGGACCCGGCGGCGCACTCGAGGCGGCTGTCGAGGCACGCCAGGCAGGGTTGGTGCGATTCATCGGCGTCACCGGACACGGCCTGGGCATTGCCACGATGCATCTACGCAGCCTGGAACAATTCGACTTCGACTCGGTGCTGTTGCCATACAACTACGTCCTGATGCAAAATCCGCAATACGCACAGGCCTTCGAAACATTGATGCAGGTCTGTCGAGCGCGAAACGTCGCCGTGCAGACGATCAAGTCCATTACGCAGCGGCCCTGGGGCGAAGATGTGCGTACCGCAGCCACGTGGTACCGGCCACTGACCGATCCGGCAGAGATCGAGCGCGCGGTGCATTGGGTATTGGGGCGCCCGGACATCTTCCTGAACACGGTCGGGGACATCCACCTCTTGCCGATGGTGCTCGCTGCCGCCGCCCGCGCTGACGAGCGGCCGCGGCCGTCTGACGACGAGATGTCAACCCAGGTCATGCGGATGGAAATGGCGCCGTTGTTCACGTAAGATCGTTCTCGTCGGATTGTTGTGAAGCCATGTTCGGCGAGCGAACGAATCATCCGGAAAATGCGACTTACATTCGGTTCACAAATGTGTTTGACAAGCGATTTGCACAAATCGCAAAGAGTGTGTAAAACTATGGCCTAGAACCGCGACGCTCAAAGCGGCGGTGGGCCATAAAACAGTTTCAATTCTGGAGGGAACAGCTCATGAAATTCGTAAAGCGTGTCTCGTTATTGATCCCTGCGCTGGCAATCGCGCTTTCCGCATGCGGCGCACCTGCTGCCGAGGTAGACAGGAATAGCGACTTCTTCCTGGCGCTACCCCGTATAGAAGTCGCACTCGACGACAATGGTACACCTTCGATCGCAGGCCTGAGCCCTGAACTCCTCAACACGCTGACCTTTGGGCAACTCGACCTCAGTCAGTTCGCAGTTGGCAAAGATTGGGTGGACTACCTGAAGAGCACCGGCGTGCAGCACATCGAACTCGCCTTTCATGGTAAGGGTGCGTTCATCTACGCCAACGGCAAGCAACTGCCATCCATCAGTTTGAGCGAGGAGTCGGTATCGAACATCGGCGACGTGGCCGAGAGCGTGACGCCGATCTTCGCCCCGGGCTATGAAGGCTATGCTGCGCTGGCGAAGCGCTTCCTGCCGTTGGCCCGTAGCCTTGGTTTGGGCTTGGTGATCCGCGTACCAAGCACCGGCGCGCCGGAGATTCCGCTGCGCGACCCGAAGGCGCCCCCGCCCGCTGCGCCTGCGACGCCCGGTGAAGATTCGGTGCAGGTACGTGTCGTCATTGACTACGATCAGAACGGCGTACCATCAGTCGCCGGCATCTCTGCTGCCGAGCTTGAGCAGATGTTCGGCCTCGACCTGACCACGGTCAAGCTCGATCCGAACTTCGTCCGCGTGTTGATAGATCGCGGCGTGCAGCACATCTCGATGCGCAGCGAAGGTGACGGCTTGGCGCTGGCCTTCAACGACAAGCCGCTGCCCAACCTCGTGTGCGATGGGAGCTGCCTGAAGAACACCTCCGAAGTGATCGTTGCTCTCAACACCTATCCGGAGTTCAGCCAGATCAACACGTTGATCGAGAAGTTCGGCCCGACGCTGTCGAGTGTGAATGCCGAAATTGCGCTGCGCTTCCCGCCTGCGCCTGGCTCGCAGAGGATTCCGCTGCCCTTCGGATCGGGAAATTAGTCGCATTCGAGGGCGAAAGAGGTTACACCTATGAACGTACCGCGAAGATACGGCGGGCTAAGAGTCTTGGGGACGATCCTCATCGTCGCAGGCATCATCGTGCTCGTCTTAGGGCTGATCGGTGGCTTGGTGTTGCTGACCGGTAACTTCTGGCCTGGTTACAACCAAGGCTTCAACATGGTCGGCTGGGGTCCAGTTCTCTTGGGCCTGGCGAATGGTATTCCGCTGATCGCGTTCGGTGCTTTGCTGCGCCTCCTCACCGATGTCGAATACAGCTCACGCGCTGCCATGCAAGTGGCCGAGCAGAGCCGCAAGTCGGCTGAGGCGGCGGTGAAGAACAGCGAGATGCTGATGAAGAACACTGAGACGTTGATGCGCAACACCGAGGCGGCCGTTCGCAACACGGAAACGGCGCTGAAGAGCGTCGGGAGCGCCCTGGCTCCTGCAGCCGCCACAGTATCTGGCGCGATAGAGGTTGCAAAAGCTGGGACGGAATCAGCAGTGGCAACAGCCGGTGCCGTGGCGCAGGAAGTGACGGAAGCTGCCAAAGGCGTCGCCTCTTCGGCGAGCCAGGCTGCTTCGAACGTCGCGTCATCGCTCGGGAAACTGGGCAACAGCTAACTCACAAGCCTGTCGTACCGAAGGCGGGTGTCCCTTTGGGGATGCCCGCTTTTTATTTTTGCAATAGTGAATGTAGCGCAGTCGAAGCGTAGGCCTTTCGTGCTCGCGCCAAGGTGCACTTCGTCGCCAGAATCGCTACAACCCTCAGCATGTTCAGACCCGCCATTTTGACCGATGGCCGAGCGCGCATCCGTTATTCGCCCCTCGCCGGCATTGCGCTCGGCATCGCCCTTCTTTGCAGCACGCTCGGCGTGACTCACGCCGGCGCGCCTCAGGTGATGGATCCTCGCGGTAGAGTGCCCGGCGTCGCCGACTTCACCTGCCCGCGTCCTCGGTCTGCGCCGTCCCGATTTGGCTACGGCATCCAGAGCAATTGGCCGGTCGGCGACATCGGCTACTGGAACAGCGTGATGGCCGGCCAGTTGAGGATGAATTGGACACGCGCCAAAGTGAACTGGCACGAGTTCGAGCCGGTGCCCGGCGCGCCGAACACTTTCCAATTTCAACTGTTCGACGCCTTCGTGGCCGATGCAAACAAGAAAGGGCTGCACATCGTCGTGACGGTTACCCAGCCGCCGGCGTGGACGCGCGTCACGCCGGCGCGTAATCCCGATCAGCGACCAAGCCCGCCGGAACTGCCCGGCGAAGGCACGCGCTTCTTCCAGCTGATTGCTGCGCGCTACAAAGGCTGCATCCAGGCCATCGAGGTATTGAACGAGACCAACCTCGACCGCGAGTGGGTGGTGGCATCCGGCGAACTGCGCGCGGCGGATTACATCGCATTCCTGCGGGAAGTAGTGCCTGCGCTGCGCCGCATTGACCGCCGGCTGATCGTCATCATGGCTGCGCCTTCACCCACCGGCGCGAACATCCCGGGCGTGGCGCAGGATGACTTCTTCTACCTTGAGGACTTCGTGAGCGCTGGCGGCTTGAGCCTGGTGGATTGCATCGGCGTACACCTGAACGGCTACAACCTGCCACCGGACAAGCGCTGGGACGAAGGCTACAATGACCCAAGCGCACGATTTCGCGGGCCATTCGACAACCCGCATCACTCTTGGTCATTCATTAGCACAATCGCAGGCTATCGGCAGCGCGCCAAAAAGCCCATGTGCGTGACGGAGTTCGGCTGGGCGTCTGCCGAGAACCTGACGCGCAAAGACGGCTCGCCACTGAGCGGCGCCGCGCCGGGTTTCGACTTCGCCCTTGACAACACTGAAGCAGAACAAGCGGCATGGCTCGTGAGCGGCTTTCGGTTGCTCCGGCAGCTAGGCTACGTGCGCTTTGGCATCGTCTTCAACCTAGACTTCGTCCAGAAGATCGGTCAGAACCCCGATGAACCTGGCGGCGACCCGGCGCTGTATAGCGTGATCCGGCAGAACGGCGCGCCACGTCCGGCGTTCGAGGCGCTGCGCGACATGCGGCGCTGAGCAATGCAGGGCTATTGCGCGTTGTCGGAGCCGCTCCACCCGCTCAACGATTCCTCGATCGTTTTGATGATCAACCAGGCGCTCGTCGCGCCGGCGTCCTGGTAGCCGCGCGCGCGTTCGCCCAGCCGGCTGGCGCGCCCACGCTTGGGGACGAGGCGCCGGGTGTTCTCCACGCCGGCCCATGCCGCCGCCGTCGCCCGACTGAGGCCTTCGCGCAACGAAGCGCCGGCGTCGGCAGCCTCACGCAACGCATTTGCTGCAGGCAGCCAGGCATCAAGCAGCGTCTTATCACCCAGTTCAGCTTTCCCAATGACCTGCATCTCGCGCGCCATAGCCTCATAGATCGCTGCCCAGTCAGCCGCCGTGTCCAGGGTGGCTTTGCCGGCAGCGGCGCGCGCGGCGGCTTCGAATGCGCCTTCGTATAACGCGCCGGATGCAGCGCCAACTTCGTCAGCAAACGCCTCAGCCACTGCGCGAAAGGCAGCTTCCGGCGTCGGATTCTGCAACGCCTGCAGAGCTTTGCGGGCGGTGCGCATGCCGATGGTCATGCTCACGCCATGGTCGCCGTCGCCGACGTCGCTGTCCAACGCGCATAGGTAATCTTTGTTTGCCTCGATCGCGTTCGCCACGGCAATCAGCACTGAAGTCACTTTTGATCCGTCAAGATGTGTCATGGTTCGCGTCGTTAGTGTCGTTCAGCGTCGTTCATGTCAGTGGTGTCGCCGGTGTTACAGCGGCCTCGGCGCCACAGACACTGTTGAAACCAGCGACACCGAATTCAGAACTGCCTGATCATCGGCGTGTACATGGGCATCGCCAGAAGATCGTGCAACTCTGCGTCCAGCCTCATAAGCGAGACCGATGCGCCAGCCATCTCCAACGACGTCGCATATTCGCCGACGTATCTGCGCCGGATGGTGATCCTCCGCGCGTCAAGGATTTGCTTTACGCGCCGATACATCACGTAGAGTTCTTCGTACGGCGTTGCGCCCAGGCCGTTGACCAACACCGCCACGTCGCTGCCGACAAAGTCCAGGTCAGCCAGGATAGTTTCAACCAGCTCATCTACGATCACATCGACAGGCGCAAGCCTAGCGCGGCGCACGCCTGGCTCGCCATGCACACCGAGGCCGACCTCCATCTCGTCATCGCCGATGGAGAAGGTAGGCTTGCCGTTGGCCGGCACCGTGCAAGCGGTAAGCGCCACGCCCATTGTGCGCGTGTTGGCATTGGCCTTACGAGCAGTCGCGACGACAGCATCGAAATCGGCCATCGTCTCGGCCTTGGCGCACAAAGCCTTAACGACGAGAAACGCGCCGGCAATGCCGCGCCGATTGTGAGCTTCACTCGGCGGCGCGGATGCGACGTCATCTGTGCCGAGCACGGTAGCAACGCGAATGCCCTCAGATTCAGCCATCGCTGCTGCGCGGTCAAAATTCAGGACGTCACCGGCGTAGTTTCCATAGAAATACACCACGCCGGCGCCGCCGTTCGCCGCGCGCGTGGCTTCCAGGATAGGCTTGGCCGGCGGCGAGGCAAAGATATTGCCTGCCGGCGCTGCGTCGGCGCCGCCCTTGCCGACGAACGCCGTGTAGAGCGGAAGATGGCCGGAGCCGCCGCCCACTACCACGCCGACCTTGCCGGGGATCGGCGCATCAATGCGGGCGATGGCGCGCCGCCCCACCCGCTTGATCAGGTCGTCGTGCGCGGCACAGAAGCCTTCCAGCATCTCCTCGACGAAGTCGAAGGGGTCGTTGATCAGCTTTTTCATGATTGATGACGGATGCCCGATGGCTCAGGGAACTTGATCATGAATCATCATTTCATGTGCGTCTCGATCTCTGCGATCTTGGACACTTTGCGCGCGCTAGCGCCACCCTGAAACTCGCTGGCCATCCACACATCCACAATCTGCTTGGCAAGTTCAGGGCCAATCACGCGCGCGCCCATGGTGATGATCTGGGCATTGTTGCTCTTGCGCGCGCGCTCGGCAGAGTAGGTGTCGTGCGCCTGCGCGGCATACACACCCGGCACCTTGTTCGCCGTGATGGCCATGCCGATGCCCGTGCCGCAGATCAGAATGCCGCGCTCATATTTTTGCGCGGCAATATCCCTGGCCAACATTACCGCCACATCAGGATAGTCCACCGGATCGGGCGTACTAGGACCGTAATCCGCTACCTCAACGCCCTGTGCTTCGAGATGCTTCTTGATGATCTCTTTCAACTGATAACCGGCATCGTCCGCGCCGATGGCCACACACTTTTGGTCGCTCATATTTCTATCCATCCCCGCCCCTTCCTTTTGGGGAGGGGCGCTTGACTACTCCGTCATCGGCAGTGTCTGAGCTGCCTTCATGAATTCAACCGTCGTCTCAAAGTCAACAATGCCCGCATCGGAGCCAAGGCCGGTCGCCACCAAAGCCGACGCTGCAGTCGCCAGCCGCATGCTTTGCTCAATGTCCCAGCCGCGCGACATCCCAACGATAAAGCCGGCGCAGTAAGCGTCACCGCAGCCGGTTGTATCCACCACTTTTACCTGAAACGCAGGCACGCGCAAGGTGACGCCAGTAGCGTCGGCATAGACGCTGCCGTTCGCTCCCATCTTGAACACGCACGCCCGCGCGCCGTGGTCAATAAAAAACTTGCACACGTCGCGCCAGTCGCTCAGGCCGCAGATCATGCGCGCTTCGTCAATGCTGGGCATGAAGTAGTCGAGATAGGGTAGGCTGGGCGCAACGACGCTAAGCATATCGTCGCGCGGGACGCCAAGGACATCCATGGTGCTGACCACACCGTTGTCCCGGCAGAATTTAGCGATGCGACCCGCCGGTTCGCCATCAAGCTTAGGCAAAAGGTAGAAACCGCCGAGGTGCGCATACTGGGCAGACCGAATCGCTTCCCAGCTCACATCGTCAAGGCCGAACTCGCCGTTCGCGCCGATCACGTGCAAGGCGGGGCGTTCCCCATTAGGACGGATGGGCAGCATCGTAGCTGAAGTCTGCACGTTCTTTTTGCGCACGAGGTGGCGCGTTTCAATGCCGTAACCCTGCATGATCGTGATGACGGTGTCGCCAATATGATCGCTGCCCAATGCGCCCATCGCAATCACGTCTGCGCCGAGCTTGGCGAGGTCAATCGCCGTGCCCGCTGCTGTGCCTGCAACGGTGAAACGAATCTCTTCGAGCAGGTCAATGTTCTGCCCGTCGGGAATGCGCGTGACAGGCCGCCCGAGCACGTCGAGGATATGAACACCGAGACACACAATTTTTGACATGTTAACTATGACGTCGGGACGCTAAGACTTCAAACCAGCTTCGTGTTCGCGGATGTTCTCGAACGCAACGCTACATACTTCGCGTCTTTTACTGAGCCGTCCGCATGGACTTCTTTGACGGACGCAGGTTCACTCATGCGCAACATGACGGCGTAGCCGTGACATGCGGCAGCGAGCGCCGACTTCTCGACTCTCAATTTCCGACCTTATCTCCGACGACATCCGCCATTGCTTGGATAAACAGGTAGGCGTTGGCCGCACCGGGATCAATGCTGCCCACACCGCGCTCGCCCACATAGCTGGCGCGGCCCTTCCTAGCAACTAGTCGCGCGGTTTCGTCGCGCCCGAACTTTGCTGCGTCGGCGGCGCGCTGCAGCGCGATTTCCACCGGCGCGCTTTGCGCCACGGCAGCCCGCAGCGCCTCAACTGCAGGCACGAAGGCATCGAGCATAGTCTTGTCGCCGATCTGCGCTTTGCCACGCGCCATAACGCCGTCCACGCCGGCTCGCAGCGCTTCTGTCCAATCGCACAGCGACAATTCGGTCACGCCCTGCGTTTTGCCGCCCATCTGGATGAATAACGTGCCGAGAAGCGGACCGCTCGTGCCACCCATTACGCTCACCAACGTCATGCCAACCATCTTGAGGATCGCGCCGATGTCCTGCTCGGCTATGCTTGGCACCTTCGACTGCACTGCTGCCAAACCGCGCTGAATGCTCGCGCCAAAGTCGCCATCGCCCAGCGCCGCGTCTAGTCGGTTCAATTCGTCGGCGTGCGCGTTCACTGCCTGCGTATAGGCGTCCAGCCACTTCAAGATGTGTTCGCGTGTAATCATCGCTCTGATACCTCTCAAATACCCCACCGCAACGCTGCGGTCTTCACCGGCGCGTCCCACAGCCTGGTCAGTTCATCATCCAGCTTGAGCAAAGTAATCGAGCACCCCTGCATTTCCAGCGAGGTAATATAGCTACCAACCAGGCTGCGCGTGATCTTGATGCCACATCCATTGAGGATCTGCGCCAACTCGTTGTAGACGACATACAGCTCGATCTGTGGCGTCCCGCCCATGCCGTTGACAAAGGCCAGTACTTCGTCGCCTGCTTTGAAAGGCAAATCTTTGATGATTGGTTCGGCCAACATGCCCACGATGTCGCGCGCCGAGGCCATTGGCACGCGCCGTCGCCCCGGTTCACCGTGGATGCCGATGCCAATCTCGATCTCATCTTCACCCAACGAGAATGTCGGCTCGCCGCGATGCGGCACTGTGCATGAGGTGAGCGCCATGCCCATGCTGCGACCGTATGCGTTGACTTTGCGCGCAATTTCGGCAACCTCAGTCAAACTGCGTTTCTGCTCAGCGGCTGCACCGGCAATCTTTTCGGCCAGCACGGTGACGCCCACGCCGCGCCGCCCAACGGTGTATAAGCTGTCTTGCACGGCTACGTCGTCTGCAATGACGACCTGCGCGACTTCTAGGCCCTCCATGCGCGCCAGTTCAGCAGCCATCTCGAAGTTCATGGTGTCACCGGTGTAATTCTTGACGATGTGCAACACGCCGGCGCCGCCGTTCACTGCTTTGCTCGCTTCCAGCATCTGTTCAGGCGTGGGTGATGTGAACACTGGGCCGGGACAGGCTGCATCAAGCATGCCCATACCCACAAAGCCGCCATGCATTGGCTCGTGACCGCTGCCGCCGCCTGACACGAGACCTACTTTGCCCGGCACGGGGGCATCGGCGCGGACGATGTAATTCGGGTTATAGTGCACCCGCACGAGGTCGCGGTGCGCCGCTTCGATACCTCGCATCGCTTCGATGACAACGTCTTCTGGTTTGTTGATCAGCTTCTTCATGGGATTGCTTTTTGAACCGTAAAAGATACAGGATAAACATAACGCATTTGTCGCTTTCTGTCCTGTTCTTTCGTCGTGTCTTCCGTGGTTAAACTCCTGCCTGCGCGCCGTCGTGACTGAACACACGCACATGTTCAATAGGGAATTCCACCCACACCTCGCTGCCCACGTCGAGCGCAACGCCGGCACTAGACGGCACCTTTGCCTTAGCAACGATCTCGCCGGCTTTCAAGCCCACGAGGTACTGTCCACCCACCACGATCGCCTTACTCACGATCCTTGCGCGCACCGCCAACGGCGTTTGTGACGCAGTAATGCGCACGTATTCAGGGCGGATTCCCAAGGTGACCGTTGGATGATTGACGTGTGCAGACGCTACCTCAACCGGTGTTGGAAACAACGCGCATGAGACTTTGCCCTCCTTCACCACTATGTTTTCGTAGAAGTTCATGCCGGGATTACCCAGAAAAAAACCGGCGAAGACGTCATTTGGCTCGTCGTAGAGCTCACGCGGACTGTTCATCTGTGTGATCACGCCCTCATTCATCAAGGCGATCTGGTCGGCCAGCGTCATCGCCTCAGTTTGATCGTGCGTGACATAGATGACGGTTTGCTTGAGCCGGGTGAACAACTCTTTGAGCGCGCGCTTGAGTTGCAGTTTGCTGTTGATGTCCACATTGGTAATCGGCTCATCGAATAGGATGATATTCGGCTGGCGCGCAACCTGGCGAGCAACAGCCACTTTCTGGCGGGTGCCGTTGTCCAGTTCGGTGATGTCCTTATCCGCTGCGTCGCGCATCTCCAGAATGTCGAGCACTTCGTCTATACGACGGTCGCGCTCCGCCTTGGTCAGGCTGCGGTCTTCGGTCAACGGCAACTCGATGTTCTGACGCACGTTGATGCCGCGATACACAACCGGATACTGGAACACCATCCCGATGTTGCGCTGGCGCGTGCTCAGCCGATTCACCACCTTGTCGCCGAAATACACTTCACCCGTCGTTGGCGTTTCCAAGCCGGCGATGATGCGCATGAGCGTAGTCTTGCCGCAGCCGGATGGGCCAAGCAGACACGTCACCATGCCGGCGGGGAAGGTCATGTTCAACCCTTTCAACGCGGTGAAGTCACCAAACTTTTTAGTGAGATTTTTGACAGTAATGTCTATCATGCCTGAAATTGAATCTTGAGCGTGAAGCATTGAGGCAGTGCATCTGCCGCTTTCTCAATCTCAATTCATCCAGCTCTACCGACATACTTCCCATCGGCATACACCACCACTTGTTCGGGCAAAACATAGGCGGTCACAGTTTCGTCAATGCTGATGTGTAGGGCGATCTCATTGTCACTGCGCAGCACCGTCGTCAGCTGCTGTCCCCCGGCGTCGAGATAGACGATCTCCTCGCCGCCCAGGTCTTCACGCAGCAGCACCTTCGCCTTGAAGACGAGCGCGCCTTCTGGTGGGTTTGGATCAATCATGATGTGCTCTGGCCGCACTCCGACGCTTATAGGCAAGCGCGTTGCCTGATCGAGCGGAATCTGCGCATGGCTGGATTGGTGCAGCGGCGACTCGAACAGCGACGTGCTCAGCCAATGACGACCGTCCCGTTGAATCAGTCTGCCGTGAACGAAGTTGGCCTGCGGGAAGCCGACGAAACGCATTGTTTCGGCACGCTTAGGCCGGTTGTATAGCTCTTCGGTTGGCCCAACTTCGATCACCTCGCCATGATGCAGCACACTCAGCATCGAGGCCAGTTGCATGGCTTCGACTGCCTCAGACGTAGTGTAGATGAACGTGACTTTGAGCTGCTCTTGCGTAGCCTTCAAATCTTCGATTAGTCGTTCGCGTAGCTTGAAGTCCAGGCCGACCAGCGGATCATCGAGCACGAAGATTTCGGTGCGCTTGACCAAGCCGCGCGCGATCGCGACGCGCTGCTTCTGCCCGCCAGAAAGTTGATCGGGGCGTCGGTCGAGGAACTTCTCGATCTTCAGCAGTTGCGCTGCGCGCTCTACCTCAGCGCGTATTTCTTCCTTTGGCGCTTTGGCCAGCGCAAGCGGGTAGGCGATGTTGTCATACACGCTGAAGTGCGGATACAGCGCGAACGACTGCGGCACATAGCCCAGGTTGCGCTCGCCAGGCGCGGCGTTCGTCATATCCTGACCACGAATGATGATGCGACCGGCATCAGGTTTCTCCAGGCCAGTAATCAGACGCACAAGCACGCTCTTGCCACTAACCGGCATGCCAAACACGACCATGAACTCGCCGGACCGCACAGCCAGCGTTACATCGCGCAACACCTGACTGCGCCCATAGCTCTTAGCAACATGCTGAAGTTCAACGATATTCATAGCTCAATTCGCCCGCGCAGCCCCCTATCGTGAAGTTTGCATGCGCAGATGTGAAACGTGCTTCAGGGTCGCAGTAGCGCGTGCCACACTTGCGCAGCGCACGCATGGACGTGCGTGCTATACCGTCAACGGCCCAGCGCATACAGCAATGGCGTGACGAGAAAGCTCACAACGAACACGATCAGAATGATGCCCATGAACGGCCAGAACAATTTCATCGAGCGCCGAAAGTTGAAAGAGGCGGGAATGTTGCCAAAAGCGATCTGCACAAGCGTGGAGGCAACCAACACTATCAGTCCAAGTTGATAGACATCCCTGCTGAACTGCTGGCCAATCATCACAATGCCTGCCAGCATCAGAATCACCAGGGCGAGTTGCACCGTTGCGGCAAAGGGACGCCTGGATTGTGGTTTGTTCATAGCCTTAACTCCAGCCTCTTTCTAAAAGGAGGGCGCTTCAGACCTCGCCTCGCACTGTGCCGAAGGTCATACCCACCAGCAGATACTTCTGGAAGAAGAAAATCATGACCATTGGCAGCAGCACATAGAGCATGGACAACGACGCAATATATCCCCAATCCACATTGCCGCCGGGACTGACCAAGCCAACCGCCAGCGCATACGGGATCATCTGCGTATTAGTCGTCGGTGTGCCCAGGATAAAATTGAACAGGAATTCATTCCATACGAAGATTAGGTTGAAGATGAATGCAGCCACGATCCCAGGTTTCACCTGCGGCAACACCACGCGAAACAGCACATGCCAGCGCGACGCGCCATTGACGTAAGCCGTCTCGTCGTAACGCGGTGACACACCATCAATGAAGCCTTTCAAAATCCACAGCGAGAACGGGATGCTGAACATGGTGTAGAGCAGCAGCACACCCGGAAATCCACGGAACAACGGTTCCCGGGTCAGGCCGGTGCCACGCAAGCCGATGTCGAATGCGTTGTACATCTGAAAGATGGCGACGATTGTGGCTGACGCCGGCACCATGCGCGTGCTGAGCATCAGGAACATGAGGAAGTTCGTCGCCTTTGGCTTGTAACGCGAGAACGCGTACGCCGCCAGAAACGACACGATGATCGCCAGCGTGACCGACAGGATGGATAAAAGCAGGCTGTTGACGAGATACGGGATGGTATTCGATACGCCCTGACCGCGTCCGAACAACGCCCGATTGATCTGCTCGAGCGTCGGTGTAAAGATGAGCTTAGGCGGCACCGCCAGGATGTCGCTGTCGGTCTTGAAAGCCGCCAGCAAGATCCAGAAGATTGGCAGGAAGAACAAGATGGCGATTAGCCACAAGATGGCGTAGTACGCTCTGGTTCTGATTCGACTATCCATGTCAATTGAAAATTGAGAGTTGAAAATTGAAAAGCGAATGGAGAAAACTTGAGACTGTCTTTTTGCATTCTCAATTCTCAATTCTCAATTCATTTCGCCGCCGCGCGTTCAGCACCCACAGGTAGATCGAGGTGAATGCAATGGCCGTGATCAGCAGCACCACCGCCAGCGCCGACGAGAAGCCAATATTCAAACTGGCAAAGGCATAGCGATACAACCGCAAGCCGATCAGATCGGTGATGTTACCCGGGCCGCCTCGCGTCATCGTCAATACCAAGTCAGTCGTCTTGAACGCGTCAATCGTACGCAGCAGGATGCCGAGCATCAGTATGAATTTGCCATGTGGCAGGATGACATACCACAGCCGCTTCGGCCACGACATGCGATCTACTTCAGCAGCCTCTAGCTCGGCTTTCGGCACGCTGCCCAGCGCAGCCAGCGTCATCAGGATCATGAACGGTGTCCACATCCAGATGTCCACAAACAGCACAGCGGGGAAGGCCCACTCGTTGTTGGTGAGGAAGTCAATCTTCTGCCCGCCGAACGCCGTGATCAGGTAATTCAACACGCCGAAGGTCGGGTCGTAGATCAACCGCCAGAACAAGGCGCTGGCCACCGGCGTGACCACCATAGGCGTGAAGAGCAGAGTGAGCGCCAGCCGCCGACCCGGCATTTTCGCGCTGCCCCAGAACAGGAAGCCGAGCAGCACGCCGAGCGCCACCTGGATGGATACGGCCAGAATGACGAAGGTGAAGGTGCGGCTGAACGACCCCCAGATATCCGAGTCGTTGTAGATCTTGATGTAATTATCTATTGGCGGCGCAGCAGGAATGACGATCTGCAAGTTCTGGGTGAGTGAAACCTGGATGTTGGTAGGGATAATGAACAAGGTCGGACACGGCCCACCCACACACGCCGGTCGCGGCACATCGGGCGATTGCAGGCTGTAGCGATAAAAACTGAAACCGATCAGCCACATCGTCGGGATGACGTTGAGCAGCACGAAAAAGATCAAAATCGGTGTGAGCAGCACGACGGGAAAGGCGCGTGACTCCTCGAACGCGCGTGCGCTGCTGCGTCGCGGCGCCGACACCGCCCGTTCGTTCCGCTCCATCACCGAAGATGGGGTTGTGTCCATATTCACAATATTTTTAAGGATGGCATCCCTCGGGAGGATGCCATCCTTATAGTCACAGCATGTGTTCCAGCTAAAGCCTCGGCCTCCAGTTTGACACGCCTACTTCGGCTGAACATCCTTCAGCTCATTGGGCACGGGGGTTGTGGTGCGGCCCTTCTCGAACAGTAACGCCTGTTGCTTCGCTGCGATAGAGTCGAGCACCGACTTGGCGTCTTTATATTGGCCCGCTGCATAGCCGTTGTAGGCTTCCTGCTGGATGGCAAGCAGCTCGGCATATTCAGGCAGGTGCCAGAAGTCGCGGCTGCGGCCTTCTTCGAGCATGTAGACGAACGGCTTGAACCAAGGCGGCGGGTCGCCCTCGAACAGCGGGTTCTCGATGCCCTTCTTGCTCCACGGCAGGCCACCTTTGGCCAGGAATTTCTTCTGCGTCTCGTCGGTGTACCACCACTTGAGAAAGTCTATGGCGACGCGCATGTGGTCGTCGTCGTTGAACTTATTCAGCACCCATGGCTGACCGCCCATCGCGCCGATGACTGACTCAGGTCCGCCTTCAAAGGCGATCTTTGGATGTGGGATAGCAATCGCCTTACCCTCCAGCTCTTTAGGAATCATGAACAGGCCGACCGCCAGCCACTGGAAGGCCGTTAACACTTTGCCCTGCGTAAACAGGTCAATCATGGTGCCGATGCCGAAATCCTGCGAGCCGGAGGGCTGATACTGCTGCAGGCTCCTGAAGTATTCCAGCATCTTGGCGTTGGCGTCGGTGTTCAGCACGCCCACCACGTTGCCGGTGGCGGGGTCCCAGATATCGCCGCCGGTGGCGTAAACGTAGGGATGATAGGCGCACGAGAAGAAGTCGTATTCCTTCGATTGCATGATGGCGGTGGCAGCCATGCCGTTCTTGCCGTTAAAGTACTTCCAGATCGGCTCCCACTCTTGCACCGTGAGCTTCGATAGCTCATCATACGTAAGCGGCAAGTCCTTTCCCGTCTCCTTCTTGTAGTTCTCTGCCTCCTTCTCCATCATGTCAATGCGGATGAACAGGCCTTGCGTGTCGGGCATCTGCGGGAAGCCCCAGCGCTGCCCACTGCCGTCTGGATAGACCTGATAGGTGTTCTTCACCAGGCTCGAGAACGGCTGGATGTCAAGCTCAGGCACAATCGCATACACGTCGTCGGCCCGCACGATCCAACCCGGCTCGGCCAATGCGCCTAGCCACTGGCTGTCCGACACCATGATGTTGTATTCCTGAGACTTCGCCGCCAGCGTCGGCGCGATCTTCTGAAACAGCTCACCGAAAGGCGCTTCGGTCTTGCGAGCGGTGACGTTGTAGCCATACTTCTCTTTGGCGAACGCAGCGAAGTCAGGGAACAGTTCGATGGGAGCTTGGCTGGGCGGCCAGCCGGCAATCACGGCGAAGCTCATCTCGATGGACTTACCCTTCATCTCATCGCCTTGCGTGCCAGCCAGCGGGTTGCCTGCAGCGGATGAGGCCGCTGCAGGCGCAGTGGTCGCTTCGGTTGATGGCGCAGCAGGCGACGCCGGCGCTGCGCAAGCAGCGAGTAAGCCTGCACCAGCAGTCAAAACGGCGCCGCGCAGCAATTGACGGCGGCTCAAACGGCTCGGTCGTTCATTGGACGCTGACATCTCTCTTGGTCTCCTCTTTTTAACTACTGCTATTCGTTGACTTGTCAAAAGACGTAGAACCAGTCGTGGGTTCATTCATTGCGCTCGGTCTCAGAGCACCACATCGCGGTATTGGAATTGAAAGCTGCGTCCTTTCTCGGCACCTCCAGTCTCATCGTTGTCGAAATGACAAAATGATTCAAGTCAGATGGCCCGGCAACTATTACGCTCGATTAGCTTAGCCGGGATCAACACGTCGCGCCACATCGTGGGTGAGGAGCCGCCGTTGTGTCTGCGCCTTCTGCTTTGGTTGATACCGTCAAGCGTAAGTTGGGCCGCCGCATGGCACATCTCGGCCACCGGCGCGGCCATCACTGTCAGCGGCACAGGCAGCACTTCCATCCACGGAGCGTCGCCGATGCCGATTACCGACACCTGATCGGGGTAGGACACCTGAATTTCACGCATCGCCTTCAGCAGGCTGAGGGAAGATGTCAGGCTCATGGCGATGACAGCCGTGACAGGTGGCGTCATGGAAAACAGCCGCTTGGCCGCGCGCATCATTTTGTCGGTGGACTGGTCTTCGGTGACGTGTTCGGCATGCACGATCTCGATGATCCGCTGGTCAATCGGGATCCAATGCGCCCGTAAGGCGCGCATGTAGCCTTGCACGCGCTGAATGACCGGCGACAAGTGGTAGCCGCGCGCCATCACACCGATGCGCCGATGGCCAAGCTTGATCAGATATTCGGTCGCCGCGTATGCCGCCGCCACGTCGTCGTTCAGCACCGCCGGCCCGCAGGGCGTGCCAGGGCGGCGATGCATCGAGACGAGCGGAACTTTGCTTTCAATGAACTGCTGCACGATGGGTTGTTCGACGCCAGTTGGCACCATGATGACGCCGTCCACACGCTTGTCATACAGCATTTCGAGATAGCGCCGCTCGCGCTCTGGCCGCTCGTCAGTATTGCACACCATCAGGTTGTACTGGTGCGGTTCAAAAGCGGCCTCCAGCTCACGCACGATCTGGGCAAAGAAATAGCTGGTAATGTCGGCGACGAGCACCCCGATGATGTGTGTGATGTTGGTCTGCAGACTACGCGCAACGGCGCTGGGACGATAGTTCAATGCACGGATAGCCTCCTCGACGGCTTGACGCGTCTCAGGTAGCACGTTGCGCGTGCTGTTTATAACGTGAGACACAGTGGCAGTGCTTACGCCAGCCCGTCTGGCCACATCCTGGATTGTTGCCATACGCCCACTTGATGCTTATGTCCAAAAGGAATTAAGCGATTGCGTAATCGTTTAACAGAACGCGCACATATTATTAAAGAGGCAGGTAATTGTCAACTCTGTGAAGCGATTTACATAGCCGCGATTCACAAATGTGACATGCGACCGGTTTGACTAAATTACCCGCTCATTACCGCCATCAATCGGGATCTGCGCGCCAGTGGTTTTGGCAAAAACAGGGCCGCACAGTTCGGCGACCAGCTCCGCAACATCGCGGCTGGTCACCTCCACCCCCAGTACGTTGTTGCGCTTGTACTGCTCAACAGTCATCCCATAACTCTGCGCGCGCGCAGACAGCACCTCATCCGTCCAGATGCCGGTGTCGAACACCGCGTTTGGGTGGACGACGTTCACGCGGATGCCATCGCTGCCCCACTCCAACGCGGCCACGCGCGCAAGTTGCGTCAGCGCAGCTTTCGATGCCGAGTATGCGGCCGCCCCCGGCCCCGGCGCCGGCACATTCTTCGAGCCGACCACCACAACGCGTCCGCCGCGCGGCGCCAGCTTTAGCAGCGGATGCGCTTCGCGCATCAGCATTGCGTTGGCGTCAAGGTTGATACGCAACGCGCGCGACCAAGCCTGCGTCTCCAGCGCAGCGATGCGCTGGCCGGCCGGGAAGATGCCCGCATTCAGCACCAGCATATCCAGCCCGCCGTAGCGCCGCGCCGCGCGTTCCAGCGCATCGCGCAACGCCGCTTCGTCGCTCACGTCGGCGACGATTCCCAGAAACTCCGCTTGCGGAAAGAGGTTCTCGATAGACGGAGCAATGTCAAGGCCAACCACGGCTGCGCCGCGCTTCAGCAGCGCCTGCGCGCACGCCTTGCCGATGCCGGAAGCCGCGCCGGTCACCAGCGCAACTTCGCCGGTGAACATCTGCGGCGCCGGCATGCGCTTGAGCTTGGCCTGCTCCAGATCCCAGTACTCCACACGAAACAGCTCCGCCTCTGGCAACGCGCGCCATCCACCCAGCGACTCCGCGCGCAGGATCACGTCAATTGTTTGGGCGTAGATCTCGGCGGCGATGGTCGCGTCCTTCACGCTGCGACCGGCAGTCACCACCCCCAGCTCCGAGTCGAGGATTACACGTGGCGCCGGGTCGAGCATGGCGAGCGGCTGCGGTGATGCTGCGCTGTGGCGGGTGAAGTAGGCCTCATATTCGGCGCGATACGTCGCCACGCCGCGGCCGATCAACGGCAGGCGCTTGGTGCGAATGATGTGATCGGGCGTGACCGGGCCGCGTCGTGCAATGGACGCCACGTCGGAGCGCCGGACGAAGCCGAGGGATTTGTCGTCGTCGTGCGCAGTCAGGATCATCGGCGCGCCGGCTGCCTCAGACACGGCGCGGCGCAATTCGGCCAGCGCCACTCGCACGGGCCGGTCGCTCCGCTGCGCCGGCGGAAAGGTCACGCGCCACCGGCCATGCTGCGCGATGTATTCCTCCGCCTGCGTTACCAGATCAATCATTCGCGCATAGGCCTGGCGCGCCGTATCGCCAAAAGTGACCAGCCCATGCTGCATCAGCACAATGCCGATGAGGTCGTCCTTGTTAGTGCACGCGGCGAACTGCTCGGCGCATGCCTTAGCCAGCGCAAAGCCCGGCATGACGTAGGGCACGATCAGCACGGCGTCGCCGTATAGCTCACGCACGCGGCGTTCGCCGTCCGGCGTGTTGGTGATGGCCAGCAGCGCGTCCGCGTGGGTGTGATCCACAAACTTATAGGGCAAGATGGCGTGCAAGACGGCTTCGACCGAAGGTGCAGGCGCGCTGGGTTCGACGGCGTAGCTGCGCAACAGGCGCATCATCTCGGTGTCGGCAAGATGAGGCAACCGGGCCAGCCGCGCAGCCAACTGCAAGCGCAGCGGCGTGAAGCCCGCTGCCTCAATCGTCGCCAGGTCCCAGCCGCTGCCTTTAATGTAGAGGATATCCTCTTCCTCATCGAAGACGTTGCGCGCGCGTGTCTTCACCGAGGTATTGCCGCCGCCATGCAACACCAGCGCTGGCTCGCGTCCCAGCAAACGCGATGTATAGACCCGCTGAGCCAGATCGCCCACGAAGTTTTGAGCTTCGGCATCGTTCCAGAGGTTTTGCATTGCTCAATCCAGCGCCGCGAGCGCATTGGCCAACACGGCAACGAAACTATCCACGTTCCAGCCGGCGCGCCCTACCCCCATGCCGCTCCCGTTGGGCAAGCGCGCGTATCGGGCGCAATTCATCGCGTCTACGCTGCCGCCATAGAGGATCGGGACACGCTCACCCGCCAAGCCGAAAATTCTGCACAACACGCGACGGATATTGTCGAACGCCGCGCCTACGTAATCCGGAGCGGCCGCTACACCGCCCTCGCCGACCGACCACAATGGTTCATAGAGGACTTGGAGGTGATTCGGAACGGAAAGCCCGCGCAGCGCCAGTTTCAACTGCTGCGCTACGTAGTCCTCGCCGGCGCCGGCCGCTTTGATGGAGGCCGGCTCGCCCACGCACAGCATCATGCCCAAGCCATGCCGCGCCGCAGCCAGCACCTTCTTGTTCAGCATCTCATCGCTCTCGCCGAATAGCGCGCGGCGCTCGGCGTGGCCGAGCATGACGAACTCGGCCCCACAGGCCTTGAGCATGAGCGGCGAAATCTCGCCGGTGAATGCGCCTTCATCCGCCCAGTGCATGTTTTGCGCGCCGATGCGGATACCTGACCCTTGCGCGGCTTCCGCTGCCACAGCAATGGACGTGAACGGTGGAATCACCCACAAGCTCGCGCGCTCAATCTTCGGCACGCGCGCGACGCGCTCGCGCAGCGCCCACAGGAACACCTGCGTCTGCTGCGGCGTTTGGTGCATCTTCAAGTTTGTGCCGAAGAGAAACACAGCGTAGGATGCTTCGTCTGTGCAAGCGAAGTCTCAACGCTCTGCTGCCTCGCTGCTGTGTGACTGAGGCGCCGGCTCCGGCCAGACATGGCTCCACAAGATAAACGCCAGCGTCGAGATGAGCAGCAACAGGAAGCCCGGCTCCATGAGGGCCAAGACGATGGGCTGGAACATCATCACGATGCCGATCAGCATGCCGGCAATGGTGAGGCTCGTGATGAGACTATAACGCCGGGGCGGCACCTTCCCGCCCAGCCGCTTCTCAGCAATCTGGATCAGCCGGATGAACAGGCCGAGGATGATGAAGAAGCCAACAATGAAGACGAGGAATTGCAGCGTGGGATTCATGGGAACGCCTCAATTGAGCGACAGACGGCGGCCAGTCTTGCGGTCGAAGAAGTGCAGCCGCTCGTGCACGATGCGATAGCGCACCTCGCTGCCGATGTTGAAGTCGGTGATGCCGCTCACGGTGCTGAGCAGGCTCTGCCGGCCCGAACGGATATGCACGATGGTCTCTACGCCCAACGGTTCGAGCAGGGTAATCTGGCCGCTCAAGTCGCCGTCGGGAGTAATCTGCGCATCCTCCGGTCGGAAGCCGAGCGTGAACGATTCCGGCAACTCAGCATGCGCCGGCGCCGGTAGTCGAATGGTGCTCTCGGGCACATGGATCATCCCATCGGCGCATGCCGCATCATACAGGTTGATGCGCGGCACGCCGACCAGCTTGGCCACAAACGTTGTAGCGGGGAAGTCATAGATCTCGCGCGGTGTGCCCACCTGTACCAGCACGCCCTCGCGCAACACGCCGACGCGGTCGGCAAGGGTCATCGCCTCGATCTGGTCGTGGGTGACGAATAGCGTGGTGCTGTGGCTTTCGCGCTGCAGGTGATTGAGTTCAATGCGCAGCGCCTCGCGCAGCTTGGCGTCGAGGTTGGACAGCGGCTCATCCATCAGGAATATCTTTGGCCGGCGCACCAGCGCGCGCCCGAGCGCCACGCGCTGCATCTCGCCGCCCGACAGGTTCTTGGTATTGCGCTGGAGCAGATGGCTGATGCGCACACGCTCGGCCGCCTCGCCCACGCGTTGCCGAATCTCGTCTTCGCTCAGGTTACGGCCCGGCGCGCGCAGTGGGAAGGCCAGATTGTCGTACACCGACATCGTCGGATAGAGCGAGTAATACTGAAAGACGAAAGCGGTATCGCGCTCGGCCGGCGTCACATCATTGACCGGCGCGCCGTCGAAAAGCACGTCGCCGGCATCGGGCTTCTCCAGGCCGGCGACGACGCGCAGGGTGGTGGTCTTGCCCGCGCCAGTCTGGCCGAGCAGCACGAAGAACTCGCCGTCCTTTACGGTGAAGCTGACGTCGCTGAGCGCGACGACCGAGCCAAATCGTTTAGTGATGTTGCGCAGTTCAACGGTAGACATGTGTGGCAGGCGAAGTGTAGCAGAGGACGGCGTCAGCGCTTGAGCAGCGCGTCGAACTCATCTGCTGCGTCGGCCAGCTTGCCCTGGCGATTTGACAAACTGTAGGCATCCCAATTTGGATCGTCTGGCAGGTCATCCATGAACCAGCACAGCGAGTGGATCTGCGGTTCGCTGTTGACCGCTTGGAGTGCGGATGTCAGCCAACCTTTCGGGTAGTTCTGCACCGGCGGAACTTGCTGATCAGGCGTGAAGGTGTTGGTTGAATTGATGTAGACCGGCGAACCGCGCGTGGTTGAATATGCGTTGATGATGGCGAGCCAATCGGTGGTTTGTCAAGAGTTGTGTAACGGGAAGTGATCATCACATCGCGGCTGGTTTGGCATGACGAGGTTTTGAAACTTGAGGCCGCGCACGACGGCGAAGAACAACAGCAGGCAACTGTTCTCGTTGCGAAAGGCGGCGGCCATCTTCTTGGATCGCTTTTTGACCTCTTCAAACATCCGCTCGATGACATTGGTCGTTCGAATGCGCGCCCAATGTGACTCCGGGTAGTCGTAGAACGTCAGGCATGCCTCCCAATCGCGCTGCATGCACTCGACCGCCGTCGGGAACTGCGACCGGTATTTCTCCTGGAAGGCTTCGGCGCACTGATCGGCCTTCTGGCGGTTCTTCTGATAAAAGATGCCTTTGAACTCGGCTTCGACTGCATCACGCTGTTGCAGCATGCCCCGTTGGCGACGGCTGTCCGGGAACTTGAGAGCAATCGCGTTCAACATAGCTTGATGCCCATCGGTGATCCACAAGTCGATCTGCTTGACGCCGCGGGTCTTGATGTCGTCGAGTAAGTTCTCCCACGCGCCTTGGTTCTCGCGCTCGCCAATGGTGAAGGCGATCAACTCGCGTTTACCGGCTGCAGTGATGCCGATCAGCGCCAGGATCGGCGTTTTGTGGCTTTCACCTTCGTAAATCACGCTGAAATACGTGCCATCGGCGAACACATACACATAGCGCTCACTCAGACTCCGTACCTTCCACTGCGCGTATTCCGTCTCCAGCCCGTGGTGCACTCGCGACACCGCCGAGGGACTGACCGGTGAGCCGGTCAGCGTCTCCATCACCTGCCCGACACCGACTGTGCTGATGCCCTGGACCAACATCTCGCCGATGGCGACATCCAACTCACGCTGTCGACGCTGATAGTGCTCGAACACCTGCGTCCGGAACCCGCCCCGCGTGCGCGGCACATGCAGACCTTTGATCTTGCCGACCGTCGTCACCAAGTCGCGCTGGTAGTAGCCGTTGCGGTAATCCTGCCGAGTCGGGCAGGGCGCGCCGTAAGGCGCGCCTACGAACGCCTCAACTTCCTCGTTCATGATCGCCGTGAGCGTCAATCGCACCGCCAGGCGCATCTTCTCGGCCATCAGGTCATGAAACAGGTCATGGAATTCGTCTTGACTGATCGGCCTTAGCTTATTACTCTTGATTTCGGGAGTCATGGTGATCTCGCTCGCTTTAGCTGGTAACTTTTGCAAGCGCAATTATCGGACTCCCGTTACACAACTCTTAGCATACGACCGTGCGAGGCCGAGCGGGGGTTATGCCGAGTAGAGGGGCAGCTCGAAGCGGAAAGTCGTGCCCGTCTGCGCGCCCTCCGCCTCGCTCTCGATGATGAGCTGGCTGCGATGTAAACGCAGGATCTCTTCAACGATGGATAAGCCCAGACCGCTGCCCTCCACATCGGTTCGGGCACGGTACAGCCGCCGCGTGACGTAGGGCAGGTGCGCCTGGGGAATGCCCGGCCCGGTGTCGCGAACCTCGCACAGGATCGCCTCGTTGACGCGCTTCAACGTGACCATGACGCGATCGCCCGGCCGGCCATACTTCACCGCGTTGTCGAGCAGGTTGAGGAAGACTTGCTTCAGCCGGTTTTCGTCACCCGGGACGTGGGGCAGGCCAGGATCGGCGTCAAGCGCCAAGTCCATGTGCTTCGCCTCGGCGCGCGGCGCGGTTTGCGCCAGCGCATCTTCGACCACGATCAGGAGGGCCACCGGCTTGTCCACCACGTCCTCGTCCAGATCGAGCCGGCCGAGTTCCACCAACGCATCCAGCAGATGCCGGATGCGTTGGGATTCCGCGCCGATCAAGCTTAAGGATGAGTCGCGAACCTCGTCCGGCAGTCGCGCGGTGCGCAGCACTTCCACATGGCCTTGAATGGCGGTCAATGGCGTGCGCACCTCGTGCGAGAGCAGCCGAAGGTCTTGCTGCGCGGCCTGCAGCTTGTGCCACAGCTCGGCCATGCGCCGCTCCTGCTCGCGGAAGGATGCGTTGCGCCAGCGCGCGCGGTCGAGCCAGATCGCCAGCGCGACGCACAGCAAGAGCAAGGCGACCAACGCAAAGATAACGAGCCTGAGGTCGAAGATAATCATGCGTCCTCGTCCTGCGCCGCCAGCTTGTAACCGACGCCGCGCACCGTCAGCAGCACTCGCGGCTGTGAGGGATCGGCTTCCAATTTCTGGCGCAGGCGTTGCACGTGCACGTCCACCGTGCGCGAGTCGCCGGTGAATTCGTAGCCCCAGACCAGACGCAATAGCGTCTCGCGCCCGAAGACGCGCCCAGGATGGCGCAGCAGAATCTTGAGCAGGTCGTATTCCTTCGGCGACAGGTCGAGCGGCTGGCCGTTCAGTTCGACGCGGCGCCGAAGGTCCCACATCATCAGCGGGCCGTTGGTGAGGGGTAGCTCCGTCGGCCGCCTGGCGCCGCCCTCGGCCTGGCTCTGTCCGTGACGCTCGATCAAGCGGAAGATAGCCTTGATCTGGGCGAGTAGCTCGCGCGGGTCATACGGTTTGATGAGATAGATGTCCGCGCCCGCTTCGAAGCCGATCAGCTTGTCCACCGGCTCGTTGCGCGCGGTGAGCATGAGGATCGGGATGTAAGCGGCGAGGTCGCGGGCTGCCCGGCACACGTCAAGCCCATCTATGTCCGGCAGGTTGAGGTCGAGCAAGATCAGATCGGGTTGGAAGGAGGCGAAGGCCGCAAAAAAGTCCGCCCCGCGCGCAAACACTCGCACGTCATAGCCTGCATGTTGCAGAAGAATCTCCAGCGCACTGGAGATCGCGCGCTCGTCTTCAACGACCCAGACAGCGGGCTTGCGCATCGGCGTAGATTATCCACGCGCAAGTGAACGATCGTTTGCACAGGTTTGTTCAGCCGATCGCCCGCTCGCTCCTCGGCTCGAAGAAGCGCACTTTGCCAGCCAACCTTTTTTCGGCGTCGTGCATATAACTATTAGACACGTGGCGAGTCACGATGCGAGCGGCGACGAGCAAGCAGCGATTGCCTTACTGAAACGTCGCGATATCCGGGGGCTGGAATTGCTGGTGCAGCAGCATCAATTGCGTGCGCTGCGCACGGCTTATCTCATCGTCGCTGATCGTCAAGCCGCCGATGACATCGTGGCCGAGGCTTTTGTGCGCGCGTACGAGCAGATTGACCAATTCGATCCGCGCAAATCTTTTTCGCCGTGGTTCTACCGCATTGTCGTAAACGGCGCATTGCAGTGGTTGCGACGCAACAAGCATCGCCATTTGAGCGAAGACGAATTCGAATGGCACATCGATCCCGCGCCTCAGCCTGATGAGTGTGTTGCGATCAGTGAAACGCGCGATGCGATCGTGAATGCCATTCATGCGCTTCCCTCGGATCAACGCGCCATCGTGGTTTTGCGCTTTTACCTGGACATGAACGAGCAGACGATTGCTGAGACGCTGAAGACACCGCTGGGGACCGTGAAGTGGCGAATGCACGAAGCCCGAAAACATCTGAGAAAGGTGTTGAGCGCATCACCGCCGCTTCAGGACCGCTTGAAAGCATGGTCGCTCGGGAAGTGAATGCAACCAAGCTGATCAATCGGCTGATCAATCTATTGATAACTGATGAACGACTTGCCTGAGCTGTCCGATCAGAAAATCGCGCGTGCGCTTGCAGAATATGCTGGGCGCGGCGTCCCACCGACGGCGGATGTCCTGCCGCATGTGCGTCGCCTGTTGGCTCAACGGCAGCAATGCCATTCGCAACCAAAGCGCATGCGCTTGCGTGCGGTAAACGCTTTTGCTGTCGTGCTGCTTGCGGTCGTGGGTATGCTGTTGACCTCGCCCGAAGCTCGACACTTCCTCGTCTCCACAGCGCCGTTGCTGTCAGCGCCATCACATGTCAATACTTCATTGACGATCACCTCGAGCGCCACCTCGAGCATGGACAAAAGCCGGCAGGAACGACATCACCTGCCACGTGTCGTTGGCAGTCGTGGTCCTGTCGAAGCGATCGCCTGGTTGCCCGATGGGAAACAGTTCATCTTGGTGACGCCGCGCACTGTGGATTTTTACGACGCTTCCAGCTTGAAGCTCGTCCGCATACTTGAAAAGCCGGCTAGCCTGAACGTTCTTGGCAGCAGCGTGACGTTTAGCCGCAATGGGCAGCGCATGATCGTGCATGGACCCACGAAAAGTGATGTATGGGATGTTGGGATAGGCGTGAATGAAAGAACCGATCAGTGGGTGCGCCAATCACTGCCGTCGCCTGGCGCACGATGCGGATCCCTCGCTGAACGGATTGCCGCTTCAAGTTCGGGACAGCCGGACACGTTCAGCCCCGATAACCGATGGTTAGCTTGCGTGGTTGACACTGGTATTCACGTGTTCGCGGCTGACACGGGTGCATTACACCGGCAGTTTGAGTGGTCAACAATCATGACGGCGACCCGCGCCAATACCATCGGCGCCTGGCCGGCGTCCCTTGCCTTCAGCGAAGATGGGAAGCGGCTGGCTGCCGTCCTGGTCGGGGAGGCGACAGCCGAGGCGACAGTGTGGGATGTGACGAGCGGCAAAGTCGTGCGCCAGATTTATATTTATATGGATGACGTCACACCGGCGCTTGACTCCAAGCCTGACTCCGAAAGGATGCGCTCATGCCCCGCTGTGCAACTAAGCCGAGATGGAACGCGCATCGTCCTGCAGGCTCAGCAAGGTGTGTTCGTCTACTCAGTGGAGGGTGGAAAGCGCCTGTCGAGACTAGATGAACGCTGCTTTTCCAGCGTGGCGTTCAGCCCCGATGGCAAGCGCCTGATCGGCTACAACGGCGACCTTCAAATCATAGATGTGGATCGCGCGGTGGGCGCCGGATCCTGAGCATGGGATGAACACAGAGATCAGTATGTACACCTTTAGCGCAAGTTCCTCCTGGGACTTTCCAAACGCACTGCTTCTCGTCGCACGAATGGTCTTGGGCGTCATGTTCTTGGCGTCGGCGGCAGCGAAAATGAAGTCGCAACACGCATCTTTGACGCAAGCGGTTCAACGATTTAGCTTCGATCGGCTCAATCCTTCCACTGCCGGTTACATCGCGCGACTGCTACCCCTGATGGAATTTGGCTTGGCTTGCTTTTTTTTGATTGGCGTCGAAGTCAAAGCTACGGCGCTGGTCGCAACCGGGTTGCTGCTGTTGTTTACTGCGTTGATGGCAGTCCATATCACGAAAGATCATCACTTCGCCTGCAACTGCTTTGGCGGCGAGAGTTCGCAGATCGGATGGGGGACGCTCATGCGCAATTCGATTTTGCTCTTGTTGAGTGTGCTGCTAGCCAGTTCGTCATGGTTGACGCCGCCTGCCGCACCACATGACATATCGCCGGCCGAAATCGTCGCTCTGGTCATGACGACCACCAGTGTGTGCGCGATGCTTTTGATCATCGGCGAAACCAGCGTTTTGTCGCACGCTCGAATTCCGACGTCAACGTAACAACGTAAGGTAGACAAGACGGAGAAGATAAACGGAGAAGACAAATGGAAGGAATTTGGCTGATTGCTTTTCTTGTGCAATGGGCCTTGTTGTTGTTCCTGGCGGTGCTCGTCGCCGGAGTCTTGCGGCAACTCCGCTTTATGCAGGAAAGATGGCAATTGGCTGCGCCGCCAGTGACGGTTTATGAGTTGCATCAACAGGTTGCTGAAATCGTTCTGCCGGATGTGACAGGCCGGCAGGTTCATCTAAGCGAGCACCTGGCTCGTGGTGATGGCGGAGTCATTCTGTTCGTCACGCCGACTTGTTCGTCGTGCGCGACCGTCCTGGCGCAAGTGTCCGAACTCATTTCTCGCCAGGGCATGTCACTAGCCAAGACCTTTGTAATAATCGTTTTGGGTAATCGAGCGGACGTAGAGTCTATTCTTCGCTCGCAACCCAAGCTTCGATGTGAACGAGTCGCGCTGCTCTCGGATGAGGGCGCAAAGGTAGCAGGTCAATTTGCGATTACCGTGGTGCCAACCGGACTGGCGGTTGATAGCGAGCGCCGTGTGCTGGATCAGACGTTTAACCCCCATGCGGCCAACTGGATTTATAAAGCTGTGAGCGCCACACCGCCATTGCAGCCGGTAACCCAACAGGCGTCCGGACTGGTCGTTCCAACGATTTATTCGCGTCAGGAACGTCAGGAAAGTCAGGCCCGCGTAATGGATGACATCCCTATAAGGGATGCAATCCATCAGCCGCCACAAGCCTGATTTGGAAGAAGATGAGCAGATGAAAAGGAGGTGATTGAATGTCAACGACGATAGATCGGTTCACACACCTGGCAATGGATCAAGTTTCAAGGCGTGGATTCCTCAAGGGGATCGGAGCGCTGGGCTTATCCGTTGTCGCCGCAACGATGGGTGGCCTGAGCAAGCTGCAGATTGCGGCAGCCAACTGCCCTGGTGAATGTTTCGGGCCGTGCACCAACTGTAGCTCACAATGCTCCAGTGGTGGGATGACTTGCCTGTGTAGTTGCTCGAGTTGCAACTGCACGCCTCGCAAGGTCTATGCGTATGGCAGTTGGTATGGCAGCCCTTGCGTGTTCGATTGTGCCTGCGTTGCCTGCGGTTAAGGGGCCGGCACACGGGCACGCCTGATGGTTTGAAAGGAGGATCTGAATATGCTTGAGAAAGATAAGAACACGTGGCAAAACGTTTCGACCATTGCAGCAAAGAAAGACGTCGCTCAGTCCGGTGAACAGCCTGGACAGTGGGTGGAGAGCATCTTGGTAGCGGGCGCTGCCCGATCCATTGACGCCAAAGGGCCGATCATCAGCGCTGCGGGACCCAAGGACAAGTATCTGGGTCGCGTCGTGATCGAGTTCTATGAGATTGACGGCGCCCAGAGCGACGCGGACGGTATCGCCTACTCGGTTGATGCCCTGGACGGGAACCACGCTCGACTTGCCAGTCGCGTCGCTGCTGCTTTTGCGACCAGAGTTGCCAAAGCTCCACCCAGACCCAGATAACACTGGTGTGGAGCAACCCTGTGCTCGGCGCAACAGAGGTGACCAGATTGGTCACCTCTGTTTGATCGCACTTTCTGTTTTTGGCTCGAAGAAGCGCACGCCGGATGGGTTCAGATCGAAGCGCACCGTCTCGCCGACGACGAAATGAGCGTCGCGGCTTACGCGCGCATGGATGGAATGATCGTCGCCCATCTCCAACACCAGCATGGTGTATGAGCCGTGCAGGTCCACTGAATACACGCCGGCTGCCAGTTGCCCATTCGGATGGATGTGCACAGCCTCCGGTCGGAAGCCGACGATGACGCCATTGCCGGACAATCCACGGTTCAGCGCCGCCGGCCAGCCTGCCGGCGGCGTGTAACGGTTGCTGCCGGGCAACATCACGTCGCTGCCCGTCCAGCTCCCTTTCACTAGGTTCATTCCTGGGCTGCCGATGAACTGGGCCACGAACAAGTTGTTCGGTGTATGGTAGACCTCGGCCGGCGTGCCGACCTGCTGAACCACGCCCTGGCTCATCACCACGATGCGATCAGCCATCGCCATCGCCTCGATCTGGTCGTGTGTGACATAGACCGTCGTCGCGTTCTGCAGAATATGCAGACGTTTGATCTCCGAACGCATCGTCTCACGGAAGTCGGCGTCGAGCGCGCCAAGCGGCTCATCCATCAGGAAGCACGACGGCCGGCGCACCAAGGCGCGCGCCAGCGCGATGCGTTGCTGGTCGCCGCTGCTGAGCGCGCCCGGGCGCGACTTGAGCAGCGATTCGATCTGCAACAATTCCGCAACCTCTTTCACACGCCGCTTGATGTTCTCCCGGCTTTCTCCTTCAGCCTGCAAGGGGAAGGCGATGTTCTCCCAGGCCGTCAGGTGCGGGTAGAGCGCAAAAAACTGAAAGACCATGGCCACATCACGCTGGCTCGGCTTTAGCCAGGTTACGTCTTGACCGTTGAGGATGATCTTGCCGCCGCTTACTGTCTCCAGGCCGGCGATCATGCGCAGCGTCGTAGTTTTGCCACAGCCCGACGGGCCAAGCAGCGCCACGAATTCGCCGTTCTTGATGGACAGATCAAGCGGCCGCACGGCATGTTGCTCACCGAACCGCTTCTCGACCCGTTGAAGTTCGATGTCCGCCATGTCCAGATTACTTCCTCAGCGCACCGAATGTCACGCCGCGCAGTAAGTAGTCGCGCAAGGCGAACGTCACAATGACGACCGGAACCAGGAAGCCGAGTGTACCGGCCGCGATGGCCGACCACTCAATGCCGCCGGTGCCGAGCACGGTCGGGATGCTAGGCGGGGCCGTGCGCGCGCGCTCGCTCGTCAGCATCAGCGCGAAGGCGTATTCGTTCCAGGCGAAGATCAGGCAAAACACGAAGGTGGCGGCAATGCCGGTGATTGCTTGCGGCAGCACCACTTTGCGGAAGGCCTGCAGCCGGCTGTAGCCGTCCACCAGCGCCGCCTCCTCGTATTCGCGCGGGATCTCGTCAATGAAGCCCTTGAGCAACCACACCGCAAACGACAGGTTGAACACGGTGTAAAGTAGGATCAGGCCCAGATGGGTATCGTAGAGCTTGAGCTGCTGGTACATCAGGAAGATGGGAATGGTGACGACCACCGGCGGCAGCATGCGCGTGCTGAGGATGAAGAAGAGCAAGTCACCCTTGCCCGGCACATTAAAGCGGCTGAAGGCATAGGCCGCCAGCACGCCCAGCAACACCGAAAGCACGGTCGAGGCGCTGGCGACGATGAACGAGTTCAGCAGACGCTGGCCGTACTGGCTCGGTCCGGTGATGCGCTGGCCGCGCTCGGCCATGATGCGCTCGGCGAAGTTGAGGTCAGTGCGCTGCTTGTATTCTTCCACCATACCCGGCGGCAGCAGCACGCGTTTGGTCAGCAGGCTGATGAAGCCTTCGATGGTCGGCGTGAAGAATACCTTCGGCGGGATGGCAACGACATCGGGGCGCGACTTGAACGCTGCGGTGACCATCCAGAATACCGGGATCAGGCTGATCACGGCGTAGAGCACGATGAAGGCAATGCGCAGCGCACGGGTGATCTGATAGCGCGAACCCACTTTGTCCACACGGGTGGCGTAAGTAATCGGGGCGCCAGTTGTCGAAACAGCCATAGTCTTTGGATGTCGAACGACTAAATCATGAATCATGAATCACGAATCATGATTCATGACTCTCCTCGGATACGGTTGAGCGAGCGGACGTAGAGGTTACTGACAGCGATGACGATGACGAGGATGATGTAGGCCAGCGCGCTGGACTCGCCGGTGGTAAAGCGCGTAAAAGCAGCACGATACAGGTGAACAGCAATCAATTCGGTAGAATCGCCTGGGCCGCCACCGGTCAAGCCCATCACTAGGTCGAATGTCTTGAACGCCTCGATGGTGCGAAACAAGATCGCGATCAGCAGCAACGGCGCAACCTGCGGCAGTGTGATGCGCCAAAATTGGAACCATGGGCTGGCGCGATCTATCGCTGCTGCTTCATATAGGTAGTCGGGAATCGCCTTCAATCCAGACAGGCACAATAGCATGACGAACGGGCTCCACATCCACACATCCACAATAATGATGGCCCACAAGGCCCGGCTGGCTTCGCCCAGCCAGTCTGGGCCGGAATTCGGCACGCTATAACCGATCAGATAGTTGAAGATACCGAAAGCCGGGTTGTAGATCAGCTTCCAGAATAGGCCGATGACGACCGGTGACATCATGATCGGGATCAGGATGAGTGTGGTAATCAGACCGCCGCCTCTGAACCGTTCGCGCAGGAATAGCGCCAGGCCAAAGCCGACGATCGCTTGCAGCGCAACCGTAGTCACGACATAGCGGCCGGTGAGCGTGAAATACTGCCAGATGCGCGGATCGCTGAGGAGTTTGTTGTAGTTTTGCAACCCGATCCAGGCGGGTGGAACATCGGGCTTGATCACCGAGAACTCGGTGAAGCTCAGGTACAGGCTATAGAACAGCGGGAAGATGTTCCACAGCACCAGCAGGATGATGGTCGGTGCGATGAACAGCACCTGAATCTGCACATCGGTGAGCGAGCGCCGGCTATGCGCGCGCGCAGTTTGGGTTTGAGTCAGTTGCATCTCGTGGCGAAGAAACCAGGTTCCTTTGCAGAAACCTGGTTTCTTTCATCAGTCGTGCGTTTCGCAAGCGCCGGTCACTTCAGATAGCCGGCTTTCTTAAGGATATCGGTGTGCTCACGCGCAATGTTGTCGAGCGCGTCCTTGGCGCTGCCCTGGCCCTCGACGATGTACTTGCTCAACTCGCGTTGCGAGACGACGAGCAGATCGCCGAATTCGGGGATGTTCCAGAAGTCCTTGACGAAGTTCATCGTTTCGGCGAACGCCGGGTTGTAAGGCGTGGCCTTCTTGAACGTATCAGAGTTCAACACTTCGATGTTGCAGGTATAGCCACCGAGCGCCGCCCACTTCTCCTGCACCGGCTTGCTGGCGAACCACTCGATGAAGTCCTTCGACGCCTGTTGACGCTGGGGGCTGATGTAGGCGTTCACGCTGATGCCTTGACCACCCAGTGAGGCGTACTGCGCGCCGCCGGGGCCGGGCGGTGTGGAGAAGAAGCCGACCTTATCGTGGTAGTTCGGATTGGTCTGCGGGTTCACCAACGCCGGGAAGAAGGCGAAGTAGTTGGTGATCATCACGGCCTGGCCGCTGATGAAAGCATCATTCATCTCCTGGAAGAAGGCGTTGCTCAGGCCGGGGGGCATGAACTTACTGTATAGCTCACGATACAGCTCGAGTGATTTCGCGGCATCCTCGGTGTTCAACACGCCTTCGACCTCGAACTTGTCGTTCTTCCAGTCCGCGCCGAAGTTGAAGATGAAATTCTGCGCGCCCATCGTAATCGCATCATAGTCTTTCTGCGTGTAGATGGCGATGCCGTACAGGTTCTTCTCCGGGCGGGTGAAGAACTCGGCGATGTCGCGCAACTGCAACAGATCCTTCGGCACGTCGAGGTCGTAGCCATACTTGGCTTTAAATGCTTCCTTCTCGGCCGGATCCTCGAACAGGTCCTTGCGATAGGCCCAACCCAGCGCATCGCCTTCGGTCGGGAAAGCCCAGTACTTGCCGTCGTAGGTGCCGTAGTAGAGCAACGTAGCCGGCGTGACGGTCTTGTCCAGGCCCTTCTCCTTCATGAAGTCGGTGAGGTCCAGATAGTGGCCTTGCGTCGCTGCCTGGCCAAGCCACTGGCTATCACCCACAACCATGTCGTAGCCAGTGCCCTTGGCCGCCCATTCCGCTGTGACCTTGTTGTAGTAGGTGCCCCAGGGCTCCTGTACGACGTTGACTTTGATGCCCTTTTCCTTCTCGTAGTCGTTGGCCAATTCCTGCAGATAGTTAGCCGGATCCCATTCCGCCCACCAGATGGTGAGTTCTGTGACCCCGCCGGCCGGAGCCGCCGGTGCCTGCTCGGCGGGCGCCGCGGGGGCTGCGGGAGCCGACGGCGCAGCCGGCGCCGCGCAGCCAGCAACCAAAGCCGCTGTAAGTCCAAGGGTAAGTAATCCTAACTTCTTGGTCATATGTTCTTTGTCTCCTTTCGGTAGCGTGGAACGAGCGGGTCTGGCCCTCGCGGGCCTTATTAAGAACGTTTTTAGCACATCTGGCGGAATTGGCAAGTTCACCGCTCGAGCTGTGCGAAGATCGGCTTCAACGCCGGATAGAGTTCGCGGAAGCGCGCATAGGCTTCGTCGTAGCGACGCAATACGGCTGAGTCTTCGCTGGGCGACGTACGCGAAGTCACGCGGATCACGGCGTCGCAAGCCTCGCGCGTATTGCGCCACAGGCCAATGCCCACACCGGCCAACAATGCTACGCCGAACGCCCCACCCTCCGTCGAATTGACCAGCGTAATTTCAGCCTGAAAGATGTCGGCCAGCATCTGCCGCCAGATTGCGCTGCGCGCCCCGCCGCCGGCCGCGCGCACCTCGTTCACATGCAAACCCAGTTCACGCATCAACTCGATCGAGTCGCGCAGGCCGAAGCTGATGCCCTCGACCACCGCGCGGGCAAGGTGCGCTTGTGTATGGCGCAGCGTCAGGCCGACAAATGCGCCGCGCGCCAGCGAGTCGCGATGCGGCGTGCGCTCGCCGGTCAGGTAAGGCAAAAAGATCAGCCCCTCTGCCCCGATCGGCGCCTCGGCAGCGCTGCCGAGCAGCGCGTCGTATGGCTCAACGGCATCGCGCTGCGCCACGAGAACCGGATGGCCGTTGGCGATCACATCGCGATGCCAACGCAGACTGCCGCCAGCGGAGAGCATCACCCCCATGAAGAACCAGGTCTCCGGCACGGCGTGGCAGAACACTTCGATGGCCGTGTCGCGGATCGGCGGGTAGTGCTCCACCGACGCAAACACGACGCCCGATGTGCCGAGCGTGACGTTGACGATGCCCTCGCGCACCGAGCCTAGCCCGACGGCCGCCGCCGGCTGGTCGCCGCTGCCGCCGACGATGGGCGTGCCGGCAGCCAGGCCGGTCTCGCGCGCCGCCGCGTCGCTCACCCGCGCCGTCGGCTCATGAGACTCGGCGCACAACGGCAGCCACTCGCGCGGAATATCCAGCAAAGCCAACATCTCATCCGACCACTGGCGGTGTCGCACGTCGAGCAAGCCCATACCGGTGGCGTCGCCGACCTCGGTGGCGAATTCACCGCTGAGCTTGTAGCGGATGTAGTCTTTGGGCAACAGCACATGCGCCACGCGTGCATAGACATCTGGCTCGTGCTCGCGCACCCAGAGCAGCTTCGGCGCGGTGTAACTGGGGCTAGGGATGTTGGCGATGAGTTCGCGGGTGCGCGTCGGCCCGCCTGCGCGTCGCACCAGCTCATCGCACTGTGCCGCAGTGCGCTGGTCGTTCCACAGGATCGCCGGGCGCAGCACCTGGCCGGCGCGATCGAGCAGGGTCAGCCCGTGCATCTGGCCGCTCAAGCCGATGCCGCGCACATCCCGCCCGGAGACGCCGGCCTTCGCCAGCACCTGGCGGATCGCTTCGCTCGTTCCGCGCCACCAGTCGGCGGGGTCCTGTTCGCTCCACAGCGGCCGGGGTGTGCTGAGCGGATACTCGACCGTTGCGCTGGCCAGCGTATCGCCACTTTCGTTGATGAGCAATGCTTTGACGGCAGTCGTGCCTAGGTCAATGCCAAGCAATGTCATGATGTGTCACTCCGTGTGGTGGAAGAATGCCTCCCAGCGTATCTCAACCGGCGCGCCGTGACAAACGATGTCGAGCACCGATAGCATCAGCGGCAACTTGCGCGCGTCGAGCTTGCCGGCGCGGATCATGGCGCGCACCGTATCGCCGATGGCTTCGGCCAGCATTGCACCTTCGACCGATTCATTGGGCATATGCTGTGACTTGGCCTGGGCGTAGGACATGCCCAAGCCGAGCAATCTTCCCATCCGGCTGTTGCGCCCGCCCTGACAGGTCACGTATAGGTCGCCGGCGCCAGGCAGGGTGTAAACCGAACGCACGTCCCCACCCAGCAGGCGCACCAGATACGCTGTCTCGTATAAGCCCTGCGCGAAGATGGCAGCCGCTAGGTTGTGCATATGAGCGCCGTTGTCGGCCACACCGTCGCGCTCCAACAAACCGATCACCAAACCTACGGCCAGCGCATACAAGTTCTTCAGCGCCACGCACACCTCAAGGCCAATCAGATCGGTGCTCGTCCACACATGATAGTAAGGCGCGCGCAACGCTGCGGCCAGCGCGCTCAACTTCGCCGGATCCTTTCCGCCCAACACTACGCAACTGTGCCGACGCGCTGCCAGTTCGCCAGCGATGCAAGGCCCGCCAATGGCCATGACAGCAACATCGCTCAGACGCGAGGGCAATTGCGACCGAAAGAACGCCGGCAGGATGTGCAACGATTCGCCATCGCCGTACAACCCTTTGGTGAGCATTACGATCGGCGTATCCGGGGGCAACACATCGGCCAGCGCATCGGCTGCCCAGGCTACGCCATGCGAGTTCACACCCAACACGACGAGGTCTGCACCCTTTATCGCCTCACGCAAGCCGGCGATCGGGAACGGGATCACAGCATCATGGACGCGCGACTTCAATCGCGGATGGATGCGGGTTTCATGGATCTCCTCGATGATGTCCCCATCGAGATGTGTGCCGACGAGGTGAACGGCATGGCCAGCATCGGCGGCCGGCATAGTGAACGCCGTGCCCATGACGCCGGCACCCAAGACAACAATCTTCATCGGTGTATGACAGGATTAACAGGATGAGTGTATCGGATCAGGTCGGCGTGACAACGGCTTTCGACGTGCGCCCCTGGTGCATCAGCTCAAACCCGCGTTGCGCTTCAGCGATGGGGAAGACGTGGCTGACCAACTGCTCAAAGGGGTAATTGTGTTCCGCGATGAACTGCATCGCGCGACGCAACCCTCCAGGCGTAGCCGAGTAGCTGGTGAGGATGTTGATCTCACGCAAGAACGCCGGCCAAAAGTCCAGCGTGAGCTGCGTCCCCGGCTTACCGCCGAAGAGCATGAGCGCGCCGCCGTCGCGCACAGCGCGCAGGGCCATTTCAAACGTCGCCTGGTTGAGCGCCGTCAGGATGACCAGATCGGCGCCACGGCCCTCGGTATACGCGCGACAGAGCGCCGGCACGTCGTCGGAGGCCAATGCACCGGCCAACGCTCCCCACCGCTGTGCCAGTTCGAGTCGCTCCGGCCGCACATCACAGGCGAGCACCTTCATGCCCGCCTCGCGCAACAGGGGCAAGAAAAGGATGCCGATTGCGCCAACACCGACGATCAGGCACGTGTCCCCGACCATGAGCGAGGCGCGGTCGAGCGCGCGCAGGCAACATGCCAACGGCTCCATGAACACCGCGCGTAAATCCGGCACATGATCGGGGATGGGCACAACCGTGTGTTGCACATGCAATGCCGAGAGACGAATGAACTCGCTGAAGCCGCCCGGCTCGATGTTCGTGCGCCTGAACTGCGGATCCATCGTTTCGCTGCTGTGGCGCGCGTAGTACGAATCGGGATCGGGCGCGTGATGCGCGAACGCAATGCGCTGGCCCACGCGGAGGGCGGTGACGCCGTCGCCCAATTCGGCAACGGTTCCCACGCATTCATGGCCCAGTTTTTGGGGTTTCGGATAGCCGGGGTTATAGATCTTCAGCGCGTCGGTGCCGCACACGCCGCAAACGGTCAAACGCGCAACTATCTCACCGGCGGCTGCTCGCGGTGGATCACTCTCAAAACAGGTGACCGTGGCATCCGCCGTACACAACAGATACTTCATGACTGCGGGGGCGCCTCCTCTTTCTTGGGCGGGATGACGCAGATAAAGCCCAGCGGCTGGTCGGGCAGCGCTTTGAACTGGTGCACCTCATGCGGGGCGATGAACACGGCATCGCCGACGCCAATAGGATGCCATGTGTCGCCGAGTAACACCTGGCCGCCGCCCTGCACGACGATCACGCCGTGGGGATGCGCATGGCTTTCATAGGACGAATGTCCGCCAGGCGGAATGGTGAAGTAGCGGATAATGAAGTCACGCGCGCCTTCGTCACGCCCGATGAGGATGCGGCGCACAGCGCCAGGCGCGGCGCCGCCTTCATAGACGCGCGCTTTGATGGTCGCATAGTCCCACGTGCCCGTCGCGTTGAGTTGATGATGAATCACACCCATGATGTGTCACTCGTTGCGGGTAAGCTCGGTCAAGCGATCGACATAGGGCTGAAGTGCCGGGAAGAGATGCACATACACTTCGCCGTATAGCTCATCGTATTCGGCTGCCACGTCGGGGCGCGGATCGAAGCGCCGGCCGGTGCGGGTCATCGCCGACGCCGCAGTGTGTATGTCGGGGTACCAGCCGGCGGCCGTCGCAGCCAGGATGCCGGCGCCAAGGCACGTCGCCTCAGCCGTCTCGGCCCGGACGATCGGCACACGCGTCACGTCGGCCATGATCTGGCACCACAGGGCGCTCTTGCTGCCGCCACCCATCGTGACGTATTCGCGCAATGGCACACCAGTGGCCTTCATGACGGCGTCGCCAGCCAGCCGCTGCTCGAAGGCGATGCCCTCCAGTATTGCGCGGTAGAAGTGTTCGCGGCCATGCGCGCCGGTCCAGCCAACGACGATGCCGGTCGCCGCCGGATCCCAGTAAGGGTTCATCACGTTGTTCCAATACGGCACCAGCATCAAGCCGGCGCTGCCGGGAGGCAGCTTAGCCGCGGCTGCTTCCAGAATCTCCTCCGGAACGAGCGGCAGATTCGCCTGGCGCAGATCGTGGGCGAATTTCTCCACGAACCAGGCGATCGTGAACACCCCACCCTTCAGCGCATGCTCGAGGAAGTATGCGCCGGGCAACGGCGCATTCATGGTGCGAAAGGCGAGGTCGTATACATACGCCGGGCTGAAGAAGCCGCCGATGATGCACGTGCCGAGGTTCAGGTAAGCGCGATCCGGCGTGGTGATGTTCGCGCCCAGCCCGGCCGATTGTCCATCACCCAAACCGGCAATCACGGGCAAACCTTGCGGCAAACCGGTGGCCGCGGCCGCCTCAGCCGTGACGCGGCCGATCTCCTGTCCGACCGGCACCAGTTCGCTGAGTTGCTCCTCGCGCAGCCCGCTGGTTTCAATGATCTCTCTCGACCAGACGCCGCTGCGCATGTCCAGCAGGCCGGTGGGATCGGCGCAGGCCGGACTGGTGCGGTAGCAGCCGGTCAAGCGATGCACCAGGAAGGCATGCACGTCGAGGATCTTGTGCGCGCGGCGCAGGACATCCGGCTCGTGCTGCCGCAACCACAGCATCTTGGTCATGGAGACGGTAATCGCGAGCGGCTTGCCGCTGATGGAATGAAACCGTTCTTTGCCGATCAAACGCTCAACCTCGGCGAGCTGTGGTCGGCTGCGCTCGTCCAACCAAGTGATTGCCTTGCGGATGGGGCGGCCATCACGATCCACCGGCACAAAGGTCTCACGCTGGTGGGTCAGGCAGATCGCTTGTGCGTGGCTCAGGTCGCGCTGCGCGCCAAGGTCGCGCAACGCGCAGACTAACCCATCCCACCAGTGCTCGGCGTCTTGTTCGTACCAACCGAGTTGCGGTGAGGAAAGGTGGAATGCTGCTCGGCCTTCGGCCAGTGGGCGGCCCTGGCGATCCCAGGCGATCGCCTTGCACGAGGTGGTGCTGCTATCTACGCCGACGACGAAAGTATCCGACATAGGAAGCGGGGCGCTCCCGGTTCCCTGTGAACGCGGGAACCAGGAGCGCAACCGATTAGGAGGATAGTCTGCTAGGCAACGACGCCGTACTCGCGCATTGCTTGCAACGCTTTCTCGGTCTTCTCCTGAATGGCCTTCAAGGTATCTTCGATGCTCTGCTGCTTCGTAGTCATCTTGCCATACTCGACAGCATTCACATCGTTGGCCAACGCGGCCCACTGCGGCAGGTGCGGCTCGGTGCCCATGCGCGTCTCGATAGCACGCTTGGTCACTTCGAAGTGGCGCGTGGTGCCGGGTACGACCTTGTTGTTTTCCAACACGCGCGGATCAGTGTAGTTGCTGGCGCGGATGGGCACATTGGCGCCTTGGGCATTGGCGCGCGCGGTCAGGTCGGCACTGGTGGCCCACTGCAGGAAGATCCAGGCGGCATCGGGATTGGGCGCATACTTGCTGATGGCCAGGCACGAGCCGCCCTGGTGGCTGATGCCGGGCGTCTCGTCGTAGCCGCACTGCTCGCGCGGACGCAACTTGGCCTCCTTGGGGCAGTCGGCAGGCTCCACCAGCCCAACGACCTTGCTGCGCGAAGGATCGTCGAAGCCGGGGAAGAACTCGCCCCACGAGATGAAGATGCCGGCTTTGCCCTGGGTGAAGGCGTCGCCCTGGCCGCCCCAGTCCCAGCCGGTCACGCCCGGATCCATGTACTTGCCCAGCTCCATCATGTAGCGCATGCCTTCGGCGTTCTCTTCGGCGGTATACATCGGCTTGCCGTCGGCGTCGAAGTGCGCGCCGCCATGCGACCACATCCAGGCCGTGGCATCGCACTGCAGGGCGTAGTGGCCGGACTTCCACTGGCCGACCGTGCCCATGACACCCTCGCCGCTCTTGGCTTCGTGGATGGCCTTGACGACATCCATGTACTCCTGCATCGTGGTGGGCACCTTCAGCTTCAGATCCTCGAAGATGTCCTTGCGATACATCATGATGAAGATCGGGATGTCGAACGGCACGCCGATCTTGGTGCCTTTGTAGCTGGCGATGTCACGGACCAATTGCGGCAGAAAGTCGTCGAAGTTATAGTCGGGGTAGGCCAGGTCGGTTTTGGCTAACAATTCGTCAACGGGGATGGAATCGTTTACGAAGCGGCCAAGCCAGGCCTGGTCCCAGTAGTAAATGTCGCTCTGTCCCTTGCCACCGGTCGCACCCACCACAGTGTCCTGGATGGTCTTGGCCAGCACCTGATCGAGCGGCACGATCTCCCAATCCACCTCAATGCCGGTCAGCGGCGTGAACTCTTCCTTCATCAACTTGCTGATGACCAAGCCGGGTGAGGTGTTTTCGGAGACGATCTTGATGCGCGTGCCCTTGAACTTGCTGCCTACCTCCTTAAGGAACTGCTGCTGCGGCGTGAGGCTACCGCTGCCGGCAGAAGCATCTACCTTGGGCGCCTCGGGAGCGGCCGTTGCAGCAGTCTCGACTGGGGCGGCCGGGCGCGCCGGCGCGCATCCGCCCAGGTACCATGCGCTGCTGAATCCAAAGCCGGCCAACGCGGCGGCGCGGATGAACTCGCGGCGGCTAATCCTGCCGGCACGCAGCTTCTCGGCCATCTTGGCGACGTACAAACGTTGCTGACGATCTCGTTCGTTCATTTTCGTTTCCTCCTCAACTGAACTTGTAGACACTACTTCGGATCATTGGGGTAAGCAGAAACAAAATACGCGATCCTGGCAAACCATCACCTCCCGGTGTAATTTCGTCAGCCACAGGGTGCGTTTGCATCCCGCGACGCAACGTCAGCCTTTGATGGCGCCCATCGTGAGGCCACGCACCAGATTGCGCTGCACAATGAGCACGAAGATGAAAACCGGCACCATCGCCGTCGTACTAACGGCAGCCAGCGCGCCCCATTCCGTGCCCGACGCCGACACGTCGAAGGTGGAGCCGAACACCGGCACGGTGCGGAACTGGGTGCGCGTGACGGTAAGCGTGAGCAGAAATTCGTTCCACGACGTGATAAAAGCGAGGATGGCAGCGGCGGCCATGCCGGGCAGGGCATAGTGCCAGACCACCTTGCTGAAGGCCTGCCAGCGCGTGCACCCATCCACCATCGCCGCCTCGTCCAAGTCGGTGGGGATATCATCGAAGAAACTCTTCAACAGCAGCGTGCTCAGCGGCAGGTTGACGACGACATGGACGAGCAACACGCCCAGCAGCGAATCATAGAGGATGCTCGTCCCTCGGCCAAAGATCGGAGAGAACACGCGCTGGTCGGTCTGCGTATATAGCCAGAATAGTGGGAACATCGCCACCACCGGCGGCATCATGCGCGTGCTCAGGATCCACGCGATCAGGCCGCTGCGTCGCTGGAAATGGAAGCGGCTCAGCGCATAGGCCGCCGGCGTGGCAAGGCCAATCGCAATGACCGTGCTCAGCACACCGATCAGGATGCTATTGACCAGCGAGGGAATGACGTAGTAATCCCCGGCCGCGCCATTGAACACGATGCCGGTCTTGGCGCCGACGTTCGGGTCCATCCCCAACACCACCACCTGATACCAATCGAAGATCGGTTCGGAAAGGATGACCGGCGGCCAGGTCATGGTATAGGGCAGCGGCTTCACCGACACCAGGAACCAGTACACGATGGGCGAGAAGAAGATCAGCGCAATGAGCGCAGCAACCGACGTCTGCACGACACTTTCGCGTCGTTGACGGGCGCGCGCTGTTCGCGCCGCCTGCTCGGCTTGGGGCTTAGCGACGCCGGTAGCCGGAAGTTGCGTAACGGCCATTCTCCATCCTCCTCGCGATCTTCAGCATTAGAACTTCACCTTGAACACGCGCATATATGCGTTCGTGACAATGATGGCCAGGATGAGCACCACGATGCCGACCACCGACACCATGCCCCACTCGATGCTCTTGTGCATGCGATAGGCATAGTGGCTGATTGTCTCGGAGTTGCCGCCCGGTCCCCCGCTGGTCATGATGGCGACGTAGTCGAACAGGCGTAACAGATCAACGATGCGGAACAAGATGACCACGGCGAGCACGCTGCGCAGCAGCGGTAGCTTTACCTCCCAGAACAACTGCCAGCGATTGGCGCCATCCACAATGGCAGCCTCCAGCGGCTCATGCGGCAACGCTTTCAAGCCGGCTAGCACAATCAGCGCAACAAATGGCGTCCACTGCCAGACATCAACGATCAGGATGGCCAATAACACATTGCGGCCGGTGCCGCCGATCAGTGGCTCGGAGCGCTCGATGATGCCCAGCGCATAAAGGATGTTGGAGATGATGCCGTAGTCGGCGTTCTCCAGGAAGCGGAACATCAATCCGGAGATCACCGGCGGCACCACCATCGGCAGGATGAAAAGCGACTGCCACAAGCCGCGCAGCTTCACCCGACTGCGGTCGAATGCCAACGCGATTGCAATCCCCAGCACCAGCTCGGCAATCAGCGCGATGGCGCCGAGGGTGAACGTGATGCGGAACGATTTGAGGAAGTCGCTGTTGGTGAACAGATCTATCCAGTTGTTCGGAAAGTTCCAGCGAAACGCCTTCTCCATCGGGTCGAAGCGATGGAAGCTGATGAAGACGTTAAAGATGAACGGATAGACGCTGTAGATCACCAACAAGATGATGACCGGCAACAGCCAGATCCACGGTGACTCGCTGGACCAAAACGGGACTTTGTGCTTGCGCGTGCGAATTTCAGCCATCCTGCCCTCCTGCTTCGGTTTTCGATTGCTCACAACAACAGGCCGGGTCGCTCCAGCCCGCGTTGTAAATCGCTCAGAAAGCGCCCGACCTGCGCGCCGTCTACGATGCGATGATCGGCGCTGACGGTCAGCGTAGCGATCGGCGCGACGACAGGGCGATCCTGCTCGTCCACGATCATGCGCTTGTTGGCGCGCCCCACAGCCAGAATCGCCGCCTGGGGCGGGTTGACGATGGCCGTGAAGCGATCCACAGCAAACATGCCCAAGTTGGATAAGGTGAACGTGCCGCCTTGCACATCGGCCAAGGCCAGTTGGCCGGCGCGGCTGCGCGCCGTCAGGTCGTTCAGCCGCGCGGCAATCTCGATCACGCTCAGCCGGTCGGCGCGATGAATCACCGGCACGATCAACCCCTCGTCGAGCGCCACGGCAACGCCAATGTTCACATCGGCCCATTCAAGGATGGACTCGTCCTCGAAGCCGGCATTCAAGGCGGGATGGCGCTGCAATGCCCAGGCGCACACCTTCACCAGCAACGCCGTCAGGGTCAGCTTGGGCTGGCCTTCCGTATGCGTCGCCCGCCAGTCCTCTACTACAGCCAACGCGCGGGTCATGTTCACGTCCACGCTCAAGTTGAACTGTGGCGCCTCTCGCGTGCTTTGAACCATGCGCTGCGCAATGGCGCGGCGCATGCCGGTTAACGGCAGCACACGACGCACAGCCGGGCTGGGATCTGTGGGCTGCGGGCCGCGAACCGTGAGCGATGAGCTATCCGCGCCGACCTGTGAGCGATGGTCAATGGGCTGTGCTTCTGCGCCGACGCGTTGCATACCCGATTCGCGTTGTGCCGCGGCCGCGCGCTCTACATCGGACGATTGGATGCGCCCACCCGGCCCGCTCCCGCTCACGTGGCGCAGGCTCACGTTCAGTTCGCGCGCCAGCCGGCGCGCGGCCGGCGCGGCAGCCGGCTTCGCCTCAACCGGGCCGCTGCGCTCAAGGCGACCCAGAAACGCCTCCACATCCTGGCGAGTAATCTGCCCGCCGCGTCCCGTGCCAACCACCTGGCTCAGATCAACGCCATGTTCTTCGGCCAATTTCTGCGCGATTGGCGTAGCGCGGGTTGGAACCTGGGCCGGCGGCTGTGCGTGCGGCGCCGGCATCGCTTCGCCTTGCGCAGCGATGTAAGCAATGGGTTGGCCGATAGGCACGGTCGCGCCGGCCTCGGCGAGGATCGCGCTCAACACGCCGTCGGCCGGCGACTCGACTTCCATCGTGATCTTGTCGGTCTCCACTTCCAGCACAGCCTCACCTTTGGCCACCGTCTCACCGGCTTGCTTCAGCCAGCGCGCGATCGTCCCGCTCTCTTGGGCCATCTCGAACTTAGGCATGATGATAGGCACTGGCATCTCTCACCATCTCCAACCTTCCAGCTCCTCATCCGCTCGTGCGCTGGCTATACCTCCAATCGCGCCAGCCGGCGCGCCGCCTCAGCAATGTCCTCGACTTGCGGCGTAGCGGCGCGTTCCATCGTGCGGTTGTAAGGCATCGGCGCGTCGGCGCCACCCAGCCGGACAATGGGCGCTTCAAGGTATGCGAATGCCTCCGTCTGCGCCACTGCTGCGGCAATCTCGCCGCCATAGCCACCGATGAGCGGCGCTTCGTGCGCGATCAGCAGGCGGCCGGTCTTCTTCACCGATTGGATGATGGTGTGCAAGTCGTACGGCTTGAGCGTACGCAGATCAATCACTTCGCACTCGATCCCCTCTCCGGCCAGCTTCTCGGCAGCCTCCAGCGCGCGCGGGACGGTGATGCTCGCGCCAACGATTGTGAGATGCCGCCCCTCACGACGCACGGCTGCTTTGCCGATCGGCACGATATAGGGCAGCTCCGGCACCGGCCCCTTAGCCTTGTAAAGCAACTTGTTTTCGACGAAGATGATCGGGTTCTGATCGGCAATCGCGGCCAGCAACAAACCTTTCATGTCATACGGCGTGCTGGGTGCGATGACCTTAAGGCCGGGCACGTTGACGAACCACGACTCCAGGCTCTCGCTGTGCTGCGCTGCTGCGCCGGTGCCGCTGCCGGCCGGCAGGCGGATCACCATCTGACAGATCGTGCGCCCACCGAACATGTAACGCACCTTGGCCGCTTGCAACACGATCTGCTCCATCGCCAGTGTGACGAAATCCTGGAACTGAAATTCGGCGATGGGAACCAGGCCGGTCATGCTGGCGCCAAAGGAAACACCGGCAATAGCGTTCTCGCTGATGGGCGTGTCGCGCACGCGATCCGGCCCAAAGCGGTCGTAGAGGCCGAGCGTGACGCCAAAAGCGCCGCCGTATTTGCCGATGTCCTCGCCGATGAGGATGACGTTAGGCGCCGCCTCCATCGCTTGCGCCATGGCTTCGCGCAGCGCCTCGCTGCCCGTCAGCTCGCGTGTTCCAGCCAAGGGCTCGCTGCCGGCGTGCCGAGCGAATGTGCGCGCGAACCAGGTAGGCAGCGGCCGGCCGTTGAAGGGCGCCGGCTGCTGCAGCATGATGCCGCGCAGGGCGCGATCGGTGCGATTCGCCGGCTCTTCGTAATACACCTCGTCCAGCAACGCCGCCGGATCAGGCTCAGATGAAGCATCGGCAAAAGCCACCGCCTCTTCGACGGCGCGCAGCGCCTCCTGACGAATGGCGTCAGCCTGCTCGCGCTCGAGCAGCCCGCGTTCGATCAACCACGACTCCAGACGCGCAATCGGGTCGCGTTCCTGCCACTCCTTGACCTCTTGCTTGGTGCGATACACCTGTTTGTCGCTGCGCGAGTGGCCCTTGTAGCGATAAGTAAGCACCTCGATGAGCGACGGGCCCTGGCCGGCGCGGGCGCGATCTACCGCGCGCCGGGCTTCGGCATACACCATCAGGACATCCATGCCGTCCACACGCACGCCGGGCATGGCATAGGCCGCGGCACGGTCGGCCACAGGCACAGGGATAGATTCGCGGGCCGGCATGCTCATGGCGTACTGATTGTTCTCGCACACGAACACCACCGGCAGCTTCCAGATCGAGGCCAGGTTGAGCGTCTCGTGGAAATTGCCGTTGTTGGCCGCGCCGTCGCCGAAGAAGCACATCACCACCCGGCCAGTCTTTAGCAAATGCGCACTGAGCGCTGCACCGACTGCGCTGCCCATGCCGCCGGCGACGATGCCGTTGGCGCCCAGGTTGCCTAGCGCTACATCGGCCATGTGCATACTGCCGCCCAGCCCACGGCACACGCCGGTGCGCTTGGCCAGTAGTTCAGCCATCATCTCGCGCACGTCCTGCCCTTTGGCGATCGCATGGCCGTGACCGCGATGAGTGCTGGTGATCTGGTCGCACGACTCCAGCGCAGCAATACAGCCCACCGCCGCAGCCTCTTCTCCGATGTATAGGTGCATCGTGCCATGCACTTTGCCAGCGAAGTACTGTTGTTCCGCGGCTTCTTCAAAGGCGCGGATGAGATGCATCTGCCGCAGCATGTCCAGCAGCTTCTCGCGCGGCAGATCTACCCTGGCAAGCGTCGAACCGGTCGAATGTGTCACATCGTCGCTGATCTGACCCATGGTGCATCGAGAGAAACAAGCAATGTGATCAGGCCGGATCGGCTAGGCGCAGCACGGATGCTGCAGTCGCCTCATCGATCACCAACGCGTTCACCAGGCCGCTGCGCAGCGCGCCCAACACCGGCAGTGTCTTTGCCTGGCCACACGCTACGCCCAGCCGCACCGGGATGCGCATCAGCATCGGGGCATCCACGCTCATCACGCGCTTGCTAATCGGCAGATTGAGGACGCGCCCTTGCGCGTCGAAGGGGATGGCGCACACATCGCCTACTGCGCCGGCCTGTCGCTGCATCTCCAGCGATTGGCGCGGCTTGAGGAAGCCGGCGCGCACCAATGCCGAATGCTCAGGATCCACCGAGCCGATCCCGACGAGCGCCAGTTGGGCGCGTCGGATCTGCGCAAACACCTCGCGAATACGCTCGTCACGCAACAGCGCTTCACGCGTCTGCTCATCGCTAGTGAGCATCGGCGCCGGCAGCGTCGCGTAGGTGGCGTTGAAGGCGCGGGCGATGCGCCGCGCCAGGTCTGCGCCATCCAGCTCCGGCAGGCGCGTGCCCAGCGAGCCGATCATCTGAACCACATGCACCTGGCTCCGGGGTTGCCCGCGCAGAGCATCGGTGACGGCGAGCAGGGTGCTCCCCCACGACACGCCGACGGTCATGCCGTCTTGCACCAAATCGGCCAACAAGCCGGCAGCCAACGCACCGACCTTGCGCAGCGTTTCCGACTCGCCAAGGTGGTGATCTTCTATCACGCGCACATGCACCAGATCGAATCGCGATTGCAGGGCGCGTTCGAGCGTTGTGGAACGGCGCAGCGGATGGTGAATGCGAATCTCGACGACTCCCTGGTCGCGCGCCTCGGTCAATAACCGCGAGATCATGGAGCGCGAGTAACTCGTCCTTTCGGCAATCTGCGCCTGGTTCAGCCCACGAACAAAGTACAGCTCGGCGATCTGCGCGAGCATTTCGAGTCGCTCGTCGGAGAGGTGATTCACCGCAGTCATGGCGCTTCCGGAGCTGAGAGGAAGATAGCGATGAACCCGACACTTTGTCAAGCAAATGTGAATAACATTCACAAATGTGAATTTAATGTCGTCCTGTAAACCGGATTCCCCATCGCTGTGCAAACTGGCCGCCTCGGCGAGGCCTGCGCGCAGAGCCGGGCGTTTCACACATCCGGCGCATCGCCCCTATACTTCTCATATGCGCATCGCAGACGTCACGGCGACCTGGCTACATTGTCCAATTCCTCCGGAGCAGCAACACGTCTCCGACTTCGGTCGCATCACCTCTTTCGACATGACGCTTGTCACCGTCACCACCGACGACGGCCTAACCGGCTACGGCGAGGCCAAGGCCGGCGTGGGCAGCGCAGCGGTATGTGCCTCGCTGGTCACGTGCGTTCGCGAAGAGCTGCGCCCACTGCTCATCGGCCAGGACCCGCGCGAGATCAACCGGCTGTGGGAGCGCATGTACAACGGGGTGCGCGATCACTACGCGCTGACGCGCGGGCGGGCCTTCCCCATCCTCGGCCGGCGTGGGCTGACCATCGCCGCCATGAGCGGCGTGGATATGGCGCTGTGGGACTTAAATGGGAAGCTGCTGAACTGCCCGGTTGTTCAGTTGCTCGGCGGCGCATGCCGCGACGCGATGCCCGCCTATGCCAGCGGCGGCTGGGCGGACGTGGACGGGATTGGCCGGCAACTGCTGGGCTACGTGAACAAGGGCTTCCGAGCCGTGAAAATGCGTGTGGGTGTGATGGATGGCGACGTAGATGCGAGCGTCGCACGGGTGCAGGCAGCGCGCCGGGCACTCGGCCCGAAGATCAAGCTCATGGCCGACGCGCACGGCACTTATAGCGTGCCGGAAGCGAAGCGCTTTTGCGACGGCGTGGCCGAATGTGATCTGTTCTGGTTCGAAGAGCCGGTAAACACCGACGACCGCGACGGCGCCGCCGAAGTGCGTGCGCACGCCCAAATGCCGATCGCCGCTGGCGAAAGCGAATTCACCCGCTTCGACTTCCGCGATCTCATCCAGCGCCGCGCCGTGGACGTGCTGCAGCCGGACCTGGCCATCTGCGGCGGCGTCACCGAAGGCCGGCGCATCGCCGCGCTGGCCGAAGTGCATCAACTTGCGCTCGCGCCGCACCTATGGGGGTCGGCGCTATCGTTCGCCGCCGGCTTACACCTGGCATTTGCTAGCCCCAGCGCCATCATCCTGGAATATTCGCTCGGCGCAAACCCGTTACTGCGAGAGCTTCCGGAGGAGCAAATCGAAGTACACGACGGCATGATCACCGCGCCGGTTCGGCCCGGCCTCGGTGTGACGCCGCGCCAAACATTCGTGGAGCAACATGCGGTGAAAACGTAGCAAGGATCTTTGGATAGGTCGTTGCGTTTTGCGGCCTATGCGTTACAACTGATAGACCACAAACGTGTGACACTCGGCAACCCAACAAAGGGCGCTTGCCGCCCAACAGGAGCGATATGAAAGTCGAACAAATCCATCATGTGACGGTCATCGTGGATGATCTGGAGAAAGCCTGCGCTTTCTACGAAGAAGTGCTCGGGCTGGAGCCGGTCAACATGGTGCCGCTCGACTTCCCGGCGCAGTTCTACAAAATCGGCGAACGCCAGCAGTTGCATGTGACCGAATGGGACGACGTGCACTCCTTTCGCGGCCATGTGTGCCTGCAGGTGGACGAGTTCATGCCGATCTTCCGCAAAGCCAAAGCGCTGGGCATCCTCGACACCGGTCCGTGGGGCAAGACCCGCATGCTGCCCGATGGCGCGATGCAGATGTTCCTGCGCGACCCGGCCGGCAACCTGATCGAGATCTCATGCAAACCGGGCACGCTGGTGGACGCCGAGGTATTCGCCGATCCACAGGTCGAGCCAGAGCGCGGCGTATTCGTGAGCGGGCGCAACGACCCACGCGGCCGACGACGGGCCAAGACGTTCGCCGAGGCAGAAGCAGTGAATGCGAACTAACGATCGAGCGGTAGCGAGGAGTCGAACCGCTTGGGGCGACCTGACTCCAAACCACACCGATGGCGATTCTGCTGCTGGAGACGCTGCATCCCGAAGCCGAGGCACTGCTAGCGCGGCACGATCGGGTCATGCTGGCTGCCGCCGAGCCACAAGCGCTAGAAATCGCACGACAGAGCGAGGTAGCTGCCATCCTGACGAGGGGCAAGGGCCGGATCACGCGCGCGCTGATGCAGGCCTGTGGCGCGAGTCTGAAGGCCGTCTCGCGCGCCGGCGCCGGCTTGGATACGGTGGATCTCGATGCAGCCAGGGAACTGGGTATCGCCGTGATCTTCGCACCTGGCCTGAACGCGCAGACCACCGCCGAGCACGCCATCATGCTCATGCTGATGGCAGCGCGCAGGGCCGCCTATCTGGATGCGCAGGTCAAGGCCGGCAATTGGCACGTGCGCAACGACTACGCAGGCATCGAGTTGAACGGTAAAACGCTGGGCGTGGTTGGGTTGGGCAACATCGGCGCGCGCGTCGCATGGATCGGGCAAGCATTAGGGATGCAAGTGATCTATTGGAGTCGCCAGAAGCGTGACGCGCGCTTCGCCTATCGCGCGCTGGACAATCTGCTGCGCGAAGCCGACGTGATCAGCCTTCACATCGCGCTGAGCGAGGAGACGCGAGGCTTGATCGGCGCGCGTGAGCTGGCGCTGATGAAGCCCGGCGCGATTCTAGTCAACACCGCGCGCGGCGCGTTGATTGACCAGCGCGCGCTGGCCCAGGCGCTGTGCGAAGGCCGGCTCGGTGCATTCGCGGCCGACGTGCTGACGCAACAGCCGCCGGCATCCGACGATCCGCTGTTACGCTGCAAGCGGGTCACGCTTACGCCGCACGTGGCCGGCCTGACCGACCGCACCTATCGCGAAGTGTGCCTGTTCTGTGCACGGAATGTGCTGGCCGTGTTGCAGGGCCAGCCGCCCGACGCACGCAGTCTGTATTCAGGATGAGCCGTGTCGCGTATTACGTGTCACATGTGTTCTCGTGTCATGCACCAATTGGAGCGTGATGAGAGGCGCAGGACACAAGACATCGAACTCGAGATATAAGGCGCGATAACGCCATACGCGATACGGAAACACAACAATCTATCGAACCGGAGGACACACTACCATGCTCGTTTCAATGCACAACTGGATGCGGGCGGAGCCCGTGGAGATCACCATTCGCCGGCTGGCCAAATATGGCTACGACGCCATCGAGATTAGCTACGATAGCGTCGAGCTTGCGCCCGGCGCACCTGGCACGGCTGCTGTGCGAAAGATGCTGAAGGAGAACAAGATCAAGTGCTACGGCTCAATCAGCTTAATGTTCGCCGGGCGCGACCTGATTCACGCCGATCCAGCCGTGCGCGCCAGCTCGGTGGACTATTTGCAAAGGTGCGTCACCATGGTGGATGAGCTGGGCGGGCGCGTGATGTCCATCGTACCCAGCGAAGTCGGCAAGGTAAAGGCCATGGCATCGCCGGAGGAAGAATGGCAATGGGCCATCGAAGGCTTGAAGGAGGTGCACGCCCACGCCAAAGCGCTCGGCGTGAAGATCGCCATCGAGCCGCTCAACCGCTTCGAGACGAACTTCCTCAACCGCCACGATCAGGCGTTGTTGCTGGCCAAGGCCGTCGCCCCGGATGTCGGCGTGTGCCTGGACGTGTACCACATGAACCAGGAAGAGGCCGACATGTTCAAGGCCATCGAGAACGCCGGAAAGAAGCTCTACGACCTACACGTGGCCGACAATAACCGCATGGCCTGCGGCATGGGCATGCTGAACTGGCGCAAGCTGTTCCAGACGCTGGAGAAGATCGGCTACAAAGGCTCGCTCACGGTCGAATTCGTGCCGCCGATTGACCGCACGCCGGCCAATCCCTACAAGAACGCGCTGGCCGCCGCCGACAAGACGCTCACGCCGGAGCAGCTCAAGTTCATCGAAGATCACGGCAGCGGCGTGCTCAGCGAAGAGTTCTACTCTTGGCTGGTGGCCGAATCCATCAAGACGCTGCGCAAGCATATGAAATAGGGCCGTATGCCGGCTCATTGGCATCAACCCCAGCGCAATAGTCGAGTCGGGCGGTTCTAACCCGCCTTCGCTACGGCGCAGGACACTGGCGCGCCTCGTTGAGAAAGCGGACGCGCTCGGCGCAGGTCAACTCGCGACCGAGCAGCGAGCGCGCCCGCTCGATCAGCGCATCCACGCGCAACAGATGCGCGCGCGCCGTGCCGTCGGCGCTTACTGTGACGGCGCGGTCGGCGCGCACATCCGCCACCGTCGCCGGCGCAGCGTGGCCGTATAGGGTCACCGCAGCACCGGCGTGTTGCACGGCCAGCGCGCCACCCGGCAGGCGGGTGAACTGTGGCGACCCGTCCTGAGACCATGGACCGACGCTCAGGCCGGTGCGCATGTCGAACCGCTCCGCGCCATCTGCGGTCAAGACGCCAATCTCGCCATTCTCCAGGAAGACGACCTGGCTAACGACCGCGCTCAGTTGAATCGGGTTGGTGAGCAACGCCCCAGACGCCAGATTCCACACGCGTACAGTGCGGTCTGCACCGCCGGTTACGAGCAGCTCACCATCGGGTGAGAAGGCAGCATCATTCACGACGCCGGTATGCCCTACCAGCACGGTAATGGTGCGCCCGGTGTCCAGGTTCCATATGCGCGCCGTGCGGTCAGTGCTGGCCGTGGCGATTTGACCCCCGGTCGGCGAGAACGCCGCGCTCGTCACCTGCCCCAAATGCCCGCGGAACGCTGTGATTACCTCGCCCGACGCGATGTCCCAAAGGCGCGCCACGCCATCACGGCTGGCCGTGAGCAGATACCTGCCGTCGGATGAGAAACGCGCATCGGTCACCGCAGCCGGATGACGAAAGGCGCCATCGTCGGGGAAGGCGCGCGCCATAGATAGCCGCAACGCATCCTCTGCTTGCGATGTGGGGGCGGCCTGCTCCGCCTCGATCGCGATCAACAGCGCAAGCTGCGGGTCGTCGGCCAGTTGGTTGAGCGCGACGGCGGCCAGCTCGCGCGAGCGCGTAGTCAGCAGATTTACTTCGGCAGTCGCTTTAGCAGCGAGTGCATCGCGCACCTGCGCGCGCGATTGCGTCGCGACGGCGCTGATCGTTGCCTCCATCATCACGGCGTTTTGCTCGCGGTTGACGACGCCGGTGGCAAGCGCAATCGCTGCAGCGCGCTCGTCCATCGCGAGCTGACGCGCCGCAGCCGACTGGGTCGCAGCGGCCTCGGCAGCGATGCGCGTCGCGACGGCGATCTGGCGCTCTGCCTCGGCGCGCGTCGCTCGCGTCTCGGCTGTGGATTGGGCAAAGCTGGCGGCGCTGGCCGTCTGCACTGCGCGTGTAGCGTCGGCTTGCGCAACGGCTTCCGCCGTAGCCGCAGCTTCGGCCTGTTGGCTGAATTGCGCGCGCTGGACAAGACCAAATGCGCCGAATGCAACCGCGAGCGCACCGAGCACCGCTGCGACGACCGTCACGGTCTTCATCAGGCGCAGGCGCGCCTCCTGGCGGGCAAAGTGCGACACCGCGCGCTGCTCGCCCAGCGCCTCGCGGAGCGGACGCTGGACGGCCGTCGCTTCTTCGGCAGTCGCAACCGGCGGCCGGTCACCTTGCCGTTCACGCAGCGGGCCGAAGTCTATGTAATCGGCCAACAGCAGCATCTTATCCGCGCCGCGCTTGACCGGAATGGCCACGAACAGGTCGCGCAGGATCATCTGCAACCTGGGCAGCATGTCTGGTGCGCCGTACACGTCGTTCACCAATCGCGCAACCAGCGCCGGCTCGATGGTCGCGCCCGTCTCCAGCGCCGGCAGCACGATGGCACGCGCCAGCTCCTTCGGCTCCATCAACGGCAGTTCGATCGCGTGCGTGATGAACGGCTTGTGAAGTTCAGGGTAGCGCGCGAGTTGATCCAAAAACTCCGAACGCATCGCCAGGATGAGGATCAACCGCACAGGCGGGTCTTTTGCGAGCTGAGTGATAAGGCCGATAAACGCACGTCGTCCGGATTCATCCGCCGACGTGAAGACATCCTCGAACTGGTCTATGACGAGCATGACGCGCCGCCGAGCATCCGCCCCGAGCAGGGCGTCCACGAAGTCGCGCATGTCGCCCGGGCTGGTCAGGCCATGTTGGCGGATGGCGTCGGCAATCGCCTGGTTCAAGCCGGCGCGCTCGATCAAACTTGCGCTGGCATCGGTCAGTCGGCGCATCGGCGCGTCGCCTGGTGTGAAGGTTTGGATCGGCCAGGCGTCGCTATCCATTATGGCGCCGTTGCGCAATGCAAAGGTCAAGCCGGCCTGGATCAGCGAGGTCTTACCGCTTTTCGCCGGCCCATGGATGCAGATGAAACGTTCACCGTGCTCGATGCGATCGAGCAGGGCTTCGAGTTGGTTCTCATGACCGAAGTACAAACGCGCGTCGGATTCACGAAAGGGCGCCATACCGACGTAAGGGCAGCGCCCGTCGAACGGGTGCGGTTTACGCACCGACTGGTAGCGCGCGATAAGCGATGCCGCTTGTTCAGCCGTATAGACGGCTGGGAAAGTCGTTGTAGAGGGATTGCTTTTACCTTGCGACATGGTAACGTGAGCGATCGGCTACGAGCTTAGAGTTTTGAGTTGGAGACTACGAGCCAAGCTCACGGCCCGTAGCTCACAGCTCGATCATTACCTTGATGCCCTCCCGGCGATTGGCTACTGCGAACGCCTCGGGGGCGTCTTCAAGTTTATACCGGTGAGTAATCAACGCCTGCACGTTCACCAAACGTCGCGATACCAACTCGATCGCGCGCGGATAGACGTGTTTCATGCGGCGCACCATCTTAATCGTCAGCCCTTTGCGGCGCGCGATCGAGGCGACGAACGACGTGCGATCATCGGATGGGATGCCGCACAAGATCACCTTGCCGCCAATGCGTACGGCGTCGAAGGCGGCGTCCACAGCGGCCTGATCGCCGGCGCACTCAAAGGCCACATCGAGTCCGCGGCCGCCGGTTGCAGCGAGGATGGCCTGGCTTTCCGCGTGCTCATCGCCGGTGGCTTGCAGCACATCGGTCGCGCCGAGTTCACGGGCAGCAACGAGCCGATGAGGCAACACATCGGTCGCGAACAACCAGGTCGCGCCGGCCAAGCGTGCCACCTGCAACGTCAGCAGGCCGATCGTGCCGCAGCCGAACACCCCAACGTGCATGCCCGGCCGCATATGCGCCAGATCCACCGTGTGCAGCGCTACGCCGAGCGGTTCGAGCATCGCGCCGCTCGCGTCGTCTATCGCATCAGGCAGCGGAAAGAGCGCATGCGCTGGCCAGGCCATAAACTCGCGCAACGCGCCATCGTCCTTGCTATGGCCGCTAAAACGCGTGTAAGGGCACAAATTCGGATGACCCTCACGACACCACACACACCGGCCACAAGGCAGGGCGGGATCAACGGCAACCCGCCGGCCTCTGTCCGCGCCGTTGGCGATCACAGCAGCGAACTCATGGCCGAGCACCAGCGGGTGATGCAGCCGAGCATCACCGATGCCGGCCTCGTTGTACCAATGCAAATCGGAGCCGCACACGCCAACGGCAGTGACACGGAGTAGTGTCTCATCGGCAATCGGGACAGGGATGGGTTCTTCGTGCACGCGCAAATCATGCGCAGCGTGAAGGCGGACGGATTTCATCGTGTGACTAATGGGCTGTGAAATGCGGCAACTGTCAAGAACCGGGGAGTAGGGAGTCGGCATAAGGGTAGCAGTTCACTACCATCGCGACGATGGGCTGCGCTCGAAGAGCGCGCGTAATCCTTCGCCAAACGGCGGACGCACAATGCCTCGCTCGGTAATGATGGCCGTGACGTAGCGATGCGGGGTCACGTCGAAGGCGGGATTGTAGATGCGTATGCCGGGCGGCGCAGTGCGTCTGCCAAAGCCTTCGCTCACCTCCTCAGGACGGCGCTCTTCGATAGGTATCGAGTCACCCGAAGCGAGCTGCATATCTATTGAGGAAGTCGGCGCGGCGACGTAGAATGGTATGCCGAACTCCTTGGCGAGGATGGCGACGCCGAGCGTGCCGATTTTGTTGGCAAAGTCGCCGTTGGCCGCCACGCGATCCGTCCCGACGATGACGCCTTGCACCTTCCTCTGCGCCATCACCATCGCGGCCATGTTGTCGGTGATGACGGTCACCGGCACACCGACCTGTTGCAACTCCCAGGCGGTCAGGCGCGCGCCCTGCAGCAGCGGGCGCGTCTCGTCGGCGAAGACGTGCACCCGTTTGCCGGCGGCATGTGCCATGTAGATCGGCGCGGTCGCCGTGCCCCATTGCGCCGTCGCCAGTCCGCCGGCATTGCAATGTGTCAACCACGAGTCGCCGTCGCAAATCAACGGCTCGCCCAGCCGGCCGATAGCCTGGCACACGGTGTTATCCTCATCCACCATCGTCCTCGCTTCGGCAAGCATCAGCCGCTTCACGTCTTCGATAGGCAGCGCGAGATGATTGACGACTAATGACTGCATTCGGCGCGTGGCCCATGACAAGTTAACCGCAGTCGGGCGCGCGCTATTGAGGTAGGCTGCAGCACGATCCACTGCGGCGCAGAAATCGTCGCGACAGGTCGGTGCGCAGTCACGCACGGCCAGCACCATGCCCATCGCGGCAGCGATGCCGATGGCCGGCGCACCGCGCACGCGTAACATCTTGATCGCCTCCCACATCGTCTCCACATCGCGCACGTCCAGGTAGCGCAATTCGTTCGGCAGCAGCGTCTGGTCAATCAGCCGGGCGACGCCATCCAGCCCGCCGATCCATTCGATGGTCTTGACCGGAATCATGGCCTGTATTGTGCACGAGCTCGTGTCTTTGTCGTCGTGGAGAATTTTGTTTTCAAACTATTGTGACCGTAGGGGGTTGCGGCTAAAATGTTTGCTATAGAGCAATGACAAACTGCCAAAAGACTATCAAGGAGAAGAAAGATGAGTGAACTGACTCTGGCTGCAGATGCAATGCGCAGAGCTATCCGAAAGACGTGGTGGGTCCCGTTGATCCAAGGCATCGCATCGGTGATCATCGGCGTCTTGCTGTTGACCAACCCGGCGACAACACTAATTACGATCGCGCTCTTCCTCGGCGCGTTCTGGTTCGTCGGCGGGATCTTCGATATCATCGGCGCGTTCACCCGGCGCAGTGAAGACAGAGGATGGTTCTGGCCGCTGCTGGCCGGCATCATTAGCATCATCGCCGGGCTGCTCCTGCTCAGCCAGCCGATCGCCGGTGCAATCATCCTGCCCTTCACACTGGCCATCTTGATTGGCGCTGGCGCGATCGTAAGTGGCATCTTCAACATCATCTGGGCCATCCGTGCACGCAACGAGATCCAGGGCGAAATCTGGCTCATCCTGTGGGGCGTAATCTCGATCCTGCTCGGCATCTACGTGCTGGCCAATCCTGGCGCATCGGCGATCGCGCTGGTTCTCGTCATCGCTATCCTCGCCATCGTCGGCGGCATCGCGATGGTCATCTCTGCATTCCGCCTGCGCAGCGCAGCACGGTAGCAGAGTTCGCTCTCTCGCAGGGGGTCGTTTCTAAGATACGCAGTTCCTAGTGCGATGCAGCGTCTCCAAGATCTCGCGCGTGCTCAGGATAATGTCGCTTGGAATGGCCTATAAACGGCTTCTTCAATCTAGGAGGTAAGAACACATGACAACGTTACTCGAATCGGTCGGTCAGCAAATAACACCTCAGATGCTGGGCACGATCGGCAAAGCCATTGGCGTAGATGAAGCGACAGTACAAAAAGGCCTGGACGTGGTCGGACCCGTCATTCAGGATGGCCTGGCCAAGAAGTCCCAAACGACGGCTGGCTTGGACGAGATCATGAGCATGCTTGGTGGTCTGGAGAGCAGTGGTGGTTTGGAAGCCATCCTGAGCATGCTCACCAAGGGCGGTCCGGCGGCTGGCGCCGCATCGGCCAGCATGCTGGGTGATATCTTCGGCCCGGCCGTCAGTGCCATTGGCAAGACGCTGAGCGCTAAGCTCGGCTTCGACGTCACGCCGTTGCTCACCGCAGCTGTGCCCGTCCTGCTGGGTGCTATCGCCGGCGCTGCCAAGTCACAAAACCTCGACTCGAAGGGCATCGCCAACATGCTTCAGACCGAGCAGCGGAACTTCATGAGCAACGCCAGCCCCGAAGTGCTGGGCGTGCTAAAAGAGGTCGAAACCGTGAGCAACCAGGCCAACGCCATCCAGCAAGCGTTCACCGCCGACGAGTGGACGGCGGTTTGCCTGGCACCGCTCGCCGCCACGTTCTACGTGATGAGTGCCTCGCCTTCTGGCTTAGTTGGCTCAGTCAAAGAAATGACTGCCGCCGGAGATGCAATGCGGGATGTTTTGAAGAATGCCGACGCAACATCACTAGTCAACATCGCCTTCGGCAGCGCCCTTCAGAAGAGAGACGGCAAGCTAGAGGTGGATGAGAATTCGCCACGCGAGTCTATGATCGGTATGATCCGAACGGCAGCAGGGGCCGTGCAGGCCAAGATGCCCGGCGAAGTGCAGAGCTTCGCCAGCGCGCTGAACACGCTGGCTCAGAAAGTGGCCGAAGCCGCAAAAGAAGGCGGCTTCCTCGGCATCGGCGCTAAGACCATCAGCAAGGAAGAGCAGCAAGCGCTAGACGAAATCCGCGCCGCGTTGGCGTAAGTCATCCGCTTCAACACGGAATACGCAACACGCGATACGTGTTGCGTATTCCGTGTTGTGTTTCCCTCACTTCGCGCGCTGGAAGTTGGCGGCCATGGCGCCGTCCGCGGCGCGCAATTGCAAGCGGTCGCCCTCAATTCGATACGTCGCAGCCGTTTCTAACGCGGCCAGGAACTGGGTTTCCTGCTCCATCACACCTTCGGGAGTGTTGCACAATTTGCGCGTGGCGGCCAATGGGCCGATGATGATCTTGCTGTCGTCCTCCACCTTGTAGGAACCCATGAAGGCGTTGCAGCCGGCGTTGCCGCTGATGCGGCCCTCAGAATCGAACGCCACGGTTAGCTCGGTGCCGGTGATCACACTCACCACGGCCTGCTTGCCGTTGTTGTAGCTGAGCACGCGCCACGATGTGCCGGCCAAGTCGGTCTCCTGTGCGACGAAGGTCGCAACCGCACTGCCCGCTTCATCCAGCAGCGTCAATCGTCCATCGGCCGCTCGGAACGATCTGGTGTTAGCAAGCGCCTGCTGAAAGTCTGCGGCCTGCTGCATGATCGGCTCGGGACAGGCCATAAGCGTGCCTGCAAGCTGCCCAAAGACAATGTTGAAACCATCCAGGGTGTAGCCGCCCATGAAGCGGTTGCAACCGTCCGAGCCATTCACCCTATTCGCCTCGAAGTTGAGGGTGATGATCGTATTCGCCAGAGGCGGCTGGTCATTTAACGACTCCAGCACCCAGCTCGAACCGGCCAGGCCGGTTGCACCGATACGGGACGCCGGCTGGCGCGGTGGCGGCGCCGGTGGCAGCGCACATGCCACCAGCGACAACGCAGCGGCGCCGAACGAGAACATCGTGATGATCTTTGTCTTTTGCATACGAATCTCCTTTGTTTATCTTTGCGAATGGACGGCGCACAACTGCGAAAGGTTCCATCACCCTGCGGGTTCACCCTCGCGAATATCAGCAACGATCGCCCGCGTTACGCGCTGCAGATCGGCCGGCGCGATCAGCACCTGCACACCGCGCAAACCGGCGCTCACACAAATACACACGTGCGCCATTGCCGACTGATCCATGAACACCGGGAAATCGCGCTTCGCGCCAAGCGGCGAACACCCACCCTTCAAGTAGCCGGTCAATCGAAACAGGTTTTCGACGGCCACCAGTTCGGCGCGCTTGTCGCCCATCGCCTTGGCCAGCTTGCTCAGGCTCAGTTGGGCATCGCCCGGTGTGAGCGCGAAGGCTAACCCCTTGCGCTCGCCCTTGACCAATAGCGTCTTGAACACCGTGCTCAACGACAGGCCGAGCTTCTCCGCAGCTTCTTCGACGGTGAACTCGCTTGCGGCGAATTCACGCACCTCGTGAGGCACGCCGGCCTTTGCCAGAATGTCGAGCGCGCGTGTGCGTTTCATAGGCACTTTTCATCTGTCATCTTCATTTCGTGCTGCACCAAGCCCCATACCATGGAAAAGCGGGGATAACAAATCGGCATTACCACGCCATAGCATGGCCGATCTCCCCACGCGGGGACACGCCGGCCTCGAGCGTGCCGTGCGCATTGAGGCGAACGCCCATGCACTTGCCGTGCGCCCAAGCATCACCAACGCTCACAAGGTGGCCACGCCGGCGTAGCGCCTCGAGCGTCTCCGACGCGATGCGACTTTCTGCTTCTACGACGCGCGGATAGGCATCGCGCGGGTAGAACGACGAGGGGAAATGTGTGCTGTGCACGCTGGGCGCATCCAGCGCTTCCTGCAGGCCCATGCCGAACTCGACCACATTGAGGAAGAACTGTAAGGTCCACTGATCCTGCGCGTCGCCGCCAGGTGTGCCGAAGACCATATAGGGGCGCCCTTCTTTCAACACCAGCGTGGGCGTGAGCGTGGCGCGCGGGCGCTTGCGCGGCGCGAGCGCGTTTGGCCGGTTGGGGTTCAGGTAGAACATCTGTCCGCGCGTGCCTAGTGGGAATCCCAGCCCCTCGATCACCGGCGACGTGCCCCACCAGCCGCCACTCGGTGTCGCAGCAACCATGTTGCCCTCACTATCCACGACGTCGAGATGAGTGGTGTCGCCTAAGTGGCCGTGCTTGGTGCGATATGGACGCACAACGTCGGCTTGTTCGAGTGAGTTGGGCATGCGCAAGACGCGACGATTATCGGCGGCTACGTCGAACGTCGTTGCGTAATCGGGAATGCCGGAGCCAAGATCACCCGGCCGCATCGCGTCGGACGCGACCTCACCAATCTCCGCGCGCCGTCGCGCTGCGTAGGCTTTCGACAGCAACGCATCCAGCGGTACGGCGTCGAAGTCGGGATCACCGTAGTAGGCCTCGCGGTCGGCGAAGGCCAGTTTGGCGCACTCGATCAGCGTATGCAGATACTCGGGCGAGTTGTGTCCCATAGCCGCGAGGTTGAACCCTTCCAGCAACGCGAGCTGTTGTAGGAACACCGGCCCCTGCGTCCAGGGGCCGCACTTGTATACATCGAGCCCACGATAGTTGAGTGTGAGCGGCGCTTCGACGCGCGCATGCCATTCCGCCAGGTCGGCATAGCTCAGCAAACCGGCATGGGCCCGGCCACTGGCATCGGCCACCGGATGCGAGCGGATGAACTCGACGATGCGATGCGCGATCTCGCCTGCATAGAACGCATCGCGCGCGGCTTCGATGCCGGCAACGCGCCCTTTGACTTTGGCGGCTTCCTCGGCCTGACACAGTTGGCGGAGCATCGCGCCATAGTCGAGATTGCGCATGGGTTCGCCAAGCTCCGGGACATTGCCATTGGGCAGGTACACCGCGCCAGTGGTCGGGTACAACTCGGTGAACTTGCGCGCATTCGCGATCAAGCTCTGTTGCAGGCCGGGGTAGAGCGGATAGCCGCGCTCAGCTAACTCGATGGTAGGTGCGAGCACTTGCGAGAAGCTAAGCTTGCCCCAGCGCGCCACAGCCAACGCCCATGTGCCCGCGACGGCCGGCGTGCATGCCGGCAGATAGCCGTCGCCGGGAATCAGATCGATGCCGTTTTCGCGGCACCAAGCGATGGTGAGCGCCTGCGGCGACCAGCCTTGACCGCTGAGAGCATATACGCGTTGCTCAGCCGCGACGTACACCAGCATCGGGACTTCGCCGCCGATACCGTTGCTCTGCGGCTCCAACAAATTGAGGGCGAAGCAGGTGGCTGCGGCGGCATCAATTGCATTGCCGCCCATCTCCAACATACGAATGCCGGCGGCAGTAGCGAGGTAATGTCCGGACGTCACAGCGTAGTTGCGCCCGCGCACGACGGGACGAGTGGTGAATGTCATGGCCGGATTGTAGTTGTGAGGCCGACCGGTTGCCGAGCTGTTGAGTCACCGGGTTCAAGGGCCATGCAAAGCACATCTGGTAACCTACTGGCCTATCAACTGATCAACTCGGAACCTACCAAAACGATGACGCCCCAACCATGGAAAACCCTTTCGACGCGCGAGATCTATCGCAATCCCTGGATTCGATTGCGCGAAGACACTGCCGAAATGCCCAACGGCAAGACGACGATCTACGGCGTGTGCGAGATGAACGCCTGCGTCGGCGTGCTGCCCTTCGTGGACGATGAGCACGTCATGATGGTGCGCCAGTATCGCTATGTCTTCGGCGAAGGGCACCGCTGGGAAATGCCGACCGGCGGATGCAAGCCCGGCGAATCGCCCGAAGCCAGCGCCCAGCGTGAACTGATCGAAGAAATCGGCCATCGCGCCGGCGCCCTGCAGCACATCAACACGCATTACACGTCGAAATCGGTATGCCACGAAGTTGCGCACTTGTTCATCGCGCGCGATCTGATTCGCGCCGCCGATGACCAGATCACACCAGACGCCACCGAATTTCTCGAAGTCGCCGTACTGCCGTTCACAGATGTGCTGAAGATGGTGCTCGATAGTGAGATTCGCGACGCCATGACGGTGATTGCGGTGTTGTGGGCAGCGAGGCAGGGACGATGAAAGCGATTCTCTTCGACGCACCTGGCGGCCCCGAAGTGCTCCGCTACGGCGATGCACCCGATCCTCAGCCGGCCGAGGGCGAGCTGCTCGTGCGCGTGCGGGCCACTGCGGTGAACCGCGCCGACACCCTACAGCGCAGGGGCAACTATGCGCCTCCGCCTGGCGCCTCACCGATCCTCGGCCTGGAGCTAGCCGGCGAGGTGGTGCAACCGGCCGGGCCATGGCAAACCGGCGACCGCGTGATGGCCGTCGTGACCGGCGGTGGCTATGCCGAACTGGCGACCGTGCCTGCCGGCATGGCCATGCGCATCCCCGATCGGTTCTCGTTCGAGCAAGCCGCGGCAATCCCGGAAGTCTTCCTCACGGCATATCTCAACCTGTTCACCCTAGGCAAACTCAGCGCCGGCGAAACGGCGCTGATCCATGCCGGCGCAAGCGGTGTGGGCACGGCGGCAATTCAACTGGCACACGCTGCCGGCGCGCAGGTCATCGCCACGGCCGGCGCGCCGGAGAAAGTCGCGTTTTGCCGCGACCTAGGCGCATCGCTCGCCATCAACTACAAGCAAGAGGACTTCGCCGAACGCGTCCTGGCCTTCACCGCGAGCCACGGTGCCGACGTGGTGCTCGACTTCGTCGGCGCGCCATACTGGAACGCCAACCTGCGCGCAATCGCAACGAATGGCCGGCTGATGCTCATCGGCATGTTGGGCGGGTCACGGGGCGAACTCGACCTGGGTCCGATCATGGCCAAGCGCATCACGGTGACCGGTACAACCCTGCGTCGCACACCGCTGCCGGAGAAGATCGCGCTCACCCAGGCGTTCGTCGCGTTCGCCATGCCGCGCTTCGAGCAGGGCGAACTGCGCCCGATCGTGGACTCGATCTATCCCCTGCACACCGCCACCGAAGCGCATCGCCGCATGGAAGCCAACCACAATATCGGCAAGATCGTGTTGGTCGTGGCATGACACCTGCACAGTCACGCCAGCGCACGATGCACGATGCGGCCGCCGACGATGGTGAGCGTGGAGCGCGTGTTCGCGATGCTGGCTTCGAGGTCGGCACGTGGCACGTCGAATAAGTCGGTATCCAGCACAACCAGGTCGGCCAGCATACTTGGCTTGACGCGGCCTTTGTCGCGTTCCTGAAATTCAAGGAAAGCGCCATCGAGCGTATAGCCAGTGATAAGCTCTTCCAGAGTCAGGCGATGATCCGGGAAGTGGCTTCGCGCGTCGCTGAAGTCGAGCTTGGGACGCGTGAGCGCAGCGCGCATGCCCTCGAACGGATTCATCGTCACCACCGGCCAGTCGCTACCAAATGCCATCGGCACACCAGCGTTCAAAATCGCGCGCCAGGGGAAGCCCCACGCCCAACGCCGCGGGCCAACCAGCCGGCGCCACGGGTTATCTGGATCGCTGCCGAACGCCGCGTGCAAAGGCTGCACCGAAGCCAACACACGCTTGCGCTTCATGCGCGTCAAGTCCACCGGATCCAGCACCTCAATATGCTCGAGGCGATGGCGCGAGTCACGGGGCTGGTTCAGCTTGCGCGCTAGGTCGAAGGCATCCAGCGCCGCGCGCACTGCCGCATCGCCGATGGCGTGCACGAAGATTTGCAGCTTGAGCGCATCGGCCTTGGTAATCAACCGCTTAAACTCGTCAGGATCAAAGTTAGGCTGACCGCGCTCACCGCTGCCGTCGTCGTATGGCTCCAGCATCCAGGCCGTCTTCGACTCGATCACGCCATCGGCAAACAGTTTGACGCAGCCGGTTCGGACGAACGGCATCTCGCCCGGCTCGGCGCGCGCGTCGAGCGCCGCCCGATTAATGTCCTTCGTCTCGTCCACCCAGGACTCGATCGCCGCCTCCGGCGTGCCTGGCTCAATCGTGAGCGGCACATAGATGCGCAGCGTCAGTTCGCCGCGCGCCTCAAAGTCGCGATAGACCGCCAGCGACTGGGCGTCGCCGTCCATGTTGTGGACGCTGGTGATGCCGTATTCGGCGCAGGTGCGCAATGCCCGGCGCAGCAATTCGTCCTCTTCTGCGCGCGTCAGCGGCGGGATCAGACGGCGGACGAAGCTCATCCCGGCTTCGCGCAGCTCGCCGGTGGCCAAGCCATCTTCGCCCATCACCACTACGCCGAACGACGGCTGACTTGTTGGGCCGTTCAGGATGCCGGCGCGCTCTAGCGCAACCGTGTTGACCCACGCACTATGTCCATCCGACGCCACCAGGAAGACCGGCCTCTCCGCCACGACCGCATCCAGCACAGCGCGATGTGGCCGGCCGTCGCGGGCGAAGAGACTGTGTTGCCAGCCGCGGCCGGTGAGCCATTCCCGCTCCGGATGCGCTTCGGCAAAAGCGCGCAGGCGCGCTTGCACTTCGTCCACGGTGCGCACGTCGTCCAGGTTGAGGTCGCGCAGGGCACGCGCACCCAGCAGCAAGTGGAAGTGACTGTCAATCAAGCCAGGCAACACCAACCGCCGACCCGCGTCAATCACCTGCGTGTGCGGACCGACCCAATCGGAGGCATGCATATCCGGGCCGATCCAGGCGATACGGTCGCCGGCGATGGCCAGCGCTTCGGCCCATGGATCGGTGCGGACGAGCGTGTAGATGCGAGCGTTGCGGAGAACGATTGAAGCGTGTGGCATGGTCAGTTGAAGATGTGTTGGTTGTAATCGCACACAGGCTTGTAGCCGATCTGGCGATAGATGCTATTCGGCGTGGGGTTCGACAGGTCGGTGAAGAGCACGGCGTAGCGCCTGCCCGAATCGAGGATGAGCTGGCTGAGCCGCGCAGTCACGGCCGAAGCATAGCCATGCTTGCGTTGCTCGGGCGGCGTGTATACCGGCCCGATGGCTTGAGCATTCGGCGTCTGGCGGCTGCGCACCGCCAATGACACAGGGGCCCCACCATCCTCCCAGAGGAAGACGTCGCTTTCACCGACGCGACGTTTGGCCCATTCCATAGGATCGGGTTGGTGATGATCCGGCACCGCTTCACGGTAGAAGGCCTCGACCCATTCGGCGACCAGCAATACATCGTCTTTCTTCGCAGCGCGAAACTCGCCCGACGGCCAGCGCGGTGCGACCACGCGGTCGAGTTGAAAGACGCGCTCATGCGTTGTGCGCCTGATGGTTGCGCCGGCAAGCTTTTGCCAGATGATCAGGAATTCGTCCGCAGCGTCACGGGGACCGATCACACCCCGCACCCGCCAGCCGTGCTCGCGCAGGTCGTGCGCGATGCGTATGAAGCCGATCTGTGCATCGCCGCGTTCCGCGTGCACGATCAAACTGTGCGGCGGCGTCATCAGCGCAGCAGCGACCACACCGCCTTCATCTTGCACGACGGCGAAGTAGGGCTGCTGTTCGACAATGCCGGGGTAAGCACGCAACCGCAGAGCCACACCCAGCATCAGGTTGTTGGCTACTTCGCGCGCCTCGAGAGCGTCCTGAACGTGTGCCAGAAATTCATCGGCACCGGCAGGGGTGAGGAGATGCATGCGTCAAAGTTCCATCTGCCATGGCGAAATCATGCAACCGCATTCGTCGAAAGTCAGCGGCGCCTCGCCCAGGATGGTCAGTCGCGGATGCGCTTCAATTTGTGGACGAAGATTGGGGCTCATCCACAAGTGCTCGACGGCAAGCGTGTTGCGCGCGAAGACGAAGGTGGGTTCACGGTCAGGCGGCGCGCCACAACAGCGCGCAGCCACCTCGAGCGCCCGGCGGTCGTCGGCCATCGTGATCGGGATGACCGAGCGCTTCAGGCCGAAAGTCGTCGCAGTGATCGCATTGGTGTAGGTCGCGATGAAGTCTATCTTTCGCACGGCGCGCGCCGTCGTCACGTTGGCCAGGCCGATGCCGGAAGCGTTGCCGTGCGTCGCTTCGGTCAAATCGAGCAACACCAGGGCGCCGATGTCGTTGCGATCTTCCGGCTCGGGCTGGCGGTTGACCTCCAGCTTGCCGAGGACGTTCGGATCCATACCGGCACCGCTGATGTTTTTGCCCAATTCACGGATCACCAAGATGTCTATGCTCTTGAACGGCAGGCTCATCATTAGCGACTTGGCCTTTTGCAGCAGGCGCTCTTCGACCTCCGTGCCGATCTGGTCGGCAGTCAGGCCGACGATCTCAGCGGTCTCCTCGCAGGCATTCTCGATAATGGCGATCGCGCCGCGCACGTTGGTGTTCGCCTCATAGATGCGCGCCGCCGACGCCAGGAAGCGCTGAAAGCCAATCGTCCCCCAGGCGTGCATCATCTCCGCCCCGTGGCGCTTGCCCAGCCCGATCACTTCCATCTTCGACGGCCCGCTCTCCAGCTTGCTGTGGAAGTCGGTGTGCGGCTTGATTCGGCTGATCAGGATGGTGTGGTCGGCCGCCGCGCTGTGGATGTCCTGGTGCAGCGCCGGACCGCCGGGGATGCGGCCGATCTCCTTCACCTCCATCGTAATGCGGAACTCGCAGCCGATGCTGGCTTCGGTGATGCCCATGCCGGCCAGCAGCTCGCGCTGGCCTTCCGCCGTCGCCCCGCCGTGGCTGCCCATCGCCGCAACCACAAAGGGGCGCGCACCATGCTCTTTCAGCCGATCCACGACAGCGCGCGCAATGGTTACGATGTTCGCAATGCCGCGACTACCTACCCCCACGGCGACGCTGTCGCCGGCGTTGATTCGTGTGAGGATGCCACTCGCTTCGAGCGCCCGGCGCGTCACGGCGGCCGGGTCATCCACGCGCGGCCCATCGAACGCCTGATGCACTTCGAGCAACATCGAGGGCAAAGGAGCAGGAAAGCGAAGGTGTGGAATCTGTTCGAGCAGCCGCATCGCGCACGCCTCCATCGGGATCGGGTTTTGAAGATTAGAAGTGATTATAGGCTGGATGATGGTTGCTCGGTCAGCAATCAGAATCATCCATTTGAATTTTTGACCGTCACCCCCATTCGCCTCAGCGCCAGCCGGGCCGCATGATAGCCGCACATCCCGTGCACACCCCCACCCGGCGGCGTAGAGGACGAGCAAAGATAGAGTCCCGCTACCGGCGCGGCGTAGGGCGGTTGATGCAGCGTCGGGCGCGTGTAGAGCTGGCGCAGATCTTGCGCGCCGCCGTTGATATCCCCGCCAATGTAGTTAGCGTTATAACGCTCCATCGCAGCAGGATTCATCACGTGGCGCGCCAGGATGCGTTCGCGGAAGCCCGGCGCAAACCGTTCGATCTGCGCCTCGATGCGCTCGGTCATGTCCACCGTTGAACCATGAGGCACGTGGCAATAGGCCCAGCAGGTGTGACCGCCGGCCGGCGCGCGGCCGGGGTCGAAGAGGGTATGCTGCGCCAGAAGCACGAACGGCCGCTCCGGATGCCGGCCGCGCATGACCTCCCGCTCGCTCTCGGCGATCTCGTCCAGCGTGCCGCCCAGGTGCACCGTTGCGGCGCGCGCGCACTCCGGCGTCTTCCACGGAATCGGCCCGTCGAGCGCATAGTCCACCTTGAAGGCGCCCGCGCCGTAGCGATAGCGCATCAGTTGGCGTCGGTAGCTGGCCGGCAGACGGTCGCCAACGATGCGCGCGAACTGGCGCGGGGTCACATCGAGCAGCGTCGCGCGAGCCGGTGGCAACTCGCGCAGCGACTCCACCCGCCAGCCGGTGACGATCTCGCCGCCCAGCGCCCTGAAATGCTGAGCCAGGGCATCGGCGATGCGCTGCGAGCCGCCTTGCGCCATCGGCCACCCCACGGCGTGCGCGCTCGCGCCCAGCACCAGCCCAAACGCCGCAGTGACCGGCGCATCGAGCGGCAGAACGGAATGCGCCGCCAGGCCGGCGAACAGCGCGCGGGCCGCCTCGCCACGAAAGCAGAACTTGGCCAGCGCGCGCGCCGGCCAAACAGCGCGCAACCCAAAACGCGCCAGCGGCGCGAAGTGACGCGGCGGCAAAGGCAACGGCCCGAGCACATCCTCGACCAGCGCATCCCACGCCTCCACCAGCGGCGCCATCAGCCGGCGATAGGCCGGCCCGTCCGCCCCCAGTCGCTCGGCCGTGGCGTCAAGGGAGCGCTCGGCAATCGCTGCGCGGTCGTCGTCGAAGGGATGCGCAAACGGCACCGACGGATGAACCCAACTTAGGCCATATCGTTCCAGCGGCAGCGCGCGGAAGCGCGGCGAAGAGACGCCTAGCGGGTGAATGGCCGAGCAGATGTCGTGGACGAATCCGGGCAGCGTCAGCGCGGCCGAGCGGCACCCGCCGCCCACTGTTTCGGCAGCCTCAATCAGTAATACGGAGCAGCCGGCTTCGGCCAGTGTGATCGCTGCAGCCAGGCCGTTTGGCCCCGCGCCGACCACCACGGCATCGTAGCGCGCCTTGCTGCTCATAGCGAGGATGACGCCTGGCCGAAAGCGATCACCGGCCAAAGTACTCTTCCCGCATGCGGCGCAGAAAGAGGAGCGAGTCGCGCATTTCGTCCATCCCGTCCAGGCCATCTTCGATGCTGATCCAGCGCGCGTAGTCCACCTCGCGCAGGATGCGAAAGATGGCGTGATAGTCGTTCAGCCCTCTGCCGATGACGCCGTGACGCAGATTCGGCGAATAGCCCAGCGTGCCATCGTGTTGTCGCAAGTCGTCCAGCGCCACGCCCCCGATCAGGTAACGGTCGCTGGCGTGCATGCTCACCACGCGGTCTTTCACCGCTTGCAGCAGCGCGATGGGATCATCGCCGGCGACGATCGCGTTGGACGGGTCGTATTGCACGCCGAAGTGCGCGCGTTCTGGGATGGCATTCACGATGCGCAGGAACACCGCTTGCTTCTGCGCAAACTCCGGATAGCGCCACGCGCCATCTTTGTAGTGGTTCTCCATCCCTAACACCACGTCATACGCCTTTGCGATGGGGATCAGGCGCATGATGGCGTCCACGATCCATTCCACACCCTGATCGAGCGACACCTGGGGGTGGCGCTGGCCGCTGAGCACGCGACACGTCGCGCCCGGCCCGCCAAGCCGTCGCGTGATGCGAATCATCTCGACCTCGTGATCGAAGGCGCGCCGGCGCATGTCGGCGTCAGGGTGCGTGAAGTCGGGCGAACAGCACATCATCGGCATCGAAAAGCCGGCCTTGCTGATGGCTTCGCCGACGCTGTCGAGATATGCGTCGTCATGACTCTCCAGGAAGCCTTCGTATAACTCCAGCCCCTCCGCCGGCAGCGCCTTCGCCATCTCGATCCAGTCGAACAGCGACATCGCGCGCTTGAAGGCGATCTCCTCGATGTAGCACTTGGGGAACGCCGCGAGGCGAGGGAAGCGCTCGGTCGTCATGCGGTAGAGTTTAGCCGGATTACAGCTCGCGTTTTACGTTTTATACCAATTGTCTACTCAAGTCGTATTAAGAGCTCATCCGTAAATGGAAAGAAAGACGTGCTTGCGGCATGATTGAGGTATGAAAAGACTTAACCATCAACGTCGTAAGCGCATCCCCAAGCGTTATATCACTATCTAGGAAGTGGCCAACGAGATGTGGCCTAAGATCGAAGCTGTGTTGCCACCGACCAAGCCGGCTGTCAATCGAAGTCGCTCAAGACGGCGTGGTTTGGCGCAGCCAGCAGCATTCACGCCCGCTTTCAGGCTTGGTGTCAGCACGGGGGATGGCAGCGGGTGTCCCGTTTGGTGTTGGCGTATTACGATCGTCTGCAGCGTATCCAATGGACGTGGCAAGCCTTGGACAGCAAGACAGCGCCCGCCCCGCTGGGGGGTGAGCAGACCAGCAAAAACCCGACTGATCGCGGCAAGTATGGCTCCAAGCGTCATGTGTTAGTGGACGGGCGCGGTGCGCCGTTGAGCGTCATCATCTCGGCGGCGAACACGCATGACTCACGGTGTGCCCTCGCCACCTTGGAAAGCGATGCCGATCAAGAAACCCAAGCAGTCACATCGCGGGCATCATCTGTGTGCAGACAAAGCCTATGATGCCGATTCCATTCGACGCCAAGCCGCCCGGCTCGGCTATCGGGTGCACATCCCCAAATGCACCGCCAACGCCAACTCTGATCCCGGTGTGTCGCGTGCGCCACATGTCTCGAAACGCAAACGGCATTCTGCTCGCCGGTGGCGCGTCGAACCGACCCTATCCTGGCAGAACAACTTCAGAAGTCCGCGCACGCGCTAGCTAAAGAAGGAAGCGAACTGGCTCGGCCTCAATCTTCTGGCCTCTAGCCTGATCGTCTTTCGCACGGCCTTTTACGAATGAGCTCTTAATACGTTTTGACCTGGCAAGTGGTAGTGATATTAGACGGGTTGCTCAGCCCGCGCTGGTTGCGCTGGTTCCAACAGTTGTCGTAGAGCCGTAGTTGTCTGTGACGACCGAGGCGTAGGCCGGATGCGACTTGGGCACGACCACAGATACGGTTGTGCCTATGTGCGGCGCGCTGTTCACCGCCACACTTGCGCCGATGAACGAGGCGCGCTGGTAAAGATTAGCAAGCCCGAAATGCCCTTTGCGGACAAGGCTGTCCAGACTTTCGGTGGGGATGAAGCCTTGACCGTCATCTTCTATCACTAGCACGAGGTTCGTCTCTGAATTCTCAAATTTCAGTGAGAGCTTTCTTGCCTTGCTGTGTCGTAGCGTGTTCGTGCACGCGATCTTCGCTGCAGCCAGCAGGAAGCTTTCCACATTTTTGGACGGGCGCGGCACAACTTCCATGATCTCAGAGATCACGAGGATGTCCGGATTGCTCTCCCGAATCTCCGATACTAAATCGCGCAGTGCAGCTGCGATGCCCATCTCCTCGAGGATGGGAGGCCGCAGGCCGTTGCACAAGGCGCGCAGATCTTCGATGACTGCCTCGAGTCGTGCGCACACGTGGTTGATTTCGGGCGCGGTGTCTGGCCTGAGGCGCATTTGCGCCTTCAGCGCGTAGACCTCGCCGTAGATGTCCTGCATGACGTTGTCATGCAGTTCTTGAGCCAATTCGCCACGGATGCGTTCATCTGCGCTCACCAGTTCAGCATACAGCATCTGTAATTCCTGACCACGGCGTACCAACGCGCTCTGCAGATCAATGTTGTTGAGGGCTAGCTTGCCGGCAGCTGCAACCGTGCAGAGCAGTTCTTCGTCCTGGCGTAAGTAGCCGTCGTTCAGTGGTCGAGGACCGAGCCACAGCAGCGATCTGGAGGCCGATGTGCGGTCGTTGGCAAAGCAGACAAAGATGCCGTCTTCTGGCAGCCGCCGGCGATCAATTGCAAGTTGCGAGGCCGCGCGTGCGAGGTCCTTTGCGCGTTGGACCGGCCGTCTGACCATCCAGCTCATCAGCGCTTCAAGCTCATTGCAGTCGAGAACCAGGTGGGCGCTGCCAACGATTGTGTGTGACCATGTGCCATCATGGCGTTGAGTGTGTAATTCGGTCACAGCGGCGTCAAATAACCGCCGCAGGCGTTGTGTCAACACGTGAGCGAAGTGCTCATACTCGTAGATCTGCAGCAGCTCGCTGACCAGGCGCTGGCTGATGAGCGCCCGAGTGTTTTCGTAGCCATAGAGCAGTTTGTCCACCAACGTCGCGAGACGCCCTTGAACCGGGATAAACAGAATGGTGATGGAGGCACCGAATATCGCATACAGGACAATCGAGTCACCGATCTGCATGCCCGCGAAACGAATGATCAAGAAGATCATGAGCCAGTGGATGACGAACAATCCGGCGAAGGCGAGTATTCGCGTGGAGGAGCGATTGACCAACAAGTCAATCGTATAAACGTCTTTCAACCGGATGACGAACAGATAGGCAATCGGGATCAGAATCTGGCTGAGCAGCGCCAGCCGGCCCAACCAGAACGTGAGCGCATCGTCGGGGGCAGACAGCAAGGCCATGAACGCCATCAGGCGCAGCAGGTAGGTGATCGCAAGCGTCCACACAAGAAATCGGACGCACACTCGGGTGCGGTTGCTGACGGGAGCGCGATATGCGGCGATCAGCAAGCTAGCAACCACAGCAGCCGAAACCAGGTCGAATAATAGGATCACGAGCTGATAGGCCTGGAGCAGCTGTAGCGCGCGCGACAACGCGAGCACCACTCCCAGGCACGTGAGGACGACGCCAAGGAGCAAATGCAACTGGCTAATCAGTTGGGCCATACGCGAGCGTGGACGTTGGGGAAGCACGCTATGAAGCTGCACCTGGCTAGCGGACACCGCCGCCGCAAGCGCCAATGAGATAAACTGCAAGTTGACGCCGGCAGCGGACAAGTCAACAGCGACAGCCCTGAGACTGGACAGCAACACTAACAAGCTAAGCCGCCGCCCCGCCGCGGAGCCGATGAGCTGGCTGGTGACAACGCGAACGCCGATGACGAGATACGCCAGGCCCATCAGCAGAATCCATAATCGCACGGGCCACTGTGAAACTGGAAGGTGAGACGCAATAAGACGGATGTCCCGACGTTGTCCATTGATGGAATCCTCAACGCTGAGCTGCACCTTATCGCCGGCTCGCATCGAGTTCAGCGCCAGATCGAATGGCGCATCGGCGATCGTTAAGGCATCGTTTACCGAAACAGCTACGAGGATATTTCCAGGGCGCACCCCAGCCCTACCGGCAGCGTTGTCGGGGTCCACCTGCGTGATCACTCCACGGTGATTGACGTGCAAGTCCAGGTAGCCAGCCGTCTGAATTGTCCAGAGCATCGTTCCGACAAGGGCAACACCGGTCACAGATGCTAGAATGCTGAGGAAGAGAAGCGTAATCTTTGTAGAACCAGATGGTATTCTGGGCATACAAATCTGTGGTCTCTAGATGCCGACGGACCCGATCGAGACTCGCTGGGATCAACCAAGATTAACCGATATGATGCGGCATCCGCTCGCTGGTTCTGTTGCCATCAACGCCGAGTATGAGTGAGAAGAGTCTTACACGTATACGTCTGATCATCGCGGACGACCATCCGATCGTTCGCCATGGTTTGCGAATCTTGTTCGAGAGCAGCGGCCAATTTGAGATCGTGCGCGAGCTCGACACGGGCCACCGAATGGCCGAGGTGATCCTCACACTCTGGCCGGGCTTCGATGTGCTGATCTTGGACGCCCATATGCCACACTTTCAGCCAATATCAGTTGTGTCTCAACTGGTTTCCGCGCTGCCGGAAATTAAAATTATAGCTTTGTCATCCTACGACAATCCGGAATACGTGACTGGGCTGTTAAATGCAGGCTGCTGCGGATACATCCTCAAGGATGAATCGCCGGACAGCATTCTGTCTGCTGTGCGGATCGTGCACGATGGCGACACCTATATGAGCCCCAAGGTTGCTAGTGTCTATGTGCGCCGTCAACGCTCAAATAGCAGCGATTTGGAGAGGCTAGCCTCGTTGACTGAGCGCGAGCGCGAGGTCTTGAGCCTGGTGGGCAAGGGCTACGACAATTCCCAGATCTGTAACACCTTAGTCATCAGCTATGAGACCGTCAAGAATCACTTGCGCAACATCTATGGCAAGTTGGGCGTCGAGAATCGCTATCAGGCAATTCTATTCGCCATCCGCGTACGCCTGGTCGACGTCTTACACATATAGACGTTTCGACGTTTCATCAAGCGCTCGCGCGCGTAAGCGATACGGGTTCAAACTGCTTGCATCATGGCGATGGTTATCGCCCTGGACAAGGCACAACCCAGGCCATACATAAAGCTAGCAAAAGCCACATTCGACCTGTCAATCCGGAACAGCTGAGTCAACGCCACAGACGTCAACAATACATGGGCGAAGAAAAATAGATCGCACTGCCACAGGACCTGCCACATCAGGCCAGCCAGTGCGTCTCTGGGCCTGACATTGTCGCTCACCAGCCAAGTCAGTCCATTCAGGTCTACCGAGCCGCCCACCAATTCAATCAACCCATGTGCCATCATTTGTAGTGCGAAGGGCAGGCTGGCGCACATCATGAAACTGAGCGCCAGCCGCCACATGCTCCAGGCAGGCCAGGCCAGCGTTGATACGCCAGACAAGCGCGAGATCGCTGCAGGCTCCGATGGTGTACGGTTCAGCTTGATCAGGATGACCAGCAGCACGGCTTGAGTGAGGATTTGCAGCGCAGCTGTTGCGCTGAGCACGACCCAACTGACTGCCCACACCAATCCCGGCATCGTTGCCAACACGCGTTCTGACCGGTTGATATCAACCATGGAGAGCAAGGTGGGAAGCTGGGCCAGAGCCAGAATACCGGCAGCCCATGCGAATGTGAGCGATGCCCATATTGAACCGCGCGGGTGAAGCATCGCTGACCATACAGCCTCTAACAAGTTAGAACGGGAGTATAGGTTTTTAAATTTGATCATACGAACGGTGCTCCTATTGCATGCTGTTGCATGTCGTTTGAATGGATTGCGTCATCGGCCAGCCTGGTTGGCAACGCGCACCCGCTGAGACACTGAAACACTAGGAGACAAGCTGCCGCGCCCGATCTCAACCCCCATTCGTCATCACAGGCTCGAGCAATCTCAACACTGCCACAAGTAACCCGAAGAGCAGCAGGATGAGCAGGCCCAACTTCCACCACTTCAGCCCCGTTCGTGCGATGTAGATGCCGTGGGCCGTGATGTAGCCAGCACTGCCCATGATGTCCCACACCAGCAAGTTTTCGCGGTTCAGAAATGTGTCACTGGCACCCACCAGGAAACCGCTCACCATGAGGACGGTGAAGAGACGGTAGGCGAGTGGGTCTTTGAATTGCCAGTGCCCCAGCACACGGGTTACCGAGGCGGCTTGCGGCGTCGGCATCAAACGGCTCAACACGCCATCGGGCTTTTGAAGCACAGCTGCCGCCTCGGCGGTGGCAGGCACACGTAGGTAAAGCGGCTGCAGATACGGCGCCGTACCTTTCAGACTTTCAAGACCCCAGGCGATGAAGGAATCGCCGAACCGTGACTTGCTCACCTCCAACTCTTCAGGGATGGTCTGTGGGCTGAAGCTCGGAGTGAGGATCACCTCCGGGTCCACCGAAAAAGCGAGACGATCTCCACCGACGCGGCCAAACTTGCGCTCGACGCCCTGCAGCCACCAATCGAGATCGGCGAGCAGCGGCACGCGCACTGTGGGCTGGTGCACGCTGGTGTCCACAGGCAGCCATGCCTCACCCGAGCTGCCCAAACCCGCGCCGTCCATGTCCAGATACACCTCGTTCCACACGTGCGCACGCATGTCGCCATGTGCAAAGGTACCCACCATGACGCGACATGGAATGCCTAGCGCACGACACCATGCAGCATACAGGAATGAGTACTCGGCGCAGTCGCCATAGCCATTCCGCCGGATCCATTGGCTGCCTCGTTCCGCCGGCGGCCAGCGATATCGGAACTGTCTGATGATATGGTGGTAGAGCCGGCGGGCCTTCTCGGCATTGTTTTGCGCTTTGCCTACGATGCGCACTGCCTCAGCGCGAATGCTATCCGTGACCTGGATGAGCGTAGATGAGCGCGTGAAGCGTGCACGTTGAAGGTCGTTCAATTCCTGGGCTGGCTCATACGAATATCCACCGGGCTTCAGCAGTTCGGCGCGGACTTGCATCGAGATACCCTGACCTGGCTCAAGCTTGAAATACGCGATCCGGTTTGGATCACTGCTATCCATACCGGGAGGCGACACCTGGATTGGCTGAGGCGACAAATCCAGTTGCCTGATCCGCTGCCAGGGCAGGTCGGGCGGTAGCGCCAGCCACACCTCGATGGGAACAGGAAAGACGTTGCGAAATGCATATGACAAATCGGCCAACCGGCCCGCGCCGCAGGCTGTGCCCGCAATCGTTTCTCCTCGCGTTGACATGGTTCGTTTCATTTCACCTCGACTCACTGCAACTCATTGCAGCGCTGGTATCGTGCGCAGCAACCGTCGAGTCACTCGCAGCAAACCGGAAGTGCCTCGAGTCGCTTGTGCAATCATCTTGCTGGCACAGTGGCGGAGCGCTGCATATTCCCTGTCCGAGATCAGCACCAACTCAGCGGCGATCATGAAGGTGGAGAACGTAATGAGCCCCATGAGATAGGCAATGCCGAGGTGAAAGCCGATGCCCATCACAACGGCCAGCAACCGCGCATAACGGTTGAGCGCGACCATGAAGGTGTAACCGACCTGGAAGGCGACCGTGAGGTAACTCATAGCGACGACCAGTGGCGCGTTGAGATAAATTTGCTCGCTGACCCCTGGCAATGTGAACTCTTGCACGCGCAGAATGTAGTACATCGCTACACCAGACTGCCAGATTTCGCCTTGAACCTTGTACAGGCCCGCCGTGCCATAGATCAAGCAAAGCTGGATGGCGATGGCAAGGATAGCTATGTTGTGCGCAACGGCTCGTGCATCGGCCACCACACTCCGCAGTCCGCCGGGCTGGGTAGGCTCTGGCTTCGCTGGGCCAAACAGTGTGAAGTGCGCTCCTAAATTTGCAAATATCGCGTAGAACAACAGAAGCTGAAGCGCGTTATCGCCGCCATCCCACAGCGACGGATTACGCTCATGCAACGACCACACGTGCACATACACCAAGACAGTGGTCAACCGCGTGCGCCAGCCCAATGTCCACAGTAGGGTGAAGGCGATGCCCAGGTGGTAAATCACCTCAAACAACGCCGGATTCTGGCTAAGGGCGTAGACCGAGAACCCGCCAGCGGTCTGCAATTTGCCGATGAAGGCGTCAAACGGCCAGACGCCGTCCGGCCCAAACAGGTAATATCGTTGGTGATAGTTGATCAAAAGCTGGTAGAGCAGGCCCACGCCGCAAAGCAGGCGGAACAGGCTGGCGCCCACAAGGGCATGTTCGCGGGTTAACCTGCCAAGTTGCTCTGACCACAGCGATGTCAAACGCGTCATTGGGAAACCTCCTTGATGTTAGGGTCTGCGACCGCCGGCTTGGCGACACCCGACTCGCGCATCTCTTGCCCGAAGATCGGTGCGACCGATTGATGTGGCGCCCAGTCGAGCACAAAGAATTCGCGTTTGCCTGCACTGTCTGGCAGGAAGCGTTCCGAATATCTTGGGAACTCCAGCCGGATGAGCCGGGCGCGCACCTCCAGCGTACGGCCCATGCCATACAACTGGTCGCAATGCGCAGAGGCAACTCGGTTGATCAGTCGAATGCCATTTTCGCGATGCTTTCGATCGGCCTCATCCAGTTCCTTGAGCAGCGCCTTGAACGATTCGTCAGAGCGATCACGCTTCGATTCCAGCTGCTTCAACAGGTCGTCGCGCCCAAAGATGATTTGAATCGCGCTCGATTGAGCACGATCCAGGCGATCTTCGGGCGTGAAACGATTACGCTGGCGCGCAGCCCAATACGGAGATGAGATATCGACCCACTCGGATATGCGCGTCGTGCCATCTTCGTTGCGAAGCTTGCACGCCACGGTCCATACGCGCGTATCGCGCACCGGGTCGGGCGAAAACAACTGCCAGCTCTGCACAAAATAAGGCTCGATATAGCGTTGTATGACAGCGTGAAACTGGAGCTTGATCGGATTGAGCGGAGCGAGATACGCGACGACAAAGGCGAAATGTATGCATAGCATTCCGAATCCAATCAGAAGTAAGAGTGACCGAATGACGATTCGCCGATGTGTTGACGCATTGACCATGTTTACACCTCTCGCCTATGCTCCTCACACCTCACCTGACATCGTGGTGGCTCTCAATTGCTTTTCCGTGTAAATTCGAGGTCTTGGCGCTGTTCTCAAGCTCGACGATGGGAGACGATGCTCGACGGGGCTCGATGAAGAGGTCAAGAACATGCAAGTGCTCTCCCTCTTCATCGAGCTAGACCCGTGGCAGGATCGAATCAATGATCGAATGCGACTTCCGCGCGTTCGTCAATCGTGTATCGGCTCGTCTCCGCCCACAACCACTTCTGGCTCTTGGCGTAGTCGTATGCCGCATTGGCGACGAAACTAGCAACGACGCCCACCGCAAACGCAGCTGCCAGCGCAGGAACAGCAGCCGTCTCATAGTCCTCAACGGCTGTGCCGCCACTCGCAAAGGCGCTGTTTGCAGCAGCCCGAGTAGACATGTTTGCGCTGGCGCTGAGCGGCATTGAGACAACCATGGCGGTGATGACGCCCACAGTGATAGCCTTCTTGATCTTGTTCATGTTTACCTCCTTAGCAATTCATGCTTAGCGATTCGTGCTGAGCAATTCGTGATTCATGCTTATTTCTTGAAGCTTGCACCTGACATTGGCTTGCAGTGATCGCTGGTACCATGCCTCACTGTTGCTGAGTGCAAATTTACAATGTCCATCTGTGCTTGCCATCCACCTGCACGGTCAACTTCAGCCCACCTGCCTGCGCAGTATCCGCGCTTATTGGGCTATGTGGAAATGACCCATTTGGGGCATCGGTCTCAAGTTAAGGGTTTTGGACAGCTGCGGAATCGGCTACAGCGACGATGACACCGTCCACGACCAGCGCTTCGGGGACGATATTCTGGCACGGATGACACGCGAGGCGCTGTTGATCTTTGACTTGGGCTACTCATTGCACCACTTTCCAGGCCAAAGCATTAAGTAAACTGGAGGCCATACGAACAGGAAGACCGCGACGACCGATTGAGATCGCAGAAAGCGAAGCCGAACTGTATGAGTGCTATCGGCAGCAGAAAGACGGCCTGAAGCGTCGGCGCTATCAGTTCGCCTATAAACCCAAGCCCCCCTTACGGGGCAAGCCTGGCAGCAGCATCCTGACGGCTTGGACACGGTGGTGTGGGACAAAGCGCCGGCGCGCAAGGCGCAGGCGGTGCGAGCGGTGCCACACTATGCCGCACTTAATGCGACTTGAGTAGACAATTGATATTACGTCGCACGTTTTACGTCTTATGTCTCGCGTTGTGCGTCTCGCGTTTCGCGCACGACCCGACACTTGATACCTGACACTTAACACCTGAAACCTAACTCATGCCACCTGACACGCCACAAGCGATGGCCTCACAAAAGTTCGAAGACCTATTCACCAAGCACGGCGCGGCATCGTTCGACAAGCAGATCTATTTGGACGCCATGCTGGGGAGGAGCAGTTGGGCATTCGACCTGAACAGCGGCGTGCTTGCCTTCCACCGGCCTCATGAAGAAGACCTCCAGTTGAACGTACAAGTGCTAGGCACCGAGTCGGAGGACAGTCATACCTGGTTATGGGGTTGGGCCAACCCGAGCAGCATTCCGGACGCGCTGTTGAAGTTGGCGAATGAACTGAAAGCGTTCGGCGCTACTGCAAGCGTGCCTGAACTGATCACACCGGAGCTGCCGATCACGCCGGAGGTGAACCCGCAGCGGATCGCGCTGATCGCTTGCGGCGCGCAACGCGCCGGCTGTTTCTTCCGCGCGCCCTACCCGCGCGGCGCGCTCTATTTGCTGATCAAAGACCCGCGCTATAAGCGTTCGGTCACCCGGCCGATCCCGCGCATCTTGCGCATCTTCCCCGCCTTCCTATCCCGTTACCCCGTGACCAACCCGCGCGCGGCGCTGCTCAGCTACTTGCAGTTCTATCGCCTGGATGTGCGCGAGGAAGGCCGGCGCATCATCGCAACGATGAAGGCCGCGCCCCGTTCACCGCTCGGCGCTCCACAGCAGCTCATCGCCGATTTTGATGAGCAAGGCCGGTTGATTGCCTTGGGGTGAGATGCGGGTAACACCCGCTCCAGCCGCCGACCCTTGCTTCAGGCTTTGCGCTCCGGCGGCGTCACCGCGCAACCGGGCAGCGTGCGGAAAAAGCGCTCCGGGCCGGGCGGCGCGTAGATGATGAACAGTTCGGCCGGCTTCCAGCCCACGTTCAGCGTCGCGTGATACACGTCAGCGGGGATGAAGATGCTTGCGCCGGCGTGCAAGCGCACGGGCGGCTGGTCGTCAATCATCTGCTCGATCTCGCCGCTGATGACGTAGATGATCTCATCGCTGCCGGGGTGATTGTGTCGCGCGTGCCCCATGCCCGGCTTAATGATGACCACGCCGCTGCTGAAGCGCTGCGACCCGGTCACCGCTGGCTCGTTGTGCATCTTCAGCGTGCCCCAATCAAACTGCAGCGACTCGACATCTTCACCGTAGACGACATATCCCGCGCCGATCTTCTGCATGGCATACTCCTCGATAGTGAGATGCCGGACAGATTAGCACGCAGCAGCGTGAGGCGCAACGCACAGCCTTCGACAGACTTCGACCGGCTCAGCCTGTGACGCGGCTGGAGGCGCTTCCTATACAACGCGCCAAGCCGGAGCGCAACCGCACTCCGGCTTGGCTAAGCGTTAAGCAAGGAAGAGGATCAGCGCTCGCGCGGGCAGGTGCTGATGCCAAACGGCGCATAGAGCGGGCAGAAGCCGATCAGGCTGGTGAGCAGGAAGACCGCTGCCAACACGCCTAGAACGACGGCCAGCACACCGCTGACTGCGCCGGTGGCGATGAGCACAGCAACGATGACCGCAACGACGATGCGAATACCGCGATCCAGATTGCCCATATTCTTCTTCATCTCAAGACCTCCTAAGTGTAGATATATCGTGTTGGCCATAGGGTAGCGCGCCAGCAGCGATTTGTCAGTGACAATGTCACACAACTGAGGAGATTCGCCCGCGCTCAACCGGCGGCATCACATCGCCCCGGCGCGGCGCAGGAGCCCGGCATGATCCAACAGCATGATCGTCCCCCGGCCAGTCTCGATTAGGCGGCCGGCGCTGAAGTCCTCCAGGATGCGGCTGACGACCTCGCGCGAGGTGCCCAGCTCGGCTGCGATCTCCTGATGGGTGATGCGCAAGCTAGGAGCCGCTGGGCTGAGCCGACGAGCCAGGAAGTCGGCGATGCGCGCATCCATGCGCCGGAAGGCCACCTCGTCCACGACGGCCATGACGCTGGCCAGCCGCCGCGAGAGCAGGTCGAACACGTAGTCCCGCCACGGCTGATAACGATTGACCCAATCGCGGAACGCCGTCGCCGGAATCACGATGGCCTCCGCGTCGCGCTCTACCGTGGCGATGGCGGGGAAATGGCGATTGCCCAGGATGCAGTTGGCGGTGAGGATGCAGCTTTCCCCCTGGTCGAAGCGGTAGAGCGTGATCTCGCGGCCGGTCTCGCCGATCTTGAACACGCGCACCATACCGCTGAGCAGGATTGCGATAGCGCTGCACTCATCGCCTTCGGAGAAGATCTGGGCGCCGGCGGGAACAGCGCGAATGCTCGCCTCGCGCAGAAAATCGCGGATGAGTTCCGCCGGCGCATGCGCCAGAAACGGCAGCGCCGTCGTCGCGCGCTTCAGGTCTTCGGGCCGTAACATCAGACGCGCGGAAGCCGTCAGCGTCGCTGCAACTGCTTGAAGCGTCGGGCGTTTTCGGTAATTGCCACCTCGGTGGGCAGGCGCTCCATGCTGCTGGCGCCGAAGAAGCCGACGACGCCCGTTGTGCGCGAGAGCACATACTGCGCGTCCTCCGGCTCGGCGATCGGCCCACCGTGACACAACACCATCACATCGGCGCGCGCGCGCTTCGCGGCGTCATGCATGCGCTGGATGCGCTCAACGCATTCATCCAGCGTAAGGGCAGTCTTCGCGCCGATGGCGCCCTTGGTCGTCAGCCCCATGTGCGGCACCAGCACATCCGCGCCGGCTTGCGTCATCGCGACGGCCTGCTCCTCGTCGAACACGTATGGGCAGGTGAGCAAGTCCATCTCATGCGCCAGCCGGATCATGTCCACCTCCAGCCCGAAGCCCATGCCGGTCTCCTCCAGCCCTTGACGGAAGACGCCGTCAATCAGGCCGACGGTGGGGAAGTTCTGCACACCGGCAAAGCCGGCCTCCTTCACCTGCCGGAGGAAGACCGGCATCAACCGGAAGGGGTCGGTGCCACACACGCCAGCCAGCACCGGCGTATGCTTCACCACCGGCAACACCTCGTTGGCCATTTCCATCACAATGGCATTCGCGTCGCCGTAGGGCATCAGCCCGGCCAGCGATCCGCGCCCGGCCATGCGATAGCGCCCGCTGTTGTAGATGATGATGAGGTCCACGCCGCCGGCTTCGGCGCACTTGGCCGACAAGCCGGTGCCCGCGCCGGCGCCGATGATGACGCCGCCGGAAGCGACAGTCGCCCTTAACTTCTCCAGCGCAGTTGCTCTGTCCATAAGCAGTCAACCTCTTCGTCAGGAGGCGGTTATGCCTCCCAGCGCCTCATTTCTTCTTTCTGCCTTTCACACCAGCGATCATCCGATCCAGCTCGCGCGCCATCGCATGCGCAAATTGGGGGTCATTGATGTCTGTATCCATCTCCCGCACCGGAATATCGGCGCGCAAGTTGGCCTTCAGCTCGCGAATCAGCGCAGCATCCGCTTCGGGATCGTAGAACGGCTTGCCCTGCGTTGCGATCATCGAGACGCCCTTGAGTGGGATGAAGACGGTCGTTGGCCCGCCGGCCATGTTCAACTTGCGGGCGATGATGCGGCCCAACTCGGCGCATTCCTCGGCCGTGGTGCGCATGAGCGTCACAGTGGCGTTGTGCTGATAAAGGTTACGCCCACGGAACTTCTCCGGCACGGTGTCCAGCGGCCCGAAGTTCACCATGTCCAGCGCGCCGAGCGAGACCACCTGGGGCACGCCCAGCCTGCCGGCTGCCTCTAACCGCTCCGGCCCGGCGCTCAACACGCCGCCCACCAGTTCATCGGCCAGCTCGGTGGTCGTGATGTCCAGCACGCCGGCCAAAAAGCCGCCCTTCACCAGCGCCTCCATGCTTTGCCCGCCGGTGCCGGTCGCGTGAAAGACGAGCACTTCGTAGCCGCGCTCCTCCAGCCAAGCGCGCGCCGCGTTCACGCACGGCGTGGTGACGCCGAACATCGTCGCGCCGATGAGCGGTTTAGATTTTGAGGCGCGCTTGCGTTTGGCATACGCGGCGGCCATGCCGGCGATGGCCGCCGCTGCGTTGCTTAAGATGCGCTCACTGACGCGGTTGACGCCGGCGATGTCCACCACCGAATACATCATGGTCACATCGTTCGCGCCGACGTAAGGGCGCGTGTCGCCGCTCGCGAGCGTGCTGACGATGAGCTTGGGCACACCTACGGGCAATTCGCGCATGGCCGCCGCCGCGATGGATGAATTGCCGCTGCCGCCCATGCCCATGATGCCATCTAGCCTCTTCTCGGCGTAGAGGCGCTTGGCGATCTCCGCCGCGCCCCGCGCCATGGTCATTACCGCTGCGCCACGGTCGCCGGATGTCGCCAAAGCAGCGATCTCCGCACCCGCAGCGCGGGCCACTTCCTCGCGGGTGATAGTGGGCTTGATCGGCGGCGCGCCCAGGACACCCGCATCCACCAGGATCACCTCTGCGCCGTGTTGCTTAATCCGTCTGCGAACGAAGTCAAATTCTGCGCCCTTTGTGTCGAGCGTGCCGATCAAAACGACAGTTGGCATAGCGCACCTCGCCTGCGTTATATGCTAGCGTGTCGCTCAGCGCAAACGTCCCTCTCAGCGGACTATCAGGCTGCATATATGGGTTTCATATGCGCAACCGATAGCGTTCTGTCACCTGGATATGCGCCGTCCGCATCGCATACGCGGTGCCGCAAACTTGAAAAGCAACAGGAGGTTGTCATGCTGAATTTGCACGAGGAACTGATGCTCCTCGCTATGGACGACAAAGAGGGCGCCGTGATGCCGCAGGCGCGCGAGCCACTTAAGATGGGATTGGCCAGCGCGATCCTGACCGAACTGACGCTGCGCGGCAAGCTGCGCACCGACGCGCAGTTCAACCTGGCCGTTGCCAACCCCACCCCCACCGGCGACGCAGTGCTGGATCGCGCCCTGGAGAGCATCCGGACGCTGCCCACTCATCCACAGCCGATCCCGCATTGGATCGAAGCGATTGCGCGCGGCCTGCCCAACCTGGAAGATCAGGTGATTCAACGGCTGGTGCAGCGCGGCGCGCTGCGCGTTGAGGAATCGCGCCGGATGCTCTTCTTCAAAGAAGCGCGCTTCCCCCAAGGCGCATCGGGATTCAAAGAGGGCATCCGGCGACGATTGCGCGAGGTGGTCATCGGCGGCGCAGCGCCGGACGAGCGCACGCTCGCGCTGATCGGCCTGGTCAAGATGACCAACTTAATCGAGGTCATCTTTCCCTATACCGAATGGGAGCAAGCGCGACGACGGATTGACGAGCTGACCAGCCCGCAGTCCGCCGGCTGGCCGGCCCACGCACAGCCCGACTATGCGGCGCAACCGGAGCCGGCGAGCGACATGCTGAGCGGCCTGGCGTCGGCGCTGATGTTCAGCATGTTGGCGCAGAGCATGTTCTGGGGAACAGGAGGCTGGATGATGCCGGGCATGCTGAGCGAGCCGATGCCACAAACACCGTTGTTTGGTGATGGCAGCTTGCTCGAGGCTGGCACTATGAACGACTTGGGTGACGCAGGCGGCCTCGACTTTGGAAGCGAGTTCTAAACTCCGTCGCCGACCGAGTTGATCTAGGCGCAGGCTTTGACACGCCCGGCCTGTGCCTATGTACTTTCCCGGCCCCACGTCGGTCATGCTGCAGAGGTGGGCAACAGATATTGACCATTGTACGATGCCCTATAATCCGCTGTGCACCTCAGGCGGCTAGGCGTTGATTCGGCGTAGCAGTGAGGTCCAGCAACCCAGCCTCACCGGGTGTAAGCGTTATCAGGCGTCATGCACACAACCACGCTCTTCGCGGCCAAGTCGCGCCCCAGCTTTCTTAGGCAACACTACCAGACCATCATCACACTGTCGTTGCTGGCCGTGGACGTGCTCAGCATTACGATTAGCTTTTTCATCGCTTATCGCCTCCGATTACTGATTCCCTTACCCGAGCCGGCGCGCAGCGTGCCAGGCTTCACCCAATTCCTTCCCCTGCTGTCGCTGCAGATCGTCGCCATCGTTGGCGCCTTCTTCTTCGGCAAGATGTATCACCGGCGCCGCACGCGCTACAGCACCGACGACCTCACGACCATCTTCTCGGCTGTTTCCATCGGCACGTTGATCAGCGTCGCACTGGTCTCACTCACGTTCAGGGGTGACTCTGCCATCGCCGATTTCCCACGTGTCATGGTGATCTACGCCTGGGTGCTGACCATCGTCATGGTTGTGTTGGGGCGCAACGTGCAGGCACGCATCCAGCGCACGTTGCAAATGCGCGGCATTGGCCGGACGCGCGTGGTCGTGGTCGGCTCGGGCGAGCCAGCAGCCACAGTGCTACAACGCATCACACAAAATCCGCGGCTGGGCTATGACGTTGTCGGCATGGTGCCATACGACGGCCAGAAGCCCTGGTATGACGTCCGGTTGCTCGGCTCGCTAGATGATCTCTCGCGCCTGGTCTCGCGCGAGGTGGTGGACGAGGTCATCATCGCCCTGCCGGAAGCGAGCAGCGAGGACTTGCTAAACGTGATTTCAAAGTGTGACCGCAGCACGATCAGCATCAAAGTGCTGCCGGACCAGTTTCAGATCATGGCCGGTCAATTGAGCATCGGCGAGTTGAGCGGCCTGCCGCTGCTGAACCTGCGCGACGTTGCGCTGCGCGGCTGGAAGTTGTCGCTCAAACGCGCGGTGGATTTGATCGGCAGCGCAGCCGGCCTGGTGCTGTTGTCGCCGTTCATGTTCTTGATCGCCATCCTCATCAAGCTCGATTCGCCCGGCCCGGCGTTCTACGCACAAGAGCGGATGGGGCTGGACGGCAAGCGTTTCTTCTTGATCAAGTTCCGCAGTATGCGCGCCGACGCCGAGCAGAGCGGACCCGGCTGGACGCGCCGCGACGACCCACGCAAGACGCGCCTGGGCGCGTTCCTGCGACGGACGAACCTCGATGAGCTACCACAGCTCATCAACGTGTTGCTGGGTGATATGAGTTTGGTGGGCCCACGGCCCGAGCGGCCGATCTACGTCGAGGAATTCCGCAAGCGCATCCCGCGCTATATGGAGCGCCACCGCGAGAAGGCCGGCATGACCGGTTGGGCGCAGGTAAACGGTCTGCGCGGTGATACCTCAATCGAGGAGCGCACGAAATACGACCTGTGGTATGTCGAGAACTGGTCAGTCTGGCTCGACATCAAGATTATCCTGATGACGATCTGGCAGACGATCACCGGCGAGCACGAGAACGCCTATTGAGCGTCAGGCGGCGGCTCGATCCGGCTCACCAGGCCCCTCGGCTCGCCGCCCAACGGTTGTCCCGGCGGCAGTTGGCTTGGCTTCCACTCGCCCTTCGCTCGGCCGGCGTCGTAGCGTAGCACGTCGTGGCTGCGCGTGCGCTCGCACAGCGTCTCGATGCGTTGTTCGCCGAAGAGCGGGTCGGTGTAGCCAAGCTGCGCCCGCGCCCGCTCCGACAAACCCGGCATGAAGGGCGCGAACAACACGGCCAGCGAGTCAATCACCCGCGCCGCGACGTAGAGCTGTGTGCCGGCGCGCACCTTATCGGTCTTGATCGTCTTCCACGGCGCCTCGAAGTCGAGGTATTGGTTCGTCGCCGTCGCCAGGTCAAGCACCTCGTTCAGCGCGTCGCGCAGCTTGACCGCGTTCAGCTTCTCGCCCACCGAGTCGAAGCACGCTTCGGCTTTTGCGATCAACGCCCGATCGGCCTCGGTCAATTCGCCGGGCTGCGGAATGCGCCCCTCGAAGTTGCGCCAAATTTGCGAGAGCACGCGCTGGATCAGATTGCCCCACTTGGCCAGCAACTCGTTGTTGTTGCGCTGGGCGAAATCGCCCCAGCTCCAGTCGCTGTCCTTGGTTTCGGGCATGATCGAGGTGAGGTAAAAACGCAGCGGATCGGCGCCGTACTTCTGAACAAGCTCGATTGCATCGAGCGAGACGCCCAGGCTCTTGCTGAACTTCTGCCCGCCCAGGTTGAGGTACTGGTTCGCCGGCACATCGTAGGGCAAGTTGAACTTTCGGTCGTCCGCGCGCGACGCAGGGACGTCGCCGGGGCTATCCCACGGCCCGCCAAGCTGCCCCATGCCGATCAAGATGGCCGGCCACAGCACGGTGTGAAACAGGATGTTGTCCTTGCCGATGAAGTTGTAGATGCGCGCGTTATCCGGCCGATACCAGAACTCCTTCCATGCATCGGTTTGGCCGGAGATCATGGCCCATTCGACCGTGGCCGAGAGGTAGCCCAGCAGCGCCTCGTACCACACGTAGATGCACTTGCCCTCCGCGCCTTCGGTGGGGATGGGAATGCCCCACGTCAGGTCGCGCGTAAACGCGCGCGGCTCCATCTCTTCGGCGTAGCGCCGCGAAAACTCCAGCACCGTAGGGCGCCAGTAGCGATCCTTGTCAGAAAGGTAGGCCAAAATCGGCGCGCGCAGCGCCGGCAGGTTGAAGAAGTAGTGCTCGCTTTCGCGGATCGTCAGCTTATCGTCCGGGTGCGTGCGGCTGCGCGGGTTAATCAGTTGAGTGCCATCGAGCAGGCTGCCGCAGTTGTCGCACTGGTCGCCGCGCGCTTTGTCGTAGCCACAGATCGGGCATGTGCCTTCTACCAGGCGGTCGGGGAGAAACTTCCCCTGTGTTTCTGAGTAGAGCTGCTTCTGCGTCGCTTTGAACAGATACCCGTTCTCCAACAACCGGCAGAACATTTGCTGGCCGATGGCGTGATGATTCTCTGTGTCGGTATGCGTGAACAGGTCATACGAGATGCCGAGCAGCCGCTGCGTCTCCAGGAAGCGCCCGTGAAAGTACTCGAACACCTCACGGGGCGTTTTGCCCTCTTTGTCGGCGCGCACGACGATGGGCGTGCCGTGCGCATCACTGCCGCTGACCATCACCACGCGGTTGCCCTTCAAGCGGTGATAGCGCGCGAAGATGTCGGCAGGCAAATATGCGCCTGCTACATGGCCCACGTGTAAATCGCCATTGGCATACGGCCAGGCGACGCAAACAAGAATGTTCTCCATGCTTTGGTAATCGGTGACGAGTTGCCGGTTGCTAGTTAAGTGAACACGGCGTTTGGTTGCCGCATTCAGATCGCCGTCCATAGCCCTAAACAAGAGCCGCCCGGCGCGTGCGCGGGCGGCTCATTCCTCAAGTGATAGGCAGTCGAACGTGATCACCTAGCCCACGCGGTATTGCACGCCGGGCATGCGCATCGATATGCGAACGACACGCGGAACACATGCGACCATCCTTGAGTGCAATCATAGCGCATGACGTGTTAAAATCAAGCCGATCGAGGTGTGGCGCAGCCTGGTAGCGCACTTGCATGGGGTGCAAGGGGTCCCGAGTTCAAATCTCGGCACCTCGACTGGTGACCGGTCCGAAATGCCTATCGGGGGCAGGCACACTTTTGTCCACGCGCTCTGTGTCGCGCGACTCCGTTTCGCATAGCTTCGCAGGCAAACGGATTTCTCGGGGAAGCCTAGCCTCCGAGCCCCCTGCACAGCTCAAACGATTCGCCTCGCTTCGGCAAGCGCACATCTTTGACCCCCAGATCGGTCAGCCCCTCCGCCAACGCGCGCATCGGCCCAATCTCGCCATGCACCAGGAAGACGCTGCGCAGCCGACGCGCCTGTGGGTGCACCCAATCGAGTAGCTCATTGCGATCGGCATGCCCGCTAAACGCCTCGATGCGCCGCACCTCTGCGCGCACGGTGAACTCATCGCCCAAGATCTTCACATAGCGCTGGCCGTCCAGGATGCGCCGGCCCAGGGTATCCTGTGCCTGGAAGCTGACGAATAGGATCATATTCCTGGGGTCCTCGATGGTGTGGCGCAGGTGATGCAACACGCGCCCGTGTTCGGCCATGCCGGACGCGCTGATGATGACAGCCGGCCCGTCCAGATCGTTCAGCGCTTTGGAGTCCTCCACGCGTCGAATATAGGTCAACCGTTTGAAGCCGAACACACTGCCGTCGGCGTCCTCGGTCAGCATCCACTTGGTTTCATCGTCGTAGCACTCCGGGTGGGTGCGAAAGGCTTCCGTGACGTTCACCGCCAGCGGGCTATCTACGAAGACCGGCACGTTGGGCAACTCGCCGCGATTGACCAGGTCATTCAGACGATACACGATCTCCTGCGTGCGACCAACGGCAAACGCAGGAATCACGACTTTGCCACGTCGGGCGACGACATCGCTGATCGCGCGTTGCAAATCCGGCGTCGCCTCGTTGATCGGCGGATGCAGACGATCGCCGTAGGTGCTCTCCAGGATGAGATAGTCCACCTCGGGCATAGGCGCCGGATCGCGCAGGATGGGCAATCCGCGCCGGCCCAGGTCGCCGCTAAAACATAGCCGCACGACGCGCGCTCCTTCGGTCAGTTCCAGGAGCACCCACGCCGAACCGAGCATGTGGCCGGCGTCGCCGAACATGGCGCAGGCATGCGGAGTAATCGGGATCCAGCGCTCGTAATCGTAGCTGGCGAATCGGCGCAGCGATCGCTCGGCGTCGGCCAAGGTGTAAATCGGTGCTAACGGTTGAGGGGATTTGCGATGCCGGTTAAGATAGCCGATGTCTTCTTCCTGGATCGCACCGGAGTCGCGCAGCATCACCGCACACAAGTCGCGCGTCGCGTGTGTGCAGACGACATCGCCGCAGAAACCGCTCTTGGTCAGATTAGGGATGTTGCCGGCGTGGTCAATATGTGCGTGGGAAAGGAGCACTGCGTCCACGGCGCGCGTGTCGTATGGCAGTTGCCGGTTGACAGCGTATGACTCGGCGCGCTTACCCTGGAAGAGCCCGCATTCCAGCAGGATTCTGTCGCTCGCCACCTCGATGAGATGTTGCGAGCCGGTCACAGTTTGGGCAGCGCCCCAGAAAGTGATTTGCATAGCATTCGACGTTGTCTAGCGTACTCGCGTGAGTATAATTTTGCGCGACATGTAGTCGGAGGCTGCTCGGGCATGATTGAGATGAAGGTCGAAAGCATTCGCATTAGCCTGATGAGCACGAATCAGCAGGTGGTCATCCTGAAAGAGCTGGATGGCGAGCGCCGCCTGCCCATCTTCATCGGCAAGCCGGAAGGAGACGCAATCGCGTTTCACCTCAACGGAGTCAGCGTCCCGCGACCACTCACCCACGATTTGGCAGCCAACATCCTCAACAAGCTCGACGCGCGACTCAGCCATGTGCTCATCAATGACCTGCGCAATCAACACTTCTACGCATCTATCGTTATGCACATCGGAGACGATGAGCAGGAAATCATGCTAGACGCCCGACCGAGCGACGCAATCGCCATCGCCGTGCGCCTGGATTGTCCCATCTTCGTTGACGAACACGTCCTGGATGAAGCTGGCGTCGAACCGCTGGAAGAACCGGAGACGACCGGCAAAGAGGACCTAGGCGCGTTTGGCGATTTCATCAGTTCACTCGATCTGAGCGATCTGGATAAGGACAAGTGATCGCCCCTTCGGCTTTGCAAACGTTTAAAGGTCATCGAGGGCAGAATCACAGCAACGCTCGGTTGCGCCGGGTGCGACTTCACAGAAGATAGATACGAGGAGGCAAATACCAATATGGTGGAAGTGAAGGTGGATGCGGTGCGGGTCAACCTGATGGGTTCGCACCGGGTGGTCATCCTGAAAGACTTGGAATCCGAACGCTTTCTGCCGATTTGGATCGGGCAGCCCGAGGCTGAGGCGATCACCATTCACCTCACAAACACGCGGGTCGCTCGCCCACTGACGCACGACCTGATCGTAAACGCCATTCGCGAGCTTGGCGCCACGGTGCGCTACGTAGTGGTCAACGATCTACGCGAAGAGACGTTCTATGCCCGGCTGGTCTTGCGGACGCGCGACGGCAAGGACCTAAGCATAGATTCGCGCCCCAGCGATGCGATCGCCATCGCCGTGCGCGTCGGTTGTTCGATCTATGTGGACGACGATATCATGGCGCAGCACGGCCAAGAGCCGGAAGAAGAGGCTGGCCAGGAATCGGAAGAAGACCTTGGCGCCTTCAAGGACTTCCTCGGCACGCTTGACCTGGACGATCTGGACAAGAAATGATCCCCGAATGCGGTCGGGGTTGAGCCACGCGTGTTCATTCGCGCCGGATGAACGCCTGCGTGGCTTTTTGTTTGCCTCGTTTCACCGCGGTCGCCATTGGCATGGAATTCATCATCGCGCTGCATGCGCTGTGCCTCATCTTGCTCTCAGCGTATGCCTTTCACCAAGGCGTATTACTGGCACTGTATCTGCACAGGCCGGCACGCCGCCCCCTGCCGGCTCTACGCCGCCAGAGCTGCCACCACGCGCCAACTGTCACCATCCAGATCCCGCTATTCAACGAGCGCTACGTGGCCGAGCGGATCATCGCTGCGGCCGCAGCACAGGACTACCCTGCTGACAAGCTGCACATCCAGGTGCTGGATGATTCGACCGATGACACGACCGAGATCGCATGCCGCGCCATAGCGCGCGCGCGCCGACGTGGCATTCGCATCGAGCTGTTGCACCGCATTCACCGCACGGGATACAAAGCCGGCGCGTTAGCCGCCGGCCTGGCCCGCGCCCCAGGTGACCTCATTGCCATCTTCGACGCCGACTTCCTGCCGGCGCCGGACTTCCTTCGCCGACTGATCTGCGAACGACGCGTCTTCGACGACCCGTGCGTCGGCTTCGTGCAAACGCGCTGGGATTACCTCAACCGCGACGCGAGTTTGCTCACGCGAGCGCAAGCGATGACGTTGGACGTGCACTTCATCATCGAGCAACCAGTGCGCAGCAGCAACGGTCTACTCATGAACTTCAACGGCTCCGGTGGCATCTGGCGCCGTGCCTGTATCGAAGATGCCGGCGGCTGGCAGCACGATACGCTGACGGAAGATCTCGACCTGAGCTACCGTGCGGAACTGCGTGGGTGGCGCGGCGTCTATCTGGTTGATGAGCCGGCACCGAGCGAACTGCCCAACGACGTGCTGGCCTACAAACGCCAACAGGCGCGCTGGGCGCGCGGCACGTTGCAGACCGCGCGCAAGCTGCTGCCCGCCATCGTCACCTCTTCGCTGCCATGGCATTGCAAACTCGCCGCCTGGATGCATCTGACCGGTTATTTCATCCACCCGCTTATCTTGCTGATGAGCCTGACGACGCCGTTGTTAGTGCTGCACGCTCTGCTCGGCATACACCATGGCGCGTCCGCCGGCTTGCCCATGTGGGTGAACGCGATCAGCTTGCTGAGCCTTGCGCCCATCGCCTCGATGTTCGCTGCGCATGCCGCGCGTGGGCGCACGGTACTCCAGTTCCTGCGCGACCTGCCGGCCTCACTAATGCTCGGCATTGGCGTCTCTTTCTCCAACACCGTCGCCATGCTCAAGGCGCTCTTTGAGAAACAAACCGGTGATTTCGCGCGGACGCCGAAGCTGCACCGCAGCGCCCTGCGCGACACGCCCCAAGCCTATCTGATTCGGCCGGACTGGACGATGTGGATCGAGCTGGGGTTGGCACTGTACATCGGTGGTGTGGTAATCTCCATCCTGAGGCTGGGTTACTGGTTGTCAGTCGCGCCGATGCTAATCTACATGTTGGGCTTCGGTAGTGTGTGGCTCAACCAGATGGTAAATGTGCTGCGCAGCGCGGAACGCTAGCACATCTCGCGAACCACTGCAAGAATTGTTCTCCACCACGATCCCACTATGCACCGAGCCAGGGATACAGCCATCGGCAGCCCGCGTGGCGAGTTTCTCTACTTCCAGAAATCGGTTTCGACCGATGTCAAAATCCCAGGTGAGCCTACGAAGCCAACCTAAGTTTGCCAATCTTCGGAGGTTATGCTAAAACGACACCAGTCTATATTCAGGAGGCGAGATTCGGTTACACGCGAGAATCCGTTCACTCTCTGGCGGCCAGGCTGCCGACGAATTTCCAGCATCAAGCATTTGATCCAGGAGGATAAACCCGATATGACCAAGAACAAGATCACTCGAAGGCAACTCTTGCGCCTGTCGGCACTCGCCGGCACCGGCGCGGTGATTGCCGCATGCGCACCTACTGCGCCCGCTGCACCAGCCGCACCGGCGGCCGAACAACCGGCACAGCCCGCTGCCGAGGCCACAACCGCGCCCGCAGCCGAAGCGCAAATTCCGGAAGTGCCCCGCAACCGAACCGTCATCATGGGCTGGGGCGCCAGCGACTTCGACAACATCGGCGTGACCAGCCCATTCGCAGCGGGTCACAACCACCAGAACTTCAACTCGTCGCTATGGGATCCGTTGTACTACTGGGCGGCCTTCTCGGACACGGTGTATCCGTGGCTGGCAGCCAGCGACCCGGAGTACAACGCCGACTACACCGAGGTGACGATCAAGCTGCGCGACGGCATCGAATGGAGCGACGGCACGCCGATCACCTCGAAGGACGTGGTCTTCACCGTCAATACCTGGCGCGACAACGACAAACTGGACTACCACAGCCGCGTCGCGCCCTACGTGAAGGAAGCAGTCGCTGTTGACGACAAGACGGTTAAGATCTTCTTCAAGCAGCCGTCGCCGCGCTTTGTGTTCGACGTGCTCACCGCACACTTCGACACGGGCCGCCCGATCGTGCCGGCGCACGTGCTGGAGAAGGAAGCGGACGTCACCGCCTTCCCCGGTGGCCTGGACATGCCGCACTCCGGCCCCTACAAGCTGGTGTCGTGGACCAATAACCAGAAGATCTTCGACCTGCGCGAGGATTGGTGGGCGATCAAGACCGGCTTCCAACCCGTGCCTGAAGTCAAGCGCGTGATCATGCAGCGCATCGGCGACGATATGGGCGTAGTCGCCCAACGCGTGGTCAACAACGAGCTTGACACGGCGCTGGACTTCCGCAACGACATCATCGCCAACATCCTGAAGCAGAACCCGAAGGTGACCACCCACACCGGTGATAAGGAGCCGCACGGTTATCTCGACTGGTGGCCGAATTCGCTGTGGATGAACCACGAGATCGAGCCATTCAGCGACGTGCGCGTGCGCCGCGCCATCAATCGCGCAGTCAACCGCGAACAGATTGACGAGGTGGTGTACGGCGGCGCGAAGGTGAGCACCATCTATCCCTTCCCCCTCTATCCGCCGCTGCAGAAGTTCGCCGATTCGCCGGGCGTCCAGGCCATCATCGAGAAGTATCAGCCAGGCAAATTCGACCTTGAAGAGTCGGCCAAGCTCATGGAAGAAGCCGGCTACAAGAAGAACGCCGATGGCCTGTGGGAGAAGGACGGCAAGACCGTGCCGACGCAAATCAGCGGCTTTGCCGGCATCCATGCAGACATTGTGCCAGTCTTGGCCGAAATGTTGCGCCAGGCAGGCTTCGACACCGGCGAAGGTCCGGACTTCTCACCGGAAGCCTATAACAACATGGCTCAAGGCCGACCTGGCCTGTACATGTTCGGCCACGGCGCCAGCCTGCGCGATCCATTCGCCGTGTTCGAGCTGTTCAACACCAAACCGACAGGTAACACCGCCGGCAGCAACAACTTCTCGCGCTACAACAACCCCGAGTTCGAGAAGCTTGTGCTGGAGATGGCGAAGTACCCTGCCGGCGATCCGAAGTTCGACGAGCTGGCGCTCCAGGCGATGGAGTTCTACTACAAGGAAGTCATTGACGTGCCGATCATCCAGTGGCTGCACCGCATCGCCTACAACCAGACCTACTGGGTGAACTGGCCGACCGAAACGAACGTGGGTGAAGGCTACAATGGCGCGTTCTGGCACTGGACGGGCTCGCGCGTCATCGCCGCGTTGAAGCCAGCCGGCTAAACCCGAAGCGTGCTCTCAAAACTAGCGCGCAGTTCGCCCTGGCCTCCCCGGAAGGAGGAGGCCAGGGCTTCGTCCCCCTTCATTGCAGCTCACTTTTCGGCTATGATCTCTCTTGCTGCAATTTGAGCAATCCGATGAGACTAGGATATCTCGTTAGACGCATTCTCTTCTTGGTCGCGGTGGTGTGGGTTGCCGCAACAATCGTTTTTTTCATCCCACGCCTGTCCGCTCGCAATCCGATCCGCGAGCGCTTCGCTGAGATCGCCCGCTCGACGGGTTTCGCCCCGAAGGATTTGGAGCAAATCATCGCTGCCTATGAAGTGAAGTTTGGCCTGGACAAGCCGCTGCTCCAGCAATATATCGAATACATGGGTGGCGTGCTACGCGGCGACCTTGGGCCGTCGCTGACGCGCTTCCCCAAGACCGTCGTGGAGCTGATCTTTTCTGCGCTCCCATGGACGATCGTGCTGCTCATGGTGACGACGCTGATCTCGTTCGTCCTGGGCAACTTGCTCGGCGCGCTCGCCTCGTGGCCGCGCAGTCCGAAGTTCGTGAAGGGCTTGATGGCCCCGTTGATGATGTTGCAGGCAGTGCCGGCCTATCTGCTCGGCCTGCTGCTCATCTTCTTCATCGCCTTCCGCCTAAAGCTGCTGCCGATGGGCGGCGCTTATTCGCAAAGCGTCACACCGTCGTTGACGCTGGAGTTCATCCTTGACGCGGCGCGGCACCAAATCCTGCCAGCCATCTCGCTCATCCTCGCCTCGTTGGGCTTCTGGGCGCTGGGCATGCGCGGCATGGGCATCACCATTCAGGGCGAAGACTATGTGAACTTCGCCGAGCATAAGGGGTTACATCCGCGCACGATCTTCACGCAGTATTACGTACGCAACGCGCTGCTGCCCCAAGTCACCGGCCTAGCGTTGGCGTTCGGCAGCGTCATCGTCTCCGGCGTACTGGTCGAGCAGTTATATGGCCTGCCCGGCCTAGGTGGCTTGCTTGGAGACGCCATCCTGAAGAATGATTACTTCGTCATCTATGGCATCACACTCTTCGTTATTCTTTCGATCGCCATATTGATGTTCCTGGTTGACTTGATCTATCCATTGCTAGATCCACGGATACGCTACGAATCAAGATGACGCAGATTGCCGCTGTTGGACCTAAACCGGACGTCCAGGAGATCCGCTACGAGCAGCCCTCGCGGCTGACACTCATCTGGCGCTACCTTCGACGCAATAAGAGCCTGGTCCTGGGCCTGGCTATCGTGATCGCCTTGACGCTGTTCACGGTGATCGGCTCGTTGACTATTGACACCGAGAAACGCGCCTACCCGCTGGCGGTGAAGCCGAAGCAGCCGCCCAGTGCCGAATACCCGCTCGGCACTGACTTCTTCGGTCGCGACCTACTAGCCGTCATGGTGCGCGGCATCTGGCAGACGGCGGTGATCGGCCTGATCGCCGGTGCAATCGGCACCGGCGTGGGTGTGATCCTCGGCTTCCTGTCGGCTTACTACGGCGGCGCCGTGGATACGCTCATCCGCGCCATCACCGAAGTGCTGTTGCCGATTCCAGCTTTCCTGATTCTGGTGATCATCGCTGGCTCAATAGACCGCAGGTCAGTCACCATCTATACAATGGCGCTCATTGTGTCGCTGCTGGCATGGATGGGACCGACGCGCGTGATGCGCGCGCAGGTGCTCACGCTCAAAGAGCGGCTGTTCGTCAACGTCGCCCGACTCTCTGGCATGAGCAATCTGGAGATCGTCTTTAAGGAGATTCTGCCAAATATGTTGCCGTTCATCCTGGCTGGCTTCGTCAGCGGTGTATTTGCAGGCATCTTCGCCTCATTCGGTCTGTCGGTGCTCGGCCTCGGGCCACTGCGCGAGCCATTGATCGGCAACACAATCTGGTTTGCACAGCAACAAGCCGCCTTCTTCAACGGCTGGTGGTGGTGGCCACTGTGGCCATCGCTGGCGCTGGTGCTGATCTTCGTGTCGTTGACGTTGATCAACGTCGGTTTGGACGAGCTGGCGAACCCGCGCGTGCGGAGGACCGAATGACGAATTCATTCCCCGTTTTGCGGGTCATAGATCTCCAAGTTAGCTACTACACCGAAGCCGGCCGCGCGCTGGCGCTCGATCACGCCAGCCTAGAGCTGTATCCCGGGGAGAAGCTGGGCATGGTCGGCGAGTCTGGCTGCGGCAAGTCCACCATGGCGCTAGCGATGATGCGCATGATCAAGCCGCCCGGCCGCATCGAGGGCGGCAGGGTCTTCGTAGAAGATACCGAGCTGACCGCTCTTTCCGAGGAACAGATGCGCAGAGCGCGCCTGAGACTCATCAGCTATATCCCGCAGGGCGCAATGAACTCACTCAACCCCGTGCTGCGCATCGAGACGCAAATGTACGACGCGATCAAAGAGCACCAGCCGGAGATGAGCAACGCCGAAATCCAGGAGCGCATCTATAACGCACTCGAATCGGTGGAACTGCGTCGCAGCGTCGCGCGCATGTATCCGCATGAACTGAGCGGCGGCATGAAGCAGCGCGTGTGCATCGCCATCGGCATCTTGCTCGGTCCGAAAGTCATCATCGCCGACGAGCCGACCAGCGCGCTCGACGTGGTCACTCAACGTCAAGTGATGGAGACGCTCGACCGCGTGCAAAAGCAAATCGGTTCTGCCGTGATCCTGATCGGCCACGACATGGGATTGATGGCGCAATTCGTGGACAAGGTGGCGGTGATGTATGCCGGCAAGTTCACCGAAATCAGTCCGGTGCGCGACATGTTCACCAATCCCATGCATCCCTACGCGCGCGCGCTGATCGAGAGCCTGCCCACGCTCGACAACAAGGGCGTGTTCAAAGGCATCCCCGGCCTGGCGCCATCGCTGATTCGCCGGCCGCCCGGATGTGCCTTTCACCCGCGATGCGCATATGCCATGGAGATCTGCAAGACCGTCACGCCGGCCCTCGAGCGCCTACCCAGCGGACGATTCGTCGCCTGTCACCTGTACGACCGGGAAGGCAATTTAGTGAACGCCGAATTGAGGATGGCGGGTTGAGAATGGACAATGCCGTGGTGTGTTTCCCGCATTCTCAAGCAAACTCATGACACCCCTACTCGAATTTCGCAACGTCACGAAGATCTATACCAAAGGGCTGCTGTCGCGCGCAGCGACGACGGCGTTGGACGATGTGTCGCTCAAGATCGAGGATGACCAGCCAACGATCCTGACGGTTGCCGGCGAAAGCGGCAGTGGCAAAACCACACTGGCGATGCTGCTGCTCGGGTTTATCACACCTACCCGGGGGCAGATCCTCTACAAAGGCAAAGACATCACGCATCTGCAAGGTGAGGAGAAGGTTAACTTTCGCAAAGAAGTACAGGCTGTCTTTCAGGACCCATTCGCCGTATTCAACCCGTTCTATACGGTAGATCACCTGTTGACCGTGCCCATCGAGAAATTCAAGCTGGCGCGAAGCAAGAGCGAAGCGCGCGACAGGATGGACGAGGCACTCAGCGCCGTCGGCCTGCGTCCCGAAGATATCCTGGGGCGCTTCCCGCACCAGCTCTCCGGCGGCCAGCGCCAGCGCATCAACGTAGCGCGCGCGCTGCTGCTCAAGCCACGCTTGCTGGTCGCCGATGAGCCGGTTTCAATGGTAGATGCCAGCCTGCGCGCGACGATTCTGGAGAGCCTGCGCAACCTCAACCGTGAATATGGCATCTCGATCATCTACATTACGCACGATCTCACTACGGCATATCACGTGGCTAACTCGATCATCGTGCTGTATCGCGGCTCGGTGATGGAGGCCGGCAGCATAGATCGCGTGATCCGTGATCCGCAGCACCCTTACACGCGCCTGCTGATCGACTCGATCCCCTGGCCGGACATCAACCGCAAGTGGGGACAGACGGAGATTGTGGCACGCGAGCAAGAGCACGGCAGCATTGAAACCGGCTGCAAGTTCACCTCGCGCTGCCCATTTGCGATGGACAAGTGCCGGCAGGCGCAGCCGCCGCTCTATAGAGTCGCGCCGGAACAGGTTGCCTCATGCTATCTATACGACCAACAACCCGTGGTCGAGCGCGAGCGGCTGAGCGAAGTGTTACCAGTGTAAGCCTTCATCGCGAAGAGCACGACGAAGCCCGATCCACCTTCTTACCCTTCGCATCTTCGCAGTTAATTCAGGTTCTCGAAGACGCCCGCCGCGCCCATGCCGCCGCCGATGCACATGGTCACCATGCCGTAGCGCACGTTGCGTCGGCGCATCTCGTGCAGCAATGTGACGGTAAGCTTGGCGCCGGTGCAGCCGAGCGGATGGCCGAGCGCAATCGCGCCGCCGTTCACATTCACCTTCTCGAGATCCATCTCCAGAGCGCGAATGACGGCGAGCGCCTGAGCAGCGAATGCCTCGTTCAACTCGATCAGGTCAATTTGGTCGAGCGTCAGTCCGGCCAGCTTGAGGGCCTTGGGCACAGCAACGGTAGGGCCGATGCCCATCACCTCCGGCGGCACGCCCCCCACGGCGAAGCTGACGAAGCGCGCCATCGGCTTGAGGCCGAGCTGCTTCGCCTTGTCCGCACTCATGACAACGACGGCTGCCGCGCCGTCGCTGGTCTGTGACGCGTTGCCGGCGGTGACGGTACCACGCGCATGGAAGACCGGCTTGAGCTTGGCCAACGCTTCCAGCGAGGTGTCGCGCCGCACGCCTTCATCTGTGTCGAAGGTGTATTCCTTCATCGCCGCGCCGTGTCCATTGAACTGCGTCACCGACACGTCGAGCGGCGTGATTTCGTCCTTGAACTTACCCGCGTCAATCGCTGCCGCCGCGTTTTGGTGCGAACGCAGCGCAAACTCATCCTGATCCTGACGAGAAACGTTGAAGCGTTGCGCGACCTCCTCGGCGGTCAGCCCCATCGGCATATACACCTCCGGGTTCACATCCACCAAGTCGGGGTTGGGCGAGAAGAAGTTGCCGGACATCGAGACCATGCTCATGCTCTCTGTGCCGCCGGCGACGATGACCTCGCCCTGGCCGGCCATGATCTGGTGCGCGGCGAGGGCGATGGTCTGCAGGCCGGACGAGCAAAAACGGTTGACCGTCTGCGCCGGCACGCAGTCCGGCAGTCCGGCGCGGAAGGCGGCCAGTCGCGCCACGTTCAAGCCCTGCTCGGCCTCCGGCATAGCGCAGCCGAGGATCACATCGTCAATCTCATTGGGGTCGAGGCCGGGTGCGCGCTCGATGGCAGCGTGGAGGGCAGCGGCAGCCATGTCGTCCGGCCGCACTGTCCTCAGACTCCCCTTCGTTGCCTTTCCAACGGCGGTTCTTGCGCCGCTGACGATGACTGCTTCTGGCATCTTTAGTCAAAACTCCAAGTTTGTGCAGGGCCCTCGCTATCCACGATGGACCTCGCTGTTTGTAGCAGCAGAGATCCAATTTCAGGATTTACCCCCCGCCTCCAGAGACTCTTTCGTGCTCAAACGGTCCTTCTTCACGCATTCTAATTCCTCAACGGCTTGGCGTATTTCAGCATATAGCTGATGCGCTCTTGTGTCTTCGGCTCACCGAGCAACGAGCAGAACGCCTCGCGTTCCAGATCGAGGATGTACTGCTCGGTCACCCATTGCGGGGCAGACAAGTCACCGCCACAAAGCACATGCGCCAGCTTGCGCGCCATCAACGCATCGTGCTCGCTGATGTATTTGCCCCAGCGCAGCGTGTTGACCGCCATCTCCATCGCTGCCTTGCCGCGCCGGCCGATGGCATAGATCGAAGCCGCGTTGCGGTCGGGCGGCGTGTAGCCGGCCTCGGCCAGGTGAATCGCCGTCGCCTTGGCTACGCCGATCAGGTCGTCGTCGTTCATCACGATCGAGTCACAAGGCGAGAGAAAACCACGCTCGCGAGCAATGAACGCGCTCTCGCTGACTTTGGCGTAAGCGATGGTCTCGAAAACTTGCTGCAGGTAGCCGAGCGCATCCACTTTGTCGTTGGTCATGTGCGGCGAAACCACGCGACGCAGCAATTCTTTACAGCCGCCGCCGGCCGGAATCACACCCACGCCGAACTCGACCAGGCCCATGTAGGTCTCAACGGCGGCGACGGCGCGCGCGCCGGCCATCGCCACCTCGGCGCCGCCGCCCAGCGCGCGCTGGCGCGGCGCGGTCACCACCGGCTTGGGTGAAAAGCGAAAGGCCATCAGGTAATCTTGCAGCCTTTTGACCGCGTTCTCGATGGCGTTAGGGTCGCCGGTGCCGGCCAGTAAGATGAACAGCCCGATGTTCGCGCCGAGGCAGAAGTCCTTGCCCTGATTGGCGACAACCAGGCCGCGCCACTCATCGCGCTCAAGCATCTCCAGGGCTTCCAGCGCCAGGTCGTTGATGTAGTGATCCAGCGTGTTGCCCTTGGAGTGAAACTCCAGGTTGAGGATGCCATCGCCTAGATCATGGATGCTGGCGCTGGCGTTGCGCCGCAGCTCGCGTTGCGTGCCACGGTTCTCGGCCAGCACGATGTGAAATTTGGAGCGACGCAGCGGCGCATAATGCGCCTGCGGCTGATATGCGCCGACCACGCGCCCATCCACGCGCTGATAAAACGACTCGACGCCAGCAGCCAGCATATCGTCCACCCACTGCGGCACGGCGATATCGCGTTCGCGCATCATCTCGCGCCCGCGCCGTACGCCGATCATGTCCCACAGCTCGAACGGCCCGGCCTCGGCGTTGAAGCCCCAGCGCATGGCATTGTCAACGTCGGCGATGCTATCGGCGATCTCCGGGATGCGTCGCGCAGCATAGGCCAAGATGGGCAGCGTAGTCTCGACGATGAACATGCCGCCGCGATCGTCGGCGAAGCGATCGAAGATCATCTGGATGCGTTCGGGCAGCTCCAGGTCTTTGGTCTCGCCGATCACGTCGAAGCGCGGTTTAGTCGGCGGCTCGTACTGCATGGTCTGCAGGTTGAGGACGTGATATTCGGTCGCGCCGTCGGGCGTCGTGACTTTCTTGTAGAAGCCGGCGCCAGTCTTGTTGCCGAGCGCCTTCTGCGCGATCAGGCGCTGCATCACCTCCGGGATGACGAACGCTGCGCGGCTCTCGTCCTCCGGCGCATACTCATACAAGTTGTTGACCACGTGCGCCATCACGTCTAGCCCCACCAGGTCGGCCAGGCGGAAGGTGCCGGTCTTCGGGTTGCCGATGATCGGGCCGGTCAGCGCATCCACTTCCTCGACGGTATAGCCGTTGTCAATCGCGGCCTGCATGCGGTACTGGCCGATGAACGCGCCGATGCGATTGGCGATGAAGTTGGGGCGGTCTTTGGCGATCACCACGCCCTTGCCTAACCGTCGTGCGCCGAAGTCGCGCATGAAGGCCACAACCTCAGGCCGCGTGTCTGCCGTGGGGATGATTTCGAGCAGCTTGAGGTAGCGCGGCGGGTTGAAGAAGTGCGCGCCCAGGAAATGCCTGCGGAAATCCTCACTGCGGCCTTCGGCGATGGCGCGGATCGGGATGCCGCTCGTGTTCGACGACACAATGCTGCCGGACTTGCGCGCCACATCCACGCGCGCCATCAGCGCCTGCTTTGGCTCTAACTGCTCGACGATCGCCTCGATGATCCAATCGGCGCGACCGACGGCATCGAAGTCGTCCTCCAGGTTGCCCAGCGTCACGCGCCGGGCGGCGTCGGGATAGAACAGCGCCGCGGGACTGGCCTTCACTTGCCGTTCCCACAGCACCTTGACGAGGCTATTGCGGTCGCCTTCTTGCGCCGGCAGATCGAGCAGCGTGACGGGAATGCCGACGCCGGCGAGCAAGGCGGCAATTCCCCCACCCATCGTGCCGGCGCCGAGGACGACGGCGGTTTGGATTTTGTAAGTCATGGTTGGAGAGTCGAGAGTCCAGAGTCCAGAAGCCAGAGTACAGAGTCCAGATTGGAAGATGTTATTGGGATTCACTCCGCAATTTGCGGATGAGGCCGATGAGCATGCCTACGATTTCGTGAGCTTCTTTCGAGAAGCTCAGCAGCTTGTTCGTTCTCGACGTAGCCCAATCTCCGAGCGATCTCAATCCCAGTGAGCACTTCGTATCCGGAGCGCGCTGCGATCTCAAGGAAGCGACAGAACTCTTTGTCCGACGAGCTGCCAGATCCTTCGGCGATATTCATGGGAATTGACGAGGATGCTCGACGTAGCTGACTCGTCAGGCCAAATCGCTCCTCTGCCGGGAATCTTGCGCTCGCGTGATACACGCTCACGGTGAAATCCATTCCACGCTGCCACACCTTGAGGTTCTCATAGTTGTGCATCCGGCGCCTCCACTTCGATATCTGGCTTCCAGCCTCCGGCCTCTGGCTTCTGGTCTCTGGCCTCTGGATTCTATATAGCTTCACGCAAACGCCTGCAGCCCCGTAATCTCGCGCCCGACCACGAGGGTGTTGATCTCATTCGTGCCCTCATAGCTATAGACCGCTTCCATGTCGGCGAAGTGGCGCATGACGTGATGCTCTAGGAGGATGCCGTTGCCGCCCAGGATCTCGCGCGCCATGGCGACGATCTGCCGCGCCTTGGCCGCGTTATTCATCTTGGCCAGCGAGGCCATGCCGTCGGTCAGCTTGCTCGGCGTCTCGCTCAGCCGGCTGAGGTGCGCCGTGGTGATCTTCATGTACTCCAGCTCGGCCAGCATCTTCACCAACTTCTCTTGGATCAACTGGAAGCCGGCGATGGGGCGGCCGAATTGCTGGCGCTTCTTGGCATAGGCCAGGGCCAGCTCATAGGCAGCCTGCGCATGCCCGATCGCCGCCCACGCCACGCCCAGGCGCGTGGCACGCAAGACGGCTGCCGTGTCGCGGAACGAGTTGGCCTTCTCGAGGCGATTGCTCGCCGGGATGACGCAGTTCTCCAGTTTGATATCGGCGTTGGGCAACGCACGCAGCGCCAGCTTGCCCTTCATCTTGGTCGGGTGGAAGCCCGGCGTATCCTTCTCGACCAGGAAGCCGCCCACCTGGCCGGTCTGGTCATCCTGCGCCCAGATCACCGTCACATCGGCGAAGGTGGCACCGCCGATCCAACGCTTGGCGCCGTTCAGCACGTAGGTGTCGCCGACTTTCTTCGCCGTGGTCTGAATGTGCGAGGCGTCACTGCCGATGTATGGCTCGGTCAGGCCGAACGAGCAGAATGCCTCCAAGCGTGCCAGCCGGGGCAACCATTGCTGCTTCTGCGCCTCGCTGCCGCACAAGTAGATGCTCATCATGCCCAGCCCACTGGTCACGCCGAACATCGTGCCGATGGAACCATCGCCGCGCGTGAGTTCAAACTGCACCAGGCCGGTGAGCAGTGGCGAGAAGCCCGGGCAACCGTAGCCCTGGATCGAGCCGCCGCAGATGTTCAGCGCAGCCAGTTTCTCCAGCAGGAACATCGGCGTCTCGTCTTTCTCCCAGTACTCGTTGATGACCGGCGTGACCTCGCCTTCGACGAAAGCGCGCGCGCGGTCGCGCACCTCACGCTCCTCAGGGCGCAGCAGCGAATCGAAGTCGAAGTAGTCGAGCGCTTTGTCAACGGTTTTCGTTGCGGACGCAATGGGTGCAGATCCCTCGCGCACAATGGTCGAGGCAGCCCCGTTGCCGGCGTCGTCCCTCTTCGCTGCAAACGGTTGTTTGAATTTCATGCTCATTCCTCCACACTGGTGCATCACGAAGGCGCACAGACAAGACTTTGCGTCATTCACGCCAGAATGGCCCAAACAACTAGACGCATTTCGCCGCGCGCCAAGCTGACAACAAGTCATCCACGACGCGGGCAGCCAACGCAGCAGCATGTTTCTTGCCGCCCACAATCTGCTTGTTCAACGCCAGCGAAGCGATGCCGTGCAGTGTGCTCCACAAGATCAACACGGCGTCATTCACGTTGGCGGTCTTCACCCCTTCTGCTTTGGCCCAGGCCTCGATCGCAGCGCGTGCCTCGGCAATGACGGCTTCGCCCTCTTTGCGATACGCCTCGGGTTCAATATAGACGCCGCTCAGGCCATGCATCACTTCATATAACTCGCGGTGCGCCCAGGCAAAGGCGCAGTAGGCCTGAGCCATGCCGTGGATGGCCTGGTCGGGGCCGCTTGCTTCGGCGCGGGTCGTCTGTAACTCGGCCAGCAGCAGCCGGTAGCCTTCACGGGTCAGCTCGGCGAGCAACGCGCTTTTGCTCTCGAAGTGTTCGTAGATAGTGGGGTGCGTGTATTCGATGCGCTCGGCGACGCGGCGGGTGGTGACGGCACTCCAGCCTTCGTTGGCGGCAATCTCGCGCGCCGCATTGAGGATGGCCTGGCGCTGATTGAGCTTGTCGCGCTCGCGCCGGGCGCGCGCCGCCGTCATTTCTACCATTGGTAGATTTTATACCAGAGGTAGAAGATCATGTCAAATCCTTGCGAGACAACCTCTCAAGCCAACCTCGCCTGGTGATGATCTCCTGCAATCACGACTATCTCCTCGGATAAACGCCATTCACGTCTACGGATAGCAACAACCTTCAAAGTCAAACGGAGGGCCGCAATGGAGAATTTACTGCTGTTTATCATCGGTACCGCTGCTGTCGTTGCAATTGGGTTCTGGATATACCGGGCCAACACACGCGACCTGGAAGCGCTGGGTAAGCAGCTTGGCTTATCGCCGCCGGCCGAGCGTACCCAGGAGCGCATCGAAGGGCGCGGCACCGGCTGGCAGTCCAAAGAGCTTGAAGGCACGTTCAACGGTCGGCCGCTGCAAATCTGGCAGCGCAGCGTTCGGTATAGCCCGTTGAAGCGTCAAGAGAAGATAGACATTTATACGATGGTGGTGCGGCCGGTCGCCGCCGGTGCCAACCTGCCGCAGGTCATGATTGAGCCTCGGTTGCGTGGTGGGCTGCTCGATTTGCGCTTCGGCGATATGCCGGAAGCAGACCTCGGCAATAGCGAGTTCTCGGCAGCGTTTCGCGTGGCGACGGCAGACGGCACATGGGCCACGCACCTTCTCGACGCTGAAGTGCGTGCAGCCATCCTCGACCTGCGCACACGCTGGATTGGCGGGCAGTCAGGCGTCTTCACGGCACTGGCAGATGCAACCGGCTTCGGCTGGATCGAGGTTGACGCCCGACGGATCGCCTTCCTCATCCCCGGCACGCCAATGCCGTCGTTGTCACCGAAGATTACCGACGCGGCCGCGGTGCTCGAACAGATCGCATACCGGATAGAGGGTGTTCATGCATAATGCGCGTGTATGTCGCAGAAACCTGTCACTCGCAGCGATGCACTCCAACCTGTCGTTACACTTCGCGTCATCGCTGCAGTCCTCGGCTCAGCGCTTGTGCTGACCGGCTGTGCTTTGCCTCCGCCTCCGCCGGCGCGCTCGGCATCCGCAACGACCAGATTGTCGCCGCCGTTCACCAAAGAGTACAACCTCGGCGACGCCGTCATCACCCAGTCGCAATTCCCGGTAGGGAGCCGCTATCGGGAGATGCCGGTGCGATTGAACGGCCTGATCGCCGCGCCGGCCAATCAGAGCGAACCAGCCGCGGTCGTCGTCATCCTACACGGCACACACCCCGGATGCCCGATGAGCGAAGGCGAGGCCGATCTCTGGCCGTGCACGCCAGAGGAGGAGCGCCCAAATTACAGCGGCTTCGACTACCTAGCGCGCGATCTGGCCGCGCACGGCTATGTCGTCCTCGTGCCCAACATCAACGCCGAGAATACCTTCGGCTTCGGCGAGCCGCTCTTCGGCGAACGCACTGCACAGCTCCTTGACCTGCACCTGCGAGCTCTGTCGCGCGCAGCAGCCGGTGGCGCAAACGATTTCGGCGTTGCGCTGGACGGCCGCGCCGACCTGAGCCGCATCGCGCTGTTTGGCCACTCGCGCGGCGGTGAGCTGGCCTGGTTGCTGGCCAATGATCCGCATTTCGCATCAGGCAAGCGCGGATACGGTCCGGTTGCCGGCGTGTTGCAGATCGCCGCAGCGACCTCGGCCGCCGATCCCTGGCGCAGTTCTGCCGTCCCCTTCGCCACTATCCTGGCTGCATGTGATGGCGACGTGGTCATGCAGGATGGGCAGTTCTTCTTCGAGGGCGCGCGGCTGGCGCAGGATCAGACCGCTTGGGCGGCTTCGGTCTGGCTAGAGAGCGCAAACCACAACAACTTCAACACCTTTCTGAGGCCCGAAGGGCTTGACCTGAGCGGACGCCCGGATTGCGCGGATCGCCTCGCGCCAGAGGCGCAGCGCGGCTGGTTGGCGCGCTATGCCGCAGACTTCCTTGCGCTGCTCTTCAAAGCCGACCTTGGAGCGGCAGCGCGCATGGGCCTGGACACAAAGACGCCGGCGCCAGCTTCACTCTACGGCCTGCCGGCGCGCGCGATGTTTCTGGCGTCGGCTGTTGACCGGCAGACGATCTGGCTGCCTGCCGACGCAGAAGAGATGACCGCCCATCGCCTGGGCGGCGTAGTGAGCGCCGACGACGTCATGGCTCAATTCTGCCCCAAAGGCTACTACACCCCTCAGTCGCTACCAGGCCATGAGCTATGCCATCGCCACGTTGTCACAGTGCCCGGCCAGCCACCCCACGCTGTCGTCGCTTGGGAGAAACCTGGGGGCAAGCTGAGCTTCACTTTGCCGAAGGATGCCGGCGACTTCAGCGGCTACGTCGCCCTTGGCCTGCGCATCGCCGTAGATCCGGCGTCGCCGCTGAATCCCGCCGGCCAGCCGCAGGCGTTCAGTGTGCGCTTGACCGATCGCCAGGGCAACAGCGCAAGCATCACCGTGCCTACGGTTGAGCCGGCGCTCCGCTTCCCCCCCGGCATCCTGCAAGCGAACGAGGCTTTCCAGGAAGGCATCTTTACCGGTCGCGCGCCGTTGACTGCGCTGCGCATCCCGCTAAGCCGGTTCAGTAGTGTCCGCCTGGCCGAAGTAGCTGAGGTCGCGCTCGTGTTCGACCAGACCGATAGCGGCGCGCTCTTCCTGGCCGATCTGGAGTGGGTTCGACCGTTTCGCCCGTGAACTTGAGGGCACGGATCACTTCCCGGCACTTTCCACGCTGCGTAACCTTTCAAGCGGAATGTGACAGAGGATGCGATGTGCCTCGCCGGCATCGCGCCACGGCGGCTCGTCCGTCTCACAGACCTGGCCACCGTCGGGCAACAGGCTGCGCCGTGGGCAGCGTGTGTGAAAGCGGCAGCCGCTCGGCGGGTTGACCGGGCTGGGCACGTTGCCTTGCAGCCGTATGTGTGTGGGCGTCGCACTGGGATCAGGAATGGGCACCGCCGCCAGCAACGACTCAGTGTAGGGGTGATAAGGTGGCGCGTAGATCGCCTCGGCAGGGCCAATCTCGACGATGTGGCCGAGATACATTACCGCGATGTAATCGCAGAAGAAGCGCACCACGCTCAAATCGTGTGCGATGAATATCATGGTCGTGCCGTGCTCGCGTTGAATCTCCAGCAGCAGGTTAAGTACGGCGGCCTGCACCGATACGTCCAACGCTGAAACCGGTTCGTCGCACAGCACCAGATCGGGCCGCGCAGCAAACGCACGGGCGATGCCGACGCGCTGTTTCTCACCGCCGCTCAACTGCCGCGGCAGCCGGTCGTAGTAGTGCTCATCCAGCTTGACTGCGCGCAGCAGGCGAACCACTTCGTCACGAACCCGATCCTTCGGCACGACCTTAAAGCGTCGCAGGGGACGCTCGATCTGCTGGCCGACGCTGTAGCTTGGGTTCATGGTAGCGTCGGGATTCTGGAAGACCATCTGCAGTTCGCGGATCAGCGCCAGGTCGCGCTGGCCGGCGCGGCGGCGCAAGTCGAAGCCGATGAATTCGGCCTTGCCGTCGGTCATGTCCTCCAGGCCGATGATAGTCTTGATCAAGGTGCTCTTGCCACAGCCAGATTCCCCCACGATGCCGAGCGTCTTGCCCTTGGGTAGGCTGAAGCTCACACCGTCCACCGCCCTCACCACATCCTTACGGCCTAGCCCGAACGCACCGAGCAGCGAAGCCGAAGCCGGCCGGTAGTGCGTCTTCAGCCCTTCTACTTCGAGGATGGGCGCCGTGCCGGCGCCGTCGTTCGCCGGCTGTAGCACTGCAATATCCTCCGGCGGTCGCCACTGCCGCGGGTCAATCTCCTCCGAGAATAGGCAACGGGTCATGTGCGGCGTAGGCGCGTCCTGCAACGGGCGCAGCGGAGGGCGCTCGGCGCGGCACGCCTTGCGCGCATATGGACAGCGCGGCTCGAACGCACAGCCGGGCGGCAGGCGATTCGGCGGCGGCACGCGGCCGGGGATCGGATACAGCACGCTGTCTAGCTTGCTCGAACCCAAGCGCGGCACGCAGCGCATCAGCCCCTGTGTGTAGGGGTGGCGCGGGTTGGCGAAGATCTCTCGCACCGGCGCCAGCTCCACTAATTCACCGGCATACATCACGCCCACCCGGTTGCTCACACGCGCGATCACGCCCAGGTTGTGACTGATGAACAGGATGGCCGTATCGAAGTCGCGGCGCAGGTCGGCGATCAGATCGAGCACCGCGGCCTCCACTGTCACATCGAGCGCCGTGGTCGGCTCGTCCATGATGAGCAGCGCCGGGTTGTTCAACAACGCCATGGCGATTACTACGCGCTGCTGCTGGCCGCCGGAGATTTGGTGCGGATAGCGCTCCATCACCTTCTCCGGGTCGGGCATGTAGACGCGGCGCAGCATCTGGATGCATCGCACACGCGCCTCATCTACGCGCAACTTCTGGTGTACGGTGAGCACCTCGGTCATCTGGTCGCCAACGCGCATAACAGGGTTGAGCGAGGTCATCGGGTCTTGATAGACCATCGAGATTTGATTGCCGCGCAACTTGCGCAGCGCCTCCTCATCCTGCCCGACCAGTGGCTGGCCCTGGAACAGGATGCTACCGCCGGTGATGCAACCATTGCGCCCCAGGTAGTTGACCAGGCCATAGGCCAGGGTGCTCTTGCCACAGCCGCTTTCGCCCACCAGGCCGAGCGTTTCGCCGCGATGGATGTCGAACGACACATCGCGAACAGCCGACACCAGGCCGCGTGCCGTCTCGTAGGCAATGGCCAGATTTCTGACGGAAACGACAGGTTGCTGGTTCAAGGCGATTAGCGATATTTGTTCAACTGCTCCGACAGTCCATCGGCCAGTAGACTGAGGCCGACCACCAGCGACGCCGTGGCCAGCGACGCCCACAGCGCATCCCAGATGTGGCCGGCCTGGATGAACTTACGGCCGGCGTTGACGATGCTGCCCCAATCGGGCGATGGCGGCGGCAAGCCCAGGCCGAGGAAGCCGAGCGTGCCGATGGCGAATACGGCATAGCCCACGCGCAGCATCGCATCAATCAGGATCGGTCCACGCGCATTGGGCAGGATTTCGACGAACATGATGTACCACGGGCTTTCGCCGCGCGTCTGCGCCGCGGCAATGTAGTCGCGCGTCTTGATATCGAGCGTGAGGCTGCGCACCAGCCGGGCAATGCCGGGCGCGCCGGCGATGGTGATCGCCAACACGATGTTCACTGCGCTCGGCCCCAGCGCAGCGATGATGACCAGGTAGAGCAGAATCTGCGGAAAGGCCATCATCGCATCGAGGAAGCGCATCACCACTTCGTCCACACCACCACCGAAGTAGCCGGCGATCAGGCCGAGTGTACCGCCGACCAGCAGCGCCATCAGCACGCTAACCGGCGCGAGCACCAGGATGATGCGCGCTCCGTGAACGATCCGCGCCCAAAGGTCGCGCCCCTGCCGGTCGGTGCCCAGCCAATGCTCGGCGCTAGGGCCTTGCAAGCCGGCACCGCGAAAGGACTGAAACGGGTCGTAGCGCGCGATCAGCGGCCGCGGCGTGTAGTCCGGGCTGCCGAACCAACAAGCCGGGTTGATCAGGCAGTCGTCAGCAAACAGCGCTGCGATCACCCAGAACATCACCAGGCTCAAACCCACCAGCGCCGTCTTCGATCGCACAAGTGGTCGCAATCGCGCCTTGAGGCGATCCCCGTACGATGAGCCTGAGGGGAGTTGTAGCGAACTTTCCGCGGTAGCCATCTTTCATCTTTCACCTTTCATTGCTCATTTGAGGTAAGCGGCACCCATGCGCGCCGAAATGAAAGATGAGAAATGACGAACGTGCAATCAAGCATACCTGATTCTTGGGTTGAGATACGTGTAGATGACATCCGCGATGAGTTGCGTGCCGACAGCAATGACGACGAGCAGCATTGCCGCTGCTTCGATAGCGAACACGTCCTTAAACAGCGCTGCCTCCAGCACATAGCGTCCCAAGCCAGGATAGCCGAACAGCGTCTCGACCACCACGATGCCGCCGATCAGCCAGTTCACATGCAGGATGATGACCGTGATCGGTGCCATTAGCGCGTTGCGCAGCGCGTGCTTGAAGACGATGTGCGAGCGCGGCAGCCCTTTCAGCGTAGCCGTACGGATGTAGTTGGTGCGCATCACCTCGACCATACTGGCGCGGGTGATGCGCAACACGTAGCCCAGCTCGATCAGCGTGAGCGTGAGGACGGGCAGGATGAGCTGCGCCGGATTGGCCAGGATGGATTGGTTGCTGGTGACGACGACGGCGCCAGGCAGCAGCCCCAACCACGACGAAAAGATGACAATAAGGAAAACGCCGGTGGCGAACTCCGGCGTCGCCGTAGCGATCAAACTGGTCACCGAGAGGAAGCGATCTACGAATTTGCCCTCGTTCAGCCCGGCAATCAGCCCAAGCAGCAACGCCAACGGCATGACGACGACGAACGCGATGCCGGCCAACAAGAGTGAGTTCAACGTCCAGGGGATGATGGTCTCGGCCACCGGTTTGCGGGTGCGGAACGACACGCCTGGATCACCGCGCAGCAAGCCATATTGCAGCGGGACGTACTGGCTCGGTGCACCCTTGGTGTTCTTCCACGAGGCTTGTGTCAACACCCACGCTTCGTTTTGCTCGCCTTTCACCCACATTGCAGCGCGCCCTTCAGTGTCCACACCCCAGTACACCTGAAAGCCCTCGGCGTTCGTCATCCAGGCATCCTCGCCCAGCGTCACTTCTTGGACGACGGGCTGGCCGGTGGCCGGGTCAAGCCGGCGTTCGATGCGGATGATGGCGTTGCCGTCGTCGGTCGTCCTGTTCTGGTAGAGCGTGCCGTCGGGCAGCACGCCCCACCAGCTCGTGCGGTTGTTAGTTGTGTCGTGAATGCGCGTGACCGGGTTGCCGATCCACTGCTGTGCTTGCCAGTCGCTGCCGATCAACCAGCGCACATAGCGCGTGAACACCGGCTGATCGAGGCCGTTCTGTGCGTTGAAGCTGGCCTCCTGCTGCGGCGTGATGGTGTTGCCCAGCGAGTTGATAGCGATATTACCCGGCGCGATCTCGCTGATCGCAAAGACAGCGACCGAGACGAGGCACAACGTCAACACCAGGGAGAGACTGCGCCGCAGAAGAAAGCGAGCCATTGCACGAGTTTCAATTCTTACTTCGCGTCTGGGTCGAGCCAGGCCTCGCGCCAGATCTGGTAGTGCGTCGGGTGCGCCGAAGTCCCCTTGACCTTGGGCAACTTGATATCCCACACGTTCTGCCACCAGGCAATGGCGACCGAGCCGCGGTCGCGCTGGATGGTCTCAATGTCCTTCATGATGGCCCGGCGCGCCTCGATGTCAATTGTGCCCTGCGCCTTTTTGAGCAGCGCGCTGAACTCTTCGTCCACCCAGCGGCTCTCGTTCCACGGTACCGGATTGCCGTTCGCATCGGCGATGTAGGCCAACGGCAGCACCATCACACCCAGCGGGCGATGCGTCCACGGCGTGATGCCCACCGGCGTCTCCGTCCACAAGTCCCAGTAAGCGCTGTTGGGCATGGTGTCTAGCTCGATGTCGAAGCCGCCGGCCTTGCCGCTCTCCTTCAGTGCCTCGGCGTAAGCCACCACGTCGGTCCAGCCCGTGCCCACGCTGATCTTCATCTTGAGCGGCGCAGTGATGCCGGCTTCGGCTAACAGTTCCTTCGCACGCTCGGGGTCGTATTTGGGGATGTCTATCGGCGCATACTCAGGGTGCACCGGCGAGACATGGAAGTCGCCGCCCAACTCGCCCTGGCCGAAGTAGGCCTTCTCCAGAATGGCCTCGCGATCCTGAACCAGCTTGAACGCCTGGCGCACGCGGTTGTCCTTCCACGGATCGAGGTCCACGCGCATGCGCAACACGCGCACCTGACTGGTAGTGATCGGCTCGACCACGATGCCGGGCTTGTCGCGCAAGGCGAGGTACGTATCCACCGTCGGGTCGTAGATCACGTCAATCTGGCCGGATTGCAGTGCAGCGACGTAGGCAGTCTGATCGTTGCCCAGATCAATGTACTCGATGCCGTCGAGATAGGGCAGCGGCTGACCATCGGCGCCGTTCTGCCAGTAGCCATCGCGCCGGCTGACCACCACACGCTCGCCGACCTTGAACTCGTCCAGCTTCATCGGCCCTGTGCCGGGGTTCTTCAGCGTGGTGAGATCGCCGTTGAAGCTGCGATGCATCACCTGTGCCGGGTAGTGAAATAGCGTCTCCGGCACATCCAGCTTCGGCGCATCGAGCATGAGCTTGACGGTGTGATCGTCCACCGCTTTGACGTTCTCGACCTTGAGGAAGCCCTCCCACAAGCCGAGGATGGACGATTTGGTCTCTGGCTTCAGCCACTCCTTGAAGTTGAACAGCACGTCCTCACTGGTGAATTCGTCGCCGTTGCTCCACCGGATGCCCTTCCTGAGGAAGAGCGTCCACTCGGTCAGGTCGTCGTTGACCTCCCACTTTTCCAGGAGATAGGGGCGGGTGATATTATCTGGGCCGGTTTCGGTGAGGTACTCATACACCTGGCGGAACTCGTTGCTGTCGAACACCCAAGAGAAACGCGCCGGATGATCCACCGCCGGCACGGGGATGCCGACCTTGAGCACGCCGCCACGCTTGGGCATGCCGGCAGCCGGCGCAGGCGCTGCCGTGGGTTGCTCGGCAGCCGGCTGGGCAGGCGCCGCGGGCGCAGCCGGCGCGGGTGCGCACGACGCCATCGCGTAAGCCGTCGAGGCGCTCACGCCGAGCAAAGTCACTGTGCGCAAGAACTCGCGACGGCTAATGCGCCCTTGTTGAAGCTGTTTTTGCAGCTTGGGCACAGCAGGGTGAATGCGATCTGAGCGATTTGACATGTCTTCCTCCTCGTGATGAACTATTGAAGAACCGACTGTTACTTTCTCGATCCTCTCACCGACCAGCAGCGGCGCCGGAGATGTAGCAGTGAATAGCCAGCGCGCCGCGCAGGAACTGTCGAGAATTTAGGCACGGGTGGACGAATTGTCAAACAGCAACTGCACATACGAGCACGGTCATCGCTCAAGTGGAGCAGCGTTGGCACCCACACGGCCCATGCGGCTAATGATCGTCATCCGACCACCATCCCACTCCTTTCACCCTCACTTCATACGCCCTTAATCGCAGCGCAACACGCACAACCGATGATTCGGATCGTGCAACGATTCGAATATCGCATCGAGACCGTCGCGATTGAGCACGGCAAGCCGGCCGATGAGCAACTGACGCAGGTGCTCAACAAGTGGGGCCAGCAAGGTTGGCGCGTGTGCCAGATTACGCTTCGGCCAGCCGCACAAGCCGGCGATGCTGCAGACACTGCGCAACTGGTGCTGGAGCGCCGGCTGGCCAACTGGCTGTTGAACGAAGAGGACGATTGATTGTGCAGATCGAGGATCTGACCATCATCTTGCCGACGCGCAACGAGCGTTACAACATCCGCGCCTTTCTAGCGTCGTTGCCCGAAGATATACAGCTCATCGTGGTAGACGCCAGCGACGATGAGACGCCCCAGCTCATACACGACATTCGGCCGCGCCGCACCGCGATCATCCAGCAGCTATGCAACGTCGTAACCGCACGCCAGATCGGCGCGGAAGCGGCCAACACACCCTGGCTGCTCTTCACCGACGCCGACGTGATCTTCTCGCTCACCTACTTTAGCGATCTGGCTCGGCTAGACGCGAGCGACCCGCGCCTGGGCGCGATCTATGGCGCGAAGAAAGCCTGCGACCGCTTCATCCCCTACCATCGCTGGTTCACCCGCGCCCAGCGCTTCTTTGCCTGGCTGGGCATTCCGGCCGCCACCGGCTCGAACCTGCTCATCAGCCGCACGGCTTTTCGCGACGTGGGCGGCTTCGACTTGCGCCTGGTCTGCAACGAAGATTCCGAGATCGCCTGGCGCATCAAGCGGCACGGCTATCGGACGATGTTTGCACCCAGCCTGGTGGTCTATGCGCGTGATCACCGCCGACTGGAACGTGGCGTGATGCGCAAGGTCGTGCATTCTTCGCTGCGTTGCTTCCTGCTGTATTTCAATCTACTGCCGTCGCGCTGGCGCGGGCGCGACTGGGGCTACTGGTCGGACGCGCCGCCGGCGCAAGCACCATCACGACTACGCTGAGCAGGAAGAAGACGGCAACGACCGTATAGAGCGCTTGATAGCCTATCACGCTGGAGTCGCTCACACTGTTCAGCCCACTGATGAGCGCACCACCGCCCAACCGAGCCAATGCGCTGCCGCCGGCCGTCGCAATGTTGGCCACACCCAGGTAACGCGCTGCGTCCGTCTTCGGCACGATGTCGTTGATCAGTGCCACGCTGCTGCTCAAATAGATGCCCGTGCCTGCGCCGATCAGGATAGCTACCGGTAGGATTAGATTGAAACTGATCACGGCGAGCACTGCGCCGGCAGCAGCCATCAGTCCGGCAACGATGACTATCGGCCGACGCCCTATTCGATCCGCCAGCCAGCCCGCCGGCAAAATCACCAACCCAAGCGCCACACCCAACACAACGATCACCCGGCCAATCACGCGCTGCGCCTCAGCCTCGCTCATCCCGAACACGTCGCGCGCGGCGAACAGCAAGAAGACGCTCGACCCGATCACCCCGGCCCAGAACAACACGCGATTGGCGAACCACCAGCCAAAGGCCGGATGCGCACGCACGTCCACGGTGAAGGCCTGGCGCAACGTGCTCGCAATGGTCAGAGGCGCTTCGGCCTTTGGCGGCGACCGGTCTACACCCATTGCCCGAATGGTGACGAACAGCGTGAGGAGCAGGCCGGCGATCGGGACAGCGATCGCAGCATAGAGCGCTACACTCCCCCACTCTGGCTGAAGGCTTACCAGCTCTGCAGCCGCCAACCGGCCGACGATCGCTGCCAGGAGATCGAAACCGGCCTTGAAGCCCGAGGCTAGGCCGCGTTGTGCTTGTGGCACGCCTTCGGCAATGACCGGCTGCCAAGAGGCCAGGACGCTGTTCGTGCCGAGCTGGGTGAGGAGCAAGCCAACCACCAGCAGCACGATCGAGTCTGCTGCGACGATCAGGACCAGACCTGCAACGACACTGGCCGCCCCTGCCTGCATGAATGGCAGCCGCCGGCCCAGCCGCGTGTTCGCCCGATCTGACCAGGCGCCGATGAGCGGTTGGGCGAAGACAGCTACGAGCAAGCCGCTAAACGTAACCGCGCCAAACACCGCAGCGTCGGCCGAGCGGGCGGGGACGAGTGCAATGACTTTGCTGCCCAGCAGCGCCGGCTCAAGCGTGCTGCTGATGAGGGTAAGGCCAAAGCTGACGGCGACGATGGCAGCCAGCCGCAGGAGCGTAAGGCGCGCTTCGGTTGCTGGGTTGGGGGCCATCGGCCGGGTAAGTTATGCGAGGCTGCGACGGTCGGCTTGTTGCAACCGGTGCGGCGAAGGGGATCGCTCGGCGCCGGGCACAGGCTGCGACGCCAGGAGCGTGCGATAGTCGTCCAACAATCCGTCGAGGACCGCCGCCCACGTACACGGCTCGACGCGTGCGCGGCCAGCCCGCCCCATCTGCTTGGCTCGCGTCGGGTCCTGCACCAGTTCACGCACGGCGGCGACCAGCGCCTGGCAATCTTCTGGCTCGAACAGCAGCGCCGTCTCGCCATGCACAGCGTGATCCAGTAAGCCACCGGAGCACGGTGCAACCACCGGTAAGCCGGACGCCATCGCCTCGAGCACCACATTGCCCAGCGTCTCGTTGGCGGCGGGGAAGACGAAGAGGTCTGCGCTGGCGTAGGCGGCTGCCAGGTCCTCTCCGCGCAACACACCGGTGAAGACGACCGGTGCATCGAAGAACAGACGCTGCAACGCTGCGCGCGCCGGCCCGTCGCCTACGATCGCCAGCCGAACATCCGGGAGGGCATGCAGGACGCGATGGATCCAATGCACGCGCTTCTCGTGCGAGAGCCGCCCGACGAACAGCAGCAGCGGGCGTTCCGGTTGCCCGCACGTCAGGCGGACACGCCATGCTGCGCTGCGCTTGTCGGGATTGAAGAGGGCGGTGTCCACACCGCGCCCCCACACCTTCAGCCGGCGATAGCCCTGGCGCGCCAACGCCCCCAGCGTCACCGACGAAGGGCACAGATTGAGGTCGGCCTGGTTGTGCACCCAGCGCATGTAGCACGCCATCAGCCGGGCTGGCAAGGCATAGCCCCAGCGCATCATGAAGCCAGGCACGTCGGTGTGATACGACGCCACGACCGGCACGCCCATCTCGCGCGCCTGGCGGATCGCTGCCAGACCCAGCGTGACAGGATTGAGCGTATGCACCAAGTCGGGCACAAAGTCGCGCAGCGGCCCGGCAATGGGTGCAAACGGCGAGATCAGCTTGAAGTCCGGATACATCGGCAAGCGTCGGCCGGGCAATCCAATCACCGGCGTATGCGCATAGCGCGCCGGGCTGCCCTCCGGCGCGAACAAGATACTCTCGTGCCCGCGCGCCGCCAGGTGATCGAGCAAGCGGCACAACGTGTTCGTCACACCGTCCACACGCGGCAGGAAGGTCTCGGTAAATAAGGCAATGCGCATAGCGTTCTTTATCAGCGCAGCACAATCCAGGCGACGGCGATGCCAAGCGTCGCGCCGGCCAGCACTTGTATTAGGTCGTGTCGCTTCAACCACACGCGCGCCCAGGCCACCGCCGGCACAGCAGCGCAAAACGGCAAGCTGCCGGCACCGAACAGCGTCCAGGTCAACACAGCGAGCGCACCCATCGAGGCGCAATGCGCACTGATCTTCCAGCGCAGAGTCGCCAGGAACAGCGCAGCAGACTGGATGACGTTGATCAGAGCAATCTGCTGCAACAGGCGCGGCGCGTGTGTCCATTGCAGCGCCAGCGCAGCCAGCGCCATGCACGCAATAGCGACGCAATATGGCTTGAGGCGCTGGTGCCGGTCCGGCAGTTGCATGTCGGCGATCTCGCCACGCCGCACCATCCAGGCCACGTAGAGGGTGGGCAGCAGGACGGCGAGCGCTAGATAACCCGCGCCCCATGTCCAGGCTGCGACTTTCGTCGAGACGAGTGCAGCGACGAGCACGCTGAAGACACCTACGATAGGAGGATGGGTGGCGTTAGAGATCCAACTGGCAACGCGGTCGAGGCGCGGTTGGCGCAGGGGCGGCACGAACAGCGCTTCGGGCGTAACTTGGCCAGGCGCAGCAGGATAAGTCATGATTGCTAGCCTTTGCTCGTCACACAAGCTAGCACAGTTGCGTTAAGGCTGGCTTGCCTCGCGGTTAACGGCGCGTTAGCCGGCTTGAGGGAGGATCCCAGGCGTGTTATCTGATTTATGAGGGACCTGGCCTTGTGCGAGCTTTGCACGCCGCCCCCTAACCCATCTCTCCATGGACTTTCGACCTTTGTAGGGACGGGCGCCAAGCTCATGACGGTTGTGACAGCGTTTGACCGCTCACCCCATCAAACGTGAAACGTCGGGCTTGCCTGTTGGGCAGCCCGACGTCGTCGAGATGGAATCACGCAAACGGGCGCGCAGCGCAATCACCGCACATCTGGTGGGATGAGCACAGCGTCAATCGCGTGGATCACACCGTTGACCGTGGCTATGTCGGCGGCAATCACCTTTGCGCCGTTTACGAAGATCATGCCGTCCTTGGTCGTTACATCGAGCGTCGCACCCTCGAGGGTCTTGGGCTGTCCCACGCCGCCCATACCTTTCACATCCGCCGAGGTGACCTGGTTCGGCAACACGTGATATAGCAGCACCTTCTTCAACTTTTCCGGATCCTTCGCCAGCGCATCGAGCATTGCCTTGGGCACTTTAGCGAATGCTGCATCGGTGGGGGCGAACACGGTCAGGTTTGCCTTCGGGTCTTTGAGTGCGCTGCCCAGACCAGCGAGTGTCACCAACCGCGACAGCGTGTTGAACTGCGGGTTCATCATCGCCACTGCGGCGATGTTGCTCATGTTCATGTCCGGCGGGATGAGCACGGTATCAATCACATGAATGAAGCCGTTGCCGGTTCGCACGTCGGCCTTGATGACTTTGGCCTCATTGGCGTAGATGTCCCTGCCGATGGTCGTCAGGTTGACCGTGGCACCGTTGACAGTCTTCAGCTCGCCCTTGAGCTGCCGGCTGGTCAACTTACCGGGGACCACGTGGTAAAGCAACACCTTCTTCAGCGCTTCCGGATCCTTCAGGAGGGCCTCGACCGTGCCGGCGGGCAGCTTGGCAAAGGCTTCATCGGTCGGCGCGAGCACCGTCAGGGCGCTCTTGGGATCTTTGAGCGTATCACCCAGGCCAGCCACAGTGACGGCAGCCGACAGCGTGTTGAACATCGGCTCCATCATCGCGGCTGCGGCGATCGTGTTCATAGCCATCATATCCGGCGGCAGCAACACACGGTCAATCACGTGGATCACGCCATTGGTCGTCGGCACATCGGCCTTGATCACTTTCGCTTCATTCACATAGATGGCGTCGCCGATGGTGGTGACATTAACAGCGGCGCCGTTCAGCGTCTTCGGCGTGCCCTTGCCACCCATACCCATGACATCCTTGCTGGTCACTCGGGCGCCCAGCACGTGATACAGCAACACCGATTGCAGCTTCTTCTTGTCCCGCAACAGCGTATTGACCACTTGCTTCGGTAGCTTGGCGAAGGCTTCATCGGTCGGGGCGAACACGGTCAGATTCGCCTTGGAGTCTTTGAGCGCGCTGCCCAGGCCGGCTTGCGTCACCAACGCCGAGAGTGTGTTGAACATCGGGTTCATCATCGCTACGGCAGCAATGTTGCTCATGTTCATGTCCGGCGGGATGAGCACGGTATCAATCGCGTGGATCACGCCGTTGCTGGAAGGGATATCGGCTTTGACCACCCTGGCCTCATTGACGTAGATGTCTCTACCGATAGTAGTGACGTTGACCATTGCGCCATTCAGTGTCTCCGGCGTACCCTTGCCGCCCATGCCTTTCACATCCCGCGACGTGATTTTGGCTGGCACGACGTGATACAGCAGGATGGCTTTGAGCTTGTCCTTGTTCTCCGGCTTGAGCAGGTCGGCCAGCATGTCCTGGTCGAGCTTGGCAAAAGCGTCGTCGGTTGGCGCGAACACGGTCAACGTCGCTTTCGGGTCCTTCAGCGTGTCGGGCAAGCCGGCGGCAATCACTGCCTTCACCAGCGTGCTGAACTGGGGATCGGCCATCGCCGTCTCGGCGATGTTCATCGGTTGCATAGGTTGAGCAGCAGCAAACCGACCGGCCGGCGCAGCCAGCGTCGTCGCAGCGATCGCCGCAGCGATGGCTGCATGAGTGAGGAAGGTTCGTCTTTTCATCGTTCGAGTTTTCTCCTTTACAAGATCGAGCGTCATCAAGTCATTCGCACACAGCCCACATCCGCATTCACGAACTTCGGAAATTCAGCAAACGCTCAGCTTGCAGCGCCTCGGCGAATCAGGCATAGCGACTGCGAAAGTTGATGACTGCCCGACGCACAGGTGGCGTGCGCGCGATCAGCAACAGCACGATCACCACACCCCAAGCGATCGGCTCGGGTCGGACGATGATGCTCTTCACCAGCCACGCAAAGTGCAGCACGACGATAGGCGCGATGACATAGACCAACCGGTGCAGGGTCTTCCACCGCTTGCCCAGCCGCTTCTGCCAGCCCTTAGTCGAGGTGATGGCAAGCGGGACGAGCAGGCAGAAGGCCAGGAAACCAGCGACGGCGAAGCGCTTTGCGATGATGGCACTGAACACTGCACCCACGTCAATCGTCCCGTCCAGCAATCCGTTGTCGAAGATAAAGACGCCCAGGTGCGCGCACACATAGAGGAAGCCGTACAAGCCGAGCGGGCGCTTCAGCTTCGTTGCTATCTTCCAACCGGTAAGCGTGACGATAGGCATACAGGCCAACGACAGCACCAACAGGATCAGCGCAATCTTGCCGGTCTGAATGGTCAGATATTGGATCGGGTTGGCCGTAGCGTTATCGGTAACGGTCTGATAGATCAGCACGGCCAGCGGCGCCAGGCAAGCGACGGCAACGACCCACGACAACGGCCGTGAGATCTGCGCCTTCAGCTTACCGAGCATCGTCTCCGGCTGCTTCACGGCGGACATGCCGGGTTGTACGTTCATTCTGTTCTTCCACCACGAAGGACACGAAGCCACGTCGCATTTCGCCCAGCTTCGTGCCCCTTCGCACATCAATAGTTCACCGCGAGGTCCATACCGTCGTAGAGGTGAGCCACCTGCTCGGCATAGCCGTTGAACGGCAACGTCCTACGCCGGCCGGCTTCGCCGATGCGCCGCTCGGTCGCCTGCGTCCAGCGCGGGTGAGGCACGGCCGGGTTGACGTTAGCGTAGAAGCCATATTCGGCCGGGTTAGCGATCGTCCAGAAGGTCGCCGGCTGCGCTTCGACCAGCTCGATCTTGACGATGGCTTTGGCGCTCTTGAAGCCGTATTTCCACGGCACGGCCAGGCGTAGTGGCGCACCGTTCTGGTTGGGCAGTGATTTACCATACAGGCCGGTCACCAGCAGCGTCAAGTCATGCATCGCCTCATCCAGACGCAGCGCCTCGGTGTAAGGCCACTGAAACGAGAAGATGTCGTTCTGGCCGGGGTATTGCCGAGGATCATCGAGCGAAATGAAACGCACGAACTTCGCATTCGATGCCGGCTCGACCTCTTTGAGTAGCTTGTGCAATGGGAAGCCCATCCACGGGATGACCATGCTCCAACCCTCGACACAGCGCAAGCGGTAGATGCGTTCTTCCTGTGGAAACTTGGTGCGCAAGTCGTCCATGTCATAGGTCTTGGGCCGGTTCACCAACCCGCCGACCTCGACCTGCCATGGCGATGACTTGAAGTTGGCAGCCAATTCGGCCACCGCTTCTTTATCCGAAGAGAACTCGTAGTAGTTGTTGTAGGCGGTGATCTGCTCGAAGGTGTTGAGCTTATTGCCCAGCTCGTCTGCGTCTGCCAGCATCACGATGGACGAGGGGGTGACTTCCGGTGCATCTGCGATCTCGGCTGCATCGCCCACAGGCGCCATCGGTTCTATCTGCTCATCCGCTTCAGGTTCGTTCACGCTGCCGCCGCCACACGCAGCCAATGCGGCAGCGCTGGCGAATGCCCACAAGCCAAGTTTGACGAACCTGCGACGCGAGCGATAGACACACTCGGGCGTCACTTCACGTTCTTCGATCGTATTCCTGAATTTGCTCATGATGGTTCACCTGTATATGAATGCAACTGCTCAACGATTGCTCAGAATCGTCCAGCCCAGCGAGTCTCATGCGGCAACCTGTCGCAACAAGGAATACGATGGATCGGACGTCGTGCATCTATGGAGATGACAGCGACCTGCCCGGCATCCAGACAATCGGCTTGAGGCTGCATCGCCACATCGGTTGAGAACCGACAGCGGGACGGTCATAAACTCGCCGGCGCGTGGGTCAACGGCGATCTTCTATGCTCGCAGGTCAGGCCGTTTGCAACGGTCTGACGCGTTTCTAGGGCAATCCCAGGTAATCCCGATAGTCCGGCAGCGTATGGATCTCGACCGGTGGGATCGGCGCGCCGCGCAGCCCGCCCGGCAAGCGACGATCCAGCGCACGCATCAACTGAACGTCGTGCGCCAGCCGGCCGACCGGCGGATTCGCGTCCAGCATCTCGGCCACGCTCAGCCAGCGGTCGCCAGGGCGCAGCACGACCTCGCGCGTGTCGAGCGCCGCCCCGAACGTGCTGAAGGCGTAGTCGGTCAGCGCGCCGTAGGTGGACGAGATGGCCGTCAGGACGATGCACGCTGGCGGCGCAATGAGGGGGTACAGGGTGGCGCAGCCGGCGGCAATCCCAAGCTCCTCATTCAGCTCACGTAGCGCAGCAACCAGCAGCGCTTCACCTGGCTCAACTCGGCCACCGATCAGTTGATAGCGGCGCGCATCTGAATCGAACTGGTGCAGGTAGTACACCTCGCCATCCAGGATGCCCTTGATCAGGATGAGCACGGCTTCCTGGCGACGTGAGGCCGGTGCATCCAAGCCCAGGCGAGCGGCGACCGCCAGCCGACGCCGCTCCATCGCACCGAGAAAGTCCGGCGCATGATCCAGCGCTGACGCGCCGGCGTCGCCCTGCAAACCACGCGCCCGCCAACCATCTACCAACGGGATGCTGTGCTCAACATACCAGGCCAGGCTGCGCAGGAAGTAGGTCGAGACCTGGCCGGCGGTGCGGTGGCCCTCATCGTTACTCGTCGCCAGCGCACCGAACAGGTCTAGCATGGCCAACGCGCAGCGGACGGCGGCCTCGGCCTCTTCGAACGCAGGCCGATCGGCAGCGTCGCACATCTCGCACAACCGGCGCGCGATCTCGGCTGCGGAGCAAGCAGGCTCGCGGTGAGACGGGATCGCTGCCAGCGCTTGGCACACGAGCCAGCGGAAGCGATCAGTTGCAGGATGGGGCGCCGCTTCGGTCATCGCAATCTCTCAGGTCGGCACCGTTCAGCACGCCTGTGGGCAGGATTGTAGTCGGCAGCGATTCGCTCGCGTCATGAAAATCATCGAGCTGTCACGTGGCAGCGCTCGGGCTGTCATGAAAGTCTCGGCCGGTTGTGGTGGAATTGGCCCCAGGAGTGCGCTATGAAAGCCGGAGGACTGATCTTCCTGTTTTTGATGGGAATGGCAATCGCATTCGGGTTGATCCTGGGCAACGCTGAGATCTCGAAACCCTACACCGGCCCCAAGATCGCCGCGCGGATGAACTTCGAGATGCAACAAGCTGCGGTGGATCAACAGCAAGCACGCGAGCGACAGAAGGCGCTGGACGAGGAGGACCTACGCCACGCGCGGGAGCAACATCGCCTGGAGGAAGCACAGGCACGCGAGACATTGCGCCACACCAAAGCGATGAATCGCCAGCGCGAGGCAACGCAGCGCCAGCACGACGAAGCGATGCGACGGATCGTCGGCGAAGTTATCCCCATCGTCGCCGTCACCTTCGCCATTGTGTGCATCCTCGTGGTCGGCGCCTTGATGTTTCTGCATCTCTACCGTAGCGTCGCCGGCATCCAAGCCGAGCGCGCCGAACGCTGGCGTGCCGCACAGGCCGCACTGCTGCGCGACCAACAACTGGCGCGTGCTCAGGCGTTCGCGGATAGCGTGCTGGCGATGCACAACCAGATACGCCAGGCGCCGCTGACGGGGAACGCCAGGACGGTTCAGGGAGGCGCCGTTCCGACACAGCCGGGGGGGGGCCAACCGCGGCCGCGGTCGCGGTTGATAGTAGCGGGCCGATCGGACTGACCCCCGCACAAGGTGATGAGCCGCAGCGCTCATCACCTTTTTTGTTGCGCCTGCGTCCGCTTCGGGGTTGAATAGCGGGCATGAACGAAGTCTCATCCCTTCCCGTCGCCGTGATCACCGGCGCGGCTGGTGGCATCGGCAAAGGCTGTGCCACCCAACTCGCTGCCGATGGCTACGCAGTGGTAATCGCCGACCTGCGCGGCAAGGCAGCGCAGGCGACCGCCGAGACCTTCACCACACAAGGGTGGCCGGTCTTAGCCGTGCAGGTAGACATCACCGATCCCGACGCGTGCGCTGCGATGATCACCCGCGCCGTCGAAACGTTCGGTCGCGTGGATGTGCTGGTGAACAGTGCCGGCATCAGCAGGCCCGAACCGTCGCTCGACGTTTCGCCCGAAAGTTGGCGACGCATGATCGAGGTGCAGCTCAACGGCGTATTTTTCGCTTCGCAGGCCGCCGGCCGGCAAATGGTCAAGCAGGGCTGGGGCGGCTGTATGGTAAACATCTCCTCGATCAACGCCGAGGCCGCCTTCCCCATGCGCACGGCCTATTCGTGCGCCAAAGCCGGAGTGAACATGATGACCAAGACGCTGGCCATCGAATGGGCGCAATACGGCATCCGCGTCAACGCCGTCGGACCGTGCCACACCGAGACCGACATGACCGTCGAGAACATCCGGCGGGGCGTGGTGAGCGTGGATGTGTTGAAGAAGCGCATCCCGCTGGGCCGGCTGGCAAAAGTCGAGGACGTCGCCAATGCAGTATCCTTTCTGTGCTCGCCGAAAGCCGCTTTCATCACCGGCCACGTACTCTACGTAGACGGCGGCTACCTGGCGTTCGGCTACTGGTGACGCTGCGTTTGACATCTGTGGACGCGATTTGGATAATTCGACTCGCTGCGTGCGGCAGCAATCTCGATTTGCTCGGCTTGCCAAGTTGCAGGAGAAGGCGCGTTGCGCTCATCCGCCCTGCACAATGAGCGCGAGCCGGCGTTCCAGGAGGTGGTCGGCTGGCAATCTTGACGAAACTTGATGATGTTTTCGGTTCCAAAAAGCACTGAGTTTCGAAACGAACTCGATTTCTGCCCTTACATGCTCATTCCAGGAGGAAACCCATGAAAGGTTCGAAAAAGCGATTGCATGTGCTTGGCTCGGCCCTCATCAGCCTCAGCTTACTGATGGGCGTAACGGCGAACGTTGCGCAGGCTGCATCGCCAGAGCAGAGCATCCCGCGCGTTCCCCGAGAACAAACGTTGATCCTCGACATTGACGGCGGCAAGGTCGTCACGCCAGATTTGTGGAACCCGCTGGTTCCGGGCAGCCGTCGCGACCATGGCTTCCACCAGTCCATGATCGAGCCGCTGTTCATCCTCAACTATATGACGGGCAAGATCAACCCGTGGCTGGGCGAGAGCTTCACCCCCAACGCCAAGCAGGACGTCTGGACGCTCAAGCTGAACAAGAACGCCAAGTGGAACGATGGCAAGCCGGTCACGGCCGATGACGTCGTCTTCACCATTGGTGAGCTGTGCTTGAAGGTGAAAGAGCTGAACTGCTACGGCGCGATGAACGATTGGGTGAAAGGCGTCAAGAAAGTAGACACGCACACGGTTGAGTTCACCCTCAACAGGCCGAATCCGCGCTTCCAGCTCGACTACTTCTCGGTCAAGATCTGGGGTGGCATCAACATCATGCCCAAGCACATCTGGGAGGGTAAGGATCCGCTCACGTTCAAGAACTATGAGAAGGGCAAGTCGCCAGTGTTCAGCGGCCCCTACAAGCTGGTGAGCTTCAACGCCGATGGCACCGAGTTCATCTACGACCGGGATGACAACTGGTGGGCAGCCAAGAGTGGTTTCAAGCCGTTGCCCGCGCCGAAGCGCCTGATCTGGACGTGGGCCGGCCCTCCCGAGAACCGCGTCGCACTGATGGCCGACCGGAAGCTGGATAGCCTGATGGACATCACCAAAGGCGCGTTCGACGCCTTGAAGGCCAAGAACCCTAACGTGATCGCTTGGTACAAGGACCTGCCCTACGCGGTGCTCGATCCGTGCTCGCGCACGTTCGAGCTGAACACCACGCTGGAACCATGGAACGATCCGGAGATTCGCTGGGCGCTCAACTACGCGATTGACCGCGACCAAATCGTGCAGATCGCCTACGAAGGCACCACCAGCAAGAGCCGCATCCCTTACCCGATGTATCCGCCCATCCAGCGCCTGGACAAGCTGCTGGAGTCCAAGGGTATGTTCGAGAAGTATCCGATCTGGGAGCACAACCCCAAGAAGACGATGGAGATCCTCGAAAAGAAGGGCTGGAAGAAGGGCAGCGACGGCTACTACGCCAAGGGCGGCAAGCAGCTCTCGATGGTGATCACCACCCATGAGGCGTTCATCGAGAAGCAGCGCATCGCCGATGTGCTCGTCGAGCAGTTCCAGGCAGTCGGCATCAACGCCTCGCACAAGAAGGAAGCCGGCCAGCTCTGGGGCGACAACTTCGCCTTCGGCAAGTTCGAGGCGCGCATGGGCTGGCAGATGTGCGGTTCGGTAAGCGAGCCGTGGGCCACGCTGAATACGCTCAACGCGAAGTGGATCGTGCCCGTCGGCGAGCGCGCGAACGGCAACCAGTGGCGCTGGAAGAACGAGGAGTTCAGCAAGATCGTGGATGAGATGGGCGTGCTCCCGCTGGGCGACAAGCGCATTGACGACTTGTTCGTCAAGGCGATGGACATCTACTTCCGCGAGCTGCCGGTCATCCCGATCACCCAGGCCAAGAAGCTGATCCCGTTCGACACCACCTACTGGACCAACTGGCCGAGCGACGACAACAAGTACGCGCCATCCTGGACGTGGTGGCAGAGCTTCTACGACATCCTGGTCGCCATCAAGCCGGCGAAGAAGGCGTCGTAGGCTGCAACAAACCAAGTAGTCCAGGCGGGTAGATGCCAAACAGGAGTCGGGAGTGGGATCATGACCCAACTCCCGACTTCCCACTCCCGACACCTGACTCCTGATCCCCAGCGATGAGTGGCATGACGCGCGGATACATCATCCGCAGAATTCTGATGTGGGGGCTGACGGTGTGGCTCGGCGCGACGCTGATCTTCGCCATCCCACGCCTCGCTCCTGGCGACCCGATCGCAGCGATGGTGTTGCGCATGTCGGCACAAGGCCAGATCATCGAGAACAGCGCCGAACTGATCCAGGCCTGGCGCGAGCGCTTCGGGCTGGATGGGCCGTGGTATGTGCAATACATCAACTGGCTGCGCAACTGCCTGACGCTCGACTTCGGTTACTCGCTGACGCAATTCCCGGCCAAGGTATGGGAGATGATCTGGCGCGCACTGCCATGGACGATTGCGCTCTTGACCTTCGCCGTCATCATCACCTTCCTCCTGGGCAACCTGATCGGCGCGCTGCTGGGCTGGCGCAGGACGCCGACGCTCGTGCGCAACCTGCTGCCGATCACCCTCACGTTTTCCTCCATCCCGCCGTTCATCTTCGGGCTATTGTTGCTGTTCATCTTCGCATACACGCTCAACCTATTCCCCAACCAGGGCGCGTACGATTCACGCAACCTCCAGCCCGGCCTGAACCTGGAGTTCATCGCTAGCGCCATTCACCACGCCATCCTGCCCTCGATGGCCATCGTGCTCACCAGCATGGGCGGCTGGGCGCTGGGCATGCGCGGCATGATGATCACGACCGACGGCGAGGACTACATGATCCTGGCCCAAGCGAAAGGGTTGCGCTCACCTCGCTTGTTCTTTCGCTACGCAGTACGCAACGCATTGCTGCCCCAATTGACGGCGCTGGCCTTATCCCTGGGTTTGCTGGTCGGTGGGTCGGTGCTGATCGAGACCTACTTCGTCTACCCAGGCGTAGGCTACCTGCTGTATTACAGCATCACGAATGGCGACTACACACTGATGCAGGGCATCGTCTATATCCTAATCCTGACGACAGCGACGGCAGTGCTCATCATTGACTTGCTCTATCCGCTGATTGATCCGCGGATCACCTATCAAAAACGCTGACACAACACTGCGCAGGTAAATTAGACTTTGAGGATGTGCGCCCTGCTTCTCAAGGCAGCCCAGCGCACGACAGGACGATTAACTGATGGCGACACTGACTGTTGAACCCGTTGCGGCACAGCCGGCAAAGGCGACACGCGTCAACCGATGGGATTCGCCTTGGCTCAATGCCAAGCTCATCATCGGTCTGATCATGGTACTGAGCATCGCGTTATCCGGCGTGATCGGCGGGCTGTTCTGGGATTTGCGCCTCGCCCGCGTGGGCACCTCGCCGCAGGACTTGCCACCGGCGTTCATGCCTGGCGGGACGTGGGCGCACCCCCTCGGCACCGAGAACAGCGGCCGCGATATGCTGGCCGTAATTCTGACGGGCGCGCCGCGCTCGTTCCGCATCGGGTTAATCGCGGCAACCATTGGCCTGCTGGTGGGCGTCGTGCTCGGCTGCCTGGCTGGCTTCCTGGGCGGCTGGGTGGATCGCGTGATCCTGATTGCTTCAGATGCATGGATCACCATCCCCAGCCTGGCTGTACTCATCGTAATCAGCGCGTTCGTCCGGCAGATCAACGCCGAGACGATGGCTGTTTTGATCGCCATGTTCGCCTGGCCTGGTCCCACGCGCCTGATCCGCGCCCAGGTGCTCACGCTGCGCGAACGCGGCTACATCCGCATGGCGCGGCTATCCGGCGCGAACACGTTCGATGTGATCTTCCGCGAGATGATGCCGAACATGCTGCCCTACATTGCGGCCAGCTTCACCGGCAATGTGTCCGGCGCGATCCTGGCCTCCGCCGGCCTGGAGGCGCTCGGCCTCGGTCCAACGCGCATCCCCACGCTGGGCATGACGATTTTCTATGCCAACCAGGCGTCCGCCGTGATTCGCGGCATGTGGTGGTGGTGGGGTTTCCCCTTCCTGGTGCTTGCCATCATCTTCTCCGGCCTCTTTCTCATCGCCATCGGCCTGGACGAAGTAGCAAATCCACGTCTGCGTGGTCTGCAAGTGAAGCAGTGAAGCGACAGGAACCAAAACGCTAGTTGCAAGATGAAAGGGTCTAGAAGTTAGAGGTCAATGGTAGAAAGTTCGACGTTATCCTCCCCGCCGAACGGTGTTCGGCCCGTCGTGCTCGACGTACAGGACCTGCGCGTGCACTACGCCACGCCGCGCGGCGACGTGATCGCCGTCAACGGCATCAGCTTTCAGGTATACCAGGGCGAGACGGTAGGCCTGGTGGGCGAATCGGGCTGCGGCAAAACTACCACCGCAATGGCCATCTTGCGATTGGTGCAACCACCCGGCCGCATCGTCGGCGGGCGCGTGCTTATCGGGGACACAGACGTCGTGCCACTCACCGAAAGGCAACTGCGCGAATTGCGCTGGAACAAGCTGGCACTCATCCCCCAAGGCGCGATGAACTCGCTCAACCCGGTGATGCGCATCAAGGACCAGATCGGCGATGCCATCACCACACATGAGGGCCGACAGCCGCGCGATGCGCTGAAACAGCGCATCCTCGATCTGCTGAATCAGGTCGGACTGCCGGCGCGCGTGTACAACATGTATCCACACGAGCTGAGCGGCGGTATGAAACAGCGCGTGTGTGTGGCGATGGCCATCGCCCTCAACCCACCGCTCATCATCGCCGATGAGCCGACCAGCGCGCTCGACGTGGTGGTGCAGCGCGTGGTGGCACAGACGCTGTTGGACGTGAAACAGCGTCTGGGGGTCTCGATGATCCTGATCGGGCACGACATGGGCCTGCAGGCGCAACTCGTGGATCGCATCATCGTGATGTATGCCGGCAACATCGTCGAGATCGCCCCTGTACGCGAGGCGTTCAAAAACCCGCTCCACCCCTATACACAACTGCTGATCGCCTCGATTCCGTCCATCAAGGAACGTAAACCACTGAAGGTGACGGAGGGGCTGACACATGACCTGCGCAACCCGCCGCCCGGCTGCGTCTTCCAGTTCCGCTGTCCTTATGCGCGAGAGGTCTGCCGATCGCTGCGTCCACAGCTCAAGGCCTACGGTGTCGAGCACTTCAGCGCATGCCATATCTACGAGAACCCGATGCTCTACGAGAACAGCACGCCGATTGCCACGACGATCCGTCCGGAGACGCCTGGCGCGTTGTATGCGTCCGACTTGATGAAGGAGGTGGATCCGCATGCCGGCACCGCTGCTTGAGATTCGCGACGCGACAAAGGTTTACGGCGGCGGCCTGTTCGGCGGTGGCAAGAAGGTGGTCGCGCTGCAGGGCTTCAATCTGACGATCCACGAGAAGCCAGCCACCATCACCACCATCGCCGGCGAGAGCGGCAGCGGCAAAACCACGCTGGCCAACCTGGTGCTTGGCTTTCTACAGCTCACCGCCGGCCAGATTCTCTACAAGGGTGTGGACATCGCGACAATGAACGCGCAACAGCGGTTCGAATACCGGCGCGAGGTGCAGGCCGTGTTTCAAGACCCCTACGAGGTCTATAACCCGTTCTACCGCGTCAAGCACATCTTCGAACTGGCCGTCAGCCGGTTCAAACTGACCGACAACAAGCGCGACGCGCGCGACATGATCGAGGATGCGCTGCGTGTGGTCGGCATGCGCGGCGAAGAAGTGTTGGAGAAATATCCGCACCAGCTCAGCGGCGGCCAGCGCCAGCGCATGATGGTCGCCCGTGCGTATATGCTCAAACCGCGCATCATCGTGGCCGACGAGCCAGTCTCGATGGTAGACGCCTCCTTGCGTGCGATGATTCTGGACATCATGTTGCACCTGCGCGACGACTATGGCATCTCCTTCCTCTACATTACACACGACTTAAGCACCGCCTATCAGATTGGCGACGACATCTACGTGCTTTATCAGGGGCTGGTGGCGGAGAAGGGCGATACGGCCAGGGTTATCGAGAACCCACGCCACCCCTACGTGCAGCTACTCGTCAATTCGATCCCCGTGCCCGATCCCGAAGTAAAGTGGGACACGAACCTGAGGCTGCCTTCGGAGGAGGAGATGCGCGCAAGCGTGGCCAGCGGCTGCCGCTTCTACCCGCGTTGCTCGCAGCGCATGGATCGCTGCTTGAAGGCGGCCCCGCCGCTCTACACGATCGAGACGCGTCATGAGGCAGCGTGTTATCTATACGAGGGCGAGGCAGCAACGCTTCCGAAGTCCTCGGCAATTGCGGAAGTGTGAGTGGGAGAGTAACTATGAATCAGGCAAGACTCAAGTCCATTTTTGCGGCGATATGCGTTGCAGGATTGTTAGCGGCTTGCAGCGAGGGCGAGGGAAGCGGCTTGGACGACCGGCCGTTACCTACCCCGATCATTCCCACGCCCACGCGCATTTCGCCGGAGCAACTGGCGCAACAGAGCGCGGAGAGCGCCGGCTACTCGCTTAAGGCGTTGGCGATCGAAGACCCTGCACAGACCGCCGCCGGCTTCCAGCTCCAGCCCGATACGCGCCTAGTCGCCGTGCAGGTGGAACTGTCAAATGAGACCGCCGACGACACGATGCCGGTGGATCTGACGAACGCGGTCGTCGCCGACGAAAACGACATCACGTATAACGCCGTCGCCGGCTCACACGACAACGAACTCCAACCCACCGAACTCAAGAAGGGCGAGCGCGCCTCAGGTTGGATCGGCTTCGTCGTACCGAAAGATGCCAAGTTGAAGACCATCACCTACCGCATCGGCCTGATCAGCACGATCGCGCTCACGGCAGATTTGCCAGCGAAATGAATTCCACGTTTCTTGACAAGCCTTCTACCGTTCGCGATAATCCCATAAGCTTGGTTGCATCGTCGTAGAACATTTGTTAACTCTGGTGATACGAGGAGGAATGCCTACGTAACTGAAAGCGATCTCCACAACCCAAGCCAACCCTATGCTTTGCGCATCAGAAGCTTCCCGTCAACTCAGTGTCCTAAATCTCACTTAGGAGGAGACCCATACACATGCAAAACCGAAAACCCTATGCCATACTTGCTGCCGCCGCGGCAGCCGGTCTGATCCTTTCAGCCTGTGCGCCGCAAGGCGCCGCCCCGGTCGTGCAGACCGTCGAGGTCAAAGTGACCGAAGTGGTCGAAGTCGTCAAGGAAGTCCAGAAGGAAGTCGAGAAAATCATCGAGGTGACCGCTGCGCCGGTGCCGGAATGGACGCGGCCCCACCCGATCCTGAGCGACGTACGCGTGCGCCAGGCCATCGCCCACTGCACCAACCCAATCGAGCTAATCGGCTCGGTGTATGGGTTCTTGCCGGAAGAGCAGCGCACCAAGCAGCTCATGGACACCTTCATCCCGAAGGATTCGCCATGGTACGCCAAGAACATTGACTCGAACGCAAACGTGGTCGTCTATGAGTTCAACACCGAGAAGGCGGGCCAGCTGCTCGACGAAGCCGGCTGGAAGCTGCCCGAAGGCGGACGCATTCGCGCCAATGAAAAGGGCGAACCGCTGGCGCTTCGCTTCACCACCACCAACGCGCCGTTCCGCCAGACCTGGGGCGCGGTGTGGGTGAGCCAGTTGCAGAAGTGTGGCATCCAGCTTCTGCCGTCCTACATCCCTGGCTCGATCTGGTTCGGCGGCAACTCCGGCCTGCGCCGGCGCGACTTCGACATCGGCGCCTTCGCGTGGGTGGGCGAGACCGAGCCGCCCGGCCCGACGCTGTATGCCTGCGACCAGATCCCCACACCGGCCAACAACTGGAACGGCCAGAACTACATGGGCTGGTGCAATGAGCGCGCCAGCAACGCCATCAAGCAGGCCAACAACACGCTCAGCTTGGAAGAGCGCCAGAAGAACTATGTGATTGTGCAGGAAGAGTTCAGCAAGGACATGATCTCGCTGCCACTCTTCCAGCGCCTGGAGGCCACGGCCTACAACAAAGACCTGAAGGGTCTGCGGCCTGACGCGACGGAGTACTGGTCGGCCAACGCGCAGGACTTTGAGCTGCCCGGCCGCGACACCATCGTCGCTGCGCTCGGCCAGGAGCCAGCATCGCTCTTCCTGCTGCAAGAGAGCGCCGCAGTTGCCGTGATCGTCGGCCAGATGATCTATGGCGTGGATGTCACGCAGTACAGCTACGGCTTCCAGAATGTCGGCTTGGAAGGTGAGGACTTCCCGCGCATCGAAAACGGCGGCGCAACGCTGACCGAAGTCGAGATTAAGGATGGCGATGTGCTGGTGAACGCCAACGGCGACGTCGGCACGTTCAAGGACGGCAAGCTGACCGACGCCGAGGGCAACGAGCTGGCGCCCAAGGTCAAGAACGCCGCCGGTGAGGAAGTGGATCTGGTCGCCGGCGTCAAGGTGCCGCAATTGGCCGTCACCTTCAAGTACAAGCCGCGCAAGTGGAGCGACGGCGAAGACCTGAAGAACGCTGACTTCGAGCTGGGCTACAAGGTCGCTTGCGACCGCGAGTCGGGCAACACCAGCTACTTCGTCTGCGACCGCACGGCCAAGCACGAGGTGCTGGCCGATGGCCTGGGCTACACGGTGACCTACGTGCCCGGCTACCTGAACCCGACCTACTACCTGCCGTCCTACGGCTACTATCCGTCGCACCGCGTGGTTGAGACTGATGGCGAGTTCAAGGGCAAGACGCTGGCCGAGGTGCCGCCCAAGAACTTCAAGGACCTGCCGGAGCTGACCGACAAGCCGCTCGGCACCGGCCCATTCGTGGTGGATACCTGGGAGAAGGGTTCAAAGATCGTGCTGAAGGCCAACCCGAACTTCTACCTGGGCGAGCCGAAGACTAAGGAGATCGTGATCCAGATCTTCGACGCCAATCCGGCCGGCGCGGTAGCCGCCCTGCTGCAAGGCACGGTGGACATCGTCGGCAAGGAAGTCATCGGCGCAGGCCAGGAACTGGAGACGGTGATCAAGGAAGCACAGGCCGGCAAGATCAACGCCGAGCCGATCGCTAGCCCCACCTGGGAGCACGCCGACTTCAACTTGAACGTCCGGTAAACTTGGTCAAGCACGGCGAAACCACAGGCTAAAATGAGTAGCCCCAAAGTGGGGCTACTCATTTTCTATAAAATACGTGACTGTCGGTGAATCTATAAGCTTCTAGAGATGCGGACGTCGCGCGCATGCATTTGCATATGGCGTTTTACGTGACGCGACATCCAATGCGCAATTACGGAGGATCGTTTGGCCACTTATCTGATTCGCAGGTTGTTCGTGATCGTAGTGATGGCATTCATCATTGCGTTCGCATCGTTCATTCTGCTGAGCATCGCGCCTGGCGGGCCGTTGCAGGAAATCGCTGCGCGCCAAAGCACGACGCAGCGCAATGACCTGGACTTGATCGAGCGCACGATGAAGCGCTATGACCTCGACATCTTCTTGATCCCTCGCTTCCTGCGCTGGCTGACCGGCCACCCACGCGGGCCGATCGAAATCGGCGGACAACAATTCTTCTCCGACCTGCAAGTGGGATGCCTCAAGGAAGGTCGCGCCCAACTCGTCTATCCCGACGGGCGCGTAGTCGAAGTGAACTGCGAGAAGCCTGTCTTCTTGCGCGATCTGGAAGGCCGCTCGGTCAGCGACGGTATCCTGCGCCTCGATTTCGGCAAGTCCACGCAGATCCTGCGTGAACAGCCGGTCATGCGCCTGTTCGAGAGCCGCATCGTGAACACTCTACTGCTGATGGGCATCTCGACCTTCCTGTCCATCATGATCGCCATACCCATCGGCATCATCTCGGCAGTCAAGCAATATTCGCGCTTCGACTACACTGTCACGACGCTCGCCTTCATCGGCTCGGGCATGCCCACGCTGTTTATGGGCATTATGGGCATCCTGATCTTCGCCGTATTGTTCAAGGAGGCGGGACTGCCCTATCTGCCGGCCGGCACCGCCGAATCGCCGCGCGACACGGTCATCCCGATCTTCGGCACCATCAAAGCTGGGTCGTTCCTCGACCGGCTGTGGCACTTGGTGCTGCCGGTGATGGTGCTGACCATCTTCAACCTGGCGCAGTGGAGTCGTTTTATTCGCTCGTCAATGCTGGAAGTGCTGCGCCAGGACTACGTGCGCACGGCGCGCGCCAAGGGGTTGATCGAGCGCATCGTGATCGTAAAGCACGCCATGCGCAACGCACTCATACCGTTCGTGACGCTGCTGGCCGGCGTGTTGCCCGCGCTGTTCGGCGGGGCGATCATCACCGAGAGCGTGTTCAACTATCCCGGCATGGGTCGGCTGTTCGTAGCTTCACTCACCGCAGGCGATTACAACGTGGCAATTGGCTTCATCTTGATCTCTACCTTCCTGGTGTTGATCGGTTACCTGCTATCGGATGTGCTCTATACCGTGGTGGATCCGCGCATCCGGTTGTCGTAGCAACGAGCAGAAGGAGTAGATAGAACGCACGGGGAAGCAGATCGCGCAGAAAAAATATTTCGGAGGCTAGGATGGCAACCGCAACTGCGAGTGTAGAAGCTACCACAGCAAAGCCGATCACTCTGGTCAGACCGGAAGGTCAATGGGCAATTGTTTTGCGCCGCTTCCGCAAGCATCGGCTGGCAATCATCTCGCTCACATTCATCATCATCGTCTTCATCGCCTCGCTGATCACGCCGTTGATCGCACCGTTCCAACGCGATGCTGTGAACCCGGTAATGCGCTTTTCACCGCCGTTGACGTGGGATACAGAGGCCGGAAAGCTCCACGTGCTGGGCACCGACCATGTTGGCCGCGACACTTTCACCCGCTTGCTTTACGCAGCGCGCATCACTTTGAGCGTCGCCATCATCGTGGCCACGCTGAGCACGTTCATCGGCATGACGATCGGCGCGCTGGCCGGCTACTATCGCGGCATCATAGATGGCATCCTCATGCGCATCCTGGAGTTCATGTCGGCCATCCCCACCTTTCCGATCTTGCTCATTTTGGCTTCTGTGCTGAACCAGGACCCCAAGTTACTGCCCTTCCCCGACTTCCTGGTGAACTTCGTCAGCGCCATCATGCTGATTGACCCACAGAAGGAATCGCGCAGCGTGCTGGTGGTGATCTTCGTCATCACGCTGTTCGGCTGGACGGGTGCAGCGCGCCTGATGCGCGGCATGGTGCTCTCGGTGCGCGAACGCGACTTCATCGAGTCGGCCCGCTCGTTGGGCGCCAACAACTTACGGATCATCGCGCGGCACGTGGTGCCGAACGCCTTCCCGCCGCTGATCGTGGCCTACACGCTGGCACTGGCCGACGGCCTGACGGCTGAGGTTGCATTGAGCTTCCTCGGCCTCGGCATCACCGATCCTACGCCGACCTGGGGCAACATGCTCAACTTCTCAACGCAGTTCATGTTGACCCACCCATGGGCACCGCTCATTCCAGGCATTCCCGTGGTGCTGTGCTCGCTGGCGTTCAACTTCATCGGCGATGGCTTGCGCGACGCGCTGGATCCACGATTGAAGATGTGACTATAGCTATCGAATCCTTAAAACTGTAATCAGGAGAGAGTAAATCGGCATGAGTGTGAACGCTGCAATCGGCGCTGCAACGGCTCCCACCGGCACGCGCAACGGTCAGTTGAACGACCTGATGCTCGACATCCAGGGTCTGAAGACGTATTTCTACACCGAAGACGGCGTGGTCAAGGCGGTGGATGGCGTAGACCTCTACGTCAGGCGTGGCGAGACGCTCGGCATCGTTGGCGAGTCCGGCTGCGGTAAGAGCGTCACGTCGCTTTCGATCATGCGCCTGATCAGCCCGCCGGGCAAGATCGTCGAGGGCAAGATCGTTTTCGACGGCGTCAACCTGCTCGATCTGCCCGAACGCGAAATGACCAAGATTCGCGGCAACCGCATCTCGATGATCTTCCAACAGCCCACCTCATGTCTGAACCCGGTGTTCAAGATCGGCGATCAGGTTGCCGAGGTGCTCAACATCCACCAAGACCTGGGACGCGAGGCCGGCTGGAAGCGCGCCGTCGAGCTGCTGCGCATGGTGGGCATTCCCGAGCCGGCTAAGCGCGCACACGCTTACCCGCACGAGATTTCAGGCGGCCAGGCCCAGCGCGTGATGATCGCTATGGCCCTGGCCTGCGCGCCGGAACTGCTGATCGCCGACGAGCCGACCACCGCGCTCGATGTGACCATTCAGGCGCAGATCCTCGACCTGATGCGCGAACTGAAGGAGAAAACCGGCACAGCGATCATGCTGATCACCCATGACCTGGGCGTGGTCGCCGAGATGTGCGACCGCGTGGTGGTGATGTACGCCGGCCAGGTCGTCGAGCAGGCCGAGGTCAAAGAGTTATTCGCCAATCCTCTACATCCCTACACACAAGGGTTGATCGGTTCGATCCCCATCCTGGGCCAGGTACGCGACCGGCTCGACGTGATCCCGGGCACAGTGCCCAACTTGCTCAACCCGCCGCCCGGTTGCCGCTTCGAGCCGCGCTGTCAAAAGTGCGAAGGTCTGGCACGTGAGCGATGCAAAGCTGAGCTGCCGCCTTTGCGTGAAGTCAAACCTGGCCACTGGGTGCGCACGTGGCTCTATGATTTCTAGCGCTAACCCGCAGCCCACAACCTGTAACGTGCAAACCGGCAACCTGCAAACGAGCCAATGCATAACCTCTAACCGATCGAGATGAACACGAACAACAACAAGAAAGAGGATTTGCTCGAGGTCAAGGACCTCCAGAAATACTTTCCGATCAAAGGCGGCATCCTGCAGCGCACCGTCGCCCACGTCAAAGCGGTGGATGGTGTGTCGTTCACCGTGAAGCGAGGGGAGACCCTTGGCCTGGTAGGCGAATCCGGCTGCGGCAAAACCACCGTCGGACGCACTATCTTGCGCCTGACGCCGGCCACCGGCGGTTCGGTGATCTTCGAAGGGCAGGACGTGTTCAAGCTGAACAGCAGCCAGCTCAAGGCCATGCGCCGTGATATGCAGATCATCTTCCAGGACCCCTATTCCTCGCTCGACCCGCGCATGCCGGTCGGCGAGAGCGTCGGCGAGGGGTTGCTGGTGCACGGCATGCGCGACGCCAAGAAGCGCAACGAGATCGTCATCGAGATGCTGCGCAAGGTTGGCCTGGAGGACTATCACGCCCGACGCTACCCGCATGAATTCTCCGGCGGCCAACGGCAGCGCATCGGCATCGCCCGCGCCCTGGCCCTGCGTCCCAAGTTCATCGTATGCGACGAGCCGGTGTCCGCGCTGGACGTGTCCATCCAGTCGCAGGTTTTGAACATCCTCAAGGATCTGCAGGCGGAATTCGGCCTCACTTACCTCTTCATCGCCCACAACCTGAGCGTGGTGGAGCACATCAGCGACCGCGTCGGCGTGATGTATCTCGGCAAGATGGTTGAGCTGACCGATCGCGAGACGCTCTTCCGCGATCCGCTGCATCCCTACACCAAAGCGCTGCTGTCGGCCATCCCAATCCCCGATCCAACGGTCAAGCGCGAGCGCATGATCCTACAGGGTGATGTGCCATCGCCGGTGAATCCGCCCAGCGGCTGCCGCTTCCACACCCGCTGCCCGTTTGCCGTGGACGTCTGCAAGACGGTCGAGCCGCCGCTGGAGGAATTGAAGCCCGGTCATGTGGTGGCCTGTCATGTGGCGAAGGAGCAAGTCACGGAACAAAAGCGCGCGACGGGTCCCGGCCTGGCCGATGCTGCTCCCGCACCCAATCACTAACACGAAAACACCTATTCCCCGGTGGGCGAAGGCAATGCCTGCGCCCACCCAAGGGGAAATTTGATCGCTGCTACAGCTCTGCCATGAAGCGGATGCTCGCTTCGATGCCCTTTTCGTAACACGCAACGGCGAAACGTTCGTTAGGCGAGTGAATGTTGTCGTCCGGTAAGCCGAACCCCAGCAGCGCGATGGGTTTGCCCAACAACGTCTGGAAATCGTGCACCACAGGGATTGAGCCGCCTTCCAGCTCATAGAAGGGCGGGTTGCCGTAGGTGGCCGCTGCAGCGCGCGCTGCGGCCTGAATTTCCGGCGCATCGAGCGACACTAGCGAAGCCGGCGTCCCTCGGGCGTCGCTGAACGTGACCTCGGCGCCGGCCGGCGCCGCCGCGCGCATCGCGTCTTGCACCAGGTTGATGACCTTCTCTGCGTCTTGGTTCGGCACCAGCCGGCATGTGATCTTGGCATGCGCCGTCGCCGGGATGATCGTCTTGCTGCCGGGGCCAGTGTAGCCGCTCCACATGCCGTTGACCTCCAGTGTCGGACGCGCGCCCTTGCGCTCGTTGACCGTGAACTCCGGCTCGCCGAAGGCCTGGGACGCGCCAGTCTCGCGCATCACGTCAGCCTCGCCGTAGGGAACGCGCGCGAGCACCGCGCGTTCCTCGGCGCTCAACACCCGCACGTCGTCGTAGAAGCCGGGCACGGTCACGCGCCCCTGCGCGTCCTTGAGCGAGGACAGCACTTGAGCCAGCGCAAAGGCCGGATTCTGCACATTGCCGCCGTAGTGCCCGGAGTGCACGTCGCGATCCAGACAATGCACTTGAACCTCGAACCCCGCCAACCCACGCAGACCGTAGGTCAGCACAGGCTGGGTCGGACTGAACAGCGCACCATCGCTGATCATCACACAATCGCACGCCAGCAGCTCGCGATGCGCTGCAATGAACGCACTGAGGTTCGGGCTACCGATCTCTTCTTCGCCCTCGATCAAGAACTTGACATTGACCGGCAGCGTGCCTTCGGCCCGCAGATATGAGACGACGGCCTTCACATGCGCCAGGTGCTGGCCCTTGTTGTCATCCGCGCCGCGCGCATAGATGTAGCCATCGCGAACCACCGGCCTGAACGGCTCGCTGTGCCACAGCTCGAAAGGCTCGGCGGGCTGCACATCGTAGTGGCCATAGATCAACACCGTGGGACGGTGATGGTCGTGACCGGACCACTCCGCATAAACGACGGGATGGCCTGCAGTTGCCATCACTTCGGCGCGCAGGCCGGCGTCGCGCAGATGCTCCGACAACCACAACGCCGCCATCTTCACATCGCGCGCGTGGTCAGGTTGCGCGCTCACGCTGGGAATGGCAAGGTACTCCAGCAGATCTTTGAGATACTCATCGCGGTGCGCGCGGGCGTAATCCAAAACTCGATTGAGCATGATGTGAATTTTCTCCAAGGGCGCAGATGACCCTGCGCCACAGTGCTTTTCACGGTTTGATACCGGTCACCAAATCGTAATCCACCAACCATGGATGACACTGCACATCCTGCAAGCCCAGCTCGCACAGCCACACAGTGAATACTGCCGTGGGCAAGGTGCGGCCGGGCAGCTTCCACGCATCTGGACCGATGCGATTGCTCACCATCAACAATCCACCAGGCTTGAGCACGCGCAGCATCTCGCACACTGCGCCGCGCCAGTCACGCATGAACTCCAACGCTTCCAAGCAAGTCACCACATCGAATGAGTCGGCATCGAACGGCAGGCGCTGCGCATCGCGCCGCAGGAAGGCAACGCGGTCGCCATACGCAGCCAGCTTCGCCTGCGCCAGGTCGAGCATGCGCCCTGAGAGATCGAGCGCGACGATGCGCCCGCGAAAGCGGCGCTGCGAGAGCAGCACATCGGGGAGCCGGCCGGTGCCCGTGGCTACGTCCAGCGCCAACGCATCCGGCGTAGCTGACGTTGCCAAATGCTTCACGATCGGCACGGCCAACATTAACGCGTCGCCGGCTTTGTCGAATTGTTTCACGTGGTCGTAGTGCGGCGCAAACCAGTCATAGAGCAGCGCGACGATGCGCGGACCCAGGTATGCGCCTTCGGCAACGATGAGCTGCCAGTACAGCATCAGGCCGATCAATCCGGCCAGCACTGCACCAATGAGGAGATAGACCCAGATCGGCATAGGCGAATCCGACTTGCGCATTGTAAATCCCGTCGTATACCTTGCCTCGCTGTAGCCATGGCCGAATGGAAGATCGCCCCGTACGCGCCCGACACCTATTTCGCCGCGTTGAGTGATTTACACCCGCTGACGGCGCAGGTGCTCTATGCGCGCGGCTTGACCGATCCCAACGCCGCGCGCGCCTTTCTTCTCGGCGAATACGCGCCTGTAAACCCATTTGCGCTACAGGACATGCCGCGCACCGTCGAGCGCATCCTTGCGGCGATTGCGAACGGCGAGTCCATCGCCGTTTATGCTGATTACGACTGCGACGGCGTAACGGCCGGCGCCCTGCTCATGCGCACATTGGCCGCGCTTGGCGCACACGCGCAGATCTACATCCCCGATCGCTTCGAAGAGGGCTACGGCCTGAATGCGCAAGCGCTCGACCAGCTGCGCGCGCAAGGGGTAAGCCTGGTGGTGACGGTGGACTGTGGCGCGCGCGCCCACGCCGAGGCGCGTCACGCGCGCGGGATCGGCCTCGATCTCATCGTCACCGACCATCACGAGCTGGAACACGACGCCCTCCCCGACGCTTTTGCCGTCGTTGATCCCAAGCGCCCGGATTGTGGGTATGGCTTCAGACACCTGGCCGGCGTTGGCGTAGCGTTCCGCCTGGCGCAGTGTTTGCTGCGCCGGGCGCGCGACGCCGGCCGGTCGCGGGGCGACGTCAGCGAGGCATCTCTGCTTGACCTGGTGGCGCTTGGCACCGTAGCCGACGTCGTGCCGATCATCGGCGAAAATCGCGCCCTCGTCCGCGCGGGTTTGGAACGCATGAACCGCAAGCCTCAAATCGGCGTGCAGGCGCTCATCCAGGCAGCCAGCCTCAGACCGGGATCGGTAAACGCAACCAGGATTGGCTTCGCCTTGGGGCCGCGCCTGAACGCTGCCGGCCGGCTGGAACATGCGCAGGCTGCCTACGAGTTGCTCGCGTGCGATGACCCCGCGCGCGCCGCTGATTTAGCCCGTGCGCTGAACCGGCAAAACAGCGAACGCCAGAGCGTGACAGCCGCCGTAGCAGACAACGCGGAGCGCCAGGTGATGGCCGCTCATGCGCTCAGCGGAGACGATGCGCCCGCACCGCCGCTGCTGTTTGCTGCATCGCCGGAGTATCATATCGGCGTGATCGGATTGGCCGCGGCGCGCCTGGTCGAGAAGTATCACCGGCCGGCAATCGTAGCGAACGTCAACGGCGAAGAAGCGCGCGGCTCCTGTCGCAGCATCAACGGGTTCGACATCACCGCGGCGCTCGATGAGTGCGCAGACCTGCTGCTCAAGCACGGCGGCCACGAAGCAGCCGCCGGCTTCACCGCCCATGCCGATGCGCTGGAGGTGCTACGCGGGCGACTGAGCGACATCGCCCGTCGTCGGCAACCCAAAGGCGGCTGGATGCGCATCATCCAGGCCGACGCCGAGGTCGCCCTGGCCGAGATAAACCCGCGCGCAGTCGCCGAACTGCAACGACTCGAACCGCACGGCCAGGGCAATCCCAGACCAACATTCGTCGTGCGCGGCGCAGTTGTGAGCGACATGCGCCGCGTGGGTCGTGCAGAGAACGGCGACCTGCCGCCACACCTTCAGATCCGCATCACCGATGCGCAGCGCGTCACCTGGGATGCGATCGCCTGGCGCATGGGTGACCGCGTACAGCAGCTAACAGCCGGCGCGCGTGTGGATCTGGCCTGTCAATTGGACGTGAACGAATGGAACGGCGAGTCACGCCTGCAATTAGAGGTGTTGGATTTTCGCTTGGCGAATGTGGAGTGATGATATACGTAGAGACAGGCTATAGTGTATCTCTACTGCTGCTGATGTGATTACAATGCTTCCTGGAGAAGGCAAGCGACGATTCGGACATGCCTATTCACATTCTGCCCGACGCCCTGGTCGCCTGTATCGCTGCCGGCGAGGTGGTGGAGCGGCCTGCTTCGGTGGTCAAAGAGCTGGTCGAGAACGCAATTGATGCCGGCGCAACAGACATCCGCATCGAGTGCGCCGAAGGCGGCAAGCGGCTCATTCGCGTCACCGACAACGGCAGCGGCATTCCCTTCGCCGAAGCTGCGCTGGCGTTCGAGCACCATGCGACCAGCAAGCTTGCTAGCACCGACGACCTAGCCGAGATCCACACGTTGGGTTTTCGCGGCGAGGCGCTGGCCAGCATCGCCTCCGTCAGTCAAGTGACGTGCATCACCCGATACGCCGACGAAAACAGCGGCACACTGCTGCGATTCGACGGCGGGCGGCTGATCAGCCAGGAGCGCATCGGCCGCGCACCCGGCACCACGATGATGGTCGAACACCTGTTCGTGCGCATGCCAGCGCGCCTAAAGTTCCTCAAGTCCACGCAAACCGAGCGCGGGCATATTGACGGTATGGTCATGCGCTATGCGCTGGCTTACCCGCACATTCGCTTCACGCTGGTCCACGATGGCCGGGTGAGCTTTCAGTCCCTGGGCACCGGCAATCTGCGCGACGTACTGGTGGATGCCTACGGGGCAGATGCAGCGGCGCAGATGGTCGAGGTGGGACAAGCACAGGTCGCAGCAGCATCTGCCGCGCCCGAGTCGTCAATCCAGGTGTATGGCTATGCGTCGTTACCCACGCTCGACCACGCCAACCGAAGCAAGATCACGCTGTTTGTGAACGGCCGGCCGGTTCAGGACGCCAAGCTCAGCTACGCCGTGGTGCAGGCCTATCACACGCTCCTGATGACAGGGCGCTATCCGGTGGCGGTCATCATGGTGCATGTGCCACCCACCGAGGTGGACGTGAACGTGCATCCGGCCAAAGCCGAGGTGCGCTTCCGCGATGCCGACGCCGTGTTCAGCGCCGTGCAGCGCGCCGTGCGTCGCGCCTTGCTGGACAACATGACACCGCCAGAGGCGCCGACGATATTGGGCGGATGGCCGGCCGATCGTCAGGGGACCATCGCGCCCACCGCCAGCAGCGACCGGACGACCGTCACTGCTGAGCCTACAACTGCAACACAGCCGTCGCTCACCGGCAGCGAAGCCTGGGCTCGCGTCGGCATCGCAAGGCAAGCCAACGCACTCGGCAGCCAGACCGCCCCTTCTCCACCCGCCACGCCGACGGTGAGCAACCTGCCGGCGCTGCGCATCCTCGGCCAACTCGCCGAGAGTTACATCCTGGCCGAAGGGCCGGAGGGCTTGTATCTGATAGACCAGCACGCAGCGCACGAGCGCGTGCTATGGGAGCGCCTGCTGGCGCAACACGAACTCAGCGCGCTGCCATCGCAGCATCTACTGGACCCCGTACTGGTGACTATCCCTGCCGAGAGCGTCTACCTGCTCGAAGAGCAGCTCGACATGCTGTGCGATCTGGGTTTCGAGATCGAGCCGTTTGGCGGCAACACCTTTCTCGTGCGGGCTGTGCCGGCGCTGATGATTCAGGATGACATCGCTGCAGCGCTGCGCGAGATCGTAGCCGATTTGGAGATGGGCGACGCTGCGCTGCGCAGAGACCTGGAAGCGCGCGTGCTGCGACGCGTGTGCAAGCGCATGGCGATCAAGGCCGGGCGCGTGCTCTCGTTTGCCGAGATGCAGGCGTTGGTGCGCGACCTGGAAGCATGTGAATCACCGCGCACCTGCCCGCATGGTCGCCCGACCATGATCTACCTCGGCCTGAAGCAGATCGAGAGGGAGTTCGGTCGGCTGGGATGAATCAAAGCTCGCGCGGTGGCGGCGCAAGCGCATCTAACTCCGCCCAAAGCGCATCGGGAATGGACACAGCAGCCAGCGCCAGGGTTTGCTTAATGCGTTCCGGCTTGCTCATACCGATAATGGTGGACGTGATGCGCGAATCGCGCAGCGAGAACTGCAAGGCCGCCGCAGCCAGAGGCACGCCGTAGTACTCGCAAGCTGCTTCCATTTGGCGGGCGCGTTCCACCAGATCGGCGTCGGCCTCACTATAGGCATAGCGCGGATAAGCGCTCGGTCCTTTGGCCAGAATGCCGCTGCCATAGGGTGCAGCGTTCAACACAGCGACGCCGCGTGCGTGCGCAAATGCGATGAGCGGCTCGGCCACACGGTTGAGCAGCGTGTAGCGATTGTGTGTGATCACCACGCTGAAGGCGTCGGTAGCGACATATTGGATCTCCATGTCAATCGGTCCGCCGGCCACACCCAGGTGTTCGATCAACCCTTCGCGTTGCATCTGCTGCAATACCTCCAGCGGCCCGCCGGGCGACATTACCTTGTCGAAGGTGGTGTGTTCGGGGTCATGCAGATGGACAAGCTGGAGCTTCTGCAGGCCCAACAGCCGCAGGCTGCGCTCTACCGAGCGGCGCATCTGCGCACCGGTGAACTCGCCGGTCTGTAAGTTGCGGTCGGCCTTGGTAGCAAGCACATAGCCATCCGGCATGTGCCCACCCAATTCCTTCAACACCAAGCCGATGCGGCGCTCGCTTTCACCATCGCCGTAGGAATACGCTGTGTCTAGGAAATTGATCGGGCCACTGAAAGTCGCGCGCACGGTGGCCAGCGCCTGTTCCTCAGCGACTTCGTAGGCAAACGTCTCCGGCATGTTGCCGAGCGGAGCGCAGCCGACACAAATCGGAGTGACCAGCAGGCCGGTCTTGCCGAGCGGCCGTTTGATCAGCCTGCCGTCTTCATCGAACCAGGGATTCGTCATACTGCGTCGAGCATAGCGTGTTCCTCACCAGCCGGCAAGTGCGCGCCGGCCTTTTAGATAGAATTCTTCTTTGGTCGTGGGTGACCGGACTCTCCGTGATTCGGTCGTCGCAATCGTCCTGCTCGCGCAACTTCTGACGCGCTTATACCAACTGCTGGTTCAAGTCGCGCTAAGCGCCTATCCGGAAATACCCCATCGGGCAGGCGGTATTGCACCGGGATGGTCGTCCCGCGTCTTTCTAGCAGCCACGTTCACGGATGCAACCAAACAAACTTCATGTCGTCTATGCTCACCCAGCGCGTGCTGCTCGGCTCGCCGGTCACATCATCGAGCACGACGTAGCCTTCCGAGCCGGCCGCAAAGTAATATGACCCCAGCTCCACCCAGCCACCGTGAATCGGCGCTTGATTGATGGCGTAGCTGGTCATACCGTCGCGGTGCTTGATCGCGTAGCGCGCATGGATCGTGTCGAGCCGAGCGGTAGTCGGCCCACATGGCCAGGGGATAGCCGCGCGATCGGGGATGAAGACAAATACGCGATAGGCGCCCTCGAACGGCAAATACGGCCGCCAGATCACTTTGTTGTTGGACTCGCCGGGTATAGCCACATTCAGCGTAGCCAGGTGATGTCCATTGCGTCCCTTGCTGCCCACGGCCCAACCGCTGCGGCAGGTTGGCTCGTCTCGCATCGGCGGCGACAGCTCGACGTCGCGGCTGTCCACATAGATCTCCAGCGGTGCACTACCGGCTATGCTCTGCGGGAAGTAGCCGGTCCAGATCGTCCAAAAGTCACGGTTACCGTTGACATGGCGCGTATAGCGATACAGCGCCAGCGTAGCACGATTGACCGGCGTGACGCCGTCAATCGTCTCCTGGCCCAGCCCCGGCCGGTCGAAGTTACGCCGCAGCGTGCGTGCGCCGCACTCGACGTTGACCGCAAATCCCTTGGTGCTGTTCCAGCCCGGCCCGCAGCCCATCGCCCAATCCAGCGCTCCTGTGCTCGGCGCAGGGTTGGTCAGCAGCGCCATCTCTTTCTGCATCATTACCAGCAACAGGCGCGGGTTGATGCCAAAGCGGGCGGCGTTGTCGCAGATGATCTGGGCCGCCGTTTGGCCATCCACGGTGTAGCTCTTTAGGATGCCGCGCCGCTCATTCAGAAAAGCCTGGATCTGCTCGCACGACATCGCGCCTGAGTCGTTGAATTCTTCGTCTGTGATGATGAAAGCCGGATCGAAAGGCTCGACCAGGGCATGGGAATTGAAAATTGAGCATCGAGAATCGAGAAGGGTCAATATGACGCACACTACGATGACCCAGCGCAGAGGTGCTAAAACCTTTCTCAATGCCACACTCCACTCCCAATTCGTTCAGCCTTGGAGCATGCCGAGCAGCGTCGGCAACAACTGCTTCTTGCGCGAGACTACCCCAGGCATGTCCCAGACGCCGTCAGCCTTGCGCGAGAACGGAAGGCGTTCGAAGAAGCGCGTCTCGCCCACGCCGGCCAGCAGGCTATTGTTCTCGACGATGTCGGTGATCATCAACGCAACGAAATCCAGGCTGCGCTGCTCTTGCAACGCTTTCAGTGCAGCACGAATCTCGTCCATGCGTGGCAGGATGGCGTTGAAGCTTGTGACTTCCACCTGAGCCACGCCGAACTTGACCGGGCCAGACTCGAACAGTTTGAGGTCGGCTTGCACCATGTCCTGCGCCGAGCGACCGCTCACGTCTGCGCCGGCCTGCAACAGGGCGTCGGCGAACTCGTTCATCTTGCGTTCGGCGTCGTCCATGCCGAAGGCGTGCCAGGCTAGCCAGGCAGCCGAGCCACGGTCACGCGTAGTCGTGGTTGGCGACTTAAAGGCCAGCGTGTCGCTCAGCAGACCGGATAGCAACATGCCGGCCACTTCCTTCGGCGGCGTCAGCCGCGCGATCCGGGCGCGCTCAGCGACCAACGTCGAGCACGAGCCGACGACATCTACATGAAAGGAAATCGGCATGTTGGTGTTGATCGTGCCCAGCCGATGATGGTCGAGCACCTCCACCAATTCAGCCTCGGCCAGGCCGTTCACCGCCTGCCCAGGTTCGTTGTGATCTACCAGCACCAGCTTCACGCGCGGCGGGTGCAGCATGTCAGCACGCGTACAGATGCCGGCGTATTTGCCATCGCCATCTACTACCCAGAAGTCATCGCGCTGGGTGCGCATCACGCGCTCGCGGTGGTCGCTGATGCGATCGGTCAGTGCGAACTTCGGCACATCGGTATCGCACGCCTCGCCGCAGGGAATGGCGATCAATTTGCCGAACACGGCATAGGTCATGTCCAACCGTTGCGACAGGTAACCGAACACCGACTGGCCGGTGACCAGGCCGACCGGCGTGCCGTCGGCTTCGACGATCGGCGCAGCACGATGCGTCTTGGCCGAGAGTTGCCAGGCCGCCGAGAGTGGCGTATCCGGCGTCAGCGGTTCGATACAGTTGGTGATAGCCTCGAAGCGTGGCGAAGCATCTTCCAAGAGCATCGGCGTTGGCGCAACGAAGTAATCCAACGCAAATCGCGTCTGCGCATTCACCGAGCCGGCGCGCGCAGCGACCGTCTCCATCCCATCGCGCTCACGCAGCAGCCAGGCGTAGCCAATGGCCGACGCGACGGCATCCGTGTCCGGGTTTTTGTGACCTACCACGTAGATCGGCTGGCGTGTCTCGAGCATCGCGCCTTGACCGTTAGTAAGCGCCTTTGTCATGGGGTTATCAGGGTCGGTTGATAGTCAATCAGCAGACCTCAATTTTAGCGATAAATCCGTCTCGACCTCTTTACCGACCGAACTGTAGTTTCTGATATTCCGACAGATGCTCTCCCAATAGTCAATCGAGTGTGACGTCGGCAGCTCACCCCATCTCCGGCCACATCCCATAAACGTATCGCGCCGAGTTTCAAATAACCGAGAGACGCGCCCTGGCGCGTCTCTACAGGTGATTTTTCGACTATTTGCCCTCGACGCCGGCGCGCCAGCGCTGGCCGATAGATCAGGCCCCAATTTCGTCAAGCCCGACGATCTGGTTCTTCGGCGCACAACAGGCTGCTGCGCCGCCTTGTACCAGCCACCAGTCATCGCGCGGCTTGCACGTAGCGCGCACCGGCTCGACCGAGACGATCAGCGCGTCGTCCTCGACGCACATTGAAGCGAAGATGTAGTGCACGGCAGGGTTGACGGCATCACCCCATTCGAACTTGACCTCGGCCTCGCCGTTCAAGCCAACGTCGCTTTCCACCTTGCGCCATATGCCGAGGAATTTACGCACGGGCATGTAGCCTTGTTCAGGCACATCGGCCACATCCCAGAGCTGCACGATCACTTCTTCCCACTGCTGCGGGCGCGCGCCGCAATCAAGCGAGCGAAAATTGGCCGCCTTGATTTCTGTGACGTGATAACCAGGCTGGATGCGCCGACCGTCGCTTTCGAAAACGAGTTGCTTATCTACGTAGGGTTGGAGTTGCGCGACGAAGTCCGCTGCGCGCATGGTTTTAGGGTGCATATTCATACGGTGGGTCGGGTGACGCCAAAATCCGTCGGTGCAGATGGGTATGCACTTGCCCGTCGCACGAAAACTTAAGTCTTGTGAAGGGGACGCTCAGCGCATACACCATCGTCAAAAGGGCAAAGCCCGGCGCAAGCCCAGTTGCCTGGCAGTGTCACTGTTCCGTTGCCTGCGCAGTCGCTGATGACTGTGCCGAGACGACGGAGACGACAAAGAAAACAGCTAACGAACTCGGCCAGATGCGTTGTCAATGATGTCAGCTATCGCCGAGAAGCTGCCGCTGTGCCATACTTGTTCCGTTCCTGCGCGACGAATGCTTCGACAGCAGCCTTGATCTGCTCGCGCACCTCACGGAACTTGGCCAGCTTCTCCTCTTCGGTGCCTTCGAAGGCAGCGGGGTCATCGAACTGCCAATGCAGCCGATATTGCACCCCCGGCCACACCGATGGGCAGCGTGCTTCGGCATCGGCGCATACGGTGATGAGGTAGGCGAAGAGTTCCCTGCCGAGATACTCGCGTAGGCTCTTAGAGTATTGCCCTTCAACGCTGATGCCAATCTCATTCATCACCTGGACGGTGAACCGGTTCATGCCCTTCGGTTCTATTCCCGCGCTGTAGGCGTTGAACAAGTCGCTAGCATAATAGCGCAAAAAGGCCTCAGCCATTTGGCTGCGAGCCGAGTTACCAGTGCATAGGAATAACACGTTAGGCTTAAGCATTCGACATATCTCCCTTGATGAATGTTCTGACTTATCTGACCAAGCGATCTCGCAGGAGGCTAACAATTTGTCAACCTTGATTTGACTGGATTCCCACCTGCACGGGAATGAGAGGCTGAACCTGTGCCATGCCCTACGATCTCTTTTGAATCCTCTCAGAGCTTGCTGTGCCACCCGCCATAGCCACGAGATTGTGACCGCGCGCGAAAGATCAACATGCGTTGCTGTTGACAGAGTATATATCAGGTAGCATCCCGACTAAGCAGTGTAGGCGACAAAAGCCTCAGCCGCGTTGTAAGTGCGGCTGAGGCTCAAAACAAGAGCATGCGCGGTGGCTAGCGCATCTTAGTCAGGTCGAGCTTGAGGAATTGTGCCGCGGCTCGCAAGATGTTGTAGAAGTCATCCAACTTCTTCAACTTGAGACGCGCCGTTGGGTCCTCGTAGTAACGTTGGTGCTTGGCCACAAGCGCCGGATCTTCCTTCAGCTTGAGCAGCGCTGTACGCACCGCTTGCTTAAACGAAGCTGGCAGGTCCGGGCGGACGGCGAAGGGCGTGTTCGGGATGGGGGGTGTGAAGGCGATGATGACGAGCTGACCCTCTCTGCAGGCGTTGTAGCGCAGGCGCACTTCGATGTCGGTGCGCTGGCGGTTGATGCCATCTGCAAAGCCACAGGTGTCCACCTGGCCGCTATTAGCCAGCAGGTAGAGGTTCTCCTCGAAGGTCGCCCCGGCAGCCACCTTGTCATTCCAGACAGCTAGCACGGCGGCTGGGTGGTTACCTGCGAAAACCGTCTTAAGGTCTTTATCGGGGTTAATGCCCTTCTGCAGCAGAAGCGTCTTGGGCATCAAGTGTCCCGACGCCGAGGCAGGATCGGTGAAGGCGAACGTCTTACCCTTGAGGTCGGCAAGGGATGAGATGCCGGAGCCTTTCTTGGTGAAGATGACACTCTGGTAGTAGGGCACGAGTTGCGGGTCTACCCGCGCGACACCGCCGCGCGGGATGCGTGGATAGAGCGCGACGGCTAGTGGCTCCGCCTTCGCTTCCTGCACAGCCAAAACATGGGCGAACGGGCCGACCTCTATCGCGTCAATGCGCTTGGCGCGCAGCGCCTCAACGATCGCGCTGTAGCTAGTAGCGGTGAAGAGTTCGACAGGGATCGCGAGCTGCTGCTCCAGATACGCCCGCAGCGATTCGTTGGCCGCGATGGCTTTCGCTGCGTCGTCATCAGGATAGATACCGATGGTGAACTTGGTCGGCCAGCCCTCGCGCTGCTCAGGCTGGCGTGCAAAGACCGGCGCACCAGACAGGCCGGCTAGGGCACCGGCTGCCGCCAAGGCACCCGTGCCACGAATGAATGATCTACGATTCATGTCTGCACACTCCTTTCTCTAAAAGTAGGTCGCTCAGATGATTCTCTTGCGGATGCGGTCGCTCGTACGATCAATGATGGTTACTGCAATGATCAGGATGATCACCGCCCCCATCAACTCGCGATACTGGAACAGCGCCATGTACTTCTGCAGGATGAAACCCACGCCGCCGGCGCCGACCAGGCCAAGGATGGTAGCCGCGCGCACGTTGTGCTCAAAAAGTTGCAACGAGTAGGCCGCTGCCAGCGGTAGCACCTGCGGGATGACGCTAAAGCCGAACACTTGTAAGCCCGAAGCACCCGTCGCACGCAGCGCCATCACTTGCTGTGGGTCAATCTGCTCGATGGACTCGGCATACAGCTTCGCCATGAATCCGATTGCGCCGATAGCCAGGGCTAACACGCCGGCGAACGGACCAAGGCCTACTGCTGCCACGAATACCAGCGCGAAGATGAGCTCCGGCACGGCGCGAATTGCGTTCATCACCAGGCGAGTCGTCTGGTACACCACTGGATGCGGCGAAATGTTACGCGCGGCCAACAAGCCGAACGGGATCGAGAGCAAGATAGAGAGCGTCGTGCCGATGATGGCGATTTGGATCGTCTCGATTACGTAGGGCACGACGCCGGGCAGATATAGATGCGTAATCTGTGACGGCTGCCACGAGAAGAAAGGCAAATCGCTATGCGCCTCGGATTCCCCACCGACCAAGCCGAGATCGAGAGGAGCGTTCGAGGGATCTGCCTGAATCGCCTCGAGTTGGCGGGCGATCTCCTCTAGATCAATCTCCGTTTCCTCCGCCGGCGTAGCAATGCCCAGGTTGATCGTAAACGGCAGGGTAATCGTGAACGGCAAACGTGCGACCGGCTGCACGTCGAAATTCGGCGGCATCAGCCGCACTAAGAAGTTGACGATGTTCGGAATGCCTTCGACCAATTCCGAGGGACGTGCGTTGGTGCCTTGCACGCCCCACCAGTAGACGACGCACACGGCCACCGCGATGATCAGACCGCGCACGGTGATCTTTGGGAATGGACGCAGCAAGTCCTCGCGTGCTGCTGGGCGTTGAGGCTTCGCGCCAGTGGCGTCGGCCTTGGCGAGTGGTAATTCTTGAGCCATCGAGAATCTCTTCAAGCAAGCGCCTTGTCAAAGCGATACACCCGGTCCATCACATCCTGATCGAGCCGGCCAGTCGGCCCATCAAAGACCACAACACCCTGCGCCAGGCCGATCACACGATCCACGAACGCTTTGGCCAGCTCGACTTGATGGATACTGATCAAAGCCAATGCGCCATCCTCACGCGCTACGCGGGCCAGATCGCTCATCACCTGCACGGCCAGTTCTGGATCAAGGCTGGCGACTGGTTCATCGGCAAGGATGATGCGTGGTTGCTGCGTGAGTGCCCGTGCGATAGAGGCGCGTTGCTTTTCACCACCGGAGAGGCGATCGGCGCGCTGTTTCGCACGATGGAGCAGGTTCACACGCTCCAGGCTGCGCACGGCCACTTCGCGCTCGTCGCGATCGAAATAGCCAAGCAAGCCGCCTAGCCCAGACTTGTATCCCAGCCGGCCGGTGAGCACGTTGGTTAACACCGGCAAACGTTCCACCAGGTTGTGCTCTTGCCAGATGAAGCCGATACGGCGCCGCACCTCGCGTAGTTGGCGCTCATTCATGCGCGTGATCGCTTCGCCGTCTACCACTACTTCTCCTTCGGTCGGTCGTTCCAGCCCGTTGATGCAGCGCAGCAATGTGGACTTACCCGCGCCGGAACGACCGATGAGGGCAATGATCTCGCCCGCTTCAGCCTCGAAACTGACTTGCCGCAACGCCTCGTGGCCGTTGGGGTAGACCAAGCGCAAATCGTGCACTTCTAGCAAGCTCACCGGTGACTCTCCTCTCGTGTGTGCGCCGAAGCGTACGGTTGCTTATGCTAGGGAACGCGCTTTAAGCGTCGGATAACTATCGGATAAGCGTGGATTAAATGAAAAGGTCAGACCGCTCCGGAGCGGTCTGACCTCAGATACGCCAGCCACAGAACCACGCAGACGTTTAGGGGACGAGCACCGTGTCAATCACATGGACGATGCCGTTGGCAGCGGTCACATCTGTGGCGAGCACGCGCGCGTTGTTGATGTAGACTTCGTCGCCCTTGACCTGCACTTTCAACGTCTTGCCGTTCACCGTGGTCAGCTCGGTCAAATTCACCACGGTGTTGGCTGACACCTTGCCCGGCACAACATGATACGTCAGCACTGGGATAAGCAGCGCTTTGTCTTTCAGGATAGCAGCCAACTCCTCTTCGGTGAACTTGGCGAAAGCCGAATTGTTCGGCGCAAACACCGTGAATGGTCCAGGGCCACTCAGCGTGTTGAACAGGCCGGCGGCGTCAATCGCCTGCGCGAGCGTGGTCAAGCCGTTCGCAACCGCCGTTTCAGGGATGCCCCATGGCACACGAGCCGTGCGCTTAGGTGCATACGCGCCGCAGTTCTCGGCCGCTAAACCAGGCTGTCGCACCAAGGGCAAATTGGCGATTACCGCTGCACCGGGCCCTTTCACTTCAACGCGAATAACCGGCGCCGACGTGTATTGATTGGGTCCGGCGATTGGCATTACGTAGTATGTGCCGGGCTCGACGGTGACCCCATAAGTATCGTCATTGCCCGTATAGCCGCATATCCAGAAGTTGCCGATGTTGGTGATTTTGAAGCGGCCGAAAGTTGTCTGCTCGCCCGGATCGCGCCTGCCGTTGCCGTTAGCGTCAACGAAGGCCACACCATAAATCTTACCCAAAGTGGACTGGGCCTGTGTAGGTGAGGTCAAGGCCAAGCTGGCACCTACGAGGCCGAGCATTGTCAAACCGATGACACCTTTGCGAAAGTTGATCTTCATCATTGCTTACCTTGCTGTTTGTTCGTTTATTGTCGAGCAGTCTAGTTCCTGTGAAGGATATGGAAACTTTATCTGATTGCTAAGAAAAGTATGAGGTCATACCGGCGCAGACGGCTGCGACCTCCGCCGCTGTCGGGCATTGCCGGCCGCTGCCGAGCTTTTGCACCTTCGCCGCGCCGACGCAATTGGCGAACTCAGCAGCGCTGCGCACATTGCGATGCTTCAACCATGCCACGGCAAAACCGGCCGCGAAGGCATCGCCTGCAGCAGTCGTATCGCGCGCCGGCACGGGGATGCCCGGGACGACGTATTCGCCGTCCACTGTGAAGACGATGCATCCTGCGCTACCTCGCTTGATGACGACGTGACGCGTCCCTTGTGCCAGCATCCACCGCGCTGCGCCAGCCTCGGTGCGTTCTCCGGTGAAGCGCATCGCTTCGTCCGCGGTCAACAAGCTCACCTCGCTCAGCCGGACAATCTCCAGCGCCGCCTCACGCGCGCTGGCTTCGGAGACGATCGGGCCAAGATCGTTCATCACCGGCACGCCGGCTTCGGCCGCGAGGTGCGTCGCTTCGACGGCAGAACCAGCCACGCGCCACTCGTGCAGTGCGTAGCCCGGCATGAAGAACAGATCGGCGCTCTGAATCAATGCGACCGAACGCGCATCCAGCACGAACGGAGCACCCACCCCATCGCGGACGAGAAAGACGTGTTGGCCGGCGTCGTCCACGATCACCAGCACGACCACGTTCACGCTGCCGGCGCCGCGTTGTGCATAGCTCACATCCACACCTTCGGCCTGCAGCATGTCATACACGGCCTGGCCGTAGGCATCCTCGCCGACTGCGCCAAAGGCGACGGCACGCGCGCCCAGGCGCGCAGCGGTGATGAGGAAGTTGCCGGCGCCGCCCGGCTCGACGCTGATGGTGTGAACGCTTTGCACGCGCTCAGGCTCAATCGGCAAGCGCTCGACGGCCATCACCAGATCAGTCACTAAATCGCCGTAACACACGACCAGCGGGGAGTTCGGTTGCGACACTTCGGACATAGGCACGCATCGTAGAGGATTCACCTGCCCGGCGCAAGGGGGGCGCATACAACCGGCTCAGGCAAGGATGGTATATTGATTCGGACAGCGAACGATGCTACGTAAACCCTTCGTCATTGGATTCATCGTCTTCGGCCTGATCGCAACCGCGATCGGCGCAAGCTTTTACGCTTACCAGCGCGCCTACGAATACTTCGCCAACGAACTGCCCATTTTGCCGGAGATCCTCAGTCAACCTCGGCCGGTTAGTATCGCCACGCCCAGCGCTTCGCAAGACGAGATCATCGTGTTGCCGAAGGCCTGGGACGGCAAAGAGCGTGTGAACATCTTGCTGTTAGGCATTGACCAGCGCGCCGGCGAAAGCGAGCGCGCCTATCGCACCGACACCATGATCGTGTTCACGCTCGATCCGATGACGATGGAAGCCGGCATCCTATCTATCCCTCGCGACATCTGGGTGCCGATCCCGGGGGACTTCGGTCAGCCGAACTATCGCATCAACCAGGCGAACTTCTTGGGCGACGCCTATGACTACCCTGGCGGCGGCATTGCCCTGGCCCGCAAGACGGTCGAGAACTTCCTGGGCATCCCGATCCACTTCGTCGTGCGTCTCAACTTCACCGCCTTCGAAAACTTCATAGACCGCATTGGCGGCATCACAATTGACGTGCCCGAGCCGATCTACGATCCCGAATATCCGACCGAAGATTACGGCGTGGAGGTGTTCTCGCTACCGGCCGGGCTGCAAACGATGGACGGTGCCACCGCGCTGAAGTATGCGCGCACACGCCACTCGCGCAACGGCGACTTCGACCGCGCCCGCCGCCAACAGCACGTGATCCTGGCGGTGCGCGAGAAGCTCAAGAATCCGCAAACGTTGGCGCTGCTCATCGCCAGCGCGCCGGACATGCTGCGCGAACTCAGTTCCTCGATCAAGACCGACATGACGCTCGACCAGATGCAGCAGTTGGCCGTGCTCGCGCAGAACCTCGAACGCGACAAGATCAAGTCCGAGGTGCTCGACCAGCGCTACACCGAGTTCGCGACGACGCCCGATGGCTCGCAGGTGATCATCCCCGTTCGTGCGCGCATCGCCGAGCTGCGTGAGCGCTTCTTCAGCAGCCAGACGACCGTCAACGCTGCCGAGATCCGTTCAACCACACCTTGATCTGGCTCGGCACGCGCCTGACCCGCCGCCAGACTTGCGCAAGCGCCTCGGTCGGCACAAACCCCAGCAAACTGAACGCAGCGTCGTAGGCCAACGAACGATGCGGCGCAAAGGCCGGATCGAGGGAAAGGCTGCGGGCGCTGAGCTGCGCAGCAGCACGGTGATCCAGCGGATATAGCTCGCGCGCCGTGCGGAAGTAGGCACGCGCCAGTTCGGGCGCGTATCTTTTGTATAGCCGCTGATCCTGGGCCAGTCGCCGCTCGATCTTCTCCAGCGCACGCGTGCGATGCTGCAACCGACGGAGCGGATCGGACGTCGAGACGGTGACGTTGCCGTAGCGACGCACCACTACCCCAGGACCGGATTGATAGCATAAGCGCAAGCCCTGCAGCGCCGCGCGCAACATCAGGTCGTAATCCTGCGCCGCAAAGAACGTCTCATCCCACCCACCCAACGCTTCGATCACTTCGCGACGCCACAGCAGCGCATGCACCGGAATCCAACATCCTCGCAGCAACGCCGTGAGCAAATCCGGCTGCACATTGGTCGTTCTGAACGGTCCCAGACACGGCGCGCTATCTCGATACGTGAGCATGGCGTAATCGCAATAGACCGCATCGGCATCTGTCGCCTCCAACAGCGCAACCTGAGCGGCGACCTTTCCCGGCAGCATGTAATCGTCGGCATCCAAGAATTGGAGGAATCTACCCCGCGCAAGCGACACGCCGGCATTGCGCGCGCGATTGCCGTTGGCATGTGGCTGTTGCGCACAGCGAATCCGGTCACTATAGCTATGCAGGATGGCCACGCTGTCATCGGTCGAGCCATCATCAACGACGATCACCTCGATCGGACGATGAGTCTGTCCCAAGGCGCTTTCGATAGCCTCGCGTAGCCAGCGGCCGGCGTTGTAGCAGGGAATGACGACGCTCACGAGCGCCCCTTGCTGCTGCGTCATGGCTGCGATGAAGCCTTCTCCCTCACTTGCACAAACCAGAAAGCGCCGACGGCCAGCACAGTGGAGACGGCCGCCACAGTCATGACGCCACCCAGCCCGGCCAGGCCGAACAACGGCAGGGCGATCAGCGAAGCGACGATACGGCCGATCGAGTGCGTCGCGACGACGAAGCCGCCCATTGCAGCGCGCGCACCAGGCGTCGCCTCGCTCGCCACGGCGAGTGACGCCACCAGAGCGTATTCGAAAGTCAAGAACACGAGGAAGAGCGCCACCATCAGCGGTCCTAGGCTTCTGCTGAATGCGATCACCAAGATGAAGGCAGCCGCATAAAGCGTCGTCGCCGCAAGCACCGAGCGTCGCTTGCCGATGCGATCCACCAGAACGATCACGCCGACCTCGGCGACGACATCGGCCACACCAAGCACGATGGATATCAATCCGAGCTGTGCCGGCGTCAAGCCGAACTGCGCAATGAGCCATGGCGCGTAGGTGAGCGTGGCCAGTTGCGAGGAGAAAGAGATCAACAGCCCAAAAGCCAATACCAGCACCGCCGCCGGCGTCGTCCACACACGCCGCACGCTGCCCAGGTCGAACCGAGGCGTTGCTCGCACATACGGGGTCGCATCACGCACAATCGCGAAACGCAACACCAGCGCCAATCCGGCCATGCTGGCCAGGCCGAAGGCGATGAACGGCGCCCACCAGGTCGCACGTTCGATCAGAAAGCCGAAGACCGGCACGCCGACGATCCAGCCCAGCGCCCAGGATAGTTCGACGAAGCCGATGGCAGTGCCGCGCCGCTCATAGGGCACGGAATCGCCGATGAACGCCTGCACCTGAGGCGTGAACAGCGCCTTGGCCACACCCAAAGCCAAATAGAGCGACAAGACCGCCGAGTAGCTCGGCGCGAAGGGCATGATCATGCACACACCGATAAACGCGCCGGACGCGACGATCGTCGTCATTCGGCGGCCCAGCCGGCCCTCCAGCGGGCCGACGATCGGCGCGACCAGGCCAGCAGCGCTAAGCGCAACGGCCAGCCAGCCGGCCTGCACCGGATCGGCGCCAAAGGCTGCAGCGATGTAAACGAGAAACGGCAGCGGCGCGCGATAGGCAGCGTCCATCGCCCCGCGCAGCAGCACCAGCGAAGCAATGGCCGGCGCCAGGCGGATTGTCGGTCGCGATGCGCTCCCTGCCGGCGCAGCGGTCGAAGTGGACATGATCCGTTACAGCAGGGGTTCGGCTTCGCGCTCCACCAGCGCGCGGAAGCGTTGCATCAACGCGCGGGTAATCGGTCCGGGGAAGCCATCACCGATGGTGAGCTGATCCACCTTCACCACGGGTAGAATCTCGCGCGAGACGCTGGTGATGAAACACTCGCGCACCTGTGGCAGGTCGCTATAGGCCACCGCCTCGGTTACCACCGGCAGTACCTCACGAGCGACCTCTAACACCAGCGCGCGCGTCACGCCGGCCAGGACGCGCGCCTCTTCGGTGCGCAGCACGCACGGAGCCCCCGTCGCAGCAGCCGAGGGCATGACTGCAAAGAAGTTGCTGCTCAGCCCTTCCAGCACGGCGCCATCCTCGCCGATCATCAGGCCCTCATGTGCGCCAGCAGGCAACGCGCGATAGGCATCCGCAGCCGAGGCGATGAACGTCGTGCTCTTGGCGTGCGGGTTGTCGCGATGGAGCAACACGCTCACGCACCAGACGCCGGATTCGTAGAGCGACGGTGGGTAGGGCGTGAACGGCTCGATGCTGACAAACAGCATCGGCGGCGCAAAGGTCAGCCGGAAGCGCGATTCGGGATAGCCGGTCGCGCGCAGGGCATGCGCCACAGCCCGACGCGTCGCGGCCTCGTCGAGATTGGCAGGATTGCCGAGCAACGCAACCGACTTCTCCAGCCGCTGTATATGCTGGCGCAACCGCAGCACGCGGCTGCCCTCGTAGGTGCGAAAGGTGGTGTAGGCCCCGTCGGGCAACTGGCCGGACGCTTCGCCAAGCGAGGCATGCTTGCCGAACAAGACGATGCTGTTGTCGTCGGTTGGGCCATTCGTGTCGAGTCGAAATGTCGTGACCATGAGGGCGATACAGTGTAGCATTGTCGCATCCATGCACTCGCGCTGGGCGTTCGTCGCGCTCGCATCGTTCTTCGCGCTCGCCATACTCACGGCACTCGTCGTGGTCACCGGCCCTTTGCCTGGGGAATGGGCGCTGGTGCGTTGGGCGTTGACTATGCGCAGCGATACGCTGACGCGCGTGATCTGGTAGCTGACCTTCATCAGCTCCGCTATCCCAGCGTTGCTGATGTGCGCTTTTGCCAGCAGCGTCAATCTGGCGCAGCGGCGCAAACGTCGCGCAGCTTTCGACATCGCGCAAATCACGAGCGCAACCTGGCCATTGACCGCCTACTTCGGCGCGTTGATCAGCAACATCGCGATGCGCATCACCACTGGACGCATGCGGCCAAGCGTGGACTATATTCCGCACGGCTTGCCTGAACTGCAGGCCGACTTCCAACGCTTCTCATATCCAAGCGGCCATGCCGGCGCGGCGATGATTGCGCTCATTGCCCTCGCTGCGCTGAGCGCGTCACATCCCCACCTGCGCATACCGGCGACGCTCGGCGCGACGCTCTTCATGCTCGGCGTAGGCTTCGGGCGTGTGTATCTGGGTGTGCATTGGCCCACCGACGTGCTTGCCGGCTATCTGCTGGCTGCCGGGTGGATCGGCATTGGGTTGTATCTGCGGGACAAATTGGGTTAAAGTTGCGCGTGTATGTCCAGTGTCGTGAACACCCTCAGCGCGGCTTTCCAGCGCTACGTGCCCCTTATCGAAGCGGAGATGCGCGCTGTAATCAACGCGCCGGTGCAGCCCCGGCAGTTCAACGTGATGTTGAACTATCACCTCGGCTTCACCGATAGCGCCGGCGCGCCGGCATCCGCGCCGGCAGGCAAGCGCATACGGCCGGTGCTCACGCTGCTGTGCTGCGAAGCGTGCGGGGGCGATTGCCGCCATGCTATCCCAGCCGCAGCGGGCGTCGAACTCCTGCACAACTTCTCGCTCATCCATGACGACATCGAAGACCGCGATGAGCTACGGCGGGGCCGCCCCACTTTGTGGAAGCTGTGGGGCGAGGCACAGGCGATCAACGCTGGCGACGCCATGTTCGCGTTTGCCCACCTCGCATTGTTGCGCTCGGCCGAGCACGGTGCGTCGGCCGAGCGCGTGGTGCGCGCGATGCGCGCCTTCGACCAGATGTGCATTCGGCTGACCATCGGCCAACACCTCGACCTGAGTTTCGAGTCGCGCAGCGACGTGACCGCCGATGAGTATCTGCGCATGATCGAGGGCAAGACGGCCGCGCTGACCTCGAACGCTTGCGAGATCGGCGCGCTGCTCGGCGGCGCAGACGACGCGACCGCGCAGGCGTTCGCCGACTTCGGGCATTGGCTGGGCGTTTCGTTTCAGTTGCAAGATGACGTGCTGGGCATCTGGGGCGATCCGGCCATCACCGGCAAGCACGATAGCGACCTAGCGCATGGCAAAAAGACCTTGCCGGTGCTCTACGCCGCCGAACGCGACGCGCGCATTCGCCAGGGCTACCTGGAGGCCGGCGCGCTGAGCAGCGACGCCGTGCAACCCATGCGCGAGATGATCGAGGCCGCCGGCGGCAGGGCGCACGCCGAACAGGCCGCCGAAGAAGCCTACGCCCGCGCGCTGGCTGCACTCGACAAGACCGGGCTGGACAACGCCGCCAGCCACGCACTGCGCGAATTAGCGCGTAGCTTGCTGGGGCGGGCGCATTGAATCACGCCGCGCGCTTCATGGCCACCACGCGCGCGCCGACCAAACGAAAGAGCGCAGCGAAACGCAGCTTGCGGCGCAGCGTTGCCGGCGCCTGACGACCATCAATGACTACGAAGCCGAATTTGGCGTAATACGGCGCCAGGGTCGAGGCACACAACAAATAGACTTCGCCGCGCTCACGTCGCAGCAGCGTTTCGATCAACCGCCCACCGATTCCCCGCTTGCGATAGGCCGGCTCGACCATCAGGCTGCCCAACTCGCGGCAATCGGCATAGGGCTTGACCTGCGCGATGCCGACGACTTTCGCATCGTCAACGGCGACGATAAAATTTCTCCAGTCCAGCGATGTTGGATCGAGGCGCGCCGCGAAGACCATGCGCCAAATCGCGCTCTGGTCTGCTTCGGTCGCCGGACGCAATGACACCATACGATGAGCGAACTGACCGACAAGCCACCCGTGTGAGCGCGCCTGGCGCTGTCGGACAGATCGCGGGACGATTCTAAATGTACGCAGAACTCAACGGCCTTCGCATGTTCTACGAGGATCGCAGCAGCAGCGATCCCACCGGCGTAGTCGTCTTCCTGCATGGCTTTCCGCTCGACCACAGCATCTGGCGGCACCAACTCGACTACTTCTCGACACGCTACCGATGCATCGCACCCGATCTGCGCGGCTTCGGCGCGTCGAGCGAGTTAAAAAAGCCGGCCGAGCCAACGCCGCTCACTGTGGACACCTTTGCCGCCGACATCGTCGCCTTGCTCGACCATCTACACATCAAGAGCGCCAACTTCGTCGGGTTGTCCATGGGCGGCTACATCGCGCTGGCCATTTGGCGCCGGCTGGCCACCCGCAAACTCGTACGGCGGTTGATCTTCTCGAACACACGCGCTGCCGGCGACACACCAGAGACGAAAGCCAATCGAAAGCGGCAGGCCGAACTGGTCAAGGCACAGGGCACACGACCCTACGCCGACGAGATGTTGCCCCGGCTGCTCGCGCCGGAGAACATTGAACGCTGCGGCAACGAAGTGCGCCACATGATCGAGCGCACTCACCCCGACACCATCGTCGCCACGCTCGAGGCGCTGGCTGCGCGCAAGGATATGACCGACTGGTTGCGCCGCGTGCAGGTAAAGACGCTCGCCATCGTCGGCGAGAAGGATGTGATCTCACCACCCAGCGATTCCGAGTTGATCGCGCGCGAGGTTGACGGCGCGAAGCTCGTCGTGATTCCCAACGCCGGCCACCTCACCCCACTTGAACAGCCCGACGCCTTCAACGAGGCGATGTATGCTTTTCTCCGATGAACCAGGCCGCTTTCCTCTCTGCGCTGCAAAAGATATTCCCTGAGCATCGGCTGCTGACCGCGCCGGCGGCGCTGGCCGCTTACGAATCAGATGGACTCACTGCCTTCCAGGCACGTCCGCTCGTCGTCGTGATCCCCGAAACGCAGGAAGAGGTGATCCAGGCGGTGACAGCCTGCTACCAATTCGGTGTGCCGTTCGTCGCGCGCGGCAGCGGCACCAGCCTGAGCGGCGGGGCGCTGCCGGTAAAGGAAGGCGTCGTCCTGGCGCTCAATCGGCTGAACCACATCCTCAAACTCGACCCACAACAGCGCATCGCCGTGGTCGAGCCCGGTGTCGTGAACATCGAGATCACCAAGGCCGCTGCACCCCACGGCTTGCTCTACGCGCCCGACCCCTCCAGCCAGCCGATTTGCACCATCGGCGGCAACGTTGCCTTCAACAGCGGCGGCGCGCACTGCCTGAAATACGGCATGACCAGCAACCACGTGCTCGGGCTGAAGGTTGTGCTGCCGGACGGCGAAGTGGCCGAACTGGGCGGCGACAGCCTGGAGAGCGTGGACGCGGACTACACCGGCCTGTTCGTCGGCAGCGAGGGCCTGTTCGGCATCGCGCTGGAGATCACCGTCCGGCTGCTGCCGAAGCCGGAGACCTATCGCACGCTGCTGGCCGCGTATCGCAGCCTGGAAGCCGCCGGCGACGCCGTCTCCAGCGTGATCGCATCCGGCTTGCTGCCCGGCGCATTGGAGATCATGGACAACCTTTCGATCCAGGCTGCCGAGGCTGCGGCGAAGCCCGGCTATCCGCTGGACGCCGCCGCATTGCTCATCGTCGAATTGGAAGGCGAGCGCGCGCAGGTCGAAGCGGAATGGGCGCGCCTCAAGGAAGTGATTGACGCATCGCGGCCCTACCTGGTCAAAATCGCGCGCGACGACGAAGAGCGCATGAAGATCTGGAAGGGACGCAAGAGCGCGTTCAGCGCCGTAGGCCGGCTCAGCCCCGACTACATCGTGCAGGACGGTGTGGTGCCGCGCCGTCGGTTAGGCGAGGCGCTGGCCGAAATCGAGAAACTCAGCGCCAAGTGGGGCATTCGCGTGGCAAACGTGTTTCACGCCGGCGACGGTAACCTGCACCCTCTGATCATGTTCGACGGCCGCGAGCCTGGCGCGCTGCACCGCGCCGAAGAGCTGGCCAGCGAGATCATTGACCTATGCATCCAGCTCGGCGGCTCGATCACCGGCGAGCACGGCGTAGGGATGGAAAAGCGCCAATACATGCCGCGCCAATTCAGCGAAACCGACATGGACGCGATGTGGGCGCTGCGCAAGGCGATAGACCCGCTGGAGCTGGCCAACCGCGGCAAAGTCTTCCCCAGCAGCGAAGCGCCTTCCTTGCATCAGGTCGGAGCGCATCCTTTGGAGCAGGCCGGCGTGATCTCGCGGGAGTAGCTTGCATGAGCACACTGCTTCACACTGCTATTTAAGGAAGGGAAGCCATGCGCACGCTTCGATTCACTCACATCGCAGCCCTGATCGGGATGGCCCTTTTCATTGCCGGATGCCAGGCATGGATGCCACGCCAGCCAGCGCCCGCCCCCACCAGTCCGGCGCCCACGCCGACCCCCGCGCCGCCTACCGTCGCGCCCACGCTCACGCCGACAGCGACCACAACGCCAACACCTACGCCGACGCCGCGTCCGTTGCCGACGGCCACGCCGACGCGATTACCGGTGCCGGCTGCCGACGACACCACCGGCGTTCGACAGGCATTACTCCGGCTACACAATCAGGTGCGGCGCGGCTACGACCTGCCGCTCTACACCATCGCGTCGGCGCTAGAACGGGCTGCACAGAAGCAAGCCGAATACCTGGCTGGACTCCCGCTAGACACGCTGAACGCACTGGGCGATGCGGCGCGCTTCGGGCCGGATGGCTCGGCGCCGGCCGAACGCATACACGCCGCCGGCTATTCTTTCACCGCCAGCGCGGAGACCTGGGGACTCTTCGCTCGTTGGCAGGATGCCTTCGTGAGCTGGCTGAACGACGAGCAACAGCGTCAAGCCATCCTCGCCCCAGAGTATCGTGAGATCGGCATCGGCATTGCCCGTCATACGGCGTCTGGCAACTACGTATTCGTCGTTGACTACGCCGCGCCGCGATAGCGCCACATCCCATGTCTACTGACCTCATCGGCGAACTCCGAGCAACGATCAAATCGAGTGCCCGCGTGCGTCCGCGCGGCGCGACGACGAAGCTGCGCGCGCCGGCCAACGACCGCGCAACGCTCGACATGCGGCGGCTGGCCGGCGTGGTTGACTACCAGCCGACCGAATTCATCATCACGGCCTGGGCCGGCACGCCAGTGGCCGAAGTGCAAGGCCTGCTGGCCGAGCATGGACAGCACCTGCCGTTCGACCCGTTGCTGACCGAACGCGGCGCGACGCTGGGCGGCACCGTCGCCGCGAATGCATGCGGGCCGGAGCGCTACCGCTATGGCGGCGTGCGCGACTTCATCATCGGCGCGCGCTTCATTGACGGCAACGGCAACTTGATCCAGGGCGGCGGCAAGGTGGTGAAGAACGCTGCCGGCTTCGACTATCCCAAGCTCATGGTCGGCAGCCTGGGCCGACTCGGCGCGCTAGTGGAGGTGACGTTCAAGGTCTTCCCCAAGCCGGAGGCTTACGCGACGCTGCGCGTGGATTGCGCCTCGCTCGATGCCGCCCTGGCGCTGCTACCCAAGCTGACCAACTGCCCCTACGACCTCAACGCGATTGATCTAGTCATTGGCGCAGCCAACGAGGTGACGATCCTCGTCCGCGTGGGTGGGCTGGCCGCCGGCCTGTCGCAGCGCATGGATCGCGTTCGGTCGCTGTGCAGCGGCGGCGAAATTGTCACCGGCGATGCCGAAGCGCAGCTCTGGCGCAGCGCGCGCGAGTTCGCCTGGGTTGCCGAAGGTGTGCCGGTCGTCAAGGTGCCGCTGACGCCCGGCCGCATCCTTGCGCTGGATGCGCGCGTCCCATCGGCGCGCCGGCGCTACAGCGTGGGCGGCAACGTAGCCTGGATCGCAACCCCTGCGCTCGATGAACTCGACGCAACGCTCAGGTCGCTCGATCTGGCCGGCCTGATCTTGCTGAACGCGCCTGGCGATCCACGCATCGGCCGACGCGCAAGCAACCCTTTCGCCGAGCGCGTTATACGCGCGCTCGATCCCCAAAATAAATTCGGCCAAGCCGCACCCTAAAGACCCGTGTAAACTCTCCGGCAGATGCAACACACGATCCCCGTTGACAAGCTCGGCCCGAACGGGCAAACGATGGCCGACGCCGTCGCCGCCTGCGTGCATTGTGGCTTTTGCCTGGCCGCCTGCCCGACCTACAAAGTGCTGGGCGAGGAGATGGATTCGCCGCGCGGGCGCATCATCCTGATGCGCGACGTGCTGCAAGGCTCGCTCACGCCAGAGGAAGCTGCGCCCTACCTCGACCGCTGCCTGGGGTGCGTCGGCTGCGTGACGGCGTGCCCCTCTGGCGTGAAGTATGGCGAACTTATCACCGCCTACCGCGCCTATGCCGAGCCGCGGCGCACGCGCCCGGCAATGGATCGCCTGGCGCGACGGCTGGTGCGTGAGACGCTGCCCTACCCCGATCGCTTTCGCGCAGCGGCAATGACCGGCAAGCTCGCGCGGTCATTCAAGGGCGCATTGCCCGGCCAGCTCGCGGCGATGCTCACCCTGCTACCGGACGACATCCCGCCCAGGAGCGAGCCACTGGCAGACGTGTATCCGGCCATTGGAACGCGCCGGGCGCGCGTGGCGTTGCTGGCCGGCTGCGTGCAACAGGTGCTTGCTCCGCAGATCAATCGCGCGACGATCCAGGCGCTGACCGCCCAGGGCGTGGAGGTCGTCATCCCCAAGGGCCAAGGCTGCTGCGGCGCGCTGGGCATGCACACCGGCGATGCCGAGGGCGCCCGCCGACTCGCGGAGAAGAACTTGCAAGCCTTCCCGCGCGACGTGGACGCGGTCGTGTCCAACGCCGCCGGCTGTGGGTCGGCCATGAAGGAGTATGAGCTGCTCTTTCGCGGCGCGCCGCTGGAAGACGCTGCGCGCGCGTTCGCGCATCGGGTGAGGGACGTCAGCGAGTTCCTCGACGAGCTAGGCCCGCGCGAGATGCGCCCGCTGCCGCGGCCGCTGAGCGTCGCTTACCACGACGCCTGCCATTTGGCGCATGCGCAAGGCGTCTGGGGCGCGCCGCGCCGGTTGTTGAAAGCTATCCCCAACCTCACGCTGGTCGAAATCCCCGAAGGTGAGATCTGCTGCGGCTCGGCCGGCACATACAACATCGAGCACCCCGACATCGCCGACAGGTTGGGCGAACGCAAAGCGCACAGCATCCTGGTCACCGGCGCCGAAGCCGTCGCCACCGGCAACATCGGCTGCCTGGTGCAAATCCGAACGCACCTGAAGCGTGCCGGCCGGCCGCTGCCGGTGATGCACACAATGGAAATCCTGGCCCAGGCTCTGGGGGCAGCAGCGTGACTTCACACGCTCATCCGTCGCGAGCGCCCGGACTGTCGCCGGACTTCGCCTGCGCCGCCTGAGCCATCACGCAGCGAATCTCGCCATAGTCAATCGTGTCGGGCAACAGCGCCTTGATCGGCGCCAACCGTTCCGTCGAGTTGACCTGGGCGATCGCGCGACGAATCTCCGCTTCGGCCGATTCGCTGACTACGCAGCGCAGCGCCAGCCGGCCGGCCGCGATGAGCTGCGCGGCATGCATGTACACCGTGCTCAGGCTCAGGCCGCGCTGCGCCGCCACCTCCCGAACACTCATGCCGGCGTCGAACAATTGTGCGGTCACGTCCACCGAGTTCCGATTCTCCGGCTGCGCTTCGGTCTGCAAGCGCAGGACCGTAGGCAACTTGAATTGCGGATGCGGTTCGCCGCGCGCCTCGCGCACATGAAAGTCGCAGCACGGCCACGCACGCACCTCACTCGTGTCGCCAAAGTGCTCGATGAGCATCTGTTGCCGGCAGCGCGTGGTCGTCTCGGCGTAGGCAATCATCTTATCGAGCTGGGCGCGCTTGTGTGCTCGCCAGCGCCGGATGTCGGCCTCGATCTGGCGCAACGCATCGTCGGTCAATTCGCCCACTGCGAAGTGCATGATCTGGGCATCCTCGCGTGACGTCTCCAGTGCGCCGACGTGCTCCAGGTGCGACAGACCAACGCGCAGCTTTACCTCGGACAGGCGCGTCGCGCGGTACAGGTCATCGAGCGATAACCGGGCCGAGCCCTCTTCCGCGCGCGAGGCAATCGCCTCGTACAGTCGTATCAGCTCGTTTCGCGAGGGTGCGTCGTTCTCGATAAACCATTCCTGCAGGTTGCGATCCTGGGGTGCGTAGAGCAGCACGCACTGCGCCGGCTTGCCATCGCGCCCGGCGCGACCCGCCTCCTGGTAGTAGGCTTCGAGCGTGCCAGGGACGTTGTAGTGCACGACGAACCGCACATCGGGGCGATCCACGCCCATGCCGAACGCGTTCGTGGCGATCATGATGGCATCTTCCTGGGCGAGAAAGGCATCCTGCGCGAGCGTGCGCTGGCTGCGCTCCATGCCGCCGTGATAGACGCAGATCGGCAAGCTGTGTTCCGCCTCGAGCGTCATGGCCAGCTCCTCAGCTTCGCGGCGCGTGCCAACGTAGATGATCCCTGCGCCGTGCACTGCGCTGAGCACTTTACGGATGGCGCGATACTTCGACGGCAGGTCCGACGTGAGGCGGACGTGAAAGACGAGGTTGGGGCGCGCGAAGCCGGTGATCACACGCTCGACTGCAGGCAAACCGAGCTGGCCGATGATGTCGTCCTGCACCTCTGGCGTGGCAGTCGCCGTGAGCGCTACGGTGACCGGATCGCGCAGCGCCCTGCGCATGGCGCCGATGCGCAGGTAATCGGGGCGGAAGTCATGCCCCCACTGCGAGATGCAATGCGCCTCGTCCACCGCCAGTAGCGACACTTGCACGCGTTGCAGGGCATTGACGAACGCGGCGCTGCGCAGGCGCTCCGGCGCGATGTAAACCAGCCGCCACTCACCGCGCGCCAGCCCCTCGATACGGCGCTGCTGCTCCAGCGTGCTGAGCGAGCTATTGATGAAAGTTGCCGGGATGCCGATCGTGCGCAGACGATCTACCTGGTCCTTCATCAGCGCAATGAGCGGCGAAATCACTAGGGCTGTGCCCGGCAACGCCATCGCGCAAAACTGGTAGATCAACGACTTACCGCTGCCCGTGGGCATCACCACCAGGGCATTCCGTCCGGCCAGCAAATGCGCAATGGCCGCCCGCTGTCCGTTGCGAAAATCGGTCAACCCAAAGTGTTTGCGCAACAGGCGCAACAGTGCGGACTCATCGAACGGCGAGGCAGGCGAATCGGGCATCGGGCAGGAAGTGTAACACCGGCTTCAGGACGCCCTCCGCGACAAAGCGTATACGCCGGGCGCGAGGTGCTCGTAGAAATGCGTGCCGATGAAGCGCGTTGCACATCTGCGCGGCTCAGACGGCTGTAATGTTCGGGCGATACGATAAACGTCGATGTCACGGAGGCGGGATATGCAAAAAATTCGTTCGTCCGAAATCACGCCGGAGCACGTGTATCTCTCGCGGCGACGATTCACACAACTGGGCGCGATCGTACTCGGTTCGATAGCGCTGACGGCCTGCGGCGGCCAGCTCGGCGAGACGCTCACCGGCCGGTCGGCGCCCGCCGCGCCAACCGAGCCGACAGACGCAGCCGCCGACACCCTCGGAATCAAGCGCGATGAATTCGGCGATCCGGCCAACTCATTCGAGACGATCTCAACCTACAACAACTATTACGAGTTCACCGAAGACAAGGAGGGAGTCGCCCGGTTGGCAGCGAACTTCAAAGCCGAGCCATGGACAGTGACGGTGGGCGGCCTGGTGAGTAACCCGCGCACCTACGACATAGACGACTTGCGCCGCAAGTTCGACCAAGAAGAGCGCATTTACCGGCTACGCTGCGTCGAGGGCTGGTCCATGGTCATCCCGTGGATCGGCTTCCCTTTGCATCAGCTACTGAAAGAAGTGCAACCGAAGGCCGAGGCGAAGTACGTGCGCTTCGAGTCGTTGCGCGATCCAAAGCAGTACCCCAACCAGGGGCCGTTCAGCCTCTATCCCTGGCCCTACACCGAGGGGTTACGACTGGACGAGGCGATGCACCACTTGACGTTGATGGTGACCGGCCTGTACGGCAAGCCACTGCCAAATTCCAACGGCGCGCCGTTGCGCCTGGCCGTGCCGTGGAAGTATGGCTTCAAGAGCATCAAGGCCATCGTGAAGATCGAGCTGACGGCCGAGCAGCCAAAGACGTTATGGAATATGCTCGCGCCGCACGAATACGGCTTCTACTCGAACGTCAACCCGCAGCGCCCACACCCGCGCTGGTCGCAGGCCACCGAGCGGCGCATCGGCGAATCCGGCCGGCGCCCTACCCTAATGTTCAACGGCTATGCGGAACAGGTCGCTGAGCTATATACCGGGATGGATTTGCAGGCAAACTACTAATTGTAGAGGCGGGTAGGCGAAGGCCGGGTAGGCGAAGGCAATGCCTTCGCCTACCCGCGGACCTTCATCCACCTAGCGGCTATTTTGTGATAGCTTCCAGGCTGGGGCATGAGCTGGCTGAGGGCGAACTGGTTACAGTTAGTGGTGCACATCGGCGCGCTCGCGCCGCTGGGCATCATCATCCTGGACAATTATCGCTATAACCTTACCGCCAACCCGATCCAGGAGGTCACCGTGCGCACCGGCAAAGCTGCGTTGGTGTTGCTCGTGCTGTCGTTGGCCTGCACGCCACTGAACACGGTCTTCGGCTTCCGGCAGGCTCTCCAGGTGCGGCGTGCATTGGGGCTATATGGCTTCATGTACATCGTGTTGCACCTGGCCATCTTCACCGTACTGGACTACGGGTTGGACTTGTGGCTCATCGGGGAAGCAATCGCCGAGAAGTACTACGTGATCGCCGGCTTCCTGGCTTTCCTCATCCTCATTCCGCTGGCAGTTACTTCTACCCGCGGCTGGATGGCACGCTTGGGCAAGCGCTGGAAGTCGTTGCACAAGTTGGTCTATCTGGCTGTGCCAGTTGCCGTGGCGCACTTCGCGCTGCTGGTCAAATCGCTGAGCAGCCGGCCCGAGCCGCTGATCTTCGGCGCGGCCACGATCATGTTGCTGGCCCTGCGCATCCCGGGAGTGCGCAGGGCCAGCGCGAATTGCGCCTCAAAAGCACGCTACTATGTTCGCAGCCTGTGCCGAACCACGCCAATGAGGCGCCGTCATTACTGTACCGAGAATACCAGGAAGTCGTCGAGTTGAACCTGTATATCCGTCGTCTCGCTGGACGATCCACCGAAGATCAACCTGCCGCGCGGGATCTTGTTGCTCTCGACCACGTCAATCAACGTGCCGTTCACGTAGAGCACGAGGTTCTTGCCAATGCGGCCTAGCGTGTAGCGGTTCCAACCCACCGGTGAGATGTAGACCGAGTTGTTGGGTGCGATCAGGTCTTCCGTCCATTGGCCCTTCTCGGCCAGACGCAGAGAGTATTCCTGTTTGGCGGGGTTCACACGGAACCAGATCAAGTTCTTGCTGTCCAGAGCAAACCCAAGGCCACACTCCGCATCTTCGCCGCTCACGCGGCATAAGACTTCACCAATGAACTGGCCGGATAGCTGGCGCGAATAGGTTTGCCAGCTGAGCCAGTTTTCTTGCTTGATCAGAATAGTCATCACCCCGTCAGCCAAGGTGACGTCGAAGGCATCGGTGGAGCCGACTGGCCACTTGTTCTTGTTGTCGGCAAAGTCATCTTTGAACAGCTCCTTGGCGTTCTTCGGCCAGCTCGCCCAGCGCGGGTAGATCGTCCAGGTATTTTCACCCTCCAGTTGCACGCTGAACACAGCGGATAGGAAGTTGTCTTCTTCGTCAAGAGCGCGGACATCATAGACGCCAGCAGGGATCCCCTCGATCGTCGTGCTCTTACCTGGCGCCACAGGCTTGCTCAACACATTCTTACCCCATTCCGTCGCATCCGGCGTGACGATGTTGATGCCACTGATGGTCTTGCCCGACTCGTTCACGATCTCCAATGTGGCGCTGGGGACATCCTCCTGCTGTTGTTGCGAACCCGTCGTAGACACCTTGCCGACCACTTTGAGCGGACGGCCGTTGATCTGGCCTTCGAGCAGCTCGCCGGTGGAGGGGCGGAGCACCTTGATGGTCATCCTATCGGTGGAACGGCGGCTGCGGATGATCGAGCAGAACTCGCGCATCGTGCCGTTCTCGGCCAGCGGCTTGCCCTCCATCTCGATCAGCAGGTCGCCCGGCTTGATCTCGGTATCGTCGGCCGGCGAGCCAGACTGCACGGCCTGTACCCAGATGCCACCGAACTTTTGTCCGTTCAGCTCCAGGATGTCGGCCAGCGGGTTGATGCCGATGCTGTCCACGTCCTTTTCTTTCACCAGTTGCTTGATGACCGGCAACGCCTCATCGCGTGCAATGGCAAAGTATTGCCGAGCCTTGTCGAAGCCAGCAAAGTGTACGGCGACGACCTTGCCATCTGCTGTCACAATCGGCCCCCCGGAGTTGCCGGGATTGGTCGCTGCGCTATGTTCGATCACCTGCTTGACGAATGACCAGCGTGTGTCGCCATTGGCCTTTGCCTTGGAGATGATGCCATCCTCAATATCCAGTTCGGGATTGCCCAATGGAAAGCCGACGGCATAGATCGGTAAGCCGGCCTTCAGCGTCCCCTCATACCACTCGAGGTACTCGAAATCCTCACCGTCTATATCAATCACAGCGAGATCGGAACACTCCGAGCGGCCCAACACCTTGGCGTTGCGGGGTTCCTTTTCGCCCTCCAGGTAGACCTCGAGGATTGCTGCGCCGGCGACTACGTGGTTGTTCGTCACTGCCAGCCCGGATGGATCAATGATGAACGCTGTGCCGGTCCAGTTTTCCGCGACCTGCGCCGCAGTTTGTGGATCCCAGAACGAGCCCTGCGCCACAACGAAGGCGACCGCCTTCCTGACGTCGTCGAGCGACGACACCTGAGCGGATGGCGCCGCGTTCACCCGTGCTGGCTGCTGAACGCCAGCACATAACACAATCGCGAGCGCTCCGTTTACAAAGATCGAAATAATGCGTCTATAAATCATGGAAGGTCCCCTCCTTTGTGTTTAGAGCTCGGATCACTGGCTGCGCGTCTGGCCTTGGATCGGAGGAGACCCAATACCAGTTACGCGCCCACTGATCTGACACGTGTTTCGTTTGTCGTTCGACATAGTGTAAGACCGCAACCGAAATCCGGCAAATTCAAGTGCAACTCCGCTCAGCAACCAAGTTTGCGAGCCATTCGAGGCGAAGTTTGGCTTTGCAGGCTCCGGTCACCAAAGGCAGATTTCACTCTGCGTAGCACGATTTCCACCGGCCACACCACATAAATTCAATCACTTAGCACCCGGTCCAGCGCCTCGCTGGTGACGAGTACCGCCTCCTCAACCGACATGGCGCGAATCGCTTGGTTGAACGGCTCGACGGTGATTGGGCCGTCGTAGCCGATCTTGTGCAACGCAGCTAGGAAGCCGCGAATGTCGATTACGCCGCTGGCACCCACCATCTGACGCTCGCCGTCTATTTGTTCATCAGGGGCGCGCCCGGCAGTTGCGTCGTTGACGTGTACATACACAACCTCACGCGGGTCGAGGCGCTCGAGGTCGCGCACCGCTACATGCGCGGTATACCAATGGAAGCAATCCAATAACAAGCCGACGTTGTGCGTATGTGCGCCTACGACAGCGGCGAGTGCGCGCATCCCGTCCATGGTATGGACGAAGTCGTACTTGAACCTGGCGCGTAGCGTAGCTGGGCCGATAAACTCCATGCCAAGGCGCAGGCCGTGCTCGGCCAGCACAGCAGCCACACGCTGTAGCCGCGGGACCACGAAGTCCCAATGTTGGTAGAAGTCAAGCGTGTTCGAGCCCGGCAAGATCCACGTCACGCAGCGCGTGCATCCCAGCGCTGCAGCGAGGCGCACCTCTTCGGCCAGCCGAATCAGGCTCTCCTCGAAAGCCGTGTCGCCATCGCCCTCGCGCCACTTTGCGCTCAGGCCAATCGCGCCCGGGCGCAGCCCGGTCTGCGCAAACCACTCCCTGGCCGCTTGGAATGACTGCGATTCAGCCATTTTCATCAAGTAACCCACATCCAGATCCACGCCGGCGAAGCCATACTGCTTGGCTAGCGCGCACGTCCGATCGAACGAAACCACATGTCCTAGCGCTCCGGTGTTGAGATTTTTGAACATGCGATGAGTTTAGCGCGAGGCCGGATTCCCTCAAGTCCAAAGCATAGGTATACAATCGTTTTGTTAATGCAGCTTTGTAAAAATCGAAAGGCATACTTGCTGGTTCTGTGCGGTTCATCCATGCAATAGGTGTAATTCTGTCTGATCGCTATGGAGTACAAGGACTATTACAAGACGCTTGGTGTAGACCGAAATGCCGATCAGGAGGCGATCAAGAAGGCGTTTCGCAAGCTGGCGCGCCAGTATCACCCGGACGCCAACAGGGGCGACAAGAAAGCCGAGGAGAAGTTCAAGGAAATCAACGAGGCCTACGAGGTACTCAGCGATCCGGAGAAGCGCAAGCTATACGACCGGATGGGTGCCAGCTACCGCGAGTATCAGCGCGCCGGCGGGAATCCACGCGACTACGACTGGAGCCAGTGGGCGAACGGCAGCGACTTCCCCTTCGGCTTCGGCCAAGGTGCGCGTCGCGTGTACGAGCAGGATATAGACCTGAGTGAGTTCATCCGCCAGATGTTCAGCGGCGGGCAGACGGTCAGCCAGCCGCGCGACTTCCAGCAAGGCGTGGACATTACCCTGGAAGAAGCGTATCACGGCACGACCCGGCTGGTGCAGAAGTCCGGCCAGCCCGAGATCGAGGTAAAAATCCCGCCCGGTGTGAAGACCGGCTCGCGCGTGCGCGTGCGCGGGCATGGCGGCAGGAACGCGCGCGGGCAAGCTGGCGACCTATACCTCGTCATCGAGGTCAAGCCGCACCCGACCTACGAGCGCAAAGACGACGACCTGTATCGTGACATGCAGGTGGATGCATTCACTGCCATATTGGGCGGTGAAGCGCAAGTGGACACCCTGGCCGGGCCGATCGTGGTGAAAGTGCCGCCCGGCACGTCTTCCGGCAAACTCATCCGCGTGCGCGGGCGCGGCATGCCGAAACTCAACAAGCCCGGAGAATACGGCGACCTGTATCTGCGCGTCTCGATCACCGTGCCCACCGACCTCACCGACGCCGAAAGAGAGCAACTGGCGAAGATCGCCCGGCGTCGCACCGGCCGCTAACACCACGCAGGGGCGACATCAGCCTAGCCAACTTGCTTCACCATGACCACCCGCTCGCGCAGCACCGGCCTGAAATCGAGCGCCTTGTAGGCCGGCGCCGATACACGCAAGTGTCCTCCGCTGCCAAGCTCTACGTCGAGCGTGGGCGATGCATCGGCCGCGGAATCCAGCACCGCCTTCAATACCTGCATCTCGCGCGGTGTGTTCCACAAAGTCTGATCCAACCAAAGCGTGACGACGCGGTGCGCCGATTCGCCCCGCAGATGCGCAACGCCCGCTTCACTCGGTGGGCTGATCAGCAAGTAGAGTTGACCACCGTTCAGCGGCGCTGTGTTCCACGGGAGCAAGTCGGCCTGGACGAGGTCGCTGCACCAGGCATCGCCCTGGTTTGCCGCCATGCCGACCCAGTAGCGAAGCTGCTCATCGGCTTCGCGGCCGGCCAGCGGCTCGACGCGCGCACGCTCGGCGCGAATGGGGAGTGCATGGCCGAGTTGGCGGCGCATGAACTGCGGGCGATAGCGCCGGTAGCCACACGCCAATGCGCAGCGCGTTGCCGGCAGGTTGTCCGAAGGCACCGTCATCCACATCCAGCGCAAGCCGGCCTGGCGCGCCATACCCTCTGCGGCTTCGAGCATGGTGCGCGCTAGGCCACGCCGCCGCAAATCCGACACGACGGCCAGCAGGCGAATGCGCGCGGCGATATTGCCGCGCTCGATCAGCATCAGGCCAGCCGGCTCGAAGTTGAGCATGCACAAGTAGGTCGAGCCGGCGACCGGGAATACCACACTGGCCAATGCCTCGCGCCCCAGCGGACGACGCATCCACTCACCCAACGACTCATCGAGCGCGCCAACGTCGCTGGCGTCGAGCTGCGCCAGCAGGCGCCTCAACTCCATCATTTTGGCCGGGACGACTTGTGAACCGAGCGTAGGCATGCCTGCACCGAATCTATCACAACCCATGGGGACAACTCCTGTGGAGTGGTCTCACAAGCGCCGTTCGCAGCATGTTGATCCGGTTAGAAGGTCGGGACCCGCCAGCCAGAGGAGGTTACACGAAACATGACGAATTGTCGTGGACTAACCAGGCATCCGTGCCCAAAAATTGGTAAAAAAATTCCCTCCTCGTAAAACTTATCCACAGCAAATCCACAGTTTTGTGATTTAATGGCCTACCTATGGAAAGGAACGTCGCGCGCATCTTCGAATCATTGCTCGTCGTAGTCGTACTCATCTCCATAGGTCTGGGGGTCACCCGGAGGGGCAATCTCCAGACTGCCACGATGCCGGGAACGCCTCCGCTGCCGGACCAACCGGCGACGCGCCCTGGAGACGTTTTCTTCGCCCAAACGCCCATGCCCGAAACGGTACTGCCAGGCGCCGACCTTGCGCCGACGGCCAGCGCGACGTCCCTTCCGTTCAATCCAGAAGTCACTTCGACGCCCGGCAGCATCAACGTGCCCGAAATCGCCACGCCTATGGCTGTGAATTTGCAAGTGGATGAGCGCGCGCTCAGTGCTGAGGATGCCCCGCTGTTGCCACAGGCGCCGGGCACGGTCAACATTTTGCTGCTGGGCAGCGACGCTTCGGCCGACAGCCACTACGCGCGCACCGACACAGTCATCGTCGCCAGCATTGACCCGCGTTACCCTTCGGTCAGCCTGCTCTCATTCCCGCGCGACCTGCAGGTGCGCATGCTAGACAGCACGCAGGATCGCATCAACACGGCCTTGCAGCGCGGCTACCTCAGCAACTATCCCGGTGGCGGGCCGGCCTACCTAGCCTTTGTCCTGCGCAAGAACTTCGGCATCAAGATTGACCATTTCGTGCGCGTGGACTTCGCCGGGTTGATCAAAGCCGTGGATACGCTGGGTGGCGTAGATGTCCTGGTCGAGTGCGAGCTACACGACACCTTTCCCGACAAAGATTCGCCGCTCGGCAAAACCGACCTCGACCTCTATCCGGGCAAGGTGACCTTGAACGGCAAACAGGCGCTGTGGTATGCCCGCTCGCGCTGGAGCACCACCGACTTCGACCGCGCGCGACGTCAGCAAAAAGTATTGCGCGCATTGTTCCGCAAGGCACGCGATGGCAACATGCTACAGAACGCGCTCGGTCTCTACAGCGAGTTCCGCAACAGCATCGAAACCGACCTCGGCCCAACCGATCTCATTCCTTTGGTAGACATCGCCCGGCGGCTAAGCAACGATGACATCAAAAGTCGAGTGATCACTTGGCCGATCGTCCGCTCGCATCAGCGCGCGGACGGTGCTGCGGTGTTGATTCCGACCGACAAGACCATCCCCTTCATCGCCGAAGCACTGGCTCCGCCGGCCGGCAATCAGGCGCAAATCCGGCCTGCCGTGGAGATCTACAACGGCTCTTCACGGCCAGACATGGAGCTTGTTGCTGCAGAGCGGCTGACGTGGGAGGGTTTTCAAGTAGTTGCTCTGGGACAGGTCGAAGGTGATCGCTTCCCGCAGACTCAGATCATTGATTACAGCACGACGCGCAAGGGATCGCCGATCACTCGGTTGCAGGACATCTTTCGCGTGCAACAGCGCAACGTGATCGGCCAGCCGGATCCAAGCAGCCCATCGGCGGCGCGCATCATCCTGGGCGAGGATTACAACTCCTGCCCGAACACAGCCAACATCGCCGGCGATGTAAAGCTGGAACCGGCCGGCGAACAAATCAGCGTGACACCCGCGCCGTAATTTCTGCGCGAATGAGCCGATCAGGGAATCGGCGTGATCGTTGGCTCTGAGGTCGGTGTAGGCGTGTCGGTTGGCGTGGGCGTGGCTGTCGGTGTGGGTGTGTCGGTTGGCGCGGGTGTGGCTGTCGGTGTGGGCGTGTCGAACGTTGGCAGAGGAACGGGCGTGGGCGTATCGGTAGGCAGCGCCAGCGTCGGCGTAGCAGTGGGTGTATCGGTCGGTGTCGCCGTGGCGGTCGGCGTGTCGGTCGCCGTTGATGCGACAAGTGTTGGTGACGGTAAGCTGATGGGCGTGACCGTCGGCGGCACGAACTGGGTGGGCAACTCGGCAAGTGTGGGCGTAGCCGGGTGCATCTCGGTAGCCTGCTGAGCCGGCGATGCGGTCGGCGCAACGATCGGATTCTGATCCGGCCGCTGTAGGATGAAGAGCGCGGCAAAGCCAAGCAAGTAGCACGGAATGGTCAGGAGAATGATGCCGATGAACACGCTGTAAGCGACACGATTTCGACGCGGCGCGTTGTTGGGGACATCCTGCATGCGGCCTGCATTGTAGTATCATCGCGCGACGATACTGACGGATTGACGATGTTTCAGCCAGTTGCGACTCAGATTGACTTCCCGGCTCAGGAACGCGACGTGCTCGCGTTTTGGGCGCGCACTCGGGCCTTCGACCGCCTGCGCGAGCTGCGCGCCGACTCCGACAAACGCTTCTCTTTCATAGACGGCCCGATCACCGCCAACAACCCAATGGGCGTGCATCACGCCTGGGGCCGCACCTACAAGGATTTGTGGCAGCGCTACTTCGCCATGAAGGGCTACAACCAGCGCTGGCAGAACGGCTTCGACTGCCAGGGGCTGTGGGTCGAGGTCAACGTCGAGAAGGACATGGGTTTCAAGTCGAAGCGCGACATTGAGGCATTCGGCATGGAGCGCTTCATCGGCCTGTGCAAGCAGCGTGTGCTGAACAGCGCCGCCATGCAGACCGAGCAGTCCATCCGGCTGGGCTACTGGATGGACTGGAACGACCCGGACGAGCTGCGCTGGCTGGCCCAGAAGATCGTTGAAGATCCGCAACAAGTCATCACCCTCACGCGCAACGGACAGAAGATCACCGGCACCGTCGAGCAAATCATCGGCCAGCTTGGCCTGACGGAATTGGGCGGCTCGTACTTTACCTTCAGCGACGAGAACAACTATCAGATCTGGAGCTTCCTAAAGAAGTGCCACGAAAACGGTTGGATCTATCGCGGTGAAGACGTGATCCCGTGGTGCCCGCGCTGCGCCACCGGCATCAGCCAGCACGAGATTGACACCGAAGGCTATAAGGATCGCGAGGATCCGGCCATCACCGTGCGCATGAAGCTCAAGTCGTTCGACGTGAGCCAGGCGACCTGGGTCAGCGCGCAGGCGCGCGCCAAGTTTGACCACGCGCCAGGCAAGTTCCTGCTGGCCTGGACGACGACGCCCTGGACGCTGCCGGCCAACATCATGGCCTCGGTCGGACCCAAGCTCACCTACGCCATCATCCGGCAATTGCACAAAGACGGCGAACTGGCCGTGTACTTCCTCAGCAATAAGACGCTGAACATCCTGCGCGGTGAATACGAGGTGCTGGGTGAGATTCAGGGCGAACACATGGCCGGCTGGACATACGAAGGGCTATTCGACGACTTGCCGGCATTCATTGACGCGCACAAGCGCTGGCAGGACAAGCACGATGGCCGCGCCTTCGCGCACGTCGTCATCACCTGGGACGGCGTGGGCGAGGACGAAGGCACCGGCATCGTGCACAATGCGCCCGGCGCCGGCCCGGAGGACTATCAGCTTGGCAAGCAGCACAGCATGCCGAAGATCGCCCCGCTGAACGAGGACGGCTACTTCCTGGACGGCTTCGGCGAACTGACCGGCAAGCACGCCCACGATGTGCCCGACCTGGTCGAAGCGCTACTCAAGGCCAAAGGCTACTTCTATCGGCACGATAAGTATGTGCACCGCTACGCCCACTGCTGGCGCTGCGGCACGCCGCTGGTCTATCGCATGGTAGACGAGTGGTACATCAGCATGGACGAGCTGCGCTACGACATGATGGCCGTGTCGGAGCAGATCAATTGGATTCCCTCGTTCGGCAAAGAGCGCGAGCTGGACTGGTTGCGCAACATGCACGACTGGATGATCAGCAAGAAGCGCTACTGGGGGCTGGCGCTGCCGATCTGGGAATACCCCGACGGCACATTTGAGGTAATCGGCAGCTATGAAGAGCTGAAGGCCCGTGCCGTCGAGGGCTGGGAGAAATTCGACGGCCACACGCCGCATCGGCCGCACATTGACAGGGTCAAGATCAAGCACCCGGTCACCGGCCTCATCGGCACACGTGTACCCGACGTGGGGAATCCGTGGCTCGACGCCGGCATCGTCGCCTACTCCACTCTGCGCTACCGCACCGACCGGGCGTACTGGCAGCGATGGTTCCCAGCCGACTTCATCACCGAGAGCTTCCCCGGTCAGTTCCGCAACTGGTTCTACTCGTTGATCGCGATGAGCACTGTGCTGGAAGAGCACATGCCCACACGCACCATCCTTGGCTACGCGACGTTGCTCGACGAAAAGGGCGAGCCGATGCACAAGAGCAAAGGCAACGCCATCGAGTTCAACGAGGCTGCGGATAAGGCCGGCGCCGACGTGATGCGTTGGCTGTATGCGCGCCAGCGCTACGACGACAACCTGCTGTTCGGCTACAACGCGCTCAACGAGGTCCGTCGCCAAGTCATCATCCCGCTGTGGAACGTCTACGCTTTCTTCGTCACCTACGCCAACGCCGACGGTTGGTCGCCCAAGTCGCAAGGGGCGCAGGAACAGCCGACTATGCTCAGTGCCCTGGATAAGTGGGTGCTGGCCCGGCTGGCCGAGACGACGAACGTGGTCAACGCCGCGCTCGACGCCTACGACGCACGGCCAGCGGTACTGGCTATCGAGAAGTTCGCCGACGATCTATCGAACTGGTATGTCCGGCGCTCGCGCGAGCGCTTCTGGGGCAGCCAGATGACGGCAGACAAAGAAGCAGCCCACGCCACGCTCTACGAGGTACTCACGACGCTCGCTCGGCTCATTGCCCCCGTCGTCCCCTTCATCAGCGAAGCGATGTGGCAGAACTTGCAGAACGCAGATTTCAGCATCCAGAACCCGGAGGACAACCGCCGACTGCGCGATTCGCGACGCGCGTTCTCCGTGCATCACCAGCCCTATCCGCAGCCGCGCGAGTTGACGGAAGAAGAACGCACCCTGCTGCGCGAGGTGGCGCTGGCCCGCGCGGTGGTCGCGCTCGGCCACAGCACCCGCGCCCAATCAAAAGTGAAGGTGCGCCAGCCGCTGCGCAAGGCCATGATCGTCGCCGACAACGAAGCGCGCCGGGCGATCCTCGCCCACTACGACGTCATCACCGATGAGCTGAACGTCAAGGCGCTGGAGTTCGTCGAGCGCGAAGTCGAACTGGTCAGCTACCGCGTGTTGCCAGACCTGAAGAAACTGGGCAAAAAGCTGGGCGCCGACTTGCCGAAGGTGCGCGCCAGTCTGGGACAGCTCGATCCATCGTCGGTCGTCGCTGCGGTCAAGGCCGGCCAACCGGTCGCCGTAAACGGCGTCTCGCTCCAGCCGGATGAGGTCATCGTGCAAGCCATCCCACGCGAGGGGTTGATCGTCGCCGGCGAGAACGGCATCGTCGTCGGCCTGGATACCACGCTCGACGAGGCATTGATCGCCGAAGGGTTGGCGCGCGAGGTGGTGCGCCGCGTAAACGACTTGCGCAAGGCAGCCGGGCTGAACGTCTCCGACCGCATCCATCTGGCCTACAACGCCAGCGACCGCCTACGGCGCGCGATCGCCGACTTCGCCGACTACATCGCTGGCGAAACGCTGAGCGTTGCACTGAGCGAGGGTCAACTGGCGGACGGCGTCAGCGCAAGCGATGCCTTCGACGGCGAGCAGCTCACGATCTCGATCAAAAAGGCGTCAGATTAGAAAGCAGGCATTTCAAAGATGCCTGGTTCCTTCAAATGAGGGATACATGATTCAAGACACGCTGCAGCGACTTCGAGGACAAACGCCGCCGGCCATCGCCGCACTGCCAGGCATCGAACTGAGCGTTGAGCAAAACCAGGCACTCGACGCCGTGTTGGCCGCACTGGACCAGCCGGGGCTGCACCGCGCGATCGGCCTCTTTGGCCCCCACGGCAGTGGCAAAACCACGCTGTTGAACGCGCTGTGCAAGGATGGCTTGTATGCCCGGCGCACTTCCCAACATCGCAAGGTCGTATGCGCGCTGATCAACGCAGCCAACCTGCCGACCGACCTGGCACCCTGGCAACGCCTGATCTTCGGCACGCTCGACAAGCTGGCGCAACAGCCCGGCGCGCCGGCAACCGTCCAGGAACTCCGCACCGAACTAGAAGAGGTGGTACAACACGAGGCGAACGACGACGCAAGCGCTACGCTTGCCGCTGCCGCGTTTGCCCACCATATGCGCGCCGCATTCGCCGGGATGATCCACAGCGCTATCACGCTCTCCAATGCAACGTTCGTAGTGGCAATAGATCATCTCGACAAAGCGACGCCGGAAAGCGCCATCCAACTCCTGGAGGCCTCGAAATACTTCCTCAACACGCAGCACTGCACTACGTTGATCTGCGCCGACGAATTTGAGCTCATCCAGAAGCTTGGCGACGCGGAGATGTTACACGCCTGGCTCACCGACCGAGTCGAATTGCGCGTGAGCGAGCGTCCCACGCATCGTGAGGTTGCCGTCACCGCCTCACCCCGGCTACCGCAGACGCCGCCTCGACCCGTTGCTTCCGACATCCCGCCACTCTGTGTTCAACTCTTCACGGACACCCTGGGGAGCGACCGCTATGCGATCGAGCGCGCTGGCGAACACTGGCGCGCGGCCATGCGCGCGCTGGCCAAGCGCAACGCCGAGGGCTACCGCACCGATGTATCCGGCGTGATGATCGCCAAGTTGTGCGCGTTGCGCGTGCTTTCGCCAGGCCTGTTCGACGCCATCCGCCTGGACGCACCGGCGCTGACCACGCTCGAACGGCGCGCGCGCCTGCAGAATCCAGCCTACGATCACTACGACGAATGGGCCGAGGCGCTGACGCACGACCCACGCCTGACCAGGCTTTTTGCCACTGCGCCGAGCTTCATCGGCGTTGACACACGCCATCTGGCAACCGCGCTGCGTCTGGTGCACGCCGGCGACGAAGCATCGGTTCAGCGGAAGCCGCTCGCAGCCGAACCCATAGCCGGCGGCGCCAAACTCGTCGAGACGGCAGCGCCTGCGATCGCCGCGCCCACGACACAGCCCGCAGCGCAGCTCGTTGAGCCGAACCGGCTTCGCCCGCATAGACAACCCCCATCTACAGCATCCTCTGCGCCGATCTGGACACTGATCTCGGTTGCTGCCGGCGTGTTCATCGCGGATCGCTTGGTCAAGATGGCCGTCCAATCCTTCGAGGGCCTCCGCGTCGGCACGTCGGCGCTTGGTGGGCTGATTGGGTTGCAGCCACCTCCGGAAGCCAACCTGATGGACACCGGCTTGACCATCGGCATCACATTGGCCGGCCTGGCGTTGTGCGTCCTCATCGCGGCCTTCGCGGGCCAGCACGTTGACGGCAGGCGCGCCAAAGCATACGGGCTGATCGCCGGCGGGCTGGCCGCCAATCTGTTCGACCGCGTCACATACGGCGCAGCGATGAACTACCTGCACATTGCCAAATTGCCGGTATTCAACCTGGCCCATCTCGCGCTGTTGGCCGGCGCAATTCTGCTGGCTGTTGCCGTCCTGACCGGCTCATCTCATGCCGCGCGCAGTCACAACGCAGGCGATCCTGCCCATGAGTGAGGAAGCACGTATCGCAGAATCGAACCCACCGGTGGAAGGATCGGACCAGCCGGTTGACGCCTCGTTCTTCCAGCGCTACGGGTTGCTATTGATAGTGGCAGGCATCGCCCTGGCTGCGGACATCATCACCAAGCGCATCGTCGAGGCGCAGATTCCGCTCTACACGTCCATCCCGGTCATCAGCCCCTATCTGAGCTGGACGCATACCCAGAATACGGGCGCGGCGTTCAGCCTGTTCCAAAACGGCGGCGTGTTCTTCATCGTCGTCGCGCTGGTCGTATCAGCAGTAATCCTGTATTACACGCCTCGGCTTCCGGCCGGCGATTGGCTCTCGCGGGTTGCGCTGGGTCTACAGCTCGGCGGCGCAATAGGCAACTTGCTCGATCGCCTGCGCCAGGGCTACGTCACCGACTTTATCCACTTCCAGATCCCCGAAATCGGCTTTGACTGGCCAGTGTTCAACATCGCCGACAGCGCCATCGTCGTGGGCGTGATTTTGTTGATTGCGGCCAGCCTCCTGCGAGACAACAAAGCGTAATCCGCTATGGCGCGCGAACGCTCTTCAAATGACGCAACACCCATCCCGCCGGCAGACGCGCGACGAGCCGTGCTGTGGGACATGGACGGCGTGCTGGTGGACTCGGCCGACTACCACTATGCGGCCTGGCGCGAAGCGCTGGCGCGCGAGCGCTACGACATCAGTTACGAAGCCTTCCGCGCCACCTTCGGCCAACGCAACGACACCATCCTGCGCGGCATCTTCGGGCCAGACCTGCCCGATGCCGAAGTAGACCGCATCGCGAACTTGAAGGAGGCGCTCTACCGCCAATTCGTGCGCGAGCGCGGCATCGCGCCGTTACCCGGCGTCCTGCGCTGGTTACAGGCGTTGCGCGCTGCCGGCTGGCGGCAAGCGGTCGCTTCGGCTGCGCCGCGCGCCAACATAGACGCTATCCTCGCCACCATAGGTATCGGGCATTACTTCGACGCGATCACTTCGGGCGAAGACGTGACCCGCGGCAAACCCGATCCGCAGGTCTACCTCATCTCGGCGCAACGCGTCGGCGCGCCGCCGGCGCATTGCGTGGTGGTGGAGGATGCGCCGGCAGGATTGGAAGGCGCGCGGCGCGCCGGCATGCGCTGCATCGGCGTCACATCCACCCATGATCACCTGGACACCGACATAGTCATCGCTTCGTTGGACGAGCTGGACGACGACGCGTTCGACCGGCTGATCCTGCGCTAAACGGCGGTCACCCGTCGAACTCGACTTCTTCTTCCCCGACCGTGGGACGCTCATCGGCGGGCGGCCGCTCTTCCTCGGGGAAGTGCTCAATGATGATCTCGCCGAACAACGTCTCCTGATAACACCGCACGACGTAGCGCTTGAGCAGCTCCAGCAACGCCAGCAACGTCACCACGATCTCGACCCGCGTGTGCACACCCTCCAGCATGTCGGTGAAGGCCACCCGCCGGCGGGTGTTGACGGCGGACTGGATGCGGTCCATGCAGTCGTTCACGGTGAACGGCAGCCGAGCGATCACCTCGTCGGCGACCGGCGGCGGCAGCCAACGATTCACAACGCGCTGCATTGCGCTGGCCAGCGCCTCCAGCGTGACGTTGTCCAGCGGCAACTTCTTCGATTGCGGACGGGGGATGGGCGTCGGCTGCACCGGATAGGCGCGCAACTGCCGCTGCTCGCGCGCCTTCAGTATCCTCGCAGCGTGCTTATAGAGCTGGTAGGCCCGCAGTTGATTCACCAGGTCATCGGTCTCCTCCTGCGCTTCGGGCGCGACGGCGACCTGCGGCAGCAATGCGCGACTCTTGATCAAGATGAGGCGGGCAGCCACCGAGAGAAAGTGCGCAATGGTGCGCGGGTCGCGCCGGGGCATGCCGGCCATGTAGGTGATGAACTGATCGGCCACTATGGCCAGCGAGACCTCGGTGATCTCCAGCCGGCGCTCTTCGATCAGCCGCAGGAGCACGTCGAGCGGGCCCTCATAGATCGGCAGGTGGATCGAGAATTGAGGATCGCCTGATGGCCCTGCTGTGCCCTGAACGGCTTCATCACCAATCGAGCTCGTATGCTGCATATCTGTCATCGCTCACTCCCTGTGTCTCACTGCGGATCTCCATCTGCGCGTTGTTCCGCAGGCAGGAGCACCCAGTAATCGAAGCCGTTCATCCTGAAGTTGCGCGCCCAGTAGTAGTTGCGGAAGATCGCCTCCTTAACATCGTCGGGGTAGAACAAGGCGCGGAAGATCACCGCGCCGAACGCGCGCTGCTCGATCATGGCGATCATGCGCGAGGTGTCGAGCATTCCGTTCTTGGATAGGTTGAGCAACTGCGTCGGGTTGGTCACCACGTCTTTGCCGGCCAGCAGCGTGAGCATCGCCTCTTCGCTCCACACCGGCCCCGGCACGTTGCGGATCATCTCCACCATCGCCCAGCCGTTGGCGGCATCGGCGAGGTCGAGTAAATGGCCGAGCTGCGTGAAGCCGGCAGAATCGTAGTAGGGATAGGGCGGATACGACGAAGCATCGGCGACGCCGATCAACCGCGCGATCGCGCCGAAGATGCGCCCGCTCGTCGGCAAATGCAGGTTGAGCGCGGCCTGGAGAAAGAAGATTAGGGCGGCGAGCACTGCGGCGAGCGCCGGCAGATAGGGTGCGCGGCGCGCTGCGTCCGGCGTATCGTTCGTCGTGGCCGGTGTTGGGCGCACTGCATCGCGCGCGCCCTGCGCCTCATGCCCCTTGATGCGCGCCAGGCGATGCGTGATACGCGCGAGCAACCCGACCGCACAAACACACGAGGCCGCGATGGCGGCGATGAGATATGCCGGCCCGGCACCCCACTTGCCGGTCAACATGCCCATCGCGCTGCCGGCGACGAAGTAGAGCGACCAGACGGTGATCGGCCCGAGCGAACGGGCGCGCACCGCTCGCGCGATGTCCCACGCGACGTACAGCGCGCTGCAAACGATCAAGATACCCTGGAGCCGGAACCACTGGCCGTAGGTCTCCCAGGTGACGGCGATGTCGTACTCGTTCACGTTAGCTAACACCACGTTCAACCAGAACTGGCCGTTCGTCGCCGCGTTCATCGCCAGCACGAGTGCGCCGGTGACCAGCGCGCTGATGGCGAGCGCAAGGACAAACCACTTTGGCCGGCGGATCAGCAGATACGTAAAACCGGCAACCAGCGCATCCACCGCCTGCAGCTTGGTAAAGCCGGCAATGAGGAGCAGGACGACGCCCAGCGCGCTGTATCTCGCCCGCGCAGCCTCCGGCGGCGCGCGGCGTGGGTCAAGGCCGATGTCCAGGCAGCCGATCCCGGCGAAGGCAAACATCACCATCGGCAGGTGCGCACGCGCCAGCGGCCCGACCTGGTAGACGTAGTTCGCTGCGAAGAACGCTAGCGCAGCCAATAGTGGAACGCAGAGGCGCAGAAAGGGGGAGAGGGAAGCGCGCGGCGCGCGGCGCGACTTCTGCTCGCTGCCCGCCAATTCCTCCAGTTGCCACAGCCGGCGCGCCGCGAGAAAGATCAGCGCGCCGATCGCCAGCGATGCGGCGAAGACTAGGGCGCGCCCCACCCACAGGTGTGGCCCGAACAACGCCACCAGCGGCGCGAGCAAAAGCCGATAGACCGGCGGGTAATTCGAGGCGTAGAAGGGGAACTCTGCGTTGTCCAGGTAGATGCCTTCCCCGCGCGCCAGGCGGATGGCGTCGTAGAGCTCAAAGCCTTCACCTTGGTCGTAATCGAACGGGAAGGCGAACAGCGCGCGGGCGTAGACCAGATAAATGACGAAATAGCCGGCGAAGATGGCTATCGTTAGCCCCAATGCAACAACGGAGAGCGACGAAAGCGCGGCGCCGAAGCGTGAGTGCTGCAGCGCGCGCGGGGGAGCAGTCGGCGGAGTGAGTTCTTCGACCACGATGCCGACCGAATTTACCACGCGCGCATCGTAACTTCAACGCGCGGATGCCGTGTGCGACACCGCCCCTCGGTCCGGCACCGAATGCAGGCCGGGGGACACGCTCCCGCAGAACCTGCCATTGTTAGGAAATACGCTGTGCGACAGGGCATGAGGCGAGACGATGCGTTACATCTGGACCATCGCAAAAGATGTGTAAGCCCTGCGCGCACAAAAAATTTGCCCTTGACACTGCGCAAGCAATCGGTAAAATCTAGCCCCGTTAATCGAATACAGCGCCGTGAAGCCCTCGCCTAGATCAAGCGTGGGCTTTCTTTTCGACGAGGCCCGCGAAGCCCTCGACCGTTTAACCTGCGGTCGAGGGCTTCGATGCTTTCCGGCACCGGTTGACCGCGCTGATCAATGAGCGATATAGAAAGCACGGGAGGTGAGGTTCGCAGCGAAATCCAGCCATTCGAACAGCGCCCTGCTGCGCGGCCATCCTGAGCAGGATGGCGACCTATACCCGCCCGCCCATACCGGGCAAATTTTGACCTACCCTGTCGTCGGTCACGATTTCTATCCACCGAACTCAAAGGATCACTCATTTACCTACCGAAAGGAGAGACTTTGCAATGATGCATACGATGACCGCAACGACCAAGCAGCTTTCGACGCGATCTATTAACAGCCGGCTAAAGTATTTTGGCCTGCGCATGATCGGCCCTGTGGCGGCTGCGCTCACCTTTCTCATCGGCAGCCGACTTGTCTGGGCGCAGGATGCCGACCCCACCGCCGAAGTGCTGCGCGGTGTGGACACAATGTGGGTGCTCGTCGCGGCGTTCCTCGTCTTCTTCATGCAGGCGGGCTTTGCCTTGGTCGAGGCCGGCCTCACCCGCGCCAAGAATGCCAGCAACATCATGATGAAAAACTTAATGGACTTCGTGATGGGCAGCCTGGCTTACTGGGCCATCGGCTACGGCCTGATGTTCGGCGCGGTGAGCAGTGGCCTCTTCGGCACGAGCAATTTCTTCCTAGGTGCGACCGGCGACGACGTCGGCAACGTGCCGATGCTGGCTTTCTGGTTGTTCCAGCTCGTCTTCGCCGGGACGGCAGCTACTATCGTCTCCGGCGCGATGGCCGAGCGCACCAAGTTCAGCGGCTACCTGATCTACAGCATTGTGATCTCGGCCATCATCTATCCGATCTTCGGCCACTGGGTGTGGGGAACAGGCTGGCTGTGGACGCTGGGCGACTCGACTGGCCTGCTACCCGGCGGCGGCTTCCGCGACTTCGCTGGCTCGACGGTGGTACACAGCGTGGGCGGTTGGGCAGCCCTGATGGGCACGTTGGCGCTTGGGCCACGGCTGGGCCGCTTCAACCGCGATGGTTCAGCCAACGCCATCCCCGGCCACTCGGTCACGCTGTTCGGCCTGGGCGTGTTTATCCTCTGGCTTGGATGGTTCGGCTTCAACCCCGGAAGCCAGCTCGCCATGGCCGGCAGCAACGCGGACGCGGTCGCCCTGGTAGCCGCGAACACCAACCTGGCCGCGGCAGCCGGCGCAGCGGCGGCCGTGATTTACGGCTACATCACCTCGAAGAAGGCTAACGTGGGCGCGGCGTTCAACGGCGTACTGGCCGGCCTGGTGGCCATTACCGCGCCGTGCGCCTTCGTCACCCCACTCGACTCGATCATCATCGGCGCGGTGGGCGGCGTCCTAGTGATGGTCTTCGGCCGCGTGTTGGAGATGCTGAAGATTGATGACCCTGTGGGCGCCATCCCTGTGCACCTCGTGTGCGGCGCATGGGGCACACTGGCGATCGGGCTGTTCGCCTCGCTTGGCGGCGTGACCGGCCTATTCCACGGCGGCGGGCTGGGCCAGCTCATCATTCAGCTCATCGGCGTGATCGCTTGCGGCGTCTGGACGGCTGCGACGACCGGCTTGCTGTTCTTCGCCATCAAGAAGACCATCGGCCTACGCGTCAGCGCCGAGGAGGAGATTCAAGGCCTGGACGCGATGGAGCATGGCGCCATCGCCTATCCGCAGGACGTGGACTTCACACCTGGCGCACCCAGCCCGGCAACGAGCATTTACCGCCCAGGCGCACTCCCTTCCGCTACCGGCAAGTAAACGCAACGCAAAAGGTTCGCCAGGCGCCCCCTCATTATCTGCCGAACGCTTGTCCTCCCGCAGGCAGAGCTGCCTGCGGGAGGACATTGCATCAGGCATGCGGGCGACGACGGCCCGGCTTACGCACGCGCGTCACGCCGTAGTCCATCGCGATCACGACAGCTCCCACCGCGCTCACTAGGAGCAAATCACTGCCGAGGCCGGCCAGCCCTTCCATCGGCTCGAAGTGTTCATCGAGAGGGCTAGGGCCTTCGACGCGCTGTCTTCCTCGTCCCTCGCCGGTGCCACGGCGTGGTCTGGCGTGCTCCTCTTCTCCATGCTCATCGTCTTCATGTTCGCCGCGCGCTTCGGTAGCCTCCCCGCGCCGCTCGCCGTTGTCGAGCAGGACCAGGAGCTGGGACCGCAGCGCTTGCTCAACGGCATACACCGCGCCGGCCGCCAGGCCGATCACGACCAGGACAACCAACAACCGACGTAGCGTCGTCATGGCGACACCTCCTTGTCATGCAGCCCGCTGCGCGCCAGGGCGGGCGCGGAAGACGTAGCGCCGCAGCGCGTCCGCAATCCAGCGCCAGTGGAGCGCCACGTGCACGGCGACGATGACCAGCGTCGCATCCGCCGAAAGCGCGTGCAGGCGACGCCACACGAAGTCGCGCATCACCGGCCAGCCGAGCACCGGCAGCACGCTGCGCGAGATGGCATAGCCGCTCACGAACACCGTCGTCATAGCCAGCAGCAGCCCAACATCCAAGACAAAGTTGAGCCGCGAGCGCTCCCAGCGCGCCAGGAAGCGCCGCCCCACGGCGATGATCCAGTCCCACTGGCCGAACACATGCACGACAAATCCCGCAATGGCGGCGGTGGCCAACCACTCGTGGATGGGGATGCCGGTCAGCGCCGGCTGCATCAGCACCAGGAAGGCGACAAAGATCGTCACGTCAATCCACAGCTTGTATCGCGTCGCAATGCGCATCGGCAACCTCCGCTTGCTCCAATTTTCACAATCAGCTTAGCAGCGGGGTGTGGAGATTCGATGGAGGCGCGCGTGATGAGTGCGGTAGACTCGTCTCGCAATTCATCCTCGTTTCACTTTCACCAACGCAATCATGATGCGCTTTATTTATCGGCTCGCGCATCTTTCGTCCCAACCATTGCGGATGGGCGCGTTGGCAGCGCTGGTTGGGCTGACTAGTAGCGCGGGCATTTGGTTCTTCAAGCGGCTCATCGAAGCGCTCCACAATCTGACCTTTGGCGCGCTGCCCGGCTGGACGGCGCTCTTCGCCCCCATCCTGGGCGGGCTGCTGGTCGGCGGGCTGGCGGGGCGCTTTTTGCACGACGAGAAAATTCACGGCACCGCAGCGGCCATGCAGGCGGTGACGCTCTTCGGCGGACGCCTGCCCTACCGCAAGCTGCCGATCAAAACGCTGGCGGCGATTCTCTCCATCGGCATGGGCGCTTCGGTCGGGCCGGAAGACCCCTCGGTGCAGATCGGCGCCAACCTCGGCTCGATGTTCGGGCAAGCCCTGCGCCTCTCGGAGGAACGCATCCGCACGCTGGTGGCGGGCGGGGCGGCTTCGGCGATTGCCGCCGCCTTCAACGCGCCCATCGCCGGGGTCTTCTTCGCGCTGGAAATTCTGCTCGGCGAGGCGGGCGGCGCGGGCGTGGGGCTGATTCTGGTCGCCGCGGTCACGTCTTCGGTCTTCACGCAGGCAGTGGAGGGCGCTTCGCCCGCCTTCCCCGTGCCGCCCTATGCCCTGCGCTCGGTCTGGGAGTTGCCGCTCTACCTGCTCCTGGGCTTGCTGGCGGGGCCGGTCGCCGCGTTCTACGTCCGCCTGCTCTACTGGATGCAGGATTTCTTCGGCGGCTGGACTCTGCCGCGCCCGCTGCGGACGGCGCTCGCCGGGGCGCTGGTCGGGCTGACGGGGCTGTTCCTGCCGCAGGTTTTGGGCGTGGGCTACGACACCATCGGCGCGGTGCTGACGCGCAGCGGCTTCAGCCTGGGGCTGCTTGTGGCGTTGCTGCTCGCCAAACTCGTTCTCACCCCGCTCAGCCTGGGCGGGGGCTTTTTCGGCGGGGTGTTTGCGCCATCGCTGTTCGTCGGGGCGATGCTGGGGGGCGCGTTTGGGCAGGGGATGGCGGCGCTGTTTCCGGGTCTGGGAATCGAACCGGCGGCGTTTGCCCTGGTGGGCATGGCGGCGGTGCTGGCGGGCGCGGTTCACGCCCCGCTGACGGCGGTTCTGCTCTTGTTCGAGATGACCGGCGATTACCGCATCATCCTGCCGCTCATGTTCAGCGTAGCGGTCAGCCTGGCGGTTTCGCAGCGCATCTCGCGCGATTCGGTCTATAGCCTGGGGCTGGCGCGGCAGGGCATCCGTTTGGAGCGCGGGCGCGCTGTGGACGTGATGAGCGCGCTGACGGTGGGCGAGGTGATGGAGACGAACTTCCCCGCCTTGCGCGAATCCATGCCGCTCGAGGAAGCCGCCGACCTGATGACCCGCCTGCGCCGCCAGGGGCTGCCGGTGGTGAACGAGGCGGGCAGCCTGCTCGGCATCCTGACCACCCAAGACCTGACGCGCCCGGCGCGCACGGTCGGCGAGGCTTGCACGCGCGCGGTGGAGGTGGTCTATCCCGATGAGACGCTGGACGAAGCCCTGCGGCGCATGAGCCGCCTGGACGTGGGGCGGCTGCCGGTTCTGCCGCGCGACGGTTCGCGGCGGGTGGTCGGTCTGCTGCGCCGTTCGGATGTGATTCGCGCCTACGAATTGGCGCTCACCCGCCGCCAGGCGCAGATGCACCGTCAGCAGACGGCGCGGCTGGATGCGCTCACCCCGTCCGAAGTGCAGGTGCTGGAACTGCAAGTTGCCCCCGGCTCGGCGGCGGATGGCTGCCGCCTGAGCGAACTGGACCTGCCGCCCGGCTGCGTGATTGCCAGCCTGCGGCGCGGCGGGCAGGTCGCCGTGCCGCGCGGCGCGACGCAGTTGCGCGCCGGCGACGTGCTGACGCTCACGCTGGAGCGCGCCACGCAGGTGGAAGCCTTGCGTGCGTTGATCGAAACGCCACGCGGATAGGACGACTGCTCGGCGGTCAATCCCGGCCCTCGCTGCCGAAATCGCCCCACCTTTGGCGCGCAGCCAGGCCGAGGCGCGACCATCGGCGAGGGCGTGATCGTGCGCAAACTCGCGGCCCTTCCGACACACTCAAGGCCTGCGCCGAGGGCATGGCGATCTTCGTCCGCCCCTCTACGCCATCAGCGGCGAAACAACCGTTTTGCGATACACTCAGGTTAAGAAAACGTCGTGATGTTGCACCGCCACCTTACCCATCAACAATTTACGCTGGCAGCGATTGACGATGTCATCGCCCGTGGCAAGCAGCAGGATTGGGCTGAATTGCGCAAGGCCGCGCTTGCCGACCGCGCCATCATGGGGAAATGATGTTGCCGTTGAGGTAGACCGGGAGCAGCGGCGCATCATCACCCCGCTCGGTTCTAGCCTTCCCGGCGTGGATGAGGAATTTGGCCGCCAGTTGGCCGAATTCATCGAACAGTACCGTTCGGCTTTGGAAGCCCTAGCTCGCCGGTGAAAATTGCTCACCGTTGAGCAGATGCGCTTCTAGCCTTTGGATTGCCGCCGCTGCCCTCCTCCTGCGCCAGAACGGCTATCGCTTGACCACCGCTAACGAAGCACCGGAGGCATTCACACGCCGTGTTGCCGAGTCCAGCTCAGAGATTCTCGACTCCGCCAGGCGTTTGACCCCTTCCACATCAGCCGCTAATCGCTTCGGCTCGCGCTCGATCGCTGCCTGCTTCTCCAACAGTGCGACACCTGCGCATGTGCGCAATAACCGCTACCCGGCCGCCGCGCGGCCCGGCCGCTGGACAAACCGGCTGAGCACGCGGTAGATCGTCAGGAAGAGCACGCTGCCGCCGGCGAACCAATACAGCGCCTGGATCGCCGCGTCGCCGCTGTCGCTGCCGGCGGTGATGCCGTGCGCCAGCGCCATCACAAACACGGCGAAGCTTAGGTAATGGACCAGCCGCCACACGCGCTGCGTGATCACCCGCCGGATGTAGAAGGAGAAGGTGACCAGCGCAAAGAGATAAAACGCCACCTGGCCCAGCGCCACTTCCACCACGCGATAGTTCACGCTGCCCATCGGCACGAGCAACTGCTCCAGCGTGTAGTTGATGTAGCGGTCGCCGAGCAGCACCAGCGCATGGAAGAGCGCAAACGCCAACCCCAGCACGCTGGTGTATTGGTGCAGCTCAAAGGCGACCACATGCCCCGGCCAACTGGCGGACAGCTTGCCGGTCATCAACAAGCCAAACACAACCGAGAGCCACAACAGGCCGAATGCGACAAACGCCGTGCTGCGCGAGAAATACCAGTATGCCTTGGGCGACTCGCCTTGCAACGATTGGGCCAGCGCCGGCACATACATCGGCGCGACCAGCAGGGCCAACACCGCGCCGGCCACCGCCGCCAGCAGCGCGCCGATCAGCGCGGCAAACGATCCTTCCGGAAGCTCATCCAGCGATTGAGGCTGATTCATCGTTCACTCCTAAAACCATCCCATAGCGCGCGAATTGGCCGGTGATTTGCACCTGCCCATCCGCGCGCACGATCAAACCGGCCAACTCCGGTTGGGCTTCGAGCCAGTCCAGAGCGGCCACGCTGCCCCACAACACGGCCGCCTTGGCGCCGGCCTCGGCGCGCAGCGCGTCCGGCGCGATGACCGTGGCGGCCAGCACATCGGTCTCCGCCGGCGCGCCCGTCTGGGGCGCGATGAGGTGATGCGCCATCTGGCCGCTGACTTCCCAGCGGCGATAGTCGCGCCCGGAGGTCGCCACGCAGCCGGCGGCCAGCGCGACCTGAGCGATGTCTCCGTCCTCGCTGAACGGATCGGCGATGCCGATGGGGAAGGCGGTCTGGCGGTCGGCGGACGGCGCAACCGCGATGTCGCCGCCGGCGTCCACCAGCGCCGGCGCGATCTGCGCGAGCCGCCGGGCGGCTTGCTCGGCGCACCAGCCCTTGGCCACGCCGCCTAAGTCAATATGCACGCCGCGCGGCAGGCACACGGCGCGCCGCTCAGCATCGAGCACGATGGTCTGCCAGTCCGCGGTGGCCTGTGGGGGCGGCAATTCCACCAGTTGGACAACTTCGCTGCGCAGCCGGTCGAACGATCGGTCGTAGCCGATGCGTGTCAGGGCGTCGTGCACGGTGGGCGTCACGGCGCCATCGGTGAAGCGGGCCGCCTCCAGCGCCGCGTTCAGCACCGCCCACAGCGTGTCGCTCACCTCCACCCATTTGCCGGCGCGCGCGTTGAGCCGGCTCAGCTCGCTGGATGGTCGGAAGCGGCTCAGGCACTGCTCCCACACCTCGAACCAGACCGGCGCGTTGCGCAGCGCCTCGGCGGCCTCCGGCGCGTCCGAGTCCACCACCGCCGCCATCTGGCAGCCCATGGCGCGAAAGCGGATGCGCTGCATGGTTAGCGAGAGGAGCGCGAACGCGCAACCGGCGGCGGTGGTGGCGCTTGCACGCGGCGCATCACAGGCGCTGAGGCAGACGCCACTTGAGCTTGAGCCGCCGGCTGTGGCACAGGGCGCGAGTTGGACGCTGGGGCTGCTGGCAATCGCACCTGCCGCAGTGGCACAACGGTCGGCAGCGGATCCGACATCGGTTGCGACTGCGCTGCTAGCAAGGGAGGTAGAGGCTCGACGACCGGCATCTGAACCTCCCTCTTCACCTCATCGGCAACAGTGGGCGCTACCTCAGCCTGGCCTTGCGCTGCCTCGTCTGAGTATGGCGCCGGCTGAGCGGCGAGCCACGCCCCGCCGCCGAGCGTGGCAGCCAGCGATGCAGCGCCGATGAGCAGCTTAGCAGCCGACGCCGCGACTTGCTGAGCAGCACGCCCTTGGCCGGGTGGTGTCGTCTTGGTCGTCATCGTCAAACTCCTTTCACTCGTTGCGCTCACCATGCTTGCGATGGCGCCTGCCTGAATCAGTCCTTATGCTTATGCTTCTCCTTCTTCTCGTGTTCCTCGTGATCGTCGTCATCCTCGTCGTGGTCATCGTCATCGTCGTCATAGTGGTAAGCCGGTTGCGCGGCTTGGGCTACTGCGCCGTTGTAGAGGATCACACCGCTATTGGCATCCACATAGACGGCGCCTGTATTGAGGAGCACCTCATAGGCCACAGCCCCCTGGAAGTCCACCGGTTCAGGCATGCGCTGGGCCACCGTGCCAGGGACAGCGATCAGCGCAATCTCCAGCGCGCGCTGGGGCATGAGCGCCACTCGAGGCTGGGGTTGACCCACAACCGGTGCAGGCTGCGCTACATTTGTAACCGCTTTGGTATCAGCGGCCGGCTGTGACGCCTGCGCCTCTTGCAATTGCTGCTCCAAATTCGCCAATTGCTGGTTGGCCTGTGCCAAACGGCGGTTCGCCTCTTCGATCAAGGCACGATACTGCGCCTCGCGCTCAGCAAGCGTGACCAAGAGATCAGCTGTTGGAGTCCCAGCCGGCGCAGTCACCCCTTGCGGCGTCTGCGCGACCTCTGGCATCACCAGAGATTGCGCAGAGACATTAGCAGCCGGCTGGGTGGCCTCGGGCACCGGCGTTGCGCTTACCGTAGTAGCGGTGTTCGAGGTGTTGATTGCGCCGACGAGCATCCCCACACCGACGAGCAAAAAGGCAGTCAGGCCACTTGTGATGAGAAAGGCGGTTCGCTGCTTCATTTTTTGTAGGTTCACACTCCTTCCATGAAAGCTTACCCGCGAGTATGCAGGTGCGTCGTTGCAAATGGGTAGACATCGGCTGAGAATTTCCTCAAGAAGCTCATACCGTTCTCCAACGATTTTTGGGGCACAATCAGAATGCATGCACGTGCTCATCATCGAAGACGACAAGCAACTCGCCCAACTCATTGCGCGAGTATTTAGACGCGAAGGTGTGCAAGCCGACGTGGCGCACGACGGAGACACCGGCCTGGAGATGGCGCTTAGCAACACATACGACGTTGCCATCGTGGACTGGATGCTGCCGCTGCGCGATGGCCGCACCATCTGCCTGGCTGTGCGTCGCGCGCGCTTACGCTTGCCAATCTTGATGCTCACCGCGCGCGACCAGGTGGAGGACCGCGTGCTGGGTCTGGACAGCGGGGCCGACGACTACCTGATCAAGCCTTTTGCGATGGAGGAACTGCTGGCGCGCGTGCGGGCGCTCGGCCGTCGCTACGACATCAGCAGTCCCGACGGGTCCGCCCTGGAATGCGGCGAACTCCGCATGAACCTGGCCGAGCACACGCTGCATCGTGGCGAAGTCACCATCGAGTTGACGCCCACCGAATGGGAGCTGATGGAGTACCTCATGCGCAACTGCAACCAGGTGCTCAGTCGCGAGCAAATCCTGAACCGCATCTGGGCGCATGAGCGAGACGTCCAACCTAAGATGGTGGATATTTACATCTCGTATCTGCGCCGCAAGTTACAGGTGAACGCATCGAGCCGCGACCTGATCGAAACCGTGCGCGGCCTCGGCTATCGGCTTGCGCCATGACCACCGAGCGACGCTTACTCCAACACCTACGCCTTCGGCTCACCTTGACCTATGCTGCTGCGGCGCTGGCTTTCATTGCGCTGATCGGCGGCTTGTCCTATGGACTGCTCAGCTTTTACTTCCAGACAACGACCGACCTGGCCCTGCGCAGTCGAATGGCCATGGAATTCGTCCAGCTCGGCCAGCCGCTGCCGGAGGAGCTACATCGCGCAAACTTAGAGTGGCTTCGCTTGAGCCAGGTGGAATGGGAAGACGTTCTGAAAGCACGCTTCAAGGATGACGACGATGACGACGAGAAGGAAGAGAAATATAAATCAAGCGCACCAGGCGTGGAGGGTAATGCACTCGAAGCGCTGAGCAACACGTTTCTGCTCTGGCTAGACGATCAGGGGCGCTATCGCGTGCTGCCGGTATTCACCCCCGCCGGCTTCACCCCCAGCGTGGACGCCATCCGCGCCATTCAACAAGGCGCGCCCTACGACCTGCGCACGGTGCGCACGGCTAACGGTGAGCCGGTGCGCCTGCTCACCTACCCGTCACACAGCGAGGGGCCGACGCTCTATTTCCAGACCGGCCGTCCGCTCACCGAGCAGGAGCTGATCCTGCGCCAGTTGTTGCTCGGCCTGCTCGTCGCCGGCGGAGGGATGGTGGCCATGGCCACGTTAGTGAGCTGGGTCATCGCCGGCAGGGCGATCCGTCCCGTTCAGGCAACCTGGGACCGGCAACGGGAGTTCATCGCCAACGCCAGCCACGAGCTACGTGCGCCGCTAACGCTGATCCAGCTCAGCGCCGACGTTGCGCTGCGCCAGGATACGCCCGACGACGAGCGCGGTGAACTGCTCACCAACATCACCCAGGAGACGCGCCACATGAACGCGCTCATCAGCGACCTGCTGTTGCTTTCGCGAGTCGACGCCGGCCGGCTGTCGCTGGAGATCAAGCCGTTGTCGCTTGGCGCGCTGTTCGACGCCATCCGCGAGGCATGGTCGCGTGCCTGCGGCGAGCGCGGGATCGCGCTGCACATCGAGCCGACGACAGCGGTCGCGCGGGCCGACGCCACGCACCTGCGCCAGGTGCTGATCGCACTCCTGGACAACGCCTTGCGCCACACACCGGCCGGCGGCCACATCACGTTGCGCGCAGCCACGAGCGGCCGGCGCGTGACGATCAGCGTGAGCGACACCGGCGAGGGCATCGCGCCCGAACATCTGCCGCACGTGTTCGAGCGCTTCTACCAGGCCGACACTGCGCACTCACGCAAAGGCAGCAGCGGGCTTGGGCTATCTATCGTCAAGGCGCTGGTGGAGGCCATGCAAGGTGAGGTGCAGATCGCCAGCCAGCCGGGCGCCGGCACTATGGTGACGCTCACACTCCCCGCGGCGCAGCTATAGCCCCGGGTGCATCCTTAGCCTTCGCCCAAGTGCTGACGCACACACGACGTCAACTGCTCACCGTAGAGCGTGAGCCAGGCATCCACGCGCGCGAGCGACTCCAGCCAGCTCGCCACGTCCACGTAGGGACTGAGGTTGCTCAGGAAGCGGCCGATGAGGTGCATGAGCACATTGGCGTTGCGCAGCAGCACCATCACCGGCAGCAGCGCAATCTCGGCGTCGCTCAGGCGTCCCGCACGCGCGTAGCCGCGCGCCAGTGCAGCGATGCGCTCCTGCTCTCGCCCGCTGCCCATCACGTCCCAGCACCACGCATCCATAGCGATGGCGAAGTCCATGCCGCGCGGGTTGAACGCGCAGTTCTCAAAGTCCAACACGGCCGTGACGCGTGGGCCATCCATCAAGAGGTTGCCGGTGATGTAGTCGCCGTGGATGAGCTGTTGGGGCAACGCGCGAATCTGCTTTTCGTGCACATAGATGCGCTCGAGCACGGCGTCTACGCGCGCCACGTCCACCCGCGACGCCAACGATCCCACAGCGCGCATCGCCTCGAATGGGTCGGGCACCAGCGGATGTACACGACCCAACTCGATATACGGCCGGGGTGCGCCGACGCCGCGCGACTCTACCCGCGCGAGCGCAGCGTGCAACACGGCCATTGCCTCACCGGCGCCTTCGGCCTGCCCCAGATCGTAGACAACGGGATTCTCGCCGCGGATGAATGGGATGAGCACCATCAATCGCACATGCTGCCCGTTATCCACCAAGGCCCAGGGTTCTCTGCGCCGGGTGAGGATGGGTGCCGGCACCGCGAAAGGCAACGGCTGTCTGGCCAAATGCATCAGCACGTCCATCTCATGCTGGATGTATTTCGGGTTGGCGTGATTGCCATACACGCGCAGCACGTACGGCAGCGGCGCGCCGGCACCATCGTGCAGACGGTACAGATAGTTGTTGTAGCCGCGCCCCAGTGGACGAAGGACGCAGCCGGCCGGGACATCCCATATCGCGGCCAGCTCGATCTGCGTGACACCTACGCCGGACACACCACCTCACGTGTGATCGGCCAGGGATCGTCGGCGGTTTGCACCTTATAGCTTAGCCCGGGCCGCGTGGCGAACGCGCCGACGTTGCCGGCGGCATCCATGAGCAAGATGCGCACCCAGTCGGCACGGCGCATATGATCTGCTGCGTTAGATTCGCCGAGCAGCGTGGACAACTGGCACACCACCTCGCGGCCGGCCGCCTCCAGCGACCAGCCCAGACGCATCAGCATCACCGCCTGGGCCGCCGCGCCAACACGTATGGCCGCCTCGCCCAGCCCCATGCAGGTCGCCGCGCCATAGCGATTGGCGCAGTAATTGCCCGCGCCGATGAGGGGTGAGTCACCCACCCGGCCAGGGTACTTCCAGGCAATACCCGATGTGCTGACTGCGCTACAGATATCGCCAACGCCATCGCGGACGATCACGTTCATCGTATCGCTACCCCGGCGTTCGACCAACGCGCGCACTGTCAGCGTGATCGCATCCTCTTCCTCGTGCTGGACAACCTCGGCGATGCGCTGCTGCCAGGCAGCCCGGGCTTCCGGCGAGAGCATGTCGCGTCGCTCGGCGCCGATTTCGATCGCAAAGCGCGCGGCGCCCTCGCCAGCCAGCAAAACATGCGGCAGGCGCAGCATCACTTGCCGAGCGACGCTGATCGGATGGCGGAATCCCTTCAGCCCAGCAACTGCGCCGGCGCGCAGCGTTGCGCCGTCCATGAAAGAAGCATCCAGCTCGACTTCGCCCAGGATGTTCGGCCATCCGCCGTAGCCGACGGTGTGCTCCTCGGGATCGTCTTCGACTGCGCAAGCGATGAATTCGGCAACGTCACCGGCGCTCGCGCCGCGCCGCAGCCGCTGCATGCCCTCCATGATGAACTCGTCGCGAATCTCCGCATTGGCCAGGACAATGATAGGTGCAGATGCCATACCCGAGATTGTAGGGCATCTGAAAAGCTCGGCGATGGGATATACGCGCTGCTCACGTTAACCAGACGAGCGCGCGAGCGCGGTAAATTCAGGGAGACGAAGGCAATGCCTTCACCTACCCGCTCGACCTGATCACCCCGCAGGCATCAGCGCCGCCTGCGCGGGCCGGCTTTCTTCGGCTTCTTGATGGTGTAGCTCGTAGACGTTTGGGCGGCCTCACCGGCGAGCTGGCGTTCCTCATCGCCGCCCACGCCGTAATCGCGCATACGGCGGATCTTTTCCCATTCCGGCGTCCGGTCGTCCACATCGCTGAGCAACTGACGCAGCTCCAGAATCTGGTCGCGCAGCATGGCAGCCTTCTCAAATTCCAGGTCTCTGGCTGCCTGGCGCATCTGCTCCTCCAGCTCGGCGATGAGGCGCTTCTGCTCACCCTTCGGCAACGAAGCCAGGCGCACAGCGAGCAACCCACCCGATTCCTGGGCCTTGCGTTTTGCCTCGTAGCCGGCTTTGCCCTCAGCCACCTTGACACGGTCGGTCAAATCGCGAATCGCCTTGTAGATGGATTGCGGTTGGATGCCATGCGCTTCGTTGTAAGCGATCTGCTTGGCGCGTCGGCGCTCGGTCTCCTCGATTGCACTGCGCATCGAGTCGGTCATCGTGTCGGCATACATGATGACCTTGCCGTTGACGTGGCGGGCCGCCCGGCCGATGGTCTGGATGAGCGACGTGGCGCTGCGTAGGAAGCCCTCTTTGTCGGCATCGAGGATGGCCACGAGGGACACCTCCGGCAAATCCAGCCCCTCGCGCAATAGGTTGATGCCGACCACCACATCGTATTCACCCAGGCGCAGATCGCGCAGGATCTCGACGCGCTCGACGGTTTGCACCTCGCTGTGCAAGTACTGGACCTTAATGCCCAGCTCCTGTAGGTAGCCAGTCAGGTCCTCGGCCATGCGCTTGGTCAGTGTAGTGACGAGCGCGCGTTCACCGCGCGCCACGCGTTCGCGAACTTCGCCGATCAGGTCGTCCACCTGCCCGCGCACCGCCTTCACCTCGACCACCGGATCCAGGACGCCGGTCGGGCGGATGACTTGATCCACGACCACTGCGCTGTGTTGCAGCTCGTACGGGCCAGGCGTGGCGCTGGTGAAGATCACTTGGCGGAAGCGCTGCTCGAATTCCTCGAACTTGAGCGGCCGGTTATCGAGCGCGCTGGGCAAGCGAAAGCCGTAATCCACCAGCACCTGCTTCCGCTCGCGGTCACCGTTGTACATGCCGCGGATCTGCGGGATAGTCATGTGGCTTTCGTCAATCACCAGCAGGAAGTCATCTGGGAAGTAGTCCAGCAGGGTGAAGGGCGGCGTGCCAGGCGGCCGGCCGTCGAGCAAGCGCGAGTAGTTCTCGATGCCGCTGGTGAAGCCGACCTCGCGCAGCATCTCAATGTCGTAGCGCGTGCGCTGCTCGATGCGCTGCGCCTCTAGATACTTCTCCTGCGACTTGAAGAAGGCGATGCGTTCTTCCAGCTCCTGCTCGATCTCGCGGATAGCGCGTTGCAGTTTCTCCTGAGGCGTAATGTAATGCTTGGCCGGGTAGATTTCGATCTCCGGCAGCACTTTGAGGATTTCGCCGGTGAGCGTGTCAATTTCGGTGATGCGCTCGATCTCGTCGCCGAAGAACTCGATGCGATAAGCCGTCTCGGCATAGGCCGGCTGCACCTCGAGCGTGTCGCCGCGCACGCGGAAGCGCCCACGGGTGAGGTTGGCATCGTTGCGCTCGTACTGGATCGCCACCAACATGCGCAGCACCACGTCGCGGCGGCGCACTTCCCCCTGCGCCAACTTGACGACAAAGCGCCCATAGTCTTCCGGGTTGCCCACACCGTAGATGCATGACACCGAGGCAACGATGATCACATCACGCCGGCTCATCAGCGAGCTGGTTGCGGCCAGGCGCAACCGATCTATTTCATCGTTGATCGAGGCGTCCTTCTCGATGTATAGGTCATAGCGCGGCACGTAGGCTTCGGGCTGATAGTAGTCGTAATAGCTGACGAAGTATTCGACCGCGTTCTCCGGGAAGAACTCTTTGAACTCGGCATAGAGCTGCGCAGCAAGCGTCTTATTATGGGCGATGACGAGCGTGGGCCGCTGCACGCGCTCGATGACCTTGGCGATGGTAAAGGTCTTGCCGGTGCCAGTTGCGCCGAGCAGCGTGGTGTAGCGGTTGCCGGCGTTCAGGCTGGCGACGAGCGCCTCGATCGCCTGCGGCTGGTCGCCGGTGGGCTGAAAGGGGGAATGCACCTTGAACTCTGGCATTGGGCGACTGTGACAGCAGCAAACGCATTATAGAACGCGTGATCTACCTTCCTGCGCTGAAGTACATCATTTGCCTTTGGGCACAGGCTGTAATACATTGGGCAAGCTACATCGTGCGCCCTGTCATGCCACTTCCGCATGTCACTCTGCCGGCACGTGGAGAACAGGCTGCAGATAGCGCAGACGAACGATGAAAAGGAACCAGGAGGTCATACCCATGAAGCGGAATCAGAAATTCACCCGAAGGCAAACCCTGAAGTTGCTCGGACTCGGTGCAGCCGGCGCTGCACTCGCTGCGTGCGCTGCGCCGCCCGCATCAGCACCGGCCGCTCCGGCAGCGCCGGCGGAAAGCAAGCCCGCCGAACAACCTGCGACCAGCGGTGGTGGCAAGCTCGAGATCTTTTCGTGGTGGACGAGCGGCGGCGAAGTCGAAGCGCTCGAAGCACTTTACAAGCTGTATCGCGAGAAGTATCCGAACGTCGAGATCATCAACGCAGCGCTAGCCGGCGGCGCCGGTCAAGGCGGCAACATGAAGGCCGTGCTCGAAACGCGCATGATCGGCGGCGACCCGCCCGACAGCTTCCAGGTGCATCTCGGCCAGGAATTGATCGGCAGCCATGTGAAGGCCGGTCGCATGGAAGACTTGTCCGAGCTATATGCGTCGGAAGGCTGGAACGAGGCGTTCCCCAAAGGCCTGATCGAGCTGGCATCATACGAAGGCAAGCCTTACTCAGTGCCGGTCAACATCCATCGTTCGAACGTGATGTGGTACAACGTCAAGCACCTGGCTGATACAGGCATGGAGAAGCCGCCGGCAACCTGGGACGAATGGTTCGCCTACGCTGAAAAGCTGAAGGCGAAGGGCATTGGCGCGTTGGCCGTGGCCGGGGCAGATCCGAACTTCTCCGCGCACGTATTCGAGAATATCCTGGTCGCTGTGCTCGGCCCCGAGAAGTATCTCGGCCTGTTCAACGGCCAGACCCGCTGGGACGACGCGGGCGTCAAGGAAGCGATGGGCTTGCTGCTGAAGTCGCACGAATTCGCGCAAGAAGGTTACCAGAGCGTGGCCTGGGGCGACATCAACGAGGTCATGACCAGCGGCAAAGCTTCAACCATGATCATGGGCGACTGGACACACGGCTTGTTCAAGTCCGCCGGCTTTATGGATTATCACTGGGCGCCGGCACCCAATACGAACGGCGTGTTCGTCGCACTGTCCGACTCGTTCGGCCTGCCCAAGAACGTGAAGAACCGCGAGAACGTCATCAACTGGTTGAAACTGTGCGGCAGCCGCGAAGGTCAGGACGCCTTCAACCCGATCAAGGGGTCCATCCCAGCCCGCACTGACCCCGATCTGTCGAAGTACGACGACTACCTGAAAGAGACGATCGAGGCCTTCAAGACCAACACGATCGTCGGCAGCATCCAGCACGGCGCGGCCGCCCCACAGGGCTTCGTGAACGATTACGACACGGTCGTCAGCACGCTGCTGGCCAGCAAAGACGTCGAAGCAGCGGCCAAGCAACTGGTCGACGCTGCAGGCACAGCCGGCCTCAGCGGATGAACCGCACATGCACATGGGACTAAACGCTTCGTGACGCCTGACAGGCAGCCGCCTGTCAGGCGTCATTCGATATACTCGAATGGCTGTCGGCCCGACTACGCTCTCGACTACTGCTCCCAGGACATCGCGGCGGCACATCAATCGCGACCTGTTGCTAGCAATCGTGGTGCTCACCCCCTCGATCATCGCGGTTGCGATCTTCATCTACACCTTCATCGCCTGGACGTTCTGGATCTCGACTGTCAATTGGAATACTTCGGTCATTGATTACACGTTCGTCGGATTGCGGAACTGGGAGCGCATGCTCAGCAGCTTCCGCTTCCAGATGAATCTGCGCAACCTGACGTTGTACGCGCTCGGCTTCATGAGCCAGTGCCTCATCATCGGGTTTCTGCTTGCATCGCTGCTCGATCAGCACATCAAGGGCGAAGCCGTCTTCCGCACCATCTTCATCTTTCCGTTCGCCGTTTCTGCCGTCGTGACCGGAGTGGCCTGGCGCTGGTTGATGCGTCCAGAAACAGGGATCAACCTGCTGTTCGAGTCCTTAGGGCTCGGCTTTCTCAAGTCGAAGTGGTTCGCCGATCCGACGTGGGGCATCGTGTTCATCACCATTGCCTCATCATGGCAATTCGCTGGGTATGTCATGGCGTTATATCTGGCCGGCCTGCGCGGCATCCCTTCCGAGGTGAAAGAGGCAGCACAGATGGATGGCTGCAGCACCTGGGCGCTATATCGGCATATCATCATCCCGATGCTGGCGCCGGTCACATACACCGCCATTGTGCTCACCGGCATGGGTGCAATCCGCGTATTCGATATCGTCACCGTAATTAGCGGCAGCGGTCAAGCCTTTTCAACGGATATGCTGGCTTATCACATGTTCGAGCAAATGTTCACTGCTAACCGTTTCTCGCTCAGCGCAGTCATCGGCGCCTTCATGATCATCTTATCGGTCTTCCTGGTCGTGCCCTATCTGTTAAGCGTGCGCAAGGAGCAAGAGCGATGACGCGGAGCAGAACCATCTCTTTCCAGACGATCTGGTCGCGCGGCGCGATCTACTTGCTGCTGATCGCTTTCGCCTTGTATTTCCTGATGCCGGTGTACGTGTTGGTAAACACCAGCTTCAAACCATACGCAGAGGTAAGCATCCAGCGCATGTGGGAACTGCCGCGAGGGGTGTATCTGGGCAGTTTTGCCGAAGCATGGTCGAAGGTCTCGCCCAACTTCGTCAACAGCTTGTTGATTACCGTGCCGGCAGCAATCATCTCGTCGTTCATCGGTTCGATCAACGGCTACATCTTCTCGAAGTGGCGCTTCAAAGGCAGCAATACTATCTTCTTGCTCTTTCTCATCGGCATGTTCCTGCCCTATCAGGGTGTGCTCATCCCGATGGTGCTGACGTTGCGCTCGGTCGGGCTGTATGGAACGATCCCAGGTTTGATCTTCATCCACTGCGTGTTCGGCATTCCAATCACGGCGCTGATGTTCCGCAGCTACTACGCAGGTGTACCGGACGATTTGGTGGACGCCGGCAAGATAGATGGCTGTGGCTTCTTTGGCATCTATCGGCACATTCTGCTGCCCATCGCCGCGCCCGCCTTTGCTGTGGTGCTGCTCTGGCAATTCACCTCGATCTGGAACGATTTCATCATCGGCCTGGTGGTGTTGAGCAACCCTCGCCTTGCACCGGTCACCGTAGCCGTGCAGAACCTGGCCGGCAGCTTCACAACCGAATGGAACATCCAAATGGCCGGCGCGCTCATCGCCGCTGCGCCAACGATCATCGTATATCTGTTGCTGGGCAAGCTATTCATGCGTGGCTTGCTGGCCGGCAGTGTGAAAGGGTAATTTCTCGTTGCACGTTTCAAGTTGACGCACAACTCCAGACCTACTACTGACTATCTACAGCCTATAGCTCTATGTCCCATCGTGTCCAAGATAAAGTCGTCATCGTCACTGGCGCCGCGCAGGGTATCGGTTTCGGCATCGCCGAGATGTTGGCTCAGGAGGGCGCGCGCGTGGTCATCGCCGATAAACAAGCCGAGAAAGGCGAAGCGGCCGCTGCACGGATTCGCGACGCCGGCGGCCAAGCTTTCTTCCAACATACGGAAGTCACCATCGAGACCGATTGCGCCGCGCTCGTGCACGCTGCCATCACACGTTTTGGCAAGCTCGATGGCCTGGTGAACAACGTCGGCTGGTTCCCGCGCGCCACGCTCGAAGAAACCACCACCGAACTCTGGGAAGCGATCATGCATGTGAACGTGCGCAGCGCGTTCTACTGTTGCAAATATGCCATCCCTGCCATGCAACGCGCCGGCGGTGGCAGCATCGTCAACATCGGCTCAATCCACGGACTACAGGCCTCGTCCAACCTCGTCGCCTACGGCGCCGCCAAAGGCGCGCTGCTCAACCTGACGCGCACGCTGGCCGGCGCCTACGGCGCCGACCGCATCCGATGCAACTACCTCATCCCTGGCTGGGTGATGAGCGAAGGCGAGATCGCGCTGGCCGAGAGCCGCGGTGTGGACGTGAACGAATTGCGCGCGCGCGGCGCCGGGCAGCTCTTTGGCCGACACCAGACGCCACAAGACGCTGCTTACGCTGTGATCTACCTCATCTCCGAGGAATCGTCCCAGGTGACCGGCAGCATCTTCCACATCGATGCCGGGATGTCCACGCTGCTTCTCAAAGAGCGGAGCACAACCTGATCCGTCAGCACCTACAGCTCACACATATCACACATATGAACCCTTTGAGAACGATCTGGGCGCAAGGCAGTTACGTCGTGAACGGCTGGTGCGCCATCCCCAGCAGTTGGAGCGCTGAACTCATGGCACGCGCCGGCTGGAATAGCGTCACACTCGACCTACAACACGGCCTGCTCGACTATGCGCACGCCCTGCCAATGTTGCAAGCGATCAACCTGGCCGGCCCTGTGCCGCTCGCCCGCGTGCCGTGGAACGAGCCGGGCATCATCATGAAGCTGCTCGACGCCGGCGCGCTCGGCATCATCTGCCCGATGATCAACTCGCGAGACGAGTGCGAACGCTTCGTCGGTGCGTGTCGCTACGCGCCGCGCGGCTATCGCAGCTTCGGCCCCACTCGCGCCCGCGTCGCTTATGGCAGCGACTACGAGCAAACGGCTGCCGACGACGTGCTCGCCTTCGCCATGGTCGAAACGGCCGAGGCGCTGGCCAACGTCGAAGCCATCGTCAGCGTGCCCGGCCTCACCGGCGTATATGTCGGTCCGGCGGACCTCAGCCTGAGCATGGGCAGCCCGGAGCGGAGCGACCCGACCCGTCCTGAAGTCGTCGCAGCGCTCGATGCGATCGTGGCTGCCTGCCAGCGATACGACGTGATCGCCGGCATTCACTGCGCCTCGACCGACTACGCGCTCAAGATGGTCGCCAAAGGCTTTCGGTTGGTCACCATCTCCTCCGACGGCAACCTGCTGGCAGCAGCTGCCTCGGCTGCAGTGAAGGCCCTGCGCGGCGGCCAGGTGAATGGTCAACAGACCGGCGGCATCTACTGAGCGGATCGGGGGCGAGAGTATGTTCAAAATCTGGCTCGACGACGCGCTGCTGCCTTCGTGCGCGCACTTACTGGAGGGGATAGCCGAGCCGCTCGGCCCTTCTCCAACACTCGAAGGCATCGAAGAAGCCGAGGCGTTCATCTGCCCCGGCAACGTGCGTTACGACGGCGCGCGCATGGACCGCGCGCCCAAGCTCAAAGTGATCGCCCGGCTGGGCGTGGGTTACGACAACATTGACCTGGCCGCAGCGACTGCGCGACACATCCCGGTCGTCTATGCGCCAGATGCGCCGACTATCAGCACCGCCGAGCACGCCTGGGCGCTGATCATGACCGTGGCCAAGAAGGTCGTGCAGGCCAACCGCGCTTTGCGCGCCACCGGCTGGGGATCGTTTTGGGGACACGAAGAGAGCAAGGGGCTGGAGCTGTATGGGCGCGCGCTCGGCTTGATCGGCCTCGGGCGCATCGGCGGCCGGGTGGCGCGCTATGGCTTGGCCTTCGAGATGCGCGTGCTGGCGTTCGACCCCTACATTCCACCCACGCGCGCGCGGGATATGGGCATCGCACTTGCGCCCGCATTGGAAGACGTGCTGAGCGAAGCCGACATCGTCTCGCTCCATGTGCCGGTTACGCCAGAGACGCATCACTTCATGAATGCCGAACGCTTCGTCCAGATGAAACGCGGCGCGCTGTTCATCAACGTCGCACGCGGCGCGCTGGTGGACGAGCAGGCACTCGCCGAAGCACTGCGCAGCGGCCAGATCGGTGGGGCAGGCCTGGACGTCTTCGACGGCGAGCCGATCAGCCCATCGCATCCCCTACTGGCCTTCGACAACGTGGTGGTCACGCCGCACGTGGCCAGCCGCACGGTCGCCGGCCATCATCGCATCTGGGAGACGACGCTGTTGCAAGCGCTACAGGTGCTGCGTGGAGAACGCCCGCCGCATCTGCTCAACCCGGAGATTTGGGAGACGCGGCGTCGTTGAGGAAATCAAGTTGCTGCTTCAACCGGCAGCGTCGCCTTCTTCATCGCGCCGGCGAGCACATCGTAGGCCTCAATCCAGGCTGCTTTGACCTCGGGGGTGAAGTCATCGCCCAGCACTTGCTCAAGCGCCCAGATGAGTGCCGCGCCAAAGGTGTTGTAATCGGGCACGGTGACGCCATAGCGATAGTGGCGTTGGCCAAGCGCCCTGATGCTCGGCGCGATAGTCTCCGGCCGGTCAAGCCCGCGTACGGCCAGGCCGATCACCGTCATGAGCATCAGCGCTTGCTTTTTCATATCGCCGGTGAACAACTGGCGGATCCCCGGATCCATCTCGAAGAGCCGGGTGTAGAACAAGTCGCCCACTTCCTGCGCGATGGGTTCTACCCGCGCAAAGGTCCTTTGGACGAGCGCGATTTGTTGAGCATCCATAGCCATCTCCTGGCTCGCACACGAGAGCCGGCGCCCAATGTAGAGGATGACGCGCTGAACTGCATCCGGCGTGTGGACGGAATCGCCACTAGCCAGGCGACCAGGCACCAGCCACCTCTAGATGATCAAGCAAGAGTCGCCAGCCAGTCGGTCATCCAGCGATCCGCGTCTTCCAGGCAGGCATCGTTGATCTGATGACCCATTGCATATTCGCGGTAGGTCACCGCTGCGCCGAGCGATTCGAATAGGTCGCGCGTCGCGCGGCCCATCTGCACCGGCACCATGTCGTCGAACCGGCCGTGCGTAATCAGCACCGGCTTGCCGTTCAGCACGATGCCCGGCGCGACCAACTCGGCCGGTGTAAAGCCACTCATCAGCGCCACCCCGGCAACGAGATCGGAGCGACGCACAACCACCCCTGCGCTCATCGTCGCGCCCTGGCTGAACCCCAACAACAGGGTATGCTGCGGATCGGCACGGTAGGCAGCGATGGCCTGCTCTACGAAAGCTACAGCCAGTTGAATCGCCGCGACGACATCGGCCAGCTCGACAAAGAGTCCTCGCTCATCCCAGACGATGGGAAACCAGGCATAGCTGCCCGCGCCCAACACGTGCGGCGCACGGACGCTGATCACGCTGAAGCGCGGATCCAGGTAAGGCGCCAGGCCCATTAGGTCATCTTCATTGCTGCCATAGCCATGCAGCAAGATGAGCAACGGCGCACGGCCGTCCACTACCGGTCGCGGGGCGCGCCGAAAGCGATGATGCAGGGAGAGTCGAGGTGTTTCCATACGCTAATGCGGATGTTGCTCAACAGACGATGCGGCCAGTGCGGCCGGCATCGCTTCGCCTTCGACTGGATAGCCGGCCGCAATCCAGGCTTCTTTGCCGTCGCGGAATTCGCGCACGTTCGCATAACCCAGCTCACCCAACACGCGCGCCGCTTTTGCCGACGAGCCACAGCGGGCGTTGTAGCAATACACAACGATCGTTGCCTGTTTGTCCGGGAGCATCGCTTCCGCCATGTGCCGCAAGCCGAGGACAGGCAAGTTGATCGCGCCCGGTAGATGCGCTTCGCGATAGGCATGTGGCGCCAACACCTCGACGAGCGTCAACGGCGCGCCAGCGTCGAGCTGCTGTTTCAGTTCATCTAACGTAATCACGCTCATAGATTCCCAACGGGCCGGATTATTCTCGAAAAGCTGAATGCTAGCAAAGTGGCGCAACCCGATGAGTCGCCCACGCCTTGGAGGATGTGCTGGGTAGACGAAGGCAATGCCTCCGTCTGCTCAAGAGAAAGCGCGCCGCCTGCCAGACGAAAAGCGCAACTGGTGATAAAGTCGGCAACGATGAGTACGCAAACGGGATTCGAGATCGCGCGCCCCACCCTACCGGACGCGCGCGGCAAGTTCGGCCCCTACGGCGGGCGCTTTGTGCCCGAGACGCTGATACCGGTGCTGGACGACGTGATCGAGGCATACGAGGAATTGCGCGATGATCCGGGTTTTCGCGCCGAATACGAGCACCTGCTCAAGACCTACGTCGGCCGGCCTTCGCCGTTGACGCACGCACAGCGCCTGAGCGCGCACCTCGGCGGCGCACAAATCTACCTCAAGCGCGAGGACCTGCTGCACACCGGCGCGCACAAGATCAACAACGCCCTGGGCCAGGCCCTGCTGGCCAAACGCATGGGCAAGCGGCGCATCATCGCCGAGACCGGCGCCGGCCAACATGGCGTGGCTACGGCGACCGCGTGCGCGCTGCTTGGGCTGGAGTGTGTCATCTACATGGGTGTGGTGGACATGGCCCGCCAGGAGCCAAACGTCTTTCGGATGCGCCTACTCGGTGCCGAGGTGCGCGGAGTGGAAAGCGGCACGAAGACGCTCAAAGACGCGGTGAACGAAGCCATCCGCGATTGGGTCGCCCATCCGCACGACACCTACTACATCATCGGCAGCGCGCTAGGACCGCACCCGTATCCACTGATGTGCCGCGACTTCCAAAGTGTGATCGGCAAGGAAGCGCGCGCGCAGATCCTGGAACAAGCCGGCCGGCTGCCCGATCAGGTCATCGCCTGCGTCGGCGGCGGCAGCAACGCCATCGGCATCTTCTACGGCTTCCTAAACGACGCGTCGGTGAGGTTGATCGGCGTCGAAGCTGGCGGCTACGGCGTCGAGACCGGCAAGCATGCGGCGCGCTTCGCTCAAACCGAAAGCGGGGCAGAACCGCTTTCTCGATCTGCAGATTCCAATCCTCAGTTCCCGTGGGGGAAGGTCGGCGTCTTTCAAGGCATGAAGACAGTAGTGTTACAAAACGCCGACGGACAAATCGCTGAAACGCACTCCGTATCTGCCGGGCTGGACTACGCCGGCGTCGGACCGGAGCATGTTTATCTGCGCGACATCGGCCGCGCTGAATACACCTCGGCGACCGACGATGAGGCGCTGGACGCCTTCCACACCCTGTGCCAATTCGAGGGCATCATCCCGGCTCTGGAATCGTCGCATGCCGTGGCCGAGGCAGTCAAGCGCGCGCCGCAGCTCCCCCACGAGCACGTCTTGCTGGTCAACCTGAGCGGCCGCGGCGACAAAGACCTGAATACCGTCCTGCAAGCAACCCAGACGCAGGGCGTAAAACGCAAAATGTGACACGCCATACGCAGTGCGGCTCAGCTCTTGCCGCAGAAGTGCAGCTCGCCCCAGTCCTGAATGCGGCCGTCGTGCAGCGTAGCGAATAAGCCGATCTTGTAGCCGCCGGAGGGCCAACTTCGACGATTCAGCCGGAAGTTATCCTCTTTGAACGATACCTGCTGGCGTAAGCCGCCCGATCCCATCCCACAGTCATCGCCGCTGGGATCAATTCGCAGCTCGAGCGACTTGATGCCGTAGATGTGCCAGCGGATGACCATCTCATCCGGATCGGCGCTAGCGTTGGGCACGAACTCAAACGGCACTGGTGTGCAGAACGTGTAGTCCGGTGCGTTGTTCAACGTGGCTGCCCAGTGTGGGTTCGAGGGGTTGCAGTCAAGTTCGGCAGGAGGCACTGGCGATGCCGGAAGCGGTTCGACCGGCGCGGTCGGCACAACCGCGGCAACCGACGGCGATACCGACGCTGGTGTTGGCAAGGCGAGCGTGGGCGCAGGCGGCGCTTGAGCAACGCTCACGTCCTCTGCAGCCTCATTCGCCTGAACGAATTTCCCCGACACCCAGACCGTCTTACCCTCTACGTTGATTTGCCACCACTGGCCATCGCTGCTCTTGCCGGTCACACGGGCAGTCTGACCCTGGTTCAAACGCCCGACCCAGTCATAGCTCGTTCCAGGGCCGGCGCGCAGGTTGACGAAGTCGTTCACCACGGTCACGCCGGGCGTTGCTGCGGGCGAAGGCGATGGCGTAGCCGTCGTGGTCGTTGCTTCCACCGGCGCGGGCGACGGCTCCGGCGTGGGTGCCAGGGTCGGCTCTGACGTCGGGACCGCAGTCGGCGCTGCGGTCGGCTCAGGCACCTCAACGCGTACCGCGACCACGTCCGAAAGCGCGATGAGCTTGTTCTCAGCGTCGCGTGCTTCCAGGTACAACACGTGATTGCCGACCGCTTGCGGCGTCCACAATAGCGACGCATTGGTGCTGCCAGGCTGCATCGGCAGCGTGCCCACGCGCTGGCCGTTGACCCAGATATGAACCTGGACGAAGCCTGCGCCGCTATATTCGACACGCACCGGAATTTCGATGTTGATCGTCAGGCGCGCGCCTTGTCCCGGCTCGACAATGCGCAGCACAGGCGGCGGCGATGACGCCGGCGCACCACATGCGACCAGCCCTATGACAGCAATCAACAGGACTGCAACACAGTTTGATTTATGGCTTCTCCAGCCGGGGTTCGATCTCATGACAGCGCATGATTGTAGCGTGCAATAGAATAGCGACTTGATCGCTGTGAACATCATTCGAGACCAAGACCTTGCGCTGCTCGTGGATATGCGCGACAAAGCGCACCTGGTGCGGGTGCGCGCCGGTCACAAGTTCGAGACGCACCACGGCTTCATTGCCTACGACGCTATGATCGGCCAGCCTTGGGGCAGCGTCCTCCATTCGTCGCTTGGCCATCCCTACATCATCGTCCCGCCCAGCACGGCCGACCTCATCAAGCACATCAAGCGCAGCTCGCAGGTGATCTTTCCGAAGGACAGCGCCTACATCCTGATGCGCATGAACGCCAAGCCCGGTGCACGTGTCCTGGAGAGCGGCTGCGGCAGCGGCGGGCTGACCCTGGCGTTGGCAACCGCGGTCATGCCCACCGGCCATGTGTATTCGCAGGAGATTCGTGAGGATTTCATCGAGCTGGCGCGACACAACATGGAGCGCATCGGCCTGGATCCATACGTCACGTTCATTCACGCCGATAGCACCCTAGGCTTCAAAGTGGATGGCAAAGTGGACGCCGTTTTCCTGGACATGCCCGAGCCGGAAACCTGCGTGCCGCAGGCACGCGAGGTGTTGAAGGATGGCGGTTTCTTCGGCGCACTCGTGCCGACCACGAATCAGGTTGTGAACCTGTTGCGCGCGTTGGAAGACTCGGCCTTCGGGTTGATTGACGTCGAGGAGATTCTGACCCGGCGCTACAAGCCGGTGGCCGACCGACTGCGCCCACAGGATCGCATGGTCGCCCACACCGGCTTTCTCATCTTCGCGCGCGCCATCGTCAAGCCCCACGCATTGCCAATGACCGAGCTCGAGAAGGAGGATGAGGAGGACGTCTTCCCCGGTGAGGCCTGATCGGACGCAATGGATCTGTTGACGGCGCTGACAGTCCACCCCGGCGACTGCGTCGCAGTCGTCGGCGCAGGAGGCAAGACTACGTTGTGCTGGCGCCTGGCGCAGGCGCTCGCAGCACGCGGCGCGCGCGTTATCTTTACGACCACGACGAAGATCTGGCAGCCGGTAGCAGAAACGTTCGACTTGCTCCACGTCGGGCCGATTGCAGACTTTGCGCCGGCGCTCGATGCTTCGACCACATGGCGCACTGCTTGCCTGGCCTCGGCGATCGAGGGCACGCTCGACCCGACGCCCGTCGGCAACGCCGGCATGCCCACCATACAGACCAAGCTCGTTGGCTTTGCACCAAACGCAATCTGTGGGCTGAAAGCCGCCACACAGGGGATGCTGATTTCGGTCCTCGTGGAAGCTGACGGCGCGCGCGGCCTGCGCATCAAAGCGCCAGGCGATAGCGAACCGATGATCCCTGGTTGCGCCGATGTCGTATGCGTTCTGGCCAGCCTCGACGCCATCGGTCAACCACTCGACGCGCACATAGCGCATCGCATGGAGCGCATCGCACAACTCACGCAGACGCCAACAGGCAGCATCATCACGCCGGCGCTGATCATCGCGCTGCTCGCGCATCCCGCCGGCGGGCTGAAAGGCATCCCACGGGGCGCCTCCAGAGTCGCTGTGCTCACCCAGCACGACGGACATGCGCTGCATCCGGCTGCGCCGCAGATCATGGCTGCCCTGCGCGCGCGCGGCTTCGACCGGACGGTAACGATTGCGCCTCGCGCGTCGCAGCCGGTGCTTTTGTGCAACTAAACGACGGGCGAAGGGTGCATTTCTCTGCAGAGGCAAAACAGGCGCAGGCAATGCCTGCGCCTACCCTCGTATGTTGCGCCTGCCCCTCGCCAGAAATGCCCCCCGGGCGAACTGCGAGGATCAACCCCAGATCTCGTATGCCAAAAGCCAGCTTCATCATGCGCATCTAGAGACCAGGTTCACAGAGAAACCCGACTTCTGTTTCATAAAGACTAGCCGACTGACCAGCTCGCCGACCGTCCACAGGCGGAGTGCAATCCAGCCCGATTTCCTTTACGCTGCAGCGATAACTATGCTAGGTGTAACCCTTTCAAAGGATCTTTGATGTCATGGAAGAAAGACCGATGAATTCTCCCCAACCTCCTGAGCCGGACGGCGAGCACTCCGGCTTCCAACCGCGAGGCATCGTCCTCTTCGTCTTTCTCATGCTGCTCGGATACGGCTTGTACTGGGTGTATCTTTGGTTCCTCACTGTGATCGAGCGTGGGGCAGGCAGTTAATCTGGCTATCAAGGAGCATCCCGTCATGGAGATCAACAAACTTGAGCGCTATTGGCTAATTGCCGTGGGGATCACGCTGGGTGCGTTTGTAGCCGCGACCATCCTGGCCGTCACCGTGTTTGGCATTCGCCTGCCGGCGCCGGTGGAGCGGATAGATCCCCAGCGACTAGACCAGACCATCTTTGCCAAGCCGGGGGTGCGCAAGATTGCCGACAACCGCTACGAGGCAGTCATCGTCGCCAAGTCGTGGGCATTCGACGCCGGACCGGAAGCCGGCAATCCCGCCGTGCTGCGCTTCCCGCGCGGCTCGCAGGTCACCTTCTACGTCACCAGCAAGGACGTGATGCACGGCTTTCAGATCGAAAAGCACACCTTGAACCTGGAGCTGGTTCCCGGTCAGGTGGCGCGCGCCAGCGCCAACTTCAACCGGCCGGGCACATACCACATTGTCTGCAACCACTACTGCGGCGCCGGTCATCAGGTGATGTACGGCGTCATTATCGTCGAGTGATTGATGAGCGAGGCTTTTATGGCGAGCGTTACTTTTCCCCAAACATTCGAGGCGCCGGCGACGCCGACCACGCTGAAGCTGGCAAAGCGCGAACAGGTCATGATCGGCGCGCACATCATCGCGGCGCTCACCGCGCTGATGTTCGGCATCTTCATGGGGCCGTTCCAGACGTTCCACCGATCGCCGACGTTTGTGCAGTATTTCCCGACGATCCCAGTCTTCACCTTCTACTATCAGGCCGTGACGGCGCACGGGGTGATGAACGCGCTGTTCTTCACCACATTCTTCATCATCGGCTTCAGCTACTTCGTCACGGAGCGCTCATTGCGGCGCCCGATCAAGTCCACACCGATGGGTTGGGCGGCCTTCGCCTCGATGGCGGTTGGCCTGTTGATGATGCTGTTCGTCCTGCTCACCGGGCCGCAACAGTCGGCGGTGCTCTACACCTTCTATCCGCCGATGATCGCGCCGGCCTTGTTCTACATCGGGCTGGTGTTGCTGGCGCTGGGTTCGTGGCTGGCGTCGGCGAACGTCTTCTTGACCTATCGCGACTGGAAGCGCGAGCATCCCAACGAGCGCGTGCCGTTGGCCGTGTTCGCCATCATCGTGAACTTCATCGTGTGGTGCGTGGCGACGGTCGGCGTGGCCATCGAGATCGTGTTCATGCTGCTGCCGGCTTCGCTGGGCATCTTGAAAGTGACCGACCCGCAGTTGGCGCGCACGCTGTTCTGGTTCTTCGGCCATCCACTGGTGTATTTCTGGCTGCTCCCCGCGTATGTGTCGTGGTACACCATGCTGCCGCGCCAGGCCGGCGGCAAGCTGTTCAGCGAACCGCTGGCGCGCGTGGCGTTCATCATGTTCGTGTTGTTCTCCGTGCCCGTCGGCGTGCATCACCAGTTCAGCGACCCAGGCATTAGCGCGTCCTCGAAGGGCGTGCAGACGCTCCTCACGCTCATCGTGAGCGTCCCCAGCTTCATGACCGCGTTCAACGTCGGCGCAGCGCTGGAGAACGCCGCGCGCAATCGCGGGGCGAAGACGCTGTTCGATTGGCCGTTCAAACAAAAGTGGAACGATCCGGTCGTCGCGGCGCAACTGACGGGCATGGTGCTATTCGTCGCCGGCGGGTTCAGCGGCCTGATCAACGCCTCGGCTCAACTGAATGCAACGATCCACAACACCTCGTGGGTGCCGGCCCACTTTCACCAGACGCTAGGCGGCGCAGTGACGATGACGTATATCGGCATCCTCTACTGGCTGTTGCCGGCCATTCGCGGCCGCGCGTTGTTCAGCAAGAAGATCGCGCTCGCCCAGGTGTTCACCTGGCTGATCGGGATGGTGCTGTTCGGTCTGGCGATGGGCGAAGCCGGCCTGCAGGGCGTCCCGCGTCGCGCGCTCACCAGCCAGGCGCCGTATTTGACGCCGTCCGCCGCGTTCTGGCTGGACGTGACCGCCGTCTCCGGCATCATCCTGCTGATCAGCTCGATCCTGTTGTATGCCAACATCATCGGCACGTTGTTCTTCTCGCGTCAGCCGATGCCTGAGGGCGAAGTGCCCATCGAGACGGTCAGCGGCGACCGCACCTCGCCGCTGTGGTTCGAGCGCTGGGGCATCTGGCTGGGCATCCTGGGTATCCTGCTGCTGATCTCCTACGGCCCGGTGATGGCCGAAGTGCTGGACTTTCAGGAAGGCTGGAACATCCTCCGCTTCATGCCGACCAGCAACGCGCCGATGCCATAGCATGGCCACGAATAACCAGAAGCCGAGGCCCTGCTTTGGCCTCGGCTTCTGACGAGCAACCGAGCGCAGGCTCCGTGGAGTATCTTAAGCATGGCCACGATTCACAGCATTCCTCGCCCGACTGACCACCGTCCCACATCTTCGATTGGGACGCTGACCATTGCCTCGGTGCTCATCGGGTTCGGCGCCGTGATGTCCTTCCTCGGCGCTGCCTATTTGCAAGACGTGCAGTTGCTGGCCGAAGCGCCGGCTGCGTTGTGGGCGTTTATCTGTGGCCGGCCGTTGGCCGATGCGATGATCCCGCCGCTCATCCTGATTGCAGGCGCGGCGAGCACGGTTACGGCGAGCGCGCTGCTCCTGCGGCCGGCCAGCCCCCTGCGCGCCGCTGTAGCAAGCGTGGTTGTGCTCGGCGCGCTGGCCGCCGCCGGCAGCGGCTACCTCTTCGGCGCAGCCAACCGCGCAGCCGTCCAGACGCCCCAGGCGATTGCCTATCTGACCCCACCGCGACCGATGCCGGACTTCGCCCTGACGAACAGCGACGGCGGCGTCACCCAGCTGAGCGACCTGCGCGGCAAGACGGTGATGCTGTTCTTCGGCTACACCCATTGCCCGGACATTTGCCCGCTCGCGCTGAGCGAGATGCGCAAGGTGAAGGCCGCGCTCGGCAAAGATGCGGAGCAGGTCGCATTCGTGTTCGTCAGCGTGGACGGAACGCGCGACACGCCAGAAGTGCTGCGGCGCTACGTGCGCATCTTCGACCCAGACTTCATCGGCTTGACCGGACCGGAAAGCCAAGTGCGGCTAATTGCGCTGGAATACGGCGCGCACTTCCGATCCAACCGCATCGGCAGCTCGAGGACCTACACGGTGGATCACACCGCCGACACCTTCGTCATTGACGCGCAAGGGCGTTGGCGATTGGCCTATGGGATGAACACGCCAACCGAGGCGATCGCGCGCGAGGTGCGCAAAGTGATTCGCGGCGCGTAAGGCCGTCACTCAGGCTCTGCGCGACACACCCGATCCACCATCTCGCGCGCCAGGCCGATGTAGCGGGTTGGATCGAGCAGACGGTCCAGATCATCATCCGATAGATGCGCGCGCACGAGCGGGTCTTCGGCTAACACCTCACGAAAGGGACGCTTCGTCTCAACAGCCCGCATCGCGCAGGCATAGACGACATCGTGCGCCGTCTGGCGCCCCACGGCTTGACCGAGCGCAAACATGACGGCCTCGGACATCATCAGCCCTTGAAGCGCATCCACATTGGCGCGCATGCGCTCCGGATATACGTGCAAGCCGCCCAGCACGCGCAGGGTGAGCGCGAGCGCGCCATCGGCCATCACGCACAGCTCAGGCAGGTAGGCCCATTCCATGTGGTTGACAGTCCAGTCACGCTCGTGCTCTTGAATGAGACCATCGAGTGCAGTGCGGGCGCGGTCGAAGCATAGCCGCGCCAGCGCAGCAATTGCCTCACATAGCATCGGATTGCGCTTGTGCGGCATGGTGCTGCTGCCCACCTTGCCGGCGGCCCATGGCTCTTCGATCTCCATCACCTCGCTCTTCTGCAAGGCGATCACTTCACGGGCGATCTTGCCGCAGCTTCCGGCCATCATCGCGACGACGTTGGCGAACTCGGCGAAGCTATCGCGCGCGACGTGCCAACTGATCGCCGGCGCGCCGAGGCCGAGATGCGCCATCATCCGCCGGCGGATGTCCAGCCCATACTCCGCCACTCCGGCCAGCGTGCCCACCGCGCCGCCGAACTGGCCGACTAACACGCGCGGCTTGCACGCGCGCAGGCGCGCCGCATGCCGGCGAAACTCATCCAGCCAGATTGCCACTTTGAAACCGAAGGTGATGGGCAGGGCGTGCTGGCCATGTGTGCGCCCGGGCATGAGCGTCTCGCGATAACGCTGCGCGAGTTCGACTAACGTTGTTTCCAGATGGCGCAGGCGCTGCTCGAAGATCGCGATCGCGTCTTTGAGCTGGAGCACGAGAGCAGTATCCATGATGTCCTGCGTGGTCGCGCCCCAGTGGATGTATTCACCCGCATCATCGTCGCAGATGGACTTCAGCGCGCGGATGAGCGGCACGATGGGGTGCAGCGTGTGGTCTATCTCGCGCTTCATCCACGCCGTATCAATCAGCTCGGCCCTGGCTTTGCGGGCGATCTCCTCCGCTGCCCAAGGCGGGATCACGCCGATCTCCCCCTCAGCCTGCGCCAGCGCGGCTTCCACATCCAGCCAACGTTGCAGCAGGGCCTCGTCATTGAAGACGGCACGCATCTCGTCTGTGCCATACAGGTCTTTTAGGAAGATGGAGTCGGTGATGTGAGATGGCATGCGACGCAGATCCGGAGCAGGCGTTTGAAGGTTCGAGCTAGGAGATCGAAGACGAATTGTTGAGTCTTATTTCACCGCGCCGAAGGTCAAGCCGCGCACGAGGTTGCGCTGCACAACCAACACAAAGGCGATGGCCGGAATCATCATGACGGTCGCCATCGCGGCCATGCCACGCCAGTCAATGGTGAACTGGCCGGTGAAATCGAACAGTCCCACCGGCGCAGTCTTGGAGTTGACCGTGCGGGTCAACACGCCGGCGATTTGAAATTCGTTCCACGCAGCAAGAAAGGCAAAGATGGCGCTGGCGGCCAGTCCGGGCAAAGCCAGCGGCAGGTTGATGAGCGTGAACGTCTGCCATTCCGTGCACCCATCGAGCTGAGCCGCCTCACTCAGCTCGGTGGGAATTTCGCGGAAGAAGCCGTCCATCAACCAGACAGTAAAAGGCACGTTGACCGCGACGTAGACGATGATCAGGCCAAGTTGCGTATCAATCAGTTTCAGTGGCCCGGCCTGGCTAATGCGCGCGAACAAGAGGAATAACGGCAAGCTGAGGGCGATGCCCGGCACGGCGCGCGAGAGCATGATGCCCAGAAAGAGGGCGTTCTTGCCCTGAAAGCGATAGCGCGCAAAAGCATAGCCGGCCATTGTGCCTAGGGCGACGGCGATCGCCGTGCTGATCAGAGCGACCAATGTCGAGTTGAAGAAGTAGCGGTCGAACGGAATAGCGCCTGTCGCCTCGGTGGACTGGCCGAAGAGCGGTTTGAAGCCCTCCAGCGTCAGCTCGCGCGGAATCCACACCGGCGGCTTCGCGTTGACCTCCACCGGATTGCGCACCGACGTGAACACCAGCCACAGCGCCGGCACGAGCATGGCGATCAGGATGAGCCACACGAGGAGATCGAGCAGCGCGCTCAACAAACGACGGCGAGACGAATAGCGCATCAGAGGATCCTCGACTTCAGCAATTGACGAAACAGGTACAGGGTAAACGCAACGGTGACAATGACGGTGACGAATGACATGGCCGCGCCCAGGCCGAACTTGGATTCCTGGATCGCCACGCGCGGCACATAAGTCCACAACAACTCGGTGCGGTGAGCCGGCCCGCCGCCGGTCATGATCGAAACGATGTCATAGCCACGGGCGACGTCCAGCGAAAGGATGGTCAGCGCAATCGTAATGAACGGCCCAAGCAACGGATAGGTAATCGCGCGAAACTTCTGCCACCCGTTCGCGCCGTCCACATCTGCCGCCTCGTAGAGTTCGGGCGAGATGGACAGCGTGCCGGCCAGCAGAATGATAGCGACCACCGGCGTATTCATCCACACGGTTGCCACGCCAATAGAGAACATGGCCAACCAGCGATCCACTAACCAGGGGATCGAGCCATTCAGCAATCCCAGCGACGTCAGCACATTGTTCACCAACCCGACCTGATCATTAAAGAACCAGCGGAACTGGAAGCCCACCATCACCGGCGCAAACATCATCGGCACCATCAGCAAGGTGCGCAACAGTGACTGGCCGCGAATTGTGCGCGCAACGGCCTGGGAGAGAAACAACCCCATTAGAAAGGCCGCGTTGACCGTGACGAACATGAACAACAACGTGTTGAGAAAAGCCTGACCGAAGATAGGGTCTTGCAACAAACGCTGGTAATTCGCGAAGTTGTTCCAGTTAGGGATCGGTTTGAGCAACGTGTACGAGGTGAACGACAGGTAGAACGAATAGATGAGCGGAAAGACGACGACGAAGGCGATGATAACCACTGACGGCGCCAGCATCGCAAAGACGAAACCCGACACGCCGGAATGACGCGCCGACGCGAAACGCTGCTCGAGCGCCGATGCTTGCGTGAGTTGCGCCATGCTTCCGAACCAGCCCTTGGCTCCGAGGCCTTCGATTTGCCTCGGAGCCAAGGATTTCAGCGACCAGAGGACTTACTTGTAGTAGCCGGCCTCGGCCATCATCTTCTCCACTTCGGCTGCCGCCTCGTCCAGGCCCTGCTTGGCGTCAATGTCGCCAAGCATAATCGCCTGCAGCTTGGGCGTCAGGATGTTAGTTAGGGGGATCCACTCCGCGATCAGCGGCGGCGCGAAGAAGTCGTTGCTGATCGCGACCTGGGCGATCTCCAGCCGCTTCTTGTCCAGCGGGTTGTCGCTCTTGGCCGCGTCGGCGATCATGCGCGCCCAGACGCTGTCGCGCACCGGCAAGAAGCCGAGCTTCGCCTCCTCATACATGATCTTCTCCGAGGTCAAGAACTTGATCAGCGCCGCGGCCGCCTCTTTGTTCTTGCTGCTGGCCGGGATGCTGAAGGCGTGCGCGCCGGCCCAGCCGCTGCGAACGCCGCCCTCGCCCACCGGCTGGCGGATCAGGTCGAACTTGCCGGCCACCTTGCAGTTCTTCGGATCCTGGAAGTACGAATACCAGCCGAACCATTCGTTGTGCACGGCGATGTTGCCTTGGCAGAAGTTATTGGCCACGCCATCCCACAGCAGGCTGGTCATATCGGCCGGCACGAGCTTTCGCGCGTAGAGTTCGCGGAAGAACTGCGCCGTCTTCACGCCGGCCTCGCTATTGAAGGCGGGTTTGAAGTTCTCGTCGAGCAACTTGCCGCCGTTGGCCACCAGGATTTCGTAGAAGCGGCCGCTGAGCGCCTCCTCCTTGCCGGCGAAGTTGGTGCCGAGCAGGCCAGGTTCTTTGCCGGCGAAGAACTCAGCGTGATCGAAGAACTGCTTCCACGTCTCCGGCGGCGCCAGGTCGTAGCCATACTTGGCTTTGAACTCGGCCTTGTACTGCTCGTTGCCGTATAGGTCTGTGCGGTAATGGACGACGCTGATATCGGCATGGCGCGGGATCAGCCACAAGTGTCCGTCGCGTGTGGCGCTCCTGAGGATGGCCTGCGAGAAATCTTTCAGCTCTTCCTTGGTGAAATACTTCTCCAACGGTTCGAGGAAGGGGATGTACTGGGAGAAGAACGAGGTGTGGTCCCAGACCACATCGTAATCGCCGGTTCCGGCGGCGAAGTCGGTCTTCAGCTTTTTGTCAATCTCAAAGCCATCGCCCTTGTAGACAATCTCGACCTTCGCGCCGGTTGCGGCTTCCCAGTCCTTGATGGACTCATACATCTTTTCGTATTGACCGCCGCCGATGAACGCAGCGCGCAGCGTCACGCCGTCGAACCGGCGATCCACACCGGCAAGCTGCGGCCCGTCGCCAGCTGGTTGCGCAGGCGCAGCCGGCGCGGCCTGGGTGGGCTCAACGGCCGGCTGCTGCGGCGCTTGAGGAGCGGCAGCCGGAGCCGCGCATGCGGCGAGCACCATTCCAGCGGCAATCAACGGGATAAGCGATTTTTGCTTAAGCATGTCTCTAAACCTCCTGGTTTGTTGTATTTGGGCAGGCGCGGGCAATGCCTACACCTACCTGATGAGCACTTCCGGATGGATGCTTAGTCGGCGTGAAACACTTCCTCCATCGTGTGCCAGTGCTCGCCGGGCTTGCGGCCCTCGACAGGCACCTGCATCGGCACACAGATAGCCCACCATTCCTGCGTCATCGGGTCGGCAGCCATCTTCGCCATATCGGCTTCGAAGTCGTCGCCCACATACTCGAAGTAGGCGAAGAGCAGGTTGTCGTACAGGTAGATCGAGTAATTGCGGATGTTGCACTCCTTGATCTTGCTGAGCACAGCAGGCCAGACGGCTGCGTGCAATTGCTTGTACACCTCGATGCGATCCGGTTTGATGCCAATCACCTGTCCAAAGCGTTTCATGGGACTCCTTTACGAATGGGTGTCAGTAGTGTCAGTAGTGTCACTTGGTGTCAGTGGCATCTGATGGGTGTCGGATGACACCAACGACACCAGCGACACCAACAACACCAATAGACACTAGCCGACCCGATAGACCTTCTGCGCCGTGCCGCCCAGCACCGCGTCAATCTCGGCTTGGCTGCGGCCCTTGAGCGCCTCGTTCGTCTCGCGCCACACCTTGGCGTAATCGCCGGCCAGGATCGCCACCGGCCAATCGCTGCCGAACATGCAGCGATCTGCACCGAACAGTTCGATCGCCGCGTCAATGTAGGGCTTCAAATCGGCAGCCGACCAGTTATTCCAATCGGCGGCGGTGTTCAGGCCGGAGACCTTGGCATAGACGTTCGGATACTGGGCGCAACGCGCCATCGCCGCACGCCACTCATCTATCTTCTTGTCCTTGATGGGTGGCTTAGCGAGATGGTCAATGATGATCTTGAGCTTGGGCGCATGTTCGGCCAGGGTGGGCACGTGGCCAATGTGCTTGGGGAAGATGGCGACCACATCGAACGTCATGTCGCGCTCTTCGAGCAGTTTCAGACCCTGCAACACATCGGGGCGAACCAGCCAGTCTGGGTCCGGCTCCTCATGGTTGAGGTGGCGCACGCCGCGCCACTTGGGATGCTTGGCATAGCGATCGAGCAACTTGGCTGCCTCGGCATGGTCATAGAGCGGCACCCAGCCCACCACCGCGCCGATCCAATCGAAACATTCCGCCTGCGTGAGCATCGAGACGGTATCCTCATTGTTATTAGCGCTTTGCACGAGCACCGTGCGATCAATGCCGGCCGCTTTCAATTGTGGCTCCAGGTCCTGGGGCGCAAAGTTAGCGTAGAGCGACCCGTAGGCCGGCACGAGCCACGCATATTCAACCTTAGCCAGGTTCCAGAAATGTTGGTGGGTGTCTACTTTCATCGCAGTCTCCTCATCGAGAATTCAGAGATCGAAACCTGCAAGCCGACGGGACGTGCGCTCATGTCGGCTTGACTAAGCCGGTTCGGGGGTAGTGATAGGCGCGCGTTTGGCTTTCGTCTTTGTAGACATACCAGACGCACGGCGCTTGATGATCGAGCGTGTGATCGAGCGGGCGCAGCGGATGGCCGCGACGGCGTCCGGGCAGCCATTCCATCGCGATGGCGCAGTGGCTGCAATACCAGTGCACGCCGACTTTGCCCCACGTCCAATCGTGCGGCTCGCGGTTGACCCCATCGGTGCGATAGGCGGGGCGGCCGGTCTCCGGGTCGCCGCGCCGCAACACGCCGCCTGTGCCGCAGGGGTCGAAGGCGATGACGAAGCGATCTTCTTCCTCGCGCACGATCACGTCGCCTTTGCGAGAGGCGCCGCTGAGGTGGCCGCGCATCCCCTCCACCGTCAGCGCCACTTTCTCCCAGGGCGTCATCTGATCCCACGTCGCATAGCGGTCGCCCCAGATGCTCTGATGCGTCTCCAGGATCGAATCCAGCACATGCTGCTCGGTTGTCTTGGATAGGTAATTCAGCATCTCGTTGATCCAGGCCACGAGCACGTCGTGCGGAATCTTGAACTCCAGCCACAGGCGTTCCAGCGCAGCCGAGGCACGCGCGCCGTCGCCGTCGCGAATGGCCGCCTGCAACTGCCGCAGAGGAGCAACGCCGAGTTCAAAGTCGCGCCAGGCCTTGCAAATTGCGCTCGACAGCGCCTGCGCAGCAAGCTGCGTCGCTCCGGCGTCGCGTGCGATCATGAAGCGGATGATGTCCTGCGCCCAGGTCATCAGGATATCGTGCATGATGCGCAGCTCTCTGAGGTAGTAATCGGACAAAGCCAGCGCTTCCTCGGCGCGTCCGGCGACAAACGCATCCTCCAACATGGCGTAGGTCGAACGCCCGATGGTGTCAATGTCATCCATGCGGATGACGCGACCGAGCTTGTCGTTGTATTCGAGCTTCAGCATAGTCTTCACGCGTCGCGGACGCGAAATTCACGCAGCGCTGCTTCCGCCGGCCAACTCTCGGCGCACGATGGCCGCGCCCTTGACCATCGCCTTCATCTTCTCGACGGCCAGCCAGCGCGCTGTCTGGCTGAAGCCACAATCGGACGAGACCCAGAGCTTCTCCGGCTGGACGTAGCGCAAGAGCAGCCGGATGCGTTCGGCCACCAGCTCAGGCGTCTCCAGCGAGCGCCCCTTCACATCAACGACACCGGCGCACAGGATTTTGTCGCCGCCGTATTTCGCCCATAGCTCGGCTTCCCACATGCAGCGGTTGGCGAACTCCATGTGCACCACGTCCACGTTCATCTGCTCGAGGTAGGGCGCGATATGTCTGTAGGTGCGATCTGACGTGGCCGGGCGACCACGAAAGTTGCCAAAGCACAGGTGCACGCCGATGGTGGCGTTTACGCCTTCGACGCAGGCGTTGTACATCTTCACGAACTCGGGCATGCCGCCGGGCATCGTCCAGAAGGCCGGCTCGTCGAACTGGATGTGGCGCGCGCCGGCGGCTACGGCGTCCTTCAACTCCTTGTTGATGTAGGGCACCAGCGCCCAGGCCACCTCGCCCTTGTCTTTATAAACCTTGCCGGGATCTATGCGAAAGGCCTGCGTCAGCGGGCTTTGCAGCGCGGTGATAAACGGTTTATCGGTGCGCGTCTTGATATAGCGCACTTCGTCCACCAACCCATAGCCGTTCGGCACGGTCAAGGGTTCGACGGCGCGAAAGGCGTCCAACTGGTCGGGGCCAGGATAGCCCAGCCGTCGCTCGAACGGTATCTTCTCCAGCCCAGCGATGCGCTCGTGAAAGTTCCAGGTGAAATCGGCGCGGAAGAACTCGCCGTCGGAGATGATGTCCACCCCGGCTTCGGTCGCGTCCTGAATCGCGATGTTGACGGCATCCATCAAAGTCTCACGGATGTCCTCCGGCCCCACTTTGCCCTCGGCAATTGCATCGCGGAAGACCCAAATCCAACTCGGCACGCCTGCGCTGCCGACTAACTGAGTCGGCAAAAGCGGGAGATCGGTGTAGGTCAGCATGGCGTCTCCTTGGCTAATCCATCTCCAGGCCGCCGTCCACGTTGAGGGCCTGGCCGGTGATGTAGTCCGCGTCCGGCGAACACAGGAAGGCCACCGCCGCAGCGATGTCCTCCGGTTGCGCGACGCGCTTGAGCGGCACGGTCTCGATGGAGCGACGAATCCACTCGCCGGGTTCCAGCCCGCGCATGACCTGGTTGGCCTGGTCTATCTCCTGCCACATCGCCGTGAGCACAATGCCGGGGCAGACCGCGTTGACGTTGATGTTGTAGCGCGCCAGCGCCAGCGCCGCCGAGCGGGTAATGCTGATGACGGCGGCTTTGGTTGCGGCATAGTGCGTGGAGTTGGGCCGGCCGCTGCGCCCGGCGACCGAAGAGAAGTTGACGATCTTTCCGAAGCTGTGCGGCGCGCGATCGCTGTTGCGGATTTCCTCGGGAATCTGGGCAATCATCTGATGGGCCACCGCTTGCAGACAGAAGAACAACCCTCGCTGATTGACGTTGACGATGCGGTCCCAGTCCTCTTCCGTAAGATCGAGCATCGGCTTGGTCTGCACGCGGCCGGCGTTATTGACCAGGATATCTACGCGGCCAAAGGCGCGCACCACCGCATCCACCATCGGCCGAATCTGCGACACGTCGGACAGATCAATCTGATACGGCATGGCGGAGACGCCCAGCGCCTGCGCCTCTTGGGCCGTCTGCTGAGCGGTGTCAGGGTCGTATTCGGCGATGACCACGTGCGCGCCCTCGCGGGCCAGCCGCAGGGCCACACCCTTGCCGATGCCGCGCCCGGCGCCGGTGACGATGGCGATCTTGTCTTTCAGCCGCTGTTCCATATCTCTGCGTTTAGATCTCCGTCGGGCTGACCGAGCGGTTCTCCGCCGCCGAGCGGTAGGCCGCCTCGACGATGCGCAAGGTGTTCAAGTTGTCCGTTGCGTCGGTCGCCGGCGCGCCGCCGGTCTGGATCGCTTCCATCAGCGAGGCCATCGGCCCGATGAACGCGTCCGGTATCCACATGCCTTCCAGGGGGATCACATGCCAGTCTTCGGGCTTGTCGGCGTGCAGGTGGACTTCAAAGGTATCGGGGCGACCGTGCGGGTAGTTGTACATTAAGCCGATGGTGCCCTTGATGATGCCCTTCGTGCCGAGGAAGCGAAAGATCGCGTAGCCATCAGGGCTTTCGTCGTGATGATTGACGGCCACCATTGCCTGTAGACCGTCGGCGTAGTCCAGGATGGTGATGGTCTTGGTCTCGGCTCTTGCGCCCTGCTTAGGATACTTCGCATGTCGGCTGGTCACCCACGCCGGGTCGCCGAACAAGAAGCGCATGGCGTCGAGGTAGTGGATGCTGTGATAGAGCACCTCCAGCCGAGGCGACTCGGCCAACCACGGCCACATGTGCCAGGGCGTATTCGTGCTCACCTGGATCTGCGCATCGGTGGGCTGGCCGATCACGCCCTTGGCGATCAGGTCGCGCGCAGCAGCGATGCCGGCGTCCCAGCGCATCTGCTGGTTCACCGCGACCTGGCGACCGGCGCGCCGACCTGCTTCGGCGATTGCGACGGCGTCGCCGAAGCGATCCGAGAGCGGCTTCTGACAAAGCAGGTGTTTGCCGGCCGCCAGCGCGCGTTCGGCGATCTCGCGCTGATGCCAGGGTTGCACGGCGATATCCACGATCTCAACCGATGGATCGGCCAACAGCTCATCCAATTGCCGATACACCTTCGGGATGCTGTGCGCCTCGGCCGTCTTCTGCGCCGCTTCGGGATTCACGTCGTAGCAAGCGACCACGTTTAGGCGATTGTTCTTGTAGGCGACCAGGTGGGCATAGTTGACGATGCCGCCGCAACCGACGATGCCGATGCCATAGTCCGTCTTGGGCGGCAGTTTGGGTTTGTAATCAGGGCTAATCATGTGCGTCATGGCGCCTCCCATCATCTTCGCCTTGCGCTCATCGAGCCGAGCGCTGCACCTCGGCGAGTCTGGCGCGCAGCACCGGCACCAGTCCCCTCACCGTCTGCCGCACGTTGTTGCGGACGGCGCGCGCAGCGGCCTGCGCGTCGCCGGCGACGCATAGGCTGTAGATGCGTTGGTGCTCTCGCAACGCGCGGGGCGCGCGGTCGGGCAGATAGGTGTATAGGTGTCGGTAACGGCTGGAGCGATCCCACAAACCGCGAATCAACTCAACCAGAAGGCGGTTGTCGCCGGCTTCGTAGATGATGAAGTGAAAGTCGCGGTTGAGATCGAGCAACTGGGCGTAATCGCCGGACGCAGTCGCGCGCTCCATCTGCTCAAGGCGTTGGCGCAACCGCGCTTTGTCCTCCGCGGAAAGCCTCGGCACGGCCAACTGCGTCGCTGCTTCTTCCAGCAGCTCGCGGACGAAGTAAATCTCTTTTACCTCGGCCAACGACAACTCGGCGACGTAAGCGCCCCTGTGCGGATACAGGCGCACGAAACCCTGCGCTTCGAGCTGGCGCAGGCTCTCGCGCACCGGAATCAGGCTAGCGCCGAACTCTTCAACGAGCATCTGTTGATCGAGCTTAGCCCCCGGCAGATACACGCCGCTGAGGATGCGCTCGCGAATGCTGCGCGTGACATAGTCCGTCACAGTTACCGGGCCATCTGCTTTTGCGTCCATCGGCTCGTAATAGTTTAATAATCTATAAGACGTGGGCGGATAATAGTGCAGCCCGCGCAAAAGTCAAATCGAGGAGTGACGGGTGACGGGCGCGATAAAGTGTCGCACAATAGTCGCCTATGAAAGTGCTTTTTATCGGCGGCACCGGCGTCATCAGCTCCGCGTGCGCCCAGCTCTGCATCGAACGCGGCCACGAGCTGTTCATCCTCACTCGCGGCCGGTCACACAAGTACGAGGCGCCGGCCGGCGCAGTCCCGCTGCGCGGCGACATCCGCAATGACCCCGACGGCGCAGGGCGGGTCCTCGCAGGACATCACTTCGACGCCGTCGTGGACTGGGTGGCGTTTACGCCGGAGCACATCGAACAGGACATTCGACTGTTCACCGGACGGGCGCGGCAGTTTGTGTTCATCAGCTCGGCCAGCGTCTATCAGAAACCTCCGGCGCACTATCGAATCACCGAGGATACGCCGCTCGCCAATCCACACTGGCAATACTCGCGCGACAAGATCGCCTGCGAGGAGCGCCTGATGCGCGAGTTTCGCGAGCGCGGCTTTCCGGTCACCATCGCGCGCCCTTCCCTCACCTACGGCCCATCCAGCATCCCACTGGTGTTGGGCAGTGGGCAGCATCCATGGACGCTGATGGATCGCATGTTGCGCGGCCTGCCGGTCATTGTGCCCGGCGACGGCACGTCGCTGTGGACAGTGACATGGAACGGCGACTTCGCTAAAGGGCTGGTCGGGCTGCTGGGGCGCGAGCAACTGGCCGGCTATGCCTTCCACATCACCAGCGACGAGACGCTGACCTGGGATCAGATTTACTGTGAGGCGGCTCACGCCGTCGGCGTCGAGCCGAAGATCGTGCACATCGCCTCGGACTGGATCGTGGCGCGGTGGCCGGAGTTCGAGGGCACGCTGCTGGGCGACAAGGCGCACAGCGTAGTGTTCGACAACAGCAAGATCAAGCGCTTTGTGCCGGATTTCGTCTGCAACGTGCCGTGGGCCGAAGGGGTGCGACGCAGCATCGCCTGGTTCATGGCCGACCCGGCTCGGCGCACCGTTGACGAGGCGCACAACCGGGTGCTGGACGAGTTGATTCAGGCGTATGTCTCGGGCTGACTGCGCAGCCGGTCGTTTGAGTCCACGCGCTGCGCGTCAAGCGCAGCAGCCTCGCGCCATTGCCGTCGGCGTATGTCCACGCGTAACCAGCGCTTGTTGGTCTTCGGTTGACGTAATCCATGGCATCGTTGGTCCGTCGGGCGTGCGAGCCATCGGCTGACCATTCACGATGGTCAGCGTGTTGCACAGCAACTGCCGGCCTTTGCGCGCGTTCATAAACACGTCGTAGAACACGTAATCGCCTTCGCACAACTTGAACAACGCAACGTCGGCGTATGCGCCGGGCCTGAGCGTGCCCACCTCGCCTTGCAGCCCCAGCACCTCCGCCGGTCGGCTCGTCGCCGCGCGCACAACCGCTTCCAGCGACATGCCCAGCGATAGAAACTTACTCATGCACGTCGGCATGTCGAACAGCGGCCCGTGCACGCTCATCTGATGGATGTCGGTAGAGATCACGTCCGGCTTATAACCCTGACTCATCAGCGCTTCGGCAGTCTCGAACGAAAACGACCCAGCGCCATGGCCGACATCCATGATCACCCCGCGTTCCCAGGCGCGACGCGCATCGTCCAAGAGCCGGCCGTCCTGATCAACGAGGCGCATGGTGTGGCCGGTGAAGCAATGGGTCAATATGTCGCCAGGCTTGAGGTGTGTTAACACGTCGCCGATGCTCGGCCCGGCGACGCCGATGTGCACCATCAGCGGCATGCCGACGCGGTCGGCGGCTGCGCGCGCTCGGCGCAGCGGCTCAAGCCCATTTGCGCCGACGGTGTTGGCGTCAACGCGCGCCTTCACGCCCAACACAAAGTCGCGATGCGCGTCAATCAGCTTGCAGCACAGATCCACATCGCAGTAATTCAAGTTGGCCAGCTCATACGTCATCGCCGTCAGGCCGATGGAGGAGATGTTGAGCAAGGCGTAGATGCGCGCGCGGGACGGACGGGCCACATAGTCGCGCAAGCCGATTAGGTTGAACGCGCCGGCAGAGCCGACATCCAGCCACGTCGTTACGCCGCTGCGCGCCGCCACCGGATCGGCCTGAATGCCCCAAAAGGTCACGCCATAGTACACGTGCGTGTGCAGGTCCACCAAACCCGGCGTGACGATCTGGCCGGCAGCGTCAATGACGCGCGCGGCGCTCTCCGGCGGAATGTTGCGATCGATCGCCGCGACGCGATTGCGCTTAATCGCGACATCGTAAGGCGCATTGAGGTTCTGAGCGGGATCAATGAGCAGGCCATTTTTGATCAGCAGGTCGAATCGCATAGCGGTAGTGAAGCACGGTGTGAGGCAGAAGTCAAAAAGGCATCCGACGCAGATGACCAACCACGCGAACTTTAAATGCCCGATAACCATCTTAATCATTTCCCTCCCCTATGCGGAATTGCATTTGAGCACGATGGCTGTATTTCGTCACAGTTCGCGCGCTCTTAGCAAGTAGAAAAGAGCAGTGCATGCAGCGCGACACAAAGCAACACGCGGCACTGCCGACCATCGAAGCAGAGGAGAATTTGAGACATGCAGACGTTAGATTTCCGACACTTCAAATACAGTTTCGCGACACACGCAGCGCCGTTCGATGCAATGGCAGGATTCGCGCCACTCGCCCATTCTCCCCACATTGGAGACCTCGTGGTTGCTGAAGTGCTGAGCATCGGCAAACACAGCACGATTGAGGATCGCACGGGCATATCGCGGCACATCTTCCCTGGCGACCGCATCGTCGGCACATTCGGCAACCGCTACGCTACCGATCAGTATGAGGGCTATGTGCCACAACATATGCCAGAGGAATTCGACCTGTTATCTGTCGGCGGTGTGTGCGGCCATGTCGTCTCGCAACACGCAACGATGGCTCAGCCCACCCGACTGCGTTTCATGGGATACGTGACCGACCTGCAAGGCCAGCCGGTGAACCTGAAGTCATTCGGCCTGCCGTGCCGCAGCGCAAACGGCACGTGCGAAGTGATCTTGGTCGTGGGTTCCTCGATGAACTCCGGTAAGACCACCACGGTGGGGACGCTGGTTCGTGCGTTGTCGCAGTCGGGATTCCGTACCTGCGCTGCCAAGGTGACCGGCACAGCCGCCGGCAAGGACGCGCGCTACTTCGCCAGTTGCGGCGCGGTGCGCGTGCTGGACTTCACTGACGCCGGCTATCCATCCACCTATATGCTCGAACTGCATGAATTGCTCAACATCTTCACCACATTGCTGGCTTATCTGCAGGATGAGAACCCGGATTACATCGTGATCGAAGTTGCTGACGGGATCTTCCAGCGCGAGACGCGCATGTTGCTAGAGAGTGTTCGCTTCCGCGCACACATCAACCATGTCTTCTTCTCGGCCAACGACAGCCTTTCGGCAGAGTGCGGTGTGCGTCACCTGAACGCCATGCGCTTGCCGCTGCGCGCAACGGGCGGCGTCGTCACGCAAAGCCCGCTTGCCGTCCGTGAGGCAGAAGAAGCTACCGACCTACCCTGCCTGAGCATCGAGCGCGCCTTGTCGGGCGAGGTGTTGGCGTTGCTCGGACTGAACCCAGGTACGCCGGCGCATTACCCCGCGTTTCAACCCAAGGTGTTGCAGCCTGCCTTGACATGACTCACTTGCCAATCGGCGCATGGCTCCAGCGAAGCGTAGTCGCCGTCAGCGCATGGCTCACGCGCCAACCCACCTGGACGAGCCTGACGCACATCTGGCCTTATCTGCGACCGGAGCGGCGGCGGCTGGCATTGGCAGCCGCTGTTTCGGTTGCCTTTTCGACAGCCGAAGCGACTGCGCCATTCCTGATCGGCAGTGTCGCCGACGCGATCATCGGCGCGCTGCACCAAAACGAGTCTGCGCTGCGCGCGCTATCCGAGATACGCCCGATCGTCGTTGCGCTGGCGATCCTGGCTGTGATGCGTAGCACACTGCTCATGTTTCAGCGAGCACTCGGCGGGCAAGTCGGCGAGCAAGTCGCATCGCACATGCGCCGGGCGTTGTGGCGACACGTCCAGGATTTGCCCAGCGAGGCAGTGGAACGACGCGGCGCGGGGCGATTGCTCGTTCGCTTCATTAGCGACACACGCGCCGTTCAAAGACTGGTCACCGACGGCTTGCTAAATACCAGTCACGAGTTGCTGCTCGCCGGAGCATTGCTGATTGCGCTGGTGTTGGCTAACTGGCGGATGGGATTCGTGGTAGCGATGGCGCTGCCACTATACGCGCTGGTCTTCAAGGTCGAGAACCCCCGTCTACGCAAAGCCAGTCGTGCCCGGCGTCGGCGCAGAACGCGCATGTCAGCCTACCTGACCGAGCGGATCAACGGGCTATTCGTCATCAAAATCGCATCCCAAGAGAAGGCGGAGAACAAGCGCTTCGAGCGGCTGACGCGCAAGCTTGCTAAGCGTGGCACAAGAGTCGCCGCCATCGGCGGGCGCATGCAGGGCTACGCCGTAGGCGCAACGGCGACGATCAGTTTGTTGACGCTGGTCGTCGCTGCATCCGAAGCGGACGCAAATCGGTTGAGCGCAGGCCGACTGATCACCTTTCTCACGCTACTCGGCCTACTGCTACCAATCCTGCGCCAAATCGCCATTGCCAACCGATATCTGCAAGAGGCGCACATCTCGATCGAACGCCTGGTAGACACGCTGGACGAGCCAAGCGAGAAAGCGGACGACGCCCATCTGCCAGCGCTTCGTGTAAGTGCCGGCGAAGTATCTATCGTGGGCGTCAGCTTCTGTTACGGCGAAAAGATGGCGCTCGACCAAGTCACTATGCGCGCTCGACGCGGCGAATTGGTTATCCTCGTTGGGTTGAACGGCTCGGGCAAGAGCACCTTGCTCCAGATGTTACCGCGACTGCGCCAGCCGACGCACGGGCGCATCCTCGTGGACGGCCAGGATATTGCGCAAGTGAAACTATCCTCCGTGCGCGCGCAGATCGGGTTTGTGAGCGGCGATATGCCGCTCTTCGACGGCACGCTCCTCGAAAATGTGCTCTACGGCGCACCGGCTTCGACCCGTTCAGGTGGACAAGAAAGGGTGAGCGAAACGCAAATCGAGCGAGCGATCTACCTATCCGGGGCGAGCGTGGTGGCCGAGGCGTTGCCAGATGGCTGGCATACGCGCGTCGGTGAAGGCGGGCGCAAGCTCTCGGCCGGACAACGCCAACGCATCGCCCTGGCGCGCGTGTTGGTGGCCGACCCACCGATCCTTGTGCTAGACGAGGTAAACAGCGCCTTCGACGCAGAGGCCGAGCAGGCACTGGCGCGGACGCTGCGCATGCTGGCAAGCGACAAAACAGTAATCATGACCGCGCACCGGCCATCTACGCTGAAGCTGGCCGACCGCATCTACGTCTTGCATCGGGGACGCGTGGTAGAGCAAGGCACACACGAAATGCTGAACTATCGCGGCGTGATCTACAAGCAGTTGTTCGGTTCGGCCATGCCAGAGCCGCAAGTCGCGGCAATCGGATAGCGCTGGTTAGCACAATGACAGGGCGCGCGTCGCTATACAAAACGATCTGGGTCGAGCAACATCATGTCTATCGCCGGCTGGGCACCCGATAGCACCTGTGCCATCAGCTCGCCGGTAACCGGCCCCAGGCTCAGTCCCAGCATGGCATGACCGGTCGCCACGCTGAGGTTGTTGTAACTGCGCAGCCGCCCCACATAGGGTAGACCATCTGGCGACACCGGTCGCAAGCCGCGCCACACAGGCACATCGCGAAAGTCTCCCGGCGCGAAGGCCGGCAGGTATTGGGGCACAGCATTGATGATGCCACGCACACGTGCGGAGTTGATGGACTCATCCAGCCCAGCGATCTCCATCGTCCCACCGAAGCGCAGCGCGCTATCGAGCGGCATCGGCGTCACTGCTACGCGCGCTTCGGCGAGAATAGCGCAGATCTCCGGCATCTGTTTCGGATGCCGGAGGGTGAGGCTGTAGCCCTTGCCCGCCTGCATCGGCAGATACGCCCGCAGCCCGTGCGCGATGCGCGGCGACCATGCACCGCCGGCGATCACGTATTCGTCCGCTTGCAACGCACCTTTGTCCGTGCGCACACTCTCGATCCGTCGTTCATGGGCACGCCATCCGACCACTTCAGTGCGCCAGTGAAACTGCGCGCTGCCGTCCATCAACAGGCGCGTCAATTCGGCAACGAAGTGCTGCGGCGACAGATGGCAATCTTTGGGGAAGTAAACCGCGCCGGCGATGTCCATCGTCAGGTTTGGCTCGAGCCGTGCTGTTTCTTCGGGCGTCAACACTTGTGCCGGGACGCCGAGCCGGTTGGCACGTTCGACAGTCCCGCTTTCCTCATGCAGCGCGTGTTCGGTCTTGCACAGCATCAGTGAGCCCTTCTGTACCAGGCTGAACGTATTGCCCCATTCATCGGCCAACTCGACGAAGCACCGCCGGCTGGCCAGGCTCAAGTCGCGCAGCAACGGTGCAGCACGATCCACCCATGCAGCGGTGGCTGCACGCATGAACTTCCATCCCCAGTCCAACAGGTCGCGGCTCAGGCGCGGGCGAATGTAGAACGGGCTCTCTGGATTCCACATGGCGCGCAGGCCATAGGCCACTATGCTTGGCGCAGCCAACGGGACGAAGTGGCTGGGCACGATCATGCCAGCGTTGCCCAGCGAGCACGCATCATGATCCGGTGCGCCGCGTTCGACGATGGTAACGTGGTAGCCGGCGCGCATCGCGTAGTAAGCGATGCTCAGTCCGATGACGCCACCACCAATGATCAGGATGGTCTTTGCAGACATGCGCGCTCAGTTCTCGGTGAGACTGCGAGGGGATTGTATGCCCGATGAGATCACCACCGAAAGCCAGAGCGACGTAGAATCCAGGTCACCTATGCGACCCACCAGCATTACCGCCGACAGGACGAAAGCCATCCTGACGATCACCTGGGACGACGGGGAGACATCCGAGCTGCCCTTCACGCTGCTGAGCGATTTGTGTCCGTGCGCCACGTGCAACGAAGAGCGCAACAACCCCGATCCGCTCAAGATTATCCGTCCGCGATCGTATGAGCTGGAGACGATCAACCCGGTCGGCAACTACGCTATCAACATCATGTGGAAGGGCGGTTGCCGGTTTGGCATCTATTCGTGGGAGTATTTGCGAGAGATAGCCGACCTGTTACGACGGAGTGCTCCGCAGAATAGGTAAACTGCCAAGGCATCATTGAGTGACCGTTTTTTTGAGCGCTGCGCGATGCCAGTTATGAGCATTTCTCGAATCCAACTTTTCTCTCACTTCGAACTTTGCTTGTAGCCGACCCACATACCCATTTACCGACCGATGTCCGTTGAGTGAATTGCGTCGTTGTTCGCCGATGATTGCGTGAAGTGACTTGATTTCGTTCATCTCGAGCCTCGGCTTGATAAACGAGCCCCGCCTACCCTTCACCCTGTGAGCACGGTCAGATTGCGCTAAGACTCCGCTCAAAGCTGAGGCCGATCGGCACCGCTAGACCGGCTTGATATCCATCGCCGTTTCTACAAGCAGCCGATGCGCATACGCTTGCTTTCTTTGGCTCCAGGTTGCACAGGTGAGCAAGAACAAGCGCCGACCGTCACGCTGATAGATGGCTTTCACATCACCAGGTCGCAGCAAACGGCGACCGATCACGCGGTAGCGCCACAACCGGCCATCGTAGGTTTGCACCATCACACGTGCATTGGTCTGCAGCGCCGCCAGCCCATAGAACGGACCGCGCACGCCTCCCTCTAACGTGACATGGGCAGCCAACACCATCGCCAGCGCATCTCCCGGCCACCGTCCCGTGGTTTGCAGCAGCCCTACTTCATGTGCGCCGAGTCGCGTTTCGTCCCAGACGCCATTGACGATAAGCAACGGCACAATCGGCATGTTGAGCCGGCTGAGCGCAGGAATAACCAGAGACATAGGCGGAGACGGCGATACCGTCCGGCGCGGGAGGAGGATCGCAGCCGCCAGCATGCTGAGAAACCGTCTTCTACCAAGCGCAGTCATCGGCGTCCAGTTTCGGGCAGGCTTTTCGGCACGATCAGCGTGTTGGTCGTGTTCGACTGTGTCGTGCCCCGGCCACTCGTGAGCACTGCAGTGTTGAGCAGCACATTCGGCGGTTGAGCGCGCTCGTTCACCCGCACAGTAATGACAATCGTGACGCGCTCGTTCGGCGCCATCGTGCCCAGGGACAGCGTCCACGTATATGCACCAGGGTCGAAACCGAATTCGCCGCGCGATACATCCGCGCTCAAATAGTCCACCAATGGCGAGAGCGCATCGCTCACTACGACATCGCCAATCGCCACCGGATTGGGATTGACGATCTCGATCGTGAAGACCAAGATGTCACCTATCTGCGCCTGCTCTAGGCTGACCCGTTTGTTGATATATGGGTCGCTCAGCAGCGGTGGAGGCGTATCAGTCGGCAGCGGGGACGGCGTATCCTGAGAGAGCGGAGGCGCTGTTGGCGTTTCAGTCGGAGGCGTAGTCGGCGTGGGGGTATCCGTCGGCGTGCGAGTCGAGGAGGGAGTGGGTGTTGGCGTTTCAACCGGCGTGGGGATATCCGTGGCAGTCGGCGTTGGCGTATCCGTAGCAGTTGGCGTCGGTGTTTCGGTGAAACCAACAGGTGCTTGCAGCACAGGCCATGCAGGCTGAATCGCCAGCAAGCTCATTGCAGCGACGACCAAAACGATAAGTGAGAACGCGGACGTCAATCGGTTCATGTCTCTGCATAGAACTCGTGTTGATTTTGTTGCATTCGACCCAAGCACAGCCTCGAGTGCAAGACGACCCTATCAACTCGAGTTTAGTTGCAGTCCAGCCGCATCGAGCAGTCTTCCTCGATCATTGTTGGACTACTGCTGCTCGTTTCCCTTGACCCCACACATTCACCCTAACGCTGGATCACTGGCAAGTATAGCGCCCATATCGCCCAACGTTGATTGAGTAGTAACACTGGATCGCCAAGCAGGGCATAGGTATCGAGCAAATCAAGATACAAGCCGCCAGCCGACAAGCTGAGTTTGCCAGCCAATGCGGCGTCACCCAATCGTCCGCCAGCGAGCCAATCAACAATGAATCCCCTTCCTAGAGGTTCATGCCCACTGGCGATAGTCAATCCGGTTGCCCCCCATGTCGCTACAGCGCCACGCCCTGGCGCACGCAGCAGCGCCTCGTCGAGCGTGTTCTGCAGTTCGTGAAAGCGAGCGGTGTAGCACGTCAGGCCCACAACGACGGGTGGGGCGTTGGCCGGCGATAACGAAGGCACATCATCCAGATGGAAGAGCCGCTCGGCAGCCCACTGTCGCGGTGAAGCGTGGCCGACGAAGGCAACCAGCCGTGAGGCGGGCCACTGGTTGAGCAGCGTCGTTCGCGTTGTCATGAGCGCGAGCGGCGTGGTCATCAACGCTGTCACGGTGATATACGTCGTCAGCACAACTCCAGCAAGTGAAAGCGCCTTGGCCGGGAAGTTGCCAGCAGCATCTGCATCGTCGGCAACAAACAACACGCGCCGCTCGCCAGGCATCAACAACGCATCCTCATAGGACAGCGTTTTGCTCACCAACGACTGTGTTTCGGTGAACGTGTTGGTTGGCCAGCGACCCAGCGAGATATCCGGTAGTGTGTCGTCGCCGTCCACCGTGACGAAGCGATTCTCTGCGGCTGTTTCACCCAAGAATGGATCAACTTCGGCGAGGAATGTCGGCAGCGAGGTCGCCGGAGAAGCAGCTTGGTAGCGCTTGGGATCGAACGTTCCATCGCCGACGAGCAGCGCATACGCCGGGCGTGGCGAATCGCTGCGATAGCGCGCGGCGAAGTAGGCGCGAATAGCAGCCGGATCCATGCGTCCATCGCCATAGTGGTCGTACAGCGCTTGCGCTGTCTGCACAACAACCCCCAATCCTTGAGACCGGCGGCGGGCGATGAGAGGTGCCAGCGCAGGCAACAAGTCTGCGTGCGCGACGATGTGCAGGTCGCCCTGAGCTGGATCGAGCGCCGTCGGCGCACGCACCCGCAGTGGTACTACCGCTTCGGTGAAAGCAACATAGGCGCGCGGCAAGCCCTCGGCAGGATCAGCAAAACGCACACCGGCGTTGTCCGCTTGCCAGTTGATCAAGCGCACCGGCTGCGCCGGCATCGTCACATCCAGCAAATAGTTCGGCGTAAACCCAAGCCGATATGCGCGCGGCACGACCTCGCCGTGCATCGGCTGGCCTTTCAATCCAACGCCTTCCGTCTCCGCCCTGATCGACAGCGCATCTACCCACATGCCTTCTAAACTCACCCCTGGCAAGCCAGGCAGCATGACCGTGAGTGCATGACTCGCAGCAGCGAGCGTAATCGCGAACGTTGCCGTGACCGCGCGACGACCATCCCAAATCGCCTCACCGGCCAATGCACCGTTCAACCACACTTGCGCACGATGATCCGGCGATTGCGGTGCATCGGTGTAACCGACGAACCACAGCGTCAGCGTTGCCGGGCCGGAGACGGCCGCAGGCAGAACAAGCGCCTGAGTCCAGCTCTGACCACGCTGCAGGCTCGTCCAGACCCAACGGTCGCCGTCGCGGTTGAGCGGCGGACGGCAACCGCAATTCGGCGTGTAAAGTTGGTTTTGTTCGAAGAGGAAGTCTGCGCGCAACGCTCCGTTCGGCAAATCACCGGGCTTCGCGTTGCGCACCACCATGCGCAGCGTCGGGACACCGGCATCCTCCAGAATCCACGTGTCATGGTCGGCATAACGACTGAAGCGTGGCTGCGCATAGAATAGCAAACGTTCATCAGCTTCAAACTCATCGTCGTCGTCCCCTTCCCACCCCATCGCTACTTCGTCATTGCCTCGGCGCAAGCGCAGCGTGTGCGGCGACCCTACAGCAAAGCCGGCCGATGCCAACATCGCACGCGTCAAGAATACAAGGCCGGGTTGCGCAACGTCCACCAACAAGAACGGATGGCCGGCAGTATGCGACTCCGCGGATCCGGATGGGGAAAGGTAGGAGCCAATTGCTGATGGATTGACAACCTGCGCAGCGACGACACGCAGCAATGGATCAGACGGCGCGACCTGGGCCCAAGGTGAGCGCTCGAGCGGCGCTGGCCAATGCACGCGCGCCTGCAGCGTCGTCGCAATTTGCCAGCCAGTCGGATCAGGCCGCACCGGAAGGAACAGCACGCGCGCCAGAGGCACACCGCGCATTACGCCGGCAAATTCCACGTGCAACGGCCAACTCGCCGGCAACGGTGAAGGCACAGCAATCTCATCGCCGCGCGGTAAGTCGAGCGATGCGCGCCGAGCAGCCTCCAACTGGATCACATCCACTCGCACCGCTGTTGCATCACTACCCGGCGGCAGCGCAATGAGCCAGGCAGCATAGGGCAACGAGACACCATCGGCCATCTGCCAACGCAAGGGCAGCTCCAGCAGTTGCTCGTCACGCGTCAACATCCACACCAGCGTCATGCCGCTCGGCGCCAGCGCAACTTGAAGCGCGAAAGGCGCTTCTCCCCCTACTCGGCCCTCCTGCTGTGCAACAGCCATAGAGCGGCCGAATCGAGGGAGCAGGCTGTGCACCAGCAACAGCGCTGCGGTCAGGATGAATCCGACACGACGGCACATCACTCACTCCATGCGCATTACTACAGGCAGCCATAGACGATGCGCTGCTGCGGTGCCATCTGGTGCAGGCCCGGTGTCTGCGCGCACGGGGGAAGCATGCACCGTCTCTCGCCCACTGGTATCCACATGGGCCAACCAGTACCACCAGGAGCCCTCGCTTGGCACGACATCGTCGAACGTATAGCTCGCACCACTGGCGCCACCCATCATTGCCGGCGCAATGTCGATCAGTACAGCTTGCGTGAAGTCGTTGACCGGAGCGCGATAGATGTGGAACGCGAAGTTGTTTTGCTCCGTCTCGGTCTCCCAGGCAAGCTGCACGGTGCGACCCGACACCACGACGACGTAGAACGTGCGCAACGTCACAGCCGTCGGCACGTTAACGACCTCGGCGTCATCTTCCGGCAGATTGGTGGGATTGCCATGTTCGTCTCCCGTGCCTTCAGCGACGAAAGCGATGTTCGTCGTGTTGACGACGTCAGTGATGATGAGGAGGACGACTGTGATGACACGACTCTGGCCGGGCGGCAAAGACACACCGTAACCATGCGGCGGTGCGCTGGTGAGATCGTCCCACGTAAGATGACCAGGCACGATCTCGTCCGGCTCGGGCGTTGCCGTCGTGTAACTGAGCACGCTGGAATCAAACTGATCCTCGATTCTGAGCCTGCCGATAACGCTTGGACCGGTATTCGTGACGCGAATGGTAAAAGTCACGTAGTTAGGCGTGACCAGATCGAGGTCAGCGCCGATGAGATCTTTCTGGATTGCCACCTGCGGCTGAATGGGCGTGACCGGAATCTCGGCGCTGTTGTTCGTCGGATCGTCGCCCGGCGTATCCGTCGTTGCTGCAGCGGTGTTGGTGAAGGGCTGATTCAGCGTTATCAGCGACGACACACGCACAGTTATCGTGAGCATCACGCTCTGGCTGACATCCAGGTCGCCTAACGCCCAGGCAAGCGTGCCGCCGCTAATCACCACCGGCGATGGCACCGCATCTTGATAGGTCACCTCAGCAGGCAGCGCATCCGTCACCAGCACACTGCGGGCGATGCTCGGCCCCAGATTGGTGACAACGAGCGTGTAGGTAAGCAGCGAACCCGGTGCGACAAGCGCGACATTACTGTGCTTACTCAGGACGATCTCCGCTGTTGTCGTGACTGGCGTCGTCACATCATCGGCGTTATCCATCGGGTCATCGCCTGCCATACTCGTTGTGACGCCGGCGGTATTGGTGATCTGCGCGTCGCTTGTCAGCGCAGCGCTCACCTGAACGGTGACGGTCAACCAGATCGTTTGCCTCGGCGGTAACGCGCCAAGCGTCCAGGTCAGCACGTTGCCGCTCGCGCCCACAGGCGGAGGCGTTGCGCCGGTGTAGTTCACCTCCAACGGCAATGCATCGGTCACAGTGACGTCGAGCGCCAGGCTGGGGCCGTCGTTCGTCACCACCAGCGTGTAGGTCAACCATCCTCCGGCGCTTGCCGGCGACGGCTCGGCATACTTGCGGAGGCGCAGATTGGCAACAGCCTCCACCGGGGTCATGACTGCGTCCGTATCGGTCAAGCCACTGCTGTCACCGATAGCAGCGCTGTTCACCAGCAACGTACCGCTCGCGACAGCGGGCGCCACCAACGCGACCCATAGCACCTGCGCGCTGGTCAACGGATTCAGCGTGCCCAACGACCAGGTGATGACCCCGGAGCCAACGCTGCATGCTGGCGTACAACTCTGGAAAGTCACATCAGGCGGCAATACATCCGTGATGACGACGTTAGACGCCGGTTCGTTGCCCGCGACGGTGTAAGTCAGCGTATAGGTGAGGTGCTGGCCCGCTGCCACTACCGACGGCTGCGCTTCCTTCGTCAACGCCAGCGTGTGGCTGCTGGTCACCGTAGTCGTGGTCGTATCCGTATCGGTCAATCCCGAGGTATCGGTGAGCAGCGCTGTGTTAGCAACAAGCGTTCCGCTGACCAATGGGCTGGTCATCTGAACCACGAGAGTGACGACGCCACTCACAAAGGTATTCTGGCTGCCGGCAGGCAACAGATCGCCCAGGAGCCATACGACAGCTCCGGCATTACCTGTGCCCGGACCAACGGTGGCCGGCGGCGTTGCAGCGTAGAACGTCGTGTTCGCCGGCGTCGTGTCGCTCAGCGTCACCCCATAGGCCGGAGCGTCACCGGTGACCGTGTAGGCGATAGTGTAGGTCAGCAAACCGCCCGCCCCCACCGGTTCGGGTTGGGCCGACTTGGCTACCTGTAGCGTGTGTGCGGAGACAACCGTATCCGTGACGGTGCCGCTCGTCGGCGTCGGTGTTTGACTGCTCGTCACCACGGCCGTGTTGACCAAGTTCAGGCCGTGGGTCAGCGGCCAGTTGACCGTCACCGCGAATGTCAGCGTGACCGGAGTGTTGGGTGGCAAAGCGCTGACCGTCCAGGTGAGCAATGGCAAGGCGGCGTCGCTGCGCACATCGCCGCCGGCGATCGAGCCGGGCACGTAGAGGGCATCGGCCGGCACGATATCGCTGATGACGACACTGTTCGCCGTAGCGTTGCCGGTGTTGAGCACGACCAAAGTGTAAGTGAGCGTGTCGCCCGGTTGCAAGGGCGGGCCATTGCCATCCTGACTACTCTTAGTGAGATTGAGGATTGGCAGACTGCCAACGACCGTCGTCACTGTGTCAGTATCGGTGATGCCTTCTGCGCTGGCGATGTATCCGGTATTGACAATCAACGAGCCGTTCGGCAATGGGCTGGCGACCTGCACGAGCAACGTCACCACGCGAGATTGGCCGACATCCAATATGCCAAGCGTCCAGCTCACCACGCCGCCGGACTCGCCACACGGCGCGGGCGCGCAGCTTACAAAGCCGGTATTGGCCGGCACTGCATCGGTAATGGCCACGCCGGTCGCCGAAACTACACCCGCATTGGTGACCACCAGCGTGTAGGTGAGCAAACCACCTGCCTCGACGGTCGTGGGCGTGAACACCTTGCGCAAATCAAGCGCCGGGAAGCCGAGATGCACATTCGTGTTGCTGGTGATCGGCCCATAATCACGGTCGCCGGGCGTTGCACCGGGCAAACTCGACCACGTTACCGATGCCGCGTTGATCTGGTCGAGGCCGGCCGGCGCATCGGCGTCCACGGTCGCCGTGTAAGTGATGACCAGTTCCCTACCCGGCGGCAAGTTCACCGGCGTCGTGAACGTGATGGAAAGCACGCCGCTGAGCGCATCGTAAGCAGATACATACTCCGACCCGCTCACCGGCGCGCCATTCAGCGATATGCCTGCCAGCACAGGCGCAACATCCCGCATGTGCAGCGGCAACGTGTCGCTGAAGACCAGGTCGTAAGCTGCCGATACGAACACGCCGGCTGCATTCGTAATGCGCACGGTGTAGGTCACGGTCTGGCCGGCACCTACGGTGCTACTGGTCGGCGGATTGCTGGATTTGACGAGCATCAGCGACGGTTCCGTGACGGTCAGCGTGGCCTGGTTGGAAGGCATTGGTCCGCTGTTCTGGTGACGCAACCTCGCGACGTTGGTCAGCAAGTTACCAGCCACTGCGCCAAGCGGCGAAGACAGCACGGCCGTCACAGTGATCCAGCGCTGCTCCCCAGCGGGAACAGCCGGGTAAGTCACAGTGAAGGCGTTACCTGCCACGACCACGGTGCCATCTGGACCGTTTATCACAGCATGGAGTTGTAGATAGGGATGGAGCTGGTCGGTGATGGTGACCGCGTAGAGTGTCGCCGTAATCGGCGTCGCCGGCACGCTCAACGTGTAGGTGACCAAGCTGCCCAGCGTCGCAGTTGCTGGCATCACAGACTTGAGCAACGCTCCATTAGACGTCTGATGGATCACGCTGTCGGTGCCATCGCTGTAGGCGCGCTCGTCAGGCGCGTATGGGCCAGGCCCATCGTCGGGTTGAGAATCGTAGTACAGCGCCAGTGCAACATTGTGCAATGTCAGATTCGCACCGATCGTGTCGGTTACGCGCGCGACCACGGTGATCAAAGCGGTAGCCGGCTGGTCGCCATTCCACTGCCTCCCCCAAAAAGCACTGAGATGCCAGGTAAGTAGGCCGGTAGCGCCGGCCGGCGGCTGAGCAAGCAGCGTCGCCGTTGGCGGCGCGTTGGTCTCTACGGTCGCGGTGACGAGCGTCAAGCCTGCAGGCAGATGATCAGCGAAGACCACGTTATAAGCCGGGCCATAGCCGTCGTTGGTGATCGTCAGGGTGTAGGTGATGAAGTCGCCCGCGCCAACGAACGAGCCAGGCGGAGGCACACTGTGCTTGTCAATTGTCAGACGCGGCTGGATGAGCATATTCGCCACCGTAGCGCTGACATGATTCGGCCACGAATATTCCAATTGGGTGTAATTGGCCGGCCAAAATCGCTCGGTCTGCGTGATCCACACCGGCGCCAGCGTATCAATCCGCAAGCCTACAGCCTGGGCACGGAAGGTCAGCGTCACGACCGTCGGCATATCTTGAGGGCTGGTTATGGGCGCAAAGAACCATCGAATGGCTTGATGGCCGGGCTGTTCGGTAGTATTGCTGATGCGCTGCGTGACGGTCACGTTGACCATACTCGGCGCATGAGTCAACGTCTCCGTATTGGTGATATACCACACGCCTTGCGGCAACACATCCGCCAGCACATCCCCCGGCGAGCCACCCCAGGCCGTCCCGGCAGGGATAGTAAAGACGACCTGATAAGTGATGAGATCCCCTATGCGTATCTCATAGGGTTGGGCGAACTTGGCGATAGACGGCGCACCCGTGCGCACCGTCGCCATCGTGGTCGTGATATAAGGCCGCACGCCGGGAATCGTGTCGGTTAGCGAATGATAGCGTACGCTGACAGCGTTGGTGAGCAGGCTGCCCAACAACGCTTGTGAAATCCGCGCGGTGTAGGTAAGGACGACGACGTTGTCAGGCGCGACATTGCCGATGGCGCCAACGAACCAAGTGATGACAGCAGGTCCGGCCGCCGGCGGACTCTGGCCATCGCCACCGAACAGCGCGGTGACGTTGATACCTGCCGGCAGCGCGTCGGTGATGGACACCGAGTAGGCCGGGCTGCTACCTGTATTGGTCAGCCGGATTGTGTAGGTCAGATACGCCAAACCATCCAGCCCCGTCGTCAAGCCGGTGCTGCTTTGAATGGCTTTGGCTACAGCGACGTTCGGCTCACCAACTGTGGTGCTCACCGCGTTGCTGGTGGTGATGGGCGCGGCGCTGTGGCTCATCTGCGCCACGTTGGTAAGCACATCGCCGGCGTTGGCGTCGCCCACCGGAGTGGGGAACTCATGCGAGATGCGTGTGGTGATGGTGATCAGCGCCTGCGTGGAGACCGAGATGGCATCGAACGTAGCAGTGACCTGTTGGCCGCTCCAGCTCGCTGCGCCGTTGACGCCACCCACCCATGTGACGGCCTCAACGTACATCCGGCTGTCCACCGCATCCGTCACCACCACGTTATAGAGCGTGGCGCTGACGGGTGAAGCCGGCACAATCAACGTGTAAGTCACCAGGCTGCCCAGCGTCACCGTCGGCGGCGGGGCGAACTGAGTAGACTTCGCGATGCCGCCATTTGCCGTTTGCACCGCAGCGGCATGTGAGCCGCCGCTGTAGGCGCGCGCAATCGTCGTGATCGGTTGCGTGTCCGTGAGCCATGCATCGTAGGCCAGCGCTGCCTGATTGGGAAGTACGGTGTTCGCCGTGATCCACGGCGCGGCCTGCAACACCACCGTCAGCGTCAGTGCGGTGTGCTGTAACGCCGTAAAAGGAACGGTGGGCGTGAGATGATCTACACGCCAGGTTAAAACGCCGGTCGCTTCAGGAATCGGCGCAGGCTGCGCCAACACGGCCGGATTCGTCGGATCGTTGCTGATGAGCGTGTAAGTGACCAGGCTAGTGCCATAGGGGATCACGTCGGTGATCACCAGGTCGTAGCCCGGCCAACGCGACTGATTGGAGATGGTCAGCGTGTAAGTAATCAGATCGTTCGCGCCGACGTGGCAGCCAGTACGACCGAAGCGCGTGACGAACACATCATCAAAGCGGCATGCGTTCGAGGCGCAGTTGTTCGCATAAAACCCAACCGATCCAGATGGGCGCGGCGTGGGGTCAACGATGTCAAAGTAAAGCTGGCCGTCCACGTATGCGCGGATGCGCACGCCGTTCGTGACGTTCTCCACCTGCGCCTCCAGGTGATACCAGCGGTTCTCTTGAGGCGTGAACGCGGTACTCGCCAGCGTGCTGAACGATCCGCCCACCCGCTCTTGTAGCTCCAGCGCAGTGCCGCCGTCGTTCTTGCGCACGCGCAGCAAGTAATAGCTCGTCGAACCAGTCGATCGAAAGATGATGCCCCGGCTAGAAGCGCTGTCGGTGGAAAGCACCATCGCGCTGTAGCTCAATTCGCCGGCGGTGAACCCGTTGCGCACCAGGCGGGCATCGGCTGTATTGGCGCTTGTTTGTTGCACGATCCCGCTTACATTGCTCCAGGTGCCCGCGCCAGCCGACCATCCAGTAGGTGGTGTAGCATCTGCGCGGTTGAAGTTGTCGCTCAGCAATGTGCCATTGCAGGCAGACGATGTCTGATAAGACTTGCCTAAATGCAGAATCGGCTCCAGCACATCCACCTGTGCTGTGTCGGTGAGCATGCCAGCCTGACCCTCGTCTATGAACGTCAGCTGCAGGGTGTTGATTAATTGCCTGCCACCATAGGCCTCGGCAATATCCTGAATCACCGCGGTGAGCACACCGCTGAATTGCACCGTCCCAGTGAGTGTGCTCAGGTTCCACACGACATTCCCCGACGCATAAGCTGCCGGAGTGCTGCTGGGCGGTACACCGGTGAAGGTAATCGGACCGCCCTGGCTACCGTCGGCGTCCACGGTGTAGGTGAGTGCAGCGGATACGTAGCCTAAACCGGCCGGCAACACATCTGTAAGAATGACCTGGTTGAAGATGTTGTCCTCATCGCTCGTCGCGCCGGTGAAGGTAAAAACGACCAGGCTGCCGATAGTGCCAGTTTGCACCTCCGGTCCTTTGCCGAACACATCGCCCAGCGTGACAATGGCGCTATCGGTCGCCGTGCTCGTTACGCAGCCGCTATCGCAGGTGGAAGTCGCAGTGACGACGTTGCGGTTGCTGCCCGTCGTCGTGATCATCGCCGTGACCAACGCGGTGAACACGCCACCCGGCAACAGCGCCGGCAACGACCATGTGATGGTGTTGCCGGCGACGACGCCACCGTTCGTGGCAGTAGGATTGATGAACGTCGTGCCAACGATATCTGTGATCGCCACATTGAACGCCACGCCCGCACCGCTGTTGGTAACGGTGATCGTCCAAGTCACCGTGCCGCCTGCTTGCGCTGGTTGCCACGCCGGCGATTTATCCACTACAAGGGTTGGTCCAATGGCGCTTATGCCAAGTTGAGCGGTCGTCGTGTACGGCCCGGTGCCGGGACAGTCGGGCGCGTCGTCGTCATACATCAACAGGACGCCGAACGGTCCACCCGACGCGACGCATCCACCACTCGTGCTGGCGTTGCGCAGCGCCAACGTCACCGTCGTAGCGCCGGAAGGCAGCACATTCCACGCATAGATCACGTTCGCACTCAGCACCAGCGTACTGGAGGGCGGTGTGCTAGCAAACACGGTGCCGCTGAAGACGTAACCGCTTGGCAGGGTGCTGGTCATCACCACGTTGTAGGCCGGTGGGCCATCATTGAACAGCGTGACGGTGACGACGCCGCCGCACACGTTGAGAGACGACGGCGCGATCTCGGTCGTAATACTCGGCGCGTCGAAAACCGGTCGCGTGCGCACGCGCACCTGCTGCGCTGGCAAGGTCAGCCGACAGCCATCCGAACAGCCCCAACTGAGCGACGCGACGTTGAACATGTCCGTGACCGTACAACCCAGCGGCTTGCTGATCGTCGCCGTCACCGTGAACACGGCATTCTGGCCGGGATTGAGCAAAGGTAGCGACCAGGTGATCGTCCCGCCAAGTGGCCCCGGCGCCGGGCCGCTATAGCCCGGCGTGGCGCTCTGAAAGACCAGGTTCGATGGCAGCGCATCGGTGATCACCAGCGATTGCGCCGGCGCGGCGTTGGCCGCGTTGGCGACGGTAATCGTGAACAACACCGTCTCGCCTGGTTCGCCGTAGAGATACGTATTCGAGGGCGACGCCCGATCCAGGTTCACGCCAACTTTGCTCAGCGAGAGATCCGCTTGGCGCACCGATAAGTAATACGCGGAACTATCCGTCAGTTGAGGTGCACCGCAGACATCCTGGTAACCGGTCTGTATGTGCAACGGGCCGCCCGCAAAACTACAACTGGCGCGGACCTGGAAGCGCAAATACACCGTCTGGCCAGGTCGGATGCGCGGCACGAGCGCGTCGAGCGGTGCGCCACTGGCGCTGTTCCACATCAGCGCCTGCCCGCTGATCGTTGGGTCGGGCCCCGCTTGCCAGCTGACCGTATCGGTGCTGATCTCTGTGCTGCCGACAACGTAGAACAGCCCATTCGGCAACGTCTCTGTGACTGTCGCCGAGTACACGCTGAGCAACCCGGCATTGCGCACTGTCGCCGTGACCGTACGGGTATAGCAGGTGTCAGTCGGCGAGAGGGCCTGGTTGGTGTTGAGCAGGACCGATGATGGCAATTCGACGACCGAACTCACCGGCCCGCCCGACAAACAGACCTGGCCCAGGCAGCCGTGTATGCCGTACAAGCGGTTGGTGAGATCGCTACAGCCAATGATTTCGGCGCTGAGTTTGATGGTCAACGTCTCCTTAGGCTGGATGGCCGACACTTCCCAGGTGACGCGGTTCGTCGAGGTGATCATGACAATACCGGCCGGCGCGCCAAGCGACGAGGTAATCGTCGCCGTGACGAAGCTTAGGCCGCTGCCAAGCACATCGGTCAGTGTGACGCTGTACGCTGGCACAGCGCCGGTGTTTTTGGCGATCAGCGTCCAGGTGACCACGTCACCAGTGGCGTAGATCGTCTCCGGGAACTTGGTGAGCAACGGCAGCGGGCTGAGATAGGATGACGCTGCTACCGTTCCACCAGCACTGCAGCTCTCGCGATAATCACCATTGTTGCTGCACAGGCTTTCGTAGTAAATCGTTCCCTGGAACGGAGCCGGGCCGCTGCCACAGCGCACCTGCGCACGTAATTGGATCGTTGCCGTAACGGCACTGGTGAACGCATCACCGTAGAACCAGTGATAACCGCTCGCGTCGGTCTGCGTGAGCACCGGCGTCGCACCGCCGAACCCCAGCACCTCCAGAATGGCATAGGTGGTGGTCGGCACGTCAATCACCACATCGTAAGCGCCGACGCTGGAAGTGCGCTGCGCCGTCAACGTGACGGTATACGTGCCGCACGAAGTCACGTCGGCCGGCAAGCCAGACAGACTCAGCGTCATGCTCGGCGCCTGTGTTTGCACGAAGACGCCCTCTTCCAGCACACTGTCGTTTGTGCAAATGCCGTTGCCGGTTACGCCCAGATCGAGGTACGACCAGTCATACCACATGAAGTCGCTGCAGGCGGCCGTCTCGCTGACCGCTGTCGTATACGAGATGATCAGCGTTGCGCCAGGCAGCGGCGGGTCGCACGGCGGATTGATGTTCGAGATCACCAGGTTGCTGCCAATGACACCTGCCGAGAACGCTGCCGCACAAGAAGTCGCACCATTGCTCACGAACACGGAGGCCGTGCCGGATACATAGCTCTGATATGGCAACGCCTCGGTGAAGATCAACCCGCTCCATGTCGGCGTAACGACGAAGCTGTTGGCAAACGTATAGACGTTGGTGTAGGTGAAGGCCGGGCTGCTGCACACAGGCGCCGGTGCGGAGACCCACTTTCGGCCATCCACGAGGCCATCGGTGCATTGCACGTGCGTTGTCGCCTGAGCCGTCGCCGTTTGTTGACAGTTACGGCAATCCACCATGGTCGCCGTCACCACGTTGGTGAATGCTTGCCCACATGCAGGACAACCTGCTGTCCCTGTAGGCACGGCAAACACCGGCGTCAGCACGGTGCTGCCGGTAATCACCCAGGTGATGTAGGTGTTGCCACCCAGCGTGGAAGTCAACCCTCCTGCAGGATCCAACACGATCAGCCCCGCCGGCACTTGATCGGTGACAACGATCGTGCCGGAGATGCCGTTCGCACTCACCGAGATGATGGCGGGAATAGGCTGCTCGCGATAGACCTCCCCCGGCATGCTCTTGCTGATGTTCAGTTGACCCGGCGTGTTCACGAGTTGCCACAACGCTGTTTGCGGCGCCTCGCTGTAAAGAAAGGCGCAGGCATCGTGATAGTTCAGGTGGAACTTGAAGCTCCCACTGATTGGCGTCGTGCACACATTTGCCGGCGTGGTCAGAGTGAAGACTAGATTGTAAGTTTGATCCGGTGGAATGTAGGGAATCTGGAAGGCGCCACCGGAGTATGTGGCTGGAGGCGCGGCACTGACGTTGAACGGGGTCAAATTCACCGGCAGCGTCACCGAATAGGCCGCGCCATCGCCGGTGTTAGTGATCGGGACGGTGAACACGCTGCTGCCAACACAGTAGTCCACGTTGAACGCTGGCAGCGCAAAGTCGAGATCAGGGAAGCGCGGGATCAGGTCTATCGAGGCTTTGGCCGTTTGCGGCGTCTGGCAGGTTTGTCCGGCGCAACCCCAAGTTGCAACGACCTGGTTATCCAGCCCGCTACATGCGACGACTTGCGCCGCGACGGTGAACGACACCGTTTGTCCGACCGGGATCGAGACGATCGAGGTAGACGTCAATCCGCTGACATATTGCAGCCCAGGCCCCAGCGTGTCAGTGACCGCCACGTTGTATACCGTGCCGTAGCCCGTGTTATCCGCATACATCGTCCACGTCACCACATCGCCGATAGCCGCCGAGGCTACAGATGGCGTCTTGCGCACCGTGATCGCGCCGGGGTTGACAACATACTCGCCCAACTTCACGATGGGTGGGTAGGCATCTTGTGTGAGCGTGACGACCGCCTGGCCGGACACTGCGCTGCATGTCGCGGTGAAGACCGCCGTGCGTGTGATCACCTCATCCGGCAGCACAGTACCGATGTTGAAGACTTGTGTGTTGCTCGTAAACCCACCCGGCAGCGTCACCGTCAGCAACACTCCGGTCGTGGTGACGGAATCGTTGGCTGCGACCACAGTCACCGTCAACGGATCACACAGGCTGATCGCCTGCGGCGCAACAGTCACGGTGATTTGATCCGGATAGATCGTATGATGCGAATCACCACTAGCGAGAAGCGCAGAGATTCTTTCTTCATCGTCGGTCCTCAGAGCATCGCCCAGCGCGGATTCACCGGCCGCAAACCAGGTGGGAAAGGGATTCCGCGCCACCGAGTTGGGAGGAAGACCGCTGTCCCCGGAGGCGAACCAGGCCGGCAATGAGGATTGCGCCGGCGCCTCATCCGTCCACTGTTCTCCGTCAGACTCGCTATCGAATGTGAACCAACTCGGCAGCGGGCCGGCAGCCGGCAGTTCCGTCACCCGGGCGTTGTCAAACCATGCGGGCAGCGTCCGGATCAGCGGCTCGTCCAGCGCGGACGGCGTCCGCGCACGCAGCGCAGCGCTCGTGCGCAGTGGCAACGAAATCACGCCTGGCGACGCACCCAAGAGAGCCAACAGCGTCGCCATACGCACCGCTATGCGAAGCCCCAGCATCATGGTGACATCCTCCGAAGATGGGTTCCGGCCATTTGGCCGGCGCGACGATCAGCAGCGCGATCGCTGTCAAGCAACGCATCAAGATATGCGGCTCAAAATATCTGACGGTGTGGGATAGTCGTTTGCGTCTCTACCGATATGCGACCAAATGATTCGTCCCCCCTCGTCTATGACGAACACAGCCGGCGCAGCCAACCCATCGCCCAACCGGTTGAACACGCCGAACGCCTCGCTCACGGCATGCGCTTCGTCCGCGAGGACCGGAAATTCGAGCTGACCGAGTTCCCGCACTACGCTCGCCTGCGTGACGCCCTGAACGGCGATTGCCAATACTTCAGCGCCGCGCGCCCGGAAGCGCCCATACTCCGCCTGCATCGCGCGAAGCTGCTGCTGGCACGACCCACAGCCAGCGCTGCGATAGAACAACACCACCACGGACTGGCGACCGAGGTAGTCGCGTAGGGAAACCGAGCGGCCATCCTCGCGTGGCAACTCAAAATCAGGCGCGAGCCGTTCAGCAGACGATGAGTCTGTCAAGAGCGGAGCGACATAGTCGGCGAGCTGATCGGCATTGAGCACTCCGACATGCCGCGCGCGCACGCTGCCAGCGGCATCTATGATGACCGTCGTGGGAATGCCGACCACTTCATACATGCGGCCGATGGCACCATGGGTGTCGAGCAGCAGTGGATAGGCCATACCATTGGACTCAGCGAAGTCGCGCACGGTGGCGGCATCCTCTCGCAAGTTCACTCCGATGACGGTCACACCATGATCGCGATACCGGTGAGCGAAATCGCCAAAATCGTGTGCCTCGGCGCGGCAGGCTGGACACCACGACGCCCAGAAATTCAACACAATAACGCGCCCGCGGAACTGACTTAGTGCCACAGCTTGGCCGTCCAGGTTCGGCAACGTGAAGTCCGGGGCCGGATTTTTAGGAAGCGAGTTAGGGGTTGGAACGGGAGCAGCGCCAGTGACGCGCTCATATGCCGGCTGCGGCGAAGGTGTTGGAACCAGATGAGTGGTTGGTTCGTCTTGTGGAGCCAATACTAACGGTGTCGCCGGCGGTTTCGGCAGAGCAGCGGTCAGCACGGTTGGCATCGGCGGGACGCTGAAGCTGACGTAGAGTCCCACTTTGGCACGCTGGCGTCGCTCGGCCATCCATCGCTGGGCGTCGGCCTCAGAACCGAAATGCGCTAAATATGCCTCGACGATGAGCAAGCGACGGATTGCATCCAGGACATCGGCGCGTGATAGCTCGTGCTGAGCCAAAACTACATCAAGCGCCAGCTCATTTCTGTCCCAGCGGCGCAGCAGTGTCTGCAGGCGTACCGCAGCCTGATCCGGCGTTGCCGTGAAGTTGGCCATGCGCGCTTCGCGCAACGCCAATCGCTCATTGATCAACCGCTGCAACGATTCTTCGGGCGTTGGGAGGGATTGGCCGGCCAATGTGCTCATGGCGCGATCAAGCGCCAATGCCCGCTGCCATTCCTCACGGGTGATCGCTTCGCCATCCACTTCCGCCACGGTTGTTTGAGGCGATGGAGGCGCCGTAAACGGCGTTAACGCCACCGGCGGCGGCAGCGCCGCGGGCGTTGTGCACGACACGAGCAGAACCGTGATCGCCATGCTCAAGCCGTAACACGTGCTGTCGAAGCGAATCCCTCTCCTCAGCATCGCACGCCATCCAACTCGCTGAAGGCTCACCCCACCTCTTCACCCGACGTACGACTCACGATGACCACAGCGACGATGACTTATTGGCAGCCAACGCTTCGCTATTGCGCAAGGATTGCATCGAATCCACTTTGATCGTCAACATGTCCAACAACGCATCCGGTACGCCTCCCACCACAGCCCGGCCATGTTCATCCGTAAGAGCTTCCTGACTCCAAACGCCTGCAGATATCTTCACCGATGTCCCGGCCAGCTCCGGCCATCGTGCCAGCGATTGCACCTGCACGATCACTTGCCATGTATCTTTGTGGGTCGCACCTCGCCGCACCTCCGCCTGCACATCCAACTCACCCGTCTGTTCCGGATGCAGCACGATCTGCCGATACACGTCGAAATCGGCCATCTGCACCTCACCGCGGACCGGCAGCAACCGAGGTGAGGGCGCCAAGGCATCCTTCACCAATCGGATCACAATTTGGCCCGCTTGCTCCCCTGCGCGCACCAGCCGACGCCACTCGAAGCCCGCATCACCGATCCAACCGGAGATGGTCGGACGATCTGCCAAGAAAGCATCTAACCGCGCCAGCTCCGCTTGACAATGTGGACAGCGCGCGACATGCGCACGCACGCGCGCATGCTCCACAGCCTTCAGCAAGCCAAGCTGGTAATCACCCAGCGTCATGGTGTCTGGACATGAACGGCGAAACAGGGCCGCGTGCAGCAATCGCTCCAACCGGCTTTCTCGGACGCCCCGCTCGTCGCGCTGCTGACTCAGACATGGATGATTGATCATATCGTTGTACCTCTTTTGCACTCGATGTGTATCCACCCCCTCACACCCTCATAAACGAAGCAAATGGAATTTTGAGCCCTGCCGTAGCGAAAGCCGTCTGCAAATTGGCATAGCCTATCCGGCAAATCGTAGCGAGGGCTGGCAAGAACGCGCACATATCCAACCAGCGGACAGGATTCGATGAGATTTCGTACATGATGCACACCGATGCATGACGAGCTACGCATCGGTGTGCATCATGCTGCTAATGCGCCGTCCACTGCGCAGGTTCATTCGTTGCCAGACGGTTCACCCTGTTGTTGGGTCTGATCGGGCATTGGACCCAGAGTAGGGGGGGCGGTAGTGCGCATAGACTCATCTGGCAATGGTGTAGCCGTCGCCTCTGGATTTTCCAAAGAGAAGATTGGCGCCGGTACTGGATTCATCACCGTTGGAAGGATCGGCAACGCAGGCGCGGCCGGTGTATCTATGGGTAAAGCAGGCGGAGCAATGGGCTCAACCGGCAGCAAAGGTGGCGCCGGTTTCACGGTCGTCGGCACCACCGGGATCGGCACCAGCGCAAGCGGCGTCGGCGTGGGCTGGGGCATCGCCGTCGGCTGCAGCGTCGGCGCGACATACACCGGCGTCGGTGTGGGCTGAGGCACCGCCGTCGGCTGCGGCGTCGGCGCGACATACAGCGGCGTCGGCGTGGGCTGGGGCATCACCGTCGGCTGCGGCGTCGGTATGACTTGCACCGGTTGTGGTGTAATCTCTATCGGAGGCGCTGGAACTGTAATAGCAACTGCTGTAGGCAGGCTCGCTTTGATATCAACCGAATCACCCACCGCTTGGATGGTGTCATGAGTGGCCTTCTCATTCGTTTGGGCCGCCGTATTTTCTTCAATCGCTGTGAAGGTGATCAGTGGCACAGATGCAGCCGGTGTAAACGTTGGACTGGGTGCAGCCGCGGCCGGATGCGATGCTGGAGTACCCGTTGCAACCGCAGTCGGTGCTCCTGATGCAGTTCCCACAATGATGGGAAACATAACCTTTTCAGCTGGCGTCCCAGTAGGCGCAACCGTCGGTGCCGCGGGAAGCGGAACGGAGGTGTGAAAGACACGATCGGGTGAGATCATGAACGGCAAGGGAGCGGTAGCAATGGCGCGCAACCGCTCGAGCGCATGCACAGTCGCAGCATCATAGGCGTCGGAGCCCGATTGGGCATTCAACAGTTGCAATGCCTCGCTCACTTGCGCTTCGAGCCGAAGCATAAACCCGGTAGAAGGCGATTCGCCCCTTTGGTATAAGGCGTTGAGTTCCGATACGCGGCAATTGATGAACTTAATGAGCAACACAAGCCGGCTGTCGGGCTCCGCGGTAAGCGAGAGCTGCACATCCTCGCTCCACATCTTCACCGGATACAGCGGCTGGTTAGGCAGGCTGTTCTGGGCGACAACGACGATCGTCATACTGGCAAAAGTTGCCATGAGTCCCGGCACCAGGGACGCGGACACCCGACGCAGTGGCGTGGGAAGCGACGGCGATTCGTCGCTCGATCTGCCGATGCCCAAACAGCGTTTGATGAGTTCGCTCAACCGCCCCCACACACCTCGTGCCGGCTTGTGCACGAATTCATCGCGCATGGCCGCAGCTTCGGCGAGAAACGCAGCGCGCCCGCACGCTGCTGCTTCGGCGTTGCGCGGCAGAGTGTGGTGCAGGCTGTCGAGCATCGCGCTGAGCGACTGCTCAGCTATCTGGTCAGAAGATGCGCGCCTCTTGGCCTCACCAGGTAGGTCATGCCGAGCCTGTCTCAACCCGTAACTCATCTAATACTCCTGTTGGATCGTTCTGTACGTGCAAAATCCGCCGAAGCGCGGCTAGAGCACGCTGCTGCAACGCTTTCACTGCCCCGACCGGCTTGTCTATGGCAGCGGCAACCTCGTCATTAGTCATGCCCTCGTAATACTTCAGCACGATGACCTGTCGCTGGTCAGGTGTCAGCGACATGATCGCCGCGCGGATGCGCTCGCTTGCCAGTTTACCCATCACTACTTGAAGTGGGCTAGGATCATGGTGATCCAAGACTGGCAAATCTTCCAACTCGTCGAGAGATACAGTCGCCGGGTAAGTCGCGCGGTAGTGATCGGTGATCCAGTTATGCGCGACACGATACAGATAGGCTCTCAGATGCCGGCGCGGACCGCTGTTGGCCTTGAGCGCGCGCAAAAAACGGCTGAACGTCTCCGTCACGCATTCTTCAGCCAGGTCTGAATCGTTCAACAATCGCACCGCATACCGATACAAAGCCGGGCTGAATAAGTCGTAAATCTCGGCTAGAGCTTGCAGGTCGAATTCGCGCGCACGTTGCAGTAGCGTCTGCTGCAATGAATGATCGCTCATTGAGACGCGGTTCCTCCCCTCGCGGCAGTCATCCCTTCTGTATCAGATCAATCCCTCATAACTCTCCTTTTGTCTAAGAAAGTTCAAAGAAAACGATTAGAAAGCCCGGTTTGATCCGCTAACGGATTACGCCGATGGGCCAGCGTCACGACTGGAATCAGCAGGAGCGTCGTATCCCGGTTTGGCGCTCGCTTCCGGATCTACCTCGATCGTCATCAGGAGATCATGTTGCACACGCGGCACACCATCCACAACAGCCTGACCGCATTCGTCGGTGGTCACTTCCCGAATCCACGTCCCTGCCTGCACTCTCACCAGCGTGCCTGAAAGATCCGGCCAACGATCCGGCACAAGCGCTCTCACCTTCACCTGCCATGCGTTCGAGACCGTTTTGCTCTGCCGCATCTCTGCCTGCACATCTAAACCATCTGTCTGCTCCAGGTGAAGTGCAACACGCTGATAGGCCTCGGCCTCCACCGCGTCATCCGTCCCATCAAACTGTCCTCGTACAGGCAACGGTCGGAGCGACGAGGCCAGCGCCTCTTTCATCAGCCGCATTATGATCTTGCCGGTCCGATTCCCTACGCGCGCCAATCGCTGCCACTCGAAACCTACGTCCCTGACCCAACCAGGGGCTACGGAGCGATCCGCAAGAAAAGCGTCTAGTCGCGCCAGTTCGGCCTGACAGTTTGGGCAGCGTGCAACGTGAGCGCGCACACGCGCATGCTCTACCGAACCAAGCCAACCGAGTTGATAATCACTCAGCGTCATGGTATCCGGACACGAGCGGCGAAACAACGCCGCTCGCATCATGCGCGCCAGTTTGCGCTCCTGGGCATCCTGCCGGTGACACGGCCGGTTTGAGTATGAATTTGTCATTCGTCTCCTAACACCAACGGATCTGCGTTGTATTCGAGAGTTTACTCTCGGAACAGATATTCCAACTCCTCTCGTAGTTGACCCACCCTCGCATCGTTGGTCAGCCGACGGTTCAACCGCCGAACGATGTTGCGCCGGATTTGACTAACCTCGTTCTCATCCGCGAAACGGTCTGGATGACGCGCATAGATTTGACGCGGCGCCAGCCCGTATTCCCACATTTCTTCGGCCACGATGCGTTCGCGTTCGCCTTCTAAGGTCTGCCTGAGCAACTCCCACAAGTCACTCAAGATCGCTTCGCTTTCGACGATTGCTTCGACGGAGGTGCGATCGTGCATTGCCAGGGCAAGCTCATCGAACCCCATCATGCTATCGGATTCGCCGTCCTCTGCCGAATCATTCACCTCCACCAGATGCCATAACGCATCCTTCTGACTTCGACGCAGCTCATCTTCAATGGCAGACCAGGTGCAGCGTTTCAAGTACTGCATATAGTCGGCGACCGCGTTGAAATGCCCTGCGCAGGCATGCCGCGTGCCGTATTGCCATAGGCGTGAGAAGGCCTGATTGGCGAAGTAGTCAGCATCCTCGCCAGTGATACGAAAATGGGGATGGGTGTGCACCCATCGTACAACCTGCGGATAATGGATGTTGTAGATGGCATCCCAGGCTTCCTGGTTGCGCTCGATGAGCGCTAACCGAAATAGTTCCAGGCAGGGCCGCTCATCCGATGGGCGGTTGTTGCGAAAGTCGCTCACCTGGGCGCTGCAGAGCTCGGCAAGTTGCTGAATCGTGCTAGCCTGTTCTATTGTCATGGCCCGCCCCCCTGAGTCTCCCGGACAAGCGCACGCGATCGTCTCGCGCGCAGCGCATCGGCCGATGGATGGATCGCGATAGTTTCCCTCTGCGTTCATACGCATTAGTGCTCTGCATCGTTGGTCGTAAAGCTGCTCGAAGTGCACCATGCTGAGGCTGGCCAATCGCGTTTAGCAAGCGTGCATGTATCCCATGGATACATGCACGCTGCCGCGCTGTGGAATCGAGTGAGTGCGCGACGTTCGTCGCCCTCGCCTAAGGGCAAGGCCTTGCAAAGAGCGCAAAATCCCCGAAAAAGTCACGGAAAAGGACGGAATCGGCAGAGGAATCCTCAGACGATCTCTATGAGATCGCGGTTATACCCAAGCGTGGGTGAGCGAGGGAGACCTCGAGGAACAACCGAGGGATACAAAAATGGATACAGCCGCTCAGCAGCCTAGTCCTGGCGAGCGAGGACGAATTCCGCCGGATTAATCGGCTCTCCGGCTATCATTCTCCGAGCAATACGATGGGCAAAAGCCAGGGATTGCTCGTATGACATCTCATCGGCATGCGCCTTCAACATTTCGAAGCGCTCCTGGCCAAGCACGCTCTTAGACTGCGCTAGGGCTTGGTCATAGCCCACGCGGAACTGTGGCTCCAAGACTACGCCGTAGGTTGCACAGATGGATTCGACGATGCCCTGCAACTCCGCAAATGCTTCTGCGAAACCACGCACGCCGGCGACACAAGCAATGCCATCTATCGCATACGCCGTTGCGTAGGCGCTATTAGCCTGCTCTGCACAGCTCAATGCCTCATCGAACAATGCGATGGCCCGCGCTAAATCTCCCTTCAGCTGTACGGCGCGCGCGATGTTCTCCAAACACATGGACATCCCACCCACGAAGTGGAACTGTTCCGCCATCTCAAGCGCGCGGCTGCAAAAATCAATCCCGCGATCGAGCTGACCGCCTAGCCAGCATGATATGCCGATTAGAGCCAGAGATTGCACCATCTGAGCCGGTTGGTCCTTCTGTCGCGCCAGCTCCAGCAACCGTTCATGCAGCGCGCGACCTTTGTCATGCTGCCCACGGCGCGTATAAATCAGGAGCAGGCTGTGCATCAGGTTCCAAGCGTCATTGGCATTGCCGTCGACGCTGACCAGCGCTAGTTGCTGATTCAGCAAGCGCTCAATTTCATCCAATGCGTCTGGCTGTGTAGAAACGAATGCCAACTCGTAGCTCAACTCAGTCAGTATTGCAATGCGTTCAGCAGGGGTCGAGATAGAAGGCGATGTATCCACCTGACGCAAAATGCTATACAGCCAGTACCGGGCTTCGCTCCACAAGCCGCGCGATATCCAGTAGTTGGCCATCGCCTTCGCAAGCTGGGCGGCGAGCGGTATATCCTGCCGGGCGAAGGCCGCCCACTCCAGCGCAGTGTGAACATCGGCGCGATACTGATCCATCAGTCTCATGCGCTCTACATAGGGCGGATCGGCCGGGCTCGTGGCCTGTCCAAGGCGTTCGACGATCCTGAGCATATGCCGGGCATGCCGCTCCATGAACAGCTCGTATTCGCCGCTGGCGCGCAGTTCATCCAGTCCGAACTCACGCAGGACTCTGAGCATCCCGAACCTAACGTCATCGTCCGGCGTGAACTGGCGCAACACCAGTCCCTTCTCTACTAGTGTCTGAAGCAACGTGGTTAGCAGTACACCGCCCACACGCAATGCGCACGAAGTATGTGGCGTGGTCGCAACATCCTCCATCGAGCGCTGCAAGTGTTCGACGTCGTTTGGTGCAGATTGTGATGGCGCTATGTGCGCATCGGCCAGCACAGCAGCGATCGCATTCACATCGGCCCAATCCGCGAATACGCTGAGCGCTCTGAACACGAGCTGGTGTTCAGGCGAAAGCTGGTTGTAGCTCCAAGCGATCGTTTCCCTCAAACTATCGAAGCGCTGCGCGCCGTCGTGCTGGCTATATGCCAGTTGATCGAGATGGGCGCTCAACTGCGCGCGGAGTTTCCGCACCGGCACCATGCTGACCTGCGATGCAGCCATCTCGATTGCGAGAGGTAACCCGTCGAGCATGCGGCAAATTTGCACGACATCATGCGCGTTACCTTCGCTCAGCCGAAAGGCCGGCGCAATCGCCATCGCGCGCTGCTCGAACAGTTCTACCGCTGGGAATTCACGCAGTGTATCGGGAGATGCGTCCCCGTGTCCCGTCGGTGGATAGGCCAATGGTCGAACCTCGAAGCGGTGCTCGCCGTATATGCGCAGCGGCTCGCGGCTGGTGATGAGCACTTTCAAGTTGGGCACGGATTTCAGCAGATTGACCACCAAGGGTGCAGCGGCGAGCACGTGTTCGAAGTTATCCAGCACCAACAACAGTTTACGTGACCGGATCTGGGACACCAATTCAGAGGGTATCTCGTTGCCATCGGACTGATCCCCGTGAGCAGAGGGCAACTGCAAGTCCAAAGCGGAGCAAATCGCGGGCATGATCTGCTTGCGGTGATGTAAGGGCGCGAGCGGCACAAAAACCACACCGTCAACGAATGACTCGGACGGATCACTTGTGGGCATACAAACGAGCGCTACCTCGAGTGCAAGCCGCGTCTTGCCCACGCCCGGCGGGCCGATGAAACTGACCAGCCGCGTCCTCGTATGCTTGAGCAGTTGAACTGCTTCGGCCAGTTCTTTCTGGCGGCCGATTAAAGGAGTGAGCGGGATAGGAGGCGAGGTGACCGGACGAGACGTTTGCGGCACTAATCGAGCTGGGCTACTTCCCACCGGATCGGATAGCAACGCAGCATCATATATGCCGCTCCGCGCGAATCGCACGAAAGCATCTACCCGATCGGTTGGCACATCGAGGGCTTTCGCCAGCATCAAGGACATAGTCTCGGATGGGCGGCGTTCATCCGCTTCGACCTTCTTGATGGCAACCGGGGAATAGTTGACACGTCGCGCTAGAGCCTCGCGCGTCAAACCGAGGCTACGCCGCCTTTGTTTGAGCCAGCTACCAAATGTCAAGCCCGCCTTTTCGTACATAACTCAAGTATATTAGAGCTGATGGCCTCCTTGCACTTTAATTTTTGGTTGTTTAAGTATATCCCAAGCACACACTCCCGACCTTACTCGTATATTCGCTAGAAGAGTAAGTCCATGTGGCACGCAACCGTTTGGCGCGCCTGCTGCTTTATGCACTCACCGGCACCCGGAGCATTGCGGCTCCGATTCCTCTTAACCGGCACGGATGCCGTTCAGTGTAGACAACAGCCGAAACTCGAATTTGATCGAACCGGAGGCGAAAGTACTCACCTATACCCCCTTCTATTTGGACGGATCACTCCCTTAAAAGAAACGGGGCTGCAGTAACTCCATCTATCGCCTCCATCCGGGCATCCGCTCGACCCACACGCCGTCCGTTCAGTACCCCCTCTTGTATCTGACCGAGACGACCAGACCACCAAGCGGCGTTGTTCATCCTAGCAACAAGCAACGCACTACGCTCTACATTGCGAGGGTGAGAGCGTTGTTCGTGGCAAGGAGGGACGCGAACAGACACATGGTGCGAAACACGAGTATTACGACCAACGAAATCCATCGGCCGTTGCGCGAGGGGCAACGCCAAGCGCAGTTGCAATCCCGCTTTTGGTACTGCGATAGGTGCGGAGAGGCATGGGGCAGTAAAACCAACGCTTGCCCAGTGTGTGGATGCGGCTGTGTCAATGAGGTTCACGTCAACCGCAACAGATCGCAAGGCGATTATCTCGACGCATTACTCGCCGATCAGGACAACTTATTCGCGCTCGCCCTCGCATAAGCAACTTATGCGTCATCATTCTGCGTCATATCCGGAGGCGTGTTGCACAGGTGCTTACGAGGTCGAACGAGTTTACGGCGCCTCCGATATGTTTGGTTGCCCTCGCTCTATTCTTCCCCCGATAGAGCGAGGGCAACGTCACCCAATAAACTGGAGTTGAGCAATGGTTCACACTGCAATACGACGTTCTCACATCGACGTTCGAAATTCGGGTCTCATCGGTTCACATAGCCACCCAACGCCCACCGTGCGACAAGTCGCGCAGGATTGGCGAAACGAGACCGCTCTGTGGAGCCTGTCAACGAGTGATGTCAACCGAGTCAACAGTCTGCGCTGGCGGGAACAACTGGTGCATGACACCGGTTACATCTGGCCGCAACACCTGAAAGGCGAACGCGCGCGCGTACGCTATTCGACCGAACATGTCCCAACAACCAGCGCGAAAGGCAGTGCACGCGGCCGGCGATGGGAAGAGACCTACGTTGAGCGCTGCCTGGCAGAGTTAGGCAAGAGCGCAACCACCCTCGACGAAGCACGTCGGTGCCAGGTCATACGGTCCTTGTTGGATCACATGGCAGCGGCCCCATTAGACCGAACTACCATCTGAAGACAAACGAGGTGATTTCGATGTTCGACACCTACTCCTTCCACCTGCTCGCCCGACGCCGGATCCGCCTAGCGATCGTGGCGCTGACCCTCATGTCCTCCATATTCATAGGCGTGCTCGCTACTCACCAGAGTCGTTTCGACCTGCCCTCCCCCTCCGACGGCATCGAGCTAAGCATCGCCGTTCGGGTGCATGGGTATGCCGGTCAACCTGGTGAGTGACCCTCTACCCCCGAGAGGCGCACCGCAAACACATTTGAAGTAACTGAAGCAATCAGGCACCATCGTCACGTAGCTGGCTGTCAATTCCGGCACTCTTTGATCTGAAGGCAGGGCTGATTGCAATAATTAGGGAGACCCGCCACATGGCGCCTTTTGAGGCGAACATTAGCGCGGGTCTCAGTTTATTTTCCCACGCACTTCAGATGAGCAAAGGTTTGCACCACAGATTTAATAATTTCACAAAAAAATTTATTTTTAACTATTAAGTTATATTAATATTCATAAAAATAGCTCAATTAAATTCTGTGCGAGCCACCGAGAAGCCACACTCAGCAATTCTCTTGACGAACCGCAAAAGATTATTACCTAGATGGACCAAAAAGCAATATTACTGCGTTCATCTCTACTAGATACCGGCCAGGGTGAGACACCAAACGGTCAAAAACGGAGGAAAAGAAATGAAACGTAAGATTATGATACATCGCAAGAGACTCGTTGCCATCGTATTGACGATCATCTTTGGTATGTCTTTCGTGGCACCGGTCGCAAGCGCCCACGCCGCGGGCAAGGGATACAACCCTAACTGTTGCATCGCGCGTCCCCCCGGACCGGACTAGACCTGAATTTGGTGTAACAACTTCTCACGCGCTGTCCCACCGATGTAAGGGACAGGTGCGTTGTTTAGGCGCAACGGTGTTCCCCCTCACCGTTGCGCCATTTTTAGTTATGGCGTTCAGCGCAGCTCGTGGGATGCAAGACCAATCTATCACTACCATGCTTGCGACGAAAAAGCTTATTCAATGCGTTGAACTTCTTGCTACAAAAATAATAGCTCTAACACGAGCCATGGCGATTCAACTAAACAGCTTGCTCCTCTACTTTGCAATATCTAGCTGGATGCGACTGTATAGTTGTCTAAAGCTCGATTCTTAATCATTTATGCCAGATTAGTATCTCACATAATCTCACGAGCATAGACAAGCCACGGGAGATACGCAAATCATTAGCGAAACCCGACGAACGATGCGTGTCTTCCGACCCAAGCACAAGGGAAGGGAATGCAGGCTAAGAACCCAGGGGATGAGGAATGGACCTCGAGAGCATACGAAGCCACCTAAGTGAGCTACCGGGCAAGGAACACGTCAGCTTCCATCGCATACTGGCAAACGCCCAAGCGGCGCGTGACTTCACGCTGATACGACGACTCCTCGCTGCCGTTGAGCCACTACTCCCCGACCGTCCTATCCTCAAGCAGTGGTATACGCACGCGCTCGGGTATCTAGCACTGGAAGCAGATAACCAGGTCAGCCGAGCGGCAAGCTATCAGGAGTCGTTGCTGGCAGAACAGAGCATGCTCGACCCCGAACTGCGCGGCCGGGTGCTTATCGAGTTGGGAGCGATCTACGAGCGGTTGGATCGTTGGGATAAAGCGCTGCGTTGTTATGAAGACTGTTTGCTGCTCTACGAAGCGCAGGGCAACCATGCTGCCCTCGCTGTCACTCTATGCAACATGGCGATTCTCCATTACAAAGCGCAGAACTACGCGTCGGCAATCGAATGCGCGCAGCGCAGCATCGCCTTATTGGAGCGTAGCCCGGATAGTCCATCAAAGCAGCAAGCACTGTGTGCGGTGTGGAGCCAGCTTGGCGAAACTTATCTGCGTCAGGGCAATCTCGGCGAGGCAGAAAGGGCGCTTAACAACTCGGTGGCCGTCTGCCAACGATCCAATCGTCACTTTTGCCAAGGGGTACCCTACGACAACCTCGGCCACGTGTATCGGTTGATGGGGCAGTATGAGAAAGCCGAAGCATACTATCGGCTCGCCCAACAAATCTCGGAGGAACTGGGCAACGCTCGCGATGTGGCCGAAGCGACATTCGGCCTTGGTCTGCTTCGAATGCAATCAGGCCAGCAACCAGAAGCAGCGCTTTCGCTCTTCAGCCAGGCGCTGGAGATGGCTGACGCAAGCGACAACTACGAGCTATCCACTCAGATTCACTTGCGACGGGCCGAAGTATACGAGCGGATGGGGAACGCCGAAGCAGCACTGAACGAGAGCGAGCGCGCAGTGGCGATGATCGAATCACTTCGTGCCAACATTACCTTACCTGATGATCGCGCCCGGATGATTGCTGCGCGGGTAGAAGCATACGAGCAAGTGGTCAGCCGTTTGTACAAGGCGCATCAGGCGTCCGCGAATCGCAACGGCAAAGTGCGCGAAGTTGCGCGCGCCTTCCATTACGCTGAGATGTCCAAATCACGCACGCTCGTCGAGATGCTTGCAGGGCGACCAGTGCGCCCTCCCGAAAACATACCCCAGACATGGCTCGACAGACAGGCTCGGCTCCGGCAGGCTCTCCACGCGCTGTATCAGAATCGGCAGGCCAATGCTGCAGAAATCAGCGAACTGGAAAGTCAGCTTAATCGCTTACGCGAACGTATCCGCCTACGTGCCGCCGAATTCGTGTCTTTCGACGCCGTCGTTCCGCTCACCTTGGAAGAAGCGCAGGCGCGCCTCCCAGATGACGCAGCGTTGTTAGAGTATTTCGCCTCGGGCGACGAATTGTTCGCTTTCGTCATCACAGCGCGCGACGCACGAATGACAACCATTCCGCTGAAGGTGCGCGAGCTTCAGCGTGCCTTCGTACAAGTCAACGGTCGCTTTGGACCCATACATGGCGTGATGCCAGATCCACATCGCCGCTTGAGCCAACCGTGGATCCTGAATAAGCTATATCAGCGGCTGATCGAACCGCTCGGGCCTGAAGCAGCTTCAGCACAGATGCTGTTCATCGTACCGCATGGCATATTGCACTACATCCCTTTCCATGCGCTGTACCAGCAATCCCACATCAATGCACCGGCGCAATTCCTCGCCCTTCATCCGAGCGGCGAACTGCGCGCCATTGTCTACGGGCCGAGCGCAACCGCGCTGTTGGATTACTGCCAACGCAAGCCGACTTCAGCCCAAAGAGGAAGTCTGACGCTTGGCTACAACGGCGCCACGCTTATCTACGCAGAAGCGGAGGCGCAATCGGTGGCGAACGTCACCAATGGTACATGCAAGCTCGGTGCACAAGCCACGCGCGACGTGCTGCTGGCCGAGGGCGCGTGCTATCGCTACATACATCTCGCTTGCCACGGATGGTTCAATGCGGCTTGGCCCATGGCCTCAGCGCTCTCGATGGCAGACGGCGAACTCGACGTCGCCGACGTGCTTCAACATCTGAGGCTGGACGCTGAGCTGGTTAGCCTGAGTGCATGCGAAACCGGCCGCAGCCAGGTGATACGCGGCGATGAATTGATCGGCCTGACGCGCGCTTTTCTGTACGCCGGCACGCCCTCAGTCGCCGTCAGCCAGTGGCTACTGGATGATCTGTCGTCGCGCATATTCATGACACATTTCTACCGATCATTGATGCGAAACGGAGATCGGCTAAAAGCCAAAGCACTGGGCGAAGCGCAACACTTGATCAGAAATCTCAGCTTCGACGCATTGCGTGAGGCGCTGCGCGAGCAGGGAATCGCAGCTGACGATGCAGCATGGCAACTGAGGACGCTCGCCCACGCAGCCGGCTATGACGATCCCGACCGACTGCGCGGGGACGAGCGCTTGCTCGAGCACCCGTATTACTGGGCTGCGTTCTTCCTCGTTGGTGACCGCTTCTAAAGGAGGTTCTATGGATGCGACAAGCGCAATCTTACTCATCGCCATCATTCTCGTCGTAGCACTCATCAGCTACGTCGTTTGGCGCAATCCGAAAGTGAAGACTTCGGTCGGCCTAGGACCGATCAGGATCAACCTCGACACGGAGCGCGCAGCTGAGCAAACGACGCACAAACAAGCTGCAGGCGCGAGTTCGAGTACGCCCCACACACGGCCTACCGCCCAACTGTCGGTCGGGAACGTACGCATGTCCCAAGTGATCAACGAAGGCGCAGGCGGCGGTGCAGAGATGAAAGCCGGCGACGTCATACATTCCACCATTACCAACACGGCCGGTACTGCGAAACAGGCGCACAGCACCAAAAATACGGATGTGTAGTCATCCGATGAGCAATGGATACGACGACATTGGTGGCAGGCTTAGAGGCCATGGTACCCATGCTTAGTGGGGTGCTCTTTTCGCGCTGGCGCAAAGCACGCGTCGAGCCCACTCTGCCCCAACAATCCGTCGCCACACGCCCAAGTTCATCGCAGTTCAGCGCGGACGACATTCTGAGTTCAAACATCTGCAACGTTGCCGGCGACTACACCGAGATCGAGGTCAAAAACGTTTATCCCCCATGGGCGGCGACGCAGCTCAATCCGGTCAACCGAGTCACCTTGCCGCCACGCAGGCAATTCGTAGGGCGAGAAGATTTGCTCGCGCAGCTGGAAGAACGTCTGCAACGAACGGACGGCATGAACGTCATCTGCTTGACCGGCGCAGCAGGCGTCGGCAAGAGCGCGTTAGCACTGGAAGCCGCTCATCGGTTCGGCGCACTCTTCCCCGACGGTTGCTACTGGGTGGACCTGCGCAGCAACGATGCATTAAAGGCGCTGCGTGACCTATTGAGCGCGCTCGGTATGGTGAACGTCGAGGAGTTGGGCAACGACGCTTTCGCCCTTGCCGAGATCGCGCGCGGACGATTGGCAAGCAAACATGCGCTGTTGATCCTCGATAACGCCGAAGGTGTCGTGCGGCGCCACCGGCACCAAATCCTTGCCATGTGCCCTGCAGTGCCGGCGAAGACCATCATCACCAGTCGAATCATGATAGACACGGACGATATACGCATAGATGTGCTGAACGACGACGACGCGCTTAAGCTACTCGAGGCCAAGGGCATCGCCGTTGCCAGCCAGCATGACGACGCGCTCAAACTCGTCAGGCAACTGGGCAATCTCGCGCTCGCCATCGAAATCATCGCGCGACGCATGTGCATTACCAAGCCAGCGCAATCATGCGCTGACAGCTTACGCGAGATAGAAGAAAGCGCCAGTCTAATGGACACGCTCAAACTCCCCCTCGGCAATACGCCCGATGACAGCGTTGCGGCAGCATTCGCGTTATCGTATGACCTACTCGACGAGCAACTGCGGATGGCCTTCCATGCGCTGGGCCTCTGCGCGCCTTCAGGGGCGCCCATCCAGGGGATCGCGCGCATGTGCGACATAGCAGAGCCCGTTGCGCGCGACTTGCTGCGAGCGTTGGCTATGCTCTCACTGGTAGAGTTCGATGGCAAACGCGCGCAGCTTCATCCCCTGTTGAGGGATTACGCGCGCGCCCGAGCATACGCCCACCCTGACGAGCGCAACACGCTGATTGTGCGACACGCAGCATACTTCGGTGGTGAAATCGGCAGTCGCTATCAACAAGCACTCAACGACGAACAGGACTCGCTTCCCGCTCTCATGCAGATCGACGCCGAATCAGCCAACGTACAGCTCGCCCAAGAACGCGCGCTCCTGCCGAACTTCCCGACGCCGGAATTAGCAGTGGAGATCACCGATTACCTCACGCTTTACTGGCGCCAACGCCACACCAATCCTCAGCAGCTCCTCCAGTGGATCAAGCAAGCCTGCAGGCTGGCAGAGCAAACCAAGCAGCGAAGCAACTTGGCCAACTTACTACAAGCCGCCGGCGACGTGCAGGCATTCTGCGACCGACATGACGAGGCGCTGCAGTCCTACGCCCAGGCGCTCGAACTGTTCACTGCGGTTGGCGACCGGCTGGGCCAGGCTAATGCGCTCAAAGCCATCGGCGACGTGCAGGCGTTCCGCAAAGAGAACGACGCGGCGCTGCAGTCCTACGCCCAGGCGCTCGAACTGTTCACTGCGGTTGGCGACCGGCTGGGCCGCGCCAGTGCGCTCAAAGCCATCGGCGACGTGCAGGCGTTCCGCAAAGAGAACGACGCGGCGCTGCAGTCCTACGCCCAGGCGCTCGAACTGTTCACTGCGGTTGGCGACCGGCTGGGCCGCGCCAATGCGCTCAAAGCCATCGGCGACGTGCAGGCGTTCCGTGACCAGGGCGACTCAGCGTTGCAGTCCTACGAGCAGGCGCTCGAACTGTTCACTGCGGTTGGCGACCGGCTGGGCCAGGCCCATGCACTCAAAGCCATTGGCGACCTGCAGGCGTTTCGCGACCAGCGCGACGCGGCACTGCATTCATACGAGAGCGCACTCGAACTGTTCACGACCATCGGTGACCGGCTGGGTCAAGCCGACGCGCTCAAGGCTATTGGCGACATACACGCGTTTCGCAAAGAGAACGACGTTGCTCTGCAAGCGTATGATCAGGCTTTGCAGCTGTTCTCCAAGGCAGGATCGAAACTTGGGCAAGCCAACGTGCTCAAAGCCATCGGCGACGTACGCGCCTTCCGCGATCAGCGAGACGCAGCCCGGCAATCATACGAGCGCGCACTCGAACTGTTCATCGCCGCAGAATCGAAGCTGGGACAAGCCAGCACTCTCAGAGCGCTTGGGGACATCTCAGCGTTCTGCCAGGAGGATGACACAGCGCTGACGTGGTATCAACGTGCGCTCGAACTGTTCACCTCGGTCGGCGATCGGCTAGGCCAGGCCAATGCACTCAAAGCCATTGGCGATTTGCACATGGCGCGCGGAGAAGATGAAGCTGCGCTGCAGTCATACGAACAGGCACTGGAACTGTATATCGCAGCAGGCTCGAAACTAGGACAGGCGCACACCTTGCAAGCGATCGGCGACATACAGGCGCTCCACAACCGGCGTGCCCAAGCGTTGAAGCTATACGAGCAGGCGCTGACGCTCTTCACCCTCGTTGGGTCCACACTCGGACAGGCTAACGCATATGTGTCGCTCGGTCACATCAGCGGCAAACGTTCCTGCTTCGATAAAGCAATCAGCCTATATGCCAGCATTCACGATGCCTATAGCCTCGCCCGAGGCAAGTTCTACTACGCGCTCAGCATGCTGGATCAAGATGACGCAATCGCCAGGGCACTGCTCATGGATGCGAGATCGATCTGGAACCAAATCAACTTCAAAGAAGGCGTGAATGCCGTGGATGATTTGCTGGGCCAGCTGACAAGCGGGTAAGCAAGCCGACATTCAAGCCGGAGTGGAAGGCCGAACAACAATGTTAGAAACGATGTGAGCGCTTCACCATTCATTCTGCGACAACGGAACAGGCCACCTTTGATAAGGTGGCCTGTTCCTCACCACAACTCAGTCGCACAATCACACACCACTGAAGGAGATGCGTCCGCCAACGTCAGCCAGGGCGCTCCGATGGTCAATCCCATAGGACGCTTTGCGCGGAGATTCCGATTGTGTTGCAGGCGCGCGGAAGATAAAGAATCCGAAGGCGATTTGTAGACAAACGACTACGGCAACTCCCAGTACTGCAATGCGACGGAATTTCGACGATACGTTGCGCTGCACACTCAATGAACCTTGATGAACAGTAGATGGCTTAGACATTTCGATCCTCCTTGTTACACATTCGGTTGATTCACACTCTGCATTGCCCTTCGCCGCCTGCAAATAGTTGTTCAAGCATGCGTCGAAGCGTCCCTGCCTTACTCTGTGTGCCTGTTTGCCGGCCCGATTCCACTAAAGTTCTCTCAACGCCGTTATCGCTTTTTGGTAGGAGACCGCCTCTCGGAATACGAAGATATTCCTTTCGCAACCGATTACCTTGAAAGTTGCTCTTCTGCGAGAACCCCTGTTCCAAGCGATGCTCCTTTCTGCGTCCCACCTGATTGCCTGCTCAGCTTTCAGCCGGATCATCCTGGTCGTATACCGGCATCGCGCAGCATGACCAACCCATTTGGACTGCGGGCAGAAAGAACCTCTCGTTGGTCCTGCATCATGTTGCTTGGCGCTAAAGCTCACAAACTTTGCTTCCCCTCACAAGCATTGTTATCAGGTGAGTTCACGTCGTTCTACTCAATGAGACGGAAACTCATTCATCAGGAAACGGGCTGCAGCGCAATCACCCAATCTCAGCGAGGAGGTCCGACAAAACCGCGCGAAGCGTTTGACCACAGCGCGCCTTTTCGCTAGACTTATGGGCTAGTGGATGTCGCACTTTCGCCTGTACGGCCGGCCCGCCGCGTCGCGCCTGCCCTCGCCGTCATCCTGATCATCCTGACGCTTGCCATTGCCTGGGAGCTGATCAAGCTGATTTTCAATCTCGACAAGCGCACGCTGCCACATTTGTGGGAAATCGCCGAGGCGTTCGCGCAACCTTCGCGTCGCAACGGGCCGCCGCTGATCAGCGTGCTGATCGAGGCAGCGCTCTATACCTTGCGCGGCGCGCTGCTGGGGTTCTTTATCGGCGCGGCGCTGGGCTTCGTGCTCGGCACGCTCTTCGCGCATTTGCCGCTGCTCGAACGCAGCCTGGTGCCTTACGTCGTCGCTTCGCAGACCGTGCCCATCCTGGCTATCGCCCCAATGGTGGTGATCTGGCTGCGCGGGTCGTGGTGGTCGGTGCCGGTCATCGCCGCGTATCTGACTTTCTTCCCAGTCACGATCAACACCCTACGCGGCATGCGCTCGCCCGACCCGCGCGCCGTCGAACTGATGGGCTCGTATGCCGCCTCGACCTGGCAGACGTTGTGGAAGTTGCGCTTTCCATCGGCGCTGCCGGCGATCTTCACCGCGCTCAAGATCGCCGCGACGGCCAGCGTGGTGGGCGCGATCATCGCCGAGCTGCCTTCGGGCATCCAGCAGGGGCTGGGCGGCGCAATCTTGAACTTCAATCAGTATTACATCACCGGCCCGGAGCGCCTGTGGGCAGCAATCTTCGTGGCCGCCCTCGTCGGTATCCTGTTGTTCGTGGCCGTGTCGGTCGTCGAGCGCATCGTGTTGAGAAACATCGTGCGCGGCGCTTAGCGCCGGGTTGGTGAACTGGTCAATCGGTAACGGGTAACTGCTGCAATGCAATCGGTCGTCTCGCTCAAGAACGTCAACAAGATCTTCGGATCGGCCGGCCGACCGACCACCGTCGCGCTAAAAGACATCAACCTGGAGATCGGCCCACGCGAGTTCATCTCGCTCATCGGCCCCTCCGGCTGCGGCAAGTCCACCTTACTGCGCACGATCGGCGACCTGATCGAAGTCACGAGCGGCGAACTGCTGGTCAACGGCAAGCCGGCGCGCCAGGCGCGCATCAATCGTGAATATGGCATGGTCTTTCAGGCGCCGGTGTTGTTCGAATGGCGCACCGTGTTGAAAAACGTCGAGCTGCCGTTGGAGATCATGGGGGTGCCCAAAGCCGAGCGGACGCAGCGCGGACGGGCGATGCTCAGGCTGGTCGAGCTACAGAACTTCGAACGCCACTACCCCTGGCAGTTGTCCGGCGGCATGCAGCAGCGCGTGGCCATTGCCCGCGCACTCGCTTTTCGGCCAGAGCTGCTGTTGATGGATGAGCCATTCGGCGCGCTGGACGAGATCACCCGCGAACGCATGAACGCCGAACTGCTGCGCATCTGGCAGGAGACGCAGACGACGGTGGTGTTCGTCACCCACTCGATCCCGGAAGCGGTCTTCCTATCCACCCGAGTCGTGGTGATGAGCGCCCGTCCGGGGCGCATCAGCGACATCATCCCGATTGACCTATCCTACCCGCGCAACGTCGAGACGCGCGAACACCCGCGCTTCTTCGAGCTGGTCACGACCGTGCGCGAGGCGCTGCGCAAAGGCGAGGAGATGAGGGAGGCATGATGACCGGCACTTCGCGATTCCAGCGCTATGCGCCTCCCCTCATCGTTTTCTTCGCCGTCATCGTGCTGTGGGAGGTGCTGGTGGACCTGCTGAACGTGCAACGCTTCCTACTGCCGGCGCCGAGCGTGATTGTGGAGGCGTTCTTCCGCACATTCTCGACCATCATGAGCAGCGCGGCCTATACTATTCGTAGCGCCGTGATCGGCTTCCTGATCGGTGCGGGCGCCGGCATCCTCGTCGCGCTGGCCACGGCGCGCTGGACGACCATGCGTGAAGGGCTGATGCCGTTCGCCATCGCGCTGAACTCGGTGCCGATCATCGCCTTCGCGCCGATCATGAACAACTGGTTCGGCAGCACCAACCCGATGTCCAAGATCATGATCGTGGCGATCATCACCTTCTTCCCGATGATGATCAACATGGTGCGCGGATTGACGCTGGTCGAGCCGGCCAAGATCGAGTTGATGCGTTCATATGCCACCGCGCCGTTCGAGGTATTGACAAAGGTGCGTATCCCGAACTCGCTACCCTACCTGTTCAACGCGCTGAAGGTATGCAGCACCCTGGCGCTGATCGGCGCCATCGTGGGCGAATACTTCGGTGGCCCGCGCGAATCCTTGGGGGTGTACATCCTCCAGGAAGCGCAGTTGTTTCGTTTTGACAATGCGTGGGCGGCGATTATCATCAGTGCGCTACTGGGCATCGCGTTCTACCTCATCATCCTCGCTGCTGAAAGGGTCGCGATTCCCTGGCACGCCTCAGTAGAGAAGTGATGAATTTCAAGAGGAGAAAAGGACACATGAAACCGATGATCAAAGCATTCTCATTCGCGACCTTGGTTACACTCAGCCTAGCGGCATGTGCTGCCCCTGCTGCACCAGCCGCCCCCGCCGCGCCGGCCGCCACCGAAGCGCCCGCTGCCCCGGCTGCTACCGAAGCGCCCGCCGCGCTCACGCCTGTGCGCGTCGTCTTGCAGTGGGTACCGCAGTCGCAGTTCGCCGGCTACTACGTTGCCAAGGACAAGGGGTTCTATGCCGCGGAGGGTTTGGACGTGACCATCATCCCCGGCGGGCCGGACATCGCGCCTGCGCAAGTCGTCGCCTCCGACGGCGCAGAGTTCGGCGTGGCCTGGTTGCCCGGCCGCATGTTGGCCGCGCGCGAGGCCGGCGCCGACCTGGTCAACATCGCCCAGATCTTCCAACGCAGCGGCACGCTGATGGTCTCCTTCAAAGAGAAGAACATCACCAAAGTCGAGGATTTCGGCGGCAAGAACATCGGCTCGTGGTTGCTGGGCAACGAGCCGGAGTTGTTCGCCGCGATGCGCAAGGCCGGCCTCGACCCGGAGAAGGAGAAGATCATCAAGCAGAACTTCGACATGAGCCAACTGCTCAACGGTGAAGTGGACGTAGCCCAAGCGATGATCTACAACGAGTATGCCCAGGTGCTGGAGACCAAGAATCCGGCCACCGGTGAACTCTACAAGCCCGAAGACCTGAACGTGATCAACTTCAACGAAGTAGGCACCGCCATGTTGCAAGATGGCGTCATGGCGCGCGAGTCGTGGCTGAAGCAGCCGGGCAACGAGGACATCGCCGTTAAGTTCCTGCGCGCCACCTTCAAAGCCTGGATCTTTTGCCGCGATAACTTCGACGAGTGCGTGGAGATCGTGCTGAATAACGGCACTGCGCTGGGCGAGAGCCACATGCGCTGGCAGCTCAATGAGATCAACGCGCTGATTTGGCCTTCGCCCAAAGGCATCGGCCAGATGGACGAAGCGCTCTACAAGCAGACGGTGGAGATCGCCAAGACCTACGGCATCCTGAAGCAAGACCCCGACGCCGGCGCTTACCGCACCGACCTGGCCCAGAAAGCGCTGGAAGGGCTGGAGGGCGACATCAAGGGTGAAGGCTTCACCAAGATCACCGTCGAGCTGAAGGAAGGCGGCAACTAGCCGTTTATCTGCAGACAGGGATCAGGGGGATGAGGGCCGCCGTTGCGACGCCTTCCCCTGATCCCTGAAATGTGACACCTGATGCTATGGCCAAGATGGATTTCGGCATTACCTTCAAAAGCGACCTCGATGTTCGCCGCGAGGTAAAGATCGCCATGCAGGCGGAAGCCGCCGGCTTCGGCTATGTGTGGAGCTTCGACAGCCACGTGCTGTGGCAGGCGGTCTTCCCGCGCTTTGCCCTGTGGGCGTGGAACACCAAGAAAGTGCACATCGGCACGCTGGTCACCAACCCGGTGGTGCGCGATGTGACGGTGTGCGCCAGCGACTTCGCCACGTTGCAGCGCATCAGCAAGGGCCGTATGGAGATGGGCATCGGGCGCGGCGATAGCTCGCGCCGCCGGCTGGGCAAGAAGCCCACGACAATGGCCAACCTGGAAGAGTTCGTGGATCAGTTCCGCAAACTCACTGCCGGCGAACACATTGACTACGATGGCGTGGATACGTATCTGAGCTGGGCCGACGGCGGCGTGCCGCCGGTCTGGGTGGCCGGCTACGGGCCAATCGCCCTGCGTTCGGCTGGGCGCATCGCCGACGGCGTCGTCCTTCAGTTCGCCGACCCCTACCTCATCAAGTGGTGCTTGCAGTTCGTGAGGGAAGGCGCAGAAGAGGCCGGGCGCGACTATTCCCAGATCAAGATCATGGCCTGCGCGCCGGTGTGGATTTCGGGCGACCTGGCAGTGGCGCGTGAGCACGTGCGCTGGTTCCCCGCCCTCGTGTCCAACCACGTGGTGGACTTGCTCAAGCGCTATCCCAAGGAAGAGTTGCCCAAAGAGCTTTACGCCTACGTCGAGGATCGCCCAGGCTACGACTACCTCCATCACGCCGAGGTGGGCAGCAGCAACGCCCGGTTCGTCAGCGACGAGATCACCGACCGCTACTGCGTCGTCGGCTCGATCAAAGACCACATCGCCAAGCTCGAGGAGCTGCAATCGCTAGGCGTGCATCAGTTCAACATCTACCTGATGTGCGGCGACGAGGAGAAACAGGTCGCTGCCTACGGGCGCAGCGTCATTCCGCACTTCAACGGGAAGCGGCGCGCGGTGGTGGCTGCCAAAGCCGCGACAAACGGTAAAGCGCGCAAGGCCCCGGCCAAAACCAAGTCTGCGCCCAAAAAGCGCTAACCGTCCCGCACCGATTGCAAGCCAGCCACCCTGTTGACCGAGGAGAGAAGCATGGCTCTACTGATCAAGAATGGCACCATCGTCACGGCCGGCGAACAGATGCAGGCTGACATCTACTGCGAAGGCGAGCAGATCAGCCGCATCGGGAAGCACCTTGACGCAGCGCCGGACGCGACGGTCATTGATGCGACCGGCAAGTACGTCTTTCCCGGCTTCATTGACCCGCACGTGCACGTGTATTTGCCCTTCATGGGCACGTTCGCCAAAGACGACTACGTCAGCGCCAGCAAGGCAGCGCTCATCGGCGGCACCACCACCCTGATCGAGATGGTCTGCCAGGCGCGCAACGGCCAACCGCTGGCCGACGGCTTCGAATTCTGGATGAACCAGGCCGTCAGCAAAAGCGCGTGCGACTTCACCTTCCATCAATCGGTGACTCGCTACGACGCGCAAGCTGAAGCTGAGCTGACCGAGATCGTGAAAGCCGGCGTCGCCAGCTTCAAGGTATTCCTAGCCTACAAGGGCGCCTTCGGCATTACCGACGAGGAGCTATATCACACGCTGCGGCTGGCCAAAAAGCTCGGCGTCATCGTGACGGCGCACTGCGAGAACGCCGATCTCGTGCTGGAACTGCAAAGGCAACTGTTGAGCGAAGGCAAGACCGGGCCGGAATATCACTACTGGAGCCGCCCGCCGCGCGTAGAAGCCGAGGGGGTGCATCACCTGATGTCGTTCGCGGAGATGACCGGCGCGCACACCTACATCGTGCATACCGGTTGCGAAGAGGCGCTGCAGGAGGCGATGGCCGGCAAGGCCCGCGGCCTGAACGTCTGGGTGGAGACGCTGATCCAGTATCTCTTGCTGGACAAGAGCTACGCCGAACTGCCCAACTTCGAGGGCGCGAAATACGTCATGTCGCCGCCGCTGCGCGACAAGAAAAATCAGGACGTGTTCTGGAACGCGCTCAAGCAACGCTTCGTCTCGACCGTCGCCACCGACCATGCGCCTTTCGACTTCAAGGGGCAGAAGGAGATGGGGCGCGACGACTTCACCAAGATCCCCAACGGCATCCCCTCGCTGGAAGACCGCGTGAATCTGCTCTACACCTACGGCGTGACAACCGGCCGGCTGGACCTGAACACGTTCGTGGATTGCGCCAGCACGCAGGCGGCCAAGCTGTTCGGCCTGTTCCCTCGCAAAGGGACGATCGCCGTGGGCAGCGACGCCGACCTGGTGGTGTACGACCCGAACTATCGCGGCGTGATCTCGGCCAAGACGCACCACATCAACCTGGACTACAACGCGTTCGAGGGCTGGGAGATCAAAGGCCGGCCTAGCGTGGTCACCGTGCGCAGCGAGGTGGCCGTGCGCGATGGCGAGTTCGTCGGCACGATTGGGCGCGGCCAATTCTTGAAGCGCGAACCAACGCACTTTTGATCCACCCGGGTAGGCGAAGGCGATGCCTTCGCCTACCCGGCTCCCCCCGCTTGCCCTCTGTTTGAACGGCGCTATAGTGCCGGATATGATTCAGACACCGGATATCGTCCGTCCCCCCAAAGAACTCATCGAAGGACTGCGCCATATCGGCTGCGCCACAGCCGTCGGCGAGTTGTACCGCCTAGGCATCCGCGACGCGCATATCCGCGGCCCGGTTTCGTGGAACAAGGGCAAGAGCGTCGTCGGTCCCGCGCTCACGCTGCAGATGATGCCCAAACGGGAAGACCTCTACGGCGAGAGCGAATACAGCAACGTCGAGGCGCAACTTCACCGCCATGTGCTGTACCACACCCAGCCGGGCGACATCGTCGTAGTGGATGCGCGTGGCGACATGGGCAGCGGCGTTTTCGGCGAGATGATGCTGACCTATTTCAAGGGCCGCGGCGGCGCCGGCGTGGTCATTGACGGTTGCATCCGCGATTACCCCCACGTCAAAAACCTGGATTTGCCCATGTGGCTGCGCGGCGTCACGCCCAACTTTCACACGCAGACCAACCTGATGCCCTTCGCCGTCAACGTGCCGATTGCCATGAACAATGTGCTGGTCATGCCCGGCGATATCATCGTCGCCGACGACGACGGCGTGGTGGTGGTGCCCATCAAGCTGGCGCCAGAGCTATTGAAGAAGGCCAGCGAGCACGCCGAATGGGAGGACTTCACCCGCATGAAGCTGGCCGAGGGCGGCGACTTGCGCAAATACTATCCGCTGCGCGAAGATGCCAGTGAGGAATACGAAGCCTGGCGCCGTTCGCAAGGCCGGTGAAGCATGTCCGACAACACGGTGTTGTTCGTCTGCACCGGCAACTACTACCGCAGCCGCTACGCCGAGCTGTATTTCAATGCGACTGTGCCGGCGCATGTGCGCTGGCGCGCTGCTTCGCGCGGCTTCGACCCCAGCCCGTTCAACCCCGGTCCAATCGCCGTTAGCGTGATCTACCGTGCGCAGGATCGTGGGCTACCCTTGCCCGCCGACCTACCCTACCCGCGCCGGTTGACCGAAGCCGACCTTCACTCGGCGCAGCGCATCATCGCGCTGGATGAGGAAGAGCATCGCAGCTATGTCGAGCACTACTTCCCTGCATGGCGCAACTGCATCACTTACTGGCGCGTGCATGATCTACACCTCATGCCGGCGGCCGAGGCATTCGCGCTGATCGAGCGCCATGTGGACGCGCTGATGCGCGAGCTGACCACCGCCGCGCCGGTGCAGCCCTACCGCAACGATTGACCGTGACACCGATCACCTTCAACGTCCCACGCGCAGTTCGCTTCGGCGCCGGCGCAAGCCGCGAGCTTCCAGCGCAATTGCGCCAGATCGGCGCGCGCCATGCCCTTATCGTCACCGACGCCTTCCTGGCGCGCAGCGGGCTGGCCGACACATTCACCGCGCTGCTCACGCAACATGGCTTCGCAGCGACCGTCTTCGACGGCGTGCAACCGGATCCTAGCGACCTCAATGTGCGCGATGGCCTGCGGGCCTACCGCGAGAGCGGCGCAGATGTCGTCGTCGGCCTGGGTGGGGGGAGCGCCATGGACGCCGCCAAGGCGATTGCCTTGCTGGCCACCAACCCCGAGCCGCTGCGGCAATACATGGGCTACCACAAAGTGCTGCGCGCCGGCGCGCCGATGATCGCCATCCCCACCACCGCCGGCACAGGCAGCGAGGTCACCCGCGTCGCCGTCATCACCGACACCGAACGCAGCGAGAAAATGATGATGCTCAGCGAGCACCTCACGCCGGTCGCGGCGCTGGTGGATTACGAGCTGAGCATGTCCATGCCGAAGGCGCTGACGGCCCATGTCGGCGTGGACACGCTCACCCACGGCATCGAGGCGTATGTGTCGCGTAAGGCCAACGGCATGACCGACCCGATCGCGCTCTCTTGCATTGCGCTGACGGGCGCGCACCTGCTGACCGCATGGCGCGAGCCGGACAACCGCGCGGCGCGCGAGGCGATGGCGCTGGCCGCGTGTCAGGGCGGCATGGCGTTCTCCAACAGCAGCGTAGGCTTGGTGCACGGCATGAGCCGGCCACTCGGCGCGCTCTATCACATACCGCATGGCTTGAGCAATGCCGCGCTGCTGCCAACGGTCACGCGCTTCTCGCTGCCCGGGGCGCCGGTGCGCTATGCCACGATCGCGCGCATCCTTGGCCTGGCCGGCAGCGGCGACGACGACGCCGCAGCGCACAAACTGGCCGATGGGTTAGAAGCGCTGAACGAAGCGCTGGAGATCCCGCCGCTGCGCGAGTGCGTCCGAGTTGGGCGCGCCAAGTTCGAGAAGAGCCTGGAGAAGATGGCGCAGGACGCGCTGGCCTCCGGCAGCCCACAGAACAACCCGGTGGTACCGACGACCGAGCAAATCATCGCGCTTTACAAGCAGGCTTGGTAACGGATGGGCGAATCCCTGGGTGAGGTGAAGGCAATGCCTTCGTCCCACCCAGAATCTTCCAATTCCATCAGTGCTTGAACTTATAATCACCTTAAGCCAAGAAGCCCATATCTCAGGAGAAAAGGACATGTCAACCAACGGTCGCCTGCTCAACTATGTGAACGGCCAATGGATGGAATCCAGCGCCGGCGCCTTCCTCGATGTGAAGAACCCGGCCACGGCCCAAGTGATGGCACAAGTGCCACTCTCGCCCAAGCAAGAAGTGGACATGGCTGCTGAGGCCGGCGTCAAAGCGTTCAAGGATTGGCGCCGCACGCCGGCCGTCGAGCGGGTGCAACATCTCTACAAATTCAAGCGCTTGCTGGAAGAGCATCGCGATGAGCTTTCGGGCCTGATCACCAACGAGTGCGGCAAGACCTACGCCGAAAGCCAGGCCGAGATGCAGCGTGCCATCGAGAACGTCGAGGTCGCTTGCGGCATTCCCAGCTTGATGCAAGGCTTTAACAACGAAGACATCGCGCGCGGCATTGATGAGCATTGCTTCCGCCAGCCGCTGGGCGTCGTGGCCGCCATTACGCCCTTCAACTTCCCAGGCATGGTGCCGTTGTGGTTCTTGCCCTACGCCGTCGCCACCGGCAACTGCTTCATCCTCAAGCCCAGCGAAAAGGTGCCGATGACGATTCAGCGCATCTTCCAGTTGCTGGAGCAGTCTGGCTTTCCGCCCGGCGTGGTGCAAGTGGTGAACGGCGCCAAAGAAGCCGTGGACGCCATCCTCGACCATCCCAACATTCGCGCGGTGAGCTTTGTGGGCAGCACGCCGGTGGCCCGCTATATCTACGAGCGCGCCGCGCGGGCCGGCAAGCGCGTGCAGGCGCAGGGCGGCGCCAAGAACCCGGTCGTCATCATGCCAGACGCAGATATGGACATGACCACGCGCATCGTGGCCGACTCAGCTTTCGGCTGCGCCGGCCAGCGCTGCCTGGCCGCCTCGGTTGGCATCACTGTGGGCGAAGCGCGCAACATCTTCGTGGAGCAACTGGCCGACGCAGCCGCTTCGCGCAAAGTAGGCTACGGACTGGATGCAGGCGTGGAGATGGGGCCGGTGATCACAGCGGAGAGCAAGGCGCGCATCGAAAAGTTGATCGCGCTCGGTGAGCAGGAAGGCGCGCAGGTGCTGGTGGACGGGCGCAATAAGAAGGTGAGGGGCTACGAAGACGGCAACTTCGTCTTCCCTACCATCCTCGACCACGTGCCACCCAAGAGCGAGATCGCCCGCACCGAAATCTTCGGCCCGGTGTTCAGCCTGATGCATGCCGAGACCATCGAGGAAGCGATCGCTCTGGTCAACGACCGCAGCTACGGCAACATGGCATGCATCTTCACCAGCAGCGGCGCGGCAGCGCGCCAGTTCCGCTACGAGGTGAACACCGGCAATGTCGGCATCAACGTCGGCGTGGCTGCGCCGATGGCCTTCTTCCCCTTCAGCGGTTGGCGCGAGAGCTTCTTCGGCGATCTGCATGCCCAGGGCATGCACAGCGTCGAGTTCTACACCGAGACCAAAGTCGTCGTCGAACGCTGGCCGAAAGAGTGGAGCCGGAGGTTCTAGTCCGAATGGCCGATCCCACGCCCCAGTTGCGGATGGGCTTCACGCGCTTCGACCGGCTGGCATCACCGCAACCGGCCTTGGGCTACAGTCTGCGCACATTTCGCCCCGGCGACGAGGAGGACTGGCTTGCCCTGCTTCGCACCGAACCACAGTGGGCGTGGGATCGTGCCCGATTGGACTGGATGCTGAACGGCGGACGCGGGGTCATGCCGCCGAATGGCATCTTCTTCGCCACGTGCGACGACCGACCGGTCGCTGCAGCTTGCACCTTCCTATATCCCGACGCGACGCCGCCCGCAGGCGAGCTGGGCTGGGTGATTACGCATCCGGATCACCGTCGTTGCGGGCTGGCGCTGCAGGTGTGCCGAGCCGTGCTCGGCTACATCCGTGACCAGGGCTACACCTATGCATTCTTGAAGACCGAGGACTTTCGCGTGCCGGCGATCAAAATGTATCTACAGATCGGCTTCGAGCCGGAGATGGTACATTCCAGCCATCCAGCGTGGTGGGCAGCACTCTACCAATCACTGGCCAAAGGGGCGCATGCCCCCGACGCTCCACACCAATAGGACAATACGCGCTGCGCCCGCCATGCGATAAGATTGCTCGAATTCAGATCGAATCATCAAGGAGAAACCAAAGACATGCCCGGCAAGTTCGAACTCAAGACCTCTAACAATGGTGAATACATGTTCAACCTGATCGCGTCAAACGGCCAGGTGATCCTCACCAGCGAAACCTATACCGAGCGGCGCAGCGCCCTCAACGGCATCGAATCAGTGCGCATCAATGCGCCGCTGGACGAGCGATTCGAACGCCGGACGTCGAGCGGCGGCCAGCCTTACTTCGTGCTCAAAGCAGCCAACAGCGTCGTCATCGGCCGCAGCCAGATGTACTCCTCGACTGCAGCGATGGAGAAAGGCATCGCTTCGGTAAAGAACCACGCCCCCGATGCCGAGCTGGTGGATACGACGGCGGGGTGAACTAAAACGGTCAGACCGCTTGAAGCGGTCTGACCGTTTGATGATCCACGCTATCCAACCACCTCGATGTTCTCGCGCCCGCCGTAGGCCTCCCACCACGGGTGCGCGCCACGGGCCAGGGTCTCGTTCAGCGTGGTGATGTTGCGCACGCCCTGGTCCATCAACCATGCTTCCAGCGCATCGTAGCCCTGTTGGGCAAATACGGGAATGCCCTCCTGCCACGTTGCCCGGCCGCACAACACACCGGCGAAGTTCACACCGGCCTCTGCTGCCCACTCCAGCGACTCGATGAACACCGCGTCGCTCACACCGGCGCTCAGGTAGATGAACGGCTTCTTCGCAGCGCTGGCCGCCTCGCGAAAGGCGCGCAGCGCATCGGCCTTGGTATACACCGCCGAACCGGCGTAGGCGCGCGAACCCTCCACATACTTGATGTTGAAGGGAATCTCGACCTTGAGGATGTCCACGCCATAGCGTGGCTTGGAGAATTCGGCCATGTAGCGCGCCACGGCTTCGGGCTTCTTGCGGGCCAGCTCGATTTCATCCAGGCCTTCTTCGTAGTAGATCGGCTCGAGGAAGAGCGGCAGGTCATTCGCAGCGCACTCCGCGCCCACGCGCTCCATGAAGGCGTGCTTGACCTCGTTGATGGCCGGTTCGTCATAGGGGTTGTAATACAACAGCACCTTGATGGCGTTCGCGGCGGCCTCCTTCAGCCGCCGCACACTCCATTCGCTCAGCAGATCGGGCAGCCGGCCTTTCACATTGGCGTCGTAGCCGGTCTTTTCGTAGGCCAGCAACACGCCCGCCGCCGGGTCTTTCTCCGCCAGCGCCGGCAGACCGTATTCCGGATCCATCAAGATCGCGCTCGCGTAGCGGGTCAAGACCTTGGTGACGGCTGTTTTAAAAGCGGTGAGGTCCTCAGCCGTAGCGACGCCATTTGGGCCGCGCGCCCTAGCAATCGCTTTCTGAAGTGAACCACGCTGATCCATGGCCGCAGCCGCAATGACGCCGCGCGCGTCGGCGCAGGCGTTGATGCCATCAAACTTCCCCCGCGTCATGATCTTCTTCATCTTTGTCGTCCTCCATCCATATTTGAAAGGCCAACCGGCGGAGAATCGCCACACGCTCCTCCGGTTGACGCACGAATGGGCAACCAGCCCTCGCCGGGAAGTTTAGTCGAATCGCATGCGGCGAACGACGAACTTGAACAACTCGCGCGTCCAAATCACGCTGCCGGCGACAGCGATGCAGACGAGCCAGTCACCCGGCGACAATGCAACCGTACTAAAGGCGCGCTGCAAAAACGGCGCGTGGACGACGAGCGCCTGCAAGACGAGTGAGATCACAACGGCGAGCCATAGCCATGGATTGCGGAACAGACCATAGAACACGCTCTCACGATCCGAACGCGCATTGAAGACATTGAACAGTTGAAACAGCACCAGCGTGGTGAATGCCATCGTGCGGGCGTAGGCCAGGTCGCCGAGGCCGGGGATCAACCCGCCGACCAGCGCGTAGTCGAGTACGAATAACGTGCCCAGCGCCATGATCGCGCCGACGAAGAATAGCCCCGCCCACATTTCGCGGTCAATCACGCCTTTGTCGCGCGGGCGCGGCGGCCGGCGCATCAGATAAGCAGCCGGTGGATCCACGCCGAGCGCCAGCGCCGGACCGCTGTCGGTCACTAGGTTGATCCATAGAATCTGCGTGGCCAACAGCGGTAAGGCCAGCGCGCCCGCACGCTCCGCCGATAAGCCGAGCACTGTTGCGAACACCAGCCCAAAGAACATCGTCATCACCTCGCCGATGTTGGACGACAACAGATAGCGCAGGAATTTGCGAATGTTGGAGAAAATCGCGCGCCCTTCTTCGACCGCTGCGACGATGGACGCGAAGTTATCGTCGGTCAGGATCATGTCGGCGGCTTCTTTGGACACATCCGTGCCGGTGATGCCCATTGCTACGCCGATATCGGCCTGCTTGAGCGCCGGCGCGTCGTTCACGCCGTCGCCGGTCATCGCCACCACATCGCCGTTCTGCTTCAAAGCGCGCACAATCAACAGCTTATGCTCCGGGCTTACGCGCGCATAGACCGACGTTTCGCGCGCAGCCTGGCGCAACCCAGATTCATCCAGCTGCGCCAACTCCGCGCCGGTCATGACCCGGCCTCCCGGCGCAATGATGCCTAGTTCGGTCGCGATGGCCTGGGCCGTCAGCGGATGGTCGCCGGTGATCATGACGACGCGGATGCCGGCTTGGTGCGCGCGGGCGACGGCGTCCTTCGCCTCCGGCCGCGGCGGATCGATCATCCCGATCAGGCCGAGGAAGACGAAGTCGCGCTCGAGCGCCTCGCCAATCGCGCTATCCCCGACCTGACCGCGCGGGCAGGTGCGGAAAGCCACGCCTAGCGTGCGCAGCGCCTCGCCGGCAAGCCGGTCTATGCACGCCTGAATCTCACGACGCCGGTCGTCGGTTAACGGGCGCACCTCCTCGCCGACGCGCTCTGCGCCACAGCGGGCCAGCAACACATCCGGCGCGCCCTTGACAAAGATCATCGCGCGCTCCGGCTTTTGCGCGTCGGCGTGCACCGTGCTCATCAGCTTGCGCTCCGAGGAAAACGGCACTTCGCCGATGCGCGTGAAGCGCTGCTCGAGCGCAGCGTGCTGTAAGCCGAGCTTGGCGGCTGCGACGTGCAGCGCGCCTTCCGTCGGGTCGCCCTGCACGATCCAGCGGCCATCACGTCGCTGCAACACGCTGTTGTTGGCCAGATCGGCAGCGCGCAAGGCATATTCGACCTCGGCGCGCAGGATCAGATCGGTGAGCGGCCGGCCATCCTGGGCCATGACCTGACCTTCGGGCGCATAACCGGTGCCGCTGAACTCGACACGCCCACTTGCCGTGACCACCGTCCGCACGGTCATTTCATTACGGGTGAGTGTGCCGGTCTTGTCGGTGCAGATCACGTTAGCCGAACCTAACGTCTCCACGGCGGCCAGCTTGCGGACGATGGCGTTGCGCCGGGCCATGCGCTGCATGCCGAGCGCCAGCACGATGGTGAGGACAGTCGCCAGCCCCTCCGGCACAGCAGCCACTGCCAGCGACACGCCAACAATCAACACATCCACAATTGCCTTCAACGTGGTCACCCGCTGCGTAAGAAAGACCGCGGCAACGATGACAGCAGCAATGAGGATCACGACTATGCCCAACGCCCGGCCGACGCGTTCGATCTCGGCTTGCAGCGGCGTCGCAGTGTCCTCGGTGCGTTGAAGCAGGCCGGCAATCTTGCCCATCTCGGTCTGCATGCCGGTAGCGGTGACAACAGCGCTGGCGCGGCCATAGGTTGCGGCGGTGCCGGCGAACAGCATGTTGCGGCGGTCGCCTAGCCCAACTTCTTCGTGAATCACAGCGAGCGACTTTGCCACGGGCAAGCTCTCGCCGGTCAGCGCCGCTTCGGAAACTTGTAAGCCGATGACCTCGATCAGCCGCGCGTCTGCCGCGATGGTGTCTCCCTCTTCCACCAGCAGGATGTCGCCGGGCACCACTTCGTGCGCCGGGATCTTCTGGCGCTGATCATCGCGAATCACAGTTGCCATCGCCGCCGACATCGCCTTGAGCGCAGCAACCGACCGCTCGGCACGCTCCTCTTGGATGAAGCCCAGCACGGCATTCAACAGCACGATGGCAAGGATGGCGATAGCCTCGAACGGCAGCTCGGATTCGCGCTCGATCAACCAGGCAACGAACGAGATAAGCGTGGCGACCAACAACAAGAGCACGAGCGGGCTCTGGAATTGGGCGAGAAACTTGCGCCAGGCCGGCGTAGTTGGCGGCGATTCCAATTCATTCCAGCCATAGTGGCGCAGACGCGCCGCCGCCTCGTCGGCAGTCAAACCGTGCGCAGGATCGGCGCCCAGGTGCGCCAGCACAGCCTCCGGCGATTCCTGATACGCCGGCAACTGGGAGAGGGGTCGCGTGCCCGGCGATGACATCGCTCAAAGGCTAGCGAGGGCGCAACACATTTTCGTTCGCGCGGCCGGCCTCGAAGTCGCTGAGGTTGCGGACGGTCGTCTCGGCGATCTGCGCCAACGCTTCATGGGTGAAGAACGCTTGGTGACCGGTGATCAGCACATTCGGGAAAGTCATCAAACGGGCGAACACGTCGTCGGTGATGATCTGGTCAGAGCGATCGCGGAAGAACAAGTTGTCCTCTTCCTCATACACATCGAGGCCGACGGCGCCGACGTGGCCGGATTTGAGCGCCTCGATCAACGCCTCGGCATCTACCAACGCCCCCCGACTGGTGTTGATCAAGATTGCGCCGGGTTTCATCTTGGCCAGCGCCTCAGCGTTGATAAGGTGATAAGTCTCAGGCAAGAGCGGCGCATGCAAGCTGACGACGTCCGACTGCGCGAGCAGCTCATCCAGCGGGCAGTAACGCATGCCGAGCTGGATGCACTCGGGGTTCGGCGCAACGTCGTAGCCGAGCAGTGTGACGCCGAAGCCGGCCATGATGCGGGCAAACACCGCGCCGATGCGCCCCGTGCCGATCACGCCTACGGTCCTACCGTGGATGTCGCGGCCCTGCAAACCGTCGAGCAGAAAGTTGCCTTCGCGCGTGCGGTTGTAGGCGCGATGGATCTTGCGGTTGACGGCCAGCAACAACGCAACGGCGAACTCGGCCACGGCATAGGGCGAATAGTGCGCCACACGCATCACGGTGATGCCACAGCGCGCCGCAGCATTCAGATCCACATGGTTGAAGCCGGTGCTGCGCAACGCCAACAGCTGGACGCCGCCGCGCGCCAGGCGCTCCAACACCGGCGCGGAAGCATCGTCGTTGACGAAGATGCTGATTGCGCGAAAGCCGTCGGCCAACGCAGCAGTCTGCTCGTTCAACTGCGACTCCACAAAGATCAGCTCATGGCGTGCGCCGCTCGCCTGATTTGCAGTCTGCAACGTTTCATGGTCGTATTTCTTCGCATCGAAAATGATCGCTTTCATGTGCGCAGGATTGTATCGCCCAGGGAGCATAGGGGCAGACCGCTGTCAGCGCGTGCTTGCCACGGACGGCGGATCGTGCGAGACTGGGCGTCATGCAAGCAGAGTCGCAACCGAAAGCCGAACTCACGCCCGAAGAGGTCAACACGCTCATCCGCGCCACGGTGATGGCCGGCATGAGCGTCTCGGCCTCGAAGTCCAGCAGCGCGGGCGGTGCTGCCGCCGAGTTTGCCTCCATCGCGCGCAGCTTCATCGAGCAGGTTGAGGCGCATGCATCGCATCCCGTCCTGGGCATGCTGGCCAACGACGAAGCGCGCACCGAGATCAACCGATTGGTGCAGCAGTTCAACCCGGAGACGATCAAGCTCCAGGACATCAAGCCGTTCGCCATGCGTCGGTGCGATGAACTGGCGGACATCCTGGATGCAAAATGCACGCCGGAAGAGCGTCAAACGGTCAAACGCGTGGTGCTAACGGTCTGCCGGCGCGTAGCGGAACAGAATCGAGAAGGCAGCATCTTCGGCATCGGCGGCGTGCGCGTCAGCCCAGAAGAGGAGGCCGTGATCAACGAAGTGGCGCGCGCCCTGCGCATCGAAGCCTAGCCCGCGATGTGGCTACGTCCTTGTCGGCACGTCGTGCGTGGCCTCATGCTCGCTGCGCTCATCCTCGTTGCCTTGGCCTGGCCTGCGCCACTGGTGCGAGGGCAACCAGCGCTGCCGCCGGCCCACGCCTACAGCTTCGGCGAGCGCACGATCGAACAAACCTGGCGGCCACGCCGCGACTCTGCGCGATCTATGCCCTACCGCGTCGAGGGCATCATCGCTATTCCAGAAGGCGATGGCCCCTTCCCGCTGATTCTGATCTTCCACAGTGCGCACGGCGGCTGCCCACCCGATGCGTCCATCACTGAACTGGTGCTGGAGCGTTGGCCATGCAAGCCGAGTGAGGAGCGCCGCAACAACGCCGGACTGGCCTATCTGGCGCGCGCATTGGCTGCGCGCGGTTACGTCGCCATCGTGCCCAATCTCAACGCCGTCTACGCTGCCGCGTATGGTTCGGTCGGGCCGGAGCTGCAGCGCTATCCGGCGGTGCTCGAGGCGCATCTGAGCAGCCTGGTCGCAGCCAATCGCCGGCGCGTCGAGACATTCGACGTCTCGCTGGTCGGCAAACTCGACTTCTCGCGCATCGGCATCCTGGCCCATGGCCATGGCGCATTGCTGGCCATGCAGAGCGCTCGCGCGCGCCAGGGACGGCCTCGCGCCGGCTCGGCCGATGCCAATGGCCCGCTGGCTGCTGTGCTGCTGGTCGCGCCGCTGTATTCGCTGGAGGGCGACGCCGATGTGCCGCTCGGCGTGATCTTGCCTGCATGCGATGGCATTGCGCCTGACCTAAACGGCCAAGGGTATTACGAAGACGCCCGGCTGGCACGCAACCGGAAGCATTTCGCGGCCTCGGTCTACCTGATCGGCGCGACCTACAACGCCTTCAATGAGGTCGCGCCCCAGGACGAGCCTCAGACGCCTTCGCCCGTCGCCGGTTGTCCGGCCAGTGACGCGCGTCTCTCTCCGCAGCGCCAGCGCGACTTCCTGGCGCGCTACGCACCCGATTTCTTCGACGCCACCATGCAGGCGCCGCATTCAGCGCCGAACAGCGCACCGGCATCGCGCGCCGGGTTGAACCTACTCGATCCTGCGCCGGTCAGCCTGTACGACCTGCCTGTGCGCACGGCGCTGGCGCCCAGCGCAGCCCAACGCGCGATCGTCGTCCAACCGCGCACGCGCGATGACCTGGGATTCAACGGCTTCGGAGGATATGCGCTGCGCGGCGACACCAGCCATCTGGATTTCTGCGAATACCGCCAACCCTGCATGCGCTGGGCCATCCAGCCCGGCAACCCTTCCCAGGTGCGCTTCTCGTGGACCGACCCAGCCGGGGCAAAGTGGACGCTGCCGCTGGGCGAGACGCCTGCCGACCTATCAGCCTTCAGCAGCCTGCACCTGCGCATCGTGCTCGACCCCACGGACTACCTCAACGCTCACCACGAGCCGGTGACGCTCACGTTGACGCTGACCGATGCCGCCGGCCGCAGCGCCGGCACACAACTGGGCAGCGCGACTACGCCGGCTCTCGCCTATCCTCCCGGCGAAGCCAACCGACAAGCCTGGGGCTGGATCGGGCATGCCTATCTCGCCTCGGTGCGCGTGCGGCTAACCGAGTTCACCGGCGTGGACCTGACGCGCGTGCAAACACTCGAAATCAGCGTCGCCAGCGGACGCAGCGGTTCAGTGCTGATCGCCGACGTCGAGTTTCTGCGCATCGCCCTCGCGCAACGCGGCGATCGGCTCGGCATGCATCATGCGCCGGCGAAGTAGCCTCGCCTCTGAACGCATCCCGATTCTGCGCGTGGGCCGGCCTTGGCTCTCCGGCGCGTTGGATGGGCCATAGGACGGCAGGCCGGTGAGCCGGTGGACGATGCGGTCGCGAATGGCTACGATCGGCCGGCCCACCGTGCGATTCAAAATCAATAACAGCACCCAACCCAGGCCGACGCATACCAACGCCTGCAGCCAGCCGATTGCAAACACCGCCTGCGCCATCACCAGCGTGATCAGGAAGCTCCAGGCATAGAGGATGCGAGTGAGGATGATACCGACATACGGGATGAGGATGAAAAAGCCAAACACGAACGGCGCGCTGCCGAGCAAAATCGCCAACGCGCCGATGCCGATCGGACGGCTTGCACCGAACGCAAAGGTCGCCACGCACCAGATCACCACCGACCAGATAGCAAGGTTGATGACGTAGATGACGGCGTTCAGCACCAGCGTGATGGCGAAGCGCACCTTCGAGACACGGTTGAGGAACAACACCACGCTTTGTCCAAGCAACAATGACAAGCCGGCGAGGAAAGCCACGGTCAGCACGACGGCGATGGATTCGGGTTCAGTCGAGACGAACCGCGCCGCCCCGGCGTTGAAGCCGAGTGCCAACCCAATGGCCTCCCACACATGGGTGATGAAGCGTTCGAGGGTGCTCATAGGCTGGTCTCGCGTTGGCTGCACGCCCTGCGTTTACGTCCTGTGTACCACCAACGTATATCAGACCTGCGTAAGCTGCTCAAGCGCTCGCCGCGCGGCCTGGGGTAACAGCGCTGAGTCCGACCGAACAGCTTGTTGGACCAGCTCCGCGAGGGCAGCATTCACCGGCGTGGACACGCCCAGCTTGCTTCCAATTTCGGCGACCGCGCCGTTCAGCACATTGACCTCGGACCGACCGGAGCGAGTCGCCACGTCATAGTAGAGCGACGGATACTTGTTGCCGCGTCCTCCAGCTACCCGACGCGAGAGCAATGCCTGCAAGGCCGAATCCGGCAGCAGCTTGAGGGCAAGCACCAGGAAACGCGCCGGGTGCCCCGGCAAATTGACCGCCGCGATGGGCGGCGCGTGTGCTGCCATCACCGCCAGCGCCTCGCGCAACATGCGCATCTCCAGCGCGAAGAGCCGGCGGTCGTTGTATATCTCGGCTACCGGCGCGCTCAACAGCGCGCTGGTCGCATTGCCCATGATGTTGAGCAACAGCTTCGACCACTTCATCGCGCGCCAGTCGGCGTAGGTCTTCAGGCTGAGCAGCGGCGCGCGCGACAGCGCATGCGCGACCGTCTGCCACGACCGATCCGCCGAGAGCGCCGCCAAGCCGACGCCCCCACCCAGGCGCTCCAGGCGCACTGCGGCCGGCCCTTCGACTGCGATCGGGCTGGTCAACGTCGCGGCAAGTACGCGGTGTTCACCGAAGACTGTCGCCAGCTTCTCTTCATTCCCCACCCCGTTCTGGAAGGCGACGAACAGCGCACCGGACAGCTTATCCGCGCAGCCGCGCAACTCGTCAATGGCCCGATCAAGCCCATGCGCCTTCACGCACAACAACACGGCGTCGTACGCCAGCGGGGGGCGCTGTAGCGCCTCGGCCAGGCTGGTCGCCACATCCACATCGCGCAAACGCCAGGTTTCCCCGCCGGGCAGCGTGACGTGAACGCCCTGCGCGCAGGCCGACTGCGCAAACGCCGGACGGCCCACAAACGTGACCGCCTGGCGCGCCATGACCAAGTTTGCCCCGATCCACGCGCCTACGGCGCCGGCGCCCAAGATCAAAAACCGCATCTCACTCGATCTTTAGCGCCACGTGATCGGATGTCGGCCGGCCCGACGCATCCAGCAACATGACGTTCCGCAACTGCGGGTAGAGATATGCGCCCATGCGCAGCGTGTAAGGCTTCGCCGGCGCGCCGGAAGACACGGGAATGGCAAAATGATGCAACAGGATGTCGCCGGCCCGCCAGTTCGCCGGATGGATGCCGCCGCCATCGAGCGCGGCGAACTTTTGGTCGCCATGGTACAAATGGTTGAACCAGTGATAGTCCACGCCCTGCGCCGCCTCACGAAAGACGCGCAGATAGTAGTCTAACAGCAACGTGTCGCTGCCGGCGACGCGATAGCCCAGCATGCCCACGCCATTCTCCCACTGCGCCGGATGCGCGACCAAGGAACCCAGTTGCGCGCGATTGATGCGGACATAGACATACGCATCCTCGCTGCCGTCGCGCAGGGGGATAGTCTGCGCGACGGCCTCTGCGTCGGCATGTTGCATCAAGCGATCGAACGCGCTACGCGCTGCCGGCGTAATAATGTACTGCGCCGCATCCTCGCGCAGGATCAATCCGGCGTTCGCGTCGGCGAAGCGGTGCGGCAGGTCGGCAAGCAACACGTCCATCACCGTCGCCGGCTCGTTGACGCTCGGATCGCCGCCGGGCGCAATGACAATGACATCGCGCGCTTCGCCGGCGCGGATGGCGTCGCGCGCGCGCTGCGCCACGTCGAGCGCGCTGCGCAACGGCGGCCCGTAGCCGCCCGCGCCGGTGTCGTAGCGTTGGATGAACTGCGTGAAGCGCAGTGTGGTGAAGAGCTGCCAGCCGAGGATGAGCGCGATGGCTAACGCAGCAACGGCAGCCGGGGCGGAGAATGCGGCTGTGGTATCACCGGCGTCGGTAGTATCAATGGTATCGGTAGCATCACGCTGTGGGGTTCGTGGGCGGGCGAGGCGAATGGCAGCGTCCAGCCCTAACGCCATCACGATGAAGGAGACCGGATAGAACGCCGTGAAGTAGTGGAGCTGCAACGGACGAGAGGTGCGAATCTGCAACGCGACGGGCAAAACCAGCCATGTCAACAACACGGCAACCGTAGCAGTGGAACAGACTGCCGGCCGGCGCATGAGCAGCAGGATCAGCGCAACCCCGCCGACGACCAGCAGCGCCATTTGCATCCCGTCAATCCACGCCAGCGCCGCCGGCGTTTGGTCGCGCCAGATAGGAAATGCGCCGCCGGTCAGGTCGCTCAGGTGCGTCCCGCCGCTGAGCCACAGCGTGAAGCGCAGCGCGTCGAGCGACACCGCTGCCGGGTCGGACGCCGCGCCGAGCAAACCGCGCGTGCTGCGAAAGGCTTGGCCGGCGTCGAAGCCGAGGTAAACGCCGGCCAACGCAACCAGCGGCAACGCCCCGACCAGGCACGGCGCCGGCCGCAACGTCGCGCGACCGATCAGCAACGCCACAAGCGCGACCGGAACAAGGTAAAGGGCAGCCAGGTGTGAGCCAACGCTGAGCGCCAACCCCCAGCCGGCAATCGCCCATCCCCAGGGATTGCGCTTCTGAACAGCTTCGAGCAGCCCGAACAGCAACAAGGTGGAGAACAGCGGCATCGGCGCCAGCCAGGTGCGGCGGGCGAACTGCACCGCCCACGGCGCAACAGCAAACAGCAGGCAGGCGAAGAATGCCACGCGCGCGCCGAAGAAGCGCCGAATCGCCCACCAGCACAGGGCAATCGCCGCCACGTCGAGCAAGGCGCGATAAGCAGCGATGACCATGAAATCCCGCGTGAACAAGTAGGGCAAGGCGAGCAGATACAAATAGACCGGCGGATGGTTAGCCACGCTGCCGCTGAACGGCGCGACCGGCAACCAGTTGCCCTGCGCAATGCTCAACGCCAGTTGCGGCGCAGAAGCCTCGTCGAAACGTACATCTATCAGGTCGAGGCGATACAGTCGCAAGAAGGCCGCCAGCGCCATCACCAGGCCGAAGGCGAGCCATTCAGCATGTCGAGGAGTTCTCATGGTCGTTGGTCGCCGGTCGTTGGTTGCCGGCCGCCGCTGCCGGCCTCATCATGGCAGCACGGTGATGTGTATCGGTTCGCTCTCAATGACGCGGCCATCGCGCAAGCGCGCCCGCGCCACCAGGGTGTGCCGGCCGACGTTGAGCTGCCAGAAGGCGCGATACGGCGCGCGGTCGAATCGGGCGAGCACCTCGCCGGTCGCCAACGCCACGTCTACGCTCGCCACATCGGCTGCATCTACGCGCACCTCCAACGGCACGCGCTGCACCGAGGGCGGCAGCTCCTTCGCCGCGCGATAGATTGTGCCGGGGTCGGGACGCAGGATGGCGACGGATTGGTGAGGAACGACTGACGCGCGAGGGGCGGCATCGGCGACGGGGCCGAGCACGGGCCAGCCCTGCGCGCGCGCCCAATCGCGCAGTGGGGCCGGCAGGTCAAGCGCCACGCGCTCGACGACGCGCTCACGCGGCGTATCGGGCAAAGCCGGCCGTCCGGTCAGCCCATCCACAGGGATGCGGCGATGCCAGGTGTCCGGCTGCGTCGGCTGTGTGCCCTCCAAGAACCATTCCATGCGCGTCTGGGGACAATCGGGCGAAGGCAGCATGCCGGACAACGCGCACACCTCAACGCGCGCCAGGCCGGGCGGGCGCTCGAACCAGCGCACCGGCAGGGCGCGATGGGCGATCTCCATGAAGTCGTGCCAGATCGGGCCGGCGCCGGTTACGCCGCTGATGCGCTGCATCGGTTGACCGTCGGCGTTGCCCACCCACACCCCGGCCACGATCTGCGGCGTGTAGCCCACCGTCCAGTTATCGCGGAAGTCGGTCGTCGTGCCGGTTTTCACCGCCGCCGGACGCGATAGCTTCAGCACGCTCGACTCGCCGAAGGCTGGCGCGCGCGCCGCGTTGTCGGCCAGGATGTCGCTGATCAGCCAAGCCACGCGCGCGTCGAGGGCGGATCTACCTGCGACTTGCGCTGGGCGCTTGAAGAGCGACCGGCCATCTGCAGTAGTGACTGCAATGACGGCGTAAGGGTCTACATATCGGCCTTCGTTGGCGAATGCGCCATAGGCGGCAACCAGCTCAAGCAACCGCACTTCGCCGCCGCCGAGCGTGAGCGCCAGGCCGTAACGGTCGGGGTCTTTGAAAGAGCGAATGCCCATCGCATGGGCCTGGTCGAGCATAGCAGCGATGCCGACGCGTTGCAGCACGCTCACCGCAGCGGTGTTATTCGAGGTAGCCAACGCCTGCCGCGCGCTGATCGGGCCATAGTGACGGCGGTCGTAGTTCACCGGCACGTAGGGCAACCCTTCGCGCGTGGGGAAGGCAGTGCGCACGTCGTAGATCGGCGTGGCCGCCGTCAGCGCGCCTCGGGCGAACGCCGCAGCGTAGGTGATCGGCTTGATGGCGCTGCCAGGCTGGCGCAGCGCAACGGCGGCATTCACCGCGCCGCTGATGCGGGCGTCGAAGTAGTTCGGGCTGCCCACCATGGCCAGGATTTCGCCGGTGCGCGGATCGAGCGCCACCAGCGCGGCGTTGTTGGCGTTGTGGCCGAGGCCAGGCCGATCCGCAAGGTTCTCCAGGCGGCGCAGGTGTGCGCGTATGATGTCCTGCGCCGCGTCGTTCAGCGCTAGGTCGAGCGTGGTCGTCACCACCAAGCCGCCGCGCACAACGGCGTCCGTGCCGAACTCGCGCTCCAGCCAATGGCGCACATAGGCCACGAAGTGCGGCGCGCGGATGTCGAACGGCGCCGGCGCGTAGGACAAGCGCGCTTGCTTTGCCGCCAGCGCTTCATCTTCGCCGATCATGCCGTGCTTCACCATCAGGTCGAGCACGATCAACTGGCGGCGCTTAGCCAACGCCGGGTCGTTGAACGGATCATAGGCGACCGGCGACTGCAGCAATCCAGCCAGCAGCGCGCATTCGGCCAGGTCGAGTTCACTCACCGACTTGCCGAAATAGGCGCGCGCTGCCGCTTCGACGCCATAGGCCAGATTGCCGTAGTAGGTCTGGTTGAGGTAGAGCGCCAGCACCTCATCTTTCGAGTAACGCTGCGTGATCTGCCAGGCCAGCAGCGACTCGCGCAGCTTGCGCAGCAGCGTGCGTTGACTGCGCTCATCGGGGTCGAGCAGCAACATGCGGGCGAGCTGCTGAGTGATCGTGCTGCCGCCGGCCAGCGCCTCGCCGCCTTGCAGGTTAATCCACAGCGCGCGGAGAACGCCGACGAGATCCACGCCGGCGTGAGCGTAGAAGCCGGCGTCCTCGACGGCGATCGTCGCCTGGCGCAGGCGCAGGGGGATGCGTTCGAGCGAGATCGGCGTATGGCGCCCGCCGCTCAGGCTGCGTGGGTCGAAGATCTCATAGAGCAGTCGGCCGTGGCGATCGAGGATGCGCGTGCTGGGCGTCTGCGCGCGCCGATAGAGCTGATTGACGTCCGGCAACGTGAACCACAGGGCGGCCAACGCGAACAGCGGCACTATGGCAGTGATTGCCCCGAAAACAATCAGGGCGCGCCGTGGTCCAAAGCGATGGAGCATGGCGCACATGCTAGCATGATAATTTAACGGCCGAATGAATATCGTCCACCTGGCTCCTTTCGCCTTCTCGCCGAAGGCCACCGTGAGCGCGCGCATCCTGCCGATGGCCGCAGCGCTCGCCCGGCGCGGACATACGGTGACCGTGCTCATCCCGCCCTACGACAATCCGGCCGACGACGGCAAGTGCTGGGAGCGCGATGGAGCTCGGGTGGAGAACGTGTCGGGAACAGGGGGGCAGAGGTCTGGGGCTGGGTTGTATGTTCGCCTTGCGCGCCGGCTCGCCGGCCGCGCCCGCGCGCTTGATCCAGATGTCATTCACGTCTTCAAGCCGGTCGGCGTTGCCGCGCTGGCCATGTGGCTGCTCACATTCCAACCGTCAACCCAAAAACCACGGCTGGTTCTCGACAACGACGACTGGGAAGGGCGCGGCGGCTGGCTAGATGTCAATCCTTATCCGCCTGCGCAGAAGCTGTTCATGCAGTGGCAAGAGCGCTGGGCGTTGCGCGCCGCGCCGCATGTCACCTGCGCCAGCGAAGTGTTGGTCGAGCGCACGCGCCGGTTCCGGGCGGCGCGCAGGCGCTCCGCAGACGACATCCATCTCTTGCCGAACGGGCCGGACGAGGCCATGCGCGCGCAGGTCGCTCAGGCGCAGTCTTGGCGCGAGGCGCTGCGCGCGCAGTTCGGCTGGCGTCAGCCCATCGCCATCTATGCCGGCACCATCCCGCTCAACCACGACCTAGACATCGCGGTCCGCGCGCTTCAGCGCCTACCCGGCGCGCGCTGGGTCATCATCGCGACGGGCGACGGCATCGCCTCGCTCCGGCGAGCTATCGCATTCGCCGGCATAGCCGATCGCGTCGAGTGGCACGACTTCATGCCGCACGCCCAACTCGTAGAGCGACTGGTCGCCGCCGATATAGCCATCTACCCTTACCGCGACACGAACATCAATCGCGCCAAGTGCAGCGGCAAGGTGATGGACTACATGGCCTGCGGCAAGCCGATGGTGGTGAGCGACGTGGGGATGAACCGCGCCTATGTGGCGCACGAGCGATCCGGCCTGCTCACCCCGCCGGGCGACGCCGAGGCGTTCTATGCGGCGATGAAGCGATTGCTGGACGAACCGGCGTTCGCCGAACAGCTCGGTCACGCGGCGCAGCAGCGCCTCTGGGCGCAGTTCGGCTGGACAGAACGCATCGGCGCGCTGGAGCGCATCTACGCTGCAGCCTGATGCGCTCACAACGCTCGGACGCGCACGAGTGAATCGCGCTCGTCGGATCGCGCCAGCGGATTGCGCAGGGGCCGCCCAAACAAGGGCGATTCGATCTCGAAAACATCGCCGGGTTGGGCCGCTATGCCGGCGGCGCAGCTCAGTGCCGATGCACCGAAGAAGTGCACATGCGCATCACCGGGCCGGCGGAATGGTGCATATTTGAAATGGTGGTGCTCGATGTTGGCGATGCTGTGCGACATGTTGGCCTCGCCGGTCGTAAACGGCTCCGACCAGATCACGGCGTCGCCGCGTCGCAAACGCACGACGCCGGTCACACTGGCCGGCAGGTCGCCAAGCAGGACCTCCGGGCCAAACGAGCATGGACGCAACTTGGAATGCGCCAGGTAGAGATAGTTCTGCCGCTCCATCACGTGATCGGAGAATTCATTGGCCAGCGCAAAGCCGACGCGCAGGACTTCGCCGCCGTCACCGATCACGTACAGTCCGGCCAGCTCTGCTTCCTCGCCACCATCCAACGCCCAGGATGGCATGAGCAGCGCCTGCTCCGGCGGCGTGACCCATGAGCCGTCGCCTTTATAGAACCATTCGGGCTGATTGCCGATGTGGCCAGGCAAGGGCTTGCCCCCGGCCAGGCCCCATTCGAACAGAACCAGCGAATCGGTCTTCTTGGCCGATGCGTCGCCCGGCGCATTCGCCCGAGCGTGCATCGCATTGCGAGCCAGGGCACTGCCGAGGTGGTTCAGTCCGGTGCCGGAGAGCAACAACCGCGCTGGCTCGGGATGCGTGAGCGGCGGCAGAACACGCCGCTCGGCGATGATGCGATCGTACGACACGGTCTCATCGCCCAGGCGCTGCGCGACAAGCTCGCGGAGCGGGCAGCCGGCGCGCGCTGCTTCGAGCGCCAGTTCGTACACACCGGCGGCATCGCGCACTACGCGCAGTTGGGCGCCGCTGTCGGACGGCGCGCCGACCCGCTGCCGGCCGGCTTCGTCAAGGAATTGCATCAGACGCATGGTCAATCGTCGCGGATTGTATGAGCGATGCCAGCAATTGCAATGTGCGCGACCCCAACCGATCCGACCTACAATGCTCTCTATTCAGCTTCAACAGGAGCACGCTATGCCCCGTGAAATCGTCACCCGCGACGGCACTGCTTTTCGCCTTCGCGAATATCAGCTCGACACGCTCGGCCCGCACAACATACGCGTCCGAGTGCAATTCGCTGCGCCCAAGCACGGCACAGAGTTGCAGCTCATCACCGGCAATTCCTTCGAGCACAAAGAATGGCATCCCGAGCTGCGCATGTTCCTGCCGCGCCCGTCGCCGGATCAACCCCAGTCAGCGGAGCGACCGGAGCGCAATATCGGCAACATGATCGTCGGTATCGTGAGCGAGGTGGGCAGCGCCGTGACTCGCTTTCGGCCGGGCGAGCGCGTATTCGGCTATGGGCCGATCCGCGAAGTGCACCAGGCGTCGGAAGACAAGCTGCGATCGCTCGGCACCCTCTCGGAGGTAGACGCAGTGTGCGTGGATCCGGCGCACGTCGCGTTCGTGGCTGTGCGCGATGGCAACATCCGCATCGGGGACGCGGTCGCCGTGTTCGGCCTGGGCGCGATCGGCTTGATGGCCGTGCAGATCGCGCGGGCTGGCGGGGCGCGTCAGGTCTTCGCCATAGATCCGTTGCCGATGCGCCGTGACTTCGCCGAGCGCCATGGCGCCGACCGGGCGCTCGACCCGAACGCATGCGACGTCGCCCTTGAGATCAAACGCGCCACCGGCAACAAGGGCGTGGATGTGTCCATCGAGACCTCCGGTGCGAGTCGGGCACTGCACGAAGCAATCCGCTGCCTGCGCCAATGCGGCACGGTGGTGCATGTGCCATGGGGGCCGAAGGACTGCCGCGATCTGAACCTGAGCGAGGAGTTCCATCACAATCGGCTCACCATTGTCGGCAGCCAAGCGTGGAGCGGATGGGAGAACCCCGATCGCGCCTATCCACTCTGGGACCACGAGCGCGCCTACCAGACGACGATCGAACTCTTCCGCGATAGGCTGATCACCGGCGCGGGCGTGGTCACGCCGATCGTGTCGTTCGAGGAGGCGCCGGAAGCGCTGGTGGCCATCCGCGCACACCCGGAGACGACGATCAAGTTCGGTGTCAGGTTTGAGGTTTGAGATTCATGATTGACGATTGACGATTCACCATTCGCGATCCGCAATTGAAGATCTACGACCCAAGGAAGCAGGTAGCCGGGAACGGATAAGTCATGAATCATTCGTCGGGGTAAGATTGCAGCCAAGAGATGACTGTCGCTTCAATCACTTCGCTCAAGACCATTGACGACCTGGAAGCCGCGCTACGCGCACAGAACTACATCGCTGAGCGTAGTCTGGCCACGGCGATATTCCTGGCGTTGAAGCTGCGTCGGCCGCTGTTCCTGGAAGGCGAGGCCGGCGTGGGCAAGACTGAGATCGCCAAAGTGCTTGCCGCCGCGCTGGATACCGAGCTGATCCGCCTGCAATGCTACGAGGGCCTGGACGTGAGCCACGCGGTGTACGACTGGAATTACACGCGACAGATCATGCACATCCGGCTGATGGAGGCGAAGGGCGAGCGGATCGAAGACGAAGAAGCCGAGTTGTTCGGGCCGAAATTCTTGCTCAAGCGGCCGCTGCTGCAGGCCATCGAGGACAGCCGCGAAAAGCCGCCGGTGCTGTTGATTGACGAGTTGGATCGCAGCGACGAGGAGTTCGAAGCGTTTCTGCTGGAGGTGCTTTCCGACTTTCAGATCACCATCCCGGAGATCGGCACGATCAAGGCACAGCAGCCACCGATCGTCATCATCACCTCGAACCGCACGCGCGAGATCCACGACGCGCTCAAGCGGCGCTGCATCTACCAGTGGATAGACTACCCCAGCTTCGAGAAAGAGCTGGCCATCGTGCGCGCCAAGGTGCCACAGGCGCCTGCACAACTGGCCAAGCAGGTCACGCAGTTTGTACAGGAGCTACGTCGCGCCGAGCTATACAAGCTGCCCGGCATCGCCGAGACGCTCGACTGGATCACGGCGCTGGTTGCGCTCGATCAGACTGAGCTGGAGGAGCGCATCGTGGACGAGACGCTAGGCGTGATCCTGAAGTATCAGGACGACGTGGTGAAAGCGCGCACCGAGCTGAACAAGAGCATCCTGGCCGTGATCAGCACCGGGTTCGCGTAGTGTCCACATGCGCCGCAGGTTGCCCCCACCCTTTGCCCGCACGTGACCCAACCACCTGATTAGGACGTTAGCGATGCCGTCTGCCCCACAAACGTTCAACCCCACCGACCCTCAAATCCGCTCTGGCCATTTGCTCCACAACCTCATCCTGTTTGGCCGTGTGCTGCATGGATTGGGGCTAGACGTTAATCCCGGCCGCATGATAGACCTGGTCAACGCGCTGGCGTTGATCCAGATTGGCCGCAAGCAAGACTTCTTCTTTGTTGCCCAGAGCCTGCTGGTGCAACGCCGTGAAGACCTAGCACTGTTCAAGGACGCTTTTGATTTGTTCTGGGTGGACCCGCGCGACCGCGTGATTGCGCGCGGCCGGCGACAAGACGAGACGCCGTTTACCCGCCCGGAGTTCGCGCCGCCGCCGCTCAATCCGCCGGTGGCCCCACCCGCCGACAGCACACACGACGCCGGCGAGCGCACAATTGTCGAGACGACCTACAGCCCGAGCGACCGGGCAGCGCTGCGACGCAAGGATTTCTCGCAATTGACGGCCGAGGAGATGCGCGCGATCAAAGCTATGATGGACAACCTGCTGTGGCGTCCTGGCGAGCGCCGCACCCGTCGGCTGGTTGCCGGCCACAGCGGCGCGCTCGACCTGCGCCGCACGTTGCGCCGGAACATCGCGCATGGCGGTGAGTTGGTGCGCTTCGCCGAACGCGGTCCTAAGGTCAAGCCGCGCCCGCTGGTCATCATCGCCGACATCAGCGGGTCGATGGAGCGTTACACGCGCCTGTTGCTGCACTTCATCTACTCGCTCAGCGCCGGGCTGAGGCAACAGGTAGAAACTTTTGTGTTCAGCACCCGGCTGACACGCATCACCCGGCCATTGCGCCAGCGCAGCGTGGATCGCGCCCTGCGCGATGTCTCACGCGCCGTGACGGACTGGTCGGGCGGCACGCGCATCGGCGAAGCGCTGAAGACGTTCAACTACCAGTGGGCACGCCGCGTCATGCGCAGCAGCGCCGTTGTGCTCATCATTAGCGACGGCTGGGACCGCGGCGATCCCGACTTGCTGCGGCGCGAGATGGCCCGCCTGCAGCGTAGCTGTCGCCGTGTGATCTGGTTGAATCCGCTGCTGGGCGGGGCAGACTACCAACCGCTGGCGCGTGGCATGCAAGCCGCCCTACCCTACATTGACGACTTCTTGCCGGTGCACAACCTGGCCTCGCTCGAAGACTTGGCCGACCGGCTGGCTCGGCTGAAGTGATCAGGCGAGCAAAAAAACGTCCGATGGCATCTGCCATCGGACGTTTGACCGCTTGCGCAGCGCAAACTGCCAAAGAGGCGACTACGGACGCGGCTGATCCAGAATGTCCTGTAGCTTCTTCTGAATGACCGGCGCGTGCTCGTCCCAGGTCACCGTGCCTTCCCAGATCTGCTCGATCTCGGCCTGGAAGGCGGTGTTGGCCTCGGTGAAGCGCGTATTGTACGGCATAGGGAACGGCTCGACGCCGGCCTCGATCAAGCCGGCCGCCACGCCGAACATCCGGTTGATCTGGTTGACTGCCGGATCGGTCCACGCCGACTTGCGGCCGTTGGGCTGCACCGCCACGTTAGTGGCCAGATACACACCGGCATCTTTCGACGTCAGCATGTTGAGCAGCTTGTATGCCTCGGGCATATGCTTGGTTTTCGAGTTGATCATCCACTGGTTGCCGGAATAGCATGTGCCCTGGCGGCCTTTGTCACCCACCGGCAGCAGCACGGCGTCCATCTCGAATTTGCCCGCCGTCTTCTTCAAAAAGTCCGCAACACTGCCAACGATGCCCGAATGCGTGGCCGACAGTCCACCGACGAACAATCCGGTCTCGATCTGATCCTTCTTGCGCGGGGCGATCTTGTCATTGTGCAGTCGCACAAACCAGTCGGCGATCTCCTTGTGCATCGGCGTGTTGTATTGGAAGGTCTTTCCTTCACGGTCCATCAGCCACATGTCGGTCGAGTTCTTCTCACCGAACGAGCGCGCGATGTTGCTGTAATAGTGCATCGCCGTGATATTGTCGAACGACATGCCGAAGATACCCTTACCCAGATCGGCGGCTGCGCGCGCCAAGGCTTCCCAGTCGGCTAACGTCCAGCCAGCCTTGGGTTCTTCGAGCCCCTTTTCGGCCAGCAACGTCTTGTTGTAGCTCACGACGATATTGCCGCCGGGATGCACGACGTCCGGCAAGCTGAAGTTCTTGCCATCGAATCTGTTGCCCTCCATCACGCTAGGAAAGATGTCGGCGAAGTCCGGAGGCGGATCGCTCTTGAACATGTCGTCGAGCACGGCGTAGATGCCCTTGGTGAAGTTGATGAACAGCCAGCGATGGTGACCATACACCACGTCCTGCAGCGTGTCGGAGATGAAGCCGGTCTGCGTCTTCTTCTCGATTTCGCCGTAGATCGTCTCTTCGACTTCGACCTTGATGCCGGTGTCGTCCTGGAAACGTTTGGCGAACTCGATGGCCATGCCGCCCAGCGGCACCGCCGGCGCTTGCAAGCGTAAGGTCACGCTAGAGGCAGCCGGCGCGCTGGTCGCCTCGGTTGCCGGCGCAGCAGGCGCAGATGGCGCGCTAGCGGGCGGCGCGGCGCACGCCGCCAGTATGCCGGCGCTGACCGATCCGAGCCCTACTGCCGCGCCTTTCAACAACTGACGTCTGGTGAACTTTCGTTGCATCGTATCCTCCTGTGTGAACGCTCTCTTCTCTCAGAAATGCTTTCGAATGTGGAAAGCTTGTGCCGACGGACCGAAAGGTCACCCTTTCAGCCCGGACATCACGACGCCCTGCACGAAGTAGCGCTGTCCGGCGAAGAAGATGACCACTGCAGGGATCATCGCCAGCACACACGCTGCCATCAGCAGATGTTGCAAAGGCTCACCGCCCACCTCCGGCGATTGCACGAAGAAGTGCAAGCCAACCGAAATGGTGAACTTATCCGGCGAGTTCAAATAGATGATCGGGCTCTGATAATCGCTCCACGTCGCCAGCGCTGTGATGATCGCCAGCGTGACGATCGGCGGTTTCAGCAACGGCAGCAGCACCGACCAGAAAATGCGAGGGTAGCTCGCTCCATCAATCAGCGCAGCCTCGTCCAGATCGCGCGGGATGGTCAGGAAGAACTGGCGCATCAGAAAGATGCCGAACGCGCCACCGCCGAACCAAGCCGGCACCCACAGCGGCAGATGCGTGTTGATCCAGCCCAGGCGGTGGAACAGCACGAACTGTGGGATCAAGGTGACCTGCGCCGGCAACGTCAGCGTAGCCAGTGTGATCAGAAACAACGCATCGCGTCCACGATAGGAGAAACGCGCGAACGAGTAGCCCACCAGTGACGCGGTGATGACCGTGCCGAGCGTTGTCAGCGCGGTGATGTAGGCCGCGTTCCACGTCCACAGCAAGACCGGGATACGTTCGATGCTGAGAACGCGAATGTAGTTGCCGAACTGCGGTGTTGCCGGGAAGAAGACCGGCGGATAAGCGAACGTCTCCTGCACGGTCTTGAGCGATGACATGAGCGTCCACAGTAGGGGAAAGCCGAAGAGCGCCGCGAAGAACAGGACGACAGCGTAGAGCGCGATGCGCGACGGTCGCAGCGGCTTGCGACGACGATCGGTGTGCGTCGCCGGCGTGGTGGTCGGGAAGGGTTGACTAATCGCCATCGTAATACACCCATCTGCGCGACGCATATACCTGGATCAGCGTGAAGGCGATCAGAATGACCGCCAGGATCCATGCCAGTGCACTGCCGTAGCCCATGCGGAAATTCTGGAAGGCCTCGTTGTAGATATGCAGCACAAAGAACCATGTGGCATACGACGGCCCACCTTGTGTAGCTACCCACGCTGTGGTGAACACCTTCAACGCTGCAATGATGGCCAGCACCAGGTTAAAAAAGATGGTCGGCGAGAGCATGGGCAAAGTGATCTTGCGAAACTTCGCCCAGGCGCTGGCACCATCTATCGAAGCCGCTTCATAGTATTCGTTCGGGATGCCCTGCAGGCCGGCCAGGAAGATCAGCATGGTGTTGCCACCCACCGCCGCCCACACATTGATGATGGTGACCGATAAGAGCGCCGTGTCCCGCGTAGCCAACCAGCCAGGCGGGTCGGCCACGCCCAACGCGCGGAGCACTGCGTTCACTGGCCCCATTCGCGGCTGCAAGATGGCCATCCACAACACTGTGAGCGCAACGGCCGGGATGAGATGCGGGATGTAGAAGAGGGTACGGAAGAACGCCGTCCCCTTCAGCTTTTGGTTGAGCAGCAGCGCCAGCGCCAGCGAACCAACGATTGCCGACGGCACGAACATCAGTGTAAAGAGGAAGGTTCGCCCCAACGACGGCCAGAAAAGATCATCTTTGCTGAAGGCCCGGTCATAGTTGGCCAGGCCGATGAACTTTGGGGGGCTGAGAATGGAGTATTCGGTGAAGCCGAAGTACAGCGATGCCAGGATCGGCCCACCGAAGAAGAAAATCAGGCCGAGCACCCACGGCAACGCGAACAAATAGCCCCACAACGCGCGATGGGTCTGCACAGCGGTTTGCGCGCCGACGAGCCGGGCGAGCCAGGGCCGATGCATCGGGGCATGGGCCGGTGCAATCATACGAGCATCGGTTCCCAAAATGCGATCCTCCTCATCCACTTTTCGTTCTAAATTACTCTGCCCAGCTCCCGGCGGCAGATGGTGGAAAGGCCGAGGAGCATGGCAGATCTGGGCGCATCCGGAGTATAGAAACGTTGCAATCAATGTCAAGCCGGGACGAATCGAACGCTTTTTGCGAAGTGTAGGACGCTATTTGTCCGATGCGAGTCATCAAAATTTCCTCAGAAGAAATATCGGCATCTTCCCATTACCTGCACGTTCGGTCACGCTCTGTGGCCGTGCTCAAAATCGCTGCCATCTGCACGACCTATTTCCCCGCCTCTCATGCCGACGTGATTGTGTCGCGCTGGTTGGATGCGGCTCCGACCGACGCCGGATGGGGATGGCAACCATGCACCCAAATCGCCTCGTTATATGTGGCTCAGCGGCGCCCCGACCGCCGGCCGTTGGACACGCCACACGCGCAGTGGCGCAGTCTCGCGTTCGACCACGACCTGGATCTGGGACAGCCTATCGCCCACACTTACAGTGTGCTGATGTTCGACTCCATCCGCGATGCCCTGACACTCGGCGGCAGCTCACTCGCAGTGGATGGCGTCTTACTCATCGGCGAGCACGGCGACTATCCAACCAACGCGCTGGGGCAGAAGCTCTACCCCCGCAAGGAATTCTTCGACCAGATCGTCGCCGTCTTCCGCGAATCCAACCGCTGCGCGCCGGTGTTCTGCGACAAGCACCTATCCTGGAACAGCGATTGGGCGCAAGAGATGGTCGCTGTCGCGCGCGAAATGGGATTTCCCCTCATGGCCGGCTCGTCGCTGCCCTACTCCTTCACGCTCAAGCCACCACTGCCCACCAGCGCCGAGCTGACCGAAGGCGTGGCCGTGTTCTATGGCGGCGCCGAGGTGTATGGCTTCCACAGCCTGGAGGCGATGCAAGCCTTCGTTGAAACACGCGTCGGGGGCGAACGCGGCATTCGAGCGATTACAACGTATCGCGGCGAAGGTGTGTGGGAAGCTTTGGCGCAAGGCGCATGGTCGCGCGACCTGTTCGACGCGGCGCTGGCTGCTTGCCACAACGTGAAGCCTGGCAACATGCATGAGAACGCCTGCCAGTCATCAGCCTACGACCCCTGGGGCAGCCCAACCGCCTTTGTTTTCGAACATGCCGACGGCCTGCGCACGGCGCACATCCAACTCGAAGGGCACATCGAGGATTTTGCGATCGCCATCCGGCGACGTGACGGCGCGATCCACGCCAATCGCTGGGAGGCCGGCGGCCCGGAGGACTTCTACGGGCACTTTGCGGCGCTCGATGCCAAAATACAGGAGATGTTTCTAACTACCTGCTCTCCCGCCCCGATCGAACGCACCTTGCTGACCAGCATGACAATTGCTGTCTGCATGCAGGCCCTGACCACGCCGGGCCAACGGATTGAAACGCCGCAGTTGCAGATCGCCTATCAGCCACAGCCATGAAACGAAGAGGCGGGAAGACCTTGCTCGCTGGCGCACGCGAATCGCTCCACGACGGCATGGCGCTGTTGGCTGCGGCCGTCGAACCGACCCTAGGTCCGCTGGGCCGGCTCGTAGCCGTCGAACGCGAGACGAGCGCGAGGACGAAAGCCCCCGACCTGCTCAACGACGGCGCGACTATCGCCCGGCGCATCTGGGCATTGTCCGACCGCTGGCAGACCATGGGGCTGCTGATGGCGCGCCACGCGGCGGCACAAGTCGAGGAAGCCGTCGGCGACGGCGGCAGCACGACCATCGTGCTCACTCATGCCATGGTGACCGAAGGGCTGAGGCACATTGCCGCCGGCTGCGACCCGATGCGCCTGCGGCGCGGGCTAGAGCGCGCCTTGCCGATCGCGCTACGTGCCATTGAACGGACTGCGCGCCCGCTGCACGACGATCGGTATGTCCTTTCGCTTGCCGCTACGATCACCGGACGCGACGACCTGGCGCGGCTTATCCATGAGTGCTTCGACGTCGTAGGACAGCATGGCGTGATCGAGGTGCGACCCAGCCACGGGGTCGCTCACGACCGGGAATATATCCAGGGCGTGCTCTGGAACGAGGGCTGGAAGTCCTCACATTTCATCACCCAAGGTGGGTCAGCCGTGCTTGCACGCCCCTACATCTTGTTTGCCACACATCGTCTAACGAAGGCGGCGCAGCTCGCCCCGCTGATGAGCGCACTGATCGAGGCTAACACAGCGCGCAATGAGCAGCGTGGGCTGGTGGTCATCGCGTTCGGCATTGAGGGCGACGCGCTCAACATCCTGGTGACGAACAAGGTGCGCGGCGTGTTACCGGCGCTGGCCATCCATGCACCAGGGGCAGGCAATGACCGGTTCGAGATCCTTCGCGATCTGGCAACGCTATGCGGCGGCAAACTCTTTGCCGAAGAAGCAGGCGACCGCGTGGAATCCGCCCGGCTGGCTGACCTCGGGCAAGCCGACGAGGTGAACGCCATCCGTTCGGCGTTCACGATTACCGGCGGCAAAGGGCGGCCGGCAGCCATCCGCCAGCGCATCGCCGAACTCCGTCGGTCGCTCGCGAACGCAACCGAAAACGCCGAGCGCGAACGCTTAACCGAGCGCATCGGCAAGCTGTTGGGCGGCATAGCGCTGCTGCGCGTAGGCGGCGCCACTGAGGCCGAGCGCACTCATTTGATGCAACGCGCAGAAGAAGCCGTGCGCACAATTCGCATCGGCATGGAGGGGGGGCTGGTGGCGGGTGGTGGCGCAGCGTTTCTGGCAGCGTTGCCGGCTCTGCAGCAGCTCGAATTGGAAGGCGACGAAGCGCACGCAAGCACGATCTTGCGCCGGGCGTTGTTGGCACCGATGTCGGCGTTGATCCGCAACGCCGGCTACGAGCCCACGCCCCTCATTCATGAGGCAATGGCACAGGGAAGTGGATTTGGCTTCGACGTGCGCGCCGGCGCAGTGACCGATATGTGGGCGGCCAACATTGTAGATCCACTGCGCGTAGTGACGACGGCGCTGCGCACAGCGACGAGCTGCGCCGCGATGACGCTGACGACCGAGGCGCTGGTGCACAAGCCGCGCTCGACGCGCGATGATGATGTGATGTTGAACCCTTAGCCATGCAAGAAAGAGACTGGTCTCGCATCGGCGCATGGACGGGCGGCGCTGTGCATAGCCTCGCGCCCTCACCACGCTTTGCAGAGGATCAGCTTGTGCTGGCCGCGACCAACGCGGGCTTGTTCCGCTCTGTAGACAGCGGGAGAACCTGGCAGCGGGCGGGCAGCATGGGCTATATCGCCATGCGGTGTGCCGCATTCGACTCATCCGGCACAGCATTCGCGGCCACACAAGCCGGCGCGCTGGCCATTTCGACAGACGGCGGCGCACGATGGCAAATGCTAGATACGTGGGGCTTCGGCCCGATCAATGCACTGGCATTTGCCACCGACGAGAACGGAGACGCGAATCTCTTTGCAGCTACCGACGATGGAATCTATCGCTCGCCCAGCAGGGGCACAAGCTGGCAGAGCACCAACTTCGGCCTGCTGGATCTGGAGATCCTTTGTTTGGCCTGTGCGCCGGATTTTGCCGAGAGCGAGACGATCTGGGCCGGCGGCGCAAACGGCGGCCTGTATCGCTCACGCAACGCAGGACGCGCCTGGCGCGAGGCCGGTCATGGTCTGCCCGATGCTGCCGTGCAGTGCCTCGTCTTCACCGAAGCCGGCCTGCTCGCAGGCACAGAAGCCGGCCTGTTCCGGCTCACGGATGACAACGCATGGGCACCCTGTGGGTTGGAAGGGCTGGAGGTGAACTGCGTTGCGGCATGCAGCGGCACCCTGCTGGTCGGCACGACAAGCGGCGTCTTCCGCGCTGGCGAGGACTTGCAGTGGCATCCAACTGGCCTGGGCGAGCCAGCGCTAGCGCTGGCCTGTCCAGCGAACGGAAGTGCACTTTGCGGAACCGCCCGCAGCGGCATCTGGCGCAGCGACGATAGTGGGCACACCTGGCAATGCACAGATCAGGGCTTGACCGCCCATACGCCACCTTTGGTTGCGCGCGCCGGCCATAGCACCTTCTTGCTGGCCGATGCGCTGGGTGGCGCTGCACATTCCGACGATGGCGCAATGTGGCGCCCGATCCCCACGGACGAAGCGCTCGTTTGCGTCGCAGCCCATCCCTCATCCCATCAACCAGCGTTCATTGCAGCGACGGAGCGACAAGTACTGGCCTGGGATGCCGGCGCGCGCGCATTTCAGCCTACGCCTGCCCAACCATCGCTAGACGACGATGATGCGATCACTGCGCTGGCGTTGACCCGGAATAACAACTGTCTGGTCGGCACGCGGGCAGGGCGATGCAAGATTGGGATCGCCGGCCTCGACTGGCGCGACATAGTGCTGCCCGGCGCAGGCACAGTGACCGGGCTGCACTTTACCCCGATGGGAGGCCTGTTCGCGCTGCGGATCGCCGCCCAGTCGCAGGACGACGCTCGATTTAGCGCAGAGGTATGGCGCGCGCCTGCGTTGGCGCAACCCGACCCGGAGCAGACGGTCTGGAGCATGGTGATGGCGCTGGATGGCCTGCGCGCGCCGCTAGCCAGCCTGGCGGTCGCCGACGGTCGCGCCGTGCTCGCCGCACAAAATGTCATCGCTCAGGCATACACCTTCGACAGATCTCCGATCAAAGTGCGCCGCATCAGCGTCGAACCAGGCATCGCATTCACCGACATGGCGTTATACGGCCCAGATACCGTTCTGGCGAGCAACCGCGGCATCCTATACGTGAAAAGCGCGACCGGTGCGCATCAGCCCATCGGGAAAGCGCTGGTGGACATCCCCGTAGTTGGACTGTTCGTCGAACACAATGGGCTGTGGGCCATCACGCTCGGCGGCGAGGTGTGGCGCTATTCATTCGAGCAAGATGATTGAGCCATGAACGAGACTTACATCGAATCCATCCTCGCGCATGAAGTCGTCGTCCCCGGCAAAGCCGGCGCGGTGGATAGCCCGTCGCTTGGGCGCTTCGCCGACGCATGGGATGAGAAGCCGATCGTGTTGCTGGAGTTTCGCCTGAGCGACGGCATCATCGCACTGGGCGAGGTCGGGCGCGGGCCAAGGATTGCAGAGCTGAAGCCCTGGCTGGAACAACTCATCGGCCTTCGCTTGCGCGGGTTGGACCTGGGCGTGCTGCCGGGAGCCTTTCGCGCCGGCTACCGCTGGGGGTTGCTGACCAGCCACCCACCTGCGCTCTACGATTCGCCCTCGCCGGTGACCTATGCCTTCGAGATGGCGCTCTACGACTGGATGGGCAAGCGCAACGGCTGCCGGATGGTTGACCTGCTTGGCGGGCCTGTCCGCGAGCGCGTTCCGGTGGACGCATGGTGTGGCCGGCAAACGCCGGACGATCTTCGCCGCATCGTCTCACAGGCGCAGGCGCGGGGTTTCAGAGGCATCAAGATGAAGTCAAAGCTGGGCGACCCGACCATCGCTCAGGTGCACGCCATCAAGGAAGCCGGCGGCAACGACTTCGGCATCACGATTGACCCGATGTGGCAATGGCTCAGTCCGCACGATGCGCTGCATACGCTCAAGCAGCTAGAGGCATTCTCCAACCTGCGCATCGAAGACCCCTTCCCATGGGAGCAACCGGAGATGTGGCATCGCGCGCGACAGGCAACGGCGACGCCGCTCGTGTTACACGCGCGGACGATAGGCGTGTTGAAGCAGGGGTTGCAGCACGGCTACGCCGACAACTTCAACTGCAGCGGCTACGTCGCCGAGTTCATGGCGATGGCGAACGCTGTCGAAGTCGCCGGCTATTGTTGCTGGCATGGTTCATCGCTGGAGCTGGGCATTGGGCAGGCTGCCGTGCTACATGCGGCTGCCGCAGCGCGCGCCTGCACAATGCCTTCGGACTTACAAAGCGCCTACATCCGCGAACACACGCTGGTTACGTGGGGTTGGCCATATGAGGATGGTACGCTGCCCATCCCATCCGGACCGGGGCTAGGCGTCGCCCTCGACCACGACGCTGTGCGGCACTATCGCCGTGCGTATGCAGCGTTCAAGTAGGGCGCGCCCGGCTCTGTGTCGTAAGATTCCTTCCTGTAGCCGTCATTTCTCTGCCCGACACTGCGCTCGCTTGACACGATACGCGAGTGCATTCAACCTTATCGCACCATGCAGTACGGAGAACTCACCTGGCCGGAGCTACGCACGCAGGCGCAGGCCGGCAGAGTCGTCGTCTTTCCCACCGGCTCGTTGGAGCAGCACGGGCATCATCTGCCACTGCTGACCGATAGCCTGATCGGCGGCGAGATCGCCCGGCGGGCGGAAGCCGAGCTGAGGGACGAAGCGCTCTTCCTGCCGATGCTGTGGGTTGGCGCGTCGCACCATCATCTGCCCTTCGCCGCCGTCAGCCTGAGCGCGCCGCTCTACACAGAAGTGTTGAAGGAGATGTTGACGTGCATCATCGCCGCCGGCTTCCGGCGCATCTTCATGCTCAATGCCCACGGCGGCAACGAAGTGCCGGCGATGCTGGCCATCCAGCAACTGCAACTCCAACGCTATAAGGAGCACCCCGACCTGTTCATGGCTTTTTCGAGCTGGTTCGGTGGGATCGCCCGCGAGCAGATCGCGCAGATCGAAGCGCTGCAGCAGAAATTCGTGACGCACGCCTGCGAGCTGGAAACCAGCGCCATCCTGCGCATCCGGCCGACGCTGGTGCACATGGACCTGGCGCGCGGCGCGCATTACACTTACCCATCGGCATTCTGGACGCCGGACGCCGCCGGCCCCAGCCGCGTGACGGTCGGCGTGTCTTTCGACCAGATCACCCAGACCGGCGCGCTGGGACATCCCGAACTGGCAACGGCGGACAAAGGCGAACAAATCCTCGCTACGGCGACGCGCGAAGTAGTGCGCTTCGTGCGCGAGTTCGCCACCTGGCAACCCGTCCGCCCCAACTGACCGACGCCGAATATCAGATGCCCACCACCCAACACCGGGCACTCGTCCTTGCTCCTGCACATGACGAAGCGCATCCTCATCGCCGGCCTGTCGCACGAAACGCATACCTTCGTGCCGGGCAAGACGACCCTCGACCATTTCCGCATATTGCGTGGCGACGCGCTGTGGGAGGCCGACGGCGACGCGTCATGCTTGGCCGGCGGGCTGGCTGTAGCAAAGGAGCGCAGATGGCGCGTCCTGCCAGCAATCCACATGTCCGCGCAGCCGGCCGGCATAGTCACCGATGATGTCATCGAACACTGGTGGGCAGCGTTCGCCGAGACCGTCATGCGCGAAGCCCGCGCCGGCATAGACGGCATCTGGCTGGACATGCACGGCGCAATGGTCAGCGAGTCATATCCAGATGTGGAAGGGGAGTTGCTGCGGCGCATCCGAGAGCTGCCGACCTGTGCCGATGCGCCTATCGGCGGCGTGCTCGACCTGCATGGCAACTTCACCGCACAGATGGCCGTGCACAGCAACGCTTTTGTCGCCTATCGCCAGAACCCTCACACCGATGGCAAGGCGATGGCCGAGTTCTCGGCGCGCCTGCTGGACGATCTGATCGCCAGCGGCCGACGCGCGGTAACCGTCTGGGAGCGCCCACCGCTGATCTTGCCCCCTACGGCTACCGGCACAGCGTTCGAGCCGATGGCGCTGTTGGAGGCGCGCGCACGGGGGATCGAAACGGTACATCCGGACATACTCGCCGTCAATGTCTTCGCCGGATTTGCCTACGCCGACATGCCCGACGCCGGCGTGAGCTTCACTGCTGTGACGGTTGGCCATCCAGAGGTCGCCCGGCGCGAACTCAGGACGCTCGGTGAAATCGCGATGGCGCACAAGCACTACGCCTTGCCGACCGGCCTATCACTCGACGAGGCGCTCGAGCGCGTGCAGCAACACACCGAAGGTCCGGTGCTCATCGTCGAACCGGCCGACAACATCGGCGGCGGCGCGCCGGGTGACCTGACAATTGTGCTGAAGGGTCTGCTCCAACACAGGATCCAGAATGCCGGCGTCGCCATCGCTGATCCTGAAGCTGTGCGCGAGGTTTGGCCGCTGCAGCCCGGTGAGCGCAAACGCGTGCGCATCGGCGGCAAGAGCGGTGGGGTCGGCGCGCAGCCGCTTGAGCTAGATGTCGAGTTGATCTCCAAGAGCGATGGCAAGTTCACACTAGAAGATCCACATAGCCACATGGCCGTGGGCGGCCTGCGCCACGATATGGGGCCAACGGCCGTGGTGCGCGTGACGTCGGCACAAGGTGGAAGCGCAACGCTCCTGCTGAACAGCATCAAGACCGCGCCGATGGATCTGGCGCAATGGCGCAGCCAGGGCATCAATCCCGAAGACTTCTTCGTCATCAACATCAAGGCGGCCGTGGCGCATCGCCAGGCATATGACCCGATCGCCAAGGCCAGCTACTTCGTCAACACACCCGGCCCGTGCGCCAATGACGTGCGCGTGCTGCCGTTCCGCCGGTTGAAACGGCCGGTGTATCCGTTGGATGAGCTATGAGGTGTGAGTGACAGGTTGTAGGGCATAGCCCAGCCGGCTAGAGATGTCGTGCGCCGCCTTGACCACCGCCTCGGCCACTTCGCCTTCCACCGATGGATTGATACGCGAAGCAGGCGCCGAGAGGCTGAGAGCCGCGACGACATTGCCATCCTGATCGAAGATCGGGGCACCAATGCACAGCGCGCCCGGCTCGTTCTCTTCGCGTTCGATCGCGTAGCCGCGCCTGCGCGTCGCGATCAGCTCGGCATGCAGGACTTCAAGTGAGGTAATCGTGCGGGGCGTTCGCGGCTGTAGCCGGCGCGGAATGTGCCTCGACCATCGCTCGCGCGGCAGAAACGCAATCATCGCCCGACCCAGTGATGTGCTATAGGCCGGATCGTGCGCGCCGATGGTCGCCTGCAACCGGAGGGCGTGGCGGCTCGCGGCCATCTCCAGATACACCACTTCGTCACCGTGCAGCACGCCCAGGTTGATCGTCTCGTCGAACCGGTCACGCAACTGCTGCATGATCGGCCGGGCGACTTCGCGCACGCGCAAGCTGGGATCCACCGTTCGCCCCAGCGACCATGCGTTCGGCCCTAACCAGTAGCACTCGCACACGGGATCATAGAGCACGAAGCCGGCTTCTCGCAGCGTCTGCAAGTACTTGTAAACCGTCGGCTTGGGTAGGCCAACGAGGCGACAGATCTCGACCAGCGGCAACTCGCGGCCGGCGTCGCCCAGACACTTGAGCACGCGCAGCGCTTTGAACACAGGCTTGATCACATAGGCTGAAGGGACGTTGTGCGATCCACGCTTCATGGGCCGGAGTTTAAGTGTTTCTTCACACGATACAAGCGCTTCTTTTCACCCGCGCGATCGTTGTGCTAGCGTGTTGCGTGCATGCTGAGCCACGACAAATCACGAGCGTTGTTCGAGCGCGCACAGCAATCACTCGCCGGCGGTGTGTCCAGCGAGTTCCGCAAAAGCAATGTGCCCCATCCGCTCGTCTACGTGCGCGCACACGGCGTGCGGTTGGTGGATGCCGACGAGAACAAGTATCTCGACTTTGCGCTCAGTCAGGGGCCAATGGTGCTGGGCCACAGCCACCTCGAGGTGCTGGAGGCCGTAGCGCGCGCTAGCCGCGATGGGCAACTCTATGCCGCGCTGCATCTGGCCGAGATCGAGCTGGCCGAGAAGCTGCAAGAGATCATCCCCTGCGCCGAGCTCGTGCGCTTCAGCACTAGCGGATCGGAGGCCAACCATGCGGCGCTACGCGTCGCGCGCGCTGTCACCGGCCGGCAGAAGTTCATCCGCTTCGAGGGGCACTACCACGGCTGGTTCGACAACGTGGCCTTCGGCATCAACGGCAGCTCGCTCGAGGCGCTGGGCGACCGCGAGGCGCCCAACGCCCTCCCCTGGACGCAAGGGCTGCCCATGCGCGCGCGAGAGGAATTCATCCTGCTGCCGTGGAACGACCTGGCGCTGGTTGAGCGCGTTGTGGCACAGCAGCATGCCGAAATCGCTGCGATCATCACCGAGCCAATCATGTGCAACATCGGCTGCATTGAGCCGCAGACCGGTTTCCTGCAAGGCTTGCGCGCGCTGTGCGACCACTACGGCATTGCGCTCATTTTCGATGAAGTCATCACCGGCTTTCGCGTGCACCTGGGGGGCGCACAGGCATATTACAGCGTCACGCCAGACCTGGCCGTCTTCGCCAAAGCGATGGCCAACGGTTATCCGATTAGCGCACTCGTCGGCAAGCGCGCGTGGATGCAACCGATTGCCGAGGGCAGCGTGATCCACGCCGGCACGACCAACGCCGGCAACCCCAGCGTCGCCGCAGCCAAGGCGACCATAGAGGTGATGCAGCGCGAGCGCGTGCACGAGAAGCTACATCGACTAGGCAAGCGATTGCAGGCCGGCCTGCGCAAGGCCGCGCAAGAGACCGGCCACGATGTGCTGGTGCAGGGGCCGGGGCCAGTGTTGAACATGGCGTTCACATCGCTGCCCTGCGCCCGCGACATGCGCGACACATTCGCATTCGACAAAGCCAGGCTCGGCCGCTTCGTGTACGGGCTGCAAGAAGAAGGGATTCGGATCTTGTCGCGCGGCACGTGGTATCTGTCCGCAGCGCATACCGAGGAAGATATTGACCGCGCTGTGTGGGCTGCGCAGAAGGTGTTGGCGACAATGGCCACATAGACCCTGCGGTGCATCGCACGACCACTCGATCCGACGTACGGCAGGCTCAGAAATCCAACATGCTCATCGCCGACGCACACCTAGACCTGGCGTGGAACGCGCTGACGTTCGAGCGCGATCTGCAATTGCCTGTGCACGTCATCCGCCAGATAGAAGCACCGATGACCGGCAAAAGCCGTGCCATGAACACAGTGGCGCTGCCGGACATGCGGCGCGGGCGCATCTTCCTCAGCATCGCCACACTGCTGGCGCGCGCCTCCGGCCGGCCCTCACCCGGCATCGAGTACAGCTCGGTGGTTCAGGCGCATGCCGTAGCCAAGGGCCAAATGGCGTATTACCGTGCGCTCGAACGACAGGGCGTCGTGCGCGTGATCGAGACTGCAGCACAACTCGACGAGCACGTGGCCGAGTGGCTGACGTGGGAAGGCACCCCTCTCCCTGTGGGAGAGGGGATGGGGGTAAGGGAAATGCCACCCCTCGGCTTCGTCATCTCGATGGAGGGCGCCGACCCAATCACTACACCCGACGAACTGGCGCACTGGCACGAGCTGGGGCTGCGCCTGCTCGGCCCGGCACACTATGGGCCGAACCGCTATGCCGGCGGTACCGGCACTGCACTCGGCATCACCGAGGGCATCGGCCCGGCGTTGTTGCGCGAGACGCGCCGACTGGGCATCGCGCTCGACTGCACCCACCTCAGCGACGAGGCATTCTGGGAAGCGGTCCGCCTCTATGACGGGTCGCTGCTGGCCAGCCATCAGAACTGTCGCGCCATCGCCTCGCTCCAGCGACAATTTACCGATGAACAAATCAAGCTGGTCATCGAGCGGGGCGGCGTGCTGGGTGCGTCGTTCGACATCGTCATGGTGCGCGACGGTTGGCAGTGGGCAGCCATGAACAATCTGACCGAGCCGAACCCGGTCATGATGCGCGAGGTAGTGAATCATATTGACCACGTGTGCCAGTTAGCCGGGAACGCCGATCACGTCGGCATTGGCTCCGACCTCGACGGCGGCTTCGGCCGCGAACAGTCACCGCGTGACCTGGACACAATCGCCGATCTACAAAAGCTGGCCGGGCTGCTCGCCGAGCGCGGCTACAGCCACGACGACATCGAGAAGATCATGTTCAGGAACTGGGTGCGCTTCCTGCGCATGGTGCTGGCTCAATGAGAACAGATGGCCGGTCGAGCGCAACTATGATACAAACATAGCGCGTTGGCGCCGCACGCGCTAACACGACCGATGAAGACCTACGCATTTGCCGGCGCCAGCAGCCGCGCCATCGGCATGTTCGCCATCCCCATTGCCCGGCGATTCCGCGATACTGCGCGCATCGTCGGCGTGTTCGACATCAACCCGCATCGCGCCCACTTGCTGAGCGAGCGCACCACGCATCCGCCGGTCTTCAATGACTTCGACGCGATGCTGCGCGAGACAAAGCCGAATTGCGTGATCGTGACCACCGTGGATCGCTATCATCACGAATACATCATCCGCGCGCTGGAGGCCGGCTGCGACGCCATCGCCGAAAAGCCGATGACGATTGACGACGAGAAATGCCGGGCCATCCTGGAGGCCGAACGGCGCAGCGGCAGGAAAGTCACCGTCACCTTCAACTATCGCTTCATGCCCTACGTCACGCTGGCCAAAGAGGTCATCCGCTCCGGAGCCTTGGGCCGCGTGCTCAACGTGGACTTCGAGTGGATCCTCGACCGCCGGCACGGCGCAGACTACTTCCGGCGCTGGCACCGCCGCATGGAGAACAGCGGCGGCCTGCTGGTGCACAAGAGCACACATCACTTCGACCTGGTCAACTGGTGGTTGGACGACGAGCCGGAGCGCGTGTTCGGCTTCGGGTCGCGCCAGTTCTACGGCCCCACCCGCGCCGAGCGCGGTGAACGATGCAGCACATGCGACTATGCGCAAACGTGCGAATTCTTCGTGGACTATGCCGGCGACCCGACCATGAAAGCGCTCTACTTCGATGCCGAGCAACACGATGGTTACTTCCGCGACCGCTGCGTCTTCAGCGAAGAGATAGACATCTACGACACGATGAGCGTGAGCGTGCGCTACGCTGGCGGCGCACAGTTGGCCTATTCGCTCATCGCCTACTCGCCATATGAGGGCTGGCGCGCCAGCATCACCGGCACGGGCGGGCGCATGGAGCTGGAAGAAATCGAAAGCGGGCCGTTGGCCGGCCAAGCGCGGCAGATCAAACTGTTCGACGCCCGAGGCAACCTGACCATGCGCGAGGTGCCTGCCGTAGAGGGCGGGCATGGCGGCGGCGACCCGCTGCTGCTGGAACGCCTGTTCGGCGGCAAGCCGATACCCGACCCGCTCGGCCACATGGCCGGCGCGCGCGCCGGTGCGATGAGCATACTGATCGGGATCGGCGCAAACAAGAGCATCGCATCCGGCCAACCGATGAATATTGCCGACCTACTGGCCGTATAACAAACATACACAGAGGCAAATATGGCAGAGGATCTCTACGTGGCTACTGAGTTCACGGCGCGCGGCGGCTTCACGGATGGCATCGAGGGGCCGGCGTGCAACCGCGCCGGCAACATCTACGCGGTGAACTTCGCGCGCCAGGGGACCATCGGCCGGGTGACGCCGGACGGCGAATGCAGCGTATTCGTCGAGTTGCCGAACGGCAGTATCGGCAACGGCATCCGTTTCACGTCGCAGGGCGACATGTTGATCGCTGACTATACGAACCACAACATCCTAAAAGTGGATATGGCCACGCGCGCGATCAGTGTCTACGCGCACGAGCCGGCGGCCAATCAACCCAACGACATCTGCATCACCGATGACGACATCCTGTTTGCCAGCGATCCCCACTGGGCGCGCGGCGATGGCCAGATATGGCGCATCGGCCATGACCGTCGGTTCGTCTTGCTCGAGCGCGGGATGGGCACCACTAACGGCATCGAGGTCTCGCCCGACGGACGAACGCTCTATGTCAACGAGACGGTGCAGCGCAACGTATGGGCCTACGACCTATCGCCGCAAGGAGAGATCAGCAACAAGCGCCTGCTCATCCATTTCCCTGACTATGCAATGGACGGCATGCGCTGCGACATGGACGGTAATCTCTATATCACGCGCTGGGGCAAAGGCACCGTAGCCAAGGTATCGCCGAGCGGTGAGCTGCTGCTGGAGGTACAACTGCATGGCGCACGATGCACCAACATCACATTCGGCGGGCCAGATGGCCGGACGGCCTACGTCACAGTCGCCGACAACGGCAATATCGAGCGCTTCCGCGTCGAAAGGCGTGGGCGGCATACATGAAGCCCCCGTCCATCGCGTACGTCAGGTCATCAACGGAGCAATCGGTGTTACGCCGGCGAGGTAATATTCAACAGACGCTGCGCAAATTCAGCTGCTGTCGGATTCCCAACAACCCGATTGGCCAAGTCCACCTGGCAAATGCGCAAGAGGCCGGCGCCGAATCGCTTTTCGGCTGCCACCAGCGCTGGCTCCCAGTCACCCAGCCAGCTTCCATTACCCGAAGCCAAGATCGGCGTCCAGCCGGGTGCACGAAAGACGCTGGCGAGCAGCGGCGTGACGTAACCGGCCTCATCGTCATACCAGAAACGAAAGTCGAAGGGCTCGAAACCGACGACGAGTGGGTGCCCGGTGGCGCGCGAGACAAAATGGCGCGGATTCATCCCACAAAGGGATACCTCGACTTTATCGCCACAGATTTCGTGTTGCCCAATCGGCAGCTTCAGAAAGATAGCGGTAGCGCCACGGAATACGGATTCGGTCACTTCATCTTTGCGCGACGCGTAAGCCTCCGGGTCACCGATCAAGATCATACGCGGATGAATCGAGCTTGGATCAGCAACATCTAGGCCAAGCACACGGGCAAGCCGTCCGGCCGCATCATGCTCAGAACCGATAACCTGCACTGTCCTTCGCCTCTCAGCTAGGCGAGGGAATATCTCTACGTTGATCGCCGTGTCATGAACCACCCGACCTTGCACAGTCAATAGTCCCAGGCGAACCACCGCGGGTGTGCGTCGCTCGACGCAAGGCGCGGGCAAACGTAGGAACCCTTGGAAAGCACTGTCGCAAGCCGGAACGCTGGCCTGCATGCGCTGACTGAAGGCCACTCGACCCTCAAGCTCCAATTGGTAATGTAACCAGAGCGTTTCGGGCACATCGAGCAGATCGTTGCATATCCAAGCCTCAACGAGCATCGGCTCTCCACTCCAGAACCCCCAACGATCTGCACACAGGTTGACCATGAGCGGGGTCAGTGCTTCCCGATAAGCGAAGTAGGCCGGTTTCGGTCGCCGCTCGGTGTCCATGATCGTCTTCATCCAGCTCGCCGGGAAGGCGTCGATGAAGAGATGGATGGCGAAGGAGACCATCCGGCCATCACGTCGAAAGGCCTCAGTCATCAGGCGCGTGACCCAGGCTTGATGCTCCTGGCTGGCAGCGCACCAGTTAGCGATGCTGTGCTGCGTATCGAACCACAAGTAATGGAAACGACCGGTTTGGGCACCGGGAATGCGATCCGGTGTCCAGTTGCACTCTTCATCGGGCGTTTGCGGCAGCCATGCCAAGGGATAGCGCCGGCGCATCAAGTCGGTCGGATCAAGCCCTTCGGCGCCGAACTCACCACAGCCATAGAACCAGCCGGACTTCACCCTTTGCCAATAGCCCTTATGAAGCTTGCCTAAGTCCAGGCCATGTCCGTTGTACCAGCCACAGTAACAATGGTTATCGGGCAAGCCGGGCCCTGGCGGATCGTAATCTCCATCCACCGCTTTGATGACGCGATCCGGATTAGCCAGATGCACCGCCTGATCGGCCGCCAGGAAGAAGCTCTCCAACTCTGAACGCGAGAGATGACGATGCAGCTTGTTCCATCCGCGCGGGAAGGGTTCGTTGATGTAAGTGACCAAGATATTGCAAGGATGATTGCGCACCAGGCGTTCCATTTCACCGGCCTGGCGCACAGCCTCTACGAACTGATTACGGCGCAACACGCCAAAGAGGGGCAAATCTGTTTGCGTCATCAGTCCCAGCTTGTCGCACATGTCATAGACTGCCGGCTGCACCGGGCGCTGGGTGAGTCGAAGGAAGTTCATGTGGCAAATCTTGGCGAGTAGGATGTCGTCACGCAGCCGATCCAGATCGCCCTGCATGACGTCCTGCTGTTCGAACCCCATCGTATTCGCGCCGCGCAAGCGAATCGGCCGGCCGTTCAGGTAGAAACGCCCCTTGGGTTCGCCGTCGGTGTCCATGCGAAAAGAACGCATACCGAATTGCGTTTGTTGCACGTCCAAGATGCATCCATCGGCGTCTAAGAGCCGCACATGAAGCTGATAGAGCCAGGGTGTTTCGAGATCCCAAACGCGCGGATGGGGCACCTCGAAGGGCAAGCGATATTGGTTGGCAGCCGGCCCGGCCGGACCGGCAAGTTCATAGCGCTCACCGACCAAGACCGTTTCTGCAAAATTCTGACCAAAGAGCGACAGTTCGATGGTCACGGGGCGACGCACAGGGGTGGCGTTGTACACCTCCACCCAAGCTTCTGCTGAAGCTCGGTCGAGCAACGGGCGAACGAAGATATCGGAGACGAAAAGCGCCGGCCTCGCCTCAACACATACTTGCTGATAGATACCCATGCCGGGCGGACAGTGATGCCAACCCACTTCTGGTTCGTCATAGCCGGGCCCGGAGGCAGCATACAGCTTGTCCCCCTCATATAAATGTCCATCCGCTCCCCAGGAGTCATTGCCCATACAGATCGCGTCGTTCTCCACACGAACAACCAAGATGTTTTCTCCCAGTCGCGCAGCCGCGCGGCAATCGAACTCGAATGGCGCGAAGAACCCTTCATGCGAACCAAGATATGCCCCGTTGAGGAAGACATGCGCACGGTAGTCCACCCCGCCAAAGGAGATGAAGAGCGCATCACGGGCCAGCATGTCCTCATCGAGCATGAAGCGAGCACGGTAGAAAGTCATCGCGCGCCCGAGCGGTCCGCCGTAGTGGGGAATGCGCACGCGCTGCCAGCGTCCTTGACCCTCTAGCACGCCGACGAAATTCGACACATCTTCCGGCGTCGCGACGCGCCAGTCGAATTCATGTATCGGCAGACGAATGCGCGTCGTCTCTGGCTGAGGCGACAGGTTTATGAGAAAGGGAGCATAGCGACGACGGTAGTCTTCTAAAACCTGCGCCAGTTGATCGGGCGTATCAAGCTTAGGCGCTGGCGAAAAGACAGCAGCCGGGTCGTGCGACTCTGATGACAGAAAACGACCAGGCAAATCGGGGGCTGCGGCTCGATGAGCGCAGCCCGCGCCAATACGCGCGTTTGCGCATCGGCGATCGGATGATCTACAGCAATCTCCGCAAAGAGATCGCGGCGCGTCATGGTCATTCTTTAATCGAGCCCAGGGTCAGGCCAGTCACAAAGTAGCGCTGCAACAACGGATAGACAAGCAAGATTGGAATCGTCGCGATCAGAATCATGGCCGTCGCCAACCCTTCTGGCGTCGCCTCCTGAAAGACCTGGCCGGCACGTTCAGCCGATGTCGCCGTCTGCCATTGCAACATGCGCGTTGTGACCTTGGAGTAGAGATAACTCTGCAACGGCCACTGTGAGGCTTCCTTGAGGAAGATCACGCCATCGAACCACGAATTCCAATGCATCACCGCCGAGAATAGTGTCACAGTTGCCAAAACCGGTTTCGAAATCGGGAGAAAAACCTGGAAGAGCACCTGCAAATGATTGGCGCCATCCAAGACAGCCGCTTCCCACAACTCTTGAGGGATGCCACGGAAGAAATTGATCACCAAGATGACGTGGAAGATGTTGAGGGCGAGTGGGATGATCAACACCCAGAATGTGTTCAACAAACCCAGATCACGCAAAGCCAAAAAGTAGGGGATCAAGCCGCCGCTGAACATCATGCCGAATAACAAAAGCAACTTGAAGATCGTGCGACCGGGCATATACAGGTTGTCACGCGACAAGGGATATGCCGTGATCACGGTAACCAATAACCCTAGGCTCACACCAGCGATCACGCGCAGCACGGAGATTCCGAATGAGTTGATGAATAGCTTATCCGCTATGATGAAGTCGTAGTTTTGCAGATGCATCCCCACCGGCCACAGCCCAACTTGACGGGCGGCAACTGCTCCCTGGCTGCTGAGTGACAACGCGGCGACGTGGATGAAAGGCGCCACGCACATCAACGCCAAGACCAGAAGTATGGCATACAAGATCGCGTCCACAATCCGATCGGAGAAACTGGCTTTGCCTACCATCGCCCTTCAATCCTTTGCGCTCGGCATCCAGAAAGAGAACTTGTGCATCGCGGGTAGCTAGAAGATGCGGTAATTCGCAAACCGATCTGCCAGCCAATACGAGAGCAGGATGAGAAAGAAGCCAATGCCTGATTTGAGTAACCCGACGGCGGTACCCAAACTGTAATCAGGCACACCGCCCTGCCCAACGAGGCCAACCCGAAAGACGAATGTATCAATGATATCTCCCGTCTTATACACGACCGGGTTGTACAAGACTAGCACTTGCTCGAAGCCAGCGTTTAGCACACCCCCCAGGCTCAGGCACGCCATCAGGATCACGGTAGGACGGATACCGGGCAGGGTGATATAAAACAAGCGGGCGAAACGGCCAGCGCCATCCACCGCGGCCGCCTCATACAACTCCGGGTTGATCGCAGTCAATGCGGCCAGGTAGATCACGGCCGAGAAGCCGAACTCCTTCCATACTTCGGAGAAGATCAGCGTCCAGGGAAAGATATCCGCCTTGCCGAGAAAGCGAATCGGAGCTATGCCCAACGCGCCGATCAAGCGATTCACCACACCGGTCGTAGACAGGATCTGCACCATGATCCCACCGATGATCACCCACGAAAGGAAATGCGGCAGCGTCGTCGCCGTTTGCACGGTGCGTTTGAAAAGACGGATGCGCACCTCGTTCAGCATCAGTGCAAATATGAGGGCAACCAACTGAACGAAAACGATCTTGCCCACCGCGATGAAGAGCGTGTTGCGGATGATGGGCCAGGCGTTCTGACTCTCGAAGAAGCGCCGGAAGTTATCCAACCCCACCCAGGGCGACTCTATGATGCCCTTCACAGGGCTGTAATCCTTGAACGCGATGAGCACCCCCCAAATGGGATAGAAATGGAAGAGCGCCAACAGCGTGAGCGCCGGCACTAACATGACGTACAGCATCCAGTGTTGTCGCAGGATAACTCGGAGCGGTGGCCTGCGCTCTACGGTCGTCTCTGGCGCTCTCGCTCCGGGGGATGCGCCTGCGGATGTGCGGATGACCTCTGCCATGCTTACATGCTGGTCCTGCAACGAATTGAGCGGACTCGGGCTGGACATGGGCCCGAGTCCGCTCAGCGAGGTTAACCCAACTGCCGATCAACCACCGTAAGCAGCCTTATACCAGGTGTTCACTTCGCGCGTCACCTCATCGCCGCCCTTAGCCTTCCACTCTTCTACGAAGCCGTCGAAGCGATCGAGTGGTTCATTGCCGATGACGATGTTGGTGAACACCTCCGATTCGAGGCTGAAGAGATCCGGCAGATGCTTCTTCATCACCTCCGTGGGGTTGCCGAAGTACTCATTGACGATCTGCACGTTCAAGGTATCGAAGACCCTAGAATAGTATTCAGCCTCGCGCAGCGTTATCGGGTTGCTCAGCAAGAAGCGTTGCGCTTGGTTGAGCTTGGCCGGATCTTCTTTGGACCACTTGAGGATGTCTTGGAACGGCTCAGCCTGATAGGTGGGATAGACCATATAGGGGAACCCGAAATCAATCGTGTCCATCCAGGCGTAGGTGCCCGGCATAGCAATCGGTCCATCCTTCAACTCGCAGTTTTCACCCCAGACCCATTCCAGGCCCTCGACGAAGGCATGGCTGTTGCGCCATTCGCCGTACTGCTGATACTTTTGCCAGTTGACGTGCATTTCGATGTGCCAGTTCAAGTTGTTGATACACGCCTCGATCTTGACCGGATCTAACCCCTTCTTGAATACGACGCAAGGCCCTACTTCACCTGAGGCTTTACGCCCCTGTTTACCTTGCGGCCCCTTGGGATAGGGAATCATCGCCAGTTTCATCCCCGGATTATCGTTCTCCAGCTTGACCTGGCCGCCACCATGCCACCAGGGTGCAGTGAATAGGCCGATCTTCGAAGCCGCGATGTGGCCGGCAGCATCGCCCTCACTATAGGTGTAGAAGTCGGGATCGATCAACCCTTCCTCGTACCACTGCCGAATGACGGCCAGCGCATCCTTTATCTCTGGGGAAATGCTGTCATATTTCAACGTGCCATCGTTGGCTTTCACCCAGAAAGTAGGCATGACGCCAAACGCGCCGAAAATGGGATCAAGGCTCTGGTACCAGGTGACCAGGCGCTTGCAGGCGTTGATACCGAACTGGCACAAACCGGCATCGCGGAAAGCACGGGCGACCTCTCCCCATTCCTCAATGGTCTCGGGAGGCTGGAGTCCTAACTTGTCCAGCCAATCTTGGCGGATGAAGCAGAGGTTATCCACGTTGTATGCAGGGCCCCATGTGAAAGGAATACCGTAGAGCTTCTCACCGCGCAAGACCGGCTTCCACCACTTGTGGCTCGCATACATTTTCTTCTCCTTCGTGAGTGGCGAAGCGGTGGCCTCCCAGATCGGCCTAATATCTTCGATGACGTCGTCGTCAATGAGCTGTGCCAGAAGGAGTCCACCTGCGTGAAAGGCATCGGGAAGCGTTCCAGCAGCCAGGTCTGCTGCCAGCTTTTGCTCGCGCAGCTCGCCATATGCTTCCCAGTGAAGGGTAAACCGGATCCCCGTATGTTCGACCGTGCGGTTATACATGGGATTGTTGTTCCAACTCATCCCCTCGGGAAAGGTGAGCCCGGGGTTCCAGATCACCGCTACTTCTACGGGAGGATCATATACCTTGAAGGGCTGGGGGAAGGTGGGATTCCAATCCATTTGGCAGCTAGAAGCCGTCACGGCAGCAGGCGTGGGAGCTGCTGTTGCCTCTACAGCCGCTGCCGGCGGCTCAGTAGCTGCGGGAGCCGTTGTCGGCGCCGCCGGCGCCGCTGCCTGGGGTGCACATGCGGCTAGCGCCAATGTGCCGGCTGAAGCAGCCGACATGCGCAAGAACTCACGACGGTTCAGTTTTTTGCTCATGTCTATCCTCCTGAATCTGACTTGCGTAGCGATGACGATTCAGCGATACAGAAAACGGTTCCTCGGCCTTACGAGTGCAGACGATCTGCAGGAGTGAGCGCGCGTGTACGAGTCAAATGATCACTTCGCAAATCACCAGCCTCGTTCCTGGTGCCAAGGCATATTCTCCCTATCGCTGAAACTTCCTAACTGGACACCGGCAGCGTTGTTAAGAGCGAAGAAAGCTTAACTTCTAAGCCTGCTTTCAGTATACTGATCGCAACGCTATGTAAGGGGAATTTCGGTCATCAGGAGGACATTTGGAGGACATGACGCGTTCTACCGCGAAGGAGTACTTTCTGGCCGAACTACGCAGGTCGCTGCAACACCTATACGATCCCACGATGCTACGTCGCAGTCCTCTCATTGTCCTATTCGGTCTGGAAGCTCAAACTAATCCTCACACTGCCCTGCGACGCATCCTCGTGGAAGGCATCCAGGCACTTAAACCCAGCAGTGAAGTTCCCCTATACGCCAATTCCTGGCGCGTTTACCACATTCTGCTGAATCGCTACGTGGAACATTTCAGCCAGCAGACGCTAGCAGCCAATTTGGGGCTGAGCGTCCGGCAATTGCGCCGCCAAGAACGTCTCGCCGAAGAGGTGCTCGCCGACTACTTGTGGCATCGGCACAGCCTGGAACCGATAATGCAACGCCTGTCCCACTCGTCGGACGAGCCTCTTCGATCTGGAGACGACTCAGAGGAAAGCTATCAGGAAGAAGAACTGGAGTGGCTGCGCCAGTCCCTACCCGATGGAATCGCCAATACAGGTGAAGTCATCGAGGTCGTTCTGCGCATCGCCGATCCCTTGATCCGCAGCCTGGACGTCAAAGTGGAGTGCGACCTCGCCGGGGACCACCCTCTCCTCACCGGCCAGATCCGCATCATGGAACAGGGGCTGTTGAACCTCATCAGTGCAGCAGCGCAGTTAGCGCCGGGAGGAAACATACATCTGACATTCGCCACCAGGCCCGAAGGGTTGTGCATCCAATTGCAAGCAACTGCTGCCAGTCCAGCTCACCCGACCGACAGCAGCGCGATCACAGCACAGCTTGAGATGGCAATGAAGCTAGTCGGGATGTTTGGCGGCCAGTGTGAGGTAACGAGAGGTGAGATGCACTGCCCGCTGACCGCTCGCGTGCTCCTACCCACAGCTGCTCAGGCCACGGTGCTGGCAATTGACGACAACGCCGATACCCTTCGCTTATTCGATCGCTACCTCTCGGGAAGCTGCTATCGCTTCGTCGGTGCGCGCGAACCGGAGCAGGCCCTGGCGCTGGCCGAGAAGTCCACACCCCGCATCATCCTGCTAGACATCATGTTGCCCAACACAGATGGCTGGGATGTATTAGGACGACTACGTGAACACCCCCGCACCCAGCATGTGCCAATCATCGTCTGCACCATCCTGCCTCAAGAGCAGCTTGCTTTGATGCTCGGTGCGGCGGCTTTTCTTCACAAGCCAGTCAGCCGCGAGCAGTTGCTGGCTGTGCTGGATCAGCAGTTGAAGGCATCCGAACGAATGTCGAAATGAGGGCTTCGATCGAGGCGAGGAGTTGCTGCACCGAAAGACCGTTGCAGTAGGTAACCGCCAGCCCACCACTGACGATGGGCTGGCCGATTGGGTCCCGCGCTGAGACCAGGATCAAGGGGATCTTCCGCAAGTCCTGATCTGCCCGGATGGCTGATAGGAACTGGAAGCCGTTCATCTCGGGCATGACTAAATCGAGCAAAATCGCATCCGGGCGCTCATAGCGCAGAATCTGCAACGCCTGCTGACCGCTTTCTGCTCTGATGACTCGATACCCCCGATCTGCTTCCGCCAGCATTCGGCTAAACAACTGGAGTGCATCGGGTTCGTCGTCCACCAGAAGCACCCTCTTATTCCTTCCAACAATACGATCCAAAGCCGCCAACAGAGCCTCTCGTTTGATGGGCTTCACCAGATAATCCGAAGCCCCCAGCGCGCCGAGGGTCTGCTCCACGTCGGGCATGGCGCATAGGAGCACGGGGAGATCATACGGCAAAGCCTTCAGTTGATTGGTTTGCTCAAGCGCGTCAGCGAGTGTCATCGCATTGATCAGCACCGCTTGAGCCGGCACGCGTTTTAGCTCTTGGCCGATCTCATTGAGATCGTTCACCGTGATGACGTCCAACTGATCCATGTAACGATTGAGTAAACGCTGCACACTGTGACCTCGCTCTAGCACGACCAGGCGGGGGCGTGCGGGGGACGCTCCAATGCGCAGGGGGCGCAGGCGTTCCTCATATGGCTGATAAGGATTGAGCCAGCGCGTCACACCGGATTTCAGTGGCGGCGGTGGATGAATGGGCAGACGAAAGTAAAACGTTGCGCCTTGGCCCACTTCGCTCTCGGCCCACATTTTGCCGCCATGCAACTCGACGAATCCTTTGCTGATGCTCAAGCCCAGGCCGGTGCCGCCGTAGCGTCGCTTGATCGAACCGTCGAGTTGCTCGAATGGCTTGAAGATGCGCGTCAAATCCGACGTTAAGATGCCAGGACCGGTATCCGCCACACTGACCACGACATCATCGCCGTCCCGCCAAGCGCGCACGCGCACCCCGCCCCGCTCGGTGAACCGCCCAGCATTGCTCAACAGATTCAGAATGACCTCGCGTATGCGCGTGCGATCGCAGAACACCTCGGGCAGATCGTGAGCGACCTCGGCTTCGAGAGATAGTCCCTTCGAGATCAGCAACGGTCGCACAGCGACTGTGGCCGCGTCGACCAATTCACCGAGCGACACGCGCTCTTTCGTCAAGGCCATCCGATCCGTCTCGATTTGACTGAGATCGAGCACGTCGTCGATCAACTCCGAAAGATGTCTGCTGTTGCGCAGCACCACTTCCAGATCCGCCAGGAGTGCAGGAGGAATGCGCCCACCGTAGGTCTCCGGCGCATTGGTGATCATTTCGCAAAAGCCAATGATCATGTTCAACGGCGTGCGCAGCTCATGGCTGACATTCGCGACGAACTGTTCCTTGGCACGGCGTTCTTCCTCCGCAGCCTGACGCAGCCCCTGGGTGAGATGATTGAGCCGTGTGAGCTGCACGTTGGCCGCAGCGAGGTCCTCCATCGTCTCGCACAGCTTGACCTGCTGTTCACGCACCTGTTCCAATGCGCGACGCCCATCCTCATAACTCGACCACGCCCATCGGGCCACAACCAACAATGAATCCGTCATCAACCAGATCAAAGCGCAGACGCCCCAAATGCTCGCAAGGGTCGCTATGCGCAATGTAAGGGGCGACTGAACTAGGAATTCTGGCCCTATCAGGAGCAACAAGGTACAGCCGGCCGTGAGCACGAGTCCAGCGCGAAAGCTGATTGCCAGCATAGCCAAGCCCACCGAGACAGCGAGCAACGCCATGACAGGCGCCAATTCACCCCAGAGCACCGCTAACAGGATGACGATTAGGCTACCGATTACCGCTGCCCAGGCAGCCAGCAAGGGACGCCATCGCTTTATTAGCAACGTCAGGCCAGCCAGAACAAAGGCAAGCAGCGCGAGCACCAGATGCTGGCTCGAATCTCGAAAGAGGCTCGCACTCCCCGACAAGGCCAGCCCGGCACCATACAATCCTGTTATGCCCAGCCAAATCGCCCTGTGGCGCACGTCTTCCATCCAGGTTTGCCATTGCGCCTCGGTAGTGCTGTCCTGCGTATGGAGATCATCATCCACCTTGCAACCTCCTCGACCACCCCTTCTTCCTTTTGCGAATCATTGTCCCATCTTCGAATTGCCGCAAGTGAATGAGCTGGTTCGATCCATGCGCTTCCACACCACTCGAGCTCATCGGTGCGACATGCAACCTAACATGTGATGCGCGATAATGCCCGGTGTAAGGAAGCACCCATGATCCACAGACCCGAAGGCAACTTCTCCTATCTCGAAGGCAGCGGCACCTACTGCCGCGGCGTGATCGCCGACGAGGAATTCTCACTGATCCATGCCACCTTGCGTCGCGTGATACCGGTCGCTCAGGCGTTCGAGGCCATTCGACGCTACCTGGAGGGCATTGGCCGCCCGATGGCCGCGCTGTGCGGCGCAGAAGTGCGCGTGCCGCAGCCGCTCACATTCGAGGGCTTCAGCGCGTTCAACAAAACCTACATCGCCCTGCTCGACCAGTACGCACTGCGCCAGGACGGGCGTGCAACGATGACCCGCACCAACGTCGCACCGCTCCCGGCAGCCATCGCACCCAGCGAGCCCGGCCTATTCGGTTTCACCTATACCGCGCCGCGCACGCGCCCCGACGATCGCAAAGCATTCATCGTCTCCGGCGCAGGCGAATTGAAAGACGGCCCACCCACCCGCGAGTCCATCGTGCGCGTCGGTGAGACCACGCCCGATGCGATGCGTGAGAAAGCCGAGTTCGTCATGGCGTCCATCGAGGGAACGTTGAAGGCGCTGGGCGCGACCTGGGACGATGCGACGCAGATCAATCTCTACACCGCGCACGTAGAAGGCGGCTATCTAGACGAGGCGGTATTCGCGCGCATCGGCCCGGCCGCACGCTACGGCGTGCATTGGATGTATAGCAAGCCGCCCATCCAGGAGATCGAGTTCGAGCTGGACGTGCGCGGGACAGGCAAGGAGCTGTTCCTATAGTAGTAGATAGACGCGCATCAGCCGTTGAACATCTCCCCAGACCGGGTTAAACTCGGCCTGTGTTCAGCCGACAGACGCTCGATAGATTCCGCGCGCGACTACGCGCTGGTGGGCAGATGGCCTGGAGCGCATTTGGTGGCGCTGCCGGCGCTGCCGTTTACCCATCAGGCCCACACCCCGACGCCCACGCTGCGAGTTCAACACAGCGCGGGCTACTGATGGCTATCGCCGACGCCGGCGGCGAGCTGCCGGTCAGCCAGAGCTTGATGGATCAGATCATCAAGGCCTACGAAGAAGTTCCGCCCGATGTAGATCGGCTCATCGCCCTGCGCGCCACGCTCGACAAAGCGAACCGCGCGCTCCAGCGCCAGTCGAAAGGTGCCGAAGCGCCGACGCGTGTACCGATGGTGATCGCTGCTGTGGTCGGCAACCAGTGGTATGGTATTGGCGCCGGCGCGATTCGCTGCTACTGCATCCAGGCCAGCGGTCGCATTGACGCCATCCGCATGGAACCCACCGCCCAGCGCAAGCTGGAGCCGGAGGACAGCTTACTGATCTGCACGTCGTCGGTGAGCGAAAAGCTCGATGAATATGACATTGCGCTGACCGTGTATTCGCGCAACCCGCAGGGCGCCGTCCAACGCTTGCTGGCGATGGCGAAGGAGAAAGGCGCGCAGGGCGCCCTGGGAGCAATCGTCTTCGGCACACAGCGCTCGTTCGTGACAAGCATCCTCGGCAGATCGTCCAACAAATGAACGCTCCTTTCTCGCTGTACGACGTTGCTACCACCTGCGCCGATGCAGCGCTCCTAGGAATCGGCGGCCTGGCCGGCCTGCTGGGCTTGTTCTCACGCCGCCGCGCACCTAGGACACCCTCGGCCTATCTGGTGATCGGCGGCAAGCGCTTCCCATTGAACGAACCGATTCGCCTGGGTCGCACGTCGTGGTACCGCATCACCGGCAGGTCAGTGGCCGATCTGGCCGAGGATCATGCTGAGATCTTCCGCGCATCAGATGGCATGTGGGAGGCGCGTCTGCTCGAAGGCGAACACATGTTCGTGGACGGCCGGCGCTCACGCCACAATCGCCTGCGTTCCGGCGCGACTATCTCGCTGGGCAAGTCGCAGCAAGTCGTCTTCCAATTCATGTCGCAAAATTGACGAACGGTGCGTCCCAGATGACTCTTTCGACTTCTACGCTCTCCACAGCTTCCGATCCGCTGCCGATCGGCGAATACGTGACCGACGCGACGCGCCACACGTCGTACGTCATCACCGCGTTCGACGAAAGCTCGCCTGCAAACAGCCGATCGCGCACCTACGAGGCTATCGTCTCCGATGGCTCGGCGCGCCTCTTGTTGCACGAAGGGCTGGCACCGCTCGACCTCGCTGGCGCCATCACACTGAGCGAACAACTCCAACAAAAGCCGACACCCTACGTGGCGTGCCTGTTGCCCATGTTCGAGATGGGCTGGTTCGATCGCGTCGTGCGCTACTATGTGCCAGAGGTGGTCGCGCCGGATCTGATGAGCGTAGCCTGGCTCAATCAACAATCGAAGCGACAGTGGGAGGCGTGGTTTGAACAACTGGCGGAGGGGCTGGACGCGCTGCATCAGTGCGGCGTAGCGCTCGGCCTGGCCGATGACGATGCCGTGTTGCAGCACATTGGCGTGAACGCCGGCGGCGCGCACTGGCGCAACCTCGGCACGCTCATCTTGCTGGAGGATAACCCCGACGCCGCTTATGCCGACGTTCGCGCGCTATGTTCGGCGCTCGCGCACACCCGGCTGGTCGAAGCGCAATCGCATGTGCGCTATGCCCTGCGCCGGGCAGCCGACCCACGCGAACGGATCAGCGCAGCGATGCTACTGGGTGGGCTGCGGCGCGCCAAGGCCGACGCAGCCCATCATGGCGACGGCCTGGAAGCCGAACTCGGCCACGCGACGAGCACCGGCATGGTGCGCGCCGAAAACGAGGACAACGTGTGCGCCATCGAGATCACGCCTGACCCATCGAGCGACGGTAAACCACGGCGCAAGCCCATCCTACTGGCCGTCGCCGACGGCATGGGCGGCGTGGAAGCCGGCGAAGTCGCCAGCGAGATCGCCATCCGCACCCTGGTGGAGGCAGCGCAGCAGTTGTTCGCCTCCGGCAAAAAACGCTCGCCCGCCGAGATCAATTCCTGGGTGCTGCACACCGTCAAGGACATCAATGACCTGATCGTCGCCGAAGGCAGTCGCCGCGGGAATCAGATGGGCTCCACACTCGCCTTCGCCCTGGTGGTAGACGACAAGGCCTACTTAGGCAACGTCGGTGACAGCCGCATCTATCTGTGGCGCTCACAAGAGGACGGCCCACTCATCCGCCTCTCGAAGGACCATTCACTCGTCCAGTCGCTGGTAGACGCCGGCGTGCTGCGCGATGAAGACCGCTACACTCATCCAGAACGCAGCCTGATCTACCGGTCGTTGGGCGACCCCAAGACCGGCGTATCCGACGCATATGAGCCGGTGCATCTGCAGCCGGGCGATTGGCTGATGGTGTGCTCGGATGGCCTGTGGGAAATGGTGCGCGACGAGGCGATGCGAGATGTGTTAATCTTTTCTTCGAATGCACAAATCGCCTGTGATCGCCTCGTAGATCTAGCCAATGCCAATGGGGGCGAGGATAATATCGCCGTTGCGATCGGCAGATTCTTGTGAGGAATACACTTGGTTAGAATCAAGGCCATCATGCGCGCGAACCGTCACGTTCGTGTCAGGTTTTCGCGCATAACTCTGGTAGTCTTCTGAGGTCTCAGCACTCACTCGATAAAGAGGCGCTGATCCGATTCATGAGAAGTAGCTGAGATGAAGATGTTCAAGAAAAACAACGTAGAAATGATCAAACTGACCTGGCAGCGCGCCCCCGTCGTCGCCGCGCTGGCTTCGCTCATCTTTGGAACCGCACTCCTGCCTTATCCGGCTGCTGCACAAACCGGCGGGCCCACGCTCGAGGTGAAGCAGGTGGACAGCACACGCGCTCCGGACTACACGATTACAGCCTCGGTCGTGTGGCCGGACGGCAGCGCTGCGACCGGGTTGACGGCGCAGAACTTCACGCTCACCAACCTGGCCGATAACAGCCCGATTCCCATCACCGGCGTCGAATCGGACAACGCGGGCATCGGCGCAATGATCGTGGCCGACCTGGCCGGCCTCAACAACACGCGCGACTACAACGTGATCAACACCGAGAACGTCCGCCGCGTCGCGCAGCAATTCATGCAAGCGGTCTCGGCAAACAGTGGCGGCAAAGACTACGTCGGCCTGGTGGTCACCACCGGCACGGGCGACAACAAGATCGCTGCGCTCATCCCGCCTACCAATGACCTCGGCGCTATCACCTCCCAGTTGGAGGCGATTCCGCAATTGCCGGTAGAGCGCACTTCGGCGTTGTTCGATGGCCTCAACCAGGCGCTCAACCTGCTGACGCGCAACCCTGACGCCGCTACGCGCGAAGCGCTCGCCCAGCGTCGCAAGATCATCCTGCTGTTCTCCGACGGCGCCGACAACAAGTTCAGCGACGAAGGCATCCGCGGTGACATCCTGCGGCGGGCCAACGAAGCTGGTGTCTCCATCTTCGCCGTGCAGGTCAACCAGCGCAGCCCACGCGAGTTCACGAACATGAGCGCGCTGGCAGCGCAGACCAACGGCGGCTACGTACTGCTGGATTCGAGCGTGCCGCTGGCGCAGGCCGAAGAGCAACTGCGCGCCTTGTACAGCCGCGTAGACTCACAGCGGTCGCAGTATATTTTGCGCTTCACCAGCATCAAGCCAGCTGGCGAGCACTCGGCACGGCTGACGGTAAACACCCAACTCGGCAGCGACACAGCAGAGGTGCGCTTCGCGTCCACGCTCAGGCCGCCTACAGTCAGGCTGCTCGCCCCGCCGGAAGGCGAAACCTTCTTCCAGGAGACCGCCGAACCCGCGCCACCGATCACGATCACTGCGCAGGTGGACTTCCCCGACGGCCGAGCGCGCAACGTAAGCATCGAGTTCTTCGCCAACGGCACATCCATCGGACGGGTAGACGCACCGCCCTACGAGCTGGTCTGGCAACCACCGAAGGAAGACCGCAGCGTCGTGACCAAGACGCTCCCGTATGCCTTCCAAGCCGTCGCCACAGATTCGTACCTCGAGACGACGAGCAACAGCCCATCGGTGCGCACAACGCTCCAGGTGGCCTCTGTGCCGGCCATACCTTTTGTGCCCACCGAAGCGCCATCGTTCGACCAGTGGCTGCGCCAGAACACTGCCCTGGCCGCCAGCTTGTGCGGCCTGGCGCTCATCACGCTCGGTCTGATCGCGGCCCTGATCATTATGAACCGCCGCTACAGTGATCAATTCGCCGTGCTCCGCGCGAACATGTCGAAGGGCGTGCAGAGCGGTATTCGCATGGTCACGCAGCGGTTGGGCTTGAACCGCCAACCAATCGCCGAACTCAAGGTGGTGTCTGGTCCGATGACCGGCACGTCGTTACCGGTCGGGTCGGATACCGTGTGGGTCGGCCGCGATCCCTCGCAGTGCGAGGTCGTGTTGATGAGCGATCCATATGTATCGAGCCGTCACTTCCAAATCATACGTGACCCGGCCACGCAACAGTTCTACATCCTCGACGAAGGCACGGCCAACGGCACACGTGTAAATCGACTGCCACTCCCGATCAAGACGCGCACACCGCTGCCGGAGGATGCCGAGATCGAGGTGGGTATGACGAAGCTGATCTTTCAACAAGGCCGGAGGACGCAACGGTTGAACTCGTAAGCGCCTTTTTGGCTAATTCTCGCCGCCGTGCAGCTAGCACCGCAATATCGTTTTGACATGCAGCTGAAGAATTGCCAAACGACTAATGAGTTGTCGGACGCGATAGCGAGCACGCTGCGTCCGAAGCGAAGGGGCTATCGAGTTCGGGAGAAAGCAAGATGATTTGCCCGAATTGTGGTGCAGAGCAGCCCGAAGGGGCACACTTTTGCAACCGGTGCGGAACGCGCCTGTCCGAACCGGTGCTCACGGTCGTCAATCTGACCTGCACTCAGTGCGGACACATTAACCCAGCCGGCAGCAAGTTCTGCGGGGAATGCGGTGCGCCGCTCGAAGCAGTCTCGGCGCCGTCTCAGCCGGCGGCGCCTGTGCGGCTCGCCGGCGAGATGCCAGCCGAGCCGGTCGTGAGCACCGCGCTGAGACTGATCAGCAGCAACGGCACGATCATCCACTTCCCGCCGAACCAGACGAATACCTGGCTGATCGGCCGTGAAGATCCCGTCAACGACATTCACCCCGACATTGACTTGACGCCATACGATTCGGATCGCACAGTGTCGCGGCGGCATGCACGCATCATGCTGACTGCTGGCAATCAGCCGACGATCGTCAGCGTCACAGCGACGAACTGGACAAGGATTAACGGCACGCGCATCGAAACCGGTCAGCCTGTCCTATTGTGTCCGGGGGATCGGATCGAGCTCGGCCGGTGTGTCGTCACCTTCGACATGCAAGGCTAACCCACGCCCGACGCGGGCAAGCCGACAGTCGGCGCACGCCGGCCACACTCACCCGCCATGCTCATCACCGGCCAACTCATCAACGGACGCTACCGCATCATCGAGAAGATCGCTGAGGGCGGGCAATCTATTGTCTACCTCGCTACAGACGAGCGAGCGTTCGGCCATCGCGTGGTGGTGAAAGAGTTCAAAATCGGGATGGGCACGCCGGCATCGCGCGAGGCGGCGCTGCATCAGTTCGAAGCGTCAGCGCGTATGCTGGCCCAGCTTCACCACCCCGGCATCATCCAGGTGATCGAGTATGTGCTGAACGGGGACATACCGCTGCTGATCACCGAATACGCCGAGGGCGAAACGTTGCAGCACCGCATGCAACTAGAGGCGTTCGGCCTGCCGGAAGAGCAAGTCCTGGACATCGCCGAACAGTTGTGCGACGTGCTTGGCTACCTGCACAGCCAGACGCCACCAGTCATCTACCGCGACCTGACACCGGGCAACATCATCATCTCGTCAAGCGGCCGGATCAAGCTGATTGACTTCGGCATCGCGCGCACAGTCAAAGTCGGCAAAACATCGGACACCGAGCCGCTGGGGACGACGGGCTATGCCGCGCCTGAGCAATACGGCAACCTGCAAACCGGTCCCTATAGCGACATCTACTCGCTCGGCGCAACGCTGCTCTACGCGCTGACCGGCTACGATCCCAGCCTGACGCCGTTCATGCTGCCGCGCGCCGACCTCATCCACCCCGATCTGAAGGAAGTGAGCCCGGCGCTGGCAGACGCAATCGAAAAGGCGACGCGTCTGGACATTACCGAGCGCTACCAGTCGGTCGAAGAATTTCGACGTGACATCCGGCGCGCCCGCCGCCGCTCACCCGACATCACCATCGGCCGGTCGCCCATCCGCGGCGCATACGTCGGCGCAATCGCCGGGCTCGCCTTCGTGATATTCGTACTGTGCGGCGGCATCGGCCTGATGTTGGCGAGCGCGCTCGGCACATTGCCCGGCCGCCCAACCAGTGACGATGCGACCGCCATCATGCTGCCCGGCAACGCACAGCCCCCTGCGGTGCTCAGCCTAACTGAAACGACCACGGCCACGGCGACGTCTGCGGTGGTCATCACGCCAACCGACACACCGCCTCCGGCACCGACACCCACATTGTCGCCCACGCCAACGTCATCATCCACGCCTACCACAACGCCGACGGAGACGCCCGCACCGACATTAACGCCGACTGAGGCGCCGACGCCCACACCATCGCCATCACCCTCAGCGACGCCGACCTGGACGCCCTCGCCGGTGCCGGCTTTGACCTCGACAGCAGCGACGACGGTGACTACGACTGGAGCGATCGCGGTCACGCCGACGCGCCAGCCGGTGTTCGTGGACACGCCGACGCCACAGCCCACGCCGACTCGCCGGCCTGTCTTCGTGGACACACCAACGCCACAGCCCACGCCAATACCGACGGCAACCGCTCAATTACAGGAGCCGCCGCAATCACAGGAACCCGTGCCGCCGACCCGGTCCACCGCGGTGCTCAGTGACATCGAGCGGCCATGCATTCCGCTCCCTGGCGCCGAGTGCGACGCGCCCTGAGGCCCGCCTCAGCCGACCGGCTTTGAGCCGGTTCGTTGTGCGACAATTGCCCAACGTAGATGCTGACCCCGGGAACGATTCTCAACGATCGTTACGAAATCCTCCGCTGGATGGCCGACGGAGGACAATCAACGATCTACCTGGCTGCCGACAAGCGCACGTTCAACCGGCAAGTCGTGGTCAAGGTGTTCAAACTCGGCATCGGCATGTCTTCCGACGCCGATGCCGCTCGGCGCCAGTTCGAGACGACGGCTCGCATGCTGTCGCAGCTCAGTCACCCCGGCATTGTTCAAGTCATAGACTACTTTGTTAGCGAGGACGACAAACCCATCCTCGTCACCGAGTACATCCAGGGCGAAACGCTGGCCGAACGCATGGTGGGCCAGTGGTACGGCCTGCCGGAAGAGCAGGTGCTGGATCTGGCCGACCAACTGTGCGACGTGCTCACCTACCTGCACACACAGTCGCCGCCGGTGATCTATCGCGACCTCACGCCCAGCAACATCATCTTCACCGCCGGCGACCGGATCAAGCTGATTGACTTCGGCATCGCCCGCACGTTCAAGCAGGGCAAAACGTCGGATACCGAGCCGTTCGGCACAGCGGGCTACGCGCCGCCGGAGCAACACGGCAAAGGGCAGACCGGTCCCTACAGCGACATTTATTCGCTGGGTGCCACCTTGCTGCATGCGCTGACCGGCTACGACCCGAGCTTGACCCCGTTTGTGCTACCGCGCGCCGACCGCGTGCATGGCGACTTAAAAGCGGTCAGCCCAGCCGTCGCCGATGCCATCGCTAAAGCAACTCAGGTCGAGATCGGCAAACGCTTTCAGACCGTTGAGGAATTCCGCAAAGCGCTACATCGCAAAGGGCTGGCCTCGCTCAGCAAGCGCGCGCGGATTGGCCTGAGCTTCACCGCTATCGTGATCAGCCTGCTGCTGTGCGCCGGCATCGGGCTGATGCTGAGCAGTGCATTCGGCATCACGCTGCCAGATGCGCTGCCCGGCACATCGGCGCTGGCCGGCAGCGCGAATGCAGATGAACTCACGGCTGCCGCATCCCCTGCACCGACGCACACATTGATGCCGACCGACACACCTACACCGACGGCCACACCAGCGCCGACCAACACCGCCACACCCAGACCGACCGTCACACCGACGCCACGACCCACGAATACGCCCAGGGCTACACCTACGCCGCTTGAGGCGCCAGTCGTTGTCCCGCCCACCGCCGACGAGTCAACTGTGACACCGCCAACCTCATCGACACCATTGATACCACCGACACCACCGACACCAACAACCTCACCTACTCCGACGCCATCGCCCACACCCACGCGCACACCCACAGCAACACCGACGGCTACGGCTACGGCAACGGCCACGCCCACGCGTACGCCGACCGTGACGCCGACGCCTAGCCCGACGCCCACGCCGTCACCGACGGTCGTCATCGTGCTCGCACCGAGCAAAGGCACAGGCGACCTGCCGCAGCCGCGCATTGACGGCGTCGCCATTCCCGGCACCTTCCAGCCCGGCCAGCCGTTCGATGTGATCGTCTGGGGCAGCAACGCCGGCGGCGCAATGGCCGAGGCCGGCTCGATCACCATCTCCTTCCAGGAAGCCGAGGCGATCGAACTGCTCAACGTAGACAACAACATCGTCAACGTCGAGCCGGACAACTGCATCTTCAACACCGAGTCCTACGCCCGCGTCATTACGCCCAAGAACCGCTGCAACCAGATGGTGTCCTACAGCACCTGCAAACCGTCGCAGACGCCCATCACCTACCCCGTCGCCGAGTCGTACTTCCTGAACTGGGAGCCGGGCAAGCAACACTATATCCATGCGCGCGTCACTCCCAGGGTTGACACAAAAACCGTGGTCGTGGACATTCGTGTCGCAATGACCAGCGCGCGGGCAAACGATCGCCCCTGCAACGCGCTCGTCGCGCCGAGCGAGGCCGAGACCAGCCACCGCGATCAGCAATTCTTTCCAGTGCGCCGCTACTACGTCATCGTCGCAGGCAACCTGCCGTAGCAGTTTAAAATCGGGGCTGTGGGAGTGATTCGTTTCATCAACAACTTGATCTGCGCGCTGGGCTGCATCACCGTCGCGCTGGCGATGGCCGTCTTAGTGTGGCTACCCACGCGCACGTTTGCCCGGTTGCAGATCAACCTAATGGCCGATAGTCAGCCGATCTTCCTGAACGTGACGGGTTACGAGGCGCTGATGATGGCGAACGGCCTGGCGACGATTCCCGCGAAGACCGCGGCGCTCATCGGCGAGCTTCAGAAGCAGGAAGGCGGCGAGCGGCTGATCAGCCAATATGACGTTGGAGAGCGACAGCAAGGTTACCTTCGCGACCTCGCCGCCCAAACTGAGTCGCTCCCCGGCTTGGTCATGCCGTTCCAGGTGGCGTTCTTCGCGCTGCCGGCGCTGGCGCTCTTCATGGCCATCATTGTGGCGCTCAGCCGGGGATACTTCGGCGAGCAGTTGGTCAAGGGTGTCACGCTGATCGCGCTCACATTGCTGGCTTCCGCTACTACCGCCGGTTCGATGCTCTATCTGAGCGAGCGACTGGACGCGGTGATCAACGCTTCGTTGGCGCAGAACGCCGCCGGCTTCCCCGGGCTCGGCGTCTCGGTGAATGACAAACTGCCCGAGCTGCGCGTGGGGGTGATCAATTTGATTGACACGCGCACGCCGGTGATCGCCAGTGGCGTGGGCTTGATCGGCGCAGTCGTCGCTATGCTCGGCGCGACGCTCGCCGCGCGGAAGCCTGGCCTGAACCCGCGCCAACTCGCCCAGGCTGCCATGCTCCAGGCGCAAGTAACTGCGAACGGCGTGCCGATGACGCCCAATCCTTACCTGGCGCCAGCTGCTAGTGGGCCGGTTCAACCGACGCAACGTTTGAATCCCGAGCCACCTCCTGCTCCCCCACCGGCATCCGCTCCTGCGCCGGCAGCACCCTCACCCGCTCCTCCACCCGCGCCGGTTATACCTGCGCCGGTGAAGCCACCACCCGTCGTGGCCGCGCCACCGCCTATTCCGCCGCAATCACCATCCCCGAAGGTTTCCCCTCCTCCTGCACCAGTGCCGCCGTCATCGCCCTCGCCTACCCTGCGGCGCGTCTGTCCAACATGCGGCGCGCCGATCCTGGGCACAGAGAAGTTCTGCCGCAGTTGCGGCTCGCGTCTGCCACCAACATAGAAAGAGACGGGTTTCGGTCCCGTCTCTTAATGAAGGGGGCGGTTGAATAATATCAACTTGCTGGCTCAACTCACGCTAAGAGCTTATCAATGCCCATCGCGTAGGCAAAGGCAATGCGTCGGCATGTTAAAGCGCACCTCCTCACGAGACAAATTTCAGATGCGCCCTTACCAGATCAAGCTGCTGTCGTTCATGCCATTACGGCCTGCACCGCCACCGGCCTGACTTCAGCCAGCGTGCTCACTGCCGGTTCCGGCACGTGCGCCGGTTCAGCAACAGACTTCAGGGCGTCATCGCGCACCGGGCGTGCCGGGCGGAACTTGTAGCCATACACCAGCATGCCGCGCTCGCCATCCTCACGCAGCACGCGCATCACCATTTCCACTGGCATGCCGATATAGATCTCGGCTTCATCTACGTCGGTGAGTTGCGCAGTCACGAGCGGCCCTTCGGCCAGCCGCACCAACGCTACGGTGTATGGCGCGAACTTCCCGAAGCCCTCCGGCGGGACGTGGATAGTGCTGTACGAATACACTTCGCCTTTCCCGCTGAAAGTGAACGGCGTCCGCGCCTCCTTCGCGCATACAGGGCACACATCGCGCGGCGGGAAGATGCGCTTGCCGCAGTTCGGGCATACCTCGCCGGTCAGGCGATAGCGTTGTCCCGTCGTCCTCCAAAATCGTGCTACTTCCATCTTTCCATCCTCTCCTGTTACAGTCTCTCAAGTATCGTTGTTACCACAGTTGCGCCGCTGCCGCCGATATTCTGGGCCATGCCCAGCCGCGCATTCTTCACTTGGTTGGTGCCGACTTCCTCGCGGAGCTGCTCGGCCACCTCGACGATCTGATACATGCCGGTCGCGCCAACCGGATGACCGCGCGCCTTCAGCCCACCCATGGTGGTGATCGGAATGCGGCCATTCAAGCCGATCTCACCCTCCATGGCCAGTCGGACGCCCTGGCCGCGCGGCGCAAAGCCAGCTGCCTCCAGCGACAGAGCGCTCATAATGGTGAACGCATCGTGCACCTCGAATAAGTCAATGTCCGATGGACCAACGTTCGCCATGGCGTAGGCCTTCTGCGCGCTGATTGCCCCACCCTCCAGGTAGAGCGGATCGCGCCGATCGTGGACGGCCAGGGTATCGGTCGCGATGGCCGTAGCCCGCACGCGAACCGGCTTGCCGGTGAACTCTTTAGCGATCGCCGTAGGCGCCAGGATCACACATGCAGCGCCGTCGGCGATCGGCGACGAGTCGAGCAAATTGATCGGGTCAGCAATCGGCTTAGCCGCTGCAAATTGCTCGCGCGTGATCGGCGTGTGGAACATGGCATAAGGATTGTTCATCGCGTTGGCATGCGCGGTGATGGCAAAGTTGGCGAAGTCCTCCTTCTTATAGCCATACTCGTGCATGTAGCGCTGCATCAACAGTGCGTTGATGCTCACAAAGCTCAGCCCCTGCAGCGCCTCGTATTCGGCATCCGCCGCCGTCGCCAACGCGCTCGTCACCGTGTCGCTTTGCTGGTCGGTCATCTTCTCTACACCGACGCAGGCGACGATGTCATGCAACCCACTGGCCACCGCCATATAGCCCACGCGCAGCGCTGCTGCGCCGCTGCCACAGGCCGCCTCGACCTTGATGGCCTCGACGCCGCGCAGGCCGGCGAAGTCGGCAATCAACGCGCCCAAGTGCTCCTGGCCGGTCAACTCACCCGAGAGCATGTTGCCGACGTAGAGCGCGTCAATCCGCTCGACCCCACTATCGTTCATCGCCGCGTAGAGCGCCTGGAAGCCTAACTTGCGCAGGCTCTTGTCCCAGTGCTCGCCCACCGGCGTCTGCCCAATCCCAATGATTGAAACGTCTCGCATCACATTCCTCAGTGCCAGGTTCTCGATCCAAGCCCTCAGCGTCGTATCGGAACCAGGGCTAATTCAACTTGTAGTTCCCCTTCATCCGCGAATACTGTGCGTAATCGATCGGCGTGCGCCGTTGCACGTATTCGCGTGTCGTCCACACATGCTTTGCCGGAATAACCTTTCTGACGCGCAGGCAGAACGCATCGCTACCCGCGCCGCTGCCGAACGAAGCCAGCAGGATGCGATCGCCCGGCTGCGCAATATCCAGGATGGCCGTCAACCCGATGACCGAAGAACCGGCATACGTGTTGCCGATCTCGTTGACCAGCAAGCCCGGGCGCAATTGCTCGCGTGCGAAGCCCAGCTCCTCGCCCACTTTGAGCGGGAACTTGACGTTGGGCTGGTGAAAGACAGCATACGCGAAATCGCGCGCCGAGAGGTTCATGGCCTGCAGCAGTGCTGTAACGGACGAAGTGATGTGATGAAAGTAGGCCGGCTCGCCGGTGAAGCGTCCGGCGTGCTCCGGGAACTTCTCGTATTGCCGCCGCCAGAAGTCCGGCGTGTCGGTGACATACGACACAGACCCCTCGATCTCGACCAGCGCGTGCTCGGCTGGGCCGATGACGAAGGCAGCCCCGCCTGCGCCAGCGGTGTATTCCAGCGCGTCGCCCGGCCGCCCTTGTGCTGCGTCCATCCCGATCGCCAGCGCATAGGCCGCCATGCCGCTGCCGACAAAGCCAATCGCTGCCTGGATGGCCTCCGTGCCTGCTTTGCAGGCGAATTGCCAGTCGGCGGCCTGGGTGTAGGGCGTGGCACCGATGGCCTCGGCAACGATCGTACTCGTAGGCTTTACGGCATAAGGATGCGATTCGCTACCCACCCAGACCGCACCCAGACCGGCTAGGCTGAATCCGGGGTCAGCATAGCCGGCGCGCGTGATGGCATTGCGCGCCGCCTCGATGCTCATTGTGGCAACATCCTCGTCCAGTCCAGGTACCGCTTTTTCGCTCACCGGCGGCACGACATTGCCTCCGGTCCATAACTCTGATATCGCTTGCCCTGCCAACCGATACCGCGGCACGTATGCACCATAACCCGTTATTCCAACCGGCTTCACCGGCTTCATCAGTGTCATATCGCAATTTCCCAAATTTATCCCAAATATGTTTGGGTTATTTCCGCCTACCCAGACACGGACAGGCTAAATCTTCACTATTAGACGGCATTTTAGGTCCGCCGTCCTATCAAAAGCAGGCAAGGTTCGCAGGCTTATTCGGGGAGATAGATTTTGATAGTGAAATTTAGCACAAGCTGAATAGAGATCAGCCGGCCGGGGGTTGACAAACGGGGCAGAAGTGTGTGCTGCGCTGGGTCACGATAATGCGCCTAATTGGGCTATCGCACGTTGGGCAGCGTTGACCGGTTCGGCCATAGACTTTGAAGTTCTCTTGGAATTTGCCGCCGGGATATACCCAGTCGAAGCTGGCGCCGTTGGCCGCGATGCCCTCTAATAAAACCTGACGGATCGCTGCGTAGAGGCGAACTGCCTCATCCTCTGAGAGAGAATCGGCAGTGCGCAGGGGATGCAGGCGGGCAAGGTGCAACGCCTCGTCGGCATAAATGTTACCGATGCCGGCGATAAAAGTCTGATCAAGCAGGAGCGGCTTCAACGCGCCGAACCGGGTGCGTAGGCGAGAGACGAACTCTTCATATTTTATGTCAATCGCATCCGGGCCTAGCTTGCCGATGACTTCGGCGGGGTCATCAACCAGCCAGACACGACCGAACTTGCGCGCGTCTTCAAAGCGCAACGCTAAGTCATCGTCCAGCAGCCACACCAAGCGCGCATGCGGGGTAAACGCTTCCGAACGCGAGACGACCTCCAGCCGCCCGCTCATCCTGAGATGAACGAGCAAGCTAAGCGCATCTGCGCCATCGCCGGCGCCGCGCAGGCCGATCAGGAGATACTTGCCGTAGCGTCCGACGGATTGCACGCGCGAACCGGCGATCCGGCGCGCAAACGCGTGCGGCGTTGGGCTGGCTACCTCGCGCGGCCAGAGCACTTTGGCGGATCGGATAGTGCGACCCACGAGCGGTAACGTGCCGTTGGGAGCGCCCTCGCGCAGTATGCGTGCTACGGTCTCGACTTCTGGCAGCTCGGGCATGGGGCCAGCGACAGCGCGTCAGTCTTCGCACTCGTCCAGCGCAAGCCGCATGTGAACGAGCGTGCGCGTGAGGCGAAAGCCGGCGGCCTGCAACGCCACGTGGGGCGTCTCGTCAATGCGTACATGCGCGGCATAGATTGGCTTAGTCGCGTAATCTCCCAGCCGGCACAGGCCACTCGCGATCAACTGAAGGGCATCCTCGGCGGTTGCGCTAGCATTGGGCAGCACCTCGAGGTGATGATAGCTTCCGTCGAAGGTTGCGCGCGTCCGCACTGCGCCGATCAACTCCCCACGCCGGCCTGCGTCCATCACCCGCCATTGCTGCGCATTCCCGTTTAGCGAATTAAGCAATGACCAGTGCGGACCAAGGCGATACATGTTCGCGTCGAACGGCTCGGCGAAGGTGAACGGCTCGGGGATATGTCGCTGCGCCAGCGCCCACACCGCAGCACGATCCGACCATTTGGCCTTGCGCGTGCGCCGTGGTGATTCGTCACCCGGCAGATTCAGCTCCACCGGCCGCAGATAGTGCGTTACCTCGCCCAACCGCCGAAAGCCGAGTTTCTCATATAGGTGCAACGCCGGCTTGTTGTTGACGTCGGCCTGTAACGCGATATAGCGCGCGCCGCGCGAGGCCGCATATTGGATGCACGCCTCCACGACGGCCCGACCGATGCCTCGGTTGCGGTAGGCCGGCTGGGTTGCCACGTTGCCGATGATCCAGGTATCCCGCCGCGTATAGTTGCGTTGCACCGAGGCGTTCGCAATCAGTTGCCCTTCTTCGATCCACACGAAGCCCGTCGCACCACCGAGCGCCAGCGCATCCAGCAAGCCGTAGTTGCGCAAGGCGTGAATCAGACGAACGCCATCGTCACTCATCGCCTCGTCGCGAAAGGAAGTCTCGAGCAGGTTGGCGACGGCGCGGCCATCGCGCCAGGGATCAATCTGCCGGATATGCGGATCGGCCGGGCTGAATACGGTGCGAGCGTCGGCGACCATGTGACCGAAATTGTACCTGCGCCGTCACATGCGCCTGGCGCGCTCGGCGCAAACCGCGGCCACGAGCGCCAGCAAACCGGCTATGAGGAAGACGATCGGCTGAGCCACGCCCAGGCCAAGCAAGCCCACTCCCAGAAAGGGCGCGATGAAACCGCGCAGGCCGATGATCGTGGATTGCGCCACAGCGTACTCCTGGGTGCGATCAGGCTCAGACAACTCTAGACAGCCGTTGGTAAAGCCGATGTCGCCGCCGGCCATCACCAGTCCAATAGCGACGAACGCCGGCAGCAGCATCCACCCCGTTGTGGCAAAAGCGTAGGTCAGCGGCGCGACAGCCTGGATGACGAACGTGAGCATGATGCACCGCAGCGCGCCGTATCGGTCTATGATCCGTCCCCAAACAAAATAGCCGATCAGCCAACTGACAGATTGCACCAGGCCAAGCAACCCCAGGTCGGTGTACGACAACTGCAAGCGGTTGATCTGCACATCTGGGTATATCGGGCTCGCCGCCAGCGCAGCCAGGCCGAAGAGTATCAAGCCAAGCTGATACATCATGAAGCGCCGGTTATGAGTCACAGCACGCATGGCGTCTAGCGCCGAGCTGCGCACCTGCGCCCCACCCGGCTCGACGACGATGCGCATTCTGATGAACACCAGCGAAGAGACCAAGCCCAGCACGCCGGCCAGCGGGAAGACCACCGGGTAGCCCAGCCGGTCGAGCCCCAGGCCGATCAGCGGCGTGGCGACTAAAATGGTCAGCGCCATGCCAAAACGCACGAGGGCCATGATCTTGCCGCGATGGGCAATCGGATAGATGCTCTGCAAGATGCGCGTGTAGGCCGGGCCGGGGCCAATCTCCAACAACCATAGCACCGTCGCCAATGCTAGCAACGCGGGCGCGCCACTGGCGAAAGCCATCACAATGAGCACGATGCGCCCCAGCGTCCAGCTCGTCACGGCGAAGGCTTTCGGCGTAATCTTGCGCATGACCAACAGGCTGACGCTGCTAAAGATATGGCCGAGGTAGCTCAGGGATAGATAAATCGAGACTATCGCCGGTGAGCCGCCCAGCTTGGTCAACACCGCTGGCATGAACGTCAGCGTGGCCATGAACACGCCATAGGCAACGGCACTGACGATCTCGACGCGCATGTTGTAACGCACGTCGTCTTCCAGCGAGCCGGCGAGTTGCGTTTCGAGGTATCGCAACGTCGCAGCCAGTTGAGGGGAAAGAGTCATATACGAGTTCGGGCCGTTTGTACAACGCGGGTCGCGGATGAGCAACTCAGGGCCAATAGGGGCGCATCTGCCGGAGGCAGCAGAATCCAGACTAGGGCAGCCGACTTCGAGCTATGAGAAGGAGAAGGCAAAAGTCGCCGCTATGGCCCCACGTCGAAGCGTGCATAGCCGACGAGCGGGCCGTTCGACGTGCTCGCCGTAACGCGAATGGTGTAGCGCCCGGCGGGTAAGCCTTCGATGCCCCACTCCGTGAGCTGGCCGTCCACCACGGGTGCCAGGTGCGGCCCACTGATCCACTTCCACTCGCCGGGGTTTTCGCCCTCGCCGTATTCAACGACATATTGCTGGAAGCCCGGCGGGTTTACCGTGCCACGGATCGAGAGCAAGCGACGCGCAGTCGGCTCGCCCAGGGAAGGATGCGTGATCAAAATATCGGGGGACTGGGGATTAGAGACTGGAGACTGCAAGCTGTTCAACGAGTCGGGATCGCCAATTTGTACAGCGCGCTCCACGTTCTCATCGGGAGGCGGCGGCAATTGGTCGGCGCAGAAGTACTCGATGCGCCGGCGCGGACAGTTGGGCGAAGGCGCGCGGCCGCCGTATTCGCAGATTGCCACCGCCACCACACCAGGCGGCGGCGCGAAGTCTAGCGCCGGCTTGCCGGCCAGCGCCTCTTCCATGATCTGCTTCCAGATCGGTGCCGCACCAGTGATGCCGCTCACGTTTTGCATTGGGCTATTGTCGCTGTTGCCCACCCACACACCGACCACCAACTCCGGCGTATAGCCGACCGTCAGGTTATCGCGGAAGTCGTTGGTGGTGCCGGTCTTGGCAGCGGCCGGCCGCGATAGCCGCAGCGGGCTGTTCACGCCGAAGGACTTGGCGCGGGCAGCGTTGTCGCTCAGGATGCTGGTTATCAGCCAGGTATGCTCTGGCCGAACGACCTGTTGCCCCTGCATCTGTCGGTAGTCGCGCAGCAGCTGGCCGTCGGCGCTCGTCACACGCGTGATGGCGATCGGCGATAAGCGCAGGCCGCCATTCGCCAGCACTGCATAAGCCGCAGTCAAGTCGAGCAACCGCGCCTCTGCGCCGCCCAGCGTGATGGCCAGCCCATAGGCCGGATTGGGCGGAAAGTTCAACCCAACGCGCTGCGCCATTTCCAGGAAGCCGGGCACAGTGACGAAATTCAACGTTTCGACTGCCGGGATGTTCATGCTGCGCGCTAACGCCTCACGCATGAGCATCGGGCCGTGGAATTTGCCATCGTAGTTGCGCGGCGCGTAGACCTGGCCGTATTCGTTGGTGAAGGTGACCGGCCGATCCCAGTACAACGTCGCTACCGTCCAGCCGCGCTCCAACGCCGCCAAATAGGTGAACGGCTTGACCGCCGACCCCGGCTGGCGCAGCATGAGCGCGACATTGACCTGGCCATCTATCCCGGGGTCGTTGAAGTCGGCGCTGCCAACCATGGCGAGGATCTCGCCGGTTTTTGGTTCGATCACCACTGTTGCGCCGTTGGTGACGTTCTTATCGCGCAGTTGGGCGATCTGCTGGCGGACAGCGTTCTCGGCAATCGCCTGGATGCGCGGGTCAAGCGAGGTGTATACTCGCAAGCCATCGCGATACAGGCCCTGCGCGCCGTACTCGGCGTCGAGCTGCTGTTTGACAAACTGCATGAAGTGCGGCGCGATGGTCGAGATGTTCGGCAACGTGGCGGTGAACGTCCGGCGCTCGATCTCGCGTTGCGCTTCGTAGATCTGATCGGGGGTGATGTAGCCGGCCTTCGCCATCAGCCGCAGCACATCGTTCTGCCGGCGCAGCACACCTGGCTTGTTCGTCACCGGATCCCACAGCACCGGCGATTGCGGGATGCCGGCCAGCATCGCCGCTTCGGCCAGGTTTAACGCGCTCGCCGGCTTACCAAAATAGAGTTGCGCTGCCGCTTCGACGCCGTAGGCCTGGTTGCCGTAGTAGTTGTCGTTGAGATAGATCTCCAGAATCTGATCGCGTGTGTAGCGACGCGTCAGTTCGTTGGCCAGCACGATCTCGCGAATCTTGCGCTGCGGCGTGCGCGCGCTGCGTTCGGCCGGCGAGAGCAGCAAATTGCGCGCCACCTGCTGTGTAATGGTGCTGCCACCGCTGACAAACTCGCGTTCGGTCACAGCGTAATACAGCGCGCGAGCGATGGCGACCGGGTCAAAGCCCACGCCTTGCGCATAGCGATAGAAGTTCGGATCCTCAGTCGCCAGTGTGGCCTGAATAAGATAAGGGCTGATCTGGCCGAGCGGCACGCGCGTGCGTCGGCCGGCGGTTGGGTCGGTCGGATCGGTCAGCTCCACAACCAGGTTGCCTTCGCGGTCGAAGATCTGGGTGCTGGCGAATGCACTCTGCGCCGCTGCAAGCCGGCCGGGGTCAGGGATATCTCGAACGATCAGCAAGTAACCGGTCAGACCGAGGATGACTATCGCAAAGGACAAGACGAATGTGCCCAGCGCAAACGCGAAGAAGATGCGTGCGAGTTGCGCGCCGAGCGATCGTGACTTGGGCTGCGGTGCCGCAGCGCGATCCATGGCGCGCGCGGCAGCGTCACCGGTCGGAGTGACGCGGGGCGCCGCCGGCTGCATCACCGGCTTCGACGCAGCGGCGGGATCACCCGACGGCACATAGCCGGCGCGTTGCGAAGGCGGCGTGTTGCGAACCACCCGCCGCGCGCCACGATCATCATCGCGTTGATCGTTCATTTCCCTACGAAGACGCAGGAGCGGTGCACCTCGTTCCCTGGTCATACCAGTATAGCCAGACTCAGGATCCGGCCGGGTAGGCGAAGGCAACGCCCTCACCTACCCAACTACACCCATGAGGAGAGAGTTTGTGGACACGCGCCTACCGGGGCAGCCGTAGGCTTCGACAAGGCTCAGACTGCAGCTACCTGTTGCGACCTTTGCATAAAGCGCACGGTAGCCGATTCGACAATTCGCACTTGAACCTGTAACCCACGTGTGCTTCGTGTGGCGCATCTGCAGTCGTTGTGGTATAAGCCCAATCATGCAAGCGTTCTCCTACGTTCCCGCACGCACCCTTTCGGAAGCTGCCGAGATCCTGGCCCGCGAGGGCGATCAGGCCAAGTGCCTGAGCGGCGGCACCGACCTCATTGTCTTCCTGCGCGAGGGCCGGCGCAGCGCAAAAGTCGTGGTGGACGTCAAGGGCATCCCCGAACTCAATCAGCTCAGTTACAGCCCCAAGGAGGGGTTGACCATCGGCGCAGCCGTGCCGCTGCATCGGATTTACAACGATGCTCAAGTGATCGAACACTATCCGGGGCTGATTGACGCGGCAACGCTGATCGGCGGCATTGCCATTCAGGGCCGTGCGACATTAGGCGGCAACGTGTGCACGGCTTCACCCGCCGGCGATTCCATCCCGATCCTGATCGCCTATGAAACGACTTGTATTGTCGCCTCGCGCAATGTCACCAAAGCCATTCCGCTGGAGAAGTTCTTCGTGGGACCGGGCCGCACGGTGCTGCAGCCGGGCGAGCTATTGGTTGCATTCAAGCTGCCGCCACCCAAGTCGAACTCCGGTGCCGCCTATCTGCGCTTCATTCCGCGCAACGAGATGGACATCGCAGTGACCAGCGCGGGTGCTGTGGTCGTGCTCGACGGGGATAAGATGCGCTTCGTCGGCGCGCGCGTTGCGCTCGGCGCTGTCGCGCCTACGCCGCTGTTCGTGCCGGAAGCCGGCGCAGCGTTGGCCGGACAGCCGGTCTCGGACGAGGCGATCGAGGCCGCAGCGCGGGCCGCACAGGCCGCGGCGCGACCGATTACCGATATGCGCGGCAGCGCCGAACAGCGCAAGCACCTGTCGTATGTCATGACCAAGCGCGCATTGCTGAAAGCGATCGAACGCGCGCGCGGCGATTCGTAATTCGCAACGACATTGGCAACCGACGACCGGCAATTCGGTGATCGGCATAATCCTTTACCGGCGACCAACTCTACAAAATCATGTCCAACAAAGTTCTAGTGACCGCGACGATTAACGACGAAGAGAAGTCGTTCTTGTGCGAGCCGCGCCAGAGCCTGCTCGAGGTGCTGCGCGACGTGCTCAACCTGACCGGCGCCAAGGAGGGCTGCAACAACGGCAACTGCGGCGCATGCGCCGTGATCATGAACGGCGTGTTAGTGAACTCGTGCCTGGTGCTGGGCGTCGAGGCCAACGGCGCGACCATCACGACCATCGAGGGCATCACACCCAAGGAAGGACTGCACCCGCTGCAGCAAAAGTTCCTGGAAGACGCCGCGCTGCAATGCGGCATCTGCACGCCGGGGTTCATCGTGGCCGCCAAGGCGCTGCTGGACAAGAACCCCAACCCCACCGAGCATGAGGTGCGCTACTGGCTGGCCGGCAACCTGTGCCGATGCACCGGCTACGACAAAATCGTGCGCGCCGTGCTCGACGCAGCAGAGATCATGCGCGCGGAGAAGCAGACCGCGTGACCCTAAGTGTGCACGCATCGACCATCGCTCCTTGAAGAAAGACTGGAGGCTGAGGAAATGACAACAATTGTGGAGAAGACAGAAGCGAAGACAAACGGCAAGCACTTCAAGGTCATCGGCCAGCGCGTGATTCGACCGGACGGCGTGGACAAGGTGACCGGCCGCGCCCAGTATGGCGCCGACGTGATGCTGCCGGGCTTGCTTTACGGCAAGGTGCTGCGCAGCCCGCATGCGCACGCCCGCATCCTTTCGATCGACACCAGCGCGGCGGAGAAGTTGCCCGGCGTGAAGGCCGTCATCACCGGCAAAGACCTCAAACCCGCCGAGGACAAGGTAGCCAAGAGCGGCGAGGGCAGCGTGAACTACAGCTATCTCAGCCAGAACGTCTTGGCGCAGGATAAGGTGCTGTATCACGGCCACCCCGTCGCCGCGGTCGCTGCAACGAGCATCCACATCGCCGAGGAGGCGCTGGCCCTGATCAAGGTCGAGTACGAGGTGCTGCCGCTGGTGCTGAATGCGCTCGACGCGATGAAGGACGATGCACCCATCCTGCTGCCCAACTTGCGCACCAAAGAACTGGGCGAGGTGGTGAGCGACAAGCCGACCAACATCGCCAGCCATGACCAGCACGCGCGCGGCGATCTGGCCGCCGGCTTCGCCGAGGCCGACGTGATCGTCGAGCGCGAGTTCCACACCAACACCGTGCACCAGGGCTACATCGAGCCGCAGAATGGCACGGCGCTGTGGAACGCCGACGGCCAGATCACCGTGTGGACCAGCACGCAGGGTGCATGGGATCAGCGCCGCGACCTAAGCGAAATCCTACATGTGCCGCTCTCGCAGATTCGCGTCATCCCGATGGAGATCGGCGGCGGCTTCGGCGGCAAGTTCCCGGTTTATCTCGAGCCGCTGGCTGCCCTGCTCTCGCTCAAGTCCGGCCACCGCCCGGTGAAGATGTGGATGCAGCGCGACGAAGTGCTGAAGGCTACCGGGCCGACCAGCGCTTCGGTCATCCGCGTGAAGATGGGCGCGCGCAAAGACGGCAAGATCACCGCAGCACAGGCCTGGATGGCTTACGAGGCCGGCGCCTTTCCTGGCTCGCCGGTGGGCGCAGGCATGGGCGTGATCTTCGCGCCCTACAAGCTCGACAACGTGCAAATTGACGGCTACGACGTGGTGGTGAACAAGCCGGCCGCCAAGGCGTATCGCGCGCCTGGCGGCACCAACGCGGCGTTCGCCGGCGAGACGGTGATAGACGAGCTGGCCGAGAAACTGGGCATGGACCCTATCGAGTTCCGCCGCATCAACGCCGCCAAGGAAGGCGACCGACGCGCCGACGGTCCGGTCTACGGCCGGATCGGCTTCATCGAGACGCTGGATGCCATCGAGAAGCATCCGCACTACGACGCGCCGCTGCCGGAGCCCAGCGCGCCCTACATGAAGGTTGGGCGCGGTGTGGCTTGCGGCTTCTGGTACAACTGGGATGGTAAGTCGTCGGCCTCGGCCGTGGTCAACCCCGACGGCACCGTATCCTACCTGGAAGGCAGCACCGACATCGGCGGCACGCGCGCCTCGCTGGCGATGATGCTGGCCGAGACGCTCGGCATCCATTACGAAGACGTCAAGCCGATGGTGGGTGACACGCAGACAGTGGGCTACAATGACGGCACGGGAGGCAGCCGCACCACCTATGGCTCCGGCATGGCCGCATATCATCTCGGCAAAGAGATCATCAAGGAGATGAAGCAGCGCGCCGCCGTGCTGTGGGAAGTGCCGGCGGACGACGTCAACGTCGAAGGCGACGTGTATTCCTATGGTGATAAGCAGATCACCTTCAAGGAGCTGTGCGCGAAGCTGGACGAGACCGGCGGGCCGATGAGCGTGAGCGTGTCGTTGGACACGAAGGGCGCTATCCCTGCGCTGGCTACGCACGTGGTGGACATCGAGGTGGACACCGAGACGGGCAAAGTGAATATCCTACGCTATACCGCTGCGCAGGACGTCGGACGGGCCATCCACCCCAGCTACGTCGAGGGCCAGATTCACGGTGGCGTGGCGCAAGGCATCGGTTGGGCGCTCAACGAAGAGTATTACTACGACAAAGACGGCCATCTGATGAACGCCAGCCTGCTCGATTACCGCATGCCGACGGCGCTTGACCTACCCATGATCGAAGCGGTGATCGTCGAAGTGCCCAACCCCAACCACCCATTCGGTGTAAAGGGCGTCGGCGAAGTGCCCATTGTACCACCAGCCGCTGCGATTGCCAACGCCATCTATCAGGCCACCGGCGTGCGCATGACCGTGTTGCCGATGAACCCGAACAACGTGCTCAAGGCACTTGGGAAGATCTGAATCAGAAATCGGAAACCTGCCTAAAGAGGAATTGAGAATTGGGAAGGTGAGCGAGCACACGCGGTTCTCCTTTCTCAATTCTCAATTCTCCGTTCTCGATTTCACGGCAGCGCTCGCGCTCCTGATCGGCCACTTCTTGCCCTGGGCAACACATACCGTTGGGCCGCTGATGCGCAGCGGTCACGACCTGTCTATCTCGACCAACGCCACGCCCGGCGCCGGCATCTTCCTCAACGAGTGGTTTCTGCTTCCGTTATGGTCAGCATCTATTCTCTTGGCGCTAGCAGGTCGCGCTGCCCCTTGGCCGCAGCGTGCGCTTGGTGGCGCGTTCGCCCTGCTGATCGCCTCACTGGGGCTGCCTGCCTATCCGCACATCCTGACTGCTTACGCCAGCCCTGATTACCGGCTGCAATTCTTCATTACGCTGGGTGCCTTTGCACTCATCATGGTGATCATCCTGACTGGTAAGCTTCCAGCATGGGCGCGCATGGTCTGCCTCATTGCCTGCGCGATCACCTCGGCCGTGCCGCTCATCGGTTATTTCGCGGTCAAACCATTCATCGAGGCGCTCTACCGCAGCCCGGTCGGCGTAGGGCCGGGATGGTGGTTCACGCTGGCCGGTGTCGCGCTGCTCCTCACCGCCGCCGGTGCTAAAATTCTTGGGCAATTCGCGCCAAAACACACCATCCAATCATCCATCGCAACCGACGCCGGCCTACGCTGATGCCATTCGCTACAATCGGCCAAGCCTGCTTTCCGTCGTTTCGGCTACGAAGGCGAGCCTGGGCGACAACAGCGCGAGGATGAATCGCCGATGCTCGCGTAATATAAAGACGATGAAGAAGATCTCCGCTCGAAAGCCCCTCATCGGTCTGGTCATGATCGCGATGGTGCTACTCGCGGCATGCGGCAGCCCTGCGCCGCTCCCCACTGCGGCTATCACATCGCCGCCGCCGAACGCACAATTCCAGGCCGGAGACGAGGTCCGGATCGAAGGCAAAGTGACAGGCAATACAGTGAAGCAGGTGGATGTGTTCATCAACAACGAGCGATACGCCACCATAGATCAGGCCAGCCGACCCAACGAGTTCGACGTTAGCGTGGCTTGGATCGCGCCGGCAGAGATTGCCGGGACCAGCGTCATCCAACTGAAGGGTATCAACGACAAAGGCGAGTCGGTCATCGCTTCGGACGCGATCTTCATCACCATCCAGGCCCCGCCGCCAACGGCGACGCCGACCGCTGAGCCAACGCCGATCCCAACTGCCGCGCCGCTTACCACCGAGACGCCGGCCGCTGCGCCGATCACGGACACAACCACAGTCACCGACACCAGCGCGACGACGCCTCCTGCCGGCGTGCTGCTCAGCCCACGCGCGGAGAACGATTTCGTCAACGTGCGCGAACTCCCCGACCTGAATGCGCGGTTGCTCGGTCAGATCAACAAGGGCCAGAGCGTGCCCGTGCGCGGCAAGAACGCCGACGGCACCTGGTATCAGATCAACTTCCCTGCCGGCGTCGACGGCGCTGGCTGGGTATACGCACCCGTTGTCAGCGTCACCGGTGTGACAACGACTCTGCCGGTAGTGACGCCGAGTACTTCCATTTCACCCGCTGCGACCGTGCCGACCAATCCGGCTGGGCTGAAGGCGCCGTTCGTCACACTCAAGGCCGGGCAGGACTTCGCCAACGTGCGCACCGGACCAGACACGGCTTACCAGAAAGTGGGCGAATTGAGGGCGACAGGCGTCAACGCCGCCGCCGTGAAGGGCAAGAGCGCCAACGGCCAGTGGTGGCAGATCGAGTTCGCCAGCGCACCGGGGGGCGCCGCTTGGGTGTTTGGCCAATTGGTGGACCTGACCGGCGACGCTGCGAGCATCCCCGTGGCCGTCGCGCCGCCGCTGCCAACCGCAGCCGCGCCAGGGACTGTGCCGACGACCGCGCCCACGCCATCAGAGCCACAGCCAACACCTACCCCATCCATCCCAGCCTCTGCAGTGCTGCCCTATAGCCAGAACGTGCGCTTCTCGCCACGCGACGACATCGGGGACGTGCCGCTCGGCTACCAAGGCCAACCCAAGACGGCAACATTGGAATGGCAGATCAACGGCGCGACAAAGGCCGAACTAGAGATCACCACCCAGCAAGGTCCAGGCATCTTCGAGAACTGCCCGGCCGGCAATCTCGCCAGCATCACACCGAGCGACGCCGTGGGCAAACGCATGCCGTTGCAATTGCCCAGCGGCACTTTCCAATTCACGATCCCCGATAAGGGCTACTACTTGTTCACGATCTACGTCGTCAAGTCAGACGGCACTACAACCACTATCCCGCGCAATGTGATCGTGGATTGCTTCAAGACACAGTGATGCCTGCATAGCCACGCAACGCTTGTGAAACGCTTGGTCGTCCTGATCTCGGGCTACGGCAGCAATCTGCAGGCCATCCTCGACGCCTGCCGGCGCGGAGAATTGCCGGCGCGGGTCGTAGCGGTCATCAGCAACAGGGCCGACGCATTCGGTCTACAACGGGCGATTGACGCTGGTGTGCCGGCCATCCCGCTGCCATTTTACAAAGACTTGCACCTCGATCGCGCCGGTTACGACGAGGTGCTGGCCGAGGTGATCGAACAATATCAGCCCGACTTGATCGTCTGCGCTGGCTGGATGCGTATCCTCAGCCCTGCTTTCGTGCGGCGCTTCGCCGGCAAGATCATCAATCTACACCCCGCACTGCCCGGCACATTCCCCGGAACGCACAGCATCGAAGCCGCATACCAGGCCTTCCGGCGCGGTGAGATCCAGCGTACCGGGGTAATGGTGCACTACGTGGATGAAGGAGTGGACACCGGACCGGTGATCGCGACGCGCCATGTACCCATCCACCCTACCGATACATTGAAAGATCTGGAACAACGCATCCATAAGGCGGAACACGAATTACTCGTGGCAGCGATCAGGGAGATAATCGAGGATCGTGGCTAGGGAGGCGCGAGGTGGGATCCAAGGCTCGCGACTGGGAAGCCAGGGAGGAAGTGAAGGGGATCACTCACAACGCGCGACCAGGGCTAGCGCGGAGGGAAGTGGGACGAGAGTGGGTCTTATAATGCGCGCACCATGAGAGCCCTTCTCTCCGTGTCGGACAAGACACGTTTGATCGAATTCGCGCGCAGCTTGCACCAACACAACGTCGAACTGATCGCCAGCGGCGGCACCGCCCGCGCACTCCAGCACGCCGGATTGCCCGTCACTACCGTCGAGCAACTCACCGGCTCGCCCGAAATCCTCGAAGGACGGGTGAAGACGCTGCATCCAATCATCCACGGCGGCATCCTGGCGCGCGACACGGACGAAGATCGCGCCGATCTGACACGTATCGGCGCGCAGATGATTGACCTGGTCGTGGTCAACCTGTATCCCTTCCAGAAAACCGTCGCTCAGAAATATGTCACGCTGCGCGACGCGATCGAACACATTGACATCGGCGGCGTCGCGCTCATCCGCGCCGCAGCTAAGAATTACGCACGCGTGGCTGTGGTTTGTGACCCGTGCGACTACGACCTGGTCTTGAATGACATCGCCCGCAATGGCAACGTCCCACTGGAGACGCGCGAGGTACTGGCGCTGAAGGCGTTCGCGCATACCGCTGCTTACGACGCCGCCATCCGCGACTACCTGATGGGAATCCAGTCGAACGATTCGCCGATCTTCACCCTCACCTTGCACAAAGTAAAGGACCTGCGCTACGGCGAAAACCCCCATCAACAAGCGACACTGTTCAGCGTAAACAGCAACGGATGCACCGGCCCACTGGGTGGCCGGCTGTTGCAGGGCAAGGAGCTTTCCTACAATAACCTACTCGACCTCGACGCCGCTTGGCGCGCAGCCGTGCACTTTGAACAGCCAACAGTCGCCATCGTCAAGCACCTCAGCCCGTGCGGCATCGCTTGCGCCGATGAGTTGCACAAGGCCTACACAGCGGCCTTCAATGGCGATCCCGTGTCGGCCTTTGGCGGCGTGATTGCCTCGAACTGGGAAGTGGATGCAGCAACGGTCGAGGCGATGGGTGATCTATTCATTGAGTGTATCGTCGCTCCAGGGTTCACCGACGAAGCCAGGGCCATGTTGAGCCATCGCAAGAACTGCCGGCTGCTAGAGATCGAAGACCCCACCGCAACGACGGCGCCAGCCTATGAGTATCGCAGCATCACCGGCGGCTTGCTGCGCCAGACGGTGGATCGCGGCGATCCAGTCTCCGCACGCTGGCGCGTGGTAACTCAGGCGCAACCTAGCGATGACGACATGCGCGTGCTGCAATTTGCCTGGAAGACCTGCCAGCACGTGCGCAGTAACGCGATCGTGATCGCCCGCGAAAGCCGCGGGGTCATGGCGACCGTGGGCATCGGCGGGGGGCAACCAAACCGGGTGGATTGCGTGAAGATCGCCGCCAAACGCGCCGGCCGCAAAGCGAAGAACGCCGTGCTGGCCAGCGACGCATTCTTTCCCTTCCCTGATGGCATCCGCGAAGCCGCAAAAGCCGGCGTGAAGGCCATCGTGCAACCCGGTGGCGCTATGCGCGACGCCGAGGTCATCGCCGCTGCCGACGAAGCCGGGATCGCCATGGTGTTCACCGGTGTGCGGCATTTCAGACACTGAATACTTGCGACTCGCGGCTTCTCAACGAAGCCGTGGTCAGTCAAACGTGCGAAAGTGGGGAGTGGGGATATGAATCGTCTGCACTTGCGGTATTTGATCATTTCGTTCGTCGCGACGGCGACGGTCGCGATCCTCGTTCAGCTCTTCATACTCTCTCTGCTAGAGAGGAACAACGCTGTCATGGCCGGTGCGGCGCTTTCGGCCGGTTGGTGGGGCAATCTCGCAACCGCCGCCACCATTGCCATCATAGCAGGTCGGAAAGTCGCAACCGGTTTCACCGATCCGCGCATCGGCAAAGTGCTCGGCACCGCTGTCGGCCTGTGGGTGGGCGTCGGCGCGATCATGGGGCTGGTGGCCTCCACGCTCGTCCTCGGCGGCCAGGTGTCAGGAGTAGATGTCCGGCCTGGGTTGATTCTCATCTTCGGGCTGGTCAGCCTTGGCATCAGCATGATCGCCGCCACGATCGCCGGGCGCGAAACCGCGCACCCACCCGAGGCAGAAGAAGAGGCTTGATGGCAAAGCGCAGAGACGTCGGCGCTTGGGGCGAAGCCATTGCGGCCAGGCATCTCGCCGAGCACGGCTACGTCTTGCGCGCGCGCAACTGGCGCTACGGCCACGGCGAGCTGGACATTGTGGCCGAACACGGCAATGCGATCGTCTTCATCGAGGTGCGCACGCGGCGCAGCGACGCCTACGGCCGACCGCAGGAGACCATCTCTCCCCGCAAGCGCGCCAAACTGATTGCCACAGCCCAGGCTTACCTGGACGAGCACGGCCTTCAAGATGCCCAATGGCAGATTGATGTGATTGCCATCGAGCTGGACGAACACAACGTCACCTCACAGCTCGAACACATCGAGTGCGCCATCGAGGGCTAAAGACGCATGGGCATCCCCCTACGAGCTGCAGCGCACCACGCCACCGCTTAGGGTAACTCGCTCAGCTCCGGCGGCTGACGCCAGCGCCGCACCTCATTACCCTGCGGGTCGTACAAGATAAATGTTGGCGTGAACTCAAAGCCAACCTGAGCAGCGAACTGACGCGTTCCAGGATTGGCCATGTCGAGCAGCAGCACCTGACCGGTTTTCCATTCCTCTTCGATCCGGCGCACGGCCGGACGCGCACTGATGCACGCGCTTCAGTAATTGGAGTAGAACTCAACCAGGACAGGCTTACCCGCCGTCTGGATCGCAATGCGGATGTCGGCTGCAGTGTCTAACTTCACCGTGGCCGTCTGGGGCACACGGCTAATCAGCGTATAGGCAACGACGCCAACCAAGGCCACACCCCACACCACCCAGAAAATCGGCCTGGCTCGCTGGCGGGTCAACACCACTGCCACAATCGCCAGAGCAATCGCAGGCAGCAGGAGAAACGAATACTGGTTGAAAATCTGAACGACCGTCATCACGCCTCCAACTTAATCAATCACCTAAATCCACCACAACCCGCCCGCGTATTCCACCATGTAAGATGGCATCAATCATTGGACTAAGCCCATCGAGCGTGACGGTCTGTGCGATGGCCTCGAACGCTGCCGGCGATGGTTTCCACGGGTTTGCTAAGTTGTGCCACATCTGCAGCCGGAGTGCCATCGGCGTTTCGGCCGAGTCCACGCCCTGCAAGGTTACGCCGCGCAGGATGAACGGATACACGGTGACGTGCAACTCGGGCGACGCGACATTGCCACAGCACACCACGCAGCCACCGCGCTTCGTCGCCTTGATGGTTGTCGCGAGGATATCCCCGCCGACGGCATCCACCACACCGGCCCAGCGCTCCTTCAACAGCGCTTTACCACTCGCGTCGCGTACATCGTCGCGGGACAGGATCTCCTGGGCGCCAAGCTGTTTTAGCCAGTCGCCGGCATCGGCCTTGCCCGTCGCCGCAACAACGCGGTATCCCAACTTGCTCAGGATAGCAACGGTCAAGCAGCCCACGCCACCACTCGCGCCAGTTACCAACACGTCGCCTTGCTCCGGCATCAGCGCGTGGCGCTGGAGTTGATGCACGCTGAGCGCGGCTGTAAAGCCCGCCGTGCCCAGCACCATACTTTCGCGCAAGGTCAAACCCTCCGGCTTCCGCACCACCCATGCTGACGGGACGCGGATGTATTGGCCAAAGCCGCCCGGTGTGTTCATACCCAGGTCGTAGCCGGTGACAATGACTGCATCGCCAGACTTGAAGTCCGCGTTCGCGCTTTCGACGACCTCGCCAACGGCGTCAATACCCGGCGTGTGCGGATAGCGGCGTGTCACCCCCCGGTTGCCCGCAGCCGAGAGCGCATCTTTGTAGTTCAGTGACGAATAGTGCACGCGGATCAGCGTGTCGTTCGCCGGCAGATCGGCGAGCCGGCGCGTCCTCACTGACCGTTCGAACCCACCTTCAGACCGCTCGCTTATGACGAGCGCCTTGAACCCTTGATCCATGGTTACATTATTGTAGCCCGCGACACGCATCGATCTCCAGCACAAATAGTTTTTTGCAAACAACTTCCAGCAAACTCATTGACATTTGCCTCGTACTCGTTCAAACTCCAAATCAGTTTTTCACACAGTTCCCTTATAAAGCCCCTAAGGAGGAAATATGGATTGGTTACCCCTCGTCATCGCTGCGATCATCGGCATAATCATCGGCGTGCTCTTTACCGTCATTCCCTATCGCCAGCGCGTCGCAGAAGCCGAGAGCCGCATCCGTGACCTAGACGCGAAATTCCGAAGCGCCGAACGGGACCTTAACGACACACGCAGCCAAGTGCAAACGCTGCAGGCCAACATCCGCACGACTGAAGCCAGCCTGCTGGACTCCCGCAGCCTAGTCACCACGTTGGAGAGCAACGTCCAGGCACTCAGCGACGAAAAGGACAGCCTGGAAGCCAACGTCCAGGCGCTCAAGGAACAGAAAGCTGCCCTCGAAGCCAGCATCCAGTCATTGACGGAGGAGAAAGCCGGCCTGGAGACCCACCTGAGCGAGCGGGTAACCGAGTTGGAGCAAATGAAATCCGCCTTCGCCGAGATCCGCAGCCAACTCGATGCAGCGACAGCCCGCGTTGCCGAACTGACCACACAGCTCGACGGCGCCAACGCCGAAATCGCGACGATGAAGACCAACTACGATTCGATCATCGGCATATTAGGCAGCAAAGAGGCAGAGCTCAACTCGCTCGCCGCCAGTGCACAAAAGCTGCGCCAGGATGTCGAAACGAGCAGTGCTGTGAAAGAAGAGTTGGAAGCCAAACTCGCCCGCACCCGTAACGACGTGGCCGCCGAACTTGCGCTCTACACCTCGACCCTCATCAAGATGAAGGAGGACTCGTTGAGCAAGGCGATGGCATACATCAATGCATTGAAATCTCGTCTGAGCGAAGCCGGACTGCCAGTGCCCGACGAGAACTAACTGCTTACTAGCCAAATGATGCGGAAGGCGCCGGTTTGGCCCCCGTACATCCAGGAGCAGAGCTTATGGATATCAACATCCTTCTACTGATCGCCGCACTCATCATCGGCCTCATCATCGGCTTGCTCTTAGCGCGAGGCCAGGCGAGTGGGATCATCAGTGAGCTTGAGTCGCGCGTGCGAACAGCGCAGACAGCCGCAGAGAGCGCCAAGCTCGACTTCACTAACGCGCAGTCCGAGCTGGTTGTCAAGGACTCGCACATCAATACGCTCAACGCCAACATCGGCATCCTCGAAGAAAAGTTGCGCTTGGCCGAACAAGGGCGAGAAGAGTTCACTGTGACCATCGCGCAGCTGCAAGATGAATTGCGCGCAGCTACCACGGATCGCCCTGCCTTCGAAGTCGAGCTGCGCCAGTGCCATGCCGAGTTGGACGAGCTGAGAGCACAACTGGCCAAAGCGTTGGCAGAAGCCGATGAGCTGCGCGCTCGCATCGCAGCCGAGGAAACAGAACGCGAGATCGCTGCACTGCGTGCCCAATTCGCGGCTAAGACCACCGAAGAAGATGCCGCTGGATTCCAGGCCACGCTGACGGCACCGCCCAAAGTTGAGACCGAAGTGATCGTGGACGAAGCCGAAGTGCAGGGAGAACTCATCGCTCCGGCGGAGCCAGCAGCGGTCGCTGAGGTCGCACCCGCTGCCGGTGCAGCGGCGCAGATAGCCACGGCAGAACTCGAAGCGCGCACCGCAGCACTGCAGAACGAAATTCTCTCCCTGCGCGACGGACTTGCTACACTCGCCTTCGCTGGTGCAGAACTCGTCGCCATGTACGAGAAGCGCACCAAGGAATACGAGGATCGGCTGACGCACCTGCAGGTGCAGTCCTCACAGATTCTTTCCGAGACAATCGAGCAGCAAGGCATCACCCCAGCCCAAACAATGGGGCTCGTTGCCGGCGGTGCTGCGCCGGCTGAAGCGACGCAACAGGGCGAGCCAACCCTGGAACTACAGTCGCAACTCGACGCGCTCAAGGCCGAACTCGACGCCGTCTTCGCCAACAAGGCTGAGTTAGAGACGCAGCTCCAAGCGCGTACGACGGAGCTGGAGGAACTACAAAAGAAATACGATGCGCTCTGCGCCGACTTGGACACAGAGATCGCTAAAAAAGCCGAACTGACTGCCCAGATCGACGCCGAAACCGCCGAACTCGGCGACCTCCGCGCTCGCCTCTCCACCATCGAGGCTGACCTCGACGCCCTGCTCGGCCCGATCGAGCTCCCCGAGGGTGAGCCCGCACCCGACCTCGCCGCCAAGCTCGGCCTGCTCAAGGCCCGCTTCGCCGACCTCGACCAGACCAAGGCTTCCCTCGCCGCCCAGATCGACGCCGAAACCGCCGAACTCGGCGACCTCCGCGCTCGCCTCTCCACCATCGAGGCTGACCTCGACGCCTGGTTGCGCACGCAGCTCGAAGTGCCGGAAGGCGAGATTCCCGCTGACCTGCAGAGCAAACTGGTGTTGTTCAAGTCCAGCACCTATGGCCTGAAGCAGGCCAGGGAGGGTGCAGAAGCCCGGCTGCAGGAGAGCAACACCCGGCTCGCCCGCCTGAATGAGCAACTGGCTAAGTTGCAGACCGATCTGGAGGCCAGCACTCAGGTCAAAGCCGAACTCGAAGCCAGGCTGCAAGAGAAAGACGCCGAGTTCGCGAAGCTAAACGACCAACTCGCTGTGGTCCAGAGTGAGCTGGACGCCGCCAACCAGGCCAAGGCCAATCTGGTCGCCCAGATCGATTCGATCTCCACAGCGAAAGCTGACCTGGAAGCACGGCTGGATGAATTGAACAAGCGCCTGAAGCAACTCGAGGCAGAGCAAGAAGACGGTAGGCGTCCGGCGGCTCCGAGCGCAGCGAAGATCGCTGTCGGCACTGCGGCGCTGGGCATGGTCGCTACCGGCGCTGAGGGCGAAGCCCAGACCGATCTGACCGCTCAACTCGAAGCTAAGGACGCAGCCATCGCCGAACTGAACGCGCGATTGGAAGCGACGAAGAACGCCTTGCAAGCGCGCGAAGTCGAATTCAGTGAACTGCAGACCAAGCTCGAAGCGTTGACCACTACAAACAACGAGTTAACTGCGCGATTAGCTGAGCAGCCCGCAACCGAAGCAGATGGCGAAAGCGAACTTGTCGAACTCCGCGCACAACTGGCCGAACTACAGGATCAGTTGAACGCGGTGATCGCCGAACGCGACGCGCTCAAAGTGACAATGGAGGCCAGAGCGACGGCGCCTGTCGCCGAGACAGCCTCCGATGAACGGCTGACACTCATACGCGAGTATGTGAAGCAGACCAAAGAGGTGGCGATGCGCGCCGCCGTCGAGGCTGGCAGCGAGGTCCGCCCCTCCGAATGCCCACAAGACCTTGCGATGACCAAAGGCATTGGCTCGGTCTTCGAGCAGCGGTTGTATGCCGCCGGCATCGGCACGTTCTGGGAGCTGGCCAACCTCACCGACGATGACTTCAAGCGCATCCTCGAATTAGACGACCGGCAGTTGTTGCGCGTGGACTTCGAAGCGATCCGCACCGACGCGCGGCGCCTGGCAGTAGAGACGAATTCGGTCGGGCGCGTGTGGCAAGGTGCAGAGCCCGACGACTTCGAGCCGCTTGAGGGTATCGGGAGCGTGTATGAGCGCAGGCTCTATGAAGCCGGCATCTGCACGTATGAAGCGCTGGCCAACACGCCAATCGAACGGCTGATGGAGATCTGCCCGCCCACCAAACTGCGCAAACCGAACTACGCCGATTGGATCGCCCAGGCGCGCATCCTGGCGCAGAGGAGACAACGCAGTGAGTGAGTCGTCAAAGCGCACAAGCAAGAGGGCGGGGCGTCTATGACCCGCTCGGCAGCGCCCAACGCGTTCCGGACGCGTTGGGCGCTTCATTTGTCGGCACGATGTCGGGAAGAACACAGCGCTGCGCGCGCCTCGGCGCCGGGCTCCACGCTAGAATATCGAACGCGCAGCGTCATATCGGCGCGGTGATCGCCGCTAACGCTCATCCAGCGTTGCTTGAATACGCTGCTTGCGTTAGCAGCCGATGAAGCGCGCGACGAACGAGTAAGAAAGGAGGGCGAAGTGTCGAACGATCAAAATGTCACACCCCAGGTAGGGGTATTCAAGGCGCTGATCAACCGCGCGCGGTTGGTCTGGCATTTGCTGCGCGACCCGCGTGTGCCTGTCTATCTCAAGGTGCTGCCGATTGCTGCGGCGCTCTACGTGGTGTCACCCGTGGATTTCGTCCCCGACATCGCGCCGCTGCTCGGCCAACTGGACGACCTGGGTGTGTTGCTCGTAGGCATCGAATCGTTCATTGCGATGTGCCCGACGCACGTCGTCGAGGAACACCGCGCCCAGATCGAGGGCCGCGAGTTTTATTCATCCACCGACGCCGGCCGCGCGAAAAACCCAGAGACGATTGACGGCGAGTGGCGCGTGAAGTGACGGCACAGCGCACACGGCCACACGCGCGTTTAGATCGTCACGGCAGGCATGCGAGCGCTCGACCGCTCTAGCGCGTGACGCCGCCGAACCAAAGCGACACCGCCCACACGCTCGTTTCAATCAGCAACTCGCACAGCTCGCGCAAGCCATCGAAGGCGACGCGCGCCGGGTGCGCAACCGCCAAAAAGGCCGGGGGCAGCATCGCCCTGCGCGGGGGCGTGATGACAACCGCAGCGGCGCGTTTGTCGCTCGGCAAGCCGCCCAGCTCACGCGCCTTCTCCAATGCCACGGTGAAATCCCCCAACGCATCCACCAACCGGCGATCCTTTGCTTGCGCGCCGGTCCACACACGCCCGCCGCAGATGGGTTCCAGGGCTTCCGGCGCAATGGCGCGCCCTTCCGCCACCAATTGTTTGAAGTCCTCATAAGCGCGCGCAACCAGGCCGGCGAAGACTGCGCGCGATTCCTCATCCATCGGCTCGGCGTCGCTAAATAGCGCGGCGCGCCTGCCACGCTGCAGCGCAACGCGATGCACGCCGAGCTTCTCGAACGCCTCGCGCGTGTTCGGCTTGAACGCGATGACCCCGATGCTGCCGGTAATGGTCAGCGGCTGAGCGACGATGCAATTCGCAAGCGCCGACACATAGTAGCCGCCCGATGCCGCTGTTCCGCCCATGTAAGCCACGACCGGCTTCTTGGCGCGCAGGCGGCGCACCTCGCGCGCGATCAGGTCGGACGCCAACACCGAACCGCCGCCGGAATCCACGTAGAGGATCACCGCGGCAACATGGTCATCTGCCTCGGCGCGCCGGATGGCTTGCGCGATGCTGCTCGATCCGGCAATTTGCTCGCCGGTCAGCGGAAACGGGATGGGCAAACGCCGGCTGGTGCCAGGCACGATCAGTCCCTCGACTTTCACCACACCGACGACCCTAGGCGCATATTCGACGATGGGGATGAGCAACGACCTGCGCACTTCCTCTAAGTTGATGCAGGCGCGCTGCGCCCGCTCGGCAGCCGCGTGTTGAGCGCGACGCAGGTCGTCAGCGAGTCCAGGCGCCACCTTCTCGATGCGCTGCGCCAAACGCGCGATGCGCCCATCCACCGCCGCGGGCGGTTCGGGGATGAGGAAGCGCTCGAGTTCATCTTCATAGAGCGCTGCATCGAGCAGGCCATGTTGCACTGCTTCCCGAGCGCTCAGGGGCGCGCAATCAATCAACTCGCGCACACGCTCCGGACTGAGATTCCGGCCTTCGGCGATACCGCGCACGAGCGCGTCGAAGCGCGCATCCAGCAGCCATTCGGCCTGTGCGCGCGAATCGGGCGAGAAGTCGTTGCGCGAGAAGATATCACCGGCAGACTTGAACGGCGAGACGTTCACCACATCTACGCCAACGCCCAGGCGATCAAGCGCATCCTTGAGGAAGAGATATTCGTTGTAGAAGCCGAGGACATTCCACTCGGCACTGGGCGGCATGACTACCTGATCGCAGGCGCATGCCAGATAATACTGAAAGGGGCCGAGCGATTCTGCATAGGCGACGAGGCGTTTGCCGCTGTTGCGAAAGCGCATCAGCAGATCTCGCAAGCTCTGATAGACCGCCGGGTTGGCCATGCACTCGATCCGAAGCACTACGCCCTTCACCCGTGGGTCGAGTGCTAGCCGCTCGAAGGTGCGACGCAACTCGCTTACGCTGAGCGGCCCCGAAGGCATCGGCACCAGCCGCGCGAGAAACAGCGGCAGCTCCGGCCGTGAAGGCGGCAACTCAACAATTTCGCCTTCCAGAGGGAAGATGACGAAAGGAGGGAACTTGCGCCGCCTGCGCCAGCGATTCCGGAGGTTCAGCCACGCGCGGCGGACGGAGAAGCCCAAAGCAGCCACGCGTTGGATTATATTGCCCGCAGCGGTCAGACTGCGCGGAGCAGCCTGACCGCCGGCGCGCTACGCTTCCTCTGATTTGGCCATCTTGCCGAGCATCTTGTCAATCTCATACAAGCCGGTGGCGTCCGTGCCAATCACCTCAATGCGGTCGAGGATATTGCGCGCCTTGATCTCGGCATCGCGCTGCTCGGCCACGAACTCCTGCAGCCAGTTCCACGTAGCGTGATCTTTCTCGGTGATGGCCAGGTCCACGATGTGGTGAATTTTGCGCGCCACATCCATCTCCAATTCGAGCACGGACTTCATGATCTCGGGCAGCGAGTTGAACTCGTGGGGCGGCTCGGATACAGCCGGCACACGGGCCGGACTGTCTTGATCCACGACGTACTGCAGGAACTGCTCCATGTGTTCGCGCTCTTCTTGCGAGCTGGCTGCAAGATAGTGCGCTGCACCCTCGTAGCCCTGAGCATCGCACCACAGTGCCATGGATAAATACACGCTCGATGCATAGGCTTCTTCCGCAGCCTGTTGGTTCAAAGCAGATGTCATTTGTTCGGAAATCATCTTTACCTCCGTCGAAGCGCACCATGCTCAAATGTATCAACTTAGATCAATACAAACTTACAGTGCGCATCAATCAAAGTTTGACTGCTATTATAAACGATAGGTAATCTTAGTCAAGTCGTAGGCCAAAGCGCGCGCCATCTCATGGGCATCCTGCTCATCAATAACGTGACGCACGACCAGCCCGGCCAGCCAGTCGCACGCCGCGCGCCGCCACAGGTCATGCCGGGCGGGGATGGAGCAGAAGGCGCGCGTGTCGTCGTTGAATCCGGCCGTGTTATAGATTCCTGCGGTCTCCATCACCTGATCGAAGAAGCGGCGCATGCCGTTGAGCGAGTCGTGGAACCACCACGGCGGGCCGAGCCGGACAGCGGGGTAGTGCCCGGCCAACGGGGCCAGTTCACGCGCGTAGGTCGCCTCGTCCAGGGTGAAGAGGATCAGCCGAAAGCGCCGATCGTTGCCAAAGGCGTTCAGCAGCGGCTGTAGGTTGCGCGTGTATTCGGTAGCAATCGGAATATCGGCGCCTTTGTCCAGCCCGAAGCGCTCGAGCACGGCGCGATTGTGGTTGCGCAGCGCGCCGACGTGCAGTTGCATCACCAGGCCATCCTCGACGCTCATGCGCGCCATTTGCATCAGCATGTGACCCGTGAAGCGGGGCGCGTCGTCCGGCATGACCTCGCCGCGCAGGGCGCGCTGGAAGATCGCGTCGGCCTCGCGCTCGCTCAACAGGACGGTGAACGGCGTGAGCGCCGCATGATCGGTGGCCACGGCGCCCATCGCCTTGAAGGAGGCGCGGCGCTGCTCAATCGCGGCGAGGAATGAGGCGTAATGGGTGATCGAAATGCCGCTCGACTCGGCCAGCCGCTCGATGTTGGCGCGCCAGGCGGGCGCATCCAGGTTGATCACGCCATCGGGCCGGAAGGTGGGCAAGATGCGCCCGCCCCATGCCGATTGTCGAATGCGTTGGTGATGTTCGAGCGGGTCGGTCGCGGCGTCAGTGGTGCACAACACCTCGATGTTGAAGCGGGCATAAAGCGCGCGCGGGCGGAAGTCGGGCTGCCCAAGCTTTTCTGCGATGCGGTCGTAGATGTCCTGCGCGTTCGCGCCGGTCAGCTTTTCCTGGATGCCGAAGATGTCGCGCAACTCGTCGCGAATCCACAGACCGGTGGGGGTGCCGCGGAAGAGGTGAAAATGATCCGCGAAGGTCTGCCAGATCGCGCGGTGGCGACGCGCCTTATCTTCCGCCGACATGTGAGCTTCCTCAGCAGTGGGCAGCAGGTCTTCCATCGGCACGCCCTGCGAATACAACATGCGCACAACGTAGTGATCGGGGATGATGAACAAGTCGGCCGGCGTGCCAAAGCTGTAATCGGGATCGGCAAAGACGCGCGGGGCCACGTGGCCGTGCGGGCAGACCAGCGGCAGCGCGGCGACCGATGCGTAGAGTATGCGCGCCACGTCACGCACGGCAGGATCGGGTGAGAAGTAGCGATCGGTCTCCATGAGAAGCGGTGTAGTCGTCATGTCCTCCATTAGAGCATTGCTCGAGCACCCAGCCAAAAACGCAATGGTGGACGCAACTCTGCACAGCGACTCAAAGTCGCAGGGCCATGGGTCAATTTGTCCTGCGTAGCGCAATTGCCGATCGCTGCGCGATGTGAGTGAGCCAGGCCGGCGCAGGCTAGTTCGTCCGTCTGGGGAATACACCGTTTATACGAACGACGTCACCTCCCTCAACAGCCATCAGCGGGCTGCCGAACCGGTTGAATGGGATCGGGTGTATATCGTGCAAAGTGATACAGCACCAGATATGTGCCGACCAGGAACGTCGCTAGCAGCGCCGAGATAGCGAACACCTCCCAGTTGCCGATGGGATGCCGCATGATGTACCAGATGTCGCGCAACAGCGAGACCGGCTCAAGCACCACGTCCCAACTGTTCCATCGCCCGAAGCGACCCAGATAGATACCGAAGCTGCACAATCCCAGCGTGCTGAGGGCGAACGCCCAGCCGGTCGCCGCACCAAAGCGCCGTCTTACCTGCTTTTGCATCACATATAGGGAGAGGTAACCAAGCAGCAGGCCGGTCATGGCGAACGACAACAGGGTGATCAGATTGACCCAGAACATCCAGCGGCCGTGGTCGCGCAGATGTACCAAATCAGTGATGATATAGGGTGCATTGGGGAAGAATAACAGCCAGGCCACACTACACGCGAAGGCGAGTAGCCCACGCGTCCGTTCGACCATCAGCGCACACAGCAGCGGAATCCATGCCAGGAAGAGGTTCCACAGCAGGAAGCGATAGGAGATCGAACCGGTGTAGACGACGCGTGCCGTCCACATGCTCAGGCAGATGAGCGAAGCGACGGCAAGCCAGAAGACTGCGCTCAAGCGCTGGCGGCTGAGTTGGACGTCGGTGCTGCGCATGAACTGCGATGATAAACGCGCCGCGCCGCGCTTTATGCACGCCTGTCAGGCGCAGAACCGATACTCGGTCTACTCAAAAAGGAGCCCGGGCTCCCCAAAGGACCCGGGCTCTGCTGCCTCTGGTTCTAGCCGGTCTGCGTCAGTAGATGTCCTCCACCGTATTGTTTACGTTGAACTTGCCCGTCGGCGTGATCAGATTCGGGATGCGCGCTTTCTCCTGCAGCGTCGCGTCGTCGTAGATCACGATCTCGCCGGTTTGACCGGGCTTACTGGCATCGCCCCACATGCTCACCCACACCTGATCACCTTGCTGGTTGTACTCCAAGTGAACGGCGCGTCCGTAGCTGGCGACCTCCCAGCACTTGTACGTGCGGTCGGGCTGCGCTTTGGCAATGACGCAGATCGTGCGTGCCAGCACCGGGTCGGGGTTGAGCGTCATGTCCACCCAGATCCACTGGCTCTTGGGATGCGTCTTGATGAACAAGCTGCCGGCGCCTGGCAACTTCGTCACGCGCACAGCTTTCCACGCGGCGTCAGGATGGCCTTCGGGATCGGTGCCGATGGACGTGATGGCTGCGTCGCCCAGATGCGAGGTGCTCCACACCGGTCCGTATTGCGGATCCACCCAGTTCGCACCGCGTCCCGGGTGCGGCACGGCCGGCGTGTCCACCATCGCGACGAGTTTGCTCTCTTTCGCGTCCACCACAGCCACTTTGTTGGACTGGTTGGCCGCTACCAGGAAGTAACGCTTGCTCACATCCCACCCGCCGTCGTGCAAGAAAGGCGCCGCCTCGATCATCTTGATCGTCGGGTTGCGCGGATCGGCATAGTTCACCAACCAGATCTGGCCGATCTCCTTCACGTTGACGATCCATTCCGGCTTGAAGTGCGAGGCAACGATGCTGGCCACGCGCGGTTCGGGATGGAACTCGTTAGCGTCCACGGTATAGCCGCGCGTGCTGACGACTTTGAACGGCTCGAGCGTCTGGCCATCGAGGATGACGAAGTGCGGCGGCCAGTAGCAACCGACGATGGCATATTTGTTGGTGAAGTCACCTAGCTCGCCCTTGTATTTGCTGACTTCGACCGAGCGCGCGTCGTAGCACACCTGCACCTCGGCCACTTTTTGCGGCTTCTCCGGCCACAAGTCCACCATCGCCAACTTACCATCGCGCCCGATGACGTAGGCGTAGCGGCCGGTGGCTGACATGCGGGTGATGTGCACGGCATAGCCGGTATCCACCGTCTCGACAACTTCATACGTGTCGCCATCAATCACCGCTACTTTACCAGCGTCGCGCAGCGTGACAACGAAATAGTTGCGCCAGTCGCGGTCGGTTTGCACCGCCGTCGGACGGTCGGCCGGTGGGACGAATTGCTTCCAGGTGGCTTTCATCTGCGCGAGCGACATCTCCGGAGGCGCGGGCGGCTCGTTTTGCAGGAACTTGGCCATCACCTCGGTCTGCGCCTGGGACAGGAATCCCTGCTTACCCCAGTCTGGCATACCGCGGTTCGTGCCGTTAAAGATGATGGTAGACAGCGCGAGCGTGCCTTTGGGCAACGTCTTATCAGAGGTGAGCGCGGGGCCGGTGGCGCCTTTGCGCAATGTGCCGTGGCAGCCGGCACAACGCTCGAAATACGTCTGCTTTGCCCAGGCAAACTCAGCATCGGTGAGGGTGGGCGCTTCACCCGCGGCAACAGACACAGGCTGCACAGCACTTGGCGGCTCCGGCTTAGCCGCAGCTTCCTGCGGGCTTCGCATCAGGTAGGCCACAATGCTGCTGATTTCGTCGGCTGTGAGCACATTCGCCAGGTTGCCCGGCATCAACCCTTTCTGGCAGGGTACGCCGCCGCAATCCGGCGCGAGAAAGGCATCGGGAGAAACGATGGATTCATGTAGGAACTCCTCCACGGTCCTGGCCGAGCCGGTGTATTTGCCCTCCTGCAGGTGCGCCTGTACCATGGTGGCGACGTCGGTCAAGTTGGGACCGATCGTGCCGGCAGCGCTTGGCACGCCGGGGATGATATGACATGCGCCGCAGCCGCCCTTCTGCATAGCCGAGATGGCCAACTCGGCGTCGTATAGGCCCGGCGGCTTGCCGACAACTTCCTGAGTTTGCTGGCTCACGGTTTCGGCTTTCGCTGGCGGCGTCGCCTGCACTTGAGGCGCCATGGTGGGGGGCACAACAGTCACCGGCGGCGCGCCAGGCGCGGTCAGCGAACGACCGACGATGAACAACAGGGCAATAAAGAGTAAAGCGAGCGCCCCGGCGATCACGGGAGTGCGCTTGTTGAACATGAGTACCTCCTCCACACCAAAGTGGAAATGCTTTCGAATGTGGTGGAGATAGTAGGTGAGCTTCTGGCAGCGACAATGACTTAGGTCACACGTGCGACTTATCCGCCCACCTGAGCAGTTTGGTCAACGGCCAGGTGTTGATTACCGAACCAGGAGTCACCCATGCGCGGCGCGCCACCGTGACGCCCAGGATCATATTCCCCAAACCATCGGGCGAATGCGCATCGGTGCTGATGCTAAGTTTGCAGCCCAGTTCGACAGCGCGCTGCGCCAGCACGTCGTTCAGGTCGAGTCGGCTGGGATCGGCGTTGATCTCCAGGGCGACGTTGTATTCGAGCGCCGCGCGGAACAACGCTTCCCACTCGTAGTCCGCGCCTTCGCGCTCGTTAAGCAGCCGACCGGAGGGATGGCCAAGGACGTTCACATGCGGGTTCTGCAGCGCCTTAATGGCGCGCGCGGTGATCTTCTCGCGCGGCTGCGTCAGCGCCGTATGCACGGATGCCTGCACCAGATCCAACCGGGCCAGCACCTCGTCCGGCAGGTCGAGCGAGCCGTCGCTCTTCACTTCCACCTCGGCGCCCTGCAGCACGCGGAACTTGAGGCCTTCCTTTTTGAGCTGCGCGTTGACCCGATCAATCTCCTTGCGCTGCTGCGTGATGCGCTCGGGCGTCAGCCCGTTCACCACGCCAAGACCGGCAGTGTGGTCAGTGATCAGGATGTATTCGTAGCCCAGCGCGATCGCAGCGCGCGCCATGCTCATCACATCGCTGGCACCATCGCTCCAGGTGGTGTGCATCTGCAGGTCGCCCTTCAGGTCGTGCAGGTCAATCAGGTCGGGCATCACGACGCGCCCCGGGCCCAACTCCAGCGCCTTCTCCACCTCACCGCGGTCTTCGCGCAGCTCCGGCGGGATGTAAGCCATACCCAAGCGGGCGTATAGCGCCGGCTCGTCTTCGAACGTTTCACCGCTTTCTGCGCTGTCTTTGCCGCCTAACTTCGAGACGGCGTATTCGTTGAGCGTCAAGCCTTTCTTCTGCGCCAGCTCACGCACCTTGATGTTATGCAATTGGCTGCCGGTGAAATATTGCAACGCTGTGCCCCACACGCGCGGCTCCACAACGCGCACATCCACCTGCAGGCCATTCTCCAGCCGAACGCTGCTCTTGGTCTCGCCTGCAGCGAGTACCTCGGCGATGCCAGGCTGTGTCAGGAAGACCCGCATGGCCGGCGCGGGATCAGCAGCGGCGACAAGGATATCCAAGTCACCAATCGTCTCTTTGCCGCGGCGCAGCGAGCCAGCATATTCAGCCTTTTGTACACCCGGCGCTTCACGCAGCGCCGCGACGATGCGCTCAGCGATGGGCAGCACATCGCCCAGGCGCATGCGGCCGGTGGTGCGGCGCTTCATAGACTCGATGCCAGCCAGGATTTTCTGCTCGGCCTTCTCGCCCATGCGCGGCAAGTCGCGCAGCTTGCCGGCCCGGGCGGCAGCCTCCAGGTCGTCCACGCTGGTGATGCCGAGCCTCTCCCAGAATTCCTTGACGCGCTTCGGTCCGACGTTCGGCACGCGCAACATGGCCGCCACGCCGTCGGGCACTTCGTCGCGCAGGCGCTCGTAGAAGGCCAGCCGGCCGGTGCGCATCAGCTCGTCAATCTTGGCGGCGATCTCTTTGCCAACGCCGGGGATTTGATCGAGCGCGTCCTCCTGCCACAGCTCGGCCACCGAGCGCGGGACATTGAGGATATTCTCGGCAACCGTGCGATAGGCGCGCACTTTGAAGACGATCTCGCCCTGAATATCGAGACGGTCGGCGATGTCGTTGAAGATGGCGGCGATTTGCTGGTTGGAGAGCGGCATGGGGCAAGCGATGACGCCGGCTACTCCAATTCCTCCCGGCTAACGGCAGGTTTCTTCGCCGGCTTGGGATGAGGCGGCACGCCGTTGCTGGCGCTGGCATTCACATTTGCGACAGGCGGGGGCGCTGGCATCTCCTCGGCATCGTTGCCAGGCTGACCATTCGGCGCGGACGGCGCTGCGAACGAGGTCACTTTGTCCACCATCCCACCGACCGCTTCGCTCATCCGATCCAGGAGGCTGGGCTTGGCCGCCTGTGGCTGCGCAACCCCTGCAGTCGCCGGTGCAGGCACTTGCGGTGCTGTCGTGGCACTCACGCGCTTCGGCTGCGGCCGGGCTACTGTCGTAGCGGGCATCTCGGGCGTCAGACCGCTGCCACAGTATGGGCACAAGTCCCACGAGAGATGCGCAGCGCGCCCACAGTTCGGACATGCGTTACGCAGCTTAGTATGGCAAGATGGGCAGAACTGCATGTCGGAATCCACGCGCCGGCCGCAGGTGGGACAGAACTCCTGATTCTCGATGCTGGCCAACAGTGACTCTTCCTCCAATGCGCGCACATACTGCTCGCTCAACGTCTCGCGCGGGCGGAGCATGAAATACACAAGAATACCGGCGATGGGGATGACACCGACCATGACGGTGGCAAGGATCTGCACGAATGGGTCGCGCGTGCGCGAGCGGATGTCACGGAAGGTCCAGATCGTCATGCCGGCAAGCAAGGCGACAACGATGGCGCCGCACAGGCTGACGGCAGCAACGATCAGGCTGCTGATGTTTTCGGCCATAGGCGAGATGATTGCCCACAGACTTCCACAGTCTCCAAACCCGGAAGTCTTGGATGGATCTCGGACAAGCAACGATTATACTGCCCGCATCGTGAGCGACGTCCCGACTCGGCCATCGCCAAGCAACGCCAAAGCCACCGGCAGCCAGCCGGAATATCGCACGCGCATTTGTGACATCCCCGAAGGCGAACGCCCGCGCGAGCGCTTCCGGGAAATTGGCGCGACGGGTATGTCACAGCGCGAACTGCTGGCCATCATCCTGCGCAGCGGCGCAGAGGGGGTGAGCGCGCTCCGACTGGCAGAGGATGTGCTGATGAAATTCGGCGGTCTGAACGGCGTAGCGCGCGCCAGCCTGGACGAACTGCAACAGGTGCATGGCATCGGTCCGGTCAAGGCGATCGAGATCAAAGCGGCGCTGGAACTAGGCCGGCGCCTGGCGCTCAGCACGCCGGATACGCGCCCGCAGGTGAAGACGCCCGCCGACGCGGCACAATTGCTCATGCTGAGCATGAGCCTGCTAGAGCAGGAGGAAGTGCGCATCGTGCTGCTCGACACACGCAACCGCGTGTTGGGTATACCAATGATCTACCGCGGCAGCTTGAACGGTGCCAGCGTGCGCGTGGGCGAGGTATTCCGTGAGGCCATCCGCAGCAATTGCGCCTCTATCATCTTTGCCCATAATCATCCTTCGGGCGACCCATCGCCGTCTGCTGAGGATGTTGCCGTCACACGGGCGCTCGTGCAAGCCGGCAAGCTGCTGAACATTGAGGTGCTCGATCACATCATCATCGCGCACAACCGCTACACAAGTCTCAAAGAACAGGGCCTCGGCTTTGAATAGTCCAACGAAACTGGTTTCGAGAGTCAGGACTGGGTATGTGCTTGCAGCGGGCTTACTGCTTGGCGCCTGGCTCTTGCGAGTCTACGGCCTCGGCAAGCAAAGCCTATGGTTTGACGAAGGGTGGTCATGGCACCTGGCGCGCATGCCGCTGGTCGAAATGGCGCTGACCACGGCGGGCGACCGCAGCCCGCCCCTCTACTACGCGCTGCTGCACGCCTGGATCGGGTTGGCCGGCCAATCAGAGTTCGCCCTGCGCTTCATCTCCGCCGCAGCCGATACAGCTGCTGTCGCACTGGGCATGACTTTCACGCATGCACTGCTGCGCGGCCTCGAAGGCGCCCCACCGCCGATGCGTTCGTCCGCCATGCTTCGCTCGTTGGCGCCGCTCATCGCTGGGGCGCTCTATGCCGTGTGCCCGTTCGCCGTGTGGTATGCACAGGAGACGCGCATGTATGCGCTCATCGCGGCGCTGTGCACCGCGTCGAGCTATTGGCTATGGCGCTGGCTGCGGCGCGCCACGCAGGACGCAAGCCGCAAAACGCGCGAAGCACCGAATCGGCGCTATCTCATCGCGTCGGCGGCGCTTTTGGCGCTTGCAATCTACAGTCACTACTACGCCATCTTTCTGCTGCCGGCTCATTTCCTCGCCGTCTTGATCGCGTCGCAGCGCGATAAACCCGCCCTGTTTTCAACGTTCAATCTTCAATTTCTCATTGCTGCGACCGGCGTCATTGCCTCGCTCGTCCCCTGGCTGTTGATCGCTTCGGTGGGCTTCGCCTACGACGACGGCTTCTCCTTCCCCCTCAACACGATCAGCGGCCGGCTGTTGGAGTGGATGCGCAGCTTTGCCGGCGGTGGGCTGAGCTGGCCGTTGCCTAACGGCTGGGCATGGCTGCTGGCCGGCGCCGGCGCACTGGGCATCGCCGGCATGGCGTCTCAGCATCGCTGGCGCGAGCTGGCGGTGTTGCTCGCCTTGATCGTCGGGTCGTTGCTGGCCGCGACGGTCGCCGTGCGCGTCGTTTATCCCTACCGCTCGGTGTTTCACCCGCGCTACCTGATCTACGTCGCGCCGATGGCATGCGCGTTGTTCGGCGCGTCCGGCGCATTGGGTACCGGCCACTCGTCGCCCGTAGTCCGTCGCATCGCGCCCATTGCTTCGGGCGTCACGGCGCTGCTGCTCATTGGCGCGACGTGGCTGCCCGCGCTTCGCGCCTACCTGAGCGATCCAGCGCTTCAGCGCGAAGACACCCGCGGCGCCGTTCAACATGTGGTGGAAGCGCTTGAGCCAGGCGACCTCGTGATAATGTCGCGCGATAACTTCGCCGTGACATACTACTGGCCGAGAGAGCAGGCCGGCAGCCTCATTGCCCTGCCGGAAGGGCTGCACGGCGTGCTGTCAAGCGACGAGGCAGTGCTCGAGGCGCTGAACACCCGACAACCGCAGCGTGCGCGATTGATGTTGTGGCAAGACGACGTGGTGGACCCGCAGCGGTTCGTCGAATCCACACTATGGCCGAACGGCTACGAGATCGGCGAGTACAACTTCGCTCAGATTCGTCTGCCGCTTTACCGCGTTACGAGACAGCCAGTCGCGCGCCCAGACTTTCGCGACGTCGGCGTCGTCTTCGGTGAGCCAGGGGGCGAGCGCATCACGCTGAGGCGATCCTGGCAACGTGCACGCGCGCAGGCCGGCGATTGGTTCTACGTCATCCTGGAGTGGGTAACGCAGCAACCGATGCACACCGACTACAAGGTGTTCGTGCACGTGGCCGGCGCAGATGATCGGCCGGTCTTTCAGAGCGATCGGCAGCCGCTGAACGCGCTGCTGCCGATGACGCGCTGGCAGCCTGGCGAACCGCTGCGCGACGCGCGCGCCATGGTCGCGCCGGCCGATCTATTGCCTGGCGTGTATCGCGTCCTGGTCGGCGTATATGATCCTGCGACCGGCCGGCGCCTGACCGCCTATCGCGGCGACCACGCGCTGGGCGAGGCGGTGCTGCTCGGCGAGGTGGAGGTGACGACGCCGTGATTCCTCACGCGATCAACGTCAGAAGCGCCTTGAACGGAGCCATGCGTGTGGCGCTGCGCGCGCTGTGCGCAGCGCTCCTGACGTGCCTGTGCGCCGGCCCCCCGTCGCTCGTCATCGGCCAATCGCCGGAGAAGCTGGACGCGCTCACAAAGCTGAACGCGGCACGGCGCAACAACGGCCTGCCGCCGCTCGCCTGGAATCCGCTCCTGGACAAAGCCGCTCAGCGCCACAGCGACGACATGGCCAGCAAAGGATTCATAGACGAGACGGGATCCGACGGCTCTTCGCCGCGCCAACGCATCGAAGCGACGGGCTACGCAGCCTGGCCGCAACAGCGCATCTGGGCAGAAAGCCTTTACGCCGGGCAGGGCGCATTCGAGGAAGCGCTGGCCTTCTTCTTGAGCGACGAGGGTCAGCGGCGCATCGTGCTCAATCCCGGGCTGCGCGAGGTGGGCATCGGCATCGCCAAAGACAACCTGCGCACCTACTGGACGCTCACCTTCGGCGCGCAACCGAACTTGCTGCCCGTCTTTATCAACGACGATGCGTCGGTGACGAACGAACGGCAGGTCGCCGTGATGTTGACGCAAGAGGAAGCCGTGCCCGAAGGCAGCGCCAACGCCATCGGACGCGTGATCGAGGTGCGGCTGAGCGATCGGCCGGACTTCGCCGGCGCCAAGTGGCAGCCCTGGGAGCGGCTAATCCCCTTCACGCTCGCGCGACAGCCCGGCAAACAGACCATCTACGTCGAGATGCGCGACGGCGTCGGCCGCACGACCCTCGCCAGCGACAGCATCGAATATGACCCGAACGCGCGCGACGTCGTTCGTCCCGTGTCGCCTGGAGATGTGATCGCATCGCCGGAGCCAATCAGAGCGGCACAGCCTGCGCCATCGCCGGTTGCCGCGTCCGGCGCGCCAGCGGCCACAGATCCCATCAGCGCAATGGCCGTGGTCATCACCCTGGCTCCCGAAGCAACCAGCACGGCTGTCGCATCACCGCAACCGACGTCGGCGGCGATGATCGTGGTCATACAGCCGACACCCACATCTACCCTGCCACCCGAAGCCGCCCCCAGCGTGCCGATGACCATCGTCCTCACCCCCATGCCGGAAGACGCTGTGCAACAATTCGATGCTTCGGGAGCGCATATGTTACCGATGGAATGGATCATCCTAGCCTATCTCGTCGCGCAAGCCAGCGCCATCGCGCTGGGGGTGTTCGCGCTGTTACGGCGCCGGTAAACACGTCTCCCGAGGCGCTTCGCCTTTGCACACTAGACATGACTCGACCGCTTACCATTGTTTCAACAGGCACATTTGGCGCAGATTCGATCGCGTTGTTCGAGCAAGCCGCGCCGGGCATTCGCTTCTATCAGTTCCCCAGGGCAATGCCCGACGAGATCCCAACCGACGTTCTCGCCAAAGCCGACGTGTATTACGCCTATGGCGAGCCGCCTTCGCGCGCGGCAGCGCCGAGGCTATGCTGGGTGCAGATGCACTGGGCCGGCGTGGACACGACGACCAATGCCCCCATCTTCGCATCCGGCGAGGTGATCCTCACCACCGGTGCGGGCATTCATGCCGTCAACATGGGCGAATATACGCTGATGATGATGCTGGCGCTGGCACACAGGCTCCCGATGGCCTTCAAGATGATGCAGGCCGGCGCATGGAGCGATGACCGCGCGGCGTTCATGCCGATGGAGCTGCGCGGCGCGACGCTCGGCTTGATCGGCTATGGCCAGATCGGCCGAGAGGTCGCGCGACTGGCGCGCGCGTTCGGCATGCGGGTGATCGCCTTGCGCAAGCGCATCCCAGCGGAGGACGATCAGCACGACGATAGCATCATGTTCGTCCGGCGCGACCAACTGCCGATGCTGCTCGCGCAATCTGACTTCGTTGTGGTAGCCGCGCCGCTCACGCCGGAGACGCGGCGCATGCTGGACGCAGACGCGCTCCGGCAGATGAAGCCCACGGCGTTCCTCGTCAATATCGGGCGCGGCGCAGTGGTGGATGAGCAGGCGCTGGCCTCGGCGATCGCCGAGGGACGCATCGCCGGCGCAGCGCTGGACGTGTTCGAGCAAGAGCCGCTGCCGGACGATAGCCCACTATGGCGATTGGCTGCCGAAGGCCGCGTCATCCTCACGCCGCACATCGCCGGGCAAACGCCACACTACGAAGCGCGGGCTGCGGCTTTGTTCGCAGAGAACTTGCGGCGATTTGTCCAAGGCCAGCCGCTGATCAATCAAGTAGACTTCGAGCGAGGATACTAGGTCGTGAAGCTATCTATCATCATGCCGGTCTTCAATGAGGCCGACACCATCGCAGAAATTTTGCAACGTGTGGCCGATGTCAGGCTCGATCCGGTGAAAAAAGAGATTGTGCTGGTAGATGATTGCTCGCGAGACGAAACGCCGCATATCCTAAAAGCGCAGACGCATATCCCCAACTTGAAAATCATCACGCACGAGGTGAACGGTGGCAAGGGCGCGGCAATCCAGACCGCGCTCAAGCACGTCAGCGGCGATATCGTCATCATTCAGGATGCTGACCTGGAGTACAACCCCAACGATTACGCCAAGCTGATTGCGCCGATCGTGCGTGGCGAGGCGAAGGTGGTCTATGGCGTGCGCAATCTGGGCACGCAGAAGTGGTATATGGCGCTGGGCAATCGCTTCGTCACGCTCGCCACCAACCTGCTCTACGGTGCGTCGCTGCAGGATATGGAGACGTGCTACAAGGCGATGGCGCGTGACGTCGCGCAGGGACTACAACTGGAGTGTCGGCGCTTCGATGTAGAAGCCGAGATCACCGCCAAAATTCTGCGCCGCGGCTACACCATCGCCGAGGTACCGATCAACTATCACGCGCGCTACGAGCAGAAGAAGCTCTCGCCGGCGGATGGCTGGCCCACCCTCAAAGCGCTGTGGAAGTACCGAAAGTGGCGGGGATGAGCGCTGGTCACCGCAGGGGCGGCTGCTTGGGCCAGGCCGATGTGCTTATGACTCCAGCGCTTCCCGCGCCGCTTCCACATCCACCAACTGTGCGCCCGGCGCGATGTTACCCTCAACGGCGTCAAAACCCAGATCACGCACATGGGCGATCACCTGCGCCACATGCAACGCATCCGTCAGCAGCACAGTCGTCGGGCCGGTATCGGTTGAAAAGTAGACCGGCACGCCTTCGGCTCGCAGCGCATCACAGGCGCGAAACAAGGTGATGTTCTCCGGCTCCCAGGCGAACAGTTTGTGCTCGACGCCGCCAGTCATCGTCACCGCGTGCAGCGTGATGCTGTCGGCCTCGGCCATCTGCGCCACCGTCAGCCAATCGCCGGACAAGACCGCCTCGATGCAGCGCAGCGCTTCATCGCGACGGTTGCGCATCCAGCATTTGAAGAGCGGGCTGTTGGGCGCGTCGGCATGGGCGCTTTCGGTCTTCAGGCCGATGCGCGAATCGAGCGGCACGGTGATCAGGCGCATGTCGGCCAATTGGCCGCGCGTGTCCAGCCGGACGGCGAAGCTGTCCTCATGCGCAATCCCCGGATAGGACATCCAAAGGGAGACGCCGCCGGTTGCGGCGCGGCAGCCACTGCCAGCCAAGAGGCGCGACATGGCGCTGACAAAGCGCCAGTTTTGCGCGGCGGCTTGCCCGAACGCCGCAGCGATCGCCGCCATCGCTAAGGCCGCCGAGCCGCTGGCGCTGGTGCCCAACCCCTTGCCTGCGCGCAATGCGCCGCCGGCGACCACATTGCGCGAGCGCACATGGGCGCAGGATTTGATCGCCGCGATGTTGCGCACGGCATTCAGGCTATGCTTTACCCGCTCCAGCTCGCGGCCGGTCGCGCGCTGACCACCGATGAACACGTCATCTTCCGCCAGCTCAGGGTCGAACTCGACCAGCGTGATTGAGTAGGCCGCGTCGTTGGTGACGCTGATGCTGGGCAGAAAGGCGATGCGCCACTCCCAGTCGGCCAGGCCGTGGTACTTCAGGATGCCCTGCATCGGGTGTGCTTTGGCTGCGGCGATGCCGCGCGGGTTGCCCGGTCGGTCGAAGGTCGGATAGTCAGGGAAGGTGATGCCATGCCGGCCCAGCACATCGAGGATGTCGTCGTGCGCCGCGTGCATGAAGCCGGCGATCTCTTTGAAGCTGCGGGGGATATGCGTCGCCATCGGGAAATTACAGCACGCCCTCTTCCGTCTCGCGGATCAGGCGATCTACCACGGCCTTCAGGTCGCCGGTCTGGCGATACGTTTCGAGCTGGCGGTGCGCGCTGGTGCCTTCTCGCATGATCTTGTAGGCGTATTCGACCTCCCGGCGACTGCCCAGCTCATCCACCACGTCGCCGATGAACCACTCGATCATCTCGGTCACCAGGTCGCGGGCCGGAAATTCTTCCTGCTTGCCGAAGTCAATCAGCTTGCCGTCCAAGCCATAGCGCACCGCGCGCCACTTGTTCTCTTCGATCAGCGATGAGGAATACACGCGAAAGGTCATGTTGCTGCGGCGCAGCTTCCAGCACTTGTAACAGATCGCCTGGTAGATCGCAGCGATGCAAATCGCTTCGTCCACGCGCGTGCACACGTCGCACACGCGCATCTCCAGAGTCGGATACTTGTAGTTTGGTCGCAGATCCCACCAGATCTTGGTGCCGTCTGGGATGCTGTTGGTCTTGACCAGCGTATCCACGAAGCGCTGGAACTCGGCGTATGAGTTGAAGCGCGGCGCGGTGCCAGTGCGCGGGAAGTTGCGGAAGACCACGCTGCGGTAGCTCATCAGCCCGGTGTTCTGGCCCACCCAGAACGGCGAGCTGGTGGAGAGGCACAGGATGTGCGGCATGAGGTAACGCGCCACGTTCATCACGTCAATCATCACCTCGGGATCCTCGATGCCGATATGGACGTGTGTGCCGAAGATGAGCAACTGCTGGGCGAGGATCTGCATATCCTGTCGCACGCCGGCGTAACGCTCGAAAGGGGTGATCTCCTGCTGCAGCCAGTTCGAGAAGGGGTGCGTGCCGGCGGCCACGATCTTCAGCCCATGATGGCCGGCCAGCTCCATCACGCCGCGCCGCAGGCGGATCAGGTCTGCGCGCGCCTCGGCAGGCGTCTGGCATACCTTGGTGCCGACCTCGACGATGGATTGGTGCAGCTCCGGCTTGATGTCAATCTCCATCAGCGTGCGCGTCTTGTCCTCGATCATCTGCGTGATGTAGCTGCGCAGCTCGCGCGTCTGCGGATCAACGATTTGATACTCTTCTTCGATCCCAATGTTGAAACTCGGTTGCTTCATCGGCATCCTCACAGGCAAATACCAGTATCAAGGCAGGCGGCCTGGACTACTTATTGCGCGCGACATGGGCGGGAAAGTCACCGCTCCTCGATCACGAACGTCGGCACGGTGCTGCCGCCACCGGCGGTCACGTTCAACAACGCCGCCGTCGAAAGGCGCGTCAGGCAGCTCGAAGCATACTCCCCATACCAGATGTAGGGGTTCGTGTCGAGCATCCGGTCAATCACTTGCACATGCCCATCGGCAAAGCTGGGATACGGCTCGTTCGGCACGGTCACGCGCTGCTGCACAATGGTGGGGGTGTTGATCGCGGCGCTGAGCGCCTGGTTCCATTCGTCCTGCGTCACCGTCCAACCCAGCACGATACCTTTGCCGCCGTACTCATCCGCCGGCTTGAGCACGAACTGTTCGCGATTCTGGGCAATCCACGGCAGCAGGTCCACACGCCGGCCACGATAGACCGTGAAGCGCTCGGCCACGATGCGCGTCCAGGGAATGAATTGCTCGATCGCCTGCGACTCCTCCTCGCTGAACAATTCCCGGTTGGCTTCGTCGCTGATGACGGCGAAGCTGGTCTTGCGATGCAGGATCTTGCAATGAAAGGGGTTAACCATGCACACGGCGTGATCGTTCACCGCTCGGACGACCGGGTGATCCAGCCCACCCCGCTCGATCAGCTCGGTGATGAGCACGCGCTTGTAGATCACGTTCGCTTGCAACGGCGGCCCGGAGCCGTGGGCTGGATGGGCGTAGAACTTGCCGTCGCGGTACTCGCACTCGCGCGGGTCGGCGATCACGCATTCATAGCCCTGCTCCTTAAAGTACTGGTCAAATTGGACGAACTCGCTATAGGTAGGCACATCCTTCCAGTCGAGGATGCAGATGCGCATGCGCTCGCGCCCACCCCACTGGCGGTAGCTCTCGTTCAGCGCGTGCAACACGTGATGCTTGCCGGGCAACGGTCGCACTTCATAGCGCCGCTCGAACTTGCGCATGATGGGCAAGCCGAACATGATGTCGCCCAGCGCGTCGTTGTAACTGATGCCGGCCGGCGTCTCGGCGTTGTACTCGGTGAACTTCAGCTCGTTCGTCTGCGGGACGAAGAACGCGTCCATGCGGGACGTCGGACTGCTGGCGCGATAGGGCATCGGCGTCGTGACGAGCTTCTCTTCCCAGTCGGCCAGCATAAACTGCGTGCGAAATTCGGCGTCGCGCAGCGCGGTAGTGTGCAGCTTGGCGAATGCCGGCATCACGGCGGCGATGGCGCGCTGCAGGAGCCGATATTGTTCATGCGTCAGGAAGCGCGGGCGCAGCACCGTGCATAGCGGGCGCGCGCCGAAAAACAACCCGCGTCGCTGTTGCTGTTCCTCGAGCAGCTCATTGCTCGCCCGCGCCATCTCGTCGTCGAGCAGGTCGTGATAGAGCGAGATTGCCTTTGTCAGATCTGTCATAGCGCTCTTTTCTAGGGCGCGGGACGGCAATGCGCCGCGCCTCGGCGTTCAAACCCGATACGGCGTCTGCTGTGGGCGAGGCGACTGCGCCAGCGCGATGCACATGTCGGCCATCTTCTCCACGCACCAGCGGTGATACTCGTAGCCGCAGGAGTTGATGTCCATATCCGGCGCGGGATTCATGAAGTCAATGGCGTAGGGCACGCCATCGCGGATCGCCCACTCGATGGTGTTCATGTCGTAGCCCAACGCGCGCACCAACATCAGCGATTCGCGCACGACGCGCTCGTGCATCTCCGGCGCAAGGTCATGTTTGAGGTAGCGGCGATTCACCGGATCGTACTTGGCGACGTAGATGTGCTCCTGGCCGATGCACATACAGCGCAAATAATCCTCCCAGCGGATGAACTCTTGCAGCACCATGGTCAGCAGGCCGCTCTCGTTATAGCGCGCAAACAGCTCGTCCATCGAGTGCACGACGAACACTCCCTTCCAGCCGCCGCCGTGCGCATCCTTCAGCACCAGGGGGAAGCCGCCGAGGTAATCTACATGCTCCGCCCATGGGATGGGATAGATCAGGTTGCGCAAGCTCTCGTTGTGCACGATGCCCGGCACGTAATCCTTGTTCGGCAACACCACCGTCTTCGGGCTATGGATGCCCAGCTTCGTCGCCAGCGACGCCTCGAAGAACTTGTCATCGGCCGTCCACATGAACGGGTTATTGACCACATACGTCCCCTGCAGCACGGCATTCTTGAGGTAGGAGCGGTAATACGGCACCTCGTGCGAGATGCGATCCACAATGACCACGTAGGGACACGGCTCGTTCATGCGCGTGCCGCCGAGTTTGGCATATTCGGCGATCACGCCTTCGTCGCGCTCGTTCACCTCTTCGATAAATGCCGGCGGCCATGACCATTCGCGGCCTACGATCACTCCGATCTTCTTCATGCTTCCTCCAAGTTACAGCAATTCAGATGGGCAAGGGGCAGACAGCCAGAAGTCCGGGGCCAGACCTCAGAGCCGGGGAGCGCCGCATGACCCACCTCCCTGCCTTAATCGTGTCCTCCGATATACAGATGCAACATGCGCTTCCAATAAGGCCAGTCGTGCGACCAGCCGTCCCACAGTCGCAGCGCATTGCCGATGCCCTTGTTCCATAGCACGGCGCTCATGCGCTCAGATTCATGGCGCAGCGCATCATCCTTGCCGGTCGCCAGGATGATGTCCATCCGGCGCAGCGCCTCCAGCCGGCCAAGGTCGTGTTCATGCTGGATGAAGTCCATCGGGTTATTGAAATACACGTTGTCGTCGCTGTAGCCGCCGGTAAAGCGCTTGATGTCATACATCCCGCTCATGCCGATGACGCGGCCGACGAGATGCGGGAATTTGAACGCCAAACAAGCCGCATGATACGCGCCAAAGCTGGCGCCAAGCACAATTAAGAACGGATTGCCGTTCTTTGCGCGGGTCAACGGCAACACCTCGTTCACCACGTAATTCATGTATTGCGTGTGCCGCCAGCCGCGATGGCCGGGATGCGCTGCGTAGTTGTACCAGCTTTCGCCGTCCACGCTGTCCACGCAATACGCCTGCAGCCAACCCTGCGCAATGTGGTGACCCAGCCCATCCGGGCCGAACATGCCGCGGTCCTCCCATTCAAAGAACCGACCGCGCGAGGTGGGGAAAACCAACACACGCGCGCCGCTATGGCCGAAGATCAGCAATTCCATCTCTCGGCCGAGTGACGGACTCCACCACTTGTGATATTCCCGATTCATGATCTCTTCTCACCCAGAGGCCGGGCGGCATTTCTCTTGTCGCCGAGCCGCAAAGATGCCGGGCGAATCTCCGTCTCTTCGTGCTTTTTCGGCTTCGGACTCTGCCGCTTGAGTTTGAGCGCAGCGGCGACGGCTGCCCCGGCATGCACGACGCCGGCCCCTTGGCGCTCCGGAGGCGCATCATCCAACGGTTCGGCGGTCTCGATCAGAATGCGCTTCACCTGCGCCGGCGTGAGCGACAGGTTCGCCTCTAGCATCTGCGCGACGACCGACGAGACGATCGCCGCAGCAAACGATGTGCCGTCCACGTGCTGATAGTGCGGGTGAATGAACTTCTGATCGTTCATCCGCTGGCGCACGATGCGCCGAATCTCATGAAAGGGCTTGCTCATCGTCTCGGCGCTGATGCGCTGGCGCGCCTCCTTGGTGCGCAGGATGCGCGCCAGCTCGGCGTCCGTGGCGCGCTCGATCCTCCACAAAAACTGCGCCTCGTTGTGCACCCTCGTCCGGGGCAACATCGGCGCAGCGATCCACTGCGCCGGCGCGATCACTTCCGGCTTTGCTGCGCCGCGCCCTCCTTGACCATAGCTGGAGTGATACAACGTCCAACGCGAACGGTCGAGCGAATTGTGATCGTTCAACCCGCCTACGGTGATCGCCGATGGCGCGCTGGCCGGCGACACAATGCGCCGCGCGCCGCCATTGCCGGCAGCGCACACCACCACCATCCCACGCGCCACGGCTTCCTCCACCAGCGCATCCAGCGCAGTCAGCTTGCCGTCGGATGGATGATCGCCGCCCAGCGAGATATTGACCACCCGCACATCGAAACGATGCGCATTGTCCAACAACCAGCTCAACGCGCGGCCGATATCTTGTTCGCGAATGTGATTGTTCTTCAAGTTGCCGGTCTTGACCAGGATAACGCGCGCATCGGGCACGAGGCCCGAGTAGCGATACATGCTCATGAAGCCGTTGCCCGCGCACACACAAGAAGTCATCGTGCCGTGCCAGCTCGATCGATGCGGAATGCTAAAGCCGACGTTCTCACGGACTACCTCACCGCGCGCATCGGCAAAATAGGCGATGCGATTGGTCGGCTGCGTCAAATCGGGATGGGGATAGAAACCCGAATCGAGAAAGGCGATTGCGATGCCTTTGCCGGTGTAACCGGCATCGGCGCGCATGCGCAGCGGCGTAGGCAGGACGAGTTCGACGTCTTCCAGGTCGTTGATGAACGGCAACTGCATTGGCAGGCGAAAATACCACAAAAGTTCACCGCGCGAGTAATATCGGCGCAACATGAACCGCTGCCTCGCACTCGCGCTGATCGCAACCTGCCTGGCTGGCCGGCCGGCCCAAGCGCAGACACAGGCCCTGGCCATCGCGCGCAACACGTGCCCCGAAAGCGAGTTCACCTGCATCTTCATCCGCGTGCCACTCGATCACTTCGGCCAATCGGACGAAACCATCACGGTCGTGCTCGGCATTCTGCCTGCGCGCGACCCCGCAAAGCGTAAGGGCATGCTCGTCACCGCTGTCGGCGGGCCAGGTGCTTCTGGTTTGCAGGCTGCTGATGCCTATGCTGCAACGCTCGACGACGCCATTCGCGATGCTTTCGACCTGGTCTTCTTCGACCAGCGCGGCATCGGCCTCTCCGGTGGGTTCGACTGCGCCGAAGCCGCAGCGGCCTACTACCAGACCGACGGTCGCGGCCGCACGCCTGTGCAGGAAAGTGCGCTGGTTGCGGCAGCGCGCCGGTTCGTGGACGATTGCCTGCGATCTTTGCCGCCGCCGGAGCAGCTGCAGTTCTACACCACCCGGCAGGCCGTCGAGGATCTGGAGCTCTTTCGGCAGACGATGGGCGAAACACGCCTTTGGCTCTACGGCGAGAGCTATGGCACGCAGTTCACACAATGGTATGCTGCCGTCCATAGTGAGCGCGTCGCCGGACTGATCCTCGATGGTGCAGTGGACCTCGCGCTGGACGGCGTCCGGTTTGCCCGTGATACCACGCGCGCGTTCAACGATGTATTGCTAGCAACGCTGAAGGATTGCAACGCAAAACCAAACTGTCGGCGCGATGCGCGTGGTGACGCCGTTCGCGCTTACGACCGGCTGGCCGCCCGGCTCGATCGCGCGTCGGCAACCTTTCTCTTTCCGCTTCCCGACGGCACAGTGGTGACGCGCACCCTCGGTCTATCGGAGCTGGAGACTGCCGCTGCCGGTTTCCTCTACACTGAGAACGAACGCATGTTGCTGCAGCGCGCCATCGCTGCAGCGTCTGGCGGCGACTACACGCTGCTGGCGCGGCTGTTCTATGCTTCTCTCGGACTCGACCCGGTCACCTTGAGGCCACTCTTATCCTCTGGCTATTCCGACGCAGCCTACTACGCTTTTACCTGTAACGACTATCGCTACTTCGACGGTTCGCCGGATGCGCGCGCCCGCGCCTATCTGCGTGCCGGCGACGCGGTGGAGCGCGCCATACCGCGCATGCAATCTGTCTTTTACGGCGACCTGCCATGCGTCTTTTGGCCACGCCGCGGCGTGCCGGCCAGCTACGATCCTGCGCCGGCCAGGGAGATTCCCACGCTCATCCTGGGCGCCACGGCCGACCCCGCTACACCGGTCGAACAAGGCCGCGCCATCGCTCGTCGCCTAGCGCGCGCGCGACTGATCACCACCCTGGGCGGCGCGCATGTGACCTTCAACCGCAGCGACGATTGTCCCGATCGCTTGGTGACGCGCTTTCTCTTGGACGACGTCTTACCGCCACAAGCAGAGACGCGCTGTGCCGGCGTGATCGCGAGTGACTATGTGCCGCTCGCGCCGGCAGACGCCAAACGGTTCGCCGACGCGCTTGCCGCAATGCAATCCTTCGAAGTCGAGTTGCTACACCTGCCCGAGTATTACTACTGGGACGGAGGGACGGAAGTGTCTGTCGGCTGCGCGCGTGGCGGTGCGGCAACCTTCGCGCCTGCAGAAGTGCCAGAAGGCGCGACGCTATTCACGCTATCCGGCTGCGCCTTCTCGTCCGGCTTCGTCCTGAGCGGCACCGGCTTGCACGATCCCCGGCAGGATCACTTCACGCTGGATGTGCAGGTGAGCGGTAAACAGGTCGGTGCTTTGCGCTACCTCCGTAAGGGCGAGGCCTTCCGGGTGACCGGCACGCTCGACGGCAGAGCGATAGAGCTGCGGCAAGAATGAGGCGCCGGCGCTCAATGCTGCACCCACCACGCGTCAGAGACCAGGCATATCCCGCCACGCTGCCTGAGGATCGGGCGAATGGCCTCGATGAGAGCCGGCAACTGCGATTCGTCGCACGTCGTGAGCAGGTAGCTGTTCTTGAACACGCCGCTCAGCTCATCGCCGCGACGGATGCCCCGCTCGCCCTTGCCGACGACGTGCGGCACAATCGTGTAGCCGGAGACGCCGTGCTGTTCCAGCACCTGCGCCACGCGCTCGATCTCCAGCGCATCGGTGACGATCTCAATCCGTTTAATGGCCCGCATGTGAGGGATTATCGGCGAGGTTGATCACCAGAGCGCGGAGATCACACTCAGATAGAGCGGGATGCCGATCACGACGTTGAACGGGAAGGTGAGCGCCAGCGCCATCGTCACATAGAGCGCCGGATTGGCCTGCGGGAGGGCCTGGCGCATGGCCGCCGGCACAGCGATGTAAGATGCGCTGGCGCATAACACGACGAATAGCAGCGCGTCGCCAACCGGCAAGCCGATCAACCGCGCAATCCCTACGCTCAGTATGGCGTTGAACAGTGGCATGCCGAATGCGAACGCGATCGGGAAGGCACCCATACGCCTCAGATCACCCAGGCGCCGCCCCACGACCAGCCCCATGTCCAGTAAGAACAAGCTGAGCAAGCCGGGGAAGAGCGCCTCGGTGAACGGCTTGAGCGACTCGCCGCCGGCTCCGCCAACGACGTATCCGATGGCCAAGCTGCCCACCAGCAACAGCACCGAGCCGTTGAACACGGCTTCGTGCAACAGCGCGGCAAATCGGCCCCATATGTCGTCGCCGTTGCGCTGACCTAAGCGCGCGAACAGCACACCGACGACGATGGCCGGCGACTCCATCAGCGCCAGCGCCGCGGTCATGTAGCCGCTTTGCGGCTCGCCCAGCCGCTGCAGAAACGCCGTCGCCGTAACGAAGGTGACTGCGCTGACCGAGCCGTAGGTCGCCGCAACCGCAGCCGCATCGGGCAGGTTCATGCGGCGTCGCAGGATGGGGAAGGCGTAGAGCGGCACGGCCAGCGCCATCAGCAGCGCCGCGCTTAACGCCGGCAAGGCCAGCCCATCGTTGTTCTCGCGCAGCGCCGCCCCACCCTTGAAACCGAGCGCCAGTAGCAGATAGAGCGACAGAACCTTCGGAATCGGCGCCGGCAACTCCAGGTCGGACTTCACCAGGACAGCCAGGCTACCCAGTAAGAAGAACAGCACCGGCGGGTTGAGCAAGTTAGAGATGATCAGGTCGGTGTTCATAGCTCAATACGCGAGCGCCCGATGCACAAAACGCACCATGCCTGGAAGGGAAAACATGAACGAAAACGCCAGACGCAAAATCTGCGTCGGGCAACTACAACAACTTGGGGATCGCTCGGCCGTCACTTGCCGGCGACGGCCACCTGCGGCGCGCGTTGCTTCGTCCCCCACAGATCGCGCTCGAACCAGGCTACCACGAGCGGCACGGCGATAAAGATGGACGAATACGTGCCGCTGATCATGCCGATCAGCAACACCGCGACGAACTGCTTGATGCTGGCCCCGCCGAACAACAGCAGGGCAGTCAGCACGATGATGTTGATGAGCGAAGTCGTGAGTGAGCGGTTCAGCGTTTCCAGCAAGCTGCGCGTGACGATGGTCTCGAATGACTCGCCACGTCGGCGCGTCAAGTTCTCGCGGATGCGGTCGTATACCACGATGGTGTCCTGAATGGAGAAGCCGAGCACGGTGAGCATCGCGGTGAGGAACAGCGCATCAATCTCCCAGTTGAACAACGCGGAGAAGATGGCCGTGATGCCGGCAGCGATCAGGATGTCGTGGATGAGCGCAGCGATGGCACAGGCGCTGTAACGGAAGGCGTGATCCGCCTTACGGAACGACCACCAGATGAACAGCAAGATTGCAATCGTGGCCACGATCACCGCGACGATAGCTGCCTGGGTCACCTGCGAGGCAACCGTTGGGCTGACCGACTGGATTTGGGTGCTGTTCTCATCGAGCGGCGCCACCTTGGCCAGCGCGTTGCGAATCTGCTGGGCGCGGTCGCCCTCGATGAAGACCGTGCGAACCTGCCAAATGTTCTCTGCCGGGTCGCCCAGCCGAGTGATGGCCGGGTTAGGGATGCCGAACGATTGGAACGCGTTGCGAATCTGGTCCTCGCTGACCGGCTGTGTGAACTTTACCTCAAAGCGATTGCCAGGCAAGAAGTCCACGCTCAGCCGCCAGGGCGTATGGGTGGGCAGCGTGATCACGTTGTAGATCATCGCCAGCACGCCCGGCAAGATTACCAGCAGCGACAGGATGAAGTAGTAACGACGATTCTCGACGATGCGGAAGAAATCGAACATCTAAACCCCCAACAGGACGGCGCGGCATGCCTCGATCGTCTCGGCCTGCTCGCTGAACGTGATGCGCATCAGCGTGCGCGTGACGAACATAGCCGAGAACAGGCTGACGAGGATGCCGAGCGACAGGGTGATCGCAAAGCCGCGCACGGCGCTGGCGCCGAAGGTATTGCCGAACACGAACAGGATGACGCAGGTGATCAACGTGCTGATGTTGGCGTCGCGGATCGAGGGCCAGGCGCGCTGGAAAGCTGCTTCGACCGCCGCACGCATGGTGCGCCCGCCGCGCAGCTCTTCGCGGAAGCGTTCGAAGATTAGCACGTTGGCGTCCACTGCCGCCGCCACCGAGAGCAGAAAGCCGGCGATGCCCGGCAGGGTCAGAGTGACCGGAATCAGCACGAACAACGCCAGCGAAGTCAGCATGAAGAACACCAGCGTCACTGCCGACAGCAGACCGGGCAAGCGGTAGCGTGCAACCATGAAGGCGATCATCGCAATCAGCGCGATCGCGCCGGCGACCAGGCTGCGGCGGATCGAATCCGCACCCAACGTCGCGCCGATGTCGCGCGTAGTCTCGATGGTGAGCGGCACCGGCAGTGAACCGTAGCTCAGCACCAGCGCTAGGTTGTTTGCGCTCTCGCGCGTGAAGTTGCCGCTGATGGTGCCATCGGCGCTCAGCACGGCGCGGATGGTCGGACAAGAGATCACGCGCTGATCGAGCACGATGCACATCGCCTGGTTCAACTTCTCGCCGGTGTAGCGCCGGAAGGCCTCCTGGAACTGTGGCTTGATGGTGAAGTTGACGATGTTGCGACCCAGGTTGTCGAGTCCTGGCGTGGCCGACTGCAGGATTTCACCGGTAAAGGCGGTGTTGTACACCTTGGCTGCGGCCTGTGCGTTCAAGGTCTCACTGATCGGCTTGCTGGTCGGCAGCGTCTCTGGGAACAACAATCCGCCGTACAAGCTGTAAGTGGTCGAAATCGGTGTGCCATCGAGGAGCGGGGGGAAGCCCGCGTCCACGAACTCAAGCTGGCCGGTCTGCTTGATCAGGTCAATGGCCAGGTTGCGGTCGGTCACGCCCGGCAGCTCGACCAGGATGCGATCGTCGCCTTGCTGCTGGATGATAGGCTCGGAGACGCCCAGGCCGTTCACACGGTCTTCGATAATGCGCCGCGCCGATTCCATCTGCTCCGGTGTGGGCTGAGCGCCGCCCGGCAGGTCGCTGGCCAGCAGCACCTGCAGGCCGCCCTTTAAATCCAGCCCCTGCTTGATCTGTAGATCACGCCCGCGCGCTTCCTGCCAGAAGACCAGGTTCTTCACGAAATCGGGCTTGGGCGCCGGAAGGACGATGTAAGCCGATATCGCAAGCAGCGCGAGAACGATCAACAACCTGATGAATGTGTTTTGACGCATGAGTCAGAAGGTTTCCATCCTTGGACTGAGGATGCGGCGGCGATTATAGCGGACGGGATAGAGGAAAAGCGAAGCGCCCGGCGCGACTCGCTCATCACGCCGGGCGCTTCGCCGCCGGCTCACGCCCCTTCATCCTACCGGCTCCGGCTCGGGAACGGCCTCGACCGGCGTAGGTGCAGCTTCCGGCGCGAGCATCGCCTGTTTCTTCGTCTTGGCAGCCTTCTTGGTCGCCGTCTTTGTCACAGCGGCCTTCTTCGTGGTCCTTTTCGCTGCTGCCTTCTTAGTCGTCTTCTTGGTTGTCCTAGACTTGCTGGTTGTTGCCATGGCTGCTTCCTCCTGTGCAGATAGCATGCGTCACACATGAATTTAACCAAGCGTGGGCAGATGTCAATAGCCGGACGCTATAATCGCGCAACGAATTTGGATGGTGCGGACACAACGCATCGTCTGCGCCATTGGAGGTGACGCGAATGAGCGATGAAACGAAGGCAAGCCTAGAGAATAAATCTCCGGCGGATGCGGAGCCGAAGATCAACCTGAACGAATACGGCACACTAGAAGAGAAGGTGCGCCAGGCCCTGCGCGAGGTGTACGATCCGGAACTCGGCATGAGCGTGATCGAGCTGGGCCTGATTCGCAAGCTGGAGTTTTCGCCCGAAAGCGTGAACGTGACCATGATCCTCACGACGCCGTTCTGCCCCTATGGTCCGGCGCTGGTGGAACAGGTACGGCAGAGAACGCAGGAAGCCGCCGAGCGCCCTGCCAAAGTCACCATGGGCCTGGAGATGTGGGAGCCGACCATGATGGAGGATCAAGCCGCAGCGAATTGGGGATTGTATTACTGAGAGCTGTCAGGTGTGGGCCTTGCGCTGAAAAGCCAAGCGCTTATCACTGCGCGCCCGGACTGGTTGCCAGCCTCAGCGACAACGCGCCTGCGCCGGCGCGCGCTACGGCGGCGATCAACAGTCCGGCGGCAATGGGTAGGCCGGCGTCGGTCATGGCCGACATCACCAACGGCCCGGCGAACACTGCGAAGTTCACCGCAGCCGTGTACGCTCCCACATAGCCCTCGAACCGCTCCGGCGGCGCACACTGCACCATCAACCCATACGCCGTCACCTGCAACATCACTGACGCAGCGCCGCCGGTGAAGCCGGCGATCCACGTCACCGGCAGCGCCGGGGCCAACGCCAGAATCACCATTTGCAACCCCATGCCGGCGCACGCCGCCGCGAATACGCGCACGTTGCCGAATCGCTCGGTCAACTGCGGCACAAACAGGCCGACCACGGCCAGACTCACCCAAAAAACGGCCAGATACCAGCCGAAGTCCACGTCGGTTGCCTTTAGCACGCGCACCATTTGTAGCGTGATCAGCGGGCCGGGCGCGTTGACCGCCGTATGCGCCAACAGCGTGATCAGCAAGTAGTCGCGCGCCGGTGGATGTGCCAGGAGGTCGCGCAGGCGCGCGCGTGGGCGCGTAGCTGCTCGCGAATCCAAGGGCAGCGGGCGCACCTGCCGCAGGATGACGAACCCAATCATGCTGACCGCGAGCGAGAGCGCGCAGGCGATGACGTAGTTCACCGGGCGCGGAAAGGCGTCCAGGATGGCCGCCAGAATTACCGTGAAGACGGCCATGCCGATGCCAAGCATCGTCCAGCGGTTGCTAACCAGGCGCGCCAGCCGGTCGGGCAGCGTCATACGTGAGAGAAAGGTGGTGAACGTGTAATTGCTGAAACCGGCGACGAAGTTCAGCGCCACCACCACGACGACGATGGCCTCGGCTTGAAGGGCCGGCAGGAACAGCAACAACGGCACCCACACCAGCACGCTGCGCCAAAGCAAGAGCGGAATGCTGATGTTGCGAGGCCAGTCCGGCACGCGCCGCAGCCAGGCCGGCCCCAGCGCCGATGCCACCGTGAGCATGAGCGCCGCGCCGGAAGTGAGTAGGCCCAGCAACAAGGGTGAAGCGCCAAGCCGCGTCACCAGCACCGGCACATATTGGGTGACGACGACGATGAACGGTGTCGCAAGCAAGACCTCGATCGCGTTTAGGCGCTCGTTGCGGAGGGCGTCTTTGTAGGAGAGAGACACGGAAGCGGTAATGGGCCGCGCTTTACATATTACACGTCTTGCATCCACGCCTTCCGGGCAGGTACGCCGGAGACGCGCGACGCGGACACGAGCGCTATTCTATCTTGCGCGGATGAACTGCTCAAACGCCTCTGCCGTCCAGGGCAACGCCGGTTTGAAGAAATGTTCGTAGATCGTCTGGGCATAGACGCGAATCTCGAATTGTGCGTCTTCGGCCATGCGCAGGCTGAGGAAGTGCATCAGGTTATGCGCATCCACTTTGGCAACCCAGGTGTAATACACGGCGAAGCCGGGTAGGAAGATGCGCGCTTGTTCGCGCGCCACGCCGGCATCGAGCGCCTGTTGGTAGAGCTGGTAGCCACGCGCGTAGTGCTCGAGCAACGCCGCAGTGAGCGGCGCGCCTTCTTCGGGTGTCAACTCGCCCAGGCTGGCCTGCTTATTCGACGGCGACTGCTTGCGCCACACGTCCGGCACGTAGAAGTCATCCTCATCGAAGGCGACGTAGCGGCCGGACTGTGCGTTGAACTGCCAGGTGCGATGCCGCACCCACTGCCACCAAGTCACCACCGGCGCGCGCACGCGAAACTTGAACTCCACCTGCTCGAATGGGCTGGTGTGTCGGTGCTGCATCAAGTAGAACAGCAGCTTCTTGTCTTTCTCGCTGCCCTTGCTCTCACCCAGGAAAGACACCCGCGCGGCGTTGACGATGGCCAGATCGTCACCCATCAAGTCTTGTAGCTCCACCCAGCCCTTGTCCAGCACGGCCACGCGCCTGCCCAGCAGCGCTGCACGGTTCGGGGGCCGAAAGACGTCTTCGTTGCCCTGCGCATGATCTCGATTCGAGGATGATTCGTCGCTTGCAGCCATGGCACACAATGGTAACATTTTGTATGGCAAACTTCCCTCTGGACGCTGCACTGGAAGGGTTTGCCCAAGAGGTCAACCAACCAGATGCAAAGATCAACCTGGCGCGCGCGGCACTCGTGATGGGTCGGTTCGAGTATCCTGACCTCGACGTCTCCGGTTACCTCGACAAACTCGACCGGCTGGCGGAGTCGGCCGGATGGGCGATCCAGTCCGCTGAATTGCCGGCGCTTGTGCTGGCGCAGTTTCTCTTCGGCACGCTGGGATTCACCGGCGATGCGCGGAACTACACCGACCCGCGCAACAGCTTCTTGAACGAAGTGTTGGAACGCCGGTTAGGCATTCCCATCTCGCTATCGGTGTTGTTCCTCGAAGTTGCACAGCGCACCGGCATCCGCGCCGATGGTGTGGGGTTGCCCGGTCACTTCATCGTCCGCGTGGTGCTGGACACCGGCCAGGTGATCTACCTCGATCCGTTTCACGGTGGTGCCGTCCTCTCCGAAGAAGGCTGCCGTGAGCGTGTACGTTCCATCACCGATGGCAAGCTGCCGTTCAACGCCGCATTCCTCAACCCAGTCGGCGCGCGCTACATCCTGATGCGCATGCTGAACAACCTCAAGAACTTCTACGCCGCAGCCAATGACTTCTATCGGGCAGCGAAGGTCGTCGAGCGCTTGCTCATCCTCAACCCCGACGATCTTTCCGAAGTGCGCAACCTGGGGCTGCTGTATGGATCGCTGGGCAGGCGCCAACAAGCCGTCGCCTTGTTGGAAGCCTATCTGCAGGGCCGGCCCGACGCCCAGGACGCCGACGCCGTCAAGCGCTATCTCAGTGCGCTTTCGAGCGAGGCATCGCGCTGGAACTGAGTGCCGATCATCACTGCTGTTCGACGCACGCCACGCGCCGTACGGTCAGCGCGTAAAGAATCACGCTCACCATCAGATAAACACCGGTCAGGATCAAGAACGGCGACGGCAACGTGAGCGATAACCCGCTGCCGGCGAAGCCCGGCGTGAACGTCCACAGCTCACCCGTGGCACTGAAAAAGCGCTGGCTGGCTACGATCGCGCTGATCGGGCTGAGGCTGATCGCCAGTGTGAGCACTGCATCGAACAGACTGGCGAATACAGAGCCGGGCGCGGCTGGCAAGAGCGCCAGGTTTATGGTTGAGGAGCCAATCAACGCCGCCAACGGGATGCCGACGACGGCCCCGAGCACAATGGCGTACGTGCTCAACGTCGCGCCGACCGTCGTCCTGGAGCGCGCCGAGATGTAGAGCGCAAGCAGCGCATACATCAGCGCCGAAGCAAACACCACGCACAACGCGATGATCAACTCGCGCGGCTCGACGCCGCCGAGCAGAAATGCCAGGCTGAACAGCGGCAGCGTAGCGAAGAGCAACAGCAATGTGAAGCCCAGCGCCGAGATCAGCTTGGCCCACACGATCTGTGCCGGGGTCAGCAGCGTCATGCGCAGCACATCGAAGGTTTTGTTCTCGCGCTCCAGGCTGATGGCGCCGGCGGTGAAGGCCGGTGCGACGAAGCTGGCCAACAGCACCTGCATACCGACGAGGAAGTAAAATACTACCGTCCCGACTGCGCTGCTTCCGCCCACCGTGCGCGGGCTGCCCAGGAAGCTCACCATGTAGAGTAACACCGATAGGCCGCTGACGATGGCCAGATAGACCGTCAATACCGTATAGGCCCGCGCACTGCGCATGCGTCCGGCCATTTCCTTGACCAGGATCGGGCTGAGTTGGAAGGCAGGCAGCTTGAGGTTAGGCGCGCCCATTCAGTCCTCCGCAAATGAAACAACTTGCACGCCACTGTGCATGAGCGAGCGCAACAGCGCACTGGCATCCGCATAGGCGCCATCGAACGTCACGCGCAGCTCCTTTAACAGCGCAACGCCGGCCAGCGCATCGGAGGACGCAGATGGCTGGTTGAACGGCTGCACATCCACCACGCCATGGGACGCCTTGATCAGGTTCATCGCCAGCCGTACGTCGCCGAGGAACTTTACCGCGATGGTGCGATAGGGCGGCGTGGTCGTCAGGATGTCCTCGAGCGGGCCGGTTTGTGCGATCTGGCCCGCTTGCAGAATCGCCACGTGTGTGCAGAGGTCCTGCACCTCGGCCAGGCTTGATGCAGTGAGCAGGATGGTCTTGCCCATGCTGCTCAGCTCTTTGAACAGCTCGCGCACTTCGACCCGCGCACGTGGGTCGAGCCCGGCCAGCGGCTCGTCCAGCAACAACACGCGGGGATCGTGTGCCAGAACACGCGCGATGCCCAGGCGATGGCGCATCGCGGGCGTCAGCCGGTCGGCTGGTGTGTCCTTGCGATGATACAAGTCCACCAACTGCAGCAAATCCGCGGCTAATGTCGCGCGTTCCTTGGGCGGCACACCGTAACACGCTGCGAAGAACGCAATGTACTCCGCACAGGTTTGATCGGGGTAAACGCCGAAGTCATCGGGCAAATAGCCCACTTGCCGGCACACGCGCAACGGCTCGTTCACCACCGACAGCCCAGCGACGAACGCATCACCCGCCGTCGGCGCGACGAGCGTCGCCAGGATCTTCAGCAGCGTGGTCTTGCCCGCGCCGCGTGGACCGATCAGGCCGAAGATAGCGCCTTGCAACGCAGACAGGGAGACCCGATCCAGCGCCGTCCGCCCGTCGTAGGATTTGCTCAGCTCCTGGATTTCGATCACTGCTTGCAGGTTAGGCCGTGCAGATGAGAGGCTGATGAGTAGCCCGCACCTACCGTCAGGCGCCGTTCGCCTTGAACGCCTCGACCGTTCGACGGATGCCCTCTTCGAGTGAAACCTTCGGCGCGTAACCCAGACGCTCACGCGCGCGCTGCAGGTCGGCGCACAAACGCGACACGCCGCCGCTTTCCGCCGTCACGCGCAGCGGGGTCAACTCCTTGCCGATCACCCGCCCTACCGTTGCCACCAGCTCGTTGATGCTGGTGGGCACGCCGCTGCCGACGTTGATGATCAAGCGATTGACGTTCGGCGCAGTCGCCGCCGCGATCAGCGCGCTCACCACGTCGTCCACATAGACGAAATCGCGCTGTTGCCGGCCGTCACCGTGGACGATGATCGAGCCACCGCTGAGCGCCTGGCGGATCACCGCCGGCACCACCGGCGGGTGCGAGGCGCGCAGTGGCTGGCCAGGACCGTAGGCGTTGAACACGCGCAGGATCACCGTGTCTATGCCCCACAGCGCGCCGATGGTGTTCACGTAGTATTCGGCAGCCAGCTTGCTCACCGCGTAGGGTGAGCCCGGGTTGGGAATCGCGTCTTCGCGCACGTGTTCTTCGGGCTGCTCGCCGTAAATCGCGCCGGAGGAGGTGAACACGAGCCGACGCACGCCGGCGTCGCGTACCGCCTGGATCAAGGCCACCGTGCCGCCCACGTTCGTCGCGTTGTACTCGCGCGGATACAAGACGGATTCGGACACGGACACACGGGCCGCGAGGTGATACGCGCAGTCCACGCCATGCAAGAGCGACCAGAGTTTGGGGACATCGCTGACATCGCCGCGCGTGAAGTGCACGGCCGGGTCGAGGCGCGACGGGTCGCCCGTGCTCACATCATCAATCACGCGCACCACGTGGCCCTGACGGGCCAGCGTATTTGCCAACGCAACGCCGAGAAAGCCGGCGCCGCCTGTGATCAGGAATTTCATATTCGTTCGCAGCACAATCGCCATCAACCGGGCGGCCAGGTCATCTTGCGCCCGCCGAGCAGATGGATGTGCAGGTGATACACCGATTGCCCGCCATCGGGGTTGCAGTTCACCACCAGCCGATAGCCCCCTTCGGCAATGCCAACCTGTTTGGCAATCTTTTGCGCCGTCAGCATCAGCCGGCCGAGCAGCGCTGCGTCACCATCCGTCGCGTCGTTCATCGTGGGAATGATCTTATTGGGGATGATCAGGATATGCGTTGGGGCGACGGGATTAATGTCGTGAAAGGCCGTCACCGCTTCGTCCTGATACACGATCCGCGCGGGCACCTCCCGGCGCGCGATCTTTGCGAAGAGTGTGTCAGTCGGCATGGATCGTGATTTTATAGGCGATAATCGTGCCATGCAGCGTTCGTCGCTCACACGCTTTGCATGGCTTTCCATCGCTGCAGCGATCTTCACCATCGGCTTGAAGGGCCTGGCCTACCTTCTCACCGGTTCGGTCGGTCTGCTCTCCGATGCGCTCGAGTCACTGGTCAACCTGGCCGGCGCGCTGATGGCGCTGGCGATGTTGAGCCTAGCAGCGCGCCCACCCGACGAAGAGCACGCCTACGGCCATACCAAGGCCGAATACTTCTCCAGCGGGGTTGAGGGCGCGCTGATCACCATCGCGGCGATCAGCATCGGCGTGGCAGCAATCAATCGGCTGCTGCATCCACAACCCATCGCTCAGCCTGGGTTGGGCCTGGCCGTCTCCATCATCGCATCGGCGATCAACCTCAGCGCGGCGCTTGTGTTGCACAACGCGGGCCGGCGATACAACTCCATCACACTGGAAGCCAACGCCAAGCATCTGTTCACCGACGTGCTCACTTCGGTCGCCGTGCTGGGCGGCGTGGCGCTGGTTGTACTCACCGGTTGGCTGTGGCTCGATCCGATCATTGCGCTTATCATCGCCGCCAACATCACCCGGATGGGCATCCCACTGCTCACGCGCTCGGCGAACGGCTTGCTCGACGCCGGCCTGCCGGAGGCCGATGTGGCGAAGGTGTCCAGCGTGCTCGACCGCTATGCCGGCAGCGAGGGCATCCGATACCACGCGCTGCGCACGCGCCAGGCTGCCGCGCGCAGCTTCATCTCGGTGCATATCCTCGTGCCAGGCCAGTGGAGCGTGCAACACGGCCATCACTTGCTGGAACGCATCGAAGCCGACATCCGCGATGCGATTCCGAACACTACAGTATTCACACACCTGGAGCCCCTGGAAGACGCTGTGTCATGGCACGACCAAACGTTGGAGCGCGCCGACGAACAGATCGAAGCGCCGCCCGGCGGCAGGCGAACGGATGAAACAGCGCGCGCTGTATAGTAGCATCTTATGCTCGACGATTCCGCCTCGACATTTGCAGCCGGTCTGCGCCGCAAACGTCGCGCCCTGGCCTTGCTGATCGGCGCGCTGGCGTTGCTCTTCACGCTGGCCATCAGCATTACCGACCTTCCACTGCTGCCGGGCGAGTGGTTCGCAGTGAACCTGCTCCCTTTCGAACGACCAGGCAGCGGCAGCATCGGTGGGGGCGAAGCGATCATCCTGTTCGTGCGCATCATGCTCGCACTGGCGCTGCTGCTCTTGCCGATCAACCTCATCCTAGTCATCTTCATGCGCGAAGAGCGCCGGCGGCTGTTGATCAACATCGCCACGGCCATCGCGTTGTGGCTATTTCTCAACGCCCTGTCGCGCATTGTCGGCAACCTGTCCGAGGACTTGTTTGAAAACGCCGGCCGGAGCGGCGAACGGGCCGACGGCGTGCCGCCGCTCACCCCGCTGCCCGACTTCACACCTAACCCGTCCGAGTGGGCAGTGCTGGCAGCCGCGCTGGCAATCTCGCTGCTGATCGCAGGGCTGGCAGCGATCGTCGTCTGGGCGATCTGGCGACGGCGCATGCGCCCGGATGACTCGCTTGCCCGGTTGGGCCAGCGTGCCCAAGCTGCGCTCGACGAGCTGGATTCGGGTGGCGATTTCAAGTCGGCCGTGATCCGTTGTTACCACGATATGACGCGCGTGCTGCAACAAGAGCGCGGTATCCGGCGCGAGATCGCGATGACGCCGAGCGAGTTCGAGCAGGCACTGCGCGGCAAAGGGCTGCCCCAAGAAGCCGTGCATCAGCTCACGCACGTGTTCGAGGATGTGCGCTACGGCGGACGGCCGGCGAGTGAACGCGAAGAGCGCTTGGCGAAGAACAGCCTGGCGGCGATTGTTGCCGCGTGTGCGCAGGCGAGGGGGACGATTTGAACGCACTCAGGCGCATTCGGCCGGCGCAGTTGCTGATGGCCGCGCTGGTGCTCATCGGAGTCGGCGTGCTCACGTTCGCCTTGCGCGACGTGGTTCGCGAAACCGTGGTGATTCCGCTGGCCTATGCCGCCTGGCTGACCGACCTGCTGTTGCGCAGCCTGCCTCAGGGCTTGTTCCTTGCCGTGCTGCTGATCATCAGCGCTGTCGTTGTGGTGCGCGGGCTATTGCAGGTCGGTGCACACGACGGCGGGATGTCGTTCCATCCGGTCGCGCGCAGCCCGCGTTCGCGGCTCGGTCTCTGGATGCGCCAGCTCGGCAACCTGGACCACAGCCAATTTGCACGCGAGCAGACTTCGCAGGAGATGCGCAACCTGATGCTCCGGACGCTGGCGCACACGCACCAGCTCACCGCAGACGAGGTCATGGCGCACATCCGCAGCGGCGCGCTGAGCATGCCACCGGAGATCGAGGCGCTGCTGCGCAACTGGCAGGGTTGGCTACAGGCCGAGGGACGCGATAGCAGGCATGTGCTGGGCTCGCTGTGGCGGCGACTACGCGACGTGCTTCGGCCGACGCGCCGGATGACAGACCAAGACACGCGCCTGAACGACAAACTCACCGCCGCTATTGACTACCTGGAGGCACAACTGGGCAATTCGACATGACCGACCTGCAAGAAGACCATCCCACCACCGGCGAAGTCGCAGAAACCTCGCGCCGCGTGATCGCCCAGGTAGAGCGCGCGATTGTGGGCAAGCGCAGCGTGCTGGAGATGATCATGGCCGCTTTCCTGACCGGCGGCCACGTGTTGCTGGAGGACTATCCCGGCCTGGCCAAGACGCTGATCGCCAATAGTTTTGCGGCGGCGCTGGGCATGCAGTTCAAACGCATCCAGTTCACGCCCGATTTGCTGCCGGGCGACATCACCGGCGGCTACGTCTTCGATCGCGCGCAGAATCGGTTCGTGCTGCGACCGGGGCCGATCTTTGCCAACATCATCCTGGCCGACGAAATCAACCGCGCCTCGCCGCGCACGCAATCGGCGTTGCTCGAGGCGATGCAGGAATACCAGGTGACGCTGGAAGGCGAAACGATGCGCCTGCTCGAACCGTTCATCGTCATCGCCACCCAGAACCCGATCGAGTACGAAGGCACCTTCCCTTTGCCCGAAGCGCAGCTCGACCGTTTCATCATCAAACTCTCGGTGGGCTACCCTACCCCAACCGAAGAGCAGGAGATCCTGCGGCGGCGGCGCGACCGACAACAGGATGCCATCGCCATCGAACCAGTCACCAACGCCGAAGGGCTGTTGCGTCTGCGTCGTGCCGTCGAGCAGATTTACGTGGATCCCGACATCGAGCGTTACATGGTAGATCTCGTCGCACGGACGCGTCAACACCGGCAGGTGGCCGTCGGCGCCAGTCCACGTGGCACGCTGGCGCTGCTCAAGCTGTCACGCGCCTGGGCAGCGATGCACGGCCGCACCTACGTGTTGCCCGACGACGTGAAGTGTTTTGCCAAGCCTGTGTTGAGCCATCGTTTGATCCTGCAGCCCGACCTGTGGACCATCTCCCAGGCAGCCGATCGCATCGTGGCTGAAGTCGTCCAGTCCGTGCCCGTGCCGGTCGTCGGCGCGAGATTCGAATCTGGGTGAACGAGCGAGCGTCGGAAGGGGAAGCTAGAACGCGCCCGCAGTGAAATCCTATCCCTAATCCCACTGTGTTCACCCTGTCCCCCATGACAAGTAGAGCGACGTTGCTCATCCTGCTCATCGCCGCGGCGTTTTTGTTGGGCTTGGCGATGTTGAACGGTGGCGTCATTGCACTGGCGATCCCGCTGTTGATTTACCTCGGCCTTGCGCTCCTTCAGCGCCCCGAGGCAATCCAACTGACCGGCGAGCGCAACGTCAGCGCCGATCGCGTCGCTGTGGGTGAGTCGGCGACGGTCCGGCTGCGCCTGACGAACGACGGCGCGCCCCTGAGCGAAGTGCGCATCGAAGACACAGCTGCGCCAAGCCTGGAGGTGACATCGGGCCAAACGAGCGCGCTCGCGTCGCTGGCGACCGGCGAATCGCTCACGCTCGAATACACCGTGCGCGGTTCGCGCGGCGCCTACCGCTTCAAGCACGCTTTGGCGACCGCGCTGGATGGATTCGGCTTGTTCCAGCGCCAGGCGTTGATCCCGGCGTTTGCGTCGCTGCTGGTGCAGCCGACGACGCAGCGGCTGCGCCCGATTCCTCTGCGCCCGCCGCGCACACGCGGGTTCGCCGGGCCGATCCCCTCGCGCCAGGGCGGATCGGGAGTAGATTTCTTCGCCGTGCGCGAGTATCAACTGGGCGACCGGCTGCGCGCTGTGAACTGGCGGACCAGCGCGCGGTACGATGACCGCGTCTTCAGCAACATCTTCGAGCAGGAACGCATCGCCGACATCGGGCTGATTCTCGACGCGCGCGAGCAGAACGACGTGCGCACCGCACATGGCTCGCTATTCGAGCAAGCCGTGCAAGCGACGGCTTCACTGGCCGAAGCATTTTTAGACGCCGGCAACCGCGTCGGGCTGCTCATATACGGCAGCGGCATCGAAGGCGTCTTCCCCGGCTACGGTCGCGTGCAGCGCGACCGCCTGCTACGCGCGCTGGCCCGCGCCACGGTCGGCCACCACTTCATCTTCGAGAAGCTCGACCGGCTGCCCACGCGCTTCTTCCCTGCGCAGTCGCAAATCGTCTTCGTCGGCGCACTGATGAACGACGATGCGCCGGTGCTCGGCCGGCTATGTGCACTCGGCTATGCGGTCATCGTGGTGAGCCCCGACCCGATTGCATTCGAGCTGCAAGAGCAAGGGGCGAATGTCCGGACGCAGTACGCCGTCCGGCTCGCGCGCGCCGAGCGCCGGCTGAACCTGCAAGCGCTGCGGCGGCATGGCGCACAGGTGGTGGACTGGGACGTGGCATTGCCGCTGGACGCGGTGATTCAAACCGCGCTGGCGCGCCAACCTGCGCAGCGCCGGCTGATGGCGCGCACCCCATGAGCATGTTGACGTGGACGCCCCGCCTGCTGCTGGCCGCGATGAGCATCGCGCTGGGCACGCTGTCACTGGGCCTCGCGCTGCGCGATGCGGCGATCTTCATCCCGATCTTCATCGCCCTCGGCGCGGCGTGGGCCTACAGCCGGCATCGCCGGCACTACGGCCTGGCCGCTGCTTTGGCCAACCTGACGTTCACGGCTACGGTGGCCGGCGCGGCGGTTGGCCTGCTCATTGGCGCGTTGTCGGCATTGATGCTATTGTCGGTCGTCGCGACGCTGACAGCGTGGGACCTGGCCCATTTCGAGCAGCGGATGCAAGCGTTGGCGCGTGTGGAACGCGCCGGCGACATCGAGCGCCGGCATATACGCTGGCTGATAGCAGCCGTGCTGGGTGGGTCAGCACTTGCCGGGCTGGCGCTGACGATCCGCGCAACGCTCAGCTTTGCTATGGTGTTCGCGCTGGGATTGCTGGCTGCGCTCGCCCTGAGCTGGACGATCAATGTGCTGCGGCGAGAATGAGCAGTGCGCCCAACCTTGACCCGATAAGACGAAGGGCGTAGACTGCCAATCGGCGATGAAGCTCGCTGTCGCGGCGACCGAAAAGCTTCGCGAGAACCGTCAATGTTGACTGATAGCTTCTGCCGAGGTATCTGTGCGGCAGAAGCTTTTTCGTTGGCGCTGACAATGGACAACACTGCATTCAATCGCATTTTGCTGGTAGGCTTTGGGGGATGCATCGGCGCGATACTGCGCTACTTGTTCAGCGGCTACGTACAGGGTGTGATGCAGAATGTGCAGTTCCCCTATGGCACGATGGTGGTGAACTTGACCGGCTGCTTCGTCATCGGCCTGCTGTCGCAACTGGCCGATGCACGGGGTGTATTCACCACCGAGTCGCGCTTGTTCGTGTTCACCGGCATGTTGGGCGGATACACGACGTTCTCGACTTTTGCCAACGAGTCCATGAACTTGCTGCGCGATGGCCAGGCGCTGAGCACATTTGCCAACGTCTCGGTGCAAGTCTTGTTTGGCCTGCTGGCCGTTTGGCTCGGACGCATTGTGGCCGCCCTAATTTGGAGGTAAACGATGGTGCTACCGGAAGAAGGCTATCTGTTGCGTATTTTCATCGGCGAGAGCGATCGCAAAGATGGTAAGCTGCTCTACGAGTGGATCGTGCTCGAGGCCAAGCGACAGGGCATGGCCGGTGCAACCGTGCTGCGCGGCATCATGGGATTTGGCGCCAATAGCCGCGTCCACACCGCCAAGATCGAGCGACTGTCCGAAGACCTGCCGATCGTAATCGAGATCGTTGACACCCAGGAAAAGCTCGAACGTTTCTTCAACAGCATTGAAGGACATATCCGCGAAGGGCTAGCCACGTTGGAGAAGGCGCACATCCGTTTCTACCGCAGCAAACCCACCGGCAACCACTGACACGACAGACACCCTCTGACACCTCTGACACCACTGACACTACTGACACCACCGATACCGAACCCCACGCACCATGCTTGCCAATATCAAAGACATCACGCGGCCCACCGCCATCCGCTTCGTCATCTTGCTCGGTGTGGTCAGCTTGTTCGCCGACGCGACGTATGAGGGCGCGCGCAGCATCACCGGGCCGTTTCTGGCCGTGCTCGGCGCGAGCGGCGCCGCCGTGGGCATCGTGGCCGGTCTGGGCGAGCTACTTGGCTACGGTCTGCGGCTGGTCTCCGGCGCAATCAGCGACCGCACGCGTCAGTACTGGGCCATCACCATCGCCGGCTATGCGATCAACCTGTTCGCCGTGCCGCTCATGGCGCTGGCCGGGCGCTGGGAAGTGGCTGCGATGCTGATGATGGCCGAGCGCATCGGCAAGGCGATTCGCACACCCGCTCGCGACGCGATGCTGTCGCACGCTACGGAAGCTACCGGTCGCGGTTGGGGGTTCGGCCTGCACGAAGCCATGGACCAGATCGGCGCGCTGGCCGGGCCGCTCGTCGTCTCTGCCGTGCTGTTCCTGCGCGATGATTATCAGGCGGCTTTTGCCGTCCTGGCGATTCCGGCTGTGCTGGCAATCGGCACGCTCCTGCTGGCGCGATGGCTCTATCCGCGTCCCCGCGAACTGGAGATCGCCCGGCCTCAACTGACGCCACAAGGATTGCCGCGCGTCTATTGGCTCTACCTGGCCGGCGCGGCGCTGGTGGCCGCCGGATTCGCCGACTTCCCCCTAATCGCCTTCCACTTCGAGAAGAACAGCATCGCGCCGCAGAACGTCATCCCGATTTTGTATGCGATTGCGATGGGCGTGGATGCGGTTGCAGCATTGGTCTTCGGACGGCTATTCGACCGGATCGGACTCGTGGTTCTGGCGGCCGTAGCGGGGCTGAGCGCGCTCTTTGCGCCGCTGGTCTTCCTGGGCAACTTGCCGGCGGCGGTCGTCGGTATGGCGCTGTGGGGCATCGGCATGGGCGCGCAGGAATCCATCCTGCGGGCGGCGGTCGCCGGGATGATCCACGCCGACCGACGCGGAACGGCCTACGGCATCTTCAACACCGGCTATGGGGTCGCCTGGTTCCTGGGCAGCGCGTTGATGGGCGTGCTCTATGACGTATCGTTGCCGGCGCTGATCGCCTTCTCGGTCGTCGTTCAGCTCGGGGCGGTGGGGGTGTTCTGGCGATTGAGGGGACTTCGTTAGGCGACGAACAACCCAGCGTGAGAGGACGGCAAGGCGAGTGAGCCGGCGTTCATGCCGATCTAGGCCAGCCGCCGGCCCACGATCAGTCACCGTTCATTCAAAGCGAAACCGCCACACACCGATCCCGAAGAATGCGCCTGCGAAAGCGAGCAAGGCGCCTACTTTTGGCAGCACCTGCCATAGGTCGTAGTCACGCACAAGCAGGTCCTGATACGCATCCAAGGCCCAGGCGTGCGGCGTCACCAAACCGATCATCTGCAGCCATTCTGGCATGATGAAACGCGGCACAAAGCATCCCCCAAGGGCCGACATGGTCAGCAGCAAGAGGATCGTTAGGCCACCTACCTGCGCTTCGGTGCGAGCCAACGCGGAGACCAACACCCCTAGGCCGGTGGCTGTGGCTGCGGCCGCGAGGCTCACAACCAGCAAACCAGCCGGTGAACGTCCCAGGCTCATGCCAAAGAGCAAGCTGGACACACCGAGCATAATTGCCAATTGGATCAAATTGATAAGGTAGTAAGGCGTCAACTTGCCGGCCAACATCACCGCTCGGCTCATCGGCGCGACCCGCAGGCGACGAAAGGTACCTTCGCGCCGCTCCAGAAGAACCGACCCGGCCAGCAGACTGACGATCCAGAAGATGCCATAGATGGTGTAGCCGGGAACAGTTTGTTGGTAAGTATTCGGGGATTTCTCTATGCGCATCCCCTCCGGCGTCGTCCGCACCAATACGGCAACCGGTTCGTCCCGTCCTGAAGCGCCCTCCAGCGTCGCTTCCTGTGCTTGAGCCTTGAATCTCTCGCGCTGCTCAAGGGGCATCTGAGGCGCCAGTTGCTCGAAGAGGTAGTCCATACCGCTCGGTATCATCGCCGCAAACGTCTGTCGCTCGATAAGCCCTTGTAGCGTACCTAGAATCGGCTCGATGAACTGGTTAGAGGTCGCCGGATCCACGATTGCCAGAATCTGGGCGGTTTGGCGCTCCGCTGCCGAGCTTTGTTCCAGCGCGGCTGAGAAGTCTGAGGGGAAGACCAGGGCCAGGCTGCGCTTCTTCTGGGCAATGAGCCGTTCCGCCATCTCACGATTCAAGGGCTGGCCCTCCCAGGTTGTCTCCACCTGAAAGGCGTCCAGGGCGTCTAATTGTTGTAGGACAGCCAACGCGCGCGACCCTTGATCTTGGTTGACGGCCAGCACTTGAATCTGGGCGTCGTCACGGCCGAACAAGCCGGCCAGCGCATAGCTCATCACCACGATGAACATGAAAGGCATGAGAAAGATCAGCGCTACGGAACCCGGGTCTGTGAAGAAGATCTTGAGGTCTTTCCAGGTGATAGCCAGGATTTGTCTCAACATCGCGACCTCCTAATCGCGCAGGCGTTTGCCCGTTAAATACAAAAAGACACTTTCCAGATTTGGCTCCAGCATCTCCAATGAGAGGATAGGCACATCGCGCATATTGCACAACTCAATCAGCTTCGGCAAAGCGAAACGCGCAGCCTGAGTCTCAATTTTGAGCCGGTTGTCCTGAATAGAGGCCGCCTGAACGTGGGGGAGCGCGCGGATCTCAGGCAGCAGTTCTTCAACCGCCGCTGCCGACAGGCTTGCATAGATTACCCCGCCGCCCAGCAACGCAATCAGTCCTTGCGGCGTGTCTAATGCCAGGATGCGCCCCGCATCCATGATCGCCACGCGGTCGCACAAGCGTTCGGCCTCCTCCATGTAATGCGTGGTGTAGATGATCGTCATCCCCGTCGCCTTGAGCTGCTCAATATGCTCGAAGATAAAGTTGCGCGACTGAGGATCCACGCCCACCGTGGGTTCATCCAAGAAGAGGATGCGGGGCTGGTGAACCAGGCCGGCAGCGATATTCAGTCGGCGCTTCATCCCGCCTGAAAAGGTGCGCACCGCATCCTTGGCGCGGTCGCTCAGACCGACAAGTTCCAACGCGGCTGAGACGCGCGCTTTGAGCAACGCGCCGTGTAAGCCGTAGATGCGCCCGAAGAAAGCCAAATTGTCCCAAGCGCCAAGCGTAGGATACAAAGCCAGCTCTTGGGGGACGAAGCCGACGAGTGGCTTAATCTTGCCCGCCTCCCTGACCAAATCGTAGCCAGCGATGGTCACTTGGCCTTCATCGAAGGGCAGCAGCGTAGCCAGGATGGAAATCGTTGTCGTCTTGCCGGCGCCGTTCGGGCCGAGGAGTCCGAAGATTTCCCCCTCTCGAACGTTGAGATGAAGATGGTTAACTGCGATTCGGCTGCCGTATTTTTTGCACAGACCGTTTACTGCTATCATCGCTTCGCACTGTCCCTCCCATGTCGCTCAGGCCGGCGCTGGGCGCAATCTAGTGCGCTAGTGATTAGATCGCGCTTGCCGCACCCCTTTCGCCCTTCAGCCCGGAGCTGAGCAAGCTGCAAATGTCCAGTCAGTCGCTCACTTTACCTCTAGAAGGCGTCACTCGGCTTCCTCGGCGTAATCTTGAAAGCGCAGTTCATTTCGCTTGTTAAGCAGAGACGCCTCTCTTAAGATCACCGAGCCATTTCGTCCAACCTCGCTATGCGCGCTGTGCGTCGTGACCGCTCTGCTTGCCCATGCGGGTCAAGGCCCCTTTCAGCCCAATGCCAGCCCCTGGCTCTTCTTGCCGTTCGTGGCAAATCTGTATTTGACCTGCCCCACCACCTCATCGCAAACATACGACGTCATCGGCATTCAAGGGGGCTACTATAAAAGCAACGCGCTGACCGACGAGAACGCCGACTTTCGCCTTTCTATTCTGGGTTATGCGCCAACCACTGCGCCAATGACGCTGGTGAACTATAGTGGGCCGGCCGACCCGCATGCGCCGCAGATGGCCGGCATCTTTGAGCCGAATCGCGCCCTAACATCACAGGCGTTTTCAAGCGCTATGACTGGAATTGGAACGAGAGCGGGCCGCCGCCCTACGGCGCGCGGTGGAGTCAATAACGATTGACCCGTCTCGGTCATCAACCTAGCCGCCACACCTGGCGAGGGCATCTACATTCCGGAGCGCAACATACCCAATGCCCCCATCGGCACTGTGGCAATGGTGCTGTATGCCGATGAGGACGAGGTGACGCTGACATACGGCGACCGGGATAGCGTGGTTAACGGCTACGTCGTCTACTTGATGAACATTTGCACCGACCCTAATCTGGTGGCGCGTTACCACCAACAGCTCGATGGCAGCGGACGCAGGGCGATGGGATCCCTTCCGGTCGTGCGCAACAACGAACGGATCGGCATCGCGCGCTACAACTACGTTACGGTGGCGATTCGCGATGTCGGGCCTTTCCTCGACCCTCGCTCACGGAAGGATTGGTGGCAGGGGTACTGAGCGCGCGTCGGGATAGCAAGCACGGGCCGGCGTAAGCAGCACCTTCGCCGACCCGCTCGCGCAATCGAGCAACTGAATTTTCGGATGACCGCTTAGCCCATCGCAGCGATATCCTGCTTCACCGGTTCGGCCTCTTTCTCCAGGATGGCCTTCACCTCGATGAAGACTTTCTCGACCGGCTCGTTGCCGATCAGGATGCGCTCCAGCCCTTTGCCGATGATCTGGTCGCCGCCGGGGATGAACACGCGCGCAGCGTCCTGCGCCTCGGTCAGCGGCAACTGTTCAACGGCCGTCTTCGCCTGGGGCACCTTCTCGAAGAAGGCCTTGTAGCTTTCGCCGGTTGCAGTGCTCTTGCGCACGGGCATATAGCCGGTGTTCTGCGACCAGAACGCGCCGCCGTCGTTGCCGGTGGCGTAGTCAATGTACTTGATCGCCGCGCGCGCCTTCTCCATCGGCGTCGTGGCAAGGATGGCCAGGCCCGAGCCGCCGGTGCAGCAGTTGAAGAACTTCTCTTTGGGCAGGAAGGCCGTGCCGACTTTGAACTGTGCATCGCGCAGCACGCCGGCCAGCGAGCCGGTGGACATCATGGCTGTGGCCGTCAATCCGGTTACAAAGTCTTTCGTCACGTCCTGCGAAGCGATCGCCCAGCCCTCTTTGTTGACCGTGTCCTGATAGAACTGGCCGGCGCGGATGCTATCCGGCTCGGCGAGCAGGATGTTGAAGTCCTGGTCGCTATAGCGGCCGCCGAACTGGCGGATGACGCACTGGAACAGCCAGGCTACATACGACGCTGCACCCGGATGCGCGAAGGCAGCCACCTTCGTCATGTCGCCCTCCTTCTTGATGAGCTTGGGCGCCCACTCGCGCATCTCATCCCAGGTCTCTGGACCACGGGCAGGCAAGCCGGCCGCCTCCAACATGTCGGCGTTGTAGTAGAACAGCGGCGTACTGCGCGCGAAGGGGATCCAGTACTGCACGTCCTTGCGCACGCCCTCGTTCCACAGCGACTCAACGAAGTCCGCCGTATCTATGCCCTGCTCCTTGATCAGGTCGTCCAGCGGCATCAGCGCCTTTGCGCGGAAGAACTTGAACCACCATACGTCGGAGAGCAGCACCATGTCCGGCCCCTGCTGAGCCGCCAGCGCTGCGGTCAACTTCTGCGCGGTCTCCTCATAGTTGCCCTGCACCTGCAAGGTCACCTTCACCTCGGATTGCATCTCGTTCCACATTGTGGCAAGCTTTTCTTCAGTCTTGCCCAGGCCGCCGGTGAATCCCCAGTGGATGATCTCGACCGGGCCGGCTGTAGCCGGCGCCGCAGTGGGTTCAGGTGCAGCGGGCGCCTGAGATGCCGGTGCCGACGGCGCTGCGGGCGGCGCGGCACATGCGGCCAGTGCCGCTGCGCCGGCGCCCAGGCCGATGCCTTTCAGCAAGGTGCGTCGCGAGAGTTTATTTGTCTTGTTCATAATCGCAATCTCCTGAATCTCTTTTGCCTCATACAACCTAAAGCAGTCTCTTTAACCATCAGTCAGTGTGACAGGTCATCCTTTCACTGCGCCGGCGGCAATGCCATCAACGACGAAGCGCTGTGCATACAAGAAGACCAGCATCACCGGCACGATGACGAACAACGTTGCTGCCATCACTACACCCCACTCGGTATTACCTTCCAGGTCAAGCAGGCGTGAGATGCCGACCGGCAGCGTGCGCATGTCTTCGGTTGTCGTGATCAACAACGGCCAGAGGTATTCATTCCACTTGGCCGTGATGGACAACAAAGCCGTGGTAGCCACTGCCGGCGCAGCCACAGGCAGCACCACATTGAGCAGCGTGCGCACGTGCCCAGCGCCATCCACCTTGGCTGCATCCACCAGGTCGAGGGGAATCGTGCGGAAGTACTGGCGCAGCAGGAAGGTGCCAAAGGCAATCGAGGCGCCAGGCAATATGATGCCAGGATAGGTGTTCACCATGCGCCAGCCAGCGATGGTCAGGTAGTTCGGGACCAGCACCACTTCCTCCGGCACCATCAGCGCCAGCAGCAGGAGGATGAAGATCCAATCACGCTTGGGAAAGCGTACGAACACGAGCGCGTAGGCGGTGGTCACCGCCATGATCACTTCGGCGCCGGCGCCTAACAACGTGGTGATGAAACTGTTGATGTAGAAGCGGTCGAAGGGCGCCGCGCGCCACGCCTTTCCGAAGTTATCGAGCGTCGGGTCCGCCGGCAAAAGCCGCGGCGTTGTCGTGAAGATCTCACGATTGGTCTTCAGCGCACCCGACAGCACCCAGGCCACCGGGATACCGATGATGAGCACCACGGCAACCATAGCCAGGTAGCCTAGGACACGCTGCGTCATGTGCGCGGCGCGACGGTTCGCTGCCAGTTGGCGGTCACCGGATGTGGCAAGGGCGATATCACGCATAGCTCACCCGCCGTTCCAGATAGCGCACTTGCAACAGGGTAACAATCATCATCAGCACGAATAGCAGCAGCGCCACGACGGCTGCCCGACCCGCCGAAGATTGCACGAAGAACAACTCATATAGGTGAAAGATCAAGGTGTTGGTCGCATTCACCGGCCCGCCCTTGGTCATGATGTTGATGATGTCGAAGGCCTGGAAGGATGAAAGGATAGTGGTGACGACTAGAAAGAACATCACCGGCGAAAGACCGGGCAGCGTGACGTGCCAGAAGCGGTCGAAGGCGCCGGCGCCGTCCACGCGCGCTGCTTCATACAGCTCGCGAGGGATGGCCTGCAGACCGGCGATGAAGATCACCGTCGCATAGCCCAGATTCTTCCAGACATAGACGATGATGATGGCCGGCATCGCCCAGTTCGGATCGGTCAGCCACTTCGGCGCCGCGATGCCGAACGGGCGCAGGACGGCATAGATGAAGCCGAAGCGCGGATCGAAGATGTAGATCCATACGATGGCAATGGCTGCGCCGGCCAGGATGGTGGGTGAGAAGAGGATACTGCGCGCCGCGTTGCGACCGCGTAGCTTTTGATTGAGCAGCAGCGCGATCATCAGCCCAAGGCCAAGCAACAGCGCTACCGAGACTGTGGTGAAGACGAACGTGTTAGCGAGGATCCTGCTAAACTGCGTGCTGCCGAAGACGGTCTCGAAATTGCGCAGCCCGATGAACCGGCCGCTGCGGGTAATCAGGTTGTAGTCGGTAAAGGCAAGGACGCCATTTTGTGCGAGTGGATAGTAGGTGAAGATGCCGAACAGCAATAAGTTCGGGCCGACGAACGCGATGAAAATCAACCACTCGCGCCAATCCCTACGTACGATCCGGGCAATGTCGCTCTCCTGCACAGGGCAGAAATAGCCCGGCACGATTAAGTGCGGATCAAGCGTTTGCTAAGTAAAAGTAAAAATTCGTTAGAGACGCACCGGAGTGCGTCTCTAACGAATTCGAAAGCCGTAAGTTTCAGTATCGCAGGACCAACGCCACGCGACCATGCTCGGCCAATGAGCCATCCGGCACGAACACCACGCGCCCACCCTTCTGCAGCACTTCTTCGACGACCACGTCTGCCGCGTCGTCCATCACGTCGAAATCTACGGGGTTGTCCGAGAGCAGGATGTTCATCCCGTCGTCGCTGAGACGGGCCGGCTGGTGATAGCCCTCTTCGAGCAGCAGAAGCGCGCCGCGGCCCTGATGGGCATAGCGCCACGCCTCGCCGATGGTGCTGACGAACTTGCGCGCGCCGATGGCGTCGTTGAGCTGGTCGAAAACCTTGGCACGACGCTCGGCGAGGGCTGCTTTGACCACCGGCCACACCAGCTTACCCAAGTCGTGCGCCGCCAGGTGGTCGTAGTTCCCTTTGATCTCTGCGATTACATCGTTCTTAGTGGAGACCTGCCGGAAGAACGCTAGGTAGCGATCCACACCCACCACGGCGAGCGGCAACGGATCATCCTTGGTTACCTTGTCATACTCCTGATCCACGGCGCGGAAGAACTGTTCATGGAATCGATCGCGTTGCTGGCTGGGATTGACGCCCTCGCCGCCAGGCAGCCGCAGCGCGCCGCCGGGCAGATCCATCGTCATGGGGAACGTGCCTGCAGTGACCTCGCTCAGGTCGTCGCGCGTCGCCTCGTACAGCCGGGTCGGCTTCTCGCTGAGCGATAGCACCCAGTAGCGCGGCGTGCGGTTCATGGCGAATACCAGGTCGCGCGTGGCAAAGGCATCGCCGACTTCGACGCGTTCCTTGAGCGTGAAGGGCAACTTTACCAAACGGCTGAAGTCTCGGTTGACGAACATCGCCAGACCATCGAGGTTGTGCGAGTGATCCACGTCAGATGCCAGCTCATCCATGCGTTTGAGCACGATCTCGACCTCGCGCTTTGGGAAGTCTTTGAGGATGCGCTTGGTCGCCTCGACGACCAGGTTCTTCAAGCGAATCGGATCTTGTTTGTTGTCGGGCGATGTGCGATGCGTCGGCATCGTGATGGTCACGCTCGGCACCGAGTGCATCTGCTGCAGCAGCAATATTTCTTGGCGATTCATTCGGTTTCTCCTACTACCCACGCCTCACTGCGTACTTTCGTGGCGAAGCGCGGATGACTCAATCAGATGAATGTCGCATGCGATCTGTGGGCGCGCACGCTATGCGACCAGCTTCTCCAGACGATCCACGAAGCCCTCCAGCACCTTGAACGCGCGATCCATCGGCTCCGGCCGGGTCATATCCACACCGGCCATCCCAAGCGCGTCGAGCGCATACATCGAGCTGCCAGCCTTGAGGAAATCGAGATAGCGATTGACTGCGCCCGGCTCCTTCTTCAACACGCCGTCGGCCAGCGCGTTCGCCGCGCTGATGCCGGAGGCGTATTGCCATACGTAGTAATCGGCGAAGAAATGCGAGAACTGCATCCACGTCACACCCACACGCGGCTCATCGAGGCGCACAGCATCGCCGTAGCCATTTCGAAACAGCTCCACCAGCTTGGCGCTCATCGCATCGGCGGTCAGCGCGCCGCCCTGCTCCACCGTGGTGTGCATCCAATGCTCGAACTGCGCGTTGATCGGCATGAGAAACAGGTAACGGTGGAAGTTGTCCATGGCTTCCTGGATCACGGCGATCTCGAAGTCGCGCCCGCGACCGAGTTCGAGCAAATGCGCCCGCACCAGCGCCTGGTTGAAGTTGGAGGCAACCTCGGCAGCGAATATGGAATACTCCGCGTAGACGAACGGCTGCGTCTGGCAGGTCAGCAGCGTGTGCATCGAGTGGCCGATCTCATGTGCCAGGGTGCTCAGGCTGCCCAAGCCCTGTTCGCTGTAGCTCATGAAGATAAATGGCTTGGTGCCGTAGGTGCCGGCGGAGTAAGCGCCGTCGCGCTTGCCCTGGTTGGGATAGATGTCCACCCAGCGATCGGCGGTAATGCCGCTCTTGACGGCGTTTACATATTTCATCCCTAAAGGGCGCAACCCGCCGACGATCCACTTGACGGCCTGCCTGTAGGTGACGCGCGGCGGCTTCGCCAGCGGTGCAAAGATGTCGCACACTTCCATTTTGTCCAGGCCAAGCGCGCGCCGTCGAATATCCCAGTACCGATGCCAGATGCCGATGTGGCGGTTGCAGGCATCAATCACGTTGTGATACACCCCGGTAGGGATGTTGTTCGGCGCGAGCGCCGCCGTGAGGGCATCGGGGTAGCGATGCACCCGCGCCCGCAGCACCGTCGCCTTCACTTTGCCGGCCATCACTTCGGCGAAGGTGTTCTTCATGCTCAGGAAGCCATCCGCATAGCTCTCCCACGCGCTCTTGCGCAGCGTCCGATCCGGGCTGCTGAGCAGCTCATCAATGTTGCCCTGGGCCACCTGCACACGCTTCTTCTTGTCGGTGCGCGCGTCGGCGAACTTCAGGTCGGCGTTGGCCAGCACGGTGTACACGTTGGCCGGCGTCGCCAGCGCCTCGCCGGCCTGCGCCATGACTTCTTCCACCTCTGCTGAGCGCACATACGGCTTCATGCGCATCAGGTTGTCGAAGAAATGCTTGTAGATCTTGAGCCCTGGCTCAGCAGCCATAAAGCGCCCGATCGTCTCAGGTTCGAGGGCGAGGATCTCCGGCTGGGCGAACGCCGTCGCTGCACCGAAACGCGCGGCCAGGCTCTGCGCCCGACCGATGCGAGCTGCATTCGTCTGGTTGGTGGTATCGACGTCGAACCGGCGGTCAGCATAGTTGTAGATCTTGTACATCTCCGGCCCGAGGCGTTCCACGAGGCTCAGATACGCATGCAGCGTGTGCGCCGACTCGGTCAGCCGGCCCCTAAAAGACGCCAGGTTCGGCAACTCTGACTCCAACTGCCGATAGGCCTCTTCCCAGGCTTCAGGCGTGGGATACATGCTCTCCAGGTCCCATGTGTGTTCCACCGGCACTTCTTCGCGGCGAGGCAGAACTTTAGTCATGCGCTTTCACCTCTTCACAAGATAGATTCGAATGATACCGTTCTAGCATAGGTGTGTTTGCGAACCTCCATGACGCGTCTCCGGATCACCACGAAGGCACGAAGTCGTAAAGCAGTGGTTTGGGCAGTCGCGCATAGCCGCTCCTACCAGTTGCCCGCATCGCGAATATCAGCCTGGACGGCTCGACAAGGATGGACTACAATGGGGTTTGTCTGTAGAGATTTACGGATCACGTTAGGTCAGTCAGCAGCCGATCCTCGCAGCTTTCACGTCCTCGGCCTTCTCCGCGGCGCCTTCCTGTCAGATCGCGCGATTTGAGCCAAACAGTCCTTCCATCTCCTACGGGTTAATCTTTGACGCGCTGCGGGGAAAGCCCTGCAGCACAATGATCGCAGGAGGATCGTATGAATACCAAACTGTATGTTGGCAATCTGCCTTTCGACGCCTCAGAGGCCGCACTGCGCGAACTCTTCACACAAGCCGGCGCCATCGTATCGGTCACCATCCCGTTGGATCGCATGACCAACCGGCCGCGCGGGTTCGCCTTCGTAGAAATGGAGACCGCCGACGAAGCCAACAAAGCCATCAAGATGTTCGACGGCCAGGACTTCGAGGGGCGCACCATGAACGTCAGTGAAGCGCGCCCGCCGGAGCAGCGCAGCAACAGCGGTTACAACAGCTCGACCAACAAGGGCAGCTATAACCGCGATCGGCGCGGGCGCGGCAACAACCGCCGCTATTAGCGCATGCCCAAACCAGTTGGATGCAGGCCGGCTTCCTCGCGCGAGGAAGCCGGTTTTTTTTACGCCTTGAGCTTCTGATACACCTCTGCGTTGAAGTCGGCGGATTGATGCCGGAAGTAGGTGTCGTAGAGCGTCGCATAGTGGCCGCCGCGCGCCATCAACGTCACATGGTCGCCCTCTTCGATAATCCTGCCGTGATCGAGCACGATGATGCGGTCCACCGACTTCACAGTCGAAAGCCGGTGAGCGATCAGAATCGAGGTGCTGTCGGCCAGAATGAGATTGAGCGCGGCCTGGATTTGCTTCTCGGTGAAGGGGTCTACGCTGGCCGTCGCCTCGTCCAAAATGAAGATAGGCGGGCGCTGCGCGAGCACGCGCGCCAGGGCGACGAGCTGCCGTTGGCCCATCGAGAGATGTTGGCCGCGCTCGCCGACTTGCGTCAACAGGCCATTGGGCAGCGCCGCGACCCATTCGCCGTCGCCAATCCGCCGCGCGACTGCTTCCACCATGTCGTCGCTCAGATCAGGCCGGGCGTAGCGAATGTTGTTCATCACGGTATCGTTGAAGAGGAAGGGCGACTGCGACACCAAGCCAAGCTGCCGACGGTACTCGGTCAGATCGAAGGCGCGGATGTCGCGCCCATCAATCAGAATCTGGCCGCCCTGGAACTCGTAGAAGCGCGTGATCAGCTTGATGATGCTGCTCTTGCCCGCGCCGGTGTGACCCACGAGCGCCACGCTCTCGCCAGGCGCGATGCGCAGCGAGAAGTCTCGCAGCACCTGCTGCTGCTCGTTGTAACGGAAGCTCACGCCCCTGAACTCGATTTCACCCCTCAGCCGCGAATCGGGAGTTGACGATTGCGCATCGGGCGCATCGCCTTTTGGAATCTTGAATCTTGGATCTTCAATTTGCTTGACGGACGACTCGGCGTCAATCAGCGCGAAGATGCGCTCGCAAGCCGACAGGCCACCTTGAATCTGGCTCCAGAACGACGCAATGTTGGTCATGGGGAACCAGAACTGTTCCAAACTGATGATGAACAAGTACCAGGCGCCGACCGAGACCGCGCCGCCGATTGCGGCCAGGCCGCCCACGTAGGTCATGACGGCCGTGCCGAGGCCGGCCATCGCGTTCAACGTCGGGAAGACGTTCGACAGCACGAAACCGCGCCGCAGGTTCACCTCGTATGACCGCCGGTTGATCTGCCTGAAGCGGTCGTAGATCGCCTGCTCCTGGCGGAAGGTTTTGGCCACGCGAATGCCGGCCACGGCCTCCTGGATCGCGCTGTTCACCTCGGCGATCACGCGGAAGCCGGAGCGCGTGACCATGCGCGCCACGCGGCGAAAGGCCCAGCCGAAGAACACCACGACCGGCGCCATGACCAGCAGCGCCAGCGTGAGCTGCCAGGAGATTGTGAACAGCACGCCGACCAGCACGATCAGAATGGTGAATTGGCTGATCAGGTCGGAGATCAACACCGTGACCTGCGAGAGTTCCTGCGTGTCGTTGGTGATGCGCGCGATGACTTTGCCGGACTGGAACTCGTCGAAGAAGGCCATATCGTGATGGATGGTGGCCCTGAACGCGTCGTTGCGCATCTGGCCGATCACATCGGCGATCAGCCGGACGGTCATGCGCCGACGCATGAGGTTGCACGCCCAGTTGATCACCGACAGCGCGAGCAAGCCGACGCACAACGCCACGATCGCGCCGACGTTGGGTTGCACGCCGACCAGATCAATGCCGCGCGCGATGAGCAGCGGGCTGACCAAACCGATCATCGTGATAGCGAGGATGACGAGGGCGAGCCGGATCAATCGCCCACGATACGGCGCGAAGTACGCCGCCATGCGGCGGAGCAACTGCCGGTCGCTGTATTGCCGATCGTATTTCTCGGCAGCAAGTCCCATGAACATCGCCCCTACTCCCTCTTAACTCACTTGACCATCCGCCAAGGGAACCTGAGTTTGCGCAGCGGGCTTTTTGGGCGCTCGTCGTCGCTGGCGAAGATCGCGCGATAGTCCCTGGACGCGCGCATCAATTCTTCGTGCGATCCGCAGGCGACCACGCGGCCCTGCTTGAGCACGACGATCAAGTCCGCCCAGCGAATCTGGGACAGGCGATGCGTGATCAAGAAAGTTGTGCGACCTTGCGCCACGCGGAACATCGCCTGCTGAATCAAATCTTCGGTGGCGCTGTCGATCGCGCTGGTGGAGTCATCTAGGATCAAGATGCGCGGGTCGGCCAGGAAAGCGCGGGCGATGGCAATGCGCTGACGCTGCCCGCCGGAGAGCGTGACGCCGCGCTCGCCGACGATGGTGTTATAGCCATCCTTGAAGGAGAGGATGAACTCGTGCGCTTGCGCGGCTTTGGCGGCCTGCTCGATTTCCGCCTCGGTCGCGTCCGGGCATCCGAACTTGATGTTCTCGGCGATGGTGCGCGAGAACAGGAAGACATCCTGCTCGATGGTGGAGATTTGCCGGCGCAGCGCGTCGAGATCCCAGGTGCGCACATCTACGCCGTCCACGCACACGCACCCGGTATCCACATCGTAGATGCGGTTGATCATCTTGGTGAGCGTGCTCTTGCCGGCGCCGGTCTGGCCGACGATGGCCACGGTTTGACCGGCCTTGACCGAGATCGTGACGTCCTGCAAGGCCGGCCGCTCGTCCTTGCCATAGCTGAACGTGACGCGATCGAATGTCACGTCGCCGCGCATCTCACCCGCATAGCCCCCCTTGTTCTCGTCGAGGAGCGTTTCCGCGTTCATCAACTCCAGGATGCGCCGCGCACTGGCCAGGCCCGAGGACACCTGCGGATAAGCAAACTGTGTGGCAAACGTCGGGAACTGCAAGAACATCAGCACGCCGTTGTAAGCCACCACGTTCCCTACGTTGATCGCGCCGGCGTAATACAGCAACAGGCTGTGCAGCAGGCCCAGCGCCATGGTCATCCCGAAGATCAGCGAAGGCAGATAGAGCGACTCCACATCTCCCTGCCCTACCGCTGCAGCACGCCAGGCATCCACTACGCCGCGGAAGCGCGCGATCTCGCGGCCTTCCTGCGCAGCGCCTTTCACCGTCTCGATGCCTTCGATGGACTCGGCCAGCGTTGCGTTCATCCGGCCGAAGGCGCGGCGCACGCGCTCGGTGGCCGGCGCGAGTTTGCGCAGGTAATATGCGACCGCAACCGCGTATGCCATCACATAGAACAGCGGCACGGCGATGAGCTGCGGATGGATGCGCGGGCCGATGATCAACGGGAAGAGCAGAAACGCGGCCGAGCCCACCACCAGGTTGACGCCGGGGTTCATCAGCAGGTTGACTTCGCGCACGTCGTTCGTCGCGCGGGCCATGATGTCGCCGATGGACTGGCGGTCGTGGAACGACATGCTCTTGCCGATCAGGCTGGTGTAGAGTTCGTCGCGGGCGTCGCGCTCGATGCGCTGGCCGATGATCTCCGAGGAGAAGTTGCGGCCCAACTGCAAGATGGCGCGAACGATCTGCGAAAGGACAATCAGCACAGCGATTAGGCCGAGCGCCGCCGTGTCCGGCGGTTGAGCGACCACTGCGTTGAACGCCTGACCGACGAGCAATGGCATGACCGCGCCGCCGCCGGCATTGCCCAGCGCGCCGATCAGGATGCCCAGGATATAGACCTTGTAGCGCCAGATGTGAGAGAAGACCCACCGCGCCGGGCTGCGCCGGTCGGAATGCCACTCTCGCTCAACTGAAAATTCGCTCGTCACAGAGCGCAGAGACGTAGCGGTTGCGGGTTGCACGTGTTAGAGCATTCTAACGCTAATCAGCGGCGCTGACATGAGGCGCGGTGGGACAGGGCGCGTTTCTCTACAGGGGCGAGACATGGGGTAGGCGCAGGCAATGCCTGCGCCTACCCTCGTATGTTGCGCCTACCCCTTGCCAGAAATGCACCCCTTGGGACAGGCAGACCGCGCGAAAAGAGGGGGTGACGAATTCGCAAAAATGCGTATCATTCGCGCCGTTTGTTTGTTGGCTGACGCGGCGGAGGCGCCGTGCGCGTCTTTCGGTGATGCACGCGCAACCAGCAACGTCGCGCAAGCCCGGTATAGAAAGGAGCAGCTAACATGAAGATCCCATTCGGCGGGCGAATCCTGATCCTCGGTTGCGGCGCCGTGTCCCGTTGCTTCCAGCCGCTGGTGCTACGTCACATTGATATGGACTTCACCCGGCTCACGGTGATGGACTTCGAGGATTTGCGCGCTGCCAGCGCCGACGTGATCGCTGCCGGCGGCCAATTCGTCCAAGACTACATCACGACTCACAACTACGCCCAGACGCTTTCCCGGTATCTCGGCCCAGGCGACGTCCTGATAGACCTGGCCTGGAACATCGAGACGCTCTCGCTCATGCGCTGGTGCCACGACAATCACGTTCGCTACATCAACACCTCGGTCGAGTTGTGGGATCCCTACGCCGGCGCAGACATCCAGCCGCCCACCGAGCGCACACTCTACGTCCGCCATATGGCGCTGCGCAAGCAAGCCGCGCGATGGAGCGAGCCGTGGTCCACGTTCATCGTCGAGCATGGCGCGAATCCCGGCCTGGTATCGCACTGGGTGAAAGTCGGCCTTGAGGACATCGCCAAGGCGATCCTGCAACGCGGCACGCATCGTGAGCGCGAGGACTTGTTGGAACAGTACCTGGCCGATGCCGACTATCCCCGTCTGGCGATGCTAACCGGCGTCAAAGTCATTCACATCTCGGAGCGCGACACACAAATCAGCGACAAGCCCAAGGCAGTGGACGAGTTCGTGAACACGTGGTCGGTTGAAGGGCTGCGCGAAGAGGGCATCGCGCCGGCCGAGATGGGTTGGGGTACACACGAGCGACGCTTACCCAGAGGCGCGCAGAAGCACGCCTACGGCCCAGGCAATCAGATTTGCCTGAGCCAGATGGGCATCAACACATGGGTGCGTTCTTGGGTGCCCGGCGGCGACATCATCGGCATGGTCATCCGACACGGTGAGGCGTTCACTATCAGCGACTACCTCACCGTGTGGGAGGATGACGTGCCGATCTATCGCCCGACCGTGCACTACGCCTATTTGCCGAGCGACGCGGCCATCGCGTCGTTGCACGAATTCCGCATGCGCAACTACCACCTGCAGCCAAAGGCGCGCATCATGAACGACGAGATCATCAGCGGCAAAGACGAACTCGGCGTGTTGCTGCTCGGCCACGACCTGAACGGGTGGTGGGTCGGATCGCAGCTCGATATCCACGAGGCGCGCCGGCTGGTGCCTCACCAGAACGCCACCACGCTGCAGGTGGCCGCTTCGATCCTGGGCGCGCTGTTCTGGTTGATTAAGAACCCTTACAAGGGCTTATGCGTGCCGGATGACTTACCACACAAAGAAGTGCTCGAGGTTGCCAATCCCTATCTCGGCCCCACGCCATCTCTACATAGCGATTGGACACCACTCAAACACCGGAACGATCCCTTCGAGCACTTCGGACGCCCCCGCCCGTCGAACGAAGATATGTGGCAGTTCGATACCTTCCTAGTGAAGTAGCCGGGCCGGGTAGGCGAAGGCAATGCCTTCGCCTACCCGAATTTCGGATGGCCTCTCAGGGCTCGGCTAATAGCCCTTAGCTCACACTGCTCCTTCGACCCGCGGACTGGCTGCAGCGACAGCCGAACTCACCTTAGCCTCGAATTGCGCAAAATTCTCGACAAACTTCGCAGCCAGCTCACGCGCCTTAGCATCATAGGCGTCCTTATCCGCCCATGTGTTGCGCGGTTGCAACACGTCGCCGGGCACGCCAGGGCAATACTCCGGAACATAGATGCCGAACACCGGATCGGGGCGCGTTGGCACCGCAGACAGCGTGCCATCCAGCGCAGCCGTCACCATGGCGCGGGTGTGCGCGATCTTCATGCGATGCCCCACGCCGTATGGCCCGCCGCTCCAGCCGGTGTTGACCAGCCACACTGTGCACTTGTGCTGGTTGATCCGCTCGGCCAGCATCTCGGCGTAGCGCGTCGGGAAGTGAACCATGAACGGCGCGCCGAAACAGGTGCTGAACGTGGCCTGAGGTTCGGTCACCCCGCGTTCGGTGCCGGCCAGCTTCGCCGTGTAACCGGAGAGGAAGAAATACACCGCCTGCTCCGGCGTCAACTTGCTGATGGGCGGCAGCACACCGAACGCATCCGCAGTGAGGAACAGGATGTTGCGCGGGTGGCCGGCGGTGCCGGTCGCTACGAAATTCGGGATGAAATGGATCGGATATGCCGCGCGGGTGTTCTCCGTGATCGCCTCACTGTCTAGGTCAAGCTGGTGCGTGTCCGAGTCCATCACCACGTTCTCCAGCACCGTGCCAAACTGGCTGAGCGTGGCGTAAATCTCCGGCTCGGCCTCCTTAGACAAGCGGATCACTTTCGCATAACAGCCGCCCTCGAAGTTGAACACGCCGGCGGCGCTCCAGCCGTGCTCATCGTCGCCGATGAGGGCGCGATTGTGGTCGGCGGAAAGCGTAGTCTTGCCGGTGCCGCTCAGCCCAAAGAACAGCGCTGTGTCGCCTGCCGGGCCGACGTTGGCCGCGCAGTGCATAGGAAACACTCCTTGCAGCGGCAACAGGTAGTTCATCGCCGTGAAGATGCTCTTCTTGATCTCGCCGGCATAGCGCGTGCCGGCAATGATCACCAGGCGCTGCGCGAGGTTCAGGGCGATGACCGCCGTCGGGCCGCTGGCCGGTTTGCGCGTGCCGTGCCGCTGCGGATCGGGATGAAACTCCGGCGCGTGCAGAATGGTGAAATTCGGTTCGAAGTCGGCTAGGTCAGCCGGATACGGTCGGATGAACTGGTTGTACGCGAACAAGGTGTGCCAGGCGCTCTCCGAGATCAAGCGCACGTTCAGGCGGTAGGCGGGATCGGCGCCGGCATACACATCGCGGATGAACAGCTCCTTCGTGTTCAGGTACGCCTTCACATCTTGCGCGAGCACTTCAAATTTGTCAGGATCAAGGGGACGATTCACCTTGCCCCACCAAACCTTGTCCTCGCTGGATGGTTCCTGGACGATGAACTTGTCATTAGGCGAGCGGCCGGTGAACGGGCTGGTTACCGCAAGGAAGGCGCCGCCGGCCGTCAATTGCCCTTCCCCGCGACAAATCGCGATCTCGATCGTGCGCGCCGGCGATGGGTTCCACGTCTGCCGGATTCCGGTCAGGCCAATCGCATGGATGCCGTTTTTGCTATTGATCATGGCTGTCTGTTCGGGTTTGAAGACGCGCAGTGGGATAGGCAATGCCTTCGCCTACCCGAACGCGCTTCATGTTGCGCGTTTTCAGATGTATCCTAAACGCTCTGCGATTTTCTTTTTGAAGATCGCGCCACTCAACGAGGGGCAGCGCACGCGGCGCATCATACAACAGGCCGTCGGATGATCGCTCGGCGAGCGTCCATCGGCTCTCAAAAACGTAGGCGAGCTTGTTCGCTCGCCTACTCTGGTTTAGATGTCCAGGTTCTGCACTTCGCGCGCATGACGGGTGATGAACGCCCGGCGCGGCGGCACCGCATTCCCCATCAGCATGTCAAAAGTGCGATCCGCCTCAGCAGCATCTTCGACGGTCACCCTCAGCATGGTGCGCCGCTGCGGATCCATCGTCGTCTCCCACAATTGCTCCGGGTTCATCTCACCGAGTCCCTTGTAGCGCTGGGTGACGACCTCGGTGGGCTTGCTCACGTCCAGGCCGCGCTTCTTCAGCTCGGCATAGACCTTGTCGCGCTCTTCGTCGCTGTAGACGTAGCGCACCTCCTTAGCGCCCTTCTTCACTTCGATGCGGAACAGCGGCGGCTGGGCAATGTAGACGTGACCGTGTTCAACCAGCGGCTGCATGTAGCGGAAGAAGAAGGTCAGCAGCAGCGTGCGAATGTGGCTGCCGTCCACGTCGGCATCGGTCATCAGCACAATGCGGTCGTAGCGCCGATTGTCCAGGTTGAACTGGTCTCCCACGCCGGTGCCGATGGCGCTGATCAGCGCTTTGATCGCGTCCGACTGCAGAATCTTGTCCAGGCGGGCGCGCTCGGTGTTCATGATCTTGCCGAACAACGGTAAGATGGCCTGGAAGTGCCGGTCGCGCCCCTGCTTGGCCGAACCACCGGCGCTGTCGCCTTCGACCACGAACAACTCGCACTTGGCCGGATCGCGCTCGGAGCAGTCGGCCAGCTTCCCGGGCAGCGTGCCGCTCTCCAGCGCGCTCTTGCGCTTGACCAGCTCGGCAGCGGCTTTGGCAGCCTCACGCGCGCGCTGTGAGATCAGACATTTCTCAATGATGGCTTTCGCTTCGCGCGGATTCTGTTCTAAAAACTCCGTCAGCGCCTCGCGCGCGACCTGCTCGACCGCCGTCTTGGCGTCGGTATTCATCAACTTGACCTTGGTTTGGCTCTCGAACTGCGGTTCGGGATGCTTGACGCTGACGATGGCCGTTAAGCCCTCGAGCGTGTCGCGGCTGTCGAGGTTAGGGTCTTTCTCCTTCAGGATGTTGGCTTTGCGCGCGTAGTCGTTCAGGCTGCGGGTCAACGCGCTGCGAAAGCCGGTTTGGTGCGTGCCGCCGTCCGGCGTGTTGATGGTGTTGGCGAAATAGAACTCGCTCTGAGCCGTGGCGTCGGTATATTGCATGGCGAATTCGACGCCGATGTTGCCCACTTTCTTCTCGCCGCTGATGACCGGATGCAGCGTCTCCTTGTTGCGGTTGAGGTAACGGACGAACGCGCTGATGCCATCCTCGAAGTAGAAGGTCATCTCACGATCTTCGCGCTCATCGCGGAACACAATCGTCACGCCGCGGGTAATGAACGCCATCTCGCGGAAGCGCTGCGCCAGCACATCGAACTTGTAGCTGTTGTCCTCGGTGAAGATCGTGTCGTCGCGCAGGAAGGTGACCTTAGTGCCGGTGTCCTGTTCCTTCGTCTTGCCGACCACCTCCACCGGGCTGGTGGGCCGCCCTTCCTTGTAGGATTGGCGATAGACCTTGCCATTGCGTTTGACCTCAGCAATCAACCACTTCGACAGCGCGTTCACTGCCTTCACACCGACGCCGTGCAGGCCACCCGACACAGTGTAGGCGCCCGTGCCAAACTTGCCGCCGGCATGCAGGTTGGTCATCACCACTTCCAACGTGCTCACCCGCTCGCCGGCCTTGTTGCGAAAGGTGGGGTGCAGGTCGGTGGGGATGCCTCGGCCGTTGTCCTCCACGGTCACACTTTCGTCTTTGTGGATGGTGATCTCGATGCGGTCGCAGTAGCCGGCCAGCACTTCGTCCACGCTGTTGTCCACCACCTCATAGACCAGGTGATGCATGGCCTTGCTATCGGTGCCGCCGACATACATGCCAGGCCGTTTGCGGATCGCTTCGAGGCCCTCCAAGACCTGGATCTGCCCGGCGCCGTATTCTTGTTTGGATGCAACTGGCGTTGTGTCTGTCATAGGGATGTGCTTCGGTTGGATGAGGCGTGTTACAACACAACGAGTGTTCGCCCCCGCTAGAACATCCATTCTAACATGCCGGATATGCCTGAACTTGCGCCGAACGGCAGACAATGCCAACATCTATTGCTATGAAACAACTCAGCTGGCCTGTCCTCACCCGCTATGATCAGGATCATCTCGCCCGCATCGCCCTGCCCATTGGCGGCATCGGCACCGGCACAGTCTCACTCGGCGGTCGCGGTGACCTGCGCGACTGGGAAGTGGTCAATCGCCCCGCCAAAGGGTTCAAACCGAAGCACACCTTCTTTGCCCTGTATGCGCGCGCATCGGGCAGATCGGCCGTGGCGCGCTGCCTAGAAGGCGCAATTGACCCGCGCGACTATGAGGGTGGGTTCGGCTGCGCGATCCCCAACCATGGCCTGCCGCGCTTCCGACGCTGCAGGTTTGAAGCCGCATACCCACTCGGTCAGGTCGTACTGTCCGACCCCGATGTGCCGCTGACCGCGCGCCTGCAAGCGTTCAACCCGCTCATCCCTTGCGACGTCGAGCGCAGCAGCATCCCCATCGCCGTCCTGCGCTTCATGCTGACGAATCGCACCGGCGGACGCATCGAGGCGTCGGTGTGCGGCAACCTGGAAAATTTCATCGGCCAGGACGGTAACATCGTCGCCGACAATCGCATCAACGCGAGCGAACAGAGCGGCGCACGCAACATCAACGAGTTTCGGGTGCTTGAGCGCGTCGCCGGCTGTGGGCTGTTCATGCGCTCGCGCGGGGTCGAACCATCCGCCAAGCAGTGGGGCACGCTGGCGCTGGTCGCGCTGGCGACGCATGGCATCACCTATCGCACAACATGGGCCGACCTAAGTTGGGGCGATTCGCTGCTGGATTACTGGGACGACTTCTCCACGGATGGCAAACTGGAGGAACGTCAGGCCGACGTGAACAATCCCATCGGATCATTGTGCGTCTCGCTTGCGCTCAAGCCACGCGAGACGCGCGCGGTCACCTTCCTGCTGGCCTGGCACTTCCCCAACCGGCGCGGCTGGGGCGCGCGCAACGAGCCTTCGCTGACCTATGGGTCCGGCATACACGATCAACCCGATCAGGTGGGCAACTACTACACCACCCAATACGCCGATGCGTGGGACGTTGTCGAACGCGCTGCCGCGCAGCTCCCCAGGCTGGAAGCAGAAACGCTTACGTTCGTCAACGCCTTCGTCAACAGCGACCTGCCAGCGCCGATCAAGGAAGCCGCGCTCTACAACCTCAGCACGCTTCGTTCGCAGACGACCTTTCGCATCGAGCGCGGCCATCTGATGGGCTGGGAGGGCTGCGGCGACAAAGCCGGATGCTGCTTCGGCAGTTGCACCCATGTGTGGAACTACGAGCAGGCCACCGCCTTCCTCTTCGGCGATCTGGCTAAGACGATGCGCGAGGTAGAGTTCAAGCACGCCACGCGCAGCGATGGGCTGATGTGCTTCCGCGCCGATCTGCCACTCGACCGCGCAACGACTTGGATCCATGCTGCCGCCGATGGACAGATGGGTTGCCTGATGAAGCTTTACCGCGATTGGCAACTGAGCGGCGACGACGACTTTCTGCGCGCCATGTGGCCGCAGGCGCGGCGTGCGCTGGAGTTCTGCTGGCGACCGGGCGGCTGGGACGCCGACGAAGACGGCGTGATGGAGGGCTGCCAGCACAACACGATGGACGTGGAATACTACGGCCCCAACCCCCAAATGGGCACATGGTATCTCGGCGCCTTGCGGGCGATGGAAGAAATGGCGCGCTATTTGGCCGAGCACCCCGCCCCTCTCCCTCCGCTCTCGGTGGAAGCGAACGAGACTTCGGGAGCGGAACGCGAAGCGATGCGCGACGCGCCGGAACGTCTGATCGCCTTTGCAGACAAGTGTCGCCGGCTGTTCGAGCAAGGCCGGGCTTGGATGGACGCACATCTGTTCAACGGTGAGTACTACGAGCACCAAATCCGGCCACCCCAGGCCGGCGACGTGATCCTGGAAGGACTCCGCGCCGGCCTGGGCGCGGCCACGCCACAGGAACCGGAGCTACAACTCGGCGCTGGCTGTCTCGTAGATCAACTGGTAGGCCAATACTTTGCCCACGTGTGCGGCCTTGGCTACTTGCTCGATCCGCGCCATGTGCGCAGGGCGCTGCGCGCCATCATGAAGTACAACTTCCGGCGCAGATTTCACGATCACTTCAACCATCTGCGCAGCTTCGTGCTGGGCGACGAATCGGCGCTGCTGATGGCGACCTACCCGAGGGGTCGCCGGCCGAAGCGCCCCTTCCCTTACTTCAACGAGGTGATGACCGGCTTCGAATACACGGCTGCTGCCGGCATGCTCTATGAAGGACAGATCGAGAACGGCTTGAAGGTGATCGCCGCGATCCGCGCCCGCTACGACGGTCTGAAGCGCAACCCTTTCGACGAAGCCGAATGCGGGCACCACTACGCGCGAGCGATGGCCAGTTGGGCAACCGTGCTGGCCTGGACCGGCTTTCACTACTCTGCCGTCAGCGGCGTGATGACCTTCGATCCCATCGAAGGCAAGCACTTCTGGTCTACCGGCTACGCCTGGGGCACATGCGTCATCCGGCTGGCGAAGGACCGCGCTGAAGCCAACGTGACGCTGGAAATCCTCGGCGGCGAAATCAAGCTCCGCCGCTTCGTGTTGCGCGACTTCGGCGAGGCAACATTCGGCCAGGACTAAAGCGCATCCGCTCTCATCAATCACAAACCTATCTTCTGTAGCCTTTGGCCCGCAACGCGCAATCGAACGAGGTGAACATGATCCAAGCAAGGAACGTTCTAGGAACCGACCTTAAGACATGCAGCACGGCGCCGATGACCGGCTGGTACCGCGATGGTTGTTGCAACACCGGCCCCGGCGATACCGGCCTGCATCTAGTGTGCGCACAAATGACCCGCGAGTTTCTGGAGTTCTCGCGCGCGATGGGCAACGACCTCATTACCCCACGGCCGGAGTTCGCCTTCCCCGGCCTCAAACCCGGCGACCGGTGGTGCTTGTGCGTGTCGCGCTGGGTCGAGGCCTACAAAGCCGGCTGCGCGCCCCTGGTGGACCTGGAAGCCACCCACATCTCCGTGCTAGAGTTCGTGGACCTGGACGTGCTGAGGGAATACGCGCTGGACAGCGCCTGAGCGCCCTGTTATTCGATGGGCCGGCTGTCGTCGTTGCCCCAGTCCTTCCACGAGCCATCATAGACGGCGCTGTTGGCAAAGCCGGCCACCCGCAGCGCCAGCAAGCCGAACGATGCGCTCACGCCGGCGTTGCAATACGTCACGATCTCCGACGCGCGCCCGTCTATGCCGGCCTGGGCGAACTTCTCGCGCAGCACCTCCGGCGGCAGCAGCGTGCCGTCCGGCGCTGCGAGCGAAGTCCTCGGCACATTCACCGCGCCGGGGATGTGGCCGAACCGTTTAGCGCGCGACTGCTCACCGTTGAACTCTTGCGGCGAGCGCACGTCCACCAGCTTGACCGATGCGTTCAAAGCCGCCATCACCTGGTCGCCGGTGCGGATCCACGCCGGTTGCGGGCGCGGCGTAAAGCGCGCCGGCGCAACGCGCGGAACTTCGGCGGTCGTCGGTCGGCCCTCGGCGATCCACTTGTTCCAGCCGCCGTCGAGCACGGCCGATGCCGCATGGCCGTAGCAGTTCAAGGCCCACCACAGCCGCGCGGCGAACATGCCGGCGGCGTCGTCGTATGCCACCACAAACGTATCGTCGCCGATACCGCATCGGCGCATCACTGCGGCGAAACGCTCCGGCGGCGCGATGCGCGCATGACGCGGGTCGGCCGGGTCGGTGATCTCATGCACCCAGTCCACGAAGACCGCGCCGGGGATATGCCGCTCCACATAGTCATCGTAGTGATTGAAATAGTGCGGCGGCGGCTCAGTCGGCGGGAGGACGTGGCCGCGAATGTCCACGATGCGGATATGGTCATCGCGCAGGCGCGCGTGCAGCCAGTCGGTGGTGACGAGCGGATGTTCGGCCATAGCGGTATTATCTACGCTCGGATATTCGACCCCAAACTTCATTGGAAACAGGGAGGATCATGAAGATCGCAGTTTTAGGCGGCACCGGCAAGGAAGGGTCAGGGCTGGCCCTGCGTTGGGCGCACGCCGGACACGAGGTTATCATCGGCTCGCGCGACGCCGAGAAAGCGCGCCGCGTCGCCGAGGAGTTAAACCTGGCGCTTGGCGATGGGCGCATCAGCGGCGCAGACAACGCCGGCGCCGCGCGCGATGCAGAAGTCGTCGTGCTCACCGTGCCATACGCCGCCCACAAAGACACCCTGGCGAGCGTGAAAGACGCCGTTCAGGGCAAAGTGCTGGTGGACGTGACCGTGCCGATTAACCCGAACGACTTCACACGGGTAGCCGTGCCGCCGGGCGGCTCGGCATCAAAGGAGGCGCAGGCCATCCTCGGCCAGGGCGTCAAGGTGGTGACAGCCTTCCAGAACATCTCGGCGACGCATCTGAAGAAGCTAGACGCCGTGATTGACTGCGACGTATTGGTGTGCGGCGACGATGACGCCGCCAAGCGCGTCGGCATGCAGTTGGTCGCCGACGCCGGCATGAAGGCCTGGGATGCCGGCCCGCTCGATAACGCCGTGGTCGTCGAAGGCCTGACCCCAATCCTGCTCAGCATCAATAAGCGCCACAAGGTCAAAGGCGCCGGCATCCGCATCACTGGCGCCTAGGCCCTGTGCAGCGCGTAGAGGAAAGCATCACGCGTGACTCACTCCGCTCTGCAGCTCCTTCCGGTCATCGGCTTGCCGATCGTTCGGCCCGGCGACGACTTAGCCGCGCTGCTCGCAACCGCCATCGCGCCATTGCGCCCTCAAGCCGGTGATGTGCTGGTCGTCACGTCCAAGGTAGTGGCCAAGGCCGAGGGGCGCTTCGTCAACCTGCGCGAGGTGGTGCCCTCTGCGCGTGCCATCGAACTCGCGGCGATCACCCAAAAAGACCCGCGCCTGGTCGAGGTGATCCTGCGTGAATCGTCGGAGGTGTCGCGCGCGGCGCCCAGCGTGCTGGTCACGCGCCACCGGCTCGGCTTCGTCTCGGCCAACGCGGCGATTGACCATTCCAACGTGTCGCCCGACCCCGACGTGGTGCTGCTCATGCCGGATGATCCCGACACCAGCGCCCGCCGCATCGCCGAGCGGCTCTGCGCGGCTTTTGCGTGCGCGATCCCGGTTGTGATCTGCGATAGCCACGGCCGGCCGCATCGCCTGGGCACGGTCGGCGTCGCCGTCGGCGTGGCCGGTATGCCCGGCGTGGAAGACTGGCGCGGGCGCGAAGACCTGTTCGGCTACCGACTTCAGCACACCGAGATCGGCCTGGCCGACATGGTGGCCAGCGCAGCAACGTTGGTGATGGGCCAGGCGGCCGAAGGCACGCCGGCGGCGCTGGTGCGCGGCTTGCGCTTTGCGCCGCGCGAGGGCAGCGCAGCCGAGATCATCCGGCCGGCGCACCTCGACTTGTATCATTAGCGCAGCGTGAACGTCATCGCCCGCCGTCGCATGATCCGCCGCTACACCGACCGGCCGGTGCCGCGCGAAATGGTGGTCACGCTCCTGGAAGCGGCCACGCGCGCGCCCTCGCCGCACAACCGCCAGCCGTGGCGGTTCGCCGTGCTGGCCGGCGCCGCGCGCGTCCGGCTTGCGACTGCGATGGGTGAGCGCCTGCGCGAGGACTTGGCGCGCGACGGCGTCGCGCCGGAGCTGATCGCGCGCGACGTGTCGCGCTCGCATCAGCGCATCACATCTGCGCCGGTCTGCATCCTCGCCTGCATGACGCTGCGCGATATGGACGCGTATCCCGACGACCGACGCAACGCCGCCGAGCGCTGGATGGCCGGACAAGCCGTCGCCGCGGCGCTGCAAAACATCCTACTCGCCGCAACGGATCTGGGCCTCGGGGCGTGCTGGATGTGCGCGCCGCTGTTTTGCCCCCAGGCAGTTGTTCAGACGCTCGGCTTGCCGGGCGACTGGGAGCCGCAGGCGTTGATCACGCTCGGCTACCCCGCCGACGCCGGCAAACCGCGCGACCGGCATCCGGTGGAGGAAGTGACAATCTGGTTGGACAATTGAGTCCACTCATTTCAGGAGGTTACCCACATGGCATTTACGCTTCAACTGGGCGAAAAGGCCCCCGATTTTGAGCTGCCGGCAACCGACGGCAAGACCTATCGCCTGTCCGACTTCGACGACTCGCCCACGCTCGTGATCTTCTTCACGTGCAACCACTGTCCCTACGTGAAGGGTTCGGACGAGGTGACGCGACAAACGGCGCTGCGCTTCATGCCGCAGGGCGTGCGCTTCGTCGCCATCAATTCAAACAGCGAGAACACCTACGCCGAGGATAGCTTTGAGCACATGGTGAAGCGGATGGAGGAGCACAAGTTCCCCTGGGTGTACTTGCGCGACAAATCGCAACAGGTAGCGTGGGCCTATGGAGCGCTGCGCACGCCGCACTTCTACGTGTTCGACAAAGCGCGCCGGCTCATCTACACCGGCCGCGGCGTAGACAACCCGCGCAAAGCCGAAAAGAGCACGGTGAACGACCTGGCCAATGCGCTGGAAGACCACTTGGCCGGCCGCCCCGTGCGCGTGCCCATCACCAACCCAATCGGCTGCAACGTCAAGTGGGAAGGCCACGAGGCACACTGGATGCCGCCTGAAGCCTGCGACCTCGTGCCCCGCGCATGAGGTCAACCGCGCGTGCCCAAGCTCACGCTGCTCGTTTCGCTCATCACGGCGGCGACGCTGCTGGCCACATCGGCGTCGCCGTCAACCCTCGCCCAGGGGCATGACGCGCTACGCCTGGCGTTCGAGGCCATTTTGCCACGGCTGAACGCGCGCGCAACATGGGGCGAGTCCTACACCCTCAGCGAAATCACGTCCGACGGCCAGTGGGCGTTCGCCATCGCCGAGCCGATCCCCGCCAGCGGTTTCGCCGGCTTCACGCCGCACATCGCCATCCTGCTCATCGGCATCCGCGAGGAGCACGGCTGGCTGGTGATCGCACCCTCGCCAGCCAACGCCGCCGAGTTCAACGCACTGCTGAACAACATGCCGGTGCAGCTCGCGGACGAGGCGACCAAAGCCTACTTCGAGCAGCCACTACCCCGCGCAAGCTATAGCCCGGCGCGCATCCAGAACTTCACAGGTCACAAGCTGCCGTGGAAGAAAGGGCTGCCAGCCTGGGCCTTCAGTAAGGATGCATCGGGCCATATCAATCAGGTGGACTTCGACATCCAAGGGCTGGCTGCGACCGGCGACGTGCTCGCCTCGAAGCCGGGCGTAGTCGTCTTCGTCAAAGAGAGCAGCAACGCCGGCGCGTGTGGCAACTTCAGCTCGGTCTGGAGACAAGCCAACATGGTCGTGGTACAGCACGGCCCGAACGAGTACTCCTGGTACGTGCACCTGGCCTACGATAGCGTCCCGGTGAGCATGGGCGATGTGGTGAGCGCCGGTGCCAAGCTAGGCGTGGAAGGTGATACTGGCTTCGCCTGCGGCAAGCACGTGCACTTTATGGTGTCGAGCGAACCGGCGACGTGGACGAACCCGGCCAACCCCAACGCCGCGCCCTGGCCGAAGACGAGCACGCTGGCGCCGGTGGACTTCGTCGAAGTGCCGTGGAGCGGCATACAGAACGGACAGACCTACACCTCGCAGAACGACGACGCACCACCGCCGCCATCTCCCTGTCCCGCTCCCAACCTGCAAACGCCCGAAGATGGCTTCATCGCCAACCTGCAGACCGTCGTGTTCGCCTGGGCGGGCGTGAACGGCTGCGCTTATGACGACCACTACGTGCTCCGTGTACGCACCGCACCGGACATGAACGCCGGCGGGACGTTGATCGCCGAGGTGATCACGAACGCGCTCTCCAGCACATTGACGATCAGCACGGCCTGGAACTATCGCGACCTATACTGGAGCGTGCGCGCGAACGGCGATGGCGCAGCGTGGGCCGCCGCGCGAGGGCTGCGCATCGAACCGACCATTACCGGCGTCTATACGCTCTATAGTGGCCTGAACTTTACCGGCGCAGTTTTTACCAGCAGCCAGACCATCACCGATCTGCAAACCGTCGGGCTGAACGACTCGGCGCGGTCACTCATCCTCGATCCCGGCGTTGGCGTGATCCTCTGCAGCGACGCTGGCTTGCACGGCGAGTGCGGGCGCGCCGTCGGCCCGGCGCAATTTGGCAACCTGGACGACCTAGCCCAGGGGCTCTCAGGGGACGTTTCCTCCATCCGCACTTGCGGCGGCGCATGCCCGGTCGGCCCACTCCCCCCGACCCTCATCGCGCCAACTGGCGGACAGCTCATGCTCAGCGGCCCGCCGATTGCGCTGAGTTGGCAGGGTGCCGAAGGCGAACTCTACTGGGGTGAACTCTCGGGCGGTATGTTGACGGAAACCGTCGCCTTCGGATGGATCACCGACACGCAGTGGCCAGCCGGCCCACTGGTAGCGTCCGATACGCCCTACGCGTGGCGCGTGCGTGCGAGCAACGGTTTTGGCGATAGCGCATGGGCGCAAGCGAGCTTCGTCGTCACGCAATCGCAATCGGTCTATCTGCCGATCACGCAGCGCTAGCGCTACGAATACACGCGCTCCTTCCAAGTCACGCCGCGCTTGAAGAACACCTGCAACGTCCCACGCACGACAATGGCCAGATAGATCAGCCAGCCGACCGGTGCCAGCAGCGCCATCCACTCCGGTAGGTCATACCAGCGACGATAGCGAACGGCCCAGAACCCGAGCACGGTCAACCCGGCCAACGCTGCAACAATCAGCGCCAGCCAGGCATACAGCGCGACTGGTTGCGCGATTGCTTGAGCCAGGCCGAACGCTAGCAGCAGCCATGGCGCCAGCAACGTCAGCGACATGCGCGACACCGCCCAGAACGCGCGCCAACCACTGGCGCGCCGGCCCGCGGCGGCGTGCTTGCCCAGCCCTTGCACCACCTCGCCCAGGCCGTGATACATGCGCACACGCAACTGGCCGAACGCCGTCGCCAAACCGATTCGATAGCCGGCCCGCCGCAGCGCCTGCGCGAATTCGATGTCTTCGAGCACCTTGTCCTTCACCGCCTCGTGCCCGCCCACCGACCAATACGCCGACGCTCTCACGATCAGGCACTGGCCGTTGGCGATTACGGTGTTGGCCGGCGCTTCGACCGATAAGTTCTTCTGCAGCGGGAAGGCAGTGAGCGCGAACTGATAGAAGACCGGCAGCACCAGTCGTTCGGACCAGGTGACCAGCTCGTTAAACGGGAAGACGCTGGCCACATCGAGCCGGTTGCGCTCGACGAACGCCATCAGCGCGCCGAGCAACGCCGGCTGCGGTGCGGTGTCGGCATCCAGGAAGAGCAGCCACTCACCGCCCGCGTGATGCGCACCATGCAGGCAAGCGTTACACTTCCCCACCCAGCCCGGCGGCAAAGGGCGCCCAGGGATCACACACAACCGGCCGGCGAAGCGCGCCTCATATTCGCGCAAGATGTACGGCGTTGCATCGCTTGAGCCATCGTCCACGACGATCACCTCGTGGGATGGATAGAACTGGTCGAGTGCGCCATCCAGACAACGCGCGATGTTGTCCTCCTCGTTACGAGCCGGGATGATCACGGAGACGCACGGGGTCACCTGGGACACCGCATCATCGTCCAGGGCCGGCAACCGACGGATGCGCCAGGCATCGCGAGCGATGAGCAGGACGATGAAGCCACCGAGGCAGGCAACCAGGATGAATGGCAACATCTGGACGCGACGAAAGTATAATCCGCGTCATCCTCCAGGACGAGAACCAAAAACAAACTTGGTCACCGCCGGCCCGCGACCGCTTCGAGGCACGCATGAGATGCGTACAACGCGCGGTGCGTCCGCCGGTAGTTCGATCTGGAACTGTCATCAATGAGCAATAAAAGCCTTCGTGTACTGATCGCCGACGACGAATCCATCATCCGCATGGGTCTACGCGCCATCCTGACAGAGCTGGGCCATACGGTTTACAGCGCTGCCGATGGCGTAGAGGCCGTCACGCTGGCGCACCGTGAACAGCCGGACATCGCGCTGCTCGACGTGCGCATGCCGTTCCGCGACGGCCTGGAGGCGGCCGCGGAGATCCTCAAGCAGCGGCCGATTCCCATCATCATCCTCACTGCGTACAACGAAACGACGCTGCTCGACCGGGCGACGGAACTGCCCGTCCAGGGCTACCTGATCAAGCCGGTCAAGCGCGATGACCTGATTAGCACCATGCGCGTCGCCATCGCCACTTTCAACGAACGTCGCAACCTGAGCGAGAAGGTGGACGAACTGGAAGAGAAGCTCACCGCGCGCAAGCTCATCGAGCGTGCCAAAGGCATCTTGATGAAAGGTGGTATGGGCGAAGAAGAAGCCTATCACCACATCCAAATGACCGCACGTTCGCGCCGAACGACGATGAGCAAAGTCGCTCAGGAGATCATTGATCGCGCAATGAAAGAGGGCTGAGTTCCTCCAGCACGCGCCGCATGTCCACCGGCAGCGGCGCGTGCAACTTCACCTCGCGCCTCGAAGCCGGCGAGACAAACGCGAGTTCGCTGGCGTGCAGCATGTGTCGCGGCTTCAGCCGGCGCGTGAGTTCATCCCTGCGCAGCCCATACAGCGCATCCCCCACAATCGGATAGCCAATCGAAGCGAAGTGCACGCGCAACTGATGTGTGCGTCCGGTCAGCGGATGCGCGCGCACCAGCGAGTAACGCGGACCGGTCTCACTGCCCAGGACGAACACCTCAGTCACGCCATACTCCGTCACGGCTTCGCGCCCGCCGGGGACGACTGCCATGCGCCGGCGACTGCCTGGGTCACGCGCAATCGGGCGGTCAATCACACCGCGTTCAGGGAAGACATGACCTACGCACAGGGCTAAATACGTCTTCTGGATCGCGCGCGCTTTGAACTGCGACTGCAATGCATGCAACGCGACCTCATGGCGAGCGATCAACAACAAGCCGCTGGTCTCCTTGTCCAGTCGGTGTACGATGCCAGGTCGGTGCGCATCACCTACCGTCTGCACCTCAGGTGCATAGGACAGCACGGCGTTCACCACCGTCCCGCTGAGGTTGCCGGGCGCAGGATGCACTACGATGCCGGCCGGCTTGTTGATCACGATCACACTTTCGTCCTCGTAGAGAATGTCCAGTGCGATCGGCTCGGCCTGGGGCACTTCCGGCAATGGCGCAGGTAAGTTCACCGTAATCGTCTGCCCTGGCTGCACCCGGTAGTCGGCATCGCGGGCGACGTCATCCACCTGAACGCGCCCCTGCGCAATCAGGCGCTGCGCCGCGCTTCGGCTCAGCGTCGGTAGGAGCGCGACGATGACTTTGTCGAGGCGATCGGCTCGCGTAGCAGTCAGCGTGATGAGACCGACGGTCACATCCGCCTATCATACGCGCCGCCGGTCAACTTGCCTGCACAAATCGTTTGAGGTAGTCGGTGATGAGGTGGCTCAGCATGCTGTGCGCGTCCTCGATGTGGCCGTAGTGCGAGCTGTGAACGACGATGCTGTGATCCACCATCGGGCGCACCGCCCCGCCCTCGAACCCGAGCAGCGCCAGGGTACGCAAGCCCAACTCTTGCGCCGCCTGAACGGCCTGGATGATGTTTGACGAGTTGCCGCTGGCCGAGATCACCACAAGCAAATCGCCGGGGTTGGCCAGGTTGCGCAGTTGTTCGGCGAACACACATGCGTAACCTGCGTCGTTGCCCCAGGCGGAGAGCAGCGGGACGTTATCGGTCAACGCGATCGCGCGGATGCGCCGGGCGGGCAAATGCGCACCCTTACCCAGCGTGGTCTTGGCCAGGTCACATGCCATATGCGACGCAGTCGCCGCGCTGCCACCGTTGCCGGCGATGAAGATCTGTCTTCCTTCTTCGAAGGCCAGACGCACTTGCTCTGCTGCAGCTTCGATTTGCTCCGGCGCGATTGCGTCCAGCGTTGCGCTGAAGGTCGTCCTGTAATCGTTGATAAAAGTGTGCAAGGTCATCGGGCTACCCTCTCAAGCGGCGCCAGCGACTCGATGGCGCAGGCCAGGTCGTCCGCCACGTCGAACCATGGCGCATCGGCAAACGCGCGCCACTCAGACAAGCCACGGCCAGTCGTGACCAAAATGCCGCGCACACTGGCAGCGCGTGCCGCCTGCATATCAGTAATTGCATCGCCGATCATCACTGACCGCGACAGATCGAGGCCGAGATCGTAAGCAGCGCGCAGCAGCATGCCGGGTTTGGGCTTGCGGCAATCGCAATGCTCGTCTGGCCGGTGCGGGCAAAGATAAGCCGCGTCAATGCGTCCGCCACAGCGAACGACTTCGGCAATGATGCGCTGGTTGATCTGGTGCGCAAGTTCGAGCGTGATGATCCCTTTGCCCACCGCAGCCTGGTTGGTCGCGATAATGATCGCCCAGTCCGAGCGTGCCAACGCGCGCAATGCTTCCAGGGCAGCAGGGATGAAGCTGACGTCGGCCCAAGATCGAATGTAGGCTTCGCGATTCTCAACAATCACGCCGTCGCGGTCGAGGAAGATAGCAGGTCGCATGAAGTATTTACCCTCCGCCCGATAGTCGAGGCCGGCAGGGCAAACTGCAACGAAAAGCCCGGCGCTCCCCGATTGAAGCGCCGGGCTTTATGCCAGCGTTGCGATCTCAGCGCAAGCTCAGGCCTGCGCGGCTTTGACGACCGCAGCGAACGCATCGGCATCGCGCACTGCCAAATCGGCCAGGATCTTGCGATCGAGCTGAACATCGGCTGCTTTTAACGCCTGGATGAGCTTGCTGTAGGTCGTGCCGTTCAGGCGCGCTGCAGCATTGATGCGTGTGATCCACAGGCTGCGCAACTCGCGGCGGTGATTACGCCGGTCGCGAGTGGCATAGGCCATCGCGTGCAGGCGCGCCTCGTTGGCCTTGCGAAAATGCTTGTGCCGCGCGCCGAACTGGCCTTTGGTCGCAGCAAGCACGCGGTTGTGGCGTCGGCGTGTCTTCACGCCGCCCTTTACTCTAGCCATTTCCCTGCTACTCCTTTACTCTGCTGTGTTTTGCTTCTTTACTTGTTCTTCAGATACGGGGCGAGCTTATGAATGCGCTTCTGGATGCCCTTGCCTTCCACCTCGGTCATCTCAACGAAAAGCGCCTTCACGCGCGCCGGCTTCTTGCGCCGGAAGTGGCTCTTTCCCTGCCGGGTGCGCATCAGCTTGCCACTCCCCGTCACCTTGAAGCGCTTGGACGTGGACTTGTGCGTCTTGATCTTGCCCATGATGTATTCCTCGGCCTACCTTCACAATTTCGCCGCAGTCTTCCGGCTGCGGCGAAACATCGCATTGACCTATGAATGCTGGATCAGTTTGCGAACCTATGGCAACCCAAATTGCTCGTTGGCCCGTTTTTGTGCCAGCTTCTCGCGATTCTGGCGTCGGCGTAGCTCCGCCTCCTGCTCTTTGCTCTGCACCTTGGCATGTGCGACCGCGACCAACTCGGGCGCGCGCTCGCTCAACGCCTCTTCTTCCGATTCGACGCCCTCGGCATCCTCGACTTCTTCGATCTCTTCCTCTTCTTCGTTGTAACCCGCAGCGCGATCGGCAGCGCGCTCAGCCTCAATGCGCTGTTGCGTCGACTTCAGATGCGCCGCCGCGAGCGTCGCCGGCGTCGGCGCAATGATGGCGATCAGCGCCTTACCTTCGAGATTCGGCGCGACTTCCACGACGCCGATGTCCGACAGCTCCTGCACAAACCGATCTATCAGTTTGAGCGCCACGTGCTGGTGAGCGACTTCACGACCGCGGAACCGCAGATTGAGCTTGACTTTGTTGCCCGCTTCGAGGAAGCGCCGCGCCGCTCGAATCTTGAACGCCAGATGATGTTCGGTCGTCTTGGGGCGCAACTGCACTCCTTTCACCTCAATCGTCTTCTGGCTTTTCTTCGCTGCGCGATCCTTCTTGTCCCTTTCGTATATGAAGCGCCCGTAGTCTATGATGCGACATACTGGTGGGTCGGCGTTCGGCGCGACTTCAATCAGATCCATGCGCATATTCCGCGCTAGTTCTAGCGCGTCGCGCGTGTCCAAGATGCCCTTGTTCGTACCGTCCGGCATAATGACGCGCACCTGCGGCACACGGATTTGGTTATTGATTCGAAAGGTCTGCTGCGGCGGCACTCGATTCGATCTTTGCTGCGCGATACTCTCATTCCTCCCCCGCCAAGCGGGACTGAACTTTTCAATCGGACGAATCTAAATTATAGCCAGGTGCGCCCAACAGTTCAAGGTAGGACGTGGCTGACTGCGCCCGGCCAGCCGCGTCCCAACTCCGCACGCTACGGATACAACCCGCGCGTCTGCGTTGCCTCGGCCACCCGGCCGATACCGAGCACCAGCGCGCTCGTGCGCAGGTCCAGGTTCATGCGGATGGACTGCTCGTACACGTCGTGGAAGCTGCGCACCATGATGCGCTCCAGGCGATGGGTGACGTCGTCTTCTTCCCAGAACAATTGTTGCAGGCTTTGCACCCACTCGAAGTAACTGACGACGACGCCGCCGGCGTTGCACAAGATGTCGGGGATGACGAGCACGTTGTTAGCCATCAGAATTTCGTCAGCTTCGGGCGTGGTCGGACCATTCGCACCTTCAGCCACGATGCGGGCTTTGATCCTGCCGGCGTTTGCATGCGTGATTTGGTTTTCCATGGCTGCCGGCACCAGCACATCACAAGGTAGCTCGAGCAGTTCGGCGTTGGTGATCTTATCGGCGCCGTCGAACCCCTGCACGGTCGAATGTTCGCGCATATAGCGGCGCAGGCGAGGGATATCTATGCCCCTGGGGTTGTAGATGCCGCCCTCGACGTCGCTCACCGCGATCACCCTGCACCCCATTTCGTGCGCCGTCTGCGCCGTAATCGAGCCAACGTTACCAAAGCCCTGCACTACTACGCTGATGCCGTCGAAGTCCCATCCGAAGGTGCGGTACGCTTCGCGCACGGTGAACATGATGCCCCGGCCGGTCGCCTCGAAACGCCCGGCCGAGCCGCCGATGTTAATCGGCTTGCCGGTGACGATGGCTGGCACGGAGTAGCCACGGTGCATGGAATAGGTGTCCATGATCCAGGCCATGATCTGCGGGTTCGTGCCCATGTCCGGCGCGGGAATATCGCCTTCCGGGCTGATGAATGGGGAGATCTCGGTAGCGTAACGGCGCGTCAATCCCTCCAACTCACGCGGCGAGAGCTCTTTCGGATTGCACACCACACCGCCCTTCGCGCCGCCATACGGAATGTTCACAATGGCGCACTTCCACGTCATCCACATAGCCAGCGCACGCACCTCGTCCAGGTCAACGGTCGGCGCGTAGCGGATGCCGCCTTTCGTCGGTCCGCGCGCTGTGTTGTGGTGGACGCGATAGCCCGTAAAGCGGCGGACTTCGCCGTTGTCCATCTTCACAGGAAAGTTGACAGTGAGTTCGCGCTTGCAGGAACGCAGCGTGTCGGCCAGCCCGGGATCCAGGTTGAGGATTTGGGCAGCGCGATCGAACTGGGCAAGCGCCGTTGCATACGCGCTCTCTCTCTTTTCGGTTGCCCGACCCTGCAGCAGTGTGGGCAACTCGGCGCCGTTCGTCGCCGGCGATGCCGAAGACGGGCGCAACGGGTCGAAGATCGTCATGGATCACCCTCCGAATCGCTTACATCGAATCTCAATTGTGCGGCACGTGTCTGCCGCACACGATCGCTGATGCGTCCTGGCACAGCTCTTTAAGATTCTATTACATCCGAATAGTCGAAACGTTAGCGCTGCTCCGCGCGTTGTCATGGCGCGCCGATTCCATATACTGGTAGGCGTGATGCACCTGACCATGCAAGACGGAAGCATCCGGTTGAATCCGCGCGATCCGCATTTCTACAACAATCCCTACCCCTACTACGACACCATGCGGCAACTGCCGCAGCCGTTCTACTGGGAAGACTTCGACCTGTGGTGCTTTGCGAACTGGGAGGACGTGAACGCCCTGCTGCGCGACCGGCGCTTCGGTCGGCAGATCACGCACCTGCGCACACGCGAGGAGCTCGGCTGGCCGCCCATCCCGGAGGCGCTCCGACCGTTCTATGACGTGGACAACGCGACCATGATCCAAATGGAGCCGCCCGAACACACCCGGCTGCGCGGATTGGTGCAGAAAGCCTTCATGGCACGACAAATCGAGAGCTTGCGCCCACGCATTCAAGTGCTGTGCGATCAGTTGGTTGATGCGATGCTCACCCAGGAAGAAGTGGACCTGCTGCCGGCCTATGCCACACCGATCCCCGTCGTCACCATTGCCAACATGCTGGGTGTGCCGGTCGAGATGAGCGACCATCTGCTGAGCTGGTCGCACGCGATGGTCGCGATGTACGAGCTGGGCCGAACCGCCGAACAGGAACGCAGAGCGGTACAGGCGACGCAAGAGTTCTACGCCTACCTGAGCGAGCTGGTGCAGGAGCGTCGCCGCAAACCGACCGACGATCTGATCACTCGGCTGATCGAGGCCGAGGATCAGGGGAGTCGGCTGACCGAACATGAGCTGATCTCCGGTTGTATGCAACTGCTGAACGCCGGCCATGAAGCCACGGTGAACGTGATCGGCAACGGCGTATTCGCCTTGCTGATGCACCGCGACCAGTGGGAAAGGCTCGTCGCCGATCCGTCGCTGAGCCGGCTCGCCGCCGAAGAGTTGATGCGCTTCGACACGCCGCTGCATCTGTTCACGCGCTGGGTGTTGGACGACTTGAGTTGGAACGGGCACAGCTTCAAATTCGGTGACACGATTGCGCTCTTGCTCGGCGCCGCCAACCGCGACCCGCGACGCTTTGCGAATCCCAATACGCTGGACATTACGCGGGCCGACAATCCACACGTCTCGTTCGGCGGCGGCATCCACTTCTGCGTGGGCGCGCCGCTGGCCCGGCTCGAACTGGACGTGGCGCTAAGCACGCTGGCCAAGCGGGTCCCGCGTCTGGAATTGCTGGAGCAGCCGGAGTACCGCAATGCCTATCACTTCCACGGGCTGAAGTCGCTGCGCGTGCGTGTAGCGCACTAACCGGCCATCCCGAAACCTGCGACTTCCTCTCTGTCTCACCAGGCGGTTTGAGCACACGCCGACGAAGCAGCGGGGGCAAGCGCCAATGTGCCAGACTGAGTTGCGCTATTGTCCTGGCTGGATCACCTTTCGGCGCAGCACGTCCAACACTTGCAGCGCAGTCAAATTGCGCTGGTTGTAGCCGTATTGCAGATAGTCCGGCGTGAACCACGCGCTGCGGTTGTCGCCGGGGTAGTTATAGTGAAAGCCGTCGCCGGTGGTGCCGCCGTTGGGCAAACGTTGCACCACCTGGCGCAAGTTCAGCAGCGGAACCTGGTATTCGCTTGCCAACTGAGCAATCTTGCCGTTGATGTAGCCATAGGGCGCACTGTTGTCGCGCGATTCCAGGTCGTCGGCTTTGGTGATCAGCACCGGGATCACCCCCATATTGATCGAAATCTCGATGATGCGGCGGTAATTGCTCTCGAAGCCCTGCCAGGTGTGCTGGTCGCCGGTGCCGAGCAGGATGAGCGCGACGCTGGGGCGGGTTCGGTTGTATTCGCATTCCAGCGGCGACTGGCCGTTGCAATAGGCCGGCGCATGCGCGGGATCGAGCACCTTGGCCGTGTTGAAGCCGCCGGCTGCCGCCGGGCTGTCATTGGCGAACGAGCCGCGAAAGAAGTCCACCGTCGGCTGTAAGTAAGTGTAGCTGCCCAGGTTGTAGTTGCCCCAATCGAACGGCTTGAGGAAGGCCGGATGCTGCGAGTTGCTGTCGCCGATCACCGAGAAGGCGTTGGCGCGGTTGCCGCGTGCCTGACCGAGCTGGAAGATCTGATACACGCGCGGCGAGATGTCGGAGAGATACGGATATTCGAGCGGGCCGGCAGCGACCACAGGAGCCGACGGCGCTCCCAGAGCCGGCGAGGTCGGCAGCACCGTCGCGCCGCCGATGCTCACATAGCGCGCGTCCACATAGCCCTCTGTGCCGTTGGGCGTGATCACCTTCAACCAGCTTTGCCCGGCCACTTGACCGAGGATCTTCAGCGCGGTGTTCGGCCCCAGCCGCGTGATGACGCTGCTCTCGTAACTCGGGCCGGCGCGCAAGCGCAACCCGCCGGCGTCGGGCAGCACCTGCCCCATTACGAAGTAACCGGGCACAGGCGGCTGCGGCTGAGCCGGCGCTGCGGTCGGTTGTGGCCGAGGCGGCGGGACGAAATCCACGCCCGGGATATTGATGACCTGTCCGAGCGAGAGGAAGTCGGGGTTGATGCCAGGGTTTGCAGCAATGATCGGATCGAGCGTAGCGAAGCCGAAGCGGATGGCGATGTCCCACAGCGTATCGTTCGGTTGTACGACGTATTGCGTCACGCGCGGTGTGGGCGTCGGCTCGACGGTCGGCGTCTCTGCAGGCTCGGCAATCTGCAGCACCGGCGTGGACGTCGGAAGCGGCTGTGTCGGGTAGATGGTCACCGCGATATCACCAGCCGGCGCGGGCGCAGGCGACGCGCGGTTGAGGGTGACCGCGATGAGCGCTGCGCCGGTCAACGCAAGCAGGGTGAAAAGCATAGCGATGACCGGTGACGGCGCGCGCGGACGAGGCTGCATCTCGCAAATTGTATCGAACCACTACGGCAGTGATACGATGCGCGACATGCGCAAGATAAGTAAAACGATCGCGGCAGCCATCGGGCTGGGCAGCATGCTAGTCGCCTGCAGCAGCGCGCCCGCCGGTGATCCGGCTCAGCGCATCGAAGCGTATCTGCAGGCGCGCGTGAAGGGCGATGTGGAGCGCATGATCACCCTCTCGTGCGCAGCTTGGGAGCCGAACGCGCGCCTGGAAGCGACCTCGATCCAGGGACGCAGCCCGACGCTGGATGCGCTCGCCTGCCGAACCAGCGCGACCGAGGGCAATGCGGCGTTCATCACTTGTACCGGTAGAATCATCACCAACTACGATGGCGAGCGTCGTGAATTCGACCTGGCCGAGCGTCAGTTCAAGGCGATGCAGGAAGGTGGCGAGTGGCGGATGTGCGGGTATCGTACTACCTGACCGCACGCAATACCGCTTCCAGCGCCTGAAGCGTCACCAGGTTGCGCACGGTAAAGCCATAGCGCAGGTGCTCGGACGAAAAGATATCCACGCGCCCGTCCGGCGGCACGCTGAGATGCGTCGTGTCCTCTGGGTTCACGCCCTGGTTGGGCAACGCGGCCAGCGCGCGGTTCAGGTTGACCAGAGGCACGCCGTAGTCCTGTGCTACCTTCACCACGATCTGGTTGAGCTGCCGAGTCTTGACAGGGTTCTCCGGCCGCGTGGGAAAAGTGTTCAAAATCGGGATCGCGCCGGCATCGAGCGTTTGGCTGATGATCGTGCGTAGATAGAAGTCATAGGTCGCCAGGTCGGTGGTATTCACGTCGTTGGTGCCGAACATGACGATGGCGAAGGCCGGCTTGGAGACGCGAAACTCGCATTGCAGCGGCGACTCGTCGGCGGCGCACCATTCAGGGTTTGACCACGTCGGGTCGAGCGGGCCAGCCACATTGAAGCCGCCGGCCGCAGCCAGGCCCGGGGTGGCGAACGAGTCCTTGTCCCACGACCGGCCACCGTTGGCCCGCGTCGGAACACCCAGGAAATGTTCGAGCGTCGGTTTGAGCGCCGCGTAGTCGCCCAGCTCGTAGCGCCCGGCGCTGAGCGGCGCCAGGAAGTGATCGTTCTCGGTCATACAGTCGCCGAGCTTGGCGAGCACGCGCGGATTGTTGCCCTTGGCCAGGCCGGCCTGGTAGATCGCCCGCAGCGACTCCGCCATCGTCGGCGTAATCTCCGGCAGCACCGGCAGGGCATCCACGTCAACGTCGCGTGTGGTGGTCTGGTCGAACCGGCCGAAGACCGGCGGCGCGGGACGACGTGACGGTTTGTGGCTGGCGTCTTGCATGGGCGCGCAGGCCATCAGCAGCGCGCAGGCCATCGCCGCCGAAACAGCTTTCGCATTCACGCGCGCGATTTTAACGTGCCAGTGACAAAGGTAACAGCTACGGCAATGCGTTCAGAGCGCGGCGCTGAACATCATGGATAATCGCGCGCATGAACGAGCGCTCCATCGCATTCCTCAAGCGACTACTCAGTACGCCTGGCCCATCGGGCGACGAAGCCGGCCCGGCACGAGTCTGGCGTGAAGAAGCCATGACCTTCGCCGACGAAGTGCGCGCCGACGTGCGCGGTAATTCATACGCCGTGTTGAACGGCGCGGAAGGCGCGCCGCGTGTGCTGTTGGCCGGCCACATAGACGAGATCGGCCTGATGGTCACCCACGTGGATGACGAAGGCTACCTGTGGTTCGCGCCGATCGGCGGTTGGGACCCGCAGGTGCTGGTGGGCCAGCGCGTGTGCTTGCTCGGCAAACAAGGCGACGTGATCGGCGTGATCGGCAAAAAGGCCATCCATCTAATGAAGCCGGACGAGCGTGACAAGGTCAGCAGGATCGAGGATTTGTGGATTGACATCGGCGCGAAGAACCGCGACGAGGCGCTGGCACACGTGCGGGTGGGCACGGCCGGCGTGATTGATGCGCCGGCCTACGACTTCCCCAACAGTCGCATCGTCTCCCGCAGCATTGACGACCGCATTGGCGCGTTCACCGTGCTCGAGGCGTTGCGCTTGCTTGCACAAGCGCGCCCGGTTGCGACGGTCGCTGCGGTGGCGACGGTGCAGGAGGAGATCACCTTCGCCGGCGCACATACCTCGGCCTTCTCATTCGCGCCGCAGGCGGCCATCGTAGTGGACGTGACCCACGCCACCGACCACCCCGACGCAAACAAGCGGCGCTCCGGTGACGTGAAGCTGGGGGGCGGGCCGGTCATCTCGCGCGGGTCGGCGGGCAGCCCCATCGTGTTCGACATGCTGGTTGGCCTGGCCGAACGCGAGGGCATCCCCTACGCCGTGGAGGCCAATCCACGCGCCACCGGCACCGACGCCGACGCGATTCACCTCTCGCGCGGCGGCGTAGCGACCGGCATCATCTCCATCCCCAACCGCTACATGCACTCGCCGAACGAGATGATCGCGCTGAGCGACGTGGAAAGCGCGGCGAAGCTGATCGCCGTGTTTGTGCGGGAGCTGGCGCCGGAGACCGACTTCACACCGCGCTAGCGCCAGGGCGTACTCACTGCCCCGTCGTCGGCACGCTGCTGGCGTTGCCCGTGGCGCGCACGTAGCGCGCCGAGATCCAGGCCGGTTGCCCGCCGAACTCGATCTGCCACCACACGCCGTCGGCGCTGCGCCCGATGATCGGCGCCGACTGGCGCGCGAGCATCCGGCCGAGGATGTCGAAGGTGAGGCCAGGGCCGCTGCGCACGTTCACCACGTTGCCGGTCGGGATGACGATGCGCGGCGGGTCGGGATTGGGCAGCGCCTGCGCTTGCGCCTCATCACCTTCTGCAGCCATCGCCTGGAAGTAGCCTTTGACCTGTACGACTTTCTTGTTCACCCAGGCCAGCCGGCCAGTGCGCGGCATCTGGAACTGCAGCCAGTTGCCGTCCACGCTGCGGCCGAGGATCTCGCTGCTGAACCCACCACGCAACTGACCCAGGCTGCGCGAACGTACGGTCGGCGCGCTACGGATGTTGACGATGTCGCCTGGCGGCACCAGGAAGATGGGCGGGGCGACCTCCGGCGCCGCCGGCGGGGTCATGGCTGCGGCCGCCGGGTCGAGCAGCACCGTTGCGGTGATCACAACAGCGGCTTGCTGGTTGAGCGACTCAACCACTGCCTGTGCGATGTGCGCAGTGTCGGTGACGACGACCGAGGTCTGCAATGGCTGCAACACTTCCTCCGGGGAGATCTCCTGTGGTTTGATCGGTTGGCTGCCCGCCGCCGCCAGCGACTTGGCGTAGTAGCAGGTGTTGAAATCGGGCCCCACGATGACGGTGAAGCGCGGCCCACTCGGGTTCGGCTCGGCGACGACGTTCTTCTGGTTGATGTTGAACGTGCGCAGCAAGAGCGGCAGCGCGCTGCCCTTCTTGGTCGTCATGTGGTCAATCACCATCGTGCGCGCGTAGCGCTGCCCAACCGGCTTGATGGCTGTCACCACGAAGCCCAGTTCTTTCAGGCGATCCGCCGCTGCCAATGCAAAGCCTGGATCGCCGATGCCATCTAGCACCTCGATCGGGATGCCGTCGTTGATGCGCTGGTTGAGGGCAACATTCAAAGCCTTCTGGATGTAGTCCAGCCGGTCGTTCCAGTTTCTTGGCGCACCCTCCAGTGCGGCGCCGTTCGCGTCGTAGCCCATCAGGTAGCGGCTACGCACTACAGCATCGCCAATCTTGTCAATCATCATGGCGTAGCGCAGGATGCTCTCCAGCGTCAAGTCGGTTTCGACGTCGCTGCGCACGGCGTTGTAGAGTTCGGTAAGCTTGGTGAGCGAGCCGACCTGGCGGGCCTTAGCCAGCAGGGCGCGCACGATGCGCTGCTCGCGCCGACCGCGGTCCACGTCACCGCCGGGGACGTTGTAGCGCGCTCGCACGTAAGCCAGCGCTTGCAAGCCATTCAAGCTGTACACGCCGGGCTTCGGCAGATCTATGCGCAGCAGCGGCACACGCGAGCCGGCCGGCCACACCTCGCCAGTGAACGTATCCACGTAGTCCTTCGCCACGATGCTGCCGCCCATGTAATATGGGTCACGCGGAAAGTTGTGCTGGATCGGGCAGGTGGCGATCACATCTACGCCGCCCAGTGCATCTACAGCGCGCACCAGCCCGGCGAAGTTCACCATCGCGTAGTTGGCAACGTCCAAGCCGAAGTTGTAGCGAATGGTTTCTTTGAAGAGATCCGGGCCGCCGAAGGCGTAGGCCTGGTTGACTTTTTTGATGCCAACGCCGGGGATGTACACCTGCGTGTCGCGCGGGACCGAGAGCAAAGTGACGATCGGCACGTCGGAGTTGATGCTGGCGATGATGATGACGTCGGTGTTCATGAAACCGCGATCCGGCCGCTTATCAATGCCCAGCAAGGCAATGTTGAACGTGCCGGGCGGCAGCGCAATCTTACGCGCCGGTGGCGGGATGGGCATCGGCGTTGACGCGGGTTGGGCAGGCGGTTGTTGGCCCTGCGCATGCGCCGTTCTGAGCGCCGGAGCAGTAACGCCGAGCGATGTTGTAATCAGGAGCGCGCTGGCCAGCCTGTGGATCGAGCAAGTCCACTTCATGATCAATCGTAGCGAAACATTGCTTTAATGGAGAGCGATGAAAAGGCTCGAAGCGGCGGACTACGATGCGATCGGACTACGGGCCCCCTCTTGACCTCTCTTCTTAGAATTGTGCTGCCATTCTCACCCGGACTTGTTTCTATGTCAACCGCGAACGATGTGCGCTTGGCGGTCGGACCACGCCGATCAGTCGAATCGGCAATCAGTTACATCCCTCTTTGTTTGTATGAACGATTGATCCACCTCGTTTCGGCTGATATAATTTCTATACGCGCCCAGGTGGTGGAATTGGCAGACACGCTATCTTGAGGGGGTAGTGCCGAAAGGCTTGCAGGTTCAAATCCTGTCCTGGGCATCCAAGGCGCTTCGGTTGCTTCGCGAAACCGAAGCGCTTCTTCGTTGATACACTCCGTAATATGCCGACGTTTACCCCTGACTATCTCCTGGACACGTGCTCGAGGTTGTTCGCCGCATATGGCGCACCGGAAGACGAGGCGCGCATCGCCGCGGAGGAGTTGGTCGAGTCTAGCCTGCTGGGTTTCGACTCGCACGGCGTAATGCGCGCGTCACAGTATGCCCGCGACATCCGCGAGGGGCGCATCCGGCCAGGCTCACCGATCACCATCGCACAGCAGACGCCAACGACAGCGCTTGTGGATTGCGGTTTCAACTTCGGCGCGGTCAGCGCGCGCGCCATGGTCGAGGTGGCCTACGAAAAGGCGCGCGGTGGTGTGGCGTGCGTGATCAGCCGGAACAGCCATCATGTTGGCCGACTGGGCGCGTGGGTACAGCGCATCGCCGAACGTGACCTGATCGGGCTGGCCTTCGTAAACAACACACAGGGCGGCCACTCGGTCGCGCCGTGGGGCGGCCGAGAAGGACGGCTGGGTACCAATCCGTTGGCCTGGGCTGTGCCGGTCGCCGCCGGTAGCACACCCATCGTCATGGATATGGCGACGTGCATGATGCCCGAGGGCAAGATCCGCGTGCACCTACACGCAGGCAAGTCGCTGCCCCAGGGGATCATCGTAGATGCGCACGGCCAGCCGTCCACCGATCCAAGGGCATTCTATGGTCCGCCACGCGGCGCCATTCTGCCGTTTGGCTCACAGTATGGCTACAAGGGGTTCGGCCTGGCGCTGCTGGTCGAGCTGTTGGGTGGCGTGCTGGCCGGTTACGCCGCCAGCCAGCCCCAGCCGCATGTCAACGGGCTGTGTTTGATCGCCATTGACCCCGAGGCATTCTGCGGCGTGCAAACGTTCAGGGCACTGGTCGAGGACCTGCGCGCCTACGTTGTGAACACGCTGCCGATGGAAGGCTTCGATGAAGTAGTGATGCCGGGCACGATTGACTTTCGCATCCGCGCGCAGCGCCTGCGCGCGGGCATCCCGTTGGCCGATGAATCCTGGCGATTGATCGTGGAGGCGGCTGCGCAGGTCGGCCTGGTGATATAAACAGAGACTATGGCATCCATGTTCTACACCTTCGTCGGCACATACACGAACGGCCGGCGCGAGGGTATCTTTACCTTCCAGTTCGATGCGGAACGCGGGACGGCGCAACCGCTCGGTGCAACCGAGGGCTTGTCCAATCCATCGTTCCTGGCCATCCATCCCTCGCGGCGCTTCCTATACGCCGTAAGCGAGGTGGGGGACTTCGGCGGCAAACCGGCCGGCGCGGTGAGCGCATTTGTCATCGAAGCGCGGACCGGCAAACTCCGCGTGCTCAACCAGCAATCATCCGTCGGCTCAGGGCCGTGCCACCTCAGTGTGGACGCGACCGGGCGATGCGTCCTCGTCGCCAACTACGGCAGCGGCAGCGTCGCTGTGCTGCCGATCAATGCGGATGGATCGCTCGCCGAAGCCAGCGACTTCGTGCAGCATCACGGCGCCAGCGTCAACCCGCAGCGACAAGAGGGGCCGCACGCGCACTCGGTCATCCTCGATCCGGCCAATCGCTTCGCCTTCGTCGCCGATCTTGGCCTGGACCGGGTGATGATCTATCGCTTCGACGCCGAGCGCGGCAAGCTGACGCCGAACGAGCCGGCATTCGCGCCGGTGAAACCTGGCGCCGGCCCGCGCCACTTCACCTTTCACCCCAGCGGTCGCTTCGCCTACGTCATCAACGAGCTGGACAACACGGTGACCGCGTTCGCCTACGACGCCGAGCGCGGCAAGCTGCGCGAGCTGCAAACGATCTCCACGCTGCCGGAAGGCTACGCGCAGACGAGCTACTGCGCCGACGTGCACGTCGCGCCATCGGGACGCTTCCTGTATGGCTCGAACCGCGGGCACGACAGCATCGCCATCTTCTCCATCGCAGATGATGGCCGATTGTCGCCGCTCGGCCAGGAGCCGACGGGCGGGCATTGGCCGCGTAACTTCGCGCTCGATCCCACCGGCCGCTTCATGTGGGCCGCCAACCAGGAAAGCGATTCGATCACACTCTTCGCAGTGGACGAAGCAACCGGCCAGCTTTCGGCCCACGACCGGCTTCACATCCCCAAGCCGGTGTGCGTGAAGTTCATGGTCAGGGCGGATTGAAGCGCTGCTGATTAAACAACTCCTTCTTCGGCACATTGCAAAAAAGCCACGCCGAAGCCTGCTTCAAACTACGTTTTTACCTCTGAGGCTTGCTTCGCAGTATGAGCGCTGACGCGTTATCTGTTTCGGCTTTGGAATTGAGGGTGTTCGGGCCACCGCGCTTGTCCGCCAACCAGCGCGAACTCAGCTTCCGCCGGCGTCAACCGCTGGCAATTTTGTCGGTGTTAGCGCTGAACGAGCGGCCGATCATGCGCGATGAGCTGTGCTATCTCTTGTGGGCCGACGCCCCCCAAGATGTCGCCCGCCAGCGTCTGCGTCGCTCGCTATCCGAACTGCGCTGCGCGATCGGACAGTCGGCGACACGGCTGCTATCCGGCGCAACAGACGCGAGCAGCGTTTTGCTCAAGCTCAACCCGCACATGTGCCGCGTGGACGCGCGCGATTTCATCCAGCTCTCCACGCAAGCGCATCACATGCCCGACCCATCCGGCCTGCGCGCCGCCGAACAGGCCGCGCGCATCAGCGCCGAACCGCTCTTGAAGGGATTTGAACTCGACGACGCGCCGGAATTCGAGAACTGGCTGCTGGAGCAACGCGAACGCTTCGCGCGCCTGAAGATGGACACGCTGCGCCGCATGGTCAGAGGGTATGTGACCCTCAAAGACTATCCCCTCGCGGCCGCCACCGTCGAGCAAGCCCTGGCGCTCGATGAGCTTGCGGAAGACCTCCACCGCAAGGCCATCTGGCTATATGCCGCAATCGGCCGGCGCAGCGAGGCCGTTCGCCAGTTTGCCTGGTGCGCCAGTCTGCTGGAGCGCGAATTGGCCGTCGAGCCGGACGAAGCGACGCGCGCCGTGTATCGGGCCGTGTTGGAAGGGCGGATTGACGAAGTGCGCCCGCTGGCCTTCGGGCTGGCGTCTAGCGACGCGGAAAGCCAAACCATCTGGCTCGCGCCCTCGCCCGACGCCAACCCGCCGCCTTCACCGGCTCATCGCTTGCGCTTGGCCGACATCGCCCCGCGCGCCGAGGCCGCCGAGCGCGAGCTTGCCGAAGCCATCGCGCAGGCGCTGCAGCACATGTCCGCCGTGCTGTGGATACAAGGGCCGACCGGCGCCGGCAAGCGCACTCTAGTTGAGCAAGCCTTGAGGACGGTGCGCAAGCGACAGGCGGATGTGAACGTCTGGGAAGTCAGCGGCCACGCCGCAGCAGCGGATGCGCCGCTCGACCTCATGCGCCTCCTGCTCGATGTCGCCGCGCACGAACACCTGGCGCGCGCGCACGAGTCGGCCGCGTTTAATACAACACCGCTCAACCTCTGGATGAGCGAAGCCGTGCGCCTGCTGCCGGAGCTACGGGCGGTCTTCCCCCAACTCCCACACCCATCCGCTCTGGCCGAGGGGACATCGCCGAACACGGCGTCGCGCCGGCTGTTGCAGGCCCTGCCGCGGGCGTTGTTGGCGCTGACGGATGGCCGCCCGACCGCTATGGTGTTGAGCGATATGGATTGCGCCGACGCAGCATCGGTCGAAGCCATCGGCTGGTTAGCGCGCGGCCTCGCCGACAGCCACATGGCGCTGATCATCACCTGTCGCGATACCGCCCAAGCCGCGCCTGAGGCGTTACGAGCATTGCTCGACGAGCTGCAAGCGCAGGACATGCTGCGCATGTGGCGCCTGCCGCCCCTCAGCCAGGCTACTATCGCTACCCTGGTGCAGCGCTGCGGCCTGCCGGCCGACTTTGCCGACACGATCTGGACTTGCACCGGCGGCGCGCCGCGCGGCGCGCTGGACATGCTGCGCGCCGCCTCAACGCCCAACGCCAAGTTGCCGGATTCATGGCGCGCCGCGATCCAAATTAACCTGACCGCCCTCGACTCGACCACGCGCCAAGTGTTGGAGGCTTTGGCCATCTTCGGCAGCGGCGCCGTGCCCGCGCTGGAGCGCTTGAGCCGACGCAGCCTGGACGACGTGGAGCGCGCGTGTGAGGCGTTGACCGCAGAATGGCACTGGCTCACCTGCTGCGGCGACCGGTATGCCATCGCCGCGCCGGAAATACAGCGCGCAGCGCTGGACGCGCTCTCCCCTGCGCGCCGCCAGCAATTGCATCGGCAGGCCGCTGCCCTGCTCCATCAGCATCAGGCCGATCCCAGCCGCATCGCGCATCACCTGGAGGCCGCCGGCCAACCCAACCGCGCGGCCGCGCTATGGCTGGAAGCGGCCCGCCGCGCGCGCGAGCGCTACGCTTATCCGGCGGCGCTCGGCGCCATCCAGCGCGGCCTGGCCCTGGCGCGCAAGCCCGAGCTCCAGTTCGGCCTGCTCTGTTTGCAGGAAAGCCTGCTGCGCGAGAGCGGCCAACACGAACGGCAAGCCGCCGCTCTTTCCGCCCTGCGCCAACTCGCCGGCGCCATGCCCCATCGCTCCGAGTGGCAGGCGGAAGCGCACTACCGACAAGGGCAGGACGCCCTGGCGCGCGGCGCGTGGGACGAAGCCATAGACGCGCTGCAACGCGCCTCGGCGTGCACGCTGCACGGCGACAGCCGCATCCTGATGGCCCTGGGGCGCGCCCTGGCGCAACGCCATCGCTGGTCAGAAGCCGAGTCCGCCTTCCAACAAGCGCTGACGGCGGCCCAGCAAGGCGAACCCAACGCCCAGGCGCAAGTCTGGCTGACCTGGGCGGAGATCGAACAACTGCGCGAGCGCTACGACGCTGCGGAGGCCGCGCTGAACCGGGCGATAGCCCTAGCCGGCGCGCGTTCGCCGCTGCTGCCAAAGCTCATGCTCGCGCGAGGCACACTGGCTTCAGTTCGCGGCGACTTCGCCACCGCCTTGACCTACGGCCAGGAAGCGCTACGGCTGTTCGCCCAGCGCGGCCTGCCCGACGCCGAAGCCAACGCCCAGACGCTGATCGCCCGCGCATGCGCCCGACTGGTACGGCTCGACGAAGCGCTGGCTGCCTACGCCGCCGCCTACGCAGGCTACGCCGCGCTCAACCTGCGCCAGGGCATGGCCGCCGCGCGCGTCAACGCCAGCACGCTCACCCTGCGCCAAGGCAACTTTGAACAAGGCGTCGCCCTGGCGCGCGAGGCATACGCGCTGTTTGAGGCGATTCAGGACGTGCGCGGGCTGTGCGTGGCGGCCAGCAACATCGGCGCGGCATGCGTCTGGCTGGGCCAAGGCGCGGAGGGCGAATGCTGGCTGCGCGAGTCCTACGCGCGCGCCAGCGAGGTCAATCTGCCGGCGCAACAGGCCGCCGCGCTGGCCAACCTGGGCGCCGCGCTGCTGCAACAGGGCCGGCTAGACGAAGCGCGCGATTGCATGGAGCAGGGCTTGGCTCTACGCAGCGCACAAGGTCACCTGGACATGAGCATTGACCGCGCCTTCCTGGCGATCGCCTGCCTGCGCCTGGGCGACCTGCCGGCCGCCGAAGCACACAGCGCTCAGGCCATCGCCGACCTGGAGCGGATGCCACGGGTAGAAAACCCGCAGCAGGTCTGGTTTGCGCGGGCGCAGGTGCTGCGCGCGCTGGGCCGGATGGACGAGGCGCGCGCCGCGCTGGATGAGGCGACAAACAGTTTACGTCGCCTGCAAGATGCGCTCACGCCGGCCCAGCACGAGCGTTATCTCTCCGCCTTTGCCTTCAATCGAGCCATCTTGCGCGCCGGCGCCGAAGACGTCTGGCCCGATCCGCCGGCACTGGTGTGATTGATTCCCGAATGCCAAGCCGGGCGCCCTCCCAGATCTCTACGATCCGCCCATCATCCGATCTGGGAATACATGGACGAAGGCAATGCCTTCACCCACCCGATGGACATTTCCGGATGGGCTTTTAGCGCGACTCGAACC
>CALGMA010000007.1 GCA_937959265.1 uncultured Anaerolineae bacterium | reverse complement strand
TCGCCTGTGAAGGCGGCGTCGGCGATGCGATAGCGCTCGCCTTCGCCGTCGAGCTTCACGTCAATGCGAATGCGATCGCCGCACAGGGGATTGCTCTCCTCGTGCGAGATGTCCGCATGCTCGATCACCCCATGATGGCGTGGGTTCTCGTAATGGTCGAGGATGTGTTCGCGGTACAGGTCTTGCATATCGCGAGCGCTCATCGCTTGAGCGCGGCTTTGGCCTTATAAATCGCCTCGATCAGGGCGTCTACTTCGTGCAACTCATTGTAAATGTAGAAGCTGGCACGGGCGGTGGCGCTCAAGCCGAGCCGGATGTGCAGCGGTTGGGCGCAGTGGTGGCCGGCGCGGATGGCGACGCCGTCGCGGTCAAGCAGCGACGCCAGGTCATGGGGGTGCACGCGATCCAGCGTGAACGTCACCACGCCGCCGCGGATCTCCGGATCGGTCGGCCCGACGATCTTCGCGCCGGGCACTTCGCTGAGGCGTTCGAGCGCATAGGCTGTGATCTCGCGCTCATGGGCGCGGATGGCCGCCATGCCCAGCGCGCTCAGGTAGTCCACGGCAGCCCCCAGGCCGATTGCCTCAACGAAGGCCGGCGTGCCGGCCTCGAACTTAAGCGGCACCTCGTTCCAACGCGGCCCATCGAACCGAACTTCGCTGATCATGTCGCCGCCGGTGAGGAAGGGCGGCATGGCTTCCAACAGCTCGCGCTTGCCGTAGAGCACACCGATGCCGGTCGGGCCGAGCATCTTGTGCCCGGAGAACGCCAGAAAGTCGCAGTCCATGTCGCTGACGTTCACCGGCATGTGCGGCACCGATTGTGAAGCGTCCACGATCACCTTAGCGCCGATGGCATGCGCGCGCTGAATGATTGGGTGCGGGTCGTTGATCGTGCCCAGCACATTGGACACGTGGGCGAAGCTCACCAGCTTCGTGCGCGGCGTGAGCAGCTCGTCCAGCTTTTGCAGGTCGAGCTGCCCTTCGGGTGTGATGGGGATGAACTTCAGCGTCAGGCCCCGTTCCTGTGCCAGCACCTGCCACGGCACGAAGTTGGCATGATGCTCCAGTTCGGTGATGAGGATTTCGTCGCCTGGACGCAGGAAGTGACGCCCGTACGAATAGGCCAGCAAATTCAGCGCCTCGGTCGCGTTGCGGGTGAAGACAATTTGCTCTGCCGACGGCGCGCCGATGAAGCGCGCGACTTTCTCGCGGGCTTCATCATATCGCGCAGTGGCTGCCTCGCTGAGGGCATACACGCCGCGATGCACGTTGGCGTATGCGCGACGATATACCTCATCCATTGCCTGGAGCACCTGGATCGGCTTTTGTGAAGAAGCGGCGCTATCCAGAAAGACGACGCGTTTCCCGTTGGACGGTTGCGCCAAGATGGGGAAGTCGGCGCGGATTCGGCGCGCATCGAGCGTCGCGCCCTTGGCGTCGAACGCGCCGGCCCGTTCATCCGCAGCCGCCCATCGTTCGTCGTTTGTCACTTCGTCACCTCAATCTGATACTGCACAGTGCCTATCGCATCGCAATTGACGAGCAACGTTGCCGGCCCGATCGGTTCGTTAGCGTCCACAGCCCAGATCCAGGCAACGATGCCATCGCTGCCGGCCCGGCGCGATGCGCCTGCGGGGATCGGCGCGACGCGCCAGCTCCCATCGGCCTGCATCCGCGCAATCTGCAAATGACACACTGCGCTGGGCTGTGTGCGAATCGTCAACGCGACTGCCCCACCAGCATACACCTTGTCGGAGAGCGACAGCAGCGTAATGCCGGAAGGATTCGCGGGCGGGAGAGGCGTGCGCGTCGCCGGCGCAGCCTGTCGGGGGCCGGCACCGATGGGTCGCCGCGTGACAACAGGAACCGTTGGCGGTATTGCCTGCGCCGTGAGCGTGGCGATGACCGATTCAGATGTGCTGCGCATGTCGGGCGTGCTGGACGGCGTAGGCAAAAGCGAAGGTGTGCGTTCAACTGTGGGCGTGAACAATGGCGTTGCCGTGGCGGGGGCGATGGACGTTGGTCCAGGCGACATAGTTGGCGTGGCGATCGGCGATTGCAGCGGCGCCGGCTGCTGCGGCTGGCCAGCAACAAAAACGATTGTCCCGACGACCAAGGCGCCAGCGACGAGGAGCGCGGCGTCACGCCAGGTTCGGCCCAGGTGCGCGTTCATGTCCGCAGAGTGTAACCCGGTTGAGCAACGAAAAGGGGCGCGCGGGAACTCCGCGCGCCCAACCGTTGATATTGATCGGCGACGCCAACCGGCGCGCGATCATGTCCCTCCGTCGTTCGGTTATTCTTCCTCGCCTTCCGCTTCTTCCTTCTTGCCCTTCTCGATCACCTCGACCTCGGCGGGTTCGGCCGCAGCCTCTTCCTCCTTGGCTTCCACGAAGCGCGTGACGCGGACGACTTCGTCTTCTGGATCGTCAAGCAGAGTGATCCCCGGCGGCACGATGACATCTTTGACGCGCACCACGTCGTCCACCTTCATTTTGCTCACGTCAATCGTCACGGCTTCGATCAGATCGCTCGGCAAGCATTCGATCTCCAACGTGTCGCGCTCCTGCAACAGCACGCCGACGCCGCTCTTCACATCCTCGGGTTCACCTTCGAGCACCACGCGGATGCTGGCGGTGATCTTCTCGGTCAGCGAGACCGCGTAGAAGTCAATGTGCTGGATGGTGCGGCGAATCGGATCGCGCTGCACTTCGCGGGTGAGCACCATCTGCGGCGCGTCCTTTCCGGCGATGTGGAGGGTGATGAGCGTGTTGCGGCCGGCTTTGCGCAGCGTGTTGGTCACCTCGCGCGCGTCGAGTTGGATGGGAATGTTTGCCACGTTGCGTCCATAGACGATGGCGGGCACTTTGCCCGAGCGTCGCAGCGCGTTGACGCCGCTGCCGACGGCGGCGCGGATCTCCGCGCGCAATTCAATTTTGTCTGACATGGATGTTCAGCCTCCTTTGGTTTGCGATTCAGCCGCCCATCGGTCACGTGGACCTACTCACGGATGTGGCATCGTTGGCCGGAGCTGACGGAATGTTCGAGATTCGCGCCTGTGAGGCCGATGCGCTTCGCGGCTGCAAAGCAAGCAGCATTATACTGCCGCGATTAAGAGGCCAAAGCATCAAGCATCCGAAGCATCCTTCTGCACGGCTTTAATCTCCACGATGCGCCGACTTTCGACGGCGAGATCAGCGATGAGGCCTCCCGCGACCCGTCCGTGATAGCGAACCTGGATTGGCGCCTGTTGACGCGCGTACAAGCCTCCTGCTTCCAGGATCGAGCTGGGAGGCCATTCTCGTGTTCCGAGCAGTCAGAGCCAAGCGCGTTGTGCACGCGAAAGGCGCACTTGATGACGATCGCCGTCAACCGCTTGATGTCCATAGTTATTCCATTTGACAGGATTTACGTGATTTGGGATCACTCTGCCTACCCATCCCTGTTAATCCTGTCCATCCTGGCCTTTCGGTAGCGCGTTGAGGTTGATGGGAGTGAGCGGCGGCTTGCCGGTGAGCACGTTGACCAGGTTCTGCGCGGCCAACGTGGCCATCGCGGTGCGCGTGCGTAGCGTGGCGCTACCGATGTGCGGCGTGCCGACGAAGTTGGGCAACGCAAAGAGCGGGTTGTCCCTGGGCGTCGGTTCTATCTCGAACACGTCCAGGCCGGCAGCCCACGGCCGGCCGCGCTTCAGCGCCTCCACCAAATCGGCTTCCTTAACCACGCCGCCGCGCGCGACGTTGACGAACACGGCCGTGTCCTTCATCAGCGCAAACTCGCGTGTGCCGAACATGCCGCGCGTCTCGTCGGTGAGCGGCGCTGTCATGACTACGAAATCGCTCTCCCGCAACAGGTCGTCGAAGGCGCGGTACTCGGCGCCCAACGCCACTTCCAATTGCGGCGCGCGCCGGCGGTTGTGATACAGCACACGCATATTGAACGCCTTCGCCCGCCGAGCTACGGCCGCGCCGATCCGTCCCGCGCCGACGATGCCGAGGGTCGCGCCATACACGTCCTGGCCGAGCATATAGAAGGGATGCCATGCACCCCACCGGCCGGCCTCCATCGTCTTGTGCCCCTCGACCACGCGACGCGCGGCGGCCATAAGCAGCGCCCAGGCGACATCAGCAGTGGTCTCGGTCAGCACATCAGGCGTATTCGTCGCCAGCACACCGCGTTGGGTGAGCGCCGGCACGTCAATGTTGTCGTAGCCGACGGCCATGTTGGCGACGATCTTTACGCGCGGCGCTGCGTCGAGGAACTCCTCGTTGATCTGCTCGCTCGGCATCACCAGCACGCCATCGGACTGCGCCGCCTCGCGCAGGAAGACATCGCGCGGGGCAGCCATCAAGTTGTCCCAGATGCCGTAGTCACAGGCGGCAGCGATGAGGTCTATCGCGGGTTGGGGAATGCGCCGGGAGATGAACGCACGTGGTTTGGACATAGCGGATGACTCAAAGAGAGATTCCCGTGCGAGTGTAGCCGCGACGATGGGTGTGTCAAGAATCACCCACGTCACCTGAAGAATCACACTACAAGTGAGCAGGCACTGGATTTATAATTGGCTCCAGCAAACTGAGGGCGAAGCTGTAATCAAGCTTCGCCCTCAGCGCATTTAGCCAAATGATCGAATGATTCCGATTGATTGAAAGGAGGAAGCTGCGATATGGCCGGAGCATCGTCGTCGGACGGCAAGAAGAGCCGCTGGTCTGCGGGCGTGACGCCCTACGCCGAAATGGGCTACTACAACCCGGATTACGAGCCAAAGGACACCGACATCTTATGCGCGTTTCGCTTCGTGCCGCAGGAAGGCGTGGATCCCATCGAAGCTGCCGCGGCCGTTGCCGGTGAATCTTCGACTGCCACATGGACAGTCGTTTGGACCGACCGGCTCACCGCCTACGAACATTACCAGGCCAAGTGCTACCGCGTCGTTCCCGTACCCGGCACGAACCAACACATCGCCTACATCGCCTACGACCTCGACCTGTTCGAGGAAGGTTCGATCGCCAACATGACCTCCTCCATCATCGGCAACGTGTTCGGCTTCAAGGCGCTCAAGTCGCTGCGGCTGGAAGACATGCGCATCCCGCCCCACTACGTCAAGACCTTCCAGGGGCCGCCTCACGGCATCGTGATGGAGCGCGAATACTTGAACAAGTATGGCCGGCCGCTGCTCGGCGCGACGACTAAACCCAAGCTCGGCCTCAGCGCGCGCAACTACGGCCGCGTGGTCTATGAAGCCCTGCGCGGCGGGTTGGACTTCGTCAAGGACGACGAGAACATCAACAGCCAGCCCTTCATGCGCTGGCGCGATCGCTTCCTCTACTGTATGGAGGCGGTGAACAAGGCGATAGCTGCCACCGGCGAGATCAAAGGACACTACCTGAACGTGACCGCCGGCACGATGGAGGAGATGTATGAGCGCGCTGAGTTCGCCAAGGAGCTGGGCAGCGTGATCGTCATGATTGACCTGACGATCGGCTACACCGCGATTCAGAGCATGGCGAAGTGGGCGCGCAAGAACGGCGTGCTGTTGCACCTCCACCGCGCCGGCCACAGCACCTTCACGCGCCAGAAGACGCACGGCGTGAGCTTCCGCGTGCTGGCCAAATGGATGCGCCTGGCCGGCGTAGATCACGTGCACGCCGGCACCGTGGTCGGCAAACTGGAAGGCGACCCGAATAACGTGCGGGGCTACTATGCCACCCTGCGCGAGAACCATGTGCCGGCCAATCCGGCATACGGGCTGTACTTCGACCAGGACTGGGCCAGCATGCCGGGCGTGATGCCGGTGGCCAGCGGCGGCATCCATGCCGGACAGATGCACCTGCTGCTGCATTACCTGGGCGAAGACGTGGTGTTGCAATTCGGCGGCGGCACCATCGGCCATCCCGACGGCATCGCCGAGGGCGCCACGGCCAACCGCGTCGCGGTCGAAGCGATGATCCAGGCGCGCAACGCCGGCCGCGACTACCTGAACGAAGGGCCGGACATCCTGGCCAAAGCCGCGCGTTGGTCGCCCAGCCTGCGCAAAGCGCTCGAAGTGTGGAAGGATGTCTCGTTCAACTTCGAGAGCACCGATACGCCGGATGTCACGGTGACGCCGACTGCCTAAGCCGGTTGTCGTTATCGCAATAGACCAGCGAGGAGGAATAGCAGACCATGCGCATTACCCAGGGCACGTTCTCCTATTTGCCCGATTTCACCGACGACGAGATTCGGGAACAGATCCAGTATTGCTTGGATAATGATTGGCCGATCTCGATCGAATACACCGACGACCCGCATCCGCGAAACACCTATTGGGAAATGTGGGGGCTGCCGATGTTCGACATCAAAGATCCATCGGCCATCATGATGGAGCTGGACGCCTGTCGCAGGGCGTTCCCCAACCATTACATTCGCATCAGCGGCTATGACCGGCGGCTGGGCCGGCAGACCGTTGCGCTGCAGTTTATCGTGCAGCGACCTAAGCATGAGCCCGGCTTCCACTTGGAGCGCATCGAGTCCCACGACCGGACGGTGCGCTACGTGATCCGATCCTACGCGGCAGATAAGCCGAGTGGGGAGCGGTATAAGTGAATAGGCCGGGTGTCGAATAGTGTCGTTGGTGTCGAATGGTGTCACTGATGTTGAATAGTATCACCAGGCCTGACACCACCTGACACCACCTGACACCTCTGGACACTACTGATACCGACAACACCATTGCCACCACCCCCGATGCCCGAGATTGACATCTCCACCGCCTGGCGCGAGTCGTCCATCCAGCAGATCCTGGACGACCTGGATCGCGAGCTGGTCGGCCTGAAGCCGGTGAAGACGCGCATCCGTGAGATCGCCGCGATGCTGCTCGTGGCGCGGCTGCGCGAGCAGTCCGGCCTGGCCACCGACAAGCCAACACTGCACATGTGCTTCACCGGCAAGCCGGGCACGGGCAAGACCACCGTCGCCACCCGCATGGCGAAGATCTTGCAAGGCCTGGGCTACGTGCGCAAAGGCCACCTGGTCGTCGCCACACGCGATGATTTGGTCGGTCAGTACGTCGGCCACACCGCGCCCAAGACTAAAGAAGTGTTGAAGAAGGCAATGGGGGGTGTGCTGTTCATTGACGAGGCGTACTATCTCTACCGCCCCGAAAACGAACGCGACTACGGTCAGGAAGCGATCGAGATGTTGTTGCAGGTGATGGAGAACCAGCGCGACGATTTGGTCGTCATCCTGGCCGGCTACAAAGACCGCATGGACACCTTCTTCCAGGCCAACCCCGGCTTTCATTCGCGCATCGCCCATCACATCCACTTTCCGGATTACACGCTGGAAGAGCTGATCCAGATTGGCGAACTGATGATGCAACAGCAGCATTACACGTTCGACGACGCATCGCGGCAGGCATTTCGCGAATACCTCCAGCGGCGGATTCAGCAACCCCACTTCAGCAACGCGCGCAGCGTGCGCAACGCGATTGACCGCTTCAAGCTGCGCCAGGCTAACCGCCTGATCCAACAAGGGGGCAACATCCCGGTCGAAGAGCTGGCCCGCATAGACGCCAGCGACATCTATGCCAGCAGCGTTTTCAAAGCAGGTGGATAAACGTGAAACAGAGACCCATCATCCTTGGCATCGTCGGCGATAGCGCCGCCGGCAAGAGCACGCTCACCGGCGGCTTGGTCAAGTTGCTCGGCCCCGAACGGGTGACGCACGTATGTGTGGACGATTATCACAAATACGACCGCGCCGAGCGCAAGCAGCTCGGCATCACGCCGTTGCATCCGGATTGCAACTACCTCGACATCTTCGAGTTGCACCTGGAGCGCCTGCACTACGGCCAGCCGATCCTCAAGCCGGTTTACGACCATCGCACAGGCACCCATGCGCGGCCTGAATACGTGATGCCGAAGGAATTCGTCATCGTCGAGGGGTTGCTCGGCTTTCACACCCCTGTCATGCGCCAGTTCTACGACGTGATGGTGTTCCTCGACCCACCGGAGGACATGCGCCGCGAATGGAAGATCAAGCGCGACACGACCAAGCGCGGCTACACGGTCGAGCAAGTGCTGGCCGAGCTGGAGCGCCGCGAGCCGGATACTGCCGCCTTCATCCGCCCGCAGCGCAACTACGCCGACATCGTGGTGCGCTTCTATCCTGGCCCAGAGGGTTACCGCGATGGCGCGCACCTAAACGTCCGCCTTACCCTGCGACCCACCATCCCGCATCCCGACTTGTCCTACCTGAACGCCGGCGACTGCAACACTTGCGGCGTGCGCCTGATGCTCGACCGCGACAACGGCAAGCCGGTGGACGTGCTGGAGATTGACGGCAACGTCTCGCCCGAACACGCGGCGCGTCTGGAAGAGGCGATCTGGCAGCACATCCCCGACCTCCGGCCGCTGCCGGCCGACGCCTTCGGCGAATTCCAGGAGCGCGCCGAGGTGCGCCACAGCGACCCGCTGGCGCTCACCCAACTGCTGATCGTGTATCACCTGCTGCGCAAATACAGCGATGTGTCCGCGCTGCCGATGGCCAAGCCGGTTGCTGCGCTGAGCCGGCTGAACGTAGGCGGCGCTCGCTGACCGGCTGCATCGCGCCGGTAGCAGTGTTAGCTAACACCGAAGCATCGGCCTGCTGCCATGCCGGCAAACCGCCATCCAGGGCGCTCGCGTTGAACCCTCGCTCGCGCAACAAGGCTGCTGCGCGCTCCCCAGGAGACTCGCCACAATGCGGCATCGCGCAATAAGTGACGATCGGCGCGCTGGTCAACAACTCGCTCAACCGCGCCTCCAGCTCGGTCAATGGAACATTGATTGCACCAGGCACATGACCAGCCGCATACTCTTCGGGGTCGCGAACGTCAATCACTACCGGCGGATTGTCGCCGGCCAGACGTCTCATCAGCTCGCGCGGAGAGATCTTCTGCGTCACGCCATCTGCCCCTTCCATCGTTGCGGCTGCCGTTTGTACAAAGCTACGCTCGCTACGGCAAAGATGGCGCGCCAGCCCAGCACAAACAAGGCGCTAAACAGCAGCGCCATGCCTGCAAAAGCGAGCAACGCGGTCGGTTGGCCGAGCAAGAGCAACCAGGCGCGGATGAACAGGCCGGCCGGCGCGGCGTAGATGAATGCCAACATCGAGCGCAGTAAGAGGCGTCCTACTTCCGCCCATGTCGCCGGGCGGTGCGCGGGGTATGCGCTCAACAACCACGCTAACAATATGAACGGCAAGCCGATCGCTGCGATCTGTTCAACCGCGCGAAGCGCAGCGTTGGCCATCGCGGTCATGTTGTGGAAATACTGGCCGACAATGACGAAAGCGGCTACGGCCAGCACATCGCCGATTAGCAAGATGTATCTGTAAGTCAACTTGCTCACAAATGCTCTCCCTTACTGCTAACACAAAGTTTCTGTCGTCATGTCGCTTCGCCATTCGACTGCCCGCGCCGGCTTACGAGTGTTCACACCAATACGCGCACTGGGGACAACAGCACGGGAACGCCGCACATCGAAACTTATACTCAGCGAACAGGCGAAGAGCAACGCACGCGGTCAAGTACGACGTTTGATTGTGCTCATGATGCAGGGTTAACCGGGTTTAACGTTCGAGCAGCCACTTGCGTATTGGCGGGCGTGTCTTTCACCGCCAACTGGAAACCGATGAACAGCAGAACCACACCCAGCAGGATGCCGATGAATTTGAGCGTCGAGCCAAGCGCGGTCAGCTCCGGCGTGGTTTCAGCCATTTTGACCAGCGAGCCGCCAAACGCTGGGATGATGCCACCGATGGCGATAAAGATATTGCCCAGCACGCGATTGGGCATGATCTGCTTTCGCAAAAACAAGATGGCGGAGTAGGCTGCACCACCCACAAGGAGCACTGTGCCCCAGCCATTCATGAACGGCGCCAGCACACGCCGCACCGGGCTGACCGGCAGAATGTCGCGATAGCTCTCGGTCAAGAAGACGCCAACATCGCCGCCGGGACGGAACGCGCCCGCGTCGAGCAGAACGCTGAAAGCCCAGACCAACGAGGCAAAGACCAACACGCCGATCACGATATCAGTGACGATGAGAATCTCCTTGCGCTTCACCAACAGGTGCAGCGTGCCTTGTCCCAAGATCGGTGGAATGACCAGCGCGCCGGTCCAATACCACAGGCGAAAGGCCGGGTCGTTCCAACCGAAGGCAAGGATGACTTCACACAAGCCGGCCACAGCCCACAGCACCAGGCCAATGCCCCAAAGCAACAGGTGCGCGCCCTTGCGTTTGCGCGCGTAGCGCTGTAGCACGAGGAAAGCCAGCACAGCCGAAACGACAGTCGTTGCTAGACCAACATAGAAACTGATTGGCATAGGAAATTAGAAGTCAGAAGTCAGAATTTGAGAAGCAGCTCGATGCGCCTATCGCGGAGCAGTTGTCGCGCGTGCCGGCGCAAACGCCCTGCGCATTTGCAAATGTCGCGCCAAGAAGAAGCTGCCAATGACGAAGGCAGCCGCAGCCGCCTGCAAGGCTAGCCCCTCCACTGTGGCATATGTGCCAAACCAGATGCCGAACCAATAGGGCAGTGACAGCCAGCGTATGGGCGTGAGTGGCAACCAACCGACTACCTGCATGATATGCACGGTATTACCCACCATGACCAGCAGCACAAAGCCGATCATCACGCCGGTAACAACCAGCATCTTCATCACCGGCAAGCGCACCTGCAGCGTGAAGATGGCCAGCCCGATCAGCACAACGCACAGCAGGCCAATGCCTGCGCCGGCCAGCACAATTGCCGATCCGCCTTCTAGCGTGAGCGCTTGCAAAAACAGTGCCGTCTCGAAACCCTCGCGATACACACTGGCAAACCCAAGAAGCATCAGGCCGGTGAATTGGCCTGTGCTGTGCTTGATGATGTGCTGCTTTTGCTTGTGAAAATTAGTCATCCAACCCGTCCAGTACACATCATGGAAGAACCAATTGGTGATCAGCAACAACACGCCGATTGCGACCAGCGAGACGACCGCTTCCAGCTTTTCGCCAAAGCTGGCGAAAAGCGAGATCGCGCTGCGCAAGATCAACCACGTCGCGACTGAAGCGATGACAGCCAGCGCCGTGCCGAGCCACATGGGTCGGCGCAGTTGTCGGTTAGCCGCTGTGCGGAAGCTGGCCATCAATGCGGCCAAAATGAGCACGGCCTCTAGCCCTTCGCGCAGCACGATGATGCTGCTGTTCAGTAAGATAGCCGCCGGCGAGTTGTTTCCACGCAGCGCTTCTTCGGCTTGCTTGAGCTGCGCGTCGAGCTGGCGACGCGCAGCGCGCACTTCCGTCGGTGTCGCCCTGCGTTGTAGTAGGGCGGCGAGTCCTTCACCGCCTTCGTATCCGAACCAGAACAGGCCCTCGATAGGCGTCTTGAGGTGCGGCGCGAACGCCGCAATGCGCGCCTCTGGGCCGCTCTCAAGGACGGCATAAGCTTCGATGCGCGCCGATTCGGCCAGGGCATACTCGCCCTGTTTTACCGCCTGCTCCATCTGGTCGAGTGCCGTTGCCACCACATCAAAGTCGGCGGCAGCGTCCTGTTTCAACCACTCTGGCGGCACCACCTTGCCGAGCAAGGCGATGAGCCGATCGCTGTCGGCGCGCAGCGCGTCGGGCGAAGTCGTCACACGATGCATACTGGCGCTGGCGACGGCTTGGCCGATGCGTTCGAGCAATGCCCCGGCCTGCTCGGTGCGCGCTGCATCTCGCGCCTCCAGCGAATCGCGTAAGTCGTTGAACGCTGCCAGCGCGCCGTCGTAGAAAGTAGCCGCCTCGCGGATCTCTAGATCCACGGCAACCTCTCCGTTGCGAATGCCGCGCCCGTATTCGATGGGCACGAGCTTGAGGTAACGCATCATCTGGCCGGCACGGCGCGTCTGTTCAGCGGGCGAAAGTGGAGCAGCGCGGAAGCCGCGCAGCATGGCCTGAACGCGCTGTAGCGCTGGCGCAATAGACTGTCCTTCTCGCGCTGCACTTTTCAGCGCTTCAAATGCGGCCTGCGCCTCGGCCAGCGCTGCCTCGCCGCGCTGTTCGCGGTAGGCCGGCGCCAAGATGTCGAAGTAGCCGGCTGCCAACGCCGCCAGTTCGACCTGCCGCGCGGCAAAACCCCGCGCGTGCGCATCGGCGACGTCGTTCAGCGCTGCGAACATGCGGGCTTGATAGGTGTCGAGCAGGTCAGCGTTCACTGCTTGGATGGCTGCTTCGGAGGTGATCGTGCCGCGTGCCAAGTCCTCCAGTGCGAGCGTCGCCTCGGCGCCGGGCCGGGCGAAGCGGGTCGAGCGACGGAACTCGCGCAGCGGCAACCATCCCTGTGCCGTCGCCACGTCACTCTCACGCGTTGCATCTATAACGATGCGATAGCCGGCTTCCAAAAGCGCCGTCCAAATGCCGGCGCGCGCCCGGGCGTAGCCGGCCATCTCGCTACTGCGCAGCGCCGCGAGCGCGTCGTCGAAGCGCCGATTGATGAGCGCATGCAATGACGGCGCATGGGCAACGATGGCCGGCGCCAGGTCGCGCAGGTAGGCTGTGCGCGCCTCTAAAACGCTTGCAATGGCCGCTTCGCGATCCGGCTCGATCTGCGCAGCGACCAGCGCGCTGCGAATGTCCTCTGCGGCGTCCGATGGTGGACGGAATGCCGCAGCCCGCGCACGCGCGCCAGGGAGCGCAAGCGCGATGGCGAGCACACACGCAGCGCTCACTCGGGCGACGCCGGCGAGCGTGCGCAAGATATTTTTAGGCTGCATAGCGGGTTACTGCTCGATCTTGATGCCCAGGCGCGCAGCGATTTGTGCAATTTGGCCGGTGATTGTGTCAGCGCGGTCTTGCGCCTCTTTGCCGAGCACGTCGGCCTCTTCGGGCTTGAAGCGCTTGCCGCCGATTTCTTGTTTGTGCACGTTGGCGACGAACGCTTTCAGGTCGTTCAGGCCGCGCCGAACGGCATCGTCCTGAGCTGCGTCTACGCTGCGGATCATCGGGCTGATGTTCTCGTGCACGACGAGCAAACTGCTCAGGATGTCTTGGATGTCGGCTAGGCGAGAGATCGCCACGAAGTCGCGCTGGGTGCTGGCCTCGCCAGAGACGAAGCGCGAGTTCTTCCACGAATCGAAGTATTCGCTCATCGTCGGCACCATCACCACCAGCGCGGTAAAGGCGTCGGACTCGGTCGGCGTCCATGCGCGCGCTGCCTCGGCCAGCTTGCCGGCTTGCTCATCCAGCGCGTCCACGCCCCCCTTGAGCACGTTTGCGTCGGGCAGCGACTCGCCAAACGCAATTTGACCGTCACCGTTGAAGTCGAATTGGCCCGGAACGCGGAAGGCTTCGAAGGTGCCCCACAACGTGCTCTCGGTGACGCCGAACAGGTTGCCCGGTTTCTCCAGCACGCGCCCGTCGGGCAGCGTCACGTCAATCGGCGCAGGGTCCTGCGGATCTTCCTCTTTGCTCGCGCCGGCGTCAATGATCACGTCGAACTCGGCCAGCGACGGCGTGCCGGCAACGATGCCTTCCATTTGCTCATACAGCGGCGAGGTGGTCATCCATTGCTCGCGCGCAGTTTGAATCAATTGCACTACCTCATCCTTCCGCATGGCAAATAGTGCGGCGTAGTCGAAGTTGGCCTCCTTTGCCAGCGCATAGTAACGATCGCTGGTCTCTTTGAGCGCTGTGGTCGCCTGCTTGAGCTGGCCAGTCTTATCGAGCAAGTAAGACTTGATGCCACTGAGATCGACCGATTGGTCGGGTGTCGAGGATGGCACGGTGGGAGCAACGACCGGCGGCGCAGTGCATCCGACGATCGTCAATGTCAATGCCATCGTTGCAGCAAGAAAAGGCGGAAAGTACCGGCGGAACTGGAACATGCAACCACTATAAGGAGACGCCCAGTGCACATCAATGCTGGGTGTTCAAGCGGGGCTTTGAGGGTCGAGCGAGCAGGTTTTCAAGCTGGCGAAAATTTGAGTTGACATGGGTAGAGCGGCATGTTGACAAGTCTGTCAACTTTTTGTTGAATTCAGGGTTACGCCAGGCATTGATGCGCGGCGCTTCACGACTTGCGACATCGTCGTTACATTACCGGCCTTGGATGCCGGGCACTGATGGGCCTTCCGCAGCGTCACATGCAACGCAAGTGTTGTTGAAAGAGGTGCTGCTGCGATCGCTAGAAGACAAACGCGTCACGCTGGGTAAGTTAGGCAAACAGCTTGGCGTCAGTCCGCCGGCGATTTCGCGGCGCGTGCAACGGCTGGTGCGGCGCGGTTATCTGGAGCGCGACGGCGCGTGTGGGTTGCGCTTGACTGATGCCGGGTTGAGGATCGCGCTCTATGCGCTGCGCAAGCAGGAGATCTTCGAGGCGTATCTGGTGCGTGAATTCGGCTACCGGTGGGATGAGGTGCGCCCTGCTGCCGCCAGCGCGCTGCGTCTGGACGATGAACTGATCGAGCGAATGTATGCGCAGATTGGCCGACCGCTGCGATGTCCGCATGGCCTACCCATCCCTGCGCGCGATGGACGCTTTCAGTTGCCCCAAGCTGTGCCGCTGAGCGAATGGCCGTCAGACCAACCCGCAGTCGTGAGTTACGTGCTGTCGAGCAATGGAGAGATGTTGCGCTACTTGGCCGATCTGAGGTTGACACCCGGCGCGCGCCTGACTGCGGTCGCCCGCATTCCGTTCGGCGATTCGGTCAAAGTGCAGATTGAGCGCGATCGCACGATGCACGAGCACGTTATCGGCGCAGAGCTGGCGGCAATTGTCTTCGTGGAGGCTGCGCCTGCACTCAAAACAAGGCGCGACCAAGCGGATACATCCGCAGCGCTCTAAAATCCGCCTTTCAGTTCATTGAGAAGCCGTGCTGAGTCGGTGCTGCGCCAGTCTCCGGCAGCGGCAGCCCAAGCGCCTCGAGCGCGCGGCGACACAACGCGACGAAGGAATCATAATTGATTGCCGGCATACGCAGCAAAGCGTGACCGTAGACGATCGTATAGACATCGTGTCGCTGGCAAAAGCACACGAAACGCTGCGGGCCATAGTGCAGGAAACGCGCGGTGGCGGGTGATGGGTTGCTTTCGCGCGGCATGTGCTCGATCAAGTCAACGAAAAAGCACAGCTCATTCTCGGGCAACACGGCGCCGGCGTAGCTCAGGTCGATTTGCACCTTGCCGTTGAACATGCGGTAGATGCAAAACCCGCGCGCCGGATCCTCGGCTAGGATTTGGACGTTGTGATCGTTCATGAGCATTCCTGCACCATGTGCTGCTGTAGACCGAACGAGGCGATGAGCTGGGTTACCCACGCCGAGATGCGATCATTGGTTTGCGTCCACTGGCAATCGTAATCCAGCGCCAGCCCGACGAACTGGCCGTCCTCAACGGCCAGCGATCCTGTGAAATCGTAGCCCTTGGTTGGCCACGCACCTATCAGCGTTGCCCCACGGTCGCGCAACGTCCATGCCAGAATGCCCATCGCGTCTTGGAAGGTGTCGGGATAGCCCTGCTGATCGCCCAGGCCAAACAGCGCGATGGTTTTGCCGGTGAAATCGAGCACGCGCAGCTCACGTTCGCGATCGTACCAGTCCGACTGCAGTTCGCCGATGTTCCATGTGCTGATGCCCAAGATGAGCTTGTCGTAGCAAAGCAGCGCCTGCGTTTTGATGTCACCGACGTTGAACACATCCACCTGGGCTGTTGTGCGGGCGCGCAGCCTGGCAGCGATGCGCCTCGCAGCGTCTTTGGTGTTGCCAGTCGAGCTGCCGAAGAAGACACCGATTCTTTCTATATTGCTCATAGGTACTGCTCAGTTCCGCGACCAGCCATGTGCCCACCGTGAAACGAGCGCCGCGCTGGTGGTGGTGTCGGTCGAGGCGCTCATCGTCCCCAGGGCTTCTGCACAAAGGTCGAACAACAGGTTAAACGCGCCTTCGCCAAGCCGCAGCAGCACGCTGTCGAAGTACACGGCGATCGTGGCATGCTCGTGGATTAGCAGCACCTGACGCATAGTGCTCTGCCTGGCCAGCACTACAGCCTGACCGGCGCTGCGCACCATCGCGACCAGGGCATTGTGCAGCAGCACGGTAAACTGATCGAAGTTATCGTGCGCCATCACCAGCGCCAGCGCGCCAAAATCGAGTTGAAGCTGGCCGTTGGGCACCGCGAACACACACCAGCCTAACGCATTCGTCGCAAGCAGTCGAAAGCAGCTTTTGTCTCCTTCGTTCTTATTCACGGCTCCACTCCATCAGCGCCGGCTGGCCCAATGGCGATACCGGCGCAACTAGCGGACAGTCGAATGTCGGATGCGGCAAGACCTGCACACGCATGTTGAACACGCGTTGGAGCAATGACTCGTTCAGCACAGCGCTCGGTGGACCGCTAGCAACTATTTCACCGCGCTGCAACACGACGAGATAGTCAGCGTATTGAGCGGCCAGATTCAAGTCGTGCAGGATGGTGAAGACGCCCATGCCCTGGCGCGCCAAAGAGCGGGCGACTGCCAGAGCGATGTGCTGATGGGCAATGTCGAGGCTGTTGACTGGCTCGTCGAGCAACAGATAGCGCACTACATTATCTTCAGGCCTACCCGCATCGCCTAGCACTTGCGCCAACGCACGCGCCATCTGCACCCGCTGGCGTTCGCCGCCCGAAAGCGATGTATAAATCCGATCTGCCAAATGATCGGCTTCCACCATGCGCATCGCGCGCTGGGCAATCTCATAATCCATCGGCCGCTCGACCCCGCCGCAGTGCGGCGTGCGTCCCATGAGCACAACGTCAATCACGGCGAAAGGGAAGTTAAGAAACGAATCTTGCAGCAGCACGGCGCGCCGCTTGGCTAGTTCAATCGGCCGCCACGACCTTAGCGGCCTGCCATCCAGTCGCACATCTCCGGTAGCGGGCAAAAGGTCACCTGCCAGCGCTGCCAACAGCGTGCTCTTGCCGGCGCCGTTCGGGCCGAGCACGCCCACCACCGCACCGGGGACGATCTCCATCGAGACGTCCCGCAGCACCCAGCGATCACCCCTGCGGACAGAGACGCCGCAGGCGCAGTAAGTGGATGCTTTCGACGTCATAGCACACTCCGCCTGCGATCGCGTAGAAGCAGCCATAGGAAGAATGGCGCGCCTAGCGTCGCTGTGACGATGCCGATGGGCAGCTCGGCAGGCGCGACGATTGTGCGCGCGATCAGATCGGCGGCCAACAACAGCGCTGCGCCTAACAACGCCGCTCCTGGCAACACACCGCGATGATCGGGACCCATCAGCAAGCGCAGCAGGTGTGGCACGATCAGACCGATGAAACCGATGATGCCGGCCAGTGCTACCGCTGCGCCGACAGCTAGCGAGACAAGCACAACGACCCAGCGTTTTGCGCGCTCCACGTCGAAGCCCAGGTGACGCGCCTCAGCTTCGCCCAGTGCCATGGCGTTGAGCACGCGCGCCAGCCGCGGCATAAGCATGATGGCAACAAACGCGAAGGGCGCGATAGCTGCGACGCTGCGCCAGGTTGCCCCGCCAATGCTGCCCAGAGTCCAGAATGTGATGTTACGCAGTTGAGCATCAGTTGCGATGAAAGTGAGGAAACCAGTGCCTGCTCCAAGGAGGGCATTCATCGCGATGCCGGCCAGCAGCATCGTTGCCACTATCGTCCTGCCGTTCACGTTCGCCAAGTGGTAGGTGATGACTGTGGCGCCCACTGCGCCCACAAAGGCAGCCACCGGCAAAGTGAACGGACCAAGTTGCTTGTAGAGCGTATCGGCAAAGCTCACACCGAGCACGATCGTTGCAACAGCGGCCAATGCTGCGCCGCTGCTCACGCCGATTAGACCTGGATCGGCCAGCGGATTGCGAAACATGCCCTGCATAGCTGCGCCGGAGACCGCGAGCGCTGCGCCGATCATCGCCCCCATCAATACGCGCGGGATGCGGATGGCCACTAACACTGCGGCTTGCTGCTGCTCGAAGGGCACGACCAGCATTGGCGGCAACGGCAGGTTGATCTGGTAGGCGAGGATAGCCAGCACCTGCGACGGCGTGATGCCTACTGCCCCAATGCCGATCGAGGCGAGCACCACGACGAAAAGCAGGACAGCAAGCACGACGAATGCACTACGCCTCCGGGTAGCACTCGTCATACTAGGCCGAGCAGGGAATCTCAGACCTAGCCTAACACGGCGCGCTTCATGCTGAGAATCAACTGGGCGGGTGGCCATGGCGACAATTGGGTTGAGGGGGCGCCGGCACTGAAATCGTTCGAGTTGCCGGCGCGTCCCTTCCCTGTTCAAGCAGGTTGAGCAAGTCAGGAGAGAGGAGAGATAGCTATTCAAGCCCTGAGGTTATTGCTTCAATTCCGGGTTGAGAAGATAGATCAGGTCGATCACCGCTTTGCCCAATCGTGGGCCGAACGCGAGCAGGTATTCGTCATCCATGTCAACAATGCGGTTGTTCTGGCCGGCCGGTGTCTGGGCGATACCTGGTTCTTTCAGCAACCCCTCGATGCCGCCTACACTCTGCAGCCCGCGGGTCAACATCAAGATAACGTCCGGGGCGGCTGCAACCGCAGCTTCAGCGGTGAGTGGCTTGTAGTTCTCGTAGCCGGTGACGGCGTTCTCACCGCCGGCCAGCTCGATCATCATGTGCGCGCCGGTCTTTAAGCCCGCAACCTGTGCCGTGCCCGCGCCACGCGCGTAGATGAACATGACCTTTGGCTTACTCTTCACCTGCTTGAGCAACTCGCCGGCTCTCTCCAGATCGGCGTCTAGTTCCTTCACCAGCGCCGCTGCCGCTTCGTCCTTGCCCAGCGCCTTGCCAAAGGCGAGGATCTTGGCCTTGGCACCCTCGACGGTGTCCTCATCTTTCACGATCAACACAGTCACGCCGCTGTCACGTAGTTGCTGGATAGCCTCGGGCGGGCCTGCTTCATCCGTTGCCAGGACAAGCGTTGGCTTGAGCGAGAGCACGCCTTCGGCAGCTAGCCGGCGTTGATAACCCACTTTCGGCAATCCTTCCACCTTCTCCTTCGGATACGTACTGCTGGTATCCACCCCGACAACCTGATCGCCTGCGCCCAGCGCAAACACGATCTCGGTCACTGCTCCACCTAGCGACACGATGCGTGAAGCATCCTTGATCTCAACATCATTGCCTTGGGCATCTTTGACAAGGATCAGCGTAGTGGTCGCTGGCTGGGCGGCAGCCACAGGCGGTGAGATAACTTTGTCAATCACATGGATCACGCCGTTGCTGGTCTCGATGTCGGCCTGCACTACTTTGGCGTCGTTGATCATCACTGTGTCGCCTTCTACCTTGATGGCGATCTTGCCGCCCTGCACGGTCTCGGCTTCAGTCAGCTTGACCACATCGGCAGCCATCACCTTGCCGGGCACAACGTGGTAGGCCAGAATGGCAGCCAGTTTCTCTTTGTTCTCCGGCTTGAGTAGGCTGTCGAGCGTCGCCTGACCAAGCTGCGCGAATGCGTCGTCGGTCGGCGCGAAGACAGTGAACGGGCCGGCGCCCTTCAGCGTATCCACTAAGCCGGCTGCTTGCACGGCGGCCACCAGCGTCTTGAAGCTGCCGGCGGCAACGGCCGTGTTCACGATGTCGTTCATGGCCTGCGCAGCCTTCGGTGTCTCGGTCGCAGAGGGTGCAGTTGCAGAGGGCGCAGTAGTGGGAACAGCTGGCGCTTCAGTGGCGGCTGGTGGTGCTTGAGTTGCTGCTGGGGCAGCAGGTGCCGCAGGCGTGGGCGCGGCGCAGCTAACCAAGAAGGTAATCGTCACAAGCGCGCTCATAAGAGATGCGCATTTCATCCTGATCAGGTCATTCATAGTCCAATACACCTCAGCAGTCTTAAAAACTCTTGACGAGCAGGCAGCGCAGGCTTGCTCATCTACTCAGCGGTAGTGTATGGAGTTCAAACGCGCAGGGAATCCTCAACTGTTCATGGTGAACGTTGCACCGGAGATATGCTGCGCCTCATGGGACGAAATATCGGAGGTTGATGCGAGTTAATGGGGCAGTGTGCTTCGTGCTCGTAGCTTTGCATGCAGCCATGCGCGTGCTTCGTGTTCGCGTTCGCGTTCGATCGTTGGGCCGTATCCGCACACTTACCCGCCTGGCGCCCATCCAATTACGAAGCGAGTCCAGCGTGTGTCGTGCACGGTCTCCCCTTCTTTCCGCATGTAGTTTGCCTCACAGGGATAGGCGCGCAGTTGCAACCCGTCGAGTGTGGGGCGGCCGAATGCCTGGCGGTTCATCCGTCGCCGCCACAATTGCTCACCGACCTTGGGCAGCACTTGCGAGACGGTCGCCAGCATCGCCATTCCCACCGCTGCGCCTGGCTCGGGATCGGAATTCTGCGCTGGCTGTTCCTGCGCCAGCGCGCCGCGCAGGCGAATGAATCCACACGGCTCGAACGAGCGCGCCATCAGATAGTCGCCCGCTGCGTCGAAAGCGACGGAGAACTGTGCGCCAGTGTTGCGGAAATCGAGCGGCAGCACCAAGCGTCCGTCCGGCTGCAGTTGCGCGCGCCAGGCAGGCGCAATGTCCGTCGCGCCGACGGTGAGGATGATGCGATCGTACGGCGCGCCGGCCGGCCAGCCGTCTGCGCCGTCGCCGCAAATCACCTCGACGCGATCGTAGCCTGCCGACACAAGATGCGCTCGCGCCCGTGCAGCGAGGTCGTCGTCTATGTCAATGGTGACCACGCGACCACTCTCGCCGACGACATGCGCCATCAACGCTGCGTTGTAACCCGTGCCTGCACCGATCTCCAGCACGGCCTGCCCCGCTTGCAGGTCGAGCTGTTCGAGCATGATGGCGATCATGGATGGCTGAGATAGCGAGCTGACGTGCTGGCCTTTGATCTTTTTGATGGGGATAGCTTGATCCACATAGGCCTCGCGCAACGGGACGCCGGGCACGAACAGGTGGCGCGGCACGGCGCGAAACGCAGCTTCGACGCTTGTGCTGGGTATTCGTCCCGCGCGCTTTAGCTTGTCGGCCAGCACGTTGCGGAGCCGGATCGCTTCGGCGGTGTCATTCACAGCCCTCACCTCAACCCTCTCCCAAAGAGAGCGGGGATCAGAGTTCGCAAATCAGCAGCGGAATCTCCATCTCCTCGCGCGTCAGGCCGCCGTGATGGCCGTAGTAGCGGTTCTCGAACTTCTCGCGCGCGTAGTAGTAGACCGACTCGCCTTTGAAGGGCAACACGACCAGGTTGCCGACGCGCGACAGAAAGCGCGCCGACGGCGCAGGGCCGAAGAAGCCCTCGGCGATCAAGTCCGCCGTCTTGGCGACGATCGCCCTGCCGGCCAAGTGCGCGCCGAGCGCGGCCTGGGCTTCGTCCAACCGCTCCGGCTTGATGTGCAAGAAGAAGTCGCGCGGCGAGCCGGCCGGCACGAGCGGCTCGCCGCGCCGGTTGGTCGCCAGGTAATCCTGAAAGTGCGGCAAAGTTTGGTTCAGGTATATCGTGGTCTTGGGGTTGACCTCCACCATGCCGTGGTCGGCGGTGATGATGAGCAGCACGTCCCTGCTGCGCAGCCGGTCGAGGAACAACCGTTCCATTGCGACGCAGAACTGGTCTAGCTCGGCCTCGACCTGTTCCGAGGTCGGGCCGTATTCGTGGCCGATGCCGTCTATCGCGCCGTAATACACCAGGAAGTAGGCCGGCCCGTTGCGCTCCGCGACGGCGCGGCGCAGGTTCACCAGCGCCTCGGGCAACGTCTTGTAGGTCAGCGACTTGGCGTTCTCCCGGAGCGCGCGCGTCGGCGCGGCGTCGGCGAACTCGCGTGGGTGGAGCAGGTGTGACCGCACGCCTGCGCGCTCCAAGCGCGGGTAGAGCGTGCCGGAGGGGAAGACGCCGGACGGCTGCAGGCCGGCGTTCACCAGCGTGTCGCGCGCCTTCTCGCCGGCAAACGAGAACATCAGCGGGGCAATCATGCTATCCAGCTCGGGGTGATATTGAAACCACTCGTAAACGCCGCTCTGCGCCGGCGGCAGGCCGGTGTGGATGCACGTCACATGCGCCGTCGTCGTTGAGGGGAACAGCGCGGTGAGCTTGGAGACGGCGCCGCGGCGGACGAAGTGCTGCAACAGCGGATAACTTTCAGCGATCCGCTCGAAGTAGCGCCAGCCGAAGCCATCCACGAAGAACAGGACGACGGCATCGTAGCGGGGCGGCAGATCGCCGAAGACATCGTCCGGCAAGCCCGGCGCGCCCTCGCCGGTCAGCGCGCGATAGACCGTCGCCGGCAGATTGGCGAAGCAGTACGAGTTGTAGAGCGGCCGGATGAAGGCGTCGCGCCAGCCGGCAGCGTTCACAGCTTGAATGGAAGCGTCGTTCAGCATGGCGCAAGTATCGCAGGTTGCGCCCAACGCCGCGCAGATCGCGCAAACGCATTAAAATACTTTTGCCCATGAGATTGATCGCCTGCATCCGCCACGACACGGTTGCCAGCGACAAGCAAATCGTCTCTGCCCGCTCGCCTTGAACTCGCCTCGTCGCTCAGACGACGCGCGCGGGGTAGCGCGCGCCGCCGCTTCATCGCATTTGCCCCATTAGCCGTTCAAGCTTCGAGAGTCATTTAAGGAAGAACCGTCATGCAAGCGAGCAAGAACCCGTTCGGCGCGTTGGCCGAACTCGACACCGACGAAGGCAAGGTGCGCTACTATAGCCTGGCCGCCCTGGAGCGGCAGGGCATCGGCGCGGTCAGCCGGCTGCCCTTCTCGATCAAGATCATGCTGGAGCAGGCGCTCCGACAATGCGACGGCTTTGCGATCACCGAGGACGACGTCGTTCGGCTGGCGCAGTGGCGCGCCACAGATGTCAAGCCGGATGAGCTGCCGTTCAAGCCGACGCGCGTCATCCTGCAAGATTACAGCGGCATCCCGTGTCTGGTGGACCTAGCCGCCATGCGCAGCGCCGTGGCGCGCCTGGGCGGCGACCCCAAACAGATTAACCCAATCGTGCCGGTGGACATGGTGATTGACCACTCGGTGCAGGTGGACTACTTCGGCCGCCCCGATGCGCTCCAGCTCAACATCGCTAAGGAGTTCGAGCGCAACATCGAGCGCTACCAGTTCTCGCGCTGGGGGCAGAAAGCCTTCAAGAACTTCAGCGTGGTGCCGCCCGGCAGCGGCATCGTGCACCAGGTGAACCTGGAATACTTGGCCCGCGTGGTGTGGCTGAAGGACGGTGTCGCCTTCCCCGACACCGTAGTGGGCACCGATAGCCATACCACGATGATCAACGGCCTGGGCGTGGTGGGCTGGGGCGTCGGCGGCATCGAAGCCGAGGCCGTCATGCTCGGCCAGCCGCTCTACATCGTCACGCCCGAAGTGATCGGCTTTAAGCTCTATGGCGCCCTGCGCGAAGGCGTGACGGCCACCGACCTGACGCTGACCGTCGTGCAGATGCTGCGCAAGAAGGGCGTGGTGGAGAAGTTCGTCGAGTTCTACGGCGCCGGCCTCAGCAACATCAGCCTGGCCGACCGCGCCACCATCGCCAACATGGCCCCCGAATACGGCGCGACGATGGGCTACTTCCCGATTGACGCCGAGAGCGTGAACTACCTGCGCCGCACCGGCCGCAGCGAGGCGCTGTGCCAACTGGTCGAGCGCTACGCCAAGGCGCAGGGCCTGTTCCGCACCGATGAGTCGCCCGATCCGATCTTCACCGACACGCTCGAACTCGACCTGGGTTCGGTCGAGCCAAGCCTGGCCGGCCCCAAGCG
>CALGMA010000006.1 GCA_937959265.1 uncultured Anaerolineae bacterium | reverse complement strand
GACTTCCGCCGACTCGCCTTGCGGGTTGGCCTGGCCGCGCAGCAGGCTCTGGTCGTTCAGCGTCGCCCGCCACTCGAAGGCGCTGCGGCGCTCATCGGTCGCCTGAATCCATTCGGCAAAGGCGACGATCGCCCACTCGGTCTCCTGCGTAGTAGACCAGCCGCTGCCGTCGCGCGCAGCCATTAGCCAGCGCACGACGTTGGGCGCGAGGGCGCTGCGCGCATCGAGTCGCGCGAGGGCCGCCAACACGATGGCCGTGCTGCGCGTGTCGCTGAAGAAATTAGCCCAGTCGCGCTCGCGCTCTTGCCACGAAACGCCGGTCGCGCTGGCGATCGCCGCCGACTGAATATCCGCCAGCAGCGTTTTGACTCGGCTATCGCCGGGGTTCACCTTGTCCAGGGCCATGGCCAGCAGCGCCTGGCCGTAGTGGCTGAGCTTGGCGCGACTTTCGTAGAGCGCGCCCAACCGGCCGCTGTCGCCGCGTTGGGCTTCGGCCTGCGCGAACAAGATGTAGGCCTGCCGATTGGCGGCAGTCGCATCGGTCAGCGCGCTGGGCGGCTTGAGCTGCTCGCTCAGGTAGTTGTGCGCGCGGTTCAGGGTGCCTTCGTCCACCAGGAAGCCGGCCTGCTGCGCGCGCGCCATGGCTAGCATGACATGGGCGCTGATGATCGGGTCGCTTGCGTTGCCGCCCCACCACCCCCAGCCGCCGTCGCTGTTTTGCTGGCTGTAGAGACGTTGCAACGTTGCCGCGACGTTATTCCGCAACGCAGCGAGGTCGTCGGCCTGGACGCCGGCCTGCGCCAGCGCCAGGCTCACGATCAAGCGTGAGGCCGCCCAATCGGCGCTCTCGTAGGGATAGGCTTCCAGCGCCTCCATGCCCTTCGCCGCAGCAGCGCCGAGGCCGGTATCCACGCGGACGGTCAAATCGCCCTGGCCGGTGTCCAGCCGTGGCGGCAGCGCAATCAGCTCGAGCTTGCGCCCCGGCTCGCCCAGGTCGCCCGCCGTGCCAACCGTCTCCGGCGCAGCATAGCGCAGGATGGGGATGCCGTTCGGCGCGCCGAAGACGCCGGGCTGCGCGCTATCCTGTAAGCCGCCGCCGGCCACCGTCATGGTGATCTCGGACGAGGCCGCCGCGCCGATCGGCGGCTCCTGCACGGTCACCGTCCAATCCACGCGCGCAGCGCTGCCGGCCTTCACGTTGACCCGCTGGATGGCGCTTCCCCCGATCAGCGTGAGGCCGGTGGAGACGAGGGCGACCTGCGCGTCAAGGTCGGCGGTGGTGTTGTTGTTCACCACTGCGCCGATGGTGACTGTGTCGCCGGCGACGAAGAAGCGCGGGGTCACCGGCCGCACGAGCAGCGGTTTGGTCGAGACGACCTCGTTGATCGCCTCGCCCACGCGGGTATCGGGGGTGATGGCGCGCGCGGTCATCCGCCACGTCGTCAGGTTGTCGGGCAGGATAATCTGCACGCGCGCCCGGCCGTCGGCGCCGGTCTGCACCACGGCGTTCCAGTAGGCGGTGTCCTTGAAGTTGCGGCGGGTGAATTGCGCGTCGGCGAGCGCTTCGCCGCCCCCGCCGCCGCCTTTGGCTTCGGCCGCCGTCACCTTGGCGGTGATGCGATCCACGTTCACGTTGAGCGTGCTGGCCGTGCGCACGCTGAGCGGGCGCCGGCCGTAGAACGCATCGAGGATCGGCTCGACGTTTGGCTCGGCCAGGCTGAGCACGGCTTTATCCACCAGGGCCAGCGACAGTTCGGCCTGCACTGGCTGGCCGGCCACGTCGGTCACGCGGATGTCATAGGTGGCCGTGTCGCGCGGGGCGTACTGCGTCCGGTCGGGGGTGATCTCGATGTTCAGGGCGAATTGCGCCGGATCCACCGCGAACTGGGTGTAGCCTAAGCGATAGGCCGGCACGGGGTTGTCGCCGCTCACCCCTTTGACGAGCATCACCGAGACGTAGACGTTCGGCGCAAAGCTCGGCTCGATGGGGATGTCGAGCACGTCGCTGTTGCTGCGCAGGGTGAGGGTCTTGCGTTGGATGAAGCCGCTGCGCTCAATCGTCAGCAGCGCAGTGGCTGCGCCCTGGAAGGGCGACGGCACCAGCACGCGCGCCGTCTCGCCCACTTGGTAGCTGGGCTTGTCGGCCTTCAGCTCGATGCGGTCGTTGTTCTCGACGCGCCAGGCCACGTAGGCGCGATCCGACGAGACGTAGACTGACGCCCCGGCAGCCACGGACGGCGCTTCACCGGCGGGGGCGGCGGCGACGATGTGATATTCGCCGCCCTCCTGCGGCCGGAAGCCGGCCATCGCCCGGCCTTCAGCATCGGTCGTAACGGTGATCGAGAACACCTCGGTGTCGCTGGGCAGGGAGGTGTAGTACAAACCTCCGTAAGGGTCCTGCTCCTGCGTGGTGAACCACGCGCGGCGGTTAAACGAAACGACGACCGGCCGGTTCGGCGCGGGCCGACCGTCCCAACCCACCGAGATCACCTCGGCCACGACTTCTTCGCCGGCGCTAAAGACATAGCCGCGCGGCGCAACGCCGATGTAGGACAAGCCTTTGTGCGCGACAACGCCGACCCGCGCCGAGACGCTCTGGTCATTGACATCGGTCACGCTCGCCTCCAGGGTAAAGCGCGCGCTGGTCTTGCGCTTGCTGAGGTCGGCCGGCAAGCGCAGCGTGAAGCGGCCCTGCGCGTCGGTGACGCCCTCGCCGCCGGCGATCAACTCGCTGAAGCCGAAGAAGCGGCGCGGGCTATAGTCGAAGTCGCCAAAGGTATAGCCGCCTGCGCCGGTGTAGCGGTCGAAGAAGTAATCCGTCGCAAGCAACGACCAGCGCACCTTCGCGCCGGCCACATTCCCGCCAAAGAAGTATTTGGCGTCGAAGGTGGCGTTGATCGTCTCGCCGTCGAGGTAGTCGGCCTTGTCCGCCGCGGCCGTCACCTCGAATTCCGGCGCGCGATACGCGGCGACGAAAAACGAAACGCCGTAGTAGCTGCACGGCGGATCATCCTTATTGGGATTTGGCCTGGGGACACAGGCCTGAATGTAGTACTGGCCGGTAGATGCGCCGTTGTCCAGGGCGAACTGGCCGTTGAAGCCGCCGTTGGCGTCCAGCGGCGCGGTCGCGCTGAACACCTGTTGCCCTTGGCCGTTGAAGATGGCAAGGCCGACCTGGGTCACATCTGCCGGCAACGCATAGCGCGCGTCGTCGTCGCGCCGCACGATGCCCTTATAGAACACCATCTGACCGGGGCGATAGATCGGGCGGTCGGTGTAAACGTAGGCGAAGAACGGCTCGGCCTGGTAGCGTCCGGGCAGGTTGAAGTCGTAGATGTTGATGCCGTAGGACATCTCGCTCCAGGCGACGCCAAATGGGCCTGATGCGCCCGGCTCGCCCACCAGCGCGTAGAGCGTTTGGTAGGGTCGGTAGCTCTCAGGGAAGATGACAAAGGCTTGGCCGGCTTCCTCGCCGGCGCCGGTGACGCCGGAAGCGATCTCGGCGAACGCAGCGTCGCGGAAGGAGACGGCCACGCCCGGTAATGGCGCGCCCGTGTTCAAGTTCGTCACCCAGGCCAACCCTTCGCGGTCGCCGCGCTTTAGGCCAATGTGCACGTTGGTGACGATGAGGATGTGACGCACAGGCTGGAATTCGCGGTCAAGGGCGACCAACTCCGGCGCGCTCACTTCGAGCAGGTAGATGCCGGTCGGTAATGCGCCGCCGTCCTCGCTCAGCAAAGCCTTGTAATTGGCCGATTCGTTCAAGCCGGCCGATGTCATCGCCGACCACCGCCGCACTATCTGATCGGCATTGGGCTGGAAGGCGCGCAGGTTTCTATACGAGTCGAACGCGCCGGTGAGGTCGTAGAACTGTTGCGGCGTGAGCGACGCCAGCGCGAAATCCAATCGGGTGACGTTGCGATGGAACACGAACAACTGCGTAGGCTGCGCAGCGTTGTATGTGCCGATCAATCCATCGCTCTGCACGATCACCAGCGGCGGCAGCGGGCCGGTCGAGAAGCGCACCTCAACATCCTGGCCGATCTTGACGCCGTAGATGTCGGTCGCATCGCCGCCGATGCGCGCGCGATAAGCCGTGGACGGCTTGAGGTTGACGTTGAGCGCGAACTCGTTGCTGAACTCGTCGTAGTAGCTGTATACACCAGTCAGCGTGACCGGTGGATCGAACGACAGGTTCGCGATGACGGTGGGCACGGACATCGGCGCGCTGAAGCGGATGGAGAAGCCGTCGTCGGCCAGAGCGCGATCTTGGCCGTTGGCCGGGCGCGTGCTCACCACGGACGGCAGGGGGACGGTTCGGAAGGTCGTAGCCACCTCGTTAAACGTCGCGCCCGATCCGACGGCAGCGCGCGCGCCGGCCTTCACGCGCACCGTATAGGTCTGTCCGCGCTGATAGTCCTCTGCGGGCACGAAGGCCATCACCTCGCCGGCAGTTTGCCGGGTCGGCATAGGCGAAGATTCGCCGGGCTGCCCCGATGCGAACGCATCGGGCGGCGACTCATCGGCCCAGCGGAACGACCCGCGCACCGGCGGCTCGATGACGAACGCGGCTTCGGCGCTCGCGCGATCCATCCTCTGGCTGAACGTGACGCTGATGGGCTGACGCAGGCCGATGTTCTCTGCGCCCTCCGAAGGCGTGATGAACTTGACGACCGGCGCAGCTACGCTGAACGTCCAAATGTAGTCGCGCTCCAGCAGCGCGCCCGTGGTGTCCCGCAGGCCGGCTGCGACGCGGCCTTCGTAGATCGCGCCGGCTTGCAGCGGCCGCGACGGCTGAAAGACGTAGATGCTGGTGTTGAGCCACTGCCCACGGCCGGGGATCGGCGGATTGAACGTGACTGGCTTAGGCAGGCCGGCCTGCTGGTCGAGCAGGGTCAGCGAAACCACCGGCCGGTTGAACAGCACGGTGATCGTCGCGTCGGCAGCGACATCTTGCGCGCCGGCGGCGGGGATAGTCTGCGCGACGGCCAGCGCGCCGATGGTGTTGACGATGAACGACTCCGGCCGGGCCAGCGCCAGCCCCTTGGCGCTCCGCGCGTCGCTTGAAAGCGAGACGGTGTAGCGCGCCGCGCGCGCCCAGTTCTGGCTCGGCTTGAACACGGCGCGGTTGTCGCCCGTCCATTCGAGTTTGCCGGCGACGGCGACGCCGTCGCTGCTCTGCACGCTCAGGGCGCGTTCCACCGAGCGCCGATCCATCGGTTGGTCGAAGATCAGTTCGATGGGCTTGTCCACCGGCAGCTCCTCGCCTCGGACTGGAGCGCGGTCCACCAGAATGGGGTTGGCGAGCGGTCTCGGGGTAGGCGATGGTCCAGGCGTCGCAGGCGGGTTGATCTGAGCGGTGATCTGCGGCGTGACGTTTGGCTTAGCGGTGGGCTCGGGTGCAGGCTGGCTGCATCCAGCAAGCGTGATCGAAGCAATGAGCAAGAGGCTCACGAGGCGGGCTAGTAGATGCTTGCGCATAGATTCGCGTGAATGAAACACTCCCCTCTCAACAACGCGTCATGTGCTCAAGACGCAAAAACACGCCTGCAATAGAGGCAACAACCGCGCATCGGTGTCGCAGGCAACCGGATTATCCCCCAATAGCGCGACGATTCAAGCGCGCTTGCGCAGCGCGCGTCATTCATCCGCTAGAATGCGCCAACGATGGTTGAACGCCTCAACCGCTTCGCCTCCGGCCTCGAGCGCCACTGGCTGGCTGTCCTGGTTGGCATCTTGCTGACCTATTCGCTGCTGCCGTTCGGCGCACCGATCTTGAAGAGGCTCGGCCTGGATTCGCTGGCGCAGATGATCTATCAGCCGTACAAGCTGATGTGCCACACCTACGGCTTCCGCTCATTCTTCCTGTTCGGCGAGCGATTCGTCTACAGCCGCTCCGAATTCGAGCAGGCGTCGGGCATAGCCACCGACACATTCGCCGGCCTGTTGCAGGCGCGCGACTTCCAGGGCGATGCGCGCATGGGCTATAAAGTCGCGCTCTGCCAGCGCGATGTGGCGATCTACTTCGCGATGGGCATCAACGGCATCGCTTACGCGCTGGTGCGCCGCCGCGCTCGGCCCATGCCTTGGCTGGTGTTCGTGCTGATCGGCGTCGTGCCCATCGGCGTTGATGGATTCTCCCAGTTACTCAGCCAGCCCCCGTTCAACCTCTTCCCCTACCGCGAGAGCACTTGGGGGCTGCGCCTGTTTACCGGCGCGTTATTCGGATTCAGCCTGGCATGGTTGATCTTCCCGCTGATCGAAAGCGCGTTCAGGCCGCTGCCGGCGGCGCCACGCACCGCCACTCGCAGCGATTGAGGTCATGCACGTGCAAACGCGATCCTTCCCTTTCGGCTTGATCTTGCTAGGCGCAGCCGCAGCGCTGGTTGGCGTCGGGCTGGCGGTGCTGGTTTTGAGCAGCAGCAGCGCGGCGCATCAGGGTGGGCTGCCGATTCTTTCCCCGTCCACACGCGCGCTGCTGCGCGAAGGTGCGCCGGCACCGGAATTTACGCTCGAGACGCTCGATGGCCGGCCGGTCGCGCTGTCCGACCTGCGCGGCAAGGCGGCGCTGATCAACTTCTGGGCGTCCTGGTGCCCGCCGTGCTTGGAGGAGACGCCGGCGTTGATCGCCGCTTACGACGAACTCAAACGGACGAACCCCAACGTCGAGTTCATCGGCATCGGCACGAACGACGATCGCGCCAACCTGGAGAAGTTCGTCGAGAACAACCGCATCCCTTATATCATCGTCGAAGATCCCGACGGCAAGGTGAGCGACGCTTATGGCGTGCTCGGCATGCCAACCACGGTGTTCATAGACGAGAATGGCGTAGTGCGTCGCATATGGAACGGCGCAATCAAGAAAGAACAGGTCATCGAAATTATGCGTGGGATTAGATAAGTGTATCGGTGATTGAAGATCAAATCCGTATTCATCATCCGAAAGCTCGACTCGTTTGCCTCTATGACCCAGTCATCCATCACATTAGCCGTCATCGGCGGTAGCGGGTTATACGCTATGCCCGGCCTGACCGATGTCGAAGAAATCACAGTCACCACGCCGTTCGGCGATCCGTCGGACGCAATCGTGATCGGCACATATCATGGTCGTCGCATCGCCTTTTTGCCTCGTCATGGGCGTGGGCATCGCTACAACCCCAGTGAAGTGCCCTATCGCGCCAATATCTGGGCGCTCAGGTCGCTGGGCGTCAAGCACGTCGTCAGCGTAAGCGCGTGCGGCAGCCTGCGCGAACACCTGCGCCCGCGTGACATCGTCATCCCGGATCAGTTGTTCGATTTCACCAAGGGCAAGCGCGCCTATTCGTTCTTCGAAGGCGGCATGGTCGGTCACGTTTCGGTCGGCGAGCCATTCTCAAAGTCGCTCAGCGCGGCGTTGGCCCAAGCGGTGCGCGACGCCGGCGGGACGGCGCACGAAGGCGGCGTGTTCATCACCATCGAAGGCCCGCGCTTCAGCACCAAAGCCGAAAGCTGCGCCTTTCGCGCGTGGGGATGCGACATCATCGGCATGACCGCCTGCCCGGAAGCCTTCCTCGCCCGCGAAGCCGAGCTGGACTTCGCCATCATGGCCCACGTCACCGATTACGACGTGTGGCACGAAGAAGAGGGCGAGGTGACGGTGGACATGGTGATCCAGCGGCTGAACGACAACCTGGCGCTGGCGCAGCGCGCGATCGCCAACCTCGCGCCGGCCGTCGCGGCACTGCCCCATGAGAGCGCCGGGGCGATGAGATATGCTGTCATGACCGCGCGCGACCGCATCTCCCCCGAAGCGCGCGAAAGATTGCGCCTGTTGGTGGGTGACTATCTGACGTAAGTCGCAAGACGTAGGGCGTAGAGTTTACGCCTCACGCTTCAGTTTCTCTCGCAGCGCGTCAATCGCCGCTTTGAGTTCCGACTCGCGGAAGCTGATGGTCAGATCGCTCCGCGTGCGTTCGAGCACGCCGCGCACCATGTCGGTGTTGCGACGCAATCCGCCGGTGATCGCCTCCGGGAAGTCCATCGTCACCAGCACATCGTAGATCTCATCCATCGCGGCAAGCAGGCGTTCGGCCTCCTGGCTGTGGCCGCCGCGGATCTCGTCCAGCGCGCGCCGACGTAGTTCGCCGGCAGCCTCGGCCAGGCCATTTAGATACGCCGCATATTCCACGCCGATCTCCTCCGGCGCAGGGACTGTTTCATTTTGTGCGATGGCCAACGCGATATGCGCTTCGGCCAGCTCCTTCAACGCATCTTGTGTGTATCCGGTGAAGAATAAATCGGGATACGGTCTGACGATCGCGACGAGTTCATCGGATGCGCGATGCGCTTCACCCAGCAGGCGATCGGCTTCATCCCACTCGTCGCGGTGCGAAGCACGAATGGCGAGTGAGCAATAACGAATCAATTCTCTAGAGAGGTTGACAGCCTTGTCGCGTGCGGCGTTCTTAGCAACGAAACTTTCGCGAATGCGCTCTCCGATTTCAGACAAGTGGTTGCTGGCCATAGTTTCATTCTAACTACTGAATTGATCCGTCGTCTGTATGTAGAGGTGTTGAAGCTGGGGATAACCTTCACACCAGCCCACAAGTAGCGCATGGCGTCCGTTCATCCCCTAAATCTAGGCTTCAACGGCGCTGAGGTGCGCGCTCGGCGCGGGGGCACTGTGCATCCAGGCTATGAACACATCGGGACAACACCCACATGTGGGTGTGGAAATGTGGATTCGCGGACTGGATTCACACCGTGTGGATAAGAAATCCCGTGAAAGCTGTGAAACTGTGGATTGAACGATTCTCTTGCGACGGTGGCGAATCGCTTTCACGAAAGCCTTTCGTTGTGGAATCGCGCAGCTTTTCACGTGGATTTAATGGATAATAGTGCCCCCATGCAGACCGTCGAGTCGTTGTGTATGCGCTATGGCCTGGACACGGCGCGCGCACGGCACGTGGCTATGACGGCAACGCAGCTCTTCGACGAGACGCACCGATTGGGTTTACACACTTATACGGACCGCGAACGGGCGCTGCTGCAGATTGGGGCGACGCTGCTGGACATCGGTGCAGTCTTTGGCCCTGTGGATCATCACCTCTCCGGGCGCGACTTAGTCCTCGCTGCACCGCTGCGAGGCTTCTCGCAGATCGAGCGCGCCGTCCTGGCCTGCATCGTCCGCTTTCATGATGGCGATGCACAGCCCGAACGCGAATCATTGCTCGACGCACTGGACGATCGACAGCGCCGGCTGGCGCTGACGTTGGCAGCTTTGGTGCGCGTTGCCGATGCGCTAGATGCGACGTGCACACAAACGACCACCATCCAGGCTGTACATCATCGGATAGTGGATGATGCGCTGGTCGTTCGCGTTTGCGGACCGCATAGTCATGCCGATGCCGAGCATGCCAACGCGAAAGCCGACCTGTGGCGCGCAGTGCTCGGGTCGGTTGCCTTCGACGGCTATCTCACCTCGCCCGGCCTCTCGATGGACGATTCGCTGGCCGAGGCTTGTCGCAAGACGCTGCGCTATCGCCTAGATCAAGCAGGCGGAATCGCAGACTGGCGGATCGCCTCGCACGATGAAGCGACGCTGAACCGCGTGCGCAAGTTGCGCGCTGCCGCCCGGCGTATGCGCAACGATTTGCGTGTGTTGGGCCCTGGGCTGCGCTCGAAACAACTTCGGATCATCTCCGAGGGACTGCGCCACTTGTCGAGCGCGCTGCGACGCGTACGTGCCTGTGATGCGCTGTTGGCCGGCTTGCACGACTATTTGGAACGATGCGACGAGGAGGATCGCGGGGGGCTGTCGCCGCTGGCGGACATGTGGCGTGCTGAGCGGGTGCGCCAGGTCGAAGCGCTGGTCGCTTTTACCTCCGGCGACGGTTACCGCGACTGGCTGGAAGCGATCACAGCATTCGCGACGGGCGATGCCGGCGAGCGCGCGGTTCGCCGCATCGAAGCCGGCAGACCTTCGTATGTGCGGCATATCGCCGCGTCAGCCATTGCGCAGCATCTGTCCCACATCCGTTCGTACGACGTATTGCCCGATTTGCCGGCACCCGAGCAGATCCATGCATTGCGCGTGGCCATCCGGCGCCTGCGCCATATGGTCGAGGCGTTGCAAGATGTGCTGCCACCTGAAGAGGTGCGCACCTGGTTGCAGGTCTGTGCTGCGGCGCAGGACGCATACGGCGCGATCCACGACGCTCATGAGGCTGCGACCCACGCATTGCAGTTGGTCGCTCAGAATCATCCCGATCGCCCGCGCGGCGGCGTTTACCCTCCGCGGGTCGCCGTCAAAGGTGCCGCCGCATATGCCGAGGCGCAACGCCGCGTCGTTGCTGCGCGCCTGGCCAGCTGGCGGGATCACCTGGAGCCGTTTCTATGAAGCTCGACACAGATCACAATGCAGACCGAGCTGATTTACGCAGCGGCGTGGAGCGAAAACGCAGCTTGCGACGCGCTAGCTTCTACTGGATGGTTGCAGTTTTGCTCGGCATCGCATCGTCCGTGACGGCGTGCGGCGATTCAGCCGAACCGGCCGATCAGGCGCCCACCATCACGCCGATCGTTATTACGCTTGCTCCATCGCCCACGCCAATCGTCATCACCATAGACGTCTCGCCCACGGCGGTGCCGATTCCGCCGCCCACAGCTACCACGCCGCCGATGCCCACGGCGCCACCTACTGCGACGCCCCGGACGAGCCCGACGCCGCGCCTTGTGCCAACGCACACACCCCAGCCACTTCCACCGCCCACGCTCGTGCCTTCGCCGACGGCCGCACCGGCCATCGAACTCGGCGCGCTTATCGGCAATGACATTGCGCTGCCTGAGATGCCGGTCTCTGCGACCACCGGTATCACGGTGACGGGGCTGTTCTCGCTCACCGAAATCCCACCGCCTGTTGCGCCGGTGAAGTTGCCGCCCGGCGTGATCAACATCGCGCTGCTCGGCGTGGATACGCGTCCCGGCGACAAAGGGACATTGACCGACGTCATCATCATTGCCAGCATTGACCCGAACATCCCGGCTGTGACGCTGCTCTCCATCCCGCGTGATACGCTGGTGTATGTCCCCAATCGGCGCATGGCCAAGGTCAACACGGCGTTTGCCGCCGGCCCGGACGTATTCAAGCAGACCATCAAATACAACTTCGGCCTGAACGTGGACTACTATGCCACGATCAATTTTGCCGGTCTGGTGAACGCTGTCGATACACTGGGTGGCATCGAGGTCATTGCCACCTGCCCGCTCTACCAGGTCTTCCCGAAGGATCCATATTATTTGGCGGATCCGACTACACCGCTGACCGTCACCATGCCTTATATTGACTCGTTTACCGGCGAGGTGTGGCAACCCGGACAGGCCGTGCCGACACAGACGGTCTACATCCCCCGCCCCGGCGTGTATACGTTGAACGGCATGCAGGCCCTGGCCTACGCGCGGGCGCGCTACGGTGTGCCTGGCGGCGACGTGGATCGCACCCGCCGGGCGCAGCGCGTGGTGCGCGCATTACTCCACAAAGCCCGCAACGACGGTCTGATCACGATCGCCCGCTTGCCGGCGCTGCTCGACCAATTCGCCCGCAACGTCAAGACCGACCTCGCCCTCGATCAAATTCTGTCGCTGGCGACGCAGGCCAATCACTTTGACGATAGCATTATTCGCAGTCGCTATTTCGACGATGTCGGGATGACTAGCACGACATTGCCGGTGGTCGGCGCCGTGCTCATTCCCGACCGAGACAACATCACGCCATACCTGCAAATGGCCATGAACGTGCCGCTCAACCAGCAGGCCAGCAGCGGCATCGCCGTCGAGGTGTGGAACGGCACGCGCCAGACGGACTTCGGCATCGTGGCCGCCGACCGGTTGCGCGAGTTGGGCTTTAACATTGTCAGCATCCGAGACGCGGACGGTGTCTATGCCAGGACGCAGGTGGTTGACTTCACGACGACGGCGAAGGGTAGCGCGATTCCGTTGCTGCAACGCGCGCTCGGCGTCCGGCCGGAGAACGTCATCGCCCAGCCCAATCCGGATGGGCCGCGCTACCGCATCATCGCTGGTCAGGACTTCGACCCGTGTTACTACAAGACCACGCCGGCCAACGTACGCTTCGTGCCATCACCGATTCAGCCTACGAACGGGCAGAACACGCTGCCGAATGGCGATGCCCTGGCGCCACCTACGGAGGGCGCGCCGGCTGATCCGAATGCGCAGCCGGCGCCGGCCGAAACACAGCCGACGGCAGAAGCGACGCCTACGCCAACGGCGGATGCTGCGCCGCCGGCAGAGCCGACGCCCACACCTGCGCCGGAGGGGGGATGACGCGATGGTGCAGATTGTCGCGCTCATCTTTGACTTCGACGGCACATTGCTCGACACCGAGACGCCGGAATATCATGCCTGGCAACAGATCTATCGGGAGCATGGCGCATCCCTGACGCTGGCGGAGTGGCTGGAAGGCGTTGGCACCTGGTATGCCTTTGACCCCTACACCGACCTAGAGTGCAAACTGGGCCATCCGCTCGACCGCGCAGCTATCCAGGCACGCTTAAAGGTGCTGCACCACGATGTGCTGTTGGAGATGGGGCTGCGAGACGGTGTGGAGGGCCTGCTATGCGAGGCGCACCGACGCGGCTTGAAGCTGGCAGTCGCTTCCAGCTCCGACCATCGCTGGGTGGACGCGCATCTGGCGCGCTATGGACTGCTCGAAGCCTTCGATGCCGTCTTGTGCCGTGATGACGTGCCGCCCGGCCGCAGCAAGCCACATCCTGATCTATATCTAGCTGCGCTCAATGCACTCGGTGTGTCCGCGGATGCCGCGATCGCCTTCGAGGATTCACTGAATGGCGTGCGCGCAGCGAAAGCGGCCGGATTGTTCGTCGTCGCTGTTACCAACGCTGTCACGCAGCATCTGCCGATGGACGAAGCCGACCTCGTCGTCCGCTCGTTCGATGAAGTGGATCTCGATCGCTTGCAGGCCCGGCGCAACGCTGCATCTGCCTACAGGGATGCCAGCCGGTAATAGCCCTCGGCGGCGCCGAAGAGCTGGTCAAGGCTGAGCGACTCATCGGCGATGTGCGCGTCGGTCTCCAGGCCCGGGCCGAAGCCAATGGTGGGAATGCCCAGCATACCGGCGCTGCGCGCGGCGTTCGTGCAGAAGCGATAGTAACCGATCGGCGCTTCGGACAATGCCGCGCGCGCCATGCGCGCGAAGGGATGCTCGGCGTCGAACTTCCAGGCCGGCATGAACTTCAACGCGCTGCGCGTGACGCCGGTGTAGGTGGTGATGCTGCCTGCGTCCACTTCGGCGCGGGCGTTGAACGTGGGGTCTTCGCGTTGCAAGCGGGCGATGGCCTCTTGGATCGGCGCGATCACATCGTCCACGCCTTCGCCGACCAGCAGGCGGCGATCGGCGCGCACCCGACAGCGCGCCGGCAGCACGCTCACGCTGGGAAAAGGATCGCTGATGATCTCGGTTGGCTCCAGGATGCCGGGGCCGAGGTCGGCGTCGCATGGCGGTTGCCAGTCCTGTAGGGCCGCGATCAGCCGAGCCATGTGCTTGAGCGCATTCACGCCACGCGATGGGTCGCTGGCGTGGGCGGGCACGCCCTCGGCGGTGATGAACACCTCGGCCCGGCCGCGCCCGCCGATGTTCAGCCGCAGCGCAGTGCTCTCGCAGATCACCACGTAGGCCGGCCGATAGGCATCCAGCACCTCGGCCAGCGCCAGCCCTTCGATCTGCTCTTCGTTGACGCTGGCGCATACCAGCACATTGCGACGCAGTCGCCCGTCTTGTTTGGCGAATGCCGCTGCGCACAGGCTGGCAGCCAGCGCGCCCTTCATGTCGCAGGCGCCGCGGCCCCAGATGCGCCCGTCGCTCACCTCGCCGCCGAAGGGGTCCTTCGTCCAATGGCCGGCGACCGCGACGGTGTCCATGTGGGAGTCGAAGAGCAGCGCGCCTTCGCTTGACGGCGCATTCGGCCGCAGGCGACCCACCACGTTGCCCAGCGCGTCGGCCTTCACCTCGTCATAGCCGAGTGCCGTCATCGCGCGCGCGACGACGCCGGCTACGCCGCGTTCTTCGCCGGCCAGGCTTTTGCAGCGGATGAGGTCGCGCGCCAGCGCGACGATGCGCTCCCGGCGCGCTTCGCCCAAAGGGGATGAATCGTTCATCGTTCTCCGCCTTGCTCGATGCGCGGCAGGGTGACGCCGGTCTGCCCCTGGTACTTGCCTTTCTTGTCGCGGTAGCTCTGTTCGCACATGCCATCCCCGGCCAGAAAGATGAGCTGGGCGATCCCCTCGTTGGCGTACACCTTGGCCGGCAGCGGCGTAGTGTTGCTGATCTCCAACGTCAGGTAACCTTCCCACTCCGGCTCCAGCGGCGTGACGTTAACGATCAGGCCGCAGCGGGCGTATGTGCTCTTCCCCAGGCATACCACCAGCACCTCGCGCGGAATGCGGAAGTATTCCACCGTGCGGCTGAGCGCAAACGAGTTGGGCGGGATGATGCACACGTCGCCCTTGAAGTCCACGAACGATTGCGGCACAAAGTTCTTCGGGTCCACGACGGCCGAGTTGACGTTGGTGAAGATCTTGAACTCGTCGCTCACGCGGATGTCGTAGCCGTAGGACGACAGCCCATAGCTCACCACGCCTTGTCGGATGGAATTTTCGACGAACGGCTCGATCATGTGATGTTCGAGCGCCATGCGGCGGATCCAGTGGTCAGGTTTGATGCCCATTTCAACGCTCAAAGTTAGAGTCACATCCGCTCCGGCGCGCTCATCCCCATCAGTTTCAGCGTCTTCGCCAGCGTCAACTGCGCGGCGCGGGCCAGCTTCATGCGTGCGCGGGCCACATCCGGCGGGCTGCCCTTGATCCGGCATTCCTCGTAGAACTTGCTGAAGGCCTGAGTCACCTCGCGGGCGTAGGTGGTGTAGTGATGCGGTTGCAGCGTCGTCGCCACCAGCTCGACGATTTCCGGCAACTGGATCAGCCTGCGGATGAGGGCTTGCTCGGCGGGGTGCTCATAGCAGTACGCGCCCCGCGCTTGATGGGATTCTTGGTCGCCGATTTCTACGCCCCAGTTCTCCTCGTCCGCTTTGCGCTCGATGGAGCAGATGCGCGCGTGGCCATACTGCACGTAATAAACCGGATTCTTCTCGTTTTGCTCCTTCAGCACGTCCAGGTCGAAGGTGAACTTGGTGTCCACGCTGCGTGAGAGCATGATGTAACGAAAGGCGTCCGGGCCGATTTCATCCACCACGTCGTCAATCAGCAGCGCGTTGCCCTTGCGCTTGCCCATGCGCACTTCCTGGCCGCTGCGCAGCAAGGTGATGAAGCGGTAGATCAGGATACGGATGGAACCTTCCGGCAGCCCGATGGCGCGCGCGGCGGCGTGCAGGCGCGGCACGTCGGCCTGATGGTCTTCGCCCCACACGTAGATGGCCGGGTTGAAGCCGCGCAGCATCACCTTGTGCCACATGTAGGGGATGTCGCTGGCGAAGTAGGTCGGGCGCTCCTCGGGATCGCAGATCACCTTCGGCGAGCGAATCAGCACGGCCTGCACCGGCAGCGTCTGGCCGCTTTCGTCCTTGTCCGCGGCGTACTCCTCGTCGCTGCGGCGCTGGCCCTGGCCGCTGCGGATGGGCGAGCCGTCCTCGCTGAACCACAGCGCGCCGTCGTGTTCGATCACCAGCCCCTTTGCGCGCAGGCGCTCGATCATTTCGTGGCCCAGGCCGCTGGTCCACAGGCTCTTCTCGCTGAAGAAGCTGTCGTAGCGGATGTTCAGCCGCGCCAGCGTGCGCTTGATGTTGGCCATTATCGCTTCGATGCCGAGTCGGCCCAGCGCGCGCACCGCTTCATCCTTGGGCAGGCGCAGGTATTTTTCGCCCTCGCGCTCGGCAATGATGCGGGCCACTTCTTGCACATCTTCGCCCTGGTAGCCGCGCTCGGGCATCGGCTCATCCACGCCCAGCGCCTGCGCGTAGCGGGCATATACGCTCGCGCCGAAGACGCGCACCTGTGAGCCGGCATCGTTGATGTACCACTCGCGATGCACCTGATAGCCGGCCGCCTCTAGGGTGTTGGCCAGCGTGTCGCCCACCACCACATTGCGGCCGGTGCCGATCGTGGCGTAGCCGGTGGGATTGGCGCTGCCGTGCTCCACCTGCGCCTTGCGCCCTCGCCCCAGGTCAATCTCACCCCAGCGCGCGCCGCGTTCGAGGATGACGTCAACTTGCTGTGAGAGATAGGCGGGCGTCAGGCGAAAGTTGATGAAGCCTTGCGCGACTTCGACGGAGAAGGGCGCGCTCGGCATAGCGCGCAGGTATTGGGCGATTGTCTCGGCAATCTTCGCGGGCGGCATCTTGGCGACGCGCGCCAGTTGCATGGCCGCGTTGGTCGCGTAGTCGCCCATCTCCGGCTGGCGCGGGTGTTCTACGGCGATCGTCGGTATGGCGAAGGCAGGTAGTTCGCCGGCTTGCTGCGCTTGGCCGATGGCATCGGTGATGCAACGAATGAGATGGTCTCGAATCATACGAGCGGCTCGATAGGCGCGTATTCTAACAACGTAGCTTTTCAGCCGGACATCTCCGGTGTTTACTTGTCGCCTATGACAACTCCAGCCTTCGACTATCGTCGGATGTTCGACCTGACCGGCCGCACCGCGCTGGTGGTGGGCGCCGGCAGCGGCATCGGCGAAGCCAGCGCGCATGGGCTGGCTTCGCACGGCGCGCGCGTGATCTGCGCCGACCTCGACCTGACCGCTGCGCAGCGCGTGGCGCGGGACATCGGCGCGAGCGCCGACGCGCTCCAGCTCGACATGCGCGCCGCCGCCGCCATCGCCGCTGCGCTGCAGGATGCCCCGCCGCTCGACGTGTTGGTGAGCACGCCCAGCATCAACGTGCGCAAGCCCCTGCTGGCGATCAGCGACGAGGAATTCGACCGGGTGATCGGCCTGAACTTGCGCGGCACGTTCATGCTGATGCGCCACGTGGCGCGCGGCATGGCCGAGCGCGGGCGCGGCAGCATCATCGTCTTCAGCAGCATTCGCGGCGAGGTGGTGGAGCCGGGGCAGGGCGTGTATGCGGCCACCAAAGCCGGCGTGCGCCAAATGTGCCGCGCCCTGGCCGCCGAGCTGGGGACGCGCGGTGTGCGCGTGAACCTGATTGCCCCCGGCGTAGTGGAGACCCCGCTTACTGCCCAAATCCGCAATCATCCCGACTGGTATCGCGCCTACGCCGAGAAGAACGCCCTGCGCCGCTGGGCGCAGCCGCATGAGATGGTCGGCGCAGTGGTGTATCTCGCCTCCGATGCCAGCTCATACGTCACCGGCGCGGTGCTCTACGTGGACGCCGGCTGGACGGCGCAGGATGGCCGCTTCACGCCGCCGCTCTAGCGCCGAATCGAATATGGTGCGCCTTGTTTTGACGAAACGCTGAGACGACGCATGATTTCCGACCTCGAACGCCGCGTGCTCGACTGCATTGACGACGACGAACTGATCGGCTGGGTGCAGGCGCTGACGCGCATCCCCAGCGTGTGGAAGCCCGAACAAGGCATCGGCGAGGAAGCCGCTGCGCGCTGGGTAGAGGCGCGTTGCCGCGACATCGGCCTGCAAACCCGCTTCGAGTTCGTCGTCCCCGGCCGGCCTAACGTCATCGCTGCCTATACCACGCAGCCCGCTTTCTCGATAGACGATTTGTTGCGGTCGCCCGCTTCGCCCCATACCCGGAAATGGCTGATGTTCGAGGGCCACACCGACGTGGTGACCGAAGGCGACCCGGCGCAGTGGACGTATCCGCCGTTCAGCGCCGTCATCCGCGACGGGCGCATCTACGGGCGCGGCGCAAACGATATGAAAGCCGGCTTGTGCTGCGCGCTGGCCGCGATCAAGGCCATCGTCCGCAGCGGCGTCGCCTTGAACGGCGGCATCCTGCTGGGCGCCGTGTGCGACGAAGAGGGCGTCATGATCGGCATCAAGCACTTCGTGGAGCGCGGCTGGGCCGACCACGTGACGGCGTGCATCGTGTGCGAGCCGGAGGAGAATCACCTGTGCATCGCGCAGAAGGGCGTAATGTGGCTGCGCTGCGTCATTCGCGGCGTGATGAGCCACGGCGCCATGCCGTTGACCGGCGTCAATGCGATGTATCCCATGGCCCGCTTTCTCACCATGGCGCAAGCGCTGGAGGAGCGCGAAATCGCCCGACACGGCCGACATGAGTTCCTCGGCCAGCCCAGCATCACGCCGACCATCGTCATGTCGCCGGCGCGTGGCGAAGGCGAGCCGCAAGCTAACGTCATGCCGGGCGCCGCCGAGTGCGTGCTCGACATCCGCCTGATCCCCGGCCAAGACCCCGACGCGCTCGCGCGGCGCGTCGAGCAAATGCTCGCCGCCTGCGTCGCAGTGGACGACCGGCTGCGCTATGCGTTTGAAGTGGTCGAGGTGCGCCACCCAACCCGCACCGAGCGCGACCATCCGATCGTGCAGTCGCTCGCTGCTGCCTATGCCGACTTGACCGGCGCGTCGCCGATCTACGGCGGCGTGCCCGGCAGCACCGACGGCACCATCCTGCACGCCCGCAAGGGCATCCCCATCGTCACGTGTGGGCCGGGCGACATCCACATCCCGCATCACGTGGACGAATGGGTGAGCATCGAGGAGATCAAGCTTGCCGTGCGGATGTATGCGCTGGCGGCGATGCGGTATCTCGCATAGATGAGGATGAACGCTACCCTTACTGCCATTCCCGGATTGCGGGTGGGCCACTGGACGGACTTGGATGCAGGCACCGGCTGCACGGTAGTGTTGTGTCCGCAGGGCGCAGTGGCCGGCGTGGATGTTCGCGGCGGCGCGCCGGGCACGCGCGAGACGGCGCTGCTGGCGCCGACCTGCAGCGTGGAGCGGGTGCACGCCGTGTTGTTGAGCGGCGGTAGCGCCTATGGCCTTGCGGCGGCCGATGGCGTGATGCGCTGGCTGGAGGAGCGCGGCTACGGCTTTGATGTAGGCGTGGCGAAGGTGCCCATCGTGCCGGCGGCGGTCTTGTTTGACCTGCCGGTCGGTCGCGCCGATGTCCGGCCGGACGCGGCTGCAGGCTACGCGGCGTGTCAGGCCGCTACAGATGCCCCGGTCGCCCAGGGCAATGTTGGGGCGGGAACGGGTGCAAGCTGTGGCAAAGCGCTTGGCTTCGCGCGAGCCACCAAAGCCGGCCTCGGCTCGGCAGCCATTTATCTCGCGCAAGGGATCATCGTCGCCGCGCTGGCAGCCGTCAACGCCTTCGGCGACGTGATTGACCCGCAGAGCGGGCGCATCCTCGCCGGCGCGCGCCAGCTCGATGACGACGGCTTCGCCGACACGATGGCTTACCTGGCCAATGCCGACGGCCTGGCCATTGCGCGCCTGGCCGACCGCCAGCGCGGGCAAAACACTACCCTGGCCGTCGTGGCGACCAATGCCGTGCTGCCGAAACATCAAGCGGCTAGGGTGGCCCAGATGGCGCACGATGGCTTGGCTCGCGTCATTCGCCCGATTCACACCATGCTCGATGGCGATGTAATCTTTGCCTTGTCGCTAGGCGAGCAACGCGCCGACGTGAGCGTGATCGGCGCGTTGGCTGCGGAAGCTGTGGCGCAGGCCGTCGTCAATGCTGTATTGGCCGCCGAGCCGCTGGGCGGTTTGCCCTGTGTAAGAGATTTTACGTAGGGCAATCCCTCGTGCTTGTTCGTCTGCAGTGCCCGTTACGCCGTGCGTGCTTTGAGCGAAGCCTCAACCGCGACCATGACGATCGGGATGATGATGGCGCAGCCGACCAGCTCGATCAGTGCCTGGGGGATGACGGCTGGGATGATCGAAGCCGGCACCTGGCCGAGCAGGATGGCGATGCCAACAGCGGTGACGGTGTTCGTCAGCGCACCGGCGGCGCCGGCAGCGGCGCTCGCAACGATCGTGTTCGTCGTATCACCTGGCGTGCGCTTCAATGCGCGATACACTGTCCACGCCACGAATGCGAACAGCAATCGCGGCACGATCAGCGTGATCGGCCCGAAGGCGGCGGTCGTCGGCAGGATCAAATAGATGACGCCCATGATCAGCCCGGCAAACATACCGACGATCGGCCCGCCGATAATCGCGCCGAGGATGACTGGGATGAGTAGTGTGGTCATTGCGCCGCTCAGGTTCGGCACCGGGATCGAGCCGATGCCGACGACCTGCAACGCAACGACCATCGCGCCGAAGATCGCTGCCAGAACGACGGTGCGCGTATTGACCGACCAGGGACTCGAAGCAGTTGAAGTCATTGTGTTATCTCTCCTCCCGCGTTTGTGTAGGTATGCTGTTTACAATCCAGGGCTTAGCCCCGAAAGTTGCCTAAATCGCTAGGGATCCGTTGTCTGTGGCTATCAATATCACCCGCTTGAGCTATACCTACGCCAACCGCGCCGCGCCGGCGCTGCGCGACGTTACCCTGGACTTTCGCCCCGGCCAGATCACGCTGGTCGTCGGCAGGAGCGGCAGCGGCAAGACGACGCTCATCCGGTGCATCAACGGGCTGATCCCAAACAGCTATAAGAACGGAACACTTCACGGTGAGATTCGTTGCTTCGAAGAGTCTACTGCCGGCCTGTCGTTGGCGCAATTGGCGCGGCGCGTCGGCACCGTCATGCAAGATCCCGACAAGCAAATCGTCGCCGCGCGCGTGGTGAACGAGATTGCCTTTGGGCTGGAGAACATCGGCCTGCCCCGCGAGCAGATCATCGCCCGTGTCCACGAGGCCGCGCGCCAGTTGCGCATCGAACATCTGCTCAGCCGCGACACGCATTCGCTGAGCGGCGGCGAGCAGCAGAAGGTGGTGATCGCCGCGACGCTGGCGATGCAGCCGCGCGCGTTGCTGTTGGACGAGCCGCTGGCGTCGCTCGACCCGCCTTCGGCTCGCGCGGCGCTCAGGCTCTTTCGCCGGCTGGCCGACGAAGGCATCGCCGTCATCCTGGTCGAGCATCGCGTGGCGGAGGCGCTGCGGATCGCGCCGGAGCACTGCGTGGCGCTGCGCGACGGTGAGGTGGCGTTCGACGGTGACGTGGTCGGCTTTCGCGCCTGGCTTGATGCCAAACGCGGGTTGCAGGACGATGGCGCGCCCTCTGAGCTGCGCCATCCGTCTTCCACCAACGGCGCGCCGTTGATCGCGTTCCGCGACGTGCATTTCGCCTATCCGGGCGCGCCGGTTGAGCAGCTCGGCGGCGTGTCGCTGGACGTGCGCGAAGGCGACCTGATCGCCTTGATGGGGCCGAACGGCGCCGGAAAGTCCACACTGTGCAAGATGACGATTGGCCTGCTGCGCCCTACCCGTGGCCAGGTGATCGTCTTCGGCCAAGACGCTGCGCGCCTCACCGTGGCGCAGCTCGCTTGCAGGGTGGGCTACGTGTTTCAAAATCCGGCAGCCATGTTGTTCGCGAATACGCTGCGCGAGGAGTTGAGCTTCGGCCCGCGCAACGTGGGCATGCCGGAGGCACGCATCCAACAGGCCATCGCCGAGGCGCTGGAGACGGTCGGGCTGAGCCACCTGTCCCTCGACCAGTCGCCATTTGGATTGAGCTTCGGCCAGCAGAAGCGCGTCGCCGTCGCCGGCGTCCTTGCCATGCAACCGCGCGTGCTGATCCTGGACGAGCCGACCGCCGGGCTGGACGATGGCACGGCGGAAGATCTGCTGCGCCGGCTGTTGCGAGCGGAGCGCGGTCCGCAAGCGGTCGTCATGGTGACGCATGATGTGGCGCTGGCGCGGCGCTTTGCCAATCGCGTCGTGCTGATGGCCGGCGGGCGCATCGTCGCCGACGGGCCGCCGAGCGACACCCTAGACAATAACGCCGCGATGCGGCGCGTGGAACTGATCGCAGATGCGCTTCCGGCGGATGGCTAAAACGGCAATGCGCATTGAATCCTTTGACCCGCGCGCGCGGGTGACCTTTTACGTGTGTCTGACCACGGCCGTGCTGGTGGTGAACGATTGGCGCGCCCTGGTCGGCTTGGCGCTCCTCAGCGGCGGCGCGCTGATCTTCGCGCGCGTGCCGTGGGAACGGATGAAGCGCATCTGGCTGGGCGCGGTGGTCTTCATCGCGTTGATTACGGCGCTCAATTTGCTGTTCCGCTCGCCGGCGGAGGCGGCGCAGCAGGCGCTGCGCGCCGTCGCTATGGCTGCGGCGTCGCTGACGATCGTGCTCACGTTCGACCCGGCTGACCTGGGCATCACCTTTCGTCGCATGGGCTTCCCCGATAAGTTCGCGTTCGCCCTTGACCTGACCGCGCGTTTTGTGCCTACGCTCATTCGTGACTTCCAGATCACGATAGATGCGCAAAAGGCGCGCGGCTACGAGCTGGAGCTGCGCGACCGTAGCTTGAAGAGCATCCTCACCGTGGGGCGGCGCTTCGTGCCCCTGATCGTGCCGGTCGTCGTGCGGGCCGTGCTGGATGCTGAAGACCGCGCCAACGCGATGGACCTGCGCGCCTTCGGCACGGGGCCGCGCACCTGGTTGCAAACGCTGCATCTGCGGCCGCGCGACTACGCGCTGATTGCGGCTTCGTTCGCGCTGCTGGCCGGCGGCGTCGCGGCGCGGTTGCTGCTGGGCTGAACGGTGCTCAACGCTCTAGAATTCGTCGGCGCGCCAATTCTGTGTCTTCCTTGCTCGCCAGCAGCGTCAGCGTGTCGTTGGCTTCGATCACCGTGCTGCCGGTCGGCACGATATGGTTGCCGTCCCGTGTGATCAGCACGATCAGCGCGCCCTGTGGCAGGCGCAGATCCACAATCTGTTTGCCCACCGCCGGCGACGTCGCGCCGATGCGGATGTCAATCGTCCGCGCGCGCGAGCCGTCTATCACACGGATGGTCGGCGGTGGGCGCCGCTCCGTGGGCAGGTTCAGCCCCAGCCAGTTCGCCACCAGCGACACCGAGGTGCCCTGGAGCAGGACCGAGGTCAGCACTACGAAGAAGACCAGGTTGAAAATCAGGCCGGCTTGCGGCAAACCGGCCACCAATGGGAAGGTGGCCAGGATGATCGGCGCTGCGCCGCGCAAGCCGACCCATGAGATCAAAATGAGTTCGCGCAATGACAGGCGCGCCCAGCACAGGGACAGGAAGACAGCTATCGGCCGCGCCACAAAGACCAAGAAGGCTGCGCTGAGCGAGGCCACACCGGTGAGCGGGAGCAGCCGCGAGGGGAACACTAGCAGGCCGAGGGTGAGGAACATGGCGATCTGCATCAGCCAAGCCAGGCCGTCGTGAAAGCGCGACAAGCTGCGCTTGTGGATGAAGTCCTGGTTCCCCATGAACAGGCCGCACAGGTAGACTGCGAGGAAGCCGTTGCCACCGACGAGCGCCGTGGCGCTGTAGGCGACCAGCACGATGGCAATTGTGATGATCACGTAGAGGCCGTCCGCCTGCAGTCGAATGCGGTTCATCACGCGCACGCCCAGGTAGCCGATCGCCAGCCCGAACGCCGCGCCGAGCGACATTTGCGATAGGAACATCGGCAATAAGCTAAGCACACTCCCGCCCGGCGTCGTCAGCAGGCTGATCATGCCGATTGTTAGAAAGACCGCCATCGGGTCGTTGCTGCCAGATTCCAGCTCGATCAGCGGTTCGAGGTTGCCGGCCAGTCGCGTGGATCGCATGCGCATCAGGCTGAACACTGCGGCGGCGTCGGTGGACGAGATGATCGCGCCGAACAACAGCCCTTCCGGCAACGAAAGGCCCAGCGCGGCCGTTGCGAATAGGCCTGCAGCCAGCGCCGTGATGAGCACGCCGACCGTCGCCAGCGCCAGGCCGTGCTTCAGCACCGGCTTGATTTCGCCCCAGGCTGTGTCCAGGCCGCCGGAGAACAAGATGAAGATGAGCGCCACCACGCCGACCGACTGCGCCAGTTGCGGGTCGTCGAAATAGATGCCGCCGACGCCCTCGGAGCCGGCCAACATGCCGATCGCCAGGAACAGCACCAGCGCGGGCACGCCAAGCACGCTCGACGCCTTGCTGGCCAGCACGCTCAAGGCCAGCAGGCCGGCGATGATGAGCAAGAGCTGCTCAATGGGCATGAGAGCGCTATTTTAGGATGGTCGAACACTCAGCAGGGTGGAGCAGGCGCGCAGCGGCGCGCTGGGTTGCTCAACGCATCACAATCGGCGCGAACGACTTGTGAGGGTACGCAGAAGCGGGCACATACTCGAAGGCGCCCAGGTCGCATGGGCCGAAGCGCCCCACGCCGCGCTGGTCTTGCGGCGGGCAGTTCACGCCGGCGTCAATCGCCGGGCTGCCGGGCAACAGCGCCAGCGTCGGCAGCGGCCCGCCGTTGTTGGCGACGCCGGCCGCGAGCAGCGGGTTGGCCCGCGCAATGCCGACGATGCAATCCGCCCCGCTCGGGCTTTGCAGGTTGGGGCTGCCGCTCAGCGCGCCGAAGCACTGCGTGGAAGTGTGGCCTCCGCCGAGCTGGTTGTCGGCGATGATCGCGTTGCGCAGTTGCGCGTTGGCTAGCGAGTCGCTGGCGTTGTAAATCCCGCCGCCGAACTCGTCGGCGTGGTTGTAGGCCACCGTCAGGTTGATGGCGGTGACTTGCCCGCCCTCGATGTGCAGCCCGCCGCCGCTGCCCCGGTTGGCCGCGAGCGCGTCGGCGCGGTTGTAGGCGATGGTCAAGTTGACCAACGTGGCGGTGCTCCAGGCGGTGTAGGTGGTGCTTTGCGCGATGCGGATCGCGCCGCCGTTCTGCTCGGAGCGGTTGCCGACGAAGGTGGAGTTGCGCAGCGTGAGTGGGCCGTTGTGGTGCATCAGCGCGCCGCCATTGGCGCTGATGCCGCCGTAGCGGGCATACACCGTGTTGCTCATGAACAAGTTGCCCTCGATGGTCGAGCGGTCGGGGTAGTAGAGGTAGGTGTACACCGCGCCGCCGTGGTTGCGCGCCTGGTTGCCGACGAAGACGCTATCGCGGATGATCACCTCGCCGCCGACCCCCTCATTGCCGACGCCGGATTGGCGGCTGGCGCCGTCGTTGTAGATGGCGCCGCCGAAGCCGAAGTTGACGCTGGCGTTGCTGCCCGGCGTGCTGTCGTTGTCGCGGAAGGTGGAGCGCAGCACGGTGATCGGGCAGCGCAGGTTGTTGATCGCGCCGCCGTTGATCCCGCGGTTGCGCTCGAACAAACTATCCTCGATGTGCAACGCGCCGTAGTGCATCGAGATCGCGCCGCCGCCGCCCTCGCGGTTCTCGGCGGTACTGTCGTTGTCGCGGAACACGCTGTTGTGGATGTGGACGCGAGCGTTGTAGCCGACGGCGCGGAGCGCCCCGCCGCGATTGCTGTAGCCGTTCGCCAGCGTGAGGTTGCGCAGCGTCAGCGTCACGGGCGTGTCGGCGCTGTTGAGGTAGCTCATGTCGAAGAAGAGGATGCGCACGCTGCCGCCGCCGCTGAGCGTGACCTTGCCGCCTTGGGCAGGGCCGCCGCCGTCAATCTCGGTGGTTTTGGAGATCGTGAGCGAGCTGCTCAGGGTGATGGTGACCGGGTTCGGGCCGCAGTTGAAGGTGACCAGCCCGCCGCCGGCGAGCGCAGCCCGCAGCGCGGCCTCGGTGCAACTGGCCGGCGCGCCGCTGCCCACCACGCCGCCGGCGTGAGCCTCCGCAGTCGTCCATAGTGAGGCCGTGCAGAGGAGGATGAGGAAGATCGGCCAGCGCATCGCGCAGTACAGACGATGCGCAAGCGCCTGTCGTGTGCAGCAGCCGCTGCCAAAAACAAAGACCCTCTGTCGCAAACGGTTCTGAACGGGCGCCTGAGTGTGCATAACCGATTTCCCGCCAGTTGCGCCTTCCTGGATGCTTATGAAGCCATTGTATGGCGGCTCGTGCTTGTCTTCGCGGCGATATGGAGCACTTTGGGTAGGCAAAGGCAACGCCTTTACTACTCGAAGGAGTGAAGCGCTTGAGGCAAAGAAAGCATTGCCTTGTCTAACCACGGGATGGGCTAGAGGAACGCGCGGGCGCCGGGTGGGCCGGGCGGCAGGGTATGCGCCGTATAGCGTTGCGGGTAGTGCACCTCATTTGGGCGGGGCCGGGCAAGGTATGTGCGTGCCAGGCGTTCGCCTTCGGCCAGCATCGCGTCGGTCTTCGAGAAATCGCCCAGTTGCAGGTTTGCGTAGGCCGGCAGCGCGACGTGATGCACGATGACGCCAGGCGTCTGCACCGCGATCTCCAGCTCGCGCAGTGCCTGGCTGTAGAGTGGCCGTTTGATGGCATAGCCAGCGATTTCGAAGGCGTTCTTGAGCGATGCAGCAGCGTCTACCTCGAACGCCAGATCGAGCGCCCAGATCTCTGTTGCGCCGCGCGCCAGCGCCACCAGGACCGGCAGGTTGGAAATCACTCCGCCGTCCACGAACGCATGCCCCTCGTAATACGAGGGTGGAAAGAAGCCCGGCACTGCTGCACTGGTGAGCACGGCGTCGATCAGTGGCGCACTCGGGTCGTCTCCGTAGAGATAGAGCGTGAGCGTCCGCAGATGGCAGATGGTCACATAGAGCGGGATCTGCAGGTCGCCGAAGGTGCGCACGCGCTTTGGTAGCGTCTGCTCGATGTAAGCGCGGATCCGTCGGTTATCGGCCAGATGATCGCTACCACGCAGCGCCTTGAGCACCGAGCGCGCGGACGAGCTGCTGAACAGCTTGCGCCGACCGGCGTTGCACCAGAGCTGGATCATGCGCTCGGCCTGGGCGAGCGTTGGCTCGGCGGCCAGGTAGGCGCCATGCAGCGCGCCCACGGAGGAGCCGACGACCATGTCGGGCACGACACCGTGTTGCAGCAGGGCCTTGACGGCGCCGGCCTGCAACGGCCCGCGGTTACCGCCGCCGGAGAGGACGAATGCGCGCACGGAGAATGGAGGTCAGACTGCTCGAAGCGGTCCGCCTCTTGAGCGTTCACTTCTGATCGGGTTGGGGCGGCTGCTGATCCTGACCCTGGACGATCTCGGGAGTGAAATCGCCGATGCCACTGCTGATTAACGTCGGCCCTTCGCTGGCGTCCGAGCCGACGGTCACGGACGTCGGCTGATGCGATGCGTTGCCGTTCGACGCGCCGTTAATGATCACCACTGGCTCGTCTTCGGCGACGGGGCTATTCGTCCCGTTTGCTTCGACAGCCGAAGGAATCGGCTCGTTCAACAACTGGCCGCCGCTCTTGCCATTGCGCAATTCAGCCAGCGTCTGGGCGCGAATCGCGGCCAACGTGCGCGGGATGATCTCCTCTTCCTTGAAAGCTTCCAGGCTCTGGTTAGCCTCGATGATCTCGACGACTTCCTTGCCGTTCAGAGTGTTCCTGGCGAGGAGTTCTTCGGCGAGCGCGGTCACTTCCTTCCAGTGCCGGCGGAGCAGCTTCTCGGTCACTTGCTCCATCTGCAGCCAATATTTCTCCAGCACATCATCCTGCGCCATAGCCGAGGCCATGTTGTCGGCGCCGAACGACCCGAAGCGCATCGCCATGCGCGGGCCGAAGTAACCATACACGGCCAGCTTCCACAGGTTTATCTGCACGTTGCGGTAGTCGCCGCCGGTGGAAGCGAATATCTCGCCGGTCAGGATCTTCTCGGCGGCGCGACCGGCCAACGACACGATGATGTCGTAAGCATAACGCATCACTGGCTCGATGTGCTGATCAATCGTATCCACAGGCATGACGTGGCCCTGAGCGCCCGTGGAAAGACGCACGATGGTGGCGCGCACGATCTTCTGATCCGGCATGACGTAGTACTGCGCCACGGCATGGCCGGCTTCGTGATAGGCCAGCACGCGACGCTGTGATTCGTCCATCTCTTCTACCGGCGTCTCGATGCCGATGGTCTGCTCCATGAAGGCCTTGTCAATGTCCCTCTGGCTTACCTTCTTGCGACCGTCGAAGAACGCCAGTCGTACGGCGTCTTTGGTAATGGCGCCGGAGATGTCGGCAGGGGTCATGCCGGCCGTATCGGCTACGATCGCCTCGACGTCCACTGTGTCATCGTGCTGGATCTTGCTCAAGTAGCCCTGGATGATCAGGCGGCGGCTGGCGCGATCTGGCGCTTCTACGGCGATCTTGGTGTCCAGCCGGCCGGAGCGGGTGAGCGCCGGGTCGAGTACGTCGGGGCGGTTGGTGCTGCCCATCCACATCACGTGCCAGTTGCGCTTCGGCTTATATTGCCGGCCGAAGGTACGATAGACGCGGCGCCAGAACTTTTCGCTGCGCGAGGGCTGGTTCATACCGTCCATCTGGCTGAGCAAGGTGGACAGGGCGAACATGCCTAGTCCCATGCCGGTGAACGAACCCATGACCGGTCCGCCGCCGCGCACGCCGCCACGATTCATCCCGACGGCGTCGATCTCGTCGATGTAGGCCACACATGCGCCATACTTCTTGGCCAGATCACGCGCCCATTTGCAGAAACGCAGCACCTTCAGAATGTCCATGCCCCAGAACATGCCCTGGAAGCTAGTGCCCTGTGCGCTGATGAAAGCCATGCCAGATTCGCCGGCGATGGCCTTGGCCAGCATCGTTTTGCCGGTGCCGGGCGGGCCGTAGAGCAGCAAGCCGCTGATATACTTGCCGCCCATCTTCTCGAACTCCTTGCGGTCGCGCAGCAGGCTCATCCACTGCTTAACCAACTTGACGAGCTGCGGCTGGCCCCAGTAATCATCGAACGTCACGGTCGTGTCATCGCCGGGGCGGATGATTTCGACCTGTGGACGCGAGAGGAACCAGAACAGCAAGCCGAACTGCAACACGATGCTCAGCAGCACGGCCACGATGCGCAAGGACAGATCCACGACCAGGCCGACGGCGCTGAAAAACATGTTCAGCGACACGTCATCAATCGTGGCCAGCATGTAGATCGTGATGCCCAGGCTGACCAGGATGAAGATTTTGATGAAGCTACGGATCGCCCGGCGAATGCGGTTCGGCCAGCGGTTATATGGAATGTCGATCTTCTTCTTTTGCTTTTTAGGTTTGGGATCGGACAAACTCAATGGGCCGGGAAGGCTCGCCATGAACGAACTCCTTATACTCTTCAAATTAAGGCCTACTGATTGTAGTATTGCCCCAAATCGGAACAAGCTAAATTGGTTTAGAGTTTGGTGAGAACATCGTGATAATCTTGCTTGGCTTAGGCCCCGGAAGCGCGAACCTTCTGACGCGCGAAGCCTGGGATGTGCTCAGCGCGGGCGAGCGCGTCTACTTGCGAACGCGGCATCATCCTGCCGTCGCCGGACTGCCAGCCCACCTCGCCCTACAAGACTTCGACGCGCTCTACGATGGCGCGACCAGTTTCGACGACGTGTATGCCCAGATCGCCGAGGCGATCATCGCGGCGGCTCAGACGACACCTGGCGACGTGGTGTATGCTGTGCCAGGCCATCCCCTCGTCGGCGAAGCCAGTGTATGGCTCATCCTTCGGCGCGCCCGGCAACTTGGCATACCCACCCGCATCGTCAGCGGGATAAGCTTCATCGAACCCTCGCTGGAAGCTTTGAACGAAGCGTTTGTCGTTTCGAGTTTAGATCGCAGCACGACTGCGCCAACTCAAGACTCGCAACTCAAAACCCAAAACGACTCGCTCGACCCGTTAGACGGCTTGCAGATCTGTGACGCGCTGGAGATCGTCACGCTGCACCACCCACCCTTGAACCCGGACAAGCCGGCGCTGATCGCCCAAATCTACTCGCGCGCCGTCGCCTCCGACGTTAAGCTCACGCTGATGAATCAGTACCCGCCGGAGCATCCTGTCTTTGTTGTCCGCGGCGGGAAGCGTACTCCGGCGCCCTGTCACCGGGTCTCTTTGTCGCAGCTCGACCACGCTGATCGGTTCGACCATCTGACGTCGCTCTATGTGCCGCCGCTGCCGCAGCCGGGCGGCTTCGAATCATTACAGGAGACGATCGCGCACCTGCGTGCGCCGGAGGGTTGCCCGTGGGATCGCGAACAGACGCACGAGTCGCTGCGCAGCACGCTGCTCGAGGAGACCTACGAGGTGTTGGCGGCTATTGACGCCGGCGACCTGGAAGCGCTCAGAGAAGAGCTGGGTGACTTGCTGCTCAACGTGGTGCTGCAGTGCCAGATCGCCACCGAAGCCGAGGAGTTTCGCATGTGCGACGTGATCGCCGAGGTGGACGCCAAGCTCCGCCGCCGGCATCCCCACGTGTTCGGCCATGTGGTCGTCAACGATGCCCAAGAAGTTATCGCCAACTGGAATGCCATCAAGCGCCAGGAGAAGGCGGCCAAGGGTGAGGCGACCGGTTCGGCGCTGGATGGCATCGCGCCGGCGCTGCCTGCCCTAGCCCAGGCGCAGAAATTGGCTCACCGTGCAGAGAAGGCCGGCTTTCGGTGGAACAGCCACGGCGACCGGCTGGCCAAGGTGCGCGAGGAGCTAGAGGAAGCGGCCAATGCCCGCGACGACGCGCATCGCGCCGAGGAGATCGGCGATCTGCTGTTCACGATTGCCGACTGGGCCGATGGCTATGGGATTGACGTCGAGACTGCAGCGCGCGAGGCCAACCTGAAGTTCGCCCGTCGGTTCCGCGCCTTGGAGCGGATTGTCCACGAGCGTGGGCTGTCGTTGAGTGTGATGAGCCAAGCCGAAAAGCTCGCGATCTGGCGGGAGATCAAGCAGTCGGAATGAAGCTGGCCATCTTTAGCGACATCCACGGCAACTATCCGGCGCTGCTCAACGCCGTCGAACACGTCGAGGCATGGCGACCGGATGTGGTGGTCGTCGCCGGTGATACCGTCAACCGTGGGCCCCGTTCGGCAGATTGTCTAAACCTGATGCTTGCCAAAGCACGCGAGGTTGGTTGGCTCATGGTCATCGGCAACCACGAGGAGTATGTGATCGCCCAGAGCAAGCCCGACTGCCCGACGCGCGGCCCCCAGGCCGAGATCCAGCGCGCCTCGCGTTGGACGTATGAGCAGTTGAATCAAGACGTGTCGGCGCTGGAAGCGATGCCGTTCGTGTGTGAGCTGCCCGGTCCGGTCGGCGACGTGCGCATCACGCATGCCTCGATGCTCGGCACGCGCGACGGCGTATATCCTCGGACGACCGATGACGAACTCGTGCCCAAGCTGGGGCAGCCGCTGCCGGCGGTGTTTTGCGTTGGGCACACGCACCAGCCGCTCACCCGGACACTGAACGGCGCGCTGGTCATCAATGCCGGCTCGGTGGGGTTACCGTTCGACGGCGACTGGCGCTCGAGCTACGCGCAGGTGACCTGGCAAGGTGGCAGCTGGCATGCTCGCATCGTGCGCTTGGAGTATGACCGACAGTGGGCGGAGCGCGATTTTTACGAGACTGGTTTCCTAGACGAAGGGGGGCCGTTGGCGCGCGTGATGCTGCGCGAACTCCAGATCGCCTCGGGGTTGATCTACAGTTGGGCGAAGGAGTTCGAGCAACCGGTGCTCAGTGGGAAGATCACTATCGAGCAGTCCATCGAACGCTTCCTCCAGCGGTATTAGCTTCAGTGAAACGCGTCCTTCACGTGCGCGGCCTCCGCATAAAATAAGCCAATGGCGAGAAGCTGGCGCTACGATGAGCATACCTGGCCGGAGATCAAAGAGCGCATCACCGAACAGCCCGTCGTCGTGCTGCCGATCGGTGCGGTGGAGGATCACGGCCGGCACATGGCGCTCAACACCGACAATGTCATTCTCGAGGGCATCGTCCACGCCGCTGCGCAGCGCGCGCCCGACGACATGATCGTGCTACCCACCATCCCCTACGGCTTCGACGAACACCACATGGATTTCCCGGGCACGATCAGCATTGGGTTACATACCCTCGTAGACTTCGCCAGCGATGTCGCTATCAGTGTGGCGCGTCACGGATTCACCCACATCCTCATCGCCAATGGCCACGGCAGCAACCATGCCATCTGTGATCTGGTGGCGCGCAATGTGGTCATTGCGACCGGTGTGATCTGCGCCAGCATGTCGCCGAACGCAGCCATAGACCCGACGCTGGCCCAGGATGTGATCGCCGCCGAGCGGCGCAGCGGCATGGGCGGTATCGCGCATGCCTGCGAATACGAGACCAGCATGATGCTGTACCTGCGCCCGGATCTGGTGGACATGGCGCTGGCCGAGGCAGATTTCGGCCAACTCACGCTCAAATACTTCAACTGGGATCACGGCGAGCCGAGTGTGCTGAGCTGGCAGGACTGGTGGAGCCGGTTCTCGCGCAGCGGCGTGGCCGGTGATGCGACCGTGGCCACGGCGACATTCGGCGAGCGTTGCTTCGCCGTCACCGTCGAGCGGTTCATCGAGCTAGTGCGCGAGTTTCGCACCATCCAAATCAAGCCCCGCACCGATCACCACTGACGTCTCCCCACGAATTATGACCAGGACATCCGACATCTTCGTCACGGTGGACACCGTGATCTTCACCCTCCGCGACGGTGATTTGCAAGTGCTGCTGGTGAAGCGCAAGACGCCGCCTTTCGAAGGGCGCTGGGCGATTCCGGGCGGCTTTGTGCAGCACGACGAATCGCTCGAGGATGCCGCGGCGCGCGTATTGTTCGACGAAGCCGGTGTGCGCGGCGTGCACATCGAGCAGCTCTACACCTTTGGTCGGGTGGATCGCGACCCGCGCGGGCGCATGGTGACTGTGGCTTACTTTGCGCTGGTGCCGGCCCCGCTGGCGCTGCACGCCGGCAACAGCACCAGCGACGCGCAGTGGAAGTCTGTTTACGATCTGCCGGAGATGGCCTTCGATCACGCCGAGATCGTCCACTATGCGCTCAAACGGTTGCGCTATAAGCTGGAATACACCGCAGTCGGCTTTCAGCTATTGCCCAAGACCTTCACCCTCAGCCAGTTGCAGAAGGCCTACGAGACGGTGCTGGGTGAGCGACTCGACAAACGCAACTTCCGCCGCCGCATCCTGCAGGCGCAGGTGATCGAGGAGACCGGCGAAATGCAGAGCGGCGAAGGCCGCCCCGCCAAGTTGTATCGCTATCGCGAGGATGCCGTGGCCGAGGTGAAAGCCCGGCGGTTGTTCCCGTAAGCCTACGCTGTCGTCCCATTCTGGGCGCATGTTTCACCGGATCGCCCGGCGCGCTGCCGTGCTCAGCAGGTCCACGATGAATGTCAGGATCAGCAACGCGATCAGCGTCGCCGTCACGCCGCTGTAGTCGAAGCTGCTCAATTGTTCGGTCAGCAAACGCCCCAAGCCACCTGCGCCGACGAAGCCGACGATCACCGTCTCGCGCATGCAGATCTCCCATCGGTAGAAGATGTAGGCCAGCGATTGCGGCAGCGTGATCGGCAACGCGCCGTACAAGAACGCTTGCGCCGATGATGCGCCGGCGTGTTGCAGGGCGTAGGCTGGCCGTTTGTCCGCGTTCTCCACTGCCTCGGCAATCAACCGGCCCAGGATGCCAAGGTTGTGCACGGCGATGGCCAGCGCGCCTGGCAGGGGGCCTGGAAACATCACGAACAGGATCAACAGCGCCCACACCGGCGCCGGGATAGCGCGGCAGAAGAGCAAAAAGATGCGCACGGCGCTATAAGCGAGCATCGCGCCGCGCGCGCGGCGCACCGGATGCGCCGCCGGATATGCCAGAAGAATGCCGAACAGGCTGGCGAGTGCAATGGCGAAGACCGACATTGCCATCGTCTGTGCCGACAAGTTGAAGAGCGTCGCCACGTTCGCCGGCGACAGGTCGGGCGGGAACATCTGCCGCAGCATGTCGCCCAGCAGCATCATTGTGCGCGGCGCGAATAACTTGCCGAAGTCCGGCCGCACATACCACAGCGCCAGCGGTGTGAGCATCACCGCGGCCGCCAACAAGCCGAGCAGCGCGCGCGAGCCGGACGTGGCGCGCGCGCGGACGGCCGCCTCCGCCGCGCAATCTGCGCCCAGATTGACATCTAGCCGCGTTGGAGCGCCGAGCGCGTGTCGAATGTGCGCGCTGAGCCAATCGGTCAGGCCGCTCAGCACGAGCAACGCCGCCATCAGCGTCCACATCTCCTGGTAGCGCAGGGACTGCAGGCTGAGCAGGATTTGGTAGCCCAGCCCGCCGGCGCCGATGACGCCCAGCACTGTGGCCGAGCGGATGGCGCATTCGAGGCGATAAAACGAATATGAGGTCAGGTTGGGGAAGGCGCGCGGCAACAAGCCGTAGAGCATCGCCCGAGCCGGTGGCGCGCCCCCGTTCAGCAGCGCATGCAGCGCATCGCGCGGCGTCTCGTCCAGGATTTCCGAGAACACTTTAGCGGTGATCGCGCCGAAGGGGAGGCCCAGCGCCAAGATCGCCACCAGCGGGTCGAGGCCAAGGATGCGCACCAGGAACAGGCCCCAGATCGCCTCGTGAATCGCGCGTGGCACGGCCAGCGCGCTGCGCGTGATCAACCAGGGCGAGCCGAGGGTTGTGGTCGGCGACTGGCGATGAGGGCGACGCGACAGCCACCACACCTCCGAGGAGAGTAAGCCGCCGACGAAGCCGATGACCAAGCTGAGCGCCAGCCCGCTGATGGCGTAGGCGAAGGTCACCAGCGTCGCCTCTAGCGTGAGAAGCAGGAAGTCCGGGCTTAGCTCCGGGCGAAGCGCCGCCGCGAAGAATTGTCGCACCAGCGCCCATCCGCCAGCGTTGATCAGGTCGCCGCGAAACAGGCCAACCTGGATCGCCGACCAGGCGACGGCCAGCAGCGTCACGAGTGCGACCAACCGCCCGCCCTTCAGGAAGCTGCGCAGCGGCTGGGGCGCCCAGGTCGTCGCGCGCGGGGTGCTGCTCAGAGAAGAACTCATGCGCGGATGCGATACAGCGTCTCCACCATCGCCGGCGTGACCTGGCCAACCGGCAGGTCGAACAGCACGCGGCCTTCGCGCAGGCCGATGATGCGCTCGCAGTGGCTGTAGGCATACTCCAGCGCGTGCAGGCTGACGACCAGCGTCTTGTCGAGCCGGTCGCATAGCTCGCGCAGCAGGGTCATGATCTCGCGGCTGCGCTCGGGGTCTATGCTGGAGATCGGCTCGTCGGCCAGGATGGCGACCGGGTCTTGCACCAGCACGCGGGCAATGGCCACGCGCTGTTGCTGTCCGCCGGAGAGATGGCTGGTGCGCTCATAGAGCTTGTCTGCGATGCCGACGTTCTCCAGCGCGCGCGCCGCGACCTCGCGTTCGAGGGGGATCACCAGCGAGAACGCTGCTTTGGCTAGTGACCAGCGTCCCAGATGTCCGGCGTTGACGTTGTGGATCACGCTCAGGTTGGGCGTGAGGTTGAACTGCTGGTACACCGTACCGATCTGGCGTTGAACCTGGCGCAGCGCGCGCGCGGAGAGGCGCGCCGCGTCGTGCCCCAGCAGGCGCACTTCGCCGCCGGTCGGCGCGACCGAGCCGTTCAGCACGCCGAGCAGGGTGCTCTTGCCGGCGCCGCTGGGGCCGATCAGCGCGACCCGCTCGCCGGCCTCGATGCGCAACGAGACGTCCTGCAGCGCCGCCAGCGCGCCGTAGCGCACGGTGACGCCCTTCAGCTCAAAGATTGCCGTTGGCATGGCCGAGTGTATGCCCGGCGTGCGGGTGGACATGCGCAGCCGAGCGACGGGCGGGTGACGACATTCGACGAGCGAAGGCAACGCCATCACCGCGCCGCTACTTGATCTTGCCGATCTGGCGGGCGACGGCCTCGATGTCGGCGTAGTTTTCGTTCTTGGTCTCGATGAACTTCTGCGCGCCGAAGAGGTCGAGGATTTCCTTGTGGGCTGGGTTGGCGGCGTCCAGCGCAAGGAAAGCCTGTTTGACGCGTTGGATGAAGCCCGCGCCGAACTTCTGCTCCACGTCCGGCCGCACGACCCAGTGGTAGTCGTAGTATGCCGGCGTGCGCCAGATGGCGATGACCTTGTTGGTGTCCACCTCGCCGGCGGCCAGGCGCGACTTCCATACTTGCTCGTTGAGCGCGCCGGCCTCGTAGGTGCCGGCCTCCACCAGCTTGATCGTCTTGTCGTGCGAGCCGGAGAAGCCCGGTTCGCCTTTCAAGTCGGACAGCGCCACGCCGGCCTTGTTCATGAAGAACTGCGGCATCAACCGGCCCGAGGTGGACGACTCGCTGCCGAAGGTGAACGTGCGGCCCTTGAGCGCGGTCAGCCCGCTGATGTCGTCGAACGGCTGGATGCCGGCCGCGGCGTTGGCGATGAACACGCTGTGGAAGTTGGCATCAATATCGCGCTGAATGATGGCCTGCGCGCCATCCACTTGCAGGCGGGCTTGAACGCCGGTGAGGCCGCCGAACCAGACCATATCCACATCGCCGGTGCGGAAGGCGTTGACGACGGCCGCGTAATCCGTCACCGGCTTGTAAACCACCTGCACGCCGAGCTGTTCCTTCAAGTAGTCGGAAACTTTGCCGTAGAGCCGGTTGAGCTTCTCCGGGTCTTGGTCGGGGATGGCCGAGATGACGAACGTCTGGGGCTGAGCCGCCTGTCGAGCTGCAGGCGGCGGCGCGGCGCAGGCAGCCAGCGCCACCGATGCGCATAAAGCAAGCGCGAAACCGATTTTTGATGGTCGAAACATCGTTGCTCCTTAGATTTGCAAGCGATTAGGGATTGTCAACACGTGCACAAAGCGTCCCTGCGCCAACGTCCCCGCTCGCATGCGCAGGAGCTACGATGTGTTCGAGCTTGCTGCGGCAAGGCCGGAGGCAGCGATGGCGACAGAGCCGTATGAGCGGCGCGACACGCGCGCCGAAGGGCGATAGGTTCAGCGATAGTGCGTCAAGTTCAACGGCATCAACGCCACCTCCTCTGCTTTGATTTTCCTCGCCAAGCGCCCAGATGATAACGCATGGGCAGGCGCTTCCTTCGCGCTTTCGCCGCCCATCGGGTAAGATGAAGGCGTGACGACTGCCCGAAAGATCAAGCTGACGTCGCTCGCGTCGTGCGCAGGTTGAGCCGGCAAGCTGAGTCCTGAGACGCTGGGCGCCGTGTTGCGTCCGCTTCAGAATCGCTTCCGGCCCGAGGACTATCCCGACCTGCTGATCGGCCTGGGCCAACCGGACGATGCTGCGGTGTATCGTCTGTCGGATCGGCACGCCATCGTCCAGACCGTGGACTTCTTCACGCCGGTGGTGGACGATCCGTATGCCTACGGCGCAATTGCCGCGGCCAACGCGATGAGCGACGTGTACGCCATGGGCGGCGAGGTGCTCTTTGCGCTCAACATCGCCGCCTTGCCGGACGACTTGCCCGGCGATGTGGTGAGCGAGATCTTGCGCGGCGGGGCAGATAAGGTGGCCGAGGCGGGCGCGGTCATCGCCGGCGGTCACACCATCAAGGACAAGGAGCCAAAATACGGCTTGTGCGTTACGGGCATTGTGAATCCGGCGGAGGTGATGGCCAAGGGCGGCGCGAAGCCGGGTGACCTCCTGGTGTTGACGAAGCCGCTGGGCGTCGGTGTGGTGACCACGGCGATCAAGCGGGACTTGGCCAAACCAGAGCATGTGGACCTGGCGATTGCCAGCATGTCGCGCCTGAACCGTAACGCTGCGCGCGCCGCGTGCAAATTGGGCGCGCGCGGCGGCACCGACATCACCGGCTTTGGCTTGCTCGGCCATGCGTGGGAGATGGCCCATGCCGCCGGCGCGCGCTTTCGCTTCTGGTGGGAGGCGCTGCCATTCCTGCCCGGCGCGCTGGAGCACGGCCAGGACTGGGTGTTCCCTGGCGGTGCAGCGACTAACGAGGCCACATATCAGCGTCATGTGCAGTTCGATCCGGCGCTGGAGCACTGGCAGCGCATGATGATCTTCGACCCGGAGACCAGCGGCGGCTTGCTCATCGCCATCGCCGCGTCGCGGGCCGACGCCCTGGCCAACGCGCTGAAAGCCGGCGGCGACTCGGCGTTCATCGTTGGCGAAGTCGTCGAGGGCAGCGGTATCGTTGTGACGAAGCAAGCGCATGAGTGAAGTGATGACCGTCAAATGCGCCTGGCGCGCGCCGGATAGCGCGCGCATCCATGCGACGTTCGACGCCGAAGTGATTGCCTACGACGAGCGGCAAGATCGCTGGCTGGTGAAGCTGACCGGCGTGCGCTCCACCGACGCGCCGGCCGAGGCGCGCGCCCTGGTCGAAGCGCAAGCCGGCAAATGGGCCTACGTGCCCAGCGAAGCGCGCCGTCTTGACCTGACACTGCCCTTGAAGTATGAGACACTCACCGGCAGGATTCGGTTCTTCTACGCAGATGACCCGCGTGAAGGGAGGTGAAGCAATGCCTACCGCAAAATCTACCACCAAGCGCGCGACGACGCGCAAGCGCAAGCCCGCGCGCAAACCGGCGTTCCAGATCACCTATGCCAACCTGAGCAGCGCGCTGAATGATCCGGAGATGCTGGCGCGCTTCGACAAGGTGTTTGCCAAAGTGCGCGCCAACATCGGCGAACGAGCCCGCACCTATCCGATGTTCATCGGCGGTGTCGAGCGCTTCGCCAGCGTGCAGTTCGCAAAAACCACGCCCATTGATACCAACTTGACCATCGGCTACTTCCAGAAGGGGGATGCGCAGGACACCCGCGACGCCATCGCGGCGGCCAAGGCGGCCTTCCCAGCCTGGAGCGGAACGCCGTGGAAGCGCCGCGTGGCGCTGATGCGCAAGGTCGCTGCGCTGATCAACCGACGACTGTTCGACATTGCCGCCTGGGTCAGCATCGAGGTGGGCAAGAGCCGCGCCGAAGCCATCGGCGACGTGAAGGAGACCGCCGACCTGATTGATTACTACTGCGCCCAGATGGAGGCCAACGCCGGCTTTGAAAGGCCGCTGTTGCCGGAAGGCGGCGTGGGCGCCTCGCGCAGCGTGCTCAAGCCGTATGGCGTGTGGGCCGTCGTGTCGCCGTTCAACTTTCCGATGGCGCTGACGGGCGGCCCGGCCGGCGCGGCGCTCATCGCCGGCAACACGGTGGTCGTCAAGCCGGCCAGCGATACCCCGATGACGAGTTGGTTGCTCACCGAGTGCATGCGCGATGCGGGGTTGCCGGCCGGCGTGTTCAACTACATCACCGGGCCGGGCAGCACGGTGGGCGAAGAGCTGGTCACCAATCCCGATGTCGCGGGCATGACGTTCACCGGCTCGTTCGACGTCGGTTTTAGCCTGATCCAGCGCTTCAGCCAACGTGTGCCTCGCCCACTGATCGCCGAGATGGGCGGCAAGAACGCTGTGATCGTGAGCGACAAGGCCGATTTGGAGAAGGCCGCCGAAGGTGTGGTGCGCGCGGCATTCGGCTTGAGCGGGCAGAAGTGCAGCGCGACCAGCCGCGTGTATGTGCACCGCGCGGTGAAGGATCATTTCGTGGCGCTGCTCAAGCGCAAGACCGAGGCGCTGAAGGTCGGCGATCCGACGCAGGCCGGCGTGTTCACCGGGCCGGTGTGCAACCGCGGCGGCTACCAGACCTTCCAACGCGCTATCGAGCAAGCGCAGCGCGATGGTGGCGTCTTTGTCACCGGCGGCCACGTGCTCACCGAGGGCGACTTCGCCAAGGGCTTCTTCTGCGCGCTCACCATCGTGGACGGCCTACCGCTCGATCATCCGCTGTTCTGCGAGGAGCTGTTTACGCCGTTCCTGTTGGTGGCGGCGGTGGATTCGCTAGAGCAAGCGATGGCAGAGGCGAACAAAGTCCAATACGGCCTGACGGCGGGGTTCTTCAGCAAGGATCGCAAGGAGGTCAAATACTTCCTCGATCACATCCAGGCCGGCACGGTATATGTGAACCGCGAACGCGGCGCGACGACCGGCGCATGGCCGGGCAACCAGAGTTTCGGTGGGTGGAAGGCCAGCGGCAACACCGGCCGCGGCGCCGGCGGGCCATACTACCTGCAGCAGTACATGCGCGAACAAAGCCAGACGGTGTTTTAGGCTGGGGCGCGCGTTCGCATCTGCTCAGCCCACTTCGAGCTGCACGGTCACCTCATCGCCTTCAGTGAGGCGCTCGGCTTTTCGCACGGCCGCTTTGATCGGCACGAGAAACCGGCCATCCTTGGGGAATAGCGAGGTCGTGAACATGGTTCCGCCGATCCGAACACGGGCGGGGATCACGCCCCAGCCATAGGTCACCACGCTTTGGATGGCCTTCAGGTCGCAGCTTTGATCCGCTGGCACTGCCACGAAGTAGTGCGGGGCGGGGCCGCGCCACTCAAAAATTTCGCCGGTGAATTCGAATTGCATAGGCGCCTGATCGCTTCTTCTCGGTTGCACACCCGATCACGAAGATCCGCTGCGGCTGAAGCAGTAATGCTCTCTATCAATGCTGCGCTACCCATTGCGCGGACTTGCCCGCCTGCTGCCCCAGGAACATGCCCAGGTGCGCGGCGTGCTCTTGCACGTGACGTAGGTTGTATAGAAGCAGCTCGCCAAATGGCAGCTCGCCCCAAGCAAAACTGCATATCCGAGCAGCCTGTTCGACAGATAACTCACGAATCGTCTCGTGACATCGTTGTCTACAGTATTCAAGATAGCTGAGCAGCTCTTCGCGCGTATACGTTCTCGGCAGGGTTTCGCCTGCTTTCATCTCAACTAGGTCGAATGGCGCCGGCGGGGCGAAGCCCTCTTCCGCGCCGGTCAAATACAGATCCAGCCAGAAAAGCGTGTGATAGCCCAGATACCAGAACTTGGAGAAACCTTTGGCTACCCACTGATCAGGCTGGTCGTCCCACAGTTGCTCGTCCCAAAGTTCGTCCGGGCACTCGCGCAGCGCGTCGCGCAGCATGTCAATCGCCGCGCCGAACTGCCGCCACAACATTTCGTTATTGATGATGGTCATGCCGGCCCTCCTTCAACTGGAAGCGATCTGGATGCGCGAATAGATAACCCCAGCCATCTATTTCCGGCGTGGCGATGCCAAGCCCCGCCAAAATCGTGGTGATGTTGGTGCGATGCTCGATGCCGTGGTTGATGGCCTGCATGAAGAGATGCCGGGCCTGGTAGTCCATCGTCAGGCCGTCCTCCTCCTCGTGCACCATCTGTGTTGGCGGCACGCGCTGAACGACGTCGAGTAGTGCGTCGGCCACGCGTTCGGCAAACGCAGCAATCTCATCCATCGAAGGTTTGTCTGCCCACTGAAACGTTGGCTGTGGACGATTGCCGGTGATGCGGCCGATGTAGTCCGCCTCAGCCCGGATCATGTGCCCCAACGTGTCGTAGATGCTGCCATACGTCCCGGGTGCGGTGGCGTCGAGTTGGCTGGCGTCGAGCTTTTGGCAGACGGCGATGATCTGGGCATTGGCCCAGTTGTTGTAGCGGATGAGTTCGACGAGGGTGGGTTCGGGTTGGGTTTCCATTTTGTTTTTGAATGCTTGCACCAGCCAAGTGCGGACGTCTGGTAGTCCAGCGTCATCAGCTTGACTCGAAAACAGGATGCTTTCCGCCCTTTTTAATGAGACGGTTTGGATCAGGCATCGGATTACTTCTTCACCTCTTCGCCTTCTTCGCTTGTGCATGCGCCCGATCCTGCTTGACCCGCAACTTCACGATTCTGCCGATCAAGGCATAGGGAATCGGCTCGTCGAGTGGAAACTTCAAGTTGCCCTTTGGGCCGGCATACACGGATGTGGCTTCTTCGAGCTTTGCATCTCCTCTCACCGGCGGGAACAGGCCAATATGTTTTTTGAATGCAGCGAAGTAAACCAGAATTCCATGCTGCCGGAACGCCGGCATGCGATAGCTGATGACTTCCTGCGCGTCCAGCGCGGCCTTGCGAATCGTCGCCCTGACCTTGTGCAGAATCTCCTGAACATCAGGCGGGAAGCCGGCGATGTATTCGTCAATCGTCGCCGGTGACATCGTCGGCGGCTTGGTGGATGGAGCGGATGTGTTCAGCTTGCGCTCCAAGACAGTTCCCGAAGCATCTATTTCCTCCTGATGCTCGCGATGGTGCGCCAACGAGCCTTCCAAAACGGCGATCAGCGCGTAGCCCTCGATCCATGCGTATCGGTCAACCGCCAGCATGTCTCGCTCCGGCACTTGTTCCGATAGAGCGATGAGGCGAAGAAAGCCGTCGCGCCAACGGCGATAAATCTCCGGCCAGGCCACATCGCGGTTGCGTTCGTTGATTGTGGCGTTGAATTGCTCACGGTGTGCTTCCGATTCTGGGTCTTGTCCACCCAGCCAGTTCGGCAAGGCCGGTTCGCCGTTGCGCAGCGCTGCTTCTATGCGCGCAGTGGACACCTGCTGCCACGCGCGAACATGCGCGATTACATCTTTGATAGACCAGTCTGAGCCCGAGATCGGTGCGGTGAGTTGCGCTTCGCTCATGCGGGCGAGCAGATCCTCCCAGCGATTGAACTCATCTCGAAGTAATGTGATGATGGTGTTCTTGTCGTTCATGACAATGCGTTTACCTTTTGCCGAAGCGCCAACGGGTTGGGCTGAACGACTCATTCGCGCCGAAGCCGAAGATCGTCTTCGGCATGACTTCGTAGATCTCATAGGGTGGTGGCCCGGCGGTCGGCGCGCCATACTCGGCGTCGAACGCACCATCGCGTACGGTGACGCGCCAATCGTATTTGGTTGCATACGCCTCAGCCACACGTCGCAGCGTCACTTCGTCCCACACCCGTATTGCCGTGCCTTCCACCACCATGTGCGCCTCGTCGTCTGCAGTTGTGAGCGTGCAGCGCGGATCAGCGACGAGATTCTTCCGTTTGCGAGTATTTGCGCCGGAGGCAAAATACAGTGCGCCATCGAGCCACACGGCCAACACCGGCCGGACATGAGGTCGACCATCCGGGTGGATCGTCGCTAGCCAGAACCAGCCAGCCTCGGCCAGACGCCGGCGCGCTTCCTCCCATGGCGTTGGCGCAGCATGCGCAACCGTAGATTGCAACAGGTCGGTCATCGGGGTTTCTGCAGTCATCCTAACCTCGCCTCCTGGCATTAACCGGCTTTACCGCTTCGCTTCGTCTTCCATAGGCTCGCGTATTTCTTGCGGTATCTGGGATCGCTTTCTGTCTCGATCAGCGCCAGCGCCGTGGCTTTGACCGTCTCATCCTGTGTCGCGTCATATACGTTGCGCAGACTCTGGGCGATGTCGTAACGGATCAGAGTGCGGTTCTTTTCCTCAGCACAGTCTTCGAAGCGGCGTGCAAGCCCATCCACCAGCAGCGCGCGCTGCTGCGGGCCAGCCACACCTACCTTCCACAGCGCCTGCAGGCAGTGCCGGGCCGTGACGAAGCGCTTGTCTCGGGTGACGGCCAGCAACTTGTCGAAGTCTTCCAAGATGCACTGTTGGGGATCGCTCTTGGCCAGATTGCACAGCACCTGCGCCGCGATCGCGCGGTTGTGGTTGTCCGCGTGGCTCAAATTCTCCACGACCTCGTCCCACACGTCATAGGCCCAGCTCACGGGCTTGTCTGTTGCATCGAGGATGGCGATGTAGGCTGTGTTTTGAGCCGTGCGGTCTTGTGACCACAGGTCGTCAAAACGCTTTCGCGTGACCTCATCCATATGGTTTTGATTCACCGATTCACCATTACACCAAGCCGTAGGCGCGATGAATGTCGAACTCGTAGATCAGCCGCCCCTCCTCGGCCATCGCGCGCCGGAAGTCCTCTGAGTCCATCTCACCGCCGAACCAACTGAGGGGTTCCGTCGGACGGTTCTGCATGATGCGAAACAGGCGCTCGCTCAAGGCCGGCACATCCGGCCCTTCGATCAGCCGCACCGTCGTCTCCAGCGTGAGGTAGCTCCAGGTGCTGTCGAACACGAACAGGGTGCAGTGCGGGTTCTGGCGCAGTCGTTTGGTGCGGGCACGGTCCTGCGTGCCGCTGCTCCACACCTTGCCGTCCACCATCGCGATGCCCACCCGCACGGCGCGGGCGACGCCGTCATCGCCGACCGTGATCATGGCCGCGGCACGGCTCTTCTGCAGAAAGGCGGTTTGTTTGTCGTCGAGGGTCATGATTTGTGTGAATGAATCAATCCATGCCCACCCACCGGCACGGTCTCGAACCGTTCGCCAAAGCCGGCGATCGGCGGGCGACCCTTCACAATCGCTGCCTTGACCGACGGCAGGTCGAGCGACGCCGCGTGGCTGGCCTGGCTGTCCCAGGCTTCGGTGATCCACAAGGCGTTTGCATCGTGCGGGTCCTTCGCCACGATGTAACTCAGGCAGCCCGGCATGCCGGACACGCCTTCCAGCAAAATCGTCATCAGCGCGTCGCGCTGGCCGGGCGTGGCCATCATTTTTCCGATCAGTCCATACATCATCACCCTCCCGCCATCGCCCCAACGACCATGAACGGCTCTCGACCATTCACCACATCGTCGGGCAGCGGTGCATCCGGCGGCTCGTGCGACCAATCCTGACCGCAGGCGAAGAACCGCACGAACGCCCGGCGCTGTTGCGTGCCCTGGTCGCGGATCGTCCCGTGCAGCACCGGATAGCGCGCTTCGAGCGCGTCGAGGATCGCGCGTTGCGTGACCGGCGGCGCGACCTCGAGCGCGACTTCACGGCCGACGCCGGCCAGCGTGCGCAGATGTTGGGGCAGGATCACTTTGATCATCGGGATATCGGCATCGTACATGGGCCTGCCTTACTCGCACACGTAGCGCAAGTGCGTGGCCTTTGGAGTATCGAGCACCTTGTCGATTCGAAAGCTTGGCAAGGTTTCGTGCAGGTTTTCGAAGAGACGTCTCCCGCCGCCGAACAGCACGGGCGCCAAAGCAATTTCAAGCTCGTCAATGAGGCCCAGGTTCAAGTACTGCTGGATCACATCCGCACCGCCCGCGATGCGGATATCGCGCCCGCCGGCAGACTTCCGAGCCAACTCAAGCGCGCGCTCCGGGCCGTCGTTGATGAAGTAGAACGTCGTCCCACCCGGCCGAACCCACGGTTCGCGCTTCTCGTGGGTGAGGACGTACATCGGCGTGTGAAACGGGGCCTCCTCCGGCCAACCGCGCTCGCCGCCATCGAACATGCGCTTGCCCATGATGTTGGCGCCGGTGCGCTCCGCGGTGTGGCGAAGCATGTCATTGACCGGGCCGGTCTCTCCGCCTGGTCCCAGCTTGAGGTTGTCGCGGAAGTACTGCTGATCGAACACCCAGCCCATCAGCGCGCCCCACTTCGCGCCCCAGTTCTTGAACTCAGGCTTGTCCCAGTTCTCCAGGGTCATTCCTTCCGGCGCCATGTAGCCATCCAGGCTGAGTCCGATGTTTACGAACACTTTGCTCATCACTTCTCTCTCCACTTAGGATGTTTGCCGATCGGATCCCGCTACACCAGCGTCTGCACTTCCACCGAATACACCGACGGCAGGTCGTGCACGATGGCCGACCAGTGATCGCCCCCGTCGGGAGAGCAATATACCTGCCCGCCGGTGGTGCCGAAGTAGATGCCGCACGGGTCGAGCGTGTCCACGGCCATTGCGTCGCGCAGCACGTTGACGTAGCAATCGCGCTGTGGCAAGCCGTTCGTCAGCGCTTCCCATTCGTCCCCGCCTGTCCGGCTGCGATAGACGCGCAGCTTGCCCTCTGGCGGGAAATGCTCACTGTCGCTCTTGATCGGCACGACGTAGATCGTCTCCGGCTCGTCCGCGTGCACGGCGATGGGGAAGCCGAAGTCGCTGGGCAAGTTGCCGCTGATCTCGCGCCATAGGTCGCCGGCGTCGTCGCTGCGCATCACATCCCAGTGCTTCTGCATGAACAGCACGTTTGGGCGCGAAGGGTGCATGGCGATGCTATGCACGCAGTGACCGACCTCGGCTGTGGTGTCGGGCAGTTCGAACGGCGAGATCAGGCCTTTGTTAATCGGTCGCCACGTTTGCCCGCCGTCGTCGGTGCGGAACGCGCCGGCCGCCGAGATGGCAATGAAGATGCGGTTGGGATCGCTCGGGTCGAGCAGGATAGTGTGCAGGCACATGCCGCCCGCGCCCGGCTGCCACAGGTTGCCCTTCACTTCGCGCAGACCGGCCAGCTCGTGCCAGGTCTGCCCACCATCGGTAGACTTGAACAGCGCCGCATCCTCGACGCCGGCGTAGACCGTGTCGGGGTCGGTGAGTGATGGCTCGAGGTGCCACACGCGCTTGAACTCCCACGGGTGCTGCGTGCCGTCGTACCACTGGTGCGTGCCGGGCGTGCCGTCATACTTGAAGTCATTGCCAACCGGCGTCCACGTCTTGCCTCCGTCGTCCGAGCGCTGGATCAGTTGCCCGAACCAGCCGGTGGACTGCGAGGCGTAGATACGATTCGGATCGGCGGGCGATCCCTTCAGGTGATAGATCTCCCAGCCCGCGAAGTGCGGGCCGCTGACATCCCACGTCTGGCGCGATGCGCCCGACGTGAGGATGAACGCGCCTTTGCGCGTGCCGACGAGCGCTCTGACCTGGTTCATTGATGACTCCTCTCCGCCACGCCGGATGGCGTGTGACGGATGATTGGCTACTCATGGATGATTCGCAATCCATGGCCATCCTTTACGCTATGGCTTGAGCATGCATAGTGCCTGTCGAATCTCGCCCAGGTGGTAGGCCGTGTGAGCGATGAGGGCGACGGCGCCGGCGATGTGCCAATCGCTTGGCCATTCCGCCGTATCAGCGATGAGTTGCTTGATGCGGTCGTAGCTGACGCGCAATTCTGCCTTGATGGCATTCCATTCTTCATCACTTACCGCCGTGGTCTCTCGCCAGATTCGCCCCCAGTCCACGCGCTCGTAGATCTGTGTGCGCACGTTCCGCTCTAATACGTCGAGATAGAAGGCAACATGCCTGACCTGTGCCGCGAGTGTGGCGCATTTGCTGCCGACGGGGATGGACGCCTCTGCTGCCGAGAGGGTCGCTAGCGTCTCGAACAAGGATGTGCCCTTGTCGAGGTAAATGCCCTGAACGTCGTCGAAGGTTTCATCGAGCAAAGTGTAAAGAGCCTTCGTGAAGTCATTGGGGCGGATCGTGTTCATCTCTGTGAGGGATCTTTCGATCTGCAAGTTTGACACAAGAATAGTGTAGAACAAATGTTCAAATTTGTCAATCTTTTTATGATCGAATTCGTCGCTTAGCTGGAAGCTGGGGGACTTCTCTCCAGTTTAAGAGATGGGAGCGCGTGAGTCGTAGCAGTCTTTCAAGATAACGCAAAGCAATCAGCGCTCTACAGGTGTTCTGTGCCCTTGCGTCATCGCGGCTGGCCTCAAATCGGACATGATAAAGTTGGCAACGATCATGCGACGATTGACCCACGGCGGGCTGGCCTATTACCAGTTCGACGCCTTGCGCGAGGCGAGCGTCAACCACGGCATTTTCACCCGCCTGGGCGGCGTGAGCCAGGGGCCATGGGCATCGCTGAACATGAGCTGCACTACCGGCGATGCGGCCGAGCCGGTGCGCGAAAATCGCCGACGCGCGTTCTCGGCCCTGGGCCTGACGCCGGAGCAGGCGCTGACCTCTTGGATGGTGCACGGCAACGCAGTGCGCGTCGTCTCGAGCGACGATTTGCGCGTCCCAGGCGCGAACGAGGCGCGCGCCGATGCCCTGATTACCCAGGCGCGTGGCTTGGCCTTGACGCTGCGCTTTGCCGATTGTGTGCCGGCGCTGTTCTGCGATCCGGTGAATGGCGCGATTGGCATCGCCCATGCCGGCTGGCGCGGCATCGTCAACGGCGTGCTGGTGGCGACGGTGCGCGCGATGCAGCGCGCGTTCGGCTCGCGTCCCCAGGACATCGTCGTCGGCGTTGGCCCATGCATCGGCCCAGACCGGTTCGAGGTGGGCGAGGATGTCGCCGCGCAGATCCAGGCGGCGGTGCCTGCGCCGGTTGTCCTCAGCGATGAGGGGAAGGAACAGCCTGCGGAAGCTCAACCCGTCGCCCCGCCGTCCGGCGCGGGCGTCGCCGGCAAACGCAACCCGCGCGTGGACCTCTGGACGGCGGCGCGCGCGCAACTGGAAGGCGCCGGCGTCGGGCATGTCGAAGTCGCCGCCATATGCACGGCCAGCAACACCCGCGAATGGTTCAGCCACCGCGCCGAGCGGGGCAAGACCGGCCGCTTCGGCGCGATCATCGCGTTGGATTGACCGTCGCGCCCGCTCGTCCGACGCGCGGCTTCACTCGCCGTAGATCTCGCGGGGATCCACCGGCGTCAGCCGGGGGATGAAGCGCGGCACGGCCTGCAGGTAGCGCTCATACTGCGCGCCGAAGCGCTGGCGCAGCTCGCGTTCCTCCAGCCGCAATTGCATCGTCAACTGCGCGATGTAGATGACGAGCGTCAACGCCAAGAACCAGTTTTGGGTGAGCAGCGCCGTGCTCGCGATCAGGGTCATGTCGGTGACGTACAGCGGGTTGCGCACGTAGCGATAGGGGCCGGAGACCACCAAGCGTTGCGGCACGTCGTAGCGCTCGGCCATTTCCCCCGGCGGGAAGAGCGCCGGCACGAACAACAGGCGCTTCCAGCCCATCTGTCCGGCAGCCCATACGCCGATCAAGACCGAGATGAGCACGCCCGCGCCGCCGATTGCCTGTAACCAGACCGGGCCGGCCCACGTCCAGTTCAGCCAAGCCGGCGCAAAGGCGATCAGCAGCAGCGCCGTGCCGATCCACATTAGCCCGACCTCGATGAGATACCAGCCGATCAAGCCGCGCTGCTTTACCCAGCCGCGCCAACGTTCGAGCATTGGGTATGTGAACAGGTCAATCACCACCATGCCCAGGTAGAACGCGGCCACGTAGATCGGCAGCAGCGTCCAGCGGCCGATCAGCGCATCGCCGACGACGCAGACGACGAACGACAGCAACCATAGCCACGATGGGCCATGGTGCCACTGCGCGCGGACGGCGGCCGGTGTTTCTGAAGAAGGGGGATGCGCAGTCATATCGTGATTGTAAGGAAGAACGCCGATTCAGGGGACGAGCGCGCGTCGCACTTCCTCGTAGATCGGCAGCGGCTCCAGCGACGGCGTCACGAAGGTAAAATGGTCGCGGTAGCCGCGCGCCGGCGCTGGCAGCTTGAACACCCAGAACGCGACGCAACGCACCCACGGCCATTGCCCCTGAGCGTAGTCGAGCGCGCGAAGGGTGTACTCGATGCGCTGCGCCGGCGTCACCCCGTTCACCCAGTTCATGTCGTCGTTCCAGCCGGCCTCGGTGATGTAGACGGGCGAATCGTCGCCGTGGGCCAACATGATTGCGCGCAGCAGCTCGACGCGTCGAAAGTTGATCGCCTCGGGCGCGGGGGGCGCTTCCGGCGGCATCGTCGCGCCGTAGGTGTGCGCGGCGAGCGCGTCCCATGGGCGACCGGAGCCGGCCAGCGCGACATACATCTCTTCCAAGTATTCCAGGTCGCTTAGCGCCACGTCGCGGTTGCGCTCGGTCGTCGGCGCAAGCGCGCCGGCCAGCACGACCGCAGCGGGGTTGGCTTGTTTGATGGCGGGATAGACAACGCGCAATAGCTCCACGTAGGCCGCCGGGTCCACGCGGCGCATGCCCCATTCGTTCTGCAGATTCGGCTCGTTCCAGATGATGAAGTGCGCAATGCGGCCCTCGAAGTGCGCCGCGAAGGCAGCGGCGAAGTCGGCGAACGCGCCGTAGTGCTGCGGGTCCAGATGCGTGAACGTGGAGTTCGGCGGGCGCGCCCACTCGGGCGTGAAGCCCAGCCGGGCGATCACCGTCAGCCCTTGCCGATTGGCGTGATCCACCATGCGATCCGCGCCGGCGAAGTCGCGCCGGCCCTTCGCCTTCTCGTAGTAGGCCCAAGGGAAGAATTCAACGATCCACGGCGCGCCCATCTCCCGCGCCATCTCCATCCCCCGTTTTATCTTCCAGGCTTCGGCCTCCTCGACGAAGCGCGTGTGCAAGCCGGCCAGCCCGTTGCGCGTGGCCACGCGCTGTTGCGGGCCGAGCGTGACCGGCAACTGCGGCGGGCGTATTTGCAGCAGCAGCCAGGCTAGCCCGATCAACGCCAAAACTGGGATGAAGCGGCGGGGAGACATCAGGTCTGGGTCATTGGAGGTCGGCGATCGTGAATCCAACAGCAGCGAGATTGCCAATTACAGATTACAGATTACCATCCCTGGCATGGAATACGAACTGGAGCTGATCGCCGATTATGCCTGTGAGTGCGGCGAAGGGCCGTTGTGGCATCCAATGGAGAAGCGCGTGTATTGGCTGGACATCTTGAACCCGCGCATGTTCTGGTACGAGCCGGCGACCGGCCGGCATGAGCAGTTCGACGTCGGCCGCGTTGTTGGCGGCTTCACCATTCAGGCGGATGGGGCGCTTCTGTTGTTCATGGATCGCGGCTCGGTAGCGACGTGGAAGAACGGCCAACTGCGCATGGTGATCAAGGAACTGCCCGAAGAGCGCGAGACGCGCTTCAACGACGTGTTTGCCGATTCCCGCGGAAGGGTGTTCTGCGGCACGATGCCTACCCGCGACCGGCTCGGCCGACTGTATCGCCTCGACCGCGACGGCTCGATTCACAAGCTGCTCGACGGCATCAGTTGTTCGAACGGTATGGGGCTGACGCTCGATCGCAAACACTTGTATTACACCGACAGTGAGATATACACAATTTACCTGTTCGACTATGACGAAACAACGGGCGAGTTGAGCAACCAGAGCATCTTCGTCAAGCATGGGCCGGAAGATGGCTTGCCGGACGGCATGACGGTGGATGCACAGGGCAATGTGTGGTCGGCCCACTGGGATGGCAATTGCCTGATCCGCTACGACCGCAACGGCAACGAGACGCTGCGCGTTCCCTTCCCTGCTAAGAAGGTGTCGTCGGTGACTTTCGGCGGCGACGATTACCGCGACATGTACGTCACCACCGCAGGCGGGAACAACAAAGCAGAAGAGGGACAAGGGGCCGGCGCGCTGTTCCGCTTGCGCTTCCCCGGCGCGCGGGGCTTGCCGGAGTATCTCTCGCGCATTCTGCTCTAAATATCACGGCGCCGGCGGCAGGGCTGTGGTGGATTGCAGCGTGAATTCCTCGCCGTAGATGATCTCGACGCCGCCCAGCGAGAGCACGTCGCCGGCTTCGAGCGTGCACTGCTTGATCGGGTAGCCGTTCAGGCGTGTGCCGCCGCTGCTGTTCAAATCCACTGCCAGGAAGCGTGCCAGGTCGTGTTGCCAGCGCAGCTCAAGGTGATGGCGCGACACGCGGCGGTCGTCCACGATCACGTCGTTGTCGTGCGCGCGCCCCACGCGCACCAGCGTCGCGTTCAAGCCGATCTGCCGCTGCCCGTCTACGATGAGGAAGGGGCGGCGCGGCAACGACACGGCCAACGACGGCGTGGCCGAGGTGTCGGCATGCGGCAGGTTGGACGCGATCCAGCGCGCCTTCACCTGCAAATGATGCGGCGGCATGTTCGGCACGCCCCACAGCAGCACGCGCGGCGGCGCGTCCAGGCGCAGGCCCATCTGCAGCATAATCTGCCGCACTTGCTCCGAGAGTTCGTCGGCGAGGCGCGGCCGGTTGGCCTCGAGCGCGCGCAAGTCGTCCTCGTTCAGCGTCACCCAGAAGTGGTTGGGGGCGACCGATGGGCTGTTGCCGGCCTGCGCATCCTCGATGGCGCGAACGATGGTGCGCAGCACCGCATTCACTTCCAGCTTGCCGCCGAGCGCGCGCGCCAGCGATGCTTCGATCAACTGTTGGGCGAGATCTTCGAATCGGTGCATGAAAGTAATGGCGAGCAATCAGCGCTTCCTATCATCGCATATCATTATCCTCAATGGAATCGAACGAGGCGGTAGCCGCGCCGCCAAACGTCAGCCGTGTTGCGCTGGGATTGTTGCGCAGCATGCGCCCCAAACAGTGGACGAAGAACATTTTCATCTTCGCGGCGCTCGTGTTCGACGGCAAGTTGTTCCAGCCCGTCCCGCTCGTCAACACACTCATCGGCTTCGCCGTGTTGTGTTTGTTGTCGTCGGCGGTGTATCTGATCAACGACTGCGCCGACGTGAACGCTGACCGCGCCCATCCGGCCAAGCGCAACCGCCCCATCGCGCGCGGCGATGTGCCGATCCCGCTCGCCGTTGCGTGGGCTGCCCTGTTGATCGTCGTTTCGCTCGCCGTCGCGTTCGCTGTGAATCTCGCGTTCGGCGCCATCGCGCTTGCTTATCTGGCTACAGCCACGCTCTACACGTTCAAGGTCAAGCACGTCGTGATCCTGGATGTGATCTTCCTGGCCGCCGGCTTCGTCCTGCGCGTGGCGGCCGGCACGCCCCTCGTGGATGCCGAGCGTTTCTCGCCGTGGCTCTACACCTGCATGGCGTTGCTTGCGCTGTTGATCGGTTTCGGCAAGCGGCGCGCCGAACTCATTGAACTGGACGGTCGCTCGACGACGCGCGCTTCGCTCGATCATTACTCCTTGCCTTTGCTCGACCAGATTATCGCGATCGTCACCGGCGCGCTGATCGTGTCATACACCTTCTATACGTTTTTTGCGCCACAGTTGCCGACTAACCACGCCATGATGCTGACCATACCCTTCGTGGTGTATGCCCTGTTCCGTTACTTGTATCTCGTGCACGTGAAAGGCGAAGGCGGCGCGCCCGACGAACTGGCGCTGAAAGATCGCCCATTGCAGGTCACGTTTGTGCTGTGGGCGTTGGTGGCGATCGTGGTGCTCTACATTATTAGATAGCCTGAGATAGCCTGTTTAGCGTGCCCGCGTCAGACGCCCAGCGTCTCTCGTATCGCGAGCGGTGAATCGCCGATGATGCCGTGCACGCCGCTCGCGGCAGCGCGAGCGATGTCGGCCCGCTCGTTGACTGTCCACGTGTTCACCCGTTTACCCTGCGCCTTCAACTTCGCCACGAACTCCGGCGTGATGAAACCGATGTCGGGATGGCGAAACTCGTGCGGCACGAGTGGCGCCATCCACACCTCGCGCAGGTGCACCGGCATGTCATGGTGATACAGGATGCCACGTGGGATATCGGGCGCCAATTGCGCCAATCGGCGCACTGCCAGCGGGTTGAACGAGGAAAACAACACGCGATCTTCGCAGCTATGTCGCCTGACCACCTCGACCACCAACTGCTCTAGCCCGTCGAACGGCGTGGCATAGTTTTTCACCTCGATGTTTAGCAGGAAGGGACAGGATGCGCCGGCGGTGGCGATGATCACCTCATTGAGCGTTGGGATGCGTTCGCCGTTGCCTGCGTCCAGCTTGCGCAACGCGGCCAGCGACATGGCGCTCACCCGACCTTCGCCGTTTGTCGTGCGGTTCACTGTGTCGTCATGAATGACGACCACTTCGCCGGTTGCGCAACGCATCACGTCGAATTCGACGCCATCTGCTCCTTGCGCCTGGGCCAGCATAAACGCGGCGAGCGTGTTCTCCGGCGCATGCGCGCTGGCGCCCCGGTGGCCGATGATGAGTGGGCGATCGGCTTGATTGAACCAGTGATTCATCGCCGGTATTCTACTTTTCGATCTTTAAGCGTCGTCGCGCCAGACGCACTACGGGTAAGATTGACGCGATGGCTGAACTCGTCGTGCCCCAAGATGGGATGTCCATCACCCGCGACACAGTCCTGCAGCCCGGCGTGTACTACCTGCCGAACGGGCTGTCTATCGCCAGGGACGGCGTGACGCTGGACGGCAACGGCGCGTTGATCATCGGCGACGACTTCAAAGGGCGCGGTGTGCAAATTGATCAGCGCGTCAGCGTGACGGTCAAGAACCTGCGCGTAGAGCGCTTCTATCACGGCATCTGGGTGAACGCCAGCGCCAACGTGCATATCCTGAACAACTGCGTGACCCGCACGCACGAGCTGCCCTCGCCGGATACCTTCCTGGACGTGTGGCTGCCGCGCGAGCAGGCCTACGGCGGCGGCATCTTCCTCTCCGGCGTTATAGATTCGTTCGTCGCCGGCAACGATGTGCGCCACCAGCAAAACGGCATCTTGCTCTACGGATGCAACCGCGTCGAGGTTTCCCATAACGACGCCTCGTATAACAGCGGTTACGGCATCCTGCTGTTCGAGTCGTCCGAGAACATCGTCGAGGACAATACGGCCGATTTCTGCTGCCGCGTGTACGCTGCCGACCCGGGCGGCGAGCGTTACCACAACGGCGCTGATGCCGCTGCGTTGGTGATCATGTGCAGCTCGTCCAAAAACATCATCCGGAACAACCGGCTTCGCAGCAGCGGCGACGGGGTGTTCCTCGGTGGCTTTCACAAAGACCAGATCAAAGTGCCCTGCAACGACAACCTCTTGGAGAATAACGACGGCAGCTTCAGCCCAAACATCGCCTTTGAGGCGACGTTCTCGCAGCGCAACGTCTTTCGCAACAACCGCGCCGAAAACTGCGCCTATGGCTTCTGGCTGGGCTGGTCGAGCGAGACCATGGTTGAGGGGAATTCGATCAAGGGCAACCGCATCGCCGGCGTGGCGATCGAGCATGGCCACCACAACACCATCGCCGGCAACGCCTTCGAGCGCAACGGCGTGGGCATACAGCTCTGGGTGAACTCCGACGCGCAGCATCGCACCGATGTGTTCCGCGAGTTCTATCCCGAATGCGCCGACAGCTACGAGACGCACATCGTCGGCAACACATTCGTGCACAACGACTTCGCCATCCGCGCCTGGACCGAGCGTGACGCGCGCTATGCCGGTCCGCGCTGCCACCACTTCAACGTCCACGGCAACAAGCTGCGCGACAACCGCGTCGGCGTGCAATTCGAACGCGTGCGCGACAGCCTGATCCAGGAGAACGAGATCCGCATCAACCTCGAAGCCGGCATCAAGCTAATCGGCTGCCAGGATGTCAACGTAAGCAGTAATGAAATGGACTAAGGCGAACGACCAAGGGGATAGCGGGTGAGTGAGAAGCAACTTCTGACTCTCGAAATCCCGCTACTCAAACCGCACCTCGCTCAACCCGCGCAGGCGTTCGGCGGCTTGTTCCGGCGTAAGGTCACGCTGCGGCTGCGCCAGCATCTCGTAGCCCACCATGAACTTGCGCACCGTGGCACTGCGCAACAGCGGCGGGTAGAAGTGCAGATGCATTTGCCATTCTTCGTGCGGCTCGCCGTCGTAGGGCGCTTGGTGCACGCCCATCGTGTAGGGGAAGGCGACCTCGAACAGGTTGTCGTAGCGCGTGGTCATGTGCTTGAGCGCGTCGGCTAACGCATTGCGTTCCGGCTCGGCCAGCTCGACGATCCGGCGTATATGCCGCTTCGGCAAAATCATCGTCTCGAACGGCCAAATCGCCCAGAACGGGACGAGGCAGACGAAGTGGGCGTTCTCGAAGATGATGCGCTCGCCGGCCTGTCGCTCGATCTCCAGGTAATCGAGCAAGAGCGGAAGGCCGGACGGCGAAGCAGCCGGCAGGCCCTGCGTCTCCCCGTCGCAGTTGCGCCGGCCCATCAGGTAATTCAATTGCCCGCGCGTCTCTTTCATGATTTCCGTGGGGATGTGGCGCGTGGCCCATAGTTGGCCGTGCGGATGTGGGTTGCTCGCGCCCATCATCTCGCCCTTGTTCTCGAAGAGCTGAACGTAGGTGATGTCGTCACGCGCGCCGAGTTCCTCACATTGCGCCACCCAGGTGTCCACCACGGTGCGGATCTGCGCAACCGGCAGCTCGGCCAGTGTCAGGTTGTGGCGCGGGGAGAAGCAGATCACGCGGCAGACGCCGGTTTCCAATTGAGAACGGAGAATAGAGAACGGGGAGGTTGATTCTTCGACGCCGAGCGCTGCGCGCTGCGCTTCCAGCAGGGCGGGGAAGTCGTTGTCGAACACGAAGACACCGGTGTATGTAGGGTTGACCGCGCCGTTGGCGCGCGTGTTGCCCGGACATAGGTAGCATGTTGGGTCGTATTCGGGCCGGCGTGCCTGCAGCACCTTCTCCACGGCGCCCAGCCATGGGCGCGTCGCGCGCTGAGGCGAGACCAGAATCCACTCGTCGGTGAGCGGGTTGTAACGACGATGCGGCAGTGACCGATTCATGCGCCGCATTGTCGCGCAATCCCTCAGGCAGACAAGCTGAATAGTGCCAACTTATTTCGGTTGGAAATCGTCCCCCAGGATGACCAGCGCGTCGAGCGGGCTGTTCGGGTCGGAGGCGGCAGCAACGCTCGTCAGCGGCAACCCCAGCTCGGTGGCCAGCCGCTGCGCCATGTCCGGCTGGCCCCTGTAGTCTACGATGACCGTACGCTGGTAAAGCTGAGGCGCATCGGTGATGCTCTCCACGATGAATCCGCGACCTTCGAGATAGGCCTTCGTCCCGGCAGCGAGCCCCCTGCGCAATGTGCCGTTCTGGATGGAGATGCGCATCGGGCCAGCCGGCGCAAGCGCTTCCGGCTGCGCGTGTTGCTGCGCTGCGGTCAGTGGGTTGTAGAACAGTTTGCGTAGCTCGCGCACACGATCACGAATGGGGATGAGGACGCTGCCGCCTTGTGGCGTCGTCCATGGCTGCACTGCCGTCTCATCAATCGCCACGCGCGCGATGCGGTCGTCGGGGATGTCCTTGACCATGAGGACGAGCTGGGCGATCTCGACCGTATTCAGGTCGGTCTGGATGGCGCTGCTCAGCGCTTGTAGGATCTGTGGAATCTGCGGCAGCACTTTAGTGGCTGCGTCGGTTGTGTGCAGCTTTTCGCGCAGGGCGAGCAAAATCTGTTGTTGTCGGCGCATGCGATCGAAGTCGCTCGCGCCGTGTCGCGTGCGCGCATACTTCAGGGCCATGCGGCCGTCCAGCACATGCCAGCCGGCCGGCAGCGCGAATGGCTCGTAGCCGTAGGCTTCGTCGGGATAGGTCGCATCGTAGATGTCGCGATCGTTGTAAATCTCGACGCCGCCCAATAGGTCAATTAGCGCGGTGAGTGCTGTGAAGTTCACGCGCACGTAGTGATGGATGGGAACGCCGAAGTTGTACTCCACTGCGCGCATCGCGTATTCGGGTCCGCCGTAGACGTGTGCCGTGTTGATGCGGTCTTGCCCGCGATCCGGCAACGGCACGTATAGGTCGCGCGGGACGCTCAGAATGCCTGCCGTGCGCTCGAGCGGATCGAGCGTCAGCAATATGATCGTGTCGGTGCGCGCCGAATCAGGGTCCCCGCCGGGCCGTTGATCTATGCCCAGCAGCAGGACGGTGATACGCTCCTTGCCTTGCCATACGCCGATCTCCGGCAAGTCGAGGGGTGGCGTCGACTCGCCGCCATTGATGACTTGTTCCATGCGCCGCGTGAGGTCGCTTGCCACGCGCAAGGTAAGCAAGCCGGCGACCGGCAGCACTAACAGCGCGACACCTGCGACGATGAGGACGGCGAACAAGTTCAAACGTCTGCGCCGTCGCGGCGACGGTAGGTTCGAAGCCATTTCTGAGCGATTGAAATAACGAAAGACGAGCGCCGCATTGGCAAACCACTGGGTTCGCCATTTGACGCTCGCCCCCTAAAGGTCTTTTATGCTTTCTGCTGCAAGAGCTGCCAGATGCAACGACCCTGCAACGCAGACAATATCGTTGCAGTCCGCAAGCGTTAATGCTTGACGAATGGCCGACGAAACGTCTACTGCGACGGACACATGGAGGGGAACTTGGCGATTCTGTGGATCGTTTTGGGGATCGGTTGTGGATGGATCGAGTGCTTGCCAGGTCGTGAGGAGTTGCTCAGCCGGCACGGCGCGGCGCACATCCATGTTGGCGAATGTGAGGGAGGCAGCGACGCGCATGGCTTCTTGGATGATGCCGCGCACGTCCTTATCGCGCAGCGCGCCGATGACGAAGTGGATGCGACGGCCGGAGAAGTACTCCCGGAGCGAGGCGCACAGTTGGTTCATCGAATACGGCGTGTGTGCGCCGTCGGCGATGACGAGTGGGTCGCGTCGCAGCACTTCGAATCGCCCCGGCCAACACAGGTCGGCGAACCCCCGCCGGAGGTCGGCGTCGCTGATGCGATAGCCCCGTGCCCGCAGCGCTTGCACCGCTGTGATCGCCGTCGCCGCATTTTCGAGCTGGTAGCGGCCCAGCAAAGGGCAGAACAGCGGCTCGCGACCGTTGTTCATCTCAGTGGATGCCTCATCGGCGCATGCTCCTTGCATCTGGACGCGCAACCACTGCCCGCTCTCGCCGGTAGTCGCTCCGATGTGGATGCCGGCGCATGTCACCGAGCAGCATGCCTCGGCGAAGTAGAGCCTTTCGAGGCTGCCCAGCCGGCGCGCCTCGTCTAGGATGACGCGCTTGACCTCATCTCGCTGCGGCGCAATCACCCCTGCGCCGCCGGCGCGCAGGACGCCGGCTTTGGCATGCGCGATCTCTGCCAGCGTGCGGCCCAACATCTGCGTATGTTCGAGGCTGATGTTTGTGATGACTGAGACGATCGGTTCGGCCAGGTTGACGGCGTCGTGTCGGCCGCCGATGCCGATCTCCATCACTGCGACGTCCACAGCCTGCGCTTCGAACCAGCGATAGGCCATTGCTGTGAACGCTTCGAAGCGCGTCGGCAGGCCCAGTTCGGGGCGGTCCCAAGTTTCGACGATGTGCGCGATCTGCACAGTGTACCCGGTGAACTGTGCCTCCGATATCGGTGCTGGCCGGCCATGCTGGCTGGTGATGAAGCGCTCTAGCGGTGAGTGCAGGTGAGGGCCGGTGAAGACGCCAACGTGATAGCCGGCCGCGCTAAGCACCGCTGAGAGCATCGTTGCGGTGCTGCCCTTACCCTTCGATCCGGCGACGAGGATACAACGCGTTGTCGCCGTCGGGGCACCCCCTAGCCGTTCCAGTAGGTGGCGCGCTCGGGCGATGCCGTGCTGGAAGGCATAGGTGTGCGTGTGCTGAGGCGTGTCCACACGATCCAAGGCATGGATATATGCGACCGCAGACGCGAAGTCTGTGATCGTGGAAGGTGAAGGGCGGATTGTGAGTTGCGGCATGCGCCTGACAGAATCAGAAGGTAGAGGCAAAGGGGCGAAATTGAGAGCAGAGGAGTCGAGAGTCAGGCTTGGCGTGTGTGTCTGAAAACTCGTCTCATGAGGTGCGTTGGGCAGGCGAGGGCACTGCCTTTGCCTGCCCGCAGACTCTTAGATCGGCGGCCAGGGGACGTTGCGGTCGTAGCGATTCGGGTTGGGGAAACACTTGATCTTGATCAGGCCGTCGAGCCGTCTGATGAAAGCGCGAACCTCCGCGTCGTCCAGCAACTTATACAACGCCTTGCCGAGCGCCTGATCCGGCTGGAGTTGTGCGCGAAGGCGCTTGAGATCCTCCAGCATCTGCGGTTGAATCGGCTGGCCGGCGAAGTCCCAGATCACCGTGCGCAGCTTGTAGTCGGCATTGAAAGTGATGCCATGGTCAATAGCCCATACATGGCCGTTTTTGTCGCGTAAACAATGGCCGCTCTTACGGTCGGCATTGTTGGTGATTAGGTCGAATAGCGCCATGCGCTGGAGTTGTTCGCAGCACGTCACATCTTCGCGGAAGGTGAAGAAGTGCTGGTCGGCGTCGTTGTCTATGAACAACTGCACCGAGCCAAACCCGTGTGGGCCGCTGCGCAGCACCGTCGGCGGGACGAGCTGCCAGCCGAGCGCTTCGCTCACCAGGTAAGCGGCGTACTCACGCAGACACAGCGTGCCAGTCGGAAAGTCCCACAACGGTGCTTCGCCTCGCCTGGGCTTGTACACGGCTAAGAGCGAGGTCTGCGCTTTCTCCGTGCGCGGGGTGTCCGGATCCTTGACCTCAACCAGGAAGGTGTAGTTCGATCCCCAAGGCATCAGACCCAGCGATTCCATCTTGCCTTCGCTCAAGATCCGCAGCACCTGTTGCACGGGGAGTGAATCGCTCATCGTTCATCAATCATCATCACGAATCACCAATCGTGATTCATGAATCGTGATTGATGATTCATGATGGGCAACTGTTGACTTATGCAAAGACGATCTCATCAGCATGGCCGTTGCGGCGCGGGCAAAACCCCTGGACGTTTCCCTCGGGATCCATCGGTTTGCCACACAAAGGACAGATTGGGCGACCCTTGGCAACGACCTCCATGCCGTGCCGGCTGAAGGCGTCTATCTGCGCCCGCGAACAGAACAAGCGAATCGTGGTTGCTTCTTCCTGATCCACGTCTTCTGGCAACAGTTCGGTCAAGACCAGGACGATTAGATCGTTCTCCTCATCGTATCCCAGGCCCATTTGGCCGACGCGAAAGGCTGGCGTGAAAGGCTGTTCGAGCTCCATATCCATGTTCAGGCGAACGAAGTTCGCGCCTTTGGGATATTTGATCCGTAGCTCGTCCAGCCACTGCTGTAAAGCCAGGCATAGGGCCGAGACCTGCTCCTTCTCACAGATGAGCGTGACCAGTTCTGATCCCTTGCGCGCCTGGATGTAAAACGTGCGTCGGCCTGGTTCGCCGATCGCGCCGACGGTCACGCGGGAGACGGGGTTCAGGTCTATCGCGCGGTTAGGCATACGCACAGATTCTACTACTGTGTTACCATCATCCCTAGCATTCATCCGTTTTATCCAGGCTTTATCTTGAAACGTGAAGACGGAATCATCCATCCTTTTTGGGCTGCGCATCTGCGGTGCAGTGGTCTGCGGCCTCATCGGCTGGTCGCTCGGCGACGTGATCAGCGTCTACTTTCCACCGCCTCTCGACAACTATGTCATCGCACACGTCATCACGATGATGGCGCTTGGACTCGTCGGCGCGCTGCTGTTCCCGGTGGCGTTCGGCAAGCCGCTTACGCAGCTCTACCACCGCATCGTCAGCCTGAGCGCTTCGCAGATCATCGCCGGCTTCATCGGCCTGGGCGCCGGGCTGTTGCTGGCGGCGCTGTTGGCCTTTCCGCTGGCGCGCTTGCCGGAGCCGTTCGGTCCGGTGTTGCCCTTTCTGGCGGCAGTTGGCTTCGGCACGCTTGGCCTAGGCATCATGAGCCTGCGCTATCGCGAGCTGTTCCAAATCCTCAACATCAAGCTGCCGGCGAGCAAGCCGGAGGAGTTGCCCATCCTGATGCGCGAGCCGCTGCTGCTCGACACCAGCGTGATCATTGATGGGCGCATCGCCGATGTGAGCAACGCCGGCTTCTTGCGCGGCGAGGTGATCGTGCCGCGATTTGTGTTGAACGAGCTGCAGTTCGTCGCGGATTCGGCCGATGCCATGCGCCGGGCGCGCGGGCGGCGCGGGCTGGAGGTGCTCAAGCGCCTGCAGAAGGAATCGCCCTGGCCGGTGCGGATTGTGGACGATGATCCGCTCGAAGCGCAACGTGTGGACGAGAAGCTGATCGTGCTGGCCAAGCAATGGAACTGTCCCATCGTGACCAATGACTACAACCTCAACAAGGTTGCGTCGTTGCAGGGCGTGACCGTGCTCAACATCAACGAGCTGGCCAACGCCGTGAAGACGGTCGTGCTGCCGGGCGAATCGCTGCACATTCAGATCATCCAACCCGGCCGCGAGGTCGGCCAGGGGGTGGGCTACCTTGAGGACGGCACGATGGTGGTCGTCGAAGAAGGTCAGGCGTACCTCGACCGATCCATCGAGGTGAGCGTGACCAAAGTGCTGCAGACTGCCGCCGGCCGCATGATTTTCGCCCGGCCGCTCCCCACCGGGCGGGAGACGGTCGGCGCCAGACTCTCGGCCTCCGAATCGCGAATCCCCTCGGACTATCGCTAATCGCTGCCAATCATGAGCTTAGTCATCTACAACGTACTCAAGCGAGAAAAGGAACCCTTTCGCCCCGTCGTCGAAGGCCACGTGTTCATGTATGTGTGCGGCCCGACGGTGTATGACCACGCCCATCTCGGTCATGCCAAGACCTACGTCGCCTTCGACGTAGTGGTGCGCTGGCTGCGCTATAGCGGCTACAAGGTGCGCTACGTGCAAAACATCACCGACGTCGGGCACATGCTGGACGATGGCGAAGATCGCATCTTGCGGGGCGCCCGGCGCGAGCGCGTCGAGCCGATGGAGCTGGTCGAGCGCTACATGCGCTCGTACTTCGAGGACATGGATGCGTTGGGGGTTGTGCGGCCCGACATCTCGCCGCGCGCCAGCGCGCACATCCCCGAGCAGATCGAGATGATCCAAACGCTCATCGAGAAGGGACATGCCTACGTGGTGAACGGCTCGGTGTATTTCAGCGTCGAGTCCGACCCGGACTACGGCAAGTTGAGCGGCCGGCGCATCGAGGAGATGGAGGCCGGCAGGCGCGTGGCTATCCGCGAAGAGAAGCGCCACCCGATGGACTTCGCGCTGTGGGTGAAAGCGCCGGAGAATCACATCTTGCAGTGGCCTTCGCCATGGGGACGCGGCTACCCCGGCTGGCACATCGAGTGCTCGGCAATGAGCACCAAATACCTCGGCAAGACGTTCGACATTCACGGCGGCGGCATAGACAACATCTTCCCGCACAACGAAGCGGAGATCGCCCAGAGTGAATGTGCGCACGGGGCGCCCTTCGCCAACTATTGGATGCTCACCGGCTCGCTGCTGGTGAACGGCGTGAAGATGAGCAAGTCGCTGGGCAACTTCGTCACCATCAAAGATGCGCTCAAGACATACCGGCCCGAGGCGCTGCGTTACTTCATCCTTTCAGGCAAATACAGCAGCCCGGCCGACTACAGCGCCGAGGCGCTGGAAGCAGCCAGCAAAGGGGTGGAGCGCATCCACACCGCTGTCCGGCGCGTGCGCGATGCGTTGAAGCATGCGCCGGAGGATGGCGATTCAGCGACGCGCGGCCAATTGCTGGACATGCTCGACCAGACGCGCATGTTGTTCACCAGCGCGATGAACGACGACTTCAACTCGCCGCTGGCCCTTTCGGCCTTGTTCGATATGAGCAAGGAGATTAACAACGCCATCAGCAGCGGCATTGCGACCAGGCGGGTGCTGGAGCAGGCCGACGCCATCTACCGCGAGCTGGCCGGCGACGTGTTGGGGGTCGTGCGCGAGGATGCCGCATCGCGCGATGCGGCCAGCGCCGAGCGCGAGGCAGCGCTGGTCGAGATACTGATCGAGATGCGCAACGAGGCGCGAAAGGCGAAGGACTATGCGCGGGCCGACGCTATCCGCAATCGGCTCGCCCAGCTCGGCATTGTGCTGGAAGACGGGCCGAAAGGCACGAGTTGGCGGATCGCCGCCTAGCCCAGCCTAGGCGCAGGCGATTCCGACTCTCACACTCGGCGGCGCGGGTCGAGCGCGTCGCGCAGCCCATCGCCCAGCAGGTTGAAGCCGAGCACGGTGATCATGATGGCGATGCCGGGGAAGAACACCAGGTGCGGCGCGTTGAACACGCTATTGCGCTCCTCGCCCAACATCAAGCCCCATTCCGGCGTAGGCGGCTGCGCGCCCAGCCCAAGGAACGACAGGCCGGCTGCGTCGAGGATGGCCGTGGCGATGCCCAGCGTGCCGACGACGATCACCGGCGTGAGCGAGTTGGGCAGGATGCGCGCGAAGAGAATATGCAGGGACGACGCGCCGAGCGCATGCGACGCAGCGATGTAGTCCATCTCCTTCACGCTCAGCACGCTGGAGCGAACGACGCGCGCGTAGATCGGGATGGAGACGATGGCGACCGCCAGCAGCGTGTTGATCAACCCCGGGCCGAGCACGCTGACAATGGCGATGGCCAGCAGCAGGCTGGGGAAGGCGAGCAGCACATCCATCGCCCGCATGATCAGGTTGTCGGTCCAGCCGCCGGCGTAACCGGCAGCCGCACCCAGTAATGTGCCGATTAGGATCGCTGCGCCGGTGGTCAGAAAACCGATCTGTAACGAGAGGCGCGAGCCGTACACCACGCGCGAGAACAGGTCACGGAAGTTGCCGTCCAACCCCATCAACAACTGTGGCTTGTCGCGGTCGCAGCCCAGCAGGTGGATGCATGGCGGGCTGCGCCGGCGCAGACCCGATTGGCGGATCTGTTGGTCGTAGGCGTAGGGCGCGATCACGTCGGCAAAGATGGCGATCAGCGCCAGCACGGAAATGATGACCAGGCCAACCTGGGCCGACCGGTTGTGCAACAGCCGGCGCATCGTCCGGGCGAACGGCGACTGCACGCGAAGTCGGCCGGCCTCGCGCGCACTCGCTGTTGCAGCGGAGACGGAGATGGACTCTTGCATGATGAGGGTTCAGCTCACGCGGATGCGCGGGTTCAGGTAAGCGTAGCTCACATCCACGATTAGATTCACCACGACGAAGATGACGGCGATGAGCACGGTGAACGCTTGCACCACCGGGTAGTCCCGGGCAGTGATGGCGTCCACGATCTGCGTGCCCACGCCGGGCAGGCTGAACACCGTCTCGGTCAACACCGCGCCGGAGAGCAGGCCGCCGATCTGCAGGCCGATGATGGTGACGATGGGAACCAGGGCGTTGCGCAGCGTATGTTTGAGGATGACCATGCGCTCGGCGAGTCCTTTCGCACGTGCGACGCGAACGTAGTCTTGCGTGAGTGCGTCGAGCATCGCCCCGCGCGTCATACGGGCGATGATGGCCAGCGAGATCGTGCCCACTGCCGCGGCCGGCAGGATCAGATGCCGAAGCGCGTCCGCAAAAATGTCGAACTTGCCCTGGATCAGCGAACTGAGCAGCACCGAGTTGGATATCAGTAAGATGGCGAAGCGTTGCAAACCCTGTGCGTCTTCCATCCCCCATACCTTCAACAATGAAGGCAGGTCGGTGCCGGCGGTCAGCCGACCCGAAGGCGGCAATTGGAGCGGCGTGCCCTTCAGCGCCAGCGCGAAGACATAGGCCAGCATCAGGCCCAGCCAGAACACCGGCATCGAGACGCCGATGTTGGCGAAGATCATCGCGCCAACATCTACCGCCGTGTTGTGACGCACGGCGCTGATCACCCCTAGCGCAATCCCGAACACGGAAGCGAACAGCATGGCGAACAAGGTCAGCTCCATCGTCATCGGCAAGCGTTCGGCCAACACGTCCGTCACCGGTCGGCCATTCTTGATGGAGACGCCGAAATCGCCCTGCAACACGTTGCCAGCGTAGCGCACGAACTGCACGGGGATCGGGTCGTTCAGGCCGAAGCGCTCGCGAAAGGCGTTGCACTTCTCTTCGGTGGCGCGCTCGCCCAGCATGGATTTGCACGGATCGCCGGGGATCAGCCGCACCAGCACAAACGTGACCAGGAGGATGCCGAGCATCACCGGCAGCAAGAGCAACAGGCGGCGCACAAGGAAGCGGGCCATTGGGCGAGTTAAGCGTTTTGGGGCAGCTTATCCCGGTCTATCAGGCCAGTCGGGGCGTCGCAACCGCCCCGATTGGCCTGGCTGACTCAACCGAATCTGAGGGGCTACTGGGCGTTTAGGAACGAGCCGAAGTAGGCAGTCCAATACTCGAAGCTGCCGGTGCGCCCTTTGTGGTTGGCGTTCTTGGCGTCCCACTGCGCGGCCATGGTGGCGACCACGTCGTTGGCGTCGAGCGTGGCGCCGTTGTGGAACTTGACGCCCGGGCGCAGCTTGAAAGTCCACTCGGTGAGGTCGGCGTTGGACTCGTAGCTCTCGGCCAACGCCGGCTCGACTTCAGCCGTGCCCAGCTTGAAGCGCAGCAGGGTCTCGTAGATTTGTGCGCAGGCGGTGAACGTCTCGCCGTCGCTCTCGTCGGCGCAGTTCAGGCTGATCGGCTCGGCGTTCTGGACGTAAACGAACCTGTCGCGCGGCGGCGCCATCACGGCGAAGACCAGCGCGCTGACCGGGTTGGCGTGTGCGCCCTCGACATCGGCGCGGAAGGCCAGCGCCGAACCCCCATGCGCGACGGGGATCATCGGCACATACTTCTTGAGCAGCTCGTTGACCTTGTCGTAGGCAGCCTGACGCTTGGCCAGGTCGGCGGTAGAGGCACCTTCCCGGAGCAACGCCACGATGTCGTCGTAAGGCTTGCCGTATTGCTTGTTCTCCGGGCCGAAGTGATAGTCCAGGAAGTTGGTGGCGTCGGGGTAGTCTGCGCCCCAACCCAGCAGGTAGAAGGCCTCCTTGCTGGCCGTCACCGAGTCGAGGAACGCGCCGGATTCTTTGACCTCAATCTTGACGTTGACGCCGATCTCCTTGAGTTGCGCTTGAATCTCCTGCGCCACAATGCCGGGGTTCGGGAGATATCCGCGCACGACATCGCGGTAGGTCAGCGTCACCTCGAGGTTCTCCTTGCCGGCCTCTTTCAGCAGCGCCTTGGCCTTCTCGGGGTTGTACTCGTGCCAGGGCACGTTGGGCGAAGCGCCCACGGCGAAGCTGGTCGGCACGAAGCTGGTGGCGACGACCGAGCCACGCGGATAGTAATCGTCCACGATGCGCTGACGGTCAATGCCATAGGCGAACGCCAGGCGCACCCGGTCATCGTCGAACGGCGGGATGGTGTTGTTGAAGCCGATGTAGAAGATGTTGGCCGCTGGCACTTCGATGAGCTTCAGGTCGGCGTCTTTCTCAACCGTCTCGAAGTCGTCCGGCCCGACGTTCGACATCCCATCGGCGTTGCCGGACTGCAACTCAAGCAGGCGCTGCGCCGCTTCCTTCGACCAGCGCAACACAGCGGTAGGCGTTTTGGCTTTCTCGCCCCAGTAATCGGCGAAGGCTTCGTAGGTGATGCTCTCGCCCCGCTTCCACTCCTTCAGCTTGTAGGGGCCGGTGCCGACCGGGTTCTCGCTGATCTTGTTGCTGTCGCCGCCGGTTTCGTTCAGGTAGTCGGCGTCGAGGATAGCGAACGAGTCGCCGGCGATCTTGTAGGGGAAGGCTGGGTCAGGCGAGCAAAGGGTGAATTTGACGGTCATCTCATCTACGGCTTTGATCGCCTTCATTGTGCCGCCGTAGTCGCAGTTGGGCGCTTCGACCTTCATCAGCTCACGCGTAGCGGGCGGCGCAGGCGCCTCGGTCGCTGCCGGCGCCGCAGTGGGCACCGTCGGCGCTTCGGTCGGCGCGGGGGCCGGTGCTTCCGTTGGCGCAGCCGGTGCGGATGGGGCAGCCGGCGCACAGGCTGCCAGCAGCAGCGCGGTCATGGCCGTTGCAGACAGCACAGACAGAAAGCGGTTCTTGGTGTTCATCTTTCCTCCTTGCACAGCAAATTCAGAAGAATCCATACGCTCAGGACGCAGCCGCTTCATTAGGTCGCGCCTGCGCGAATATGAGAGTGAGATTATAGGCCGCATGGCGCATCTGGATAAAATCGATTCACGCGCTCATCCAGCGTGTCTGTGCAGACTACACAGTGTTAAACCTGCTGAGGTAGAACATCATTGGCATGGCAAAAGTCTGGATTCCTTCGTTGTTGCGTAGCTTAACGGGCGGCCTGGCTGAGGTGCAGGCCGAAGGGGCAACCGTGCGCCAAGTGATCGAGGATCTCGATCGGCACTACCCAGGGCTTGCAGCACGGCTGATCGAAGCGGATCATGATCGCCTGAAGCCCAACCTGACGTTGGTGGTGGACGGCGTGAACAGCAAACAGGGGTTGCGCCATCCGGTATCCGAGACGAGCGAGATTCACTTCGTTCCGGCAATGAGCGGCGGCAGTCGAGCGGAGGAGGGGGGAAATCGTGTGGGCGCAGCTTCGCAGTGTGCGTAAGATGCTTTTCGGTAAGGCCGAATCGGTCGGCGCGCCGGGTGTAGATCGCACGTCGCGCGCGCCACATATGTTACAAGTTGACGAGTCGCCGGTCGCCGAGGAGACCACCGCGTTGCCCGATCCCCATCGCGGTCGCGCGGCCGTGATGCTGGTCCTGGCGATTGTCATCAGCGTCGCCGTTATCCTGCTGAGCGCGCGATTCCGAGATGCGCTGATCGCTTTCGGCCAACTGGGGTTGCTGGGATTGTTCGTGCTGAGCGTGGTGGGCAATGCGACGGTGCTCATTCCTGCGCCGGCCTTCGTTGTCGCGTGTGCAGCGGCCCCGATCTACGGCGTGCTCGCAACCGGTCTGGTCTCAGGCTTAGGGTCGGCCGTGGGCGAGATGACTGGCTACATGGCCGGCTATGGCGGCACCGCCGTGTTGCCACAAGGCAAGATCTATCAGCACATGCACAACTTGATGGAAAGGTTCGGGCCGCTGGTGATCTTCGTGTTGGCATTGCTCCCCAACCCGATGTTCGACGTGGGCGGCTTGATCGCCGGCATTCTCAAGATGCACCCCTTCGCCTTCTTTCTAGCCACCGCCGCCGGCAAAGCCATCCGCCTGACCCTGGTCGCGCTGGCGTGCAATGGCGGGTTGCCGCTGTTGACGCAATTCATTGATCCACAACAGGCACCATAAAGCGGTGTCGCCATTGTCATCTTCGCTTTCATGATCGCGCCACAATCCAAATCCCATCGCCTTTCCGATCCTATCGCTGCCTGTGGCGACCGCGTCTATGCCATCTGCAATCAGCACGGCTTGTTCCCCGATCCCGAAGGCGGCCACGTGCCCGGCGAGATGTGGGGCGTGTGGAATCACCCGATCAAGTTGCTCGACGGCTTCTGGTTCGGCATCAGCGATACACTACAAGGCGCGCCGCGCTGGTTGAATGAGGCGCTTGAGTGTCGGGCATATCCGGCCCACGTCGAGTTCGAATATCGCCTCGATTCGCTCACCATCGTCCGCCAAGATTGCGTGCCGGATGGCGTCGAAGGGATGCTCGTCACGCTCACCGTCCGAGCGGCGCAGCCGTTCGATTTGTCGTTGCATGCGCTCTTTCGCTCGGACCTGCGGCCGGCCTGGCTGGGCGAACGCGCCGGCATGCGCGACGGCCAGGACGACGCCGAACTGGTGGATGCCTCGGCGCGTTGCATCTTCACCGACGGAGCTAACCCGTGGGCGTGTGCGGTAGGCGCCGACCTTGCGCCGAGCGGGGCGTCCACCGGCGATCTATGGGCCGTCGAGCGCACGCAGGGCCAGGGCATCTCGGCGCATTTCGTCTACCGGTTGCCCGCCGAGGCCCTGCCGGATGACGGCGGCTATGCTCGAACGATTCACTTTGCGATCGCCGGCTCGGCGGCATCGCGCGATGAAGCCCTGGCGACGCATCGCCGTCTGCTTGCGCGCCACGAAGCCCTGCGCGCAGCCAAACGGGCGCAGTGCAGCGCCATCCTCGAAACTAGCCAGCTCATCACGCCCGATGCGCCCTTGAATCAGGCTGCCGCTTGGTCGAAGCTGATCAACCAGATGTTCGCGCGCGAGGTGCCGGGCATTGGGCGCGGCGTGGGCGCGGGGCTGCCGGAGTACCCGTGGTGGTTTGGGATAGACCCGGCCTACGCGACGCTGCCGATGTTGCAGAGCGGTCAGTTTGAGCTGGTGCGCGACACGCTGCGCCTGCTCAAGGCGCAGAGCGAACGCCACAACCCAGACGAGCCGGGCCGCGTCCTCCACGAACTCAGCACGACTGACGTCGTGTTCAACGCCGGCAACATGGTCGAGACGCCGGCGTTCACCCGCGCCGTGCATCAATACTGGTTGTGGACGGGCGACACCGACTTCTTGCGCGAGATGTATCCCTTCTGTCGGGCCGGGCTGCTGGATTACGCGCTCGGTCGGCACGACCCCGACGGCGATTTGTGCCCCAGCGGGCGCAGCATCGTCGAGACGGTGGAGATGCACGCCGGCCTCGAGGCCATTGACGTTGCGACGTATACCTGGGACGCGCTGGTTCGCCTCGCCGACATGGCGCGGATCGTCCGCCCCGATGGCGACTCACAGGGCCTGCCGGACCTGGCCGGCAAAGCAGCCGCGCTCGCGCAGTGCATTCGCGAGTCGTGGTGGCTGGAAGAAGAGGGGCTATTTGCCGACGTGCGCGCCAGCGTGCAGGAAGTGGAGCGCGCCCTCGCCGAGCTGGAGCAAAGGGCGCGCGAGGAGGAATGGCTGGAGCTGGGACAAGACCACTTTGCTGCGGCGCGCCGACGCTTCGCGCCCTACCTGGCCCGCTACGCCGACGCACCGCGCGACGTTGATCTGCCCTGGCTGCTCCGCCATTGGGTGACATTGTGCCCACTCGAAGTGGGCCTGGCGACGCCGGAGCAGGCTCGACGCGCCCTAAACCGGCTGCAGAGTGGGGAGTTCAGCAACGCCTGGGGCATGTATCTGCACCCCGGCCGGCATGATGTGATGAGCATCAACACCGGCCTGCTGGCGCTGGCTGCTGCGCGCTACGGCTACGCGGATCAGGCGCTCGCTATTGTGAATAAGCTGACGCGCGCATTCTCCTATCGCACGCCCGGCGCGGTGAGCGAGGCGCTGCCTGCCGATTGGTGCTTCTTGCAACTGTGGTCGAACGTGGGGCTGGTGTCGCCGGTGCTCGAATGCTTCCTCGGCATCCAGCCCCGCGCTGCTGAGCGCGCCATCACGATTGCGCCCAACCTGCCTTCCACCTGGGACTGGGCCGAGGTGAAGCGGCTGCGCGTCGGCGATGCACACTTCGACATTCGCGTCGAGCGCGCCGGCGCGGGTTATCGCGTACAGGTGGCCGGCGATGACGGCTGGCAGTTCAACTTGTCTTCTGAGGGGCGACGGTGATAATGGTCAGACCAAAACAACCCGGTCATGGCCATGCTCAAGGTCAGTTCCAATAAACGCTATCTGGTTGACGAAAGCGGCAAGCCCTTCTTTTACCTTGGCGACACCACATGGGAGATCTTCCATCGCCTCGATCGCAGCGAGGCCGAGTGGTTCTTGCGCGATCGCGCGTCCAAAGGCTTTACCGTGATGCAGTCGGTCGTGTTGGCCGAGGAAGATGGCCTGAACGACCCCAACCCCTACGGCCACCGACCGCTGATTGACAACGATCCGACGCGCCCGAACGAAGCCTACTTCGAGCACGTGGATTACATCGTCAACGTCATGGCGTCTTTGGGCATGTGGTGTGGCATGTTGCCTACCTGGGGTGACAAGTGGAACGTGAAGTGGGGCGTCGGGCCGGAAATCTTCACGCCTGAAAATGCGCGCATCTATGGTGAGTTCCTGGGCCGGCGCTACCGGGACAAGCCGATCATCTGGATCTTGGGCGGCGACCGGCCGATAGAGAAGCCGGAGCATCGCGACATCTTGAACGCTATGGCCGCCGGGTTGCGCGTTGGCGACGAGGGGCGTCACCTGATCACCTTTCACCCGGTGGGCGGGCGCTCGTCGGCGGAAGACTGGCACGCCGCCGACTGGCTCGACTTCAACATGTGGCAGAGCGGCCACGCGCGCAACACGCCGAACTGGAAGTGCATCGCGCGCGACTACGCGCTGACGCCGACCAAGCCGTGCATGGACGGTGAGCCGGCCTACGAAGACCATCCCTCCGCTTTCAACATCGAGAACGGCTATATCGAGGCTTACGACAACCGCAAGAGCCTATACTGGGCGCTGTTCGCCGGCGCGCACGGCCATACCTACGGCTGTCACCCGATCTGGCAATTCTTCACCCTCGGCCGGAATCCGAAGAGTTTTTGCCGCCACACTTGGCAAGAAGCGATGCACTTCCCCGGCTCGGGCCAAATGCAATATGCCAGGCGACTGATCGAGAGCCGCCCGTTCCTCTCGCGCATCCCCGACCCATCGCTCATCGTCGGCGATGCCGGCGAAGGCGTCCATCACGCGCAGGCCATGCGCGATGCCGATGGCAGCTGCGCTTTCGTGTATTGCCCAACGATAAAGCCAGTGACGGTGGATCTGGGCAAGTTGCGCGGCAGCATGCTGGATGTGCACTGGTACGACCCGCGCACCGGCGCGGCCCATCGCGCCGGCCGCGTCGAGAACGACGGCCCGCGCGAGTTCACCCCGCCGCGCATCTGGCCGGACTGGGTGTTGGTGCTGGACGACGCCGGCGCCGGCTATCCGACGCCGGGCAGCGCGAAGTGCGCGTGAGCGCGTTAAACCCGGTTAACCCCGCATCGTAAGCGTGGTCAAACGTCGCCCTTGACCGCGTGTGTTGCCCTTCGCCTGTGCGCCGGGTATAAGTTTTGACAGTTGAGCTGGGATCATTCCGCTTAACAATCAAAGACGCTAGAGCGAACAGGAGAAAGTGACGTGAAGAGACGCAAATCTGTGCTGATGCCCATCGCCAGCGCGCTGGCGGTGGCTTCGTTGAGTCTGACGCAACCCGTGCCGACGGCAGCGCAGACGAAGATAGTCAACGTGTATTCGGCACGACACTACGGCGCACTCGAGAAGGTCTTCGCCGAGTTCTCGCGCGAGACTGGCATTCAGGTTCGCCTGTCCAACGCCTCTACGCAGGCGTTGCTGGAGCGGCTGCGCGCCGAGGGACCGCAGACGCCGGCCGACGTGTTCTTCGTGATTGACGTCGGCGCCCTGCAGACCGCGGCCGACGAGGGGCTGTTGCAGCCGATTCAATCTGATGTGTTGAACACCGTCATCCCGGCGGAGCTGCGCGACCCTCAGGGTCGCTGGTATGCGCTCTCGCTGCGCTATCGCACCCTCATGTATAACCCCGCCAAAGTCAAGCCCGAAGAACTCTCTACCTATGAAGCGCTGGCCGATCGCAAATGGCGCGGGCGACTGTGCATGCGCCCGGCGACGCACATTTACACCGTCTCGTTGGTTGCCAGCATGATCGCCAACAACGGCGAGCAGCAGACCGAGCGCGTGCTGCGCGGTTGGATGGCCAATCGCCCGACCTTCATTGACAGCGATAGCCGCATTCTGGACACCATCGCAGCCGGCAAGTGCGACGTTGGGATTACTAACCATTACTACCTTGGCAACAAGCTGAAGTCCGATCCGAACTTTCCGGTGAAGCTATTCTGGGCCAACCAGAAGGATCGCGGTGTGCATGTCAACCTCTCCGGCGCCGGCGTGACGGCGAACGCGCCCAACCGAGAGAACGCGGTTAAGCTGCTCGAGTGGCTCGCCACGCGCGGTCAGGACTCGGGCGTAGCCGGCCTGCCCGGCGGCAACAGCGAGTATCCGGTCAATCCTTCTGCCCAACCGGCCGAGGTGTTGAGAGGATTCGGCTCGTTCAAGGCCGATCTGGCCTCGCTGCCACAATACGGGCCGTTGCAGGCGCAGGCGATCAAGCTGCTTGAGCGAGTCGGTTACAAATGACTCCCCACGCTTTGCCGGCGTGATCTTCTTTCGGGCAGGGTCGGGTTGCATGCTTGACCCTGCCTGACGCCGTAGAATCACCCGTCCTGGAAGTTTCAATTTGGAACGCGCGAGTACACCCCCCTGCCTAGGGCGCATCGCAGCGGTTAGCCGGCGACGGCCGGCCTTCGACGCCGGCGCGTTGGCCGCAGCGATCCCCGCCTTTTTGGTCCTGTTGCCGTTGATCGGCCTGGCGCTGACCTGGCTGCACCTCGACGGCGAAATTTGGGCGCATCTGTGGCGCACGCTGCTGCCGGAGATGTTGCTGAACACGACGCTGCTCATGCTGGGCGTTGGCGCGACCACGCTGGCGCTGGGCACGGCGCTGGCCTGGCTGGTCACGACCTACACGTTTCCCGGCGTGAAGCTGATCGAGTGGCTGCTGGTCTTGCCCATCGCCATCCCCGGCTACATCCTGGGCTACGTCTCCATGTCGCTGTTCGACTACGCCGGCCCCGTCCAAACGCAGCTCCGCGCCTGGTTGGGGCCGGACTTTGAGCTGTTCGAGTTCCGCTCGCTGCCGGGCGCGATTTTCGTGCTCAGCCTGACGCTCTACCCCTATGTGTATCTGCTGGCGCGGGCGGCGTTCCGCGAGCAATCGGCGGCGCAGCGCGATGCTGCGCGCGCCGCTGGCCTGAGCGATTGCGCGGTCTTCTGGCGCGTGGCGTTGCCTTTGGCGCGACCGTCGTTGGCCGCCGGCGTGGCGCTGGCGCTGATGGAAACGCTGACCGATTTCGCCGTGGTGCGCTACTTCAACGTCGTCACGTTGAGCGAAGGCGTCGTGCGGCTATGGATCATCCAAATGGATCGCGACGCTGCGGTGCAACTGGCGTCGCTGCTCATGGTGATCGCGCTGGGCGTCGTGCTGGTGGAGCGCCGATTGCGCAGCCGCGCGCGCTATTACCAACTCGGCAGTCACGCGCGGCCGATCGCGCCCATTCGTTTGTCCGGCCCACGCACAGCTGCTGCGCTGGTCGGGCCGCTTGCGCTGTTGTTTGTGGCGTTCGGGCTGCCGGTCGCCCAACTTACGCAATGGGCTGTTGCCGAGATAGCGAGCGCCGAGCCGGGCACGCTCGACGCGACGTTCGGCCAATACCTGTTCAACACGCTGGCCCTGTCGCTGGGCGCGGCGCTGCTCGTCGTCGCCGTGGCGCTGGGGATGGCCTACGCGCTGCGCCCACGAGGATCGCAAGACGAGGCCAACGCCGCTCCTCGTTTCCTCGCGCGCCTGGCCACGCTGGGCTACGCGATGCCAGGGGCCGTAGTTGCGCTGGGCGTGTTGCTGTTGCTGGCGCCGCTGAACGAGACCGTGCTGGGCTGGACCGGCGGCGCCATGCTGCTGAGCGCCTCGGTGATCGGGCTGCTTTATGCCTACCTGGTGCGCTTCCTGGCCATCGGCTTCAGCGGCGTCGAAGCCAGCCTGGAGAAGGTGACGCCGAACATGGAGATGGCGGCGCGCAGCCTAGGCGCTGCGCCGGCGCGTGTGCTGGCGCGCATTCATCTGCCCTTGATGCGCGCGGGCGTCTTGACCGCCCTGTTGCTCGTGTTCGTGGATACGCTCAAGGAGCTGCCGGTCACCATGTTCCTGCGCCCGTTTGGCATGGAAACTTTATCGGTGTGGACGTATATGCTGGCCTCGGAGTCGGCTTGGCAAGCGGCGGCCGTGCCGGCGCTGACCATCGTCCTGGCCAGCGTCGGGCCGGCGTTGCTGCTCATTCGTCTCTCGCGCTCCGGCGCGCAGAACAACTGGGAAACGCGCCTATGACGCCGGCCTTGCGCGTCTGCAACGTCTCAAAGCGCTTCGGGGTCAAAGACGCATATGCGGTTTACCGGGCATCGCTCGAGGTCGCACTCGGTCAGATCGTGGTGCTGCTTGGCCCCAGCGGCTGCGGCAAAACGACCCTGCTGCGCCTGATCAACGGGCTGGAGACGCCGGAGCCTGACCCAGAGGCATCCATCGCCATCGGCGACCAGACGGTGTTCGGGCCGGGGGTGAACACGCCGCCGGAGAAGCGCGGCGTTGGGATGGTCTTTCAAGACTACGCGCTCTTCCCCCACATGACCGTAGTTGCCAACGTCGCCTTCGGATTGCACGGCCTGGATAGAGCAGAAGCCTTGGCCCGAGCGATGGCAACGCTCGATCAAGTGCAGTTGAGCGGTCTGGCCCAGCGTTACCCCCACGAGCTTTCCGGCGGGCAACAGCAGCGCGTCGCGCTGGCGCGCGCGCTGGCGCCGCAGCCGCAATTGCTCCTGCTGGACGAGCCGTTCTCCAACCTTGACCATGCGCTGCGCGTCGCGCTGCGCGAGGAAGTGCGCGGCGTGCTGAAGCGCAGCGGCGTTGCAGCCTTGTTCGTCACGCACGACCGCGAAGAGGCGCTCAGCATGGCCGACGCGCTGGCGGTCATGCAATACGGACGCATCGTGCAGACGGGGACGCCGCGCCAACTGTATGCTCACCCGGCTTCGCCGTTCGTGGCGCGCTTCCTCGGCGAGGCGAACTTCTTGCCGGCGCAGGCATACGGCGACTACGCCGAATGTGTCCTGGGGCGCGTGGCGCTGGAATCGCCTGCGCGCGGCCGTGTGCAGTTGCTCATCCGCCCGGAAGCGCTGGATGTATCCGCTGACCCAGACGGACGGGGATGCGTGGAGCAGGTGCTCTATTTCGGCCACGACCAGTTGCTGTCGTTGTGCCTGGATGGCAGCGAGCGCTTGCTGGCGCGCACCGATGGCGCATCGGCGATGCCGATTGGGGCGCGCGTCAGCATACGCCCTCGCGGGCCGGCGCGCGCGTTCGAGTGGCGAAGCGATAGAACGGATGAAGCGGCAGAAGCATCCGGCTCCGGCACGGCCTGACGATGTGACGCTTCCCAGGGGCGAGTATATGAACAAGCTGACTTATAGACATATCCTGCTAATCGGCGACGCGCTGGCTGTAACTGCTTTCGTCGTTGTCGGCCAATACTCCCACAACACGGCCGCGATGGCCGACGCCGCGCTTCGCGCGGTTGGGCAAATCGCGGCAATCGGCTTGCCGTTCGTCCTTTTAGCGTGGTCGTTGGGCGCATATCCGGCGCATTGCCCGACGACGTGGGCGGAAGCAGTACGCTTCCTGCTGCGCTCGACGCTGGCGCTGCTCTACGCTGCGCCGGCCGGCCTGTTCATCCGCGCCTGGTTGCTCGGCCAACCGACCGTGCTGCTCGCCTTTGCTGGCGTGGCGTTGCTGTTCAGCGCCCTGTTTGTGTTAGGATGGCGCGCTACTGCCGCTGCGCTTGGCGCGGCCTTGCGCAGAAGGCAGCGATATTGGCAGGGGCAGGTCGCATGAGTCGGATGGCCGGCGCGGCAGGAGACCGCTGAGTATGCCCGCAGCCGAGGGAGTATCTTCAGCGCTATGAATGACGCAACTCATGTCTTGTTGAAACTCATCCGAGAGCGACGCAGCTATGCGCTCAAGGAGCTTTCATCCGAGCCGGTTGACCTCGACGATGTGAAGTTGATGCTAGAGGCAGCGCGCTGGGCGCCGACGCACGGCATGACGGAGCCGTGGCGCTTCTGCGTGTTTGCCGGGGAGTCGCGCGCGGCGCTCGGTGAACGGTTTGCCGAAGCCTATCGCCTGCTGACCCCGCCGGAGAAGTACGATCCAAAGGCGGAACAAGCCCAGCGCGAACGCCCGTTCGCCGCGCCGGTCTGGATCAGCCTGGGCATGCTGCGCACCGGCAACGACAAGATGCCGGAGTGGGAAGACCTGGCGTCCGTCGCCATCGCCGCGCAGCACATCCACTTGATGGCGCACAGCATGGGTTACGGGTGCAAGTGGACGAGCGGCGAGGTCGTGCGCCATGAGCGCGTGCTCGACCTGGTCGGGCTGAAACCGCCGTCGAAGCTGCTCGGCTTCTTGTTCGTGGGCCGGCCGGCCAACGGCGTCGTCCCGCAGGCCGACCGCTCGCCCATCGAAGACAAGGTGATTTGGCGCGCGTGAGCCTGCGCGTCCGCTTGTTGCAGCGCGAGAGGGCTAAAAGCCCATCACGCCCAGAGCCGGAGGGTGCGTGCCAAACTTGGCTACAATTCCGCTCGCATGCACACCTTCCAAGACCTCATCCTTGCGTTGCAGGCATTCTGGGCGTCCAAAGGCTGCTTGATCTGGCAGCCTTACAACCAGGTCGTCGGCGCAGGCACGATGAACCCGGCCACCTTCCTGCGCGTGCTCGGCCCCGAGCCGTGGAACGTGGCCTATGTGGAGCCATCGGTGCGGCCGGACGATGGTCGCTTCGGCCAGAACCCGAACCGCCTCTACACCCATACCCAGTTTCAAGTCATCCTGAAGCCGTCGCCGGAACGCTCGCAGGAGCTGTATCTCGAAAGCTTGCGCGCCATCGGCATAGACCTGGCGCGCCACGACGTGCGTTTCGTCGAGGACAACTGGGCTCAGCCGGCCATCGGCGCGTGGGGCCTTGGCTGGGAAGTCTGGCTGGACGGCCTGGAGATCACGCAATACACCTACTTTCAGCAGGTCGGCGGCATTACGCTGGACCCGGTGTGCTTAGAGATCACCTACGGCCTGGAACGCATCGCCATGGCGCAGCAGGGCGCGCGCAACGTGTTCGACCTCAAATGGAGCGCCGACCGCACCTACGGCGATGTGAAGCTGACCGACGAACAGGAGCGCAGCGCGTATGCGTTCCAGCACGCCGATGTGGATGCGCTGCGCGGGCTGTTCGACATCTATGAGCGCGAGTGCAAGCGCGCGATTGAGCAGGGGCTGGTGTTGCCGGCGCACGACTACGTGTTGCAATGCTCCAACACCTTCAACCTGCTCGACACGCGCGGCGCCATCGGCGTGACCGAGCGCCAGCGTTACCTCGGCCGCATGCGCGACCTGGCGCGCGAAATCGCGCTGGCCTATGTCGCGCAGCGCGAGCGACTCGGCTTCCCCTGGCTCTCGAAGGGCGGCGGTCAAGAGGCCCAGGCCGAGCCTGCTCCGGCCGTCGTCCCGCCGACCCTCGCCGAACCCCAAACGTTGCTCGTCGAGCTGGGCACGGAAGAACTCCCCGCCGGCGACGTGCCCTTGTGCCAGGAGCAGCTCGGCCGCTACGTCGTCGAGGCGTTGGACGCGGCGCGCGTCTCACATGGTGAAGCCACGCTGATCGGCACGCCGCGCCGCACTGCCGTGTTGGTGAGAGATGTTGCGCCCACGCAGCGCGACATTGACGAGATGGTCAAAGGCCCGCCGGCTAAGGCGGCCTTCGACGAGGACGGTAATCCCACCCAGGCCGCCATCGGCTTCGCCAGACGCTTTAATTTGGACGCACGCGAGTTGGTCGTGCAGGAGGATGCCGGCGGCGCGTATGTGTATGCGCGCAAACGCGAGGCCGGCCGACCCACGCTTGAGGTGCTGGCGCATGTGTTGCCCCAGGCGCTCGGCAAGATCACCTTCGAGAAGACCATGCGCTGGAACGCATCCAACGTCCCCTTCGCGCGCCCGATCAACTGGATCGTCGCCTTGCTGGGCAATCAGGTCATCCCGTTCGCGTTTGCCGGCGTGCGTAGCGGCAACCTCAGCTTCGGCCCGCGCGGTGAAGGCTCGCCGCCGTTCGCTGTAGAACACGCCGACCACTACCCGGCGCTCCTCGCCCGGCACCACATCATCGGCGACCGCGCTGCGCGCAGGGTCGAGATCGCGCGCCAGGTCGCGGCTGCGGCGGACGGCGTCGGCGGGCGCATCGCCCCGGACGACGATCTGCTCGACGAAGTGACCGATCTGGTCGAACAGCCAACGGCCGTGCGCTGCGCGTTCGATGAAGCCTTCCTCGCCTTGCCCTCGGCGGTGCTGACTGCTGTGATGCGCAAGAAGCAGCGCTACTTCACCGTGCTGCGCGCCGATGGCGAGGCGCTGCTGCCCTACTTCGTCACCGTGCGCAACGGCAACGACGCGCACCTCGACGAAGTGCGCAAAGGCAACGAAGACGTGGTCAGCGCGCGCTTCGCCGACGCCGCCTACTTCTTTCGCCAAGACGTCAGCAAGCCGCTGGAGGCTTATTTGCCGCGCCTGGACACGATCACCTTTCAGGCCAAGCTCGGCTCGATGCTGGACAAGACAAAGCGCATCGAGGCGCTGGTAGAGCCGGTCGCGCGTCAGTTGGGCCTGGGAACTGAAGAGCTGGCAATTGCCCGCAAAGCTGCGCGGCTGTGCAAGGCCGACCTGGCGACCAGCATGGTGGTGGAGATCACCGCGCTGCAGGGCGTCATGGGGCGCGAATACCACCGGCGGACGAGCGGTGACCCGGACACAGAAGCCGTGGCCGAGGCGATCTTCGAGCACTACCTGCCGCGCTTCGCCGGCGACGCTACGCCGAAGACGCCCGCCGGCCTGGTCGTCTCGCTGGCCGACAAGCTCGACAGCATCGCCGGCTTGTTCGCCGTCGGCCTGGCGCCCAAGGGCAGCGCCGACCCTTTCGCGTTGCGCCGCGCTGCCATCGGCGTTGTGCAAAACTTGATCGCCGGCGACAGGCCCTTCTCGTTGCGCGCCGGCCTGGAATCTGCCATGGCGCAGCTCCCTGTCGCCGCGAGCGCCGAGGCATTAGAAGCTGCGCATCGCTTCATCCTCGACCGAGCGCGTCAGCAATTCCTCGACGAAGGCTACCGCCGCGACGCCGTTGAAGCCGTCATAGCTGCGACCGGCGACGACCCGGCGCGCGCCAGACGCTTCCTCGCCCAGTTGAGCGCGGCAGTGGCCGGCGCAGACTGGCCGGCGACGCTGGACGCCTACGCCCGCTGCGCCCGCATTGTCCGAGGCCAGACGTATGCGCCGAGCGCCATCATCGAGGATCCTGAGCCGGCGGCGCAGGCGTTGGCGCAAGCGGTGGCCGGCGTGGATGGGCCTGCCGACGCGCAATCCCTCGTGACCAATCTGCGCGCCCTCGTCCCGCACATCACGCGCTTCTTCGACGAGGTGTTGGTAATGGCCGAAGATCCACGCCTGCGCGCGTCGCGCCTGGCGTTGTTGCAGCGCATTGTGGCTCAGGCCGATGGCATCGCCGACCTCAGCAAACTCGAAGGCTTCTGATACTTCTCAACACCTAGCGACACCTTGATCCACCATGACTGACCCTGCCCATGACTCCGAGCAAGAACGCCTGAACGCTTGGTTGAAGCGTCGTCACGAGCAGCAATTCCGCGAAAGCCTGCTTCAGGGCACACAACTGCTCAGCCAGCGCAAACCGGTGGACGCCCTGCCTTTTTTGGAGCGCGCGCACAAGCTCAAACCAGACAATCCCGATGCGGCGCTCAACTTGGGCGGCGCCTACATCATGGCCGGCAGGCACAAACTGGCCGTGTCGGTGTTAGAGCGGGCAGTTGCGCGCGCACCCGACAACGCGCAACTGTGGATCAACCTGGGCGCAGCTTACCTGGGCAACCCGATTACCGCCACCGACGAACGCCAGCAGCGCGCGCTGGCCGCCTTCAACCGCGCATTGGAGATAGACCCGTTGGCGCATAGCGTGGCTTATAACATCGGGTTGATTCATCGCGATCGGGGTGAGATCGAGCTGGCCGTTGCCGCATTTCGCCGAGCCGTGCTGGCCGATCCTTACGATCGCGACGCCAGGCGCATGCTGGAGAAACTGAGCGCGCCCTAACTGCGTTCAGGACGACGGCGCGTGATCGGTTTCGACGAAATGCGCGGTCAGGCGTCCTGCTTGATTGCTCCGGACGCCGCGCACCCGCGCGCCGTTCATCTCCGCCGAGGTCGTCACATTTGCCTGCATCCAGGGACCCAGCGGCTGGGCCAATAGCGCGCCGATCATCGCACCGAGGATGGCATTCGGCAGTTGCACATACCATGGCGCGCGTTTGCCGCTGGCGAGGATGCCCAGCATCGCCAGCGCGCCGCTCAAGACGCCTGCCGTCACCACGTTCGTGCCACAACGGGGATGAACGGCCAGGTCGCGCTGGCCATCTTTCATGCGCCGGATCGCCTCGTTCGCCGCGGCGCGGACTGCTGCTTCGTTCGGCAAATCCCCATAAAGATAAAAGCCTTGCGAAGTCGCCCGGCCGCCCGCGCGCAGGTTAGGCTGTTGGGCTTCCAAAATGTGTAGCGTAGCGTGTTCCAGGGCGTGGTTGCGCCGGATGCGCTCGACGATCTCATTCAGCATCTAAAATCAGTATAACATTCCCCCCGGCTTCTCCGAAAAGATAGGGGTGGATGCAGAGGGTAAGCGCATGAGACTAAAGGGAAAGGTTGCTTTGGTGACCGGCGCCGCGCATCGCGTTGGTAGAGTGATCGCGCTGATGCTGGCCCAGGAGGGCGCCGATGTTGTCGTGCACTACGGCACCAGTGCGGACGCAGCGCGGGAGACGGCGCGTGAGATCGAGACACTTGGCCGGCGCGTGCTGTTGCACCGAGCCGACATGGCCGACTGGAACCAGGCAGCCGAGCTGGGCCGGCGCGCGCTGGATCACTTCGGCAAGGTGGACATCCTGATCAACAGCGCATCCAGCTTCGTGCCCAATGATTACTTCTCCACCACCGAAGCCGACTTCGACAAAGCCCTTGATGTCAACGTCAAGGGGCCGTTCGTGCTCAGCCAAGTGATCGCCCGAGCGATGATGGACGGTGAAGGTGAAGGTGTGTGCGGCAACATCGTCAACATCGTGGACGAGGGTGCCTTCTTCCCCTGGCGCGAATACGTTGCCCATGGTATATCGAAGGCAGCGCTGTTGGCGCTCACCCGTGCGCAGGCGCTCAACTTCGGCCCCAAGGTGCGCGTCAATGCTATCTGTCCCGGACCGATCTTGAAGCCACCCGACTACACCGAGGCGCAATGGCAGGCGCTGCGCAGGACCAATCCGTTGCGGGCGCTCGGCACTGCCGAGCAAGTCGGCGAAATCGTCCTGTTCTTGCTCACCGGCCCGCAGTTCATCAACGGTGATTGCATCATGCTGGACGGCGGACGAATGTGGCAACACCAGTAGCGTGCGAGCGCCGCGCGTTCGAACGCCCTTGTGAAGAGAAATGGATCTGACCCAACTCACCAAGCTCGTTCAGTACATTGACGAAGAGCGGCGCAAGGATCGCGCCCTCATCATCCAGTTGCAGGAACGTGTAGACAGCCTCTCACGTGAGGCCGAAGTGCGTTCGCGCTATGCCCAGTCGCTCGAAGTCACGCTAAACGAATTGAAAGTGCAACTCACGCGCGCCATGGGCTGGACGTCCGCGACGGAGCAGTTGCGTGAGGAATTCAACCAGCTCATCGCGCGCATCGAGGATCAGCGTGCCAAGGCCGAGCGCGAGCTGGTGCGCACCCGGCAGATCGAGATCGAGTCTATCGTGCGCCAGCTCAACGAGCTGAAGAAAGAGGTCAAACCCTATGCCGGCTATGCCGAGCAACTTGAGGCGCGCAAAGCCGAGGAAGGCCGGCTGGCTGAGATGATCAGCCGGATACAGGTGCAGGTCATGGAGGTTGACCGGCGCTTCGATCAACCGACGACACAGCTCTCCTTCCTTGAAGAACAGCGTCGCCAGGATGCCAAGCGCCTAACCGCCCTCGAACAAGAAATTCCCGATATCAAGAAGAAGATCGAACAAATCCCGCCGCGTTTGCTCCTGCTGGACGAAGCGATCCGCCGCAAGCAAACCGAGATCGAGGAAGCGGCTAAGGTGCTGGAAGCGCAGAGTCAGCTCATCGAGGCCCAGCGCGTGGCCGACATCCGCCGTGAACGCCAGTTTGCGGAATACGCCGAGCTAATTGAGCGGATGAAGGTGCGCGCTGAAGAGGTTGCCCAACAGGTGACCGGCTTCATCCAGTTGCGCGAAGAGGTGAAGCGCGAACTTGCCGCGCTGCCGGACTTCCAAGAGCGCCTCGAAGTGCGCATCAACGAGCTGTTCGAGATTCAACGCGACGCCGAAGAGCGGGCCAAGCGCGCCGCTGATGCCTTCCGCGAGCAAATCGAGAAGGAGTGGCGCACATTTGCCGTCGCCCAAGACGAAAAGTGGTTCGAGCGCGACCGGCGCATCAGCGAGCTCGAACCGCGCATCGCGGAGGTGGAAGAAGAGCTGCCGAAGCTGCAGCCTCAGATCACCCCGCTCTACGACATCCTCGAGGCGTTCTCGCAGGCCTACGCGAACGCCGGCCGCGAATGGCTGGCCGAGGCCAACCGGCTGCTGGATCAAGCCAGGATCAATGTGCCCAGCGAGATCAAACCCTCGCGCCGGCAGCGCAAGAAGCGCCAGGCGCAGGCCGAAGCTCAAGCCGCGCCCCCCGAGCAACTTGACGACGTGGATATGGCGGCGGATCTCGTCGAGTGAGAAATGGAAGTTGGGGATGGCGATTGCTAATCTCCGATTCCGCAATTGCAATCTGCACGTCCGATGCGCGTGATTGCCACCGCAGGCCACGTTGACCACGGCAAATCCACGCTGGTGCGCGTGCTGACCGGCATTGACCCCGACCGGCTGCGCGAAGAACAGCAGCGCGAGATGACGATAGATCTCGGCTTCGCGTGGATGACCCTGCCGGATGGCGAACCGGTGGGCGTCGTGGATGTGCCCGGCCACATTGACTTCATCGAGAACATGCTGGCCGGCGTCGGCAGCGTAGATGCGGCCTTGCTGGTCATCGCAGCCGACGAAGGCCCAATGCCCCAGACTATCGAGCATCTCGCCATCCTCGGCCTGCTTCAGGTGCGCTGTGGCGTCGTCGCCTTGACCAAGCTGGATCTCATATCCGACCCGACGTGGGTCGCGCTGGTGAACGACGAGATCCGCCGGTTGCTCGCAGGAACGCCGCTGGCCGGCGCGGCCATCGTGCCGGTCAGCGCAAAGACCGGCCAAGGTTTGGCAGAGCTAAGAGCGGCTTTGGCGCGCGCGTTGGCGGATGCGCCCGCGCGTCGCGATATAGGCCGGCCGCGCCTGCCGGTGGATCGCGCCTTTACGCTGCCGGGGTTCGGTGTTGTGGTGACCGGCACGCTGAGCGACGGCGTCTTCGAGGTCGGCGATGAGGTCGAGGTGATCACCCAGCGCGGTGAGGCTTTGCCCGCGCGCATTCGTGGCCTACAAACGCATAAGCAGAAGATCGCCCGCGCCCAAATGGGCAGCCGTCTGGCCGTCAACCTCTCCGGCGTCGAGGCCGAACGTATTGCGCGCGGCAGCGTCGTCGCCCGCCCCGGCGCGCTTGCTCCGACGACGCTGGTTGACGCCTGGCTGGAGTTGCTGAGCGACAACGCGCGCCAGGCAGCCGCTCTTCGCCGCGCGTTTGCGTTGCGCCACAACGCCGAGGTGAAGATCTTCAGCGGCGCGGCTCATAGCATCGCGCGCGTCTGGCTGTTGGAGGGGGATGTGCTCATGCCGGGCGAATCGGGCTGGGCGCAGTTGCAACTGGCCGCGCCAATGGCGTTGGCCAACGGCGACCGCTTTATCGTGCGCTTGCCTTCTCCATCGGTCACCATTGGCGGCGGGGTGATCGCCGACGCACATCCGCGGATGCGCTACCGGCGCAGGGGGGGGCGCGCCGACGATCAGGTGCTGAAACGACTGGCGACGTTGCAGCGTGGCTCGCCTGCTGAGCGTCTCTTGCAGGCGTTGGAGGAACTGGCCTTCGCCTTGCCGGCCGAAGCAGCGGCCAGAGCGCAACTGGAAGCCGAGGATTTGCAGGCAGCCCTGGCTGATCTGTCTGAGCGGGGTGCGATCATCATCGCCCAAGACGCCAGGGGCGGCAACATCCTGGGGCGGCGCGAGACATGGCAGCAGATGCGCCACAGCGCGCAGGAAGTCCTTGATGCCTATCACAAGGCGCATCCGCTTGTCGAGGGTATGCCGCGTGAGGCGTTGCGTGGCCGACTGAATCTGCCCGCGGACGTCTTCGACGCCCTTCTAAGGTCATGTAACGACCCGTCCGATCCGGTCGGTTTCTTCGTAGATGCCGGTGGCGTGGTGCGGCTGGCTGGTCATGAAGTCCGCTTCGATGCCGACCAGCAGGCGGCGGTGGATGCGCTGCTGGCGCGGTGCCGGACGCAGCCCTGGGCGACGCCGTCCGTCAAAGAGGCGCGCGCCGCCGTCGGCGATCCGGTCTATGAAGCGATGCTCCGGCGGCGCATGCTCGTTCAACTCAACGACGAGGTGATTTTGCTGCCAGAGACCTATGCGCAGGCGGTGGAGCGGGTGCGTGACTTCATCGCGCGCGAGGGTTCGATCACTGCAGCGCAGGCGCGTGACCTGTTCGGCACGACGCGCAAATACGCCCTGGCGCTGATGGAGCACCTCGACGCGATCGGCGTGACCCGTCGGCTGGGCGACGCGCGCGTGCTCAAAGGGTGAGCACAGCGTAGAGGCGACATCCTGCCGACTGAGAATCGGCGTGGGAAAAAGAGAAACCGGCCTGCCGGCCGGCCCCCTGGGGCGGTGCGGCGACTCCGCACCGCCCCATCCGCCAGTGATCGCGTCGCGCGACGCACCGCGAGGTTACTTCACAGCAATCTTGATCTGCTTCGGCTTGACGACTTCGGCCTTCGGAATGTTCAGGGTGAGAATGCCGTTCTCGAACGTGGCCTTCGCCTTATCCGCCTCTACCTCAGTGGGCAGCGCAATGCTCCGCTCGAATGAGCTGTAGCGGATCTCCCGGCGATGCCAGCGGCTCTTCTCGTCCTTGGCCTCTTCCTCCTGCTTCCACTCGCCCTTCAGGGTGAGCATGCCGTTCTCCACCGTCACGTCTACGTCCTCTGGCTTCCAACCGGGCAACGCTGCCTTGACCGTGAAGCCATCCGGCGTCTCCACGATATCCACTGCCGGCGCGTCGAAATCAAAGCCATCCCCCAGCCAGCGGCTGGTGTTGACGAAGGCGTTGCGCATCAGCTGATCCATCACTTCGCTCAGCGCGAGCATCTCACCGGCCGGATTCCAAGTCCTGCGAGTCAGATAAGTTGCCATAGCTTTCCCTCCTGTTGTGAACGAATTTTTTTACCTGGCGCTCCTGGCGCCGCATTCAACCCGCATCGTAGGGAGGAAGCGTTAGAGCATGTTAGACGAAACGTTAGAGATGCGTTGGATTTTCGGCCCGCTCGTAGCGCGCCAACCAGGCCTGCGCGAACGCCGCGAAGCGTTGTTGGACGATGGCCTCGCGCACTGCGCGCATCAGGTTTAGAAGGAAGGCGGTGTTGTGGATGCTCATCAGATATAGGCCGAGGATTTCGCCAGCCTGAAGCAGGTGCCGGATGTAAGCCCGGCTGAAGTTGCGGCAGGTGTAGCAATCGCATTCCGGATCAATCGGTCGTTCGTCCTCGGCGTAGATGCGGTTGCGCATGTTGATGCGCCCGTCGCGCGTGAAAGCGGCCCCGTGGCGCGCCAGCCGCGTCGGCAACACACAGTCAGCCATGTCCACGCCGCACTGCACGGCGCGAATAAGGTCTGTCGGTTCGCCGACGCCCATCAGATAGCGCGGCTTATGTGCCGGCAAGGCGTCGTCCATCCACGCGATGACCTGGAACATGTCGGCCTTGTCTTCTCCGACGGCCAGGCCGCCGATGGCGTAGCCGGGGAAGTCGAGTGACGTGAGGAAGCGCGCCGACTGCTCGCGCAGATCGCGGAAGATGCCGCCCTGCGCGATGCCGAACAAGGCCTGGTCGGCGCGGGTGTGCGCTTCCCGGCAGCGGGCTGCCCAGGCGTGCGTGCGGGCCAGCGCGATGGCGTTGTACTCGCGGTCGGTCGGCGGTGGGCACTCGTCGAAGCACATGATGATGTCGGCGCCGAGGTTCTCCTGAATGCGGATGGACTTCTCCGGCGTGAAGCGATGCATCGAACCATCCAGATGGCTCCTGAAGGTGACGCCATCGTCGTCAATCTTGCGCATCTCACTGAGGGAGAACACCTGAAAGCCGCCGCTGTCGGTGAGGATGGGATGTGGCCAACTCATGAAGCGGTGCAACCCGCCGCGCCGCGCAATCAGCTCATCGCCAGGACGCAAATAGAGGTGATAGGTGTTGGCGAGGATGATCTGCGTGCCCGCCTCTTCGAGGTCGCGCGGCGGGATTGCCTTCACGGTCGCCTGGGTGCCGACCGGCATGAAGGCCGGCGTGAGAATTGCGCCGCGCGGGGTGTGCAGGACGCCGGCGCGCGCGCGCCCATCGGTATGGTTCAGCTCGAAGGAGAAGGACATGTGGATCGCACCAGACCCCTGTGCTACCACGCGACGTTCAGGTTGATGAACACGCCGATGAGCAGCGCAGAGAGGAAGCACAGGGCGATGATGTAGAACACCACCCGTGGACGAAAGACGTTCAGATACAGTGTAGTGCTCTTGATGTCTACCATCGGCCCGAATACCAGGAAGGCGATGATCGCGCCAACGGTGAACGTGTTGACGAATGACAGCGCTAGGAACGCATCCACCGTGCTGCACACCGAAAGCACAAACGCCAGCAGTTGCAACGCGATGACCGAGGTGACCGAGCCGCGGCCAATGCCGATCAAGGCTTGCTGCGGTATGAACGTCTGCAGCGTGGCGGCGATCAACGTGCCGATGATGAGGAACCGCCCCATATCGAAGAATTCGTCGGTAGCGATGCTGAAGGCATTTTGCAGGCGCAGCGTGATCGAACCGGAGGGCTGTCCAGGGACGAGCGGCGAATCACCACGCAGCGGGCTGCGGCGTTGCGCGTGCCAGTCGTCCATTCCCCCTATCATTGGGGCGAGTGTGCGCGGCGCGATGACGCGGGCAAGGTTGGACTGCACACTGAATACCAGGCCGATGCCAGTCGCGATCAATAACGTGAAAGCGATGCGCCCCCAGAAGATCGGCCCAAGGCCGAAGGCGGCGTAGGTACTAGCGATGACGATCGGGTTCAGCACGGGTGCGCCGAGCAAGAATGCGATGCCGGCCGAGATGGGGAAGCCTTTCTGGTATAGCCGCCGCACCACCGGCACTACGCCGCACTCGCACACGGGGAAGATCATCCCTAGCAGTGCGCCGGCTACCGCGCCGGCGATTTTGTTGCGCGGGAAGAGGCGTGCGATGTCATCGGCAGTGACAAACTCGGCGATCAATCCCGAAGCCAGGCTGCCCAGCAACAGGAAGGGCGCTGCTTCGATAAAAATGCCAAGGAAGACCGTGACGTAGTTTTGCAGCAGATCGGGGAGTGGCACTGCTGGCAGGCGCATAACCGGCAATAGGGCATCCAGCGCAATCGTGCCGAGCAGGATGGCCAGCGCAATGAGTAGCAGTGTGGATAGCCGTTGCTGAGTCATGCATTCGGCGCAATTGCAGTGCCCGCACGAGAGGCGAGATGCGTATAAGGTGAAGCCAGGCTGATGTGGGCGTTCGGCGCAATTGCGGTTGGGATGCCGAAGGTGGGAATCGAACCCACACTCCCGTAAGGGAACACGATTTTGAGTCGTGCGCGTCTGCCAGTTCCGCCACTTCGGCGCTCAGTCTAACAGTATAACATCGGGCGACGGCGCAAATCTATGAATTTCTGCTGACTCAGCCGGCAATTTCTCGCGGGTCGGCGATGACGCCGGCGACGGCGCTGGCGGCAACCACCGCGGGTGAAGCGAGGTAGATCTCGGCTTCCCGCGTGCCCATGCGCCCGCGGAAGTTGCGATTGGCGCTGCTGATCGTGACTTCGCCCACTGCCGGCACGCCCATGTGATTACCCATACACGGGCCGCACCCAGGCGCGCTGATCACGCCGCCGGCCTCCAGGAAGGTCGCCACATAGCCGAGCCGAAGCGCGGCTTGCAGCACCTCGGACGACGCCGGATTCCACAGTAGGCGCGTGGTGCGTGCGATGCGCCGGCCGCGCAGCACATCGCACGCGGCGGCGATGTCTTCAAGCCGGCCATTCGTGCACGTGCCCAGCCAAGCCTGTTGCACCGGCCGGCCCTTCACCTCGCTGATCGGCGCGACGTTGTCCACGCGATGCGGCTGCGCGACCATCGGCTCGAGCGCGCTTAGTTCGTAGCGATATGCGACGGCGTAGTTCGCGTCGGCGTCGGGATACAGCGCGTTGCTCCGCAGAGTGGAAAGTTGTGATTCGACAGCGGCGCATTCGACCGCATCTTGCTGCGTTTCTGCCGCGCGCAGGCGACGCTGTAGGCGTTCTTCCAGATACGCGAAGACCGCCTCATCCGGCGGCAGGTAAGCGTTCTTCGCGCCGAATTCCGCCATCATGTTGGGAATGACCATCCGGCTTTCCAAGCTCAGCCGGCCGACGCCATCGCCGTGAAATTCCACGGAGCGATATAGGCCCCCGTCCTGGCCGAGATCGCCGATCAGCTTGAGGCAGAAATCCTTAGCCGTGACCCATGGCGGCAGGCTGCCGGTGACGATGACCTGCATGCTTTCCGGCACGCGCAGCCACAGTTCGCCCGTCGCCCAGAGAGCTGCCACTTCGCTGCGCCCGATGCCGGCGCCGAACGCGCCCAGCCACCCAAAATGCGTCGTGTGCGAGTCCGAGCCGAGGATGGTCATCCCCGGCAGCACTAGCGCCTCTTCGCTAAGCACCTGATGGCAGATGCCGCGCCCGACTTCAAAGAAATGTCGGACGCCCTGCTCGCGGACGAAGCGACGCACCTCGGCGTGGTTTTGCGCGTGTTGCGTCGTCGGCGCGGGCACGGCGTGATCGAGCGTGATGCACAGGCGTTCGGGGTACTTGACCCGCTCGATGCCGAGCTGCTTGAACAATCGGTAAATGGCTGCGGTGTTGTCGTGGCTGAGCACGCGATCGGGACGCGCGTCAACGATTTGCCCGGCGGTCGTCTCCGGCTGACCCGAAGCGCGCGCCAGCGCCTTCTCTGCGAATGTCTTGCCCATGGGTCGTAGTTGGGCAAGGATTATACGAAGCGCGGAAGGCGCGTATGACGTTTGAAACGAGGTTCCGCAGCGGGGTTCATTTCCGCTCACGTATGATTGCCCCGTGACCACTATTGCGCAGTCCGCTATCGAAGATCGTCAAACGCTCGTCCCAATAGATTCCCATCGCAACGTCCTGGCCTTCACCGGCGACATCGCGGCATTCATGGTCGGCACCTACTTTATCCCGGCGACGACCGTGCTGGTCGGTCTGGCGTCGCAGCTCACCAATGACAAGACGCTCATCGGCGTGGTGGGCATGACGTGGTCGGTGACGTGGTTTTTGCCGCAGCTCGTCGCGGCGCACATCGTGCGGGGCAAACGCTGGCAGAAGCCCTATCTGATGATTCCCAGCCTGATCGGCCGCAATGCGCTGCTGTTGATTGCGCTCTGGTTGCTCATCACCCAGGCGCAGGCGCCGATCCTGACCGTATGGGTGTTGGTCGGGTGTCTGACCGTCTTCAACGTGTGCGATGCGCTGGCCGGCGTGGCCTGGTTCGACATGATGAGCCGGGCGCTCTCGCCGCGCATGCGCGCGCGCAGCGTCTCGATCGGCCAGTTCATAGGTGGTCTCTTCGGCATCGGCGCCGGCCTGATCGTGGAGCGCGTGTTGCAGCCGGACGGATTGCCCTTCCCGCAAAACTATGCGTTCATCTTTGGCTGCACCTGGCTCTGCATGGCGATCTCGCTGGCCATCATCAGCCTGCTGCGAGAGAACCCGATGGCTGAAACGGAGCACGCCCACACACAAAACTCGGATTTCATCGCCAGCTTGAAAGAAGCGACGCGCACCGATCCCGTCTTCCGGCGCGTCATGATCGTGCGCCTCCTTACCGGCATCGAGCTGATGGCTGCCTCGTTCTACCTGGTCTTCGCCAAAGATCAACTCGGCCTCGATGATTCGGCCACCGGCATCTTCAACATCGCGTTGATCATCGGCGGCATCGGCGGCATCGCGTTGTTCGGCTGGCTGGCCGACCGATTCACGGCGCTGAGCGTGGTGCGCGCGGCATCGCTCATGCAGTTTGCCGCGCCGCTGCTTGCGTTGATCTACGCGCTGGCCATTTTGCCGCGCGGCGCGCCGGCTTGTGACGTGGCGATCGCCGGTTTCATCGCGATCTTCGCGCTGCGCGGGGCGATCGAACATTCGCTGGTGCTCGGCGCGCTCGGCTACCTCTTGGACAGCGCGCCGGAACGACACCGCGCCATGTACGTCGGCGCCATCAACACGCTTGGCGGCGTGGTCGCCTTGTCGCCGGTCGTCGGCGGCATTTGGATAGATGCGCTCGCGGCGCGCAGCCAGGCCGCGGTCGCTTATGTAGTAATGTTCGGCTTCGTCGCTGCGCTAGTGGCTTGCGGTGTGTGGTTGAGCTTCCGACTACCGCCGCTAAAGAAAGGCTAAGGTTGGGATAAATAATCTTGCAGTAGCAGGTTGCAAGTTGCAGATGATGCCCGTTCGAGCGTGATGATTTCGCGGCGATGGACGACTATTGAGCAGACGACGCAGGAACGAGTAACGCACATACAGGTGAAAAGCCCATCTCCGCGAGGGGGATTCTATGGTAATCAGTCAACCGTATCAGAAAGATATAATCGCCGCCGTTGCGATGGCCAATCCGATCGCCGCACAGTCATCGAAGACCCTCGACATCGTTATCCCCGTCTATAACGAAGAGCGTGACCTGGAGCCTAGCGTAACTAAGTTGCGCGACTTCCTGAAGAAGAACTGCCCTTACAAGTGGCGCATCGTGGTTGCCAACAACGCCTCGACGGATCGCACGCTGGAGATTGCCAAAGAGCTGGAGCGCAAGTATCCCGGCGAGGTGACCTACATCCACCTTGACCAGAAGGGGCGCGGCCGAGCGCTCAAGAAGGCATGGCTGGTGTCGGACGCCGATGTGGTGTGCTACATGGACGTGGACTTATCCACCAATTTGAACCACTTGATGCCGATGGTGGATCCGCTCTTCGCTGGCGAGTATCACATTGCTACCGGCTCGCGGCTGATGCCCGGCGCCCGCGTCACCCGCCAATTCAAGCGCGAGGTGATCTCACGCGCCTACAACCTGATCGTCAAACTGATGTTCCCCCGCCGGCGCTTCTCCGACGCGCAGTGCGGCTTCAAAGCCCTTTCGCGCCAGGCGGTTAAGGACCTCGTCCCACATATTCAGGATAACCGCTGGTTCTTCGATTCCGAGCTGCTCATACGCGCCGAGCAACAAGGTTATAAAATCTGGGAGGTGCCGGTGGAGTGGATCGAAGACCTCGATTCCCGGGTGAAGATCATCCCCACGGCCATCGAAGACCTGAAAGGTCTGTGGCGCGTTCGAACGTCCAAGTTTCGGGAGTAGGCTGGCGGTTGGCTGTCGGAGATTGGAAGACGGGAGCAGTTCTCTCCCGCGCTCCAATCTCTGTTCTTCAATCCCCTTTCTCCCAATGCGCCATGACCGCTGGGAGAAAGCATGCAGAATCATCGAAGAGTTGTCGTGACCGGCATCGGTGCGATTACGCCGCTCGGGTTAGACATGGAGCGCACGTGGGATGCATTGATCAACGGCGAGTCCGGAGTCGCACCGATCACTCGTTTTGACCCCAACCTGCTGCCCGTGCATGTGGCATGTGAGGTCAAGAATTTCGACCCAGCCAACTTCATTGACCCGCGCGAGGTGCGCCGCACCGACTTGTTTGAGCAGTATGCCCTTGCTGCTGCGCGACAGGCCGTCTATCAGGCGAACTTCACCATCACGCCCAACATCGCCGACGATGTCGGCGTGGTCGTTGGATCGTCAGTGGGTGGCTTCCACACCATGCTGGCCCAGTATGAAGTGCTGCGCGAGCAGGGGCCGCGCCGGATCAATCCTTTTGCCATCCCGATGATCATGAGCAACGGCGCATCGGGCATGATCGCCATTGAGCTGGGCGCGCGCGGCCCGTCGTATTCGCCCACCTCGGCCTGCGCCACTAGCAACGATAGCCTGGGCCAGGCGTTCGAGATCATCCGGCGCGGGGCGGCGATCGCCATGATCGCCGGCGGCGCCGATGCTACAGTCAGCGCGCTGGGCATGGCCGGCTTCGACCGGCTGGGCGCGCTCAGCCACAATAACGAGCTGCCGTCCACCTCGCCTAAGCCCTTCGATAAGCATCGCGACGGCGTGGTGATGGGCGAGGGAGCATGCGTCATGGTGCTGGAGGAGTTGGAATTCGCCCTCCGGCGCGGCGCGAATATCCTGGCGGAGATCGCCGGCTTCGGCCAGACCACCGACGCCTTCCATGTCATCGCGCCTGCCGAAGGCGGCGCCGGCGCGGCCAAAGCCATTCGCCGCGCCATGGAGCGCGCCAACGTTCGCCCAGAGGACATTGACTACATCAATGCCCACGGCACGGCGACGCCGCTGAACGACATCGCAGAAACGCAGGCCGTAAAGACCGCGCTCGGCGACTATGCCTACAAAGTGCCTATAAGCAGCACGAAGAGCATGACCGGCCACATGATGGGCGCCACCGGCGCGCTAGAGGCTGCGGTGTGCATCTACGCCATCCAACGCGGCGTCATCCCGCCCACGCGCAACCTCGTCGAACCCGACCCGCAGTGCGACCTGGATTACGTGCCGGGCGAGGCGCGTAAGCACCGCGTGAGCGTGGCGATGAACAACTCGTTCGGCTTCGGCGGGCACAACAGCGTGCTGATCTTCAAGCGGTATGACGGTTGAACTACCGGCCTTCAACGACCCGACGCTCCTCGAACGCGCGCTCACTCACACGTCCTACGTCAACGAGCATCCCGAAGAACAAGCCGCCGACAACGAGCGCCTCGAGTTCCTCGGCGATGCGGTGTTGGATTTCATCGCCGGGGCGTGGCTGTTCGAGCAGTTCCCGGAGTATGACGAAGGTCGGCTTACTAGCGTCCGCGCCGCGCTGGTGCGCGTGAGCACACTGGCGAAGTTTGCCCGTCAAGTGGGGTTGCCGGAACGGCTGCGGCTGGGCAAAGGCGAGATTGACACCGGCGGCCGCGAACGCGCCAACATCCTCGGCGACGCCTTTGAAGCGCTGCTCGGTGCGCTCTACCTTGATCAGGGCATCGAAGCGGTGCGCGACTTCATCGTGCCCCTGCTTGCCCAGGCTACGCCGGAAATCGTGCAGGCCAAGCTCGACCGCGACGCTAAGAGCCACCTGCAGGAGTGGAGCCAGGGCGTGCTGGGCGTCACGCCGCGCTACAAGCTCGTGGCCACCGAGGGGCCGGATCACGCGAAGGTGTTCACCGTCGAAGTGCGACTGGGCGACCGCGTGGCCGGCGTTGGACGCGGCTCCAGCAAACAGATGGCCGAGCAACTCGCCGCGCGCGACGCGCTGGAGCGGGCGAGCGAGCTGGTGCCGCGCGCAGCGAGCAACCAAAACGAAAAGAGGGACGATGCCCCGCCGCCCCTCATGACTATGCCTACAGCTTGACCGTGACCGCCTTGAGTTCGGTGAAGGCTTCCACGCCTTCCTGCGAGAACTCGCGTCCCATGCCCGACTGCTTGAAGCCGCCGAATGGCAGGTTGGGGTCGAACACGCCGAAACAGTTGATCCAGATGGCGCCGGCGTTCAACCGCGCGGCCAGTCTGTGGGCGCGGCTGATGTCTCGGGTGAAGATCGTTACAGCCAGCCCGTAGTGCGTCTGGTTCGCCACCGACGCAATTTCATCTGGATCGTCGAACGGCTCGGCCACGAGCACCGGCCCGAAGATCTCCTCGCGCACGATGGACATCTCCGGCTTTGTGTTGATGAAGATCGAGGGTGAGACGAAGTTGCCCGGTGCGTCTTGCAGAAGGTTCGGGCCGCCGACGACTAAATGCGCGCCGCTCTGTAGCCCTTGCTCCATGTAGCTCAACACGCGCGCTTTCTGCTCGTGGGTTACCAACGGCCCAAGCTGCGTGCTTTCATCCAAACCGACGCCAATGCGCAATTGCTTCGCGTAGTCGGCTACTCCCTCGATCACGCGGTCGAAAGAGCGGCGTTGCACATACAGCCGAGAGCCAGCGTTGCACACCTGGCCGCTATTGTTGAAGATGGCCGCAGCCGCGGTGGGAATCGCCTCGCTCATGTCAGCGTCGTCGAAGATGATGGTGGGCGATTTGCCGCCTAACTCCAAGGTTAGGCGTTTCAGGTTTGACCGCCCGGCCGCCTGCATGATGAGCTTGCCGACGGCTGTAGAGCCGGTAAACGAAATCTTGTTCACGTCGGGATGTTCGGCCAGCGCTGCGCCGGCGGTTTCGCCTAGACCAGTCACGATGTTGATCACGCCGGGCGGGAAGCCGGCTTCACCGATCAACTCAGCTAAACGCAGGTTGGCTAACGAGGCTTGTTCGGCCGGTTTGACGATGGTGGTGCAGCCGGCGGCCAGTGCAGGCGCGACTTTGAACGACACCTGCGCCAACGGGTAGTTCCATGGGATGATGCAGCCAACCACACCAACCGGCTCGCGACGAATGTAGGAGAAAAATGCGCCGTTTGGCGGCAAGCTCAGGTCGAGTGTTTTGCCGTAGAGCTTGGTAGCCCATCCGGCGTAATAGCGCCATAGGAATACCGTAAAGGGCACGTCAATCGTGCGGGCGCTGGTGATCGTCTTGCCGACGTCCAGCGATTCGATTTCGGCAAACTCCTCCACATGCTGCTCGATCAAGTCGGCCAGCTTGAACATGCACGCGGCGCGCTGGGTAGGCGACATGGCTTGCCATTCGCCTTCGAATGCAGCGCGCGCGGCGCGCACAGCTACATCAATATCGGCTGCATCGCCGGCGGGGATGTGGTCGAGCACGCCGCCGGTGGCCGGGTTTTCGGTGGGCATCATCTTGCCCGACGTCGGCTCGACAAAGGCATTGTTGATGAACAAGCGCTTGGGTCTTTGCAAAAAAGCCTGTACTTCGGGCAATAACGAGATGGGGTTATTCGCTATCGTTGACATGGCTATTGAGATATATCGTTTGTCGGCGCCCGATGCGTTCAAAGCGCACTAGGCGTTGTTCGGTTCACATCCAAGGAGAAACGATGATCTTCACATGTTCGTCGGTGTGTTCCATCAGCTCGCGGTAGCCGACGTCCACCAGGCGATCGAGGCTGACGCGCGCGGTGATCATGTCGCTCGCGCGCACCTTGCCCTCGGCAATCAACTGTATGGCCGGCGCAAACTCGCCGCAATAGGCCACTGTGCCGATCAGCATGCGCTCGTTGAAGCCGATGTCGTTGACGAATAGTCGGAAGGGCGTATTGGTCTGGCTCACGAGACAGATGCGCGCGCCTTTGCGCGTGTTACGCACGGTCGTCTGATATGCGGCATCGTTGCCCCCGCACTCGAAGGCAATATCGGCGCCGAGCTGGTTAGTAAAGTGACGAATCTCGCGCTCGACATCATCGCTGCGTGGGTCGAGCGCGATGGTCGCGCCGAACTCAAGCGCCATCTCGCGCCGCTTGCGCGCCGGTTCGACGACGGCAATGCGGTTGATGCCCGCAGCGCGCAGCACCTGTACCACCGCCAGGCCGATCGGCCCTGCGCCGACCACCAGCGCGCGCTCACCCAGCAACGGCTTGAGGTGATTGACTGCGCGCACTGCCACGGCGGTTGGCTCGACCAAAGGTGATGCTTCCCAGCTCACGCGTGGGTCGAGCGGATAAAGCTGGTAAGCCGGCGCACACACCGTCTCGGCCAGCCCGCCTGGCGCAGAAAAGCCGTGAAAGGCCAGTCGCTCGCAGCGGTTGTATTCGTGGCGTTGACAGTAGTGGCATTCATGACAGATGTGGTATCCCTCCAAGGCGACTCGATCGCCTACCGACCAGCCGGTCACGCCTTTGCCGATGGCGATGATCTCGCCAGCGAACTCGTGGCCGATGATCACCGGCGCGCCGTAGCCGGTGAGCGGATGCGGTTCTTTCGCGATGAACATCGGTCCCTCTAGATACTCGTGTAGGTCGGTGCCGCAGATGCCGCAGTAATGCACCTTGAGCTTCACCTCGCCTGGTTTCGGTGCGCACTCCGGAACATCCTCGATTCGGACATCACGTTGATCGTGCCATCGCGCTGCTTTCATAGCAATTTCATCTCCTTGTGAAAGATACGCGGCTCATTTCACGCTGCCGCGCGTCAGACCGTGAATCAGATAGCGCTGGAAGAACATCGCCAACACATACACCGGCACAATGCCGGTGAGCGCTGCTGCGGAAATCTCGCCGAACTGCAAGCCATGCTCGCCTTGGAATTCGGAGATGCCGATGGGGAAGGTCTGTGAGCGCAGGCTGTAAGTCAGAATCAGAGCGAACAAAAACTCGTTCCACGACAGGATGAGGCAGATGATCGCTGTGGCAATCAGGCCAGGCAAGATGAGCGGCACGACGATGCGCAACAACACTCCCCAATATGACGCGCCGTCCATTTGTGCCGCCTCTTCTACTTCCACCGGTAAGCTGCGAATGAAATCCATCAGCATCCACGTCGCCACTGGCAAGTTAGCCACCATGTGCAGCAACGCCAGGCCAAACGGCCGATCTACTAACCCCACCGCGCGCATCAACATGAACACCGGCACGCTGATCACAATCGGCGGAGCGACGTAGGTGCCGAGGATCCAGGATGGCAACCAGCGCCCGCCGGCGCGAAAGCGCACGATGGCATAGCTGGCCGGCACGGCGACGAGTAACGTCATGGCCGTGCTCATCATCCCAACGGTAAGCGAATTCCACAAGTAGCGCGGCAGAGGCACATTGCGGAAGGCGCGCTCCCAGTTCACCAAGAAAATGCCCTCCGATGGCAGCAGGCTGCCCGAAACGCGAATCTCGATGGGCGACTTTAATGAAGTCGTCACCATGAAAATCAATGGGATGAGTGTGAACGCCAGCAGCAATGCAACCGTCACCCAACGCAGTGTGTGCATTGCCGCGCGCATAGGATGCAGCGGCTTTGCGGATCGTTGCCGAACCGATGGGGAAATCGCCTGGTCGGTCATGGTCCGTATTTCACCTGCATCCGCCGGTAGAGGGCCGTCAACAGCGTGACTAGCACCGAGAGCACCATGATGATGATGATCGTCATTGCTGATGCGTAGCCGGTCTTGAATTGCTGGAAGGCTGTCTTGTAGATGTAGAACGAGGCAACCTGTGTGGATGCCCCTGGTCCGCCGAACGTCAGCATAAAAACCAGGTCGAAAACCTTCATCGCGCCGATCAGCCGAAGGATGGCGATGATCAGCAAGCCAGGCAAGCATAGCGGCAGGGTGATGTGGATGAATTGTTGCCAACTATTTGCGCCATCTACAGCAGCCGCCTCGTACGGCTCGTGCGGCAGGCCGGCCAGCACGGCTAGCGAAAGCAAGAAGACGAAAGGCGTCCACTGCCATATGTCTACCAGCATCACCGATGCCATTGCTAGGCCAGGGACGCCGAGGAAAGCCACGTTTTGCTCCAGGATGCCGGCGCGGACAAGGTAGTGGTTCAACATGCCGGACGACGGATCGTAGATCAGCCGCCAGATAGCCGCGATGGCAACGGGCGGGGTGATGAACGGCAGCAGCCCCAGTGTCCGTGCGAAGCGCGTCGGGCCGCTCTCGCGGTTCAACAACAGGGCCAGCCCAAAGCCGATGACCGTTTCAATCGCCGTGACACCGAAGGCGTAAATGAAGGTGAGCACAAGCGAGTTGCCGAAAAGTGCATCCCTAGCAGCATCGGTATAGTTTCTGAAAGCAACGAACTCACGAAAGGGCCGGGCGAGCTGGGAATCGGTCGTGCTCAGGGCGATTGAGTAGATCAGCGGATAGAGCGAGAAGATGATCAGCGTCAGGACGGCCGGCCCGACCATCCATAAAATTTCGCGCCGATGTTGGCGATGCAGCGTGTGCATAGCGTATGCGGGTGCGAAAGAGCCGAATACCAATTGGCCTGGTCGGCTCAGACCGCAGCCAAACAGGACAGAACCCGGGGTCTTTCAAAACATCTCGGCGTGTGCCTAAAGGCTTGCCTCATACGACAAGCGGCTGGGTAGGCGCGGGCATTGCCCGCGCCTACCCAGCGAATCTTCATCAGACTCGCTCTTTAGGTTCTGTTGCTCGGCTGGAATTCCTCGAATGGCTCTCGGCCTGAGCTTCGCGTCGAACCTTCGGCTCTCCCTGGCAGGGCTTCACTTGCCGAGGATCTCCAGCCACTTAGCCTGCGTGTCGTCCAGTGCCTGTTTGGGCGTCTTCGTGCCGGCCAGCGCCTCGGCTACGTTCTCGGTCAATACGTCCTGCATCTCCGGCCACTTGGCATTAGTAGGCCAGGCGAACGCGCCGCTCAGCGCTGCCTTCGCAGCATCGGCCAGTTCCGGTGTGACGTGCTTGCGGTATGGCTCAGCGTCGAATGTGGACTTGCGCGTGGGATCCAGCCCACCGACGATGGTGTTGACGCGCACGTTGATGTCTGGCCGGCCGACGAACTTGAGGAACTCGTAGGCCAACGGCTTATTCTGTGCCAGCGGCGAGATGCCCAGCGCAAAACCGGCGTTGAGCGCAGGCCGGCTGGCAGCGTTCGGCCCTTCACCTTTGGGCATTGGCACAGCGCCCCACTTGCCGATAATCTTGGACTGCTCGGGGTTATCGCTCATCTGGCCGAGGTCAGTCCAGAATTCGACCATGCCTACCTTGCCAGTGGTGAAACCGCCCAGTGCTTCGTCGAATGCGACTGCCTTCGGGTCTGGCAAGGCGTATGGGAGCTGATCCACCAACTCCTGCAGCGCGGCGACGGCTTCCGGACCGTTGATGGTTGGTTTGCCGTCGGCGTCGAAGAAGCCGGCACCATAGCCCTGCAGGCGGTTGATGAACGTGGAGAGCAGGATGATCGGCACCTTCGCGCCCATAATCGCGCAGCCGTAGATGCCCTCGGACTTGCCCTGCTCGGTGAGGGTCTTGCAGGCTTCGCGGTACTCCGCCCACGTCGTCGGTGGCTTCACGCCATACTTATCCAGCAGTTCGCGATTGTAGAACAGCAGGTGTGTATCGCCGTCGTAGGGCAGCGCCCAGCGCTTGCCATCAATGAGTGTGTAAGGGTCAGCAATCGAAGGCACGAAGTCGTCGAATTGCAGCGCTGCTCGATTCTCTTCCCACCATTGGGTCAAGTCTTCGAGCGCGCCGCTCTCCACCAACTTGCCGAGCATAGGATACCAGATTTCGACGACGTCGTACTCGCCTGCGCCAGAGGTCACGTCGAGGATGGTCTTTTCGGTGACATTGGCGTAGGGCACGACGAGCACTTGGACGCGCGCGCCGGTCTCTTCTTCGAACCATTTCGCGAGTGAGCGAGTTGCCACAGCATGCGGCTGGATTGTCAAGACGTTGATAGACTGGCCTTCGAAAGGCTTGGATGCGGCCGCTTCTGCTGTGGCAGTGACTACAACTTCACGCGTCACTTCGACTTGGCGCATTGCACCCGGCGCTGCCGGCGCAGCGCACGCGCTCAAAACGAGGGCAGCCGCAAGCGCGCCGCCCAGCATGGAAATTGAATAAGCACGATTGTTCAGTTTCATTGCAGCATCTCTCCACCTGAGTTTGCAGATCCCTTGTCTGTAAACGACCTCGTTTGTAAACGCTGTGAACAGATCAAAACAAGCAGATTTATCCTAGCTATCACCTCCTCGGGGCAGCTCGTTGAGCGCACGAGCGTGTCATGGACGCACTTCGTGAGCGCGAATCATGTCCCAATCCAGTTCGATGCCCAGCCCTGGCCCATCCGGCGTGATGGCGCAACCCGATTCGATTTTGACGGGTGTGCGTAGAACCGACTCGCGCAGGGGGGCAGGTGCGACGTCGCGCAACATGTAGCCGGCGCCGGGCGTTGCAGCGATCAGGTGCAGCGTCGCGGCGAAGCCGACATCGGAGCCGTAATGGTGAGGGGAGTAGGACAACCCGCGTGACCGCGCCAGCGCGCAGATGCGCTGAGCCTCGCTAAGGCCGCCGGCGCGCGTTGGATCGGGCATGAGATAGTGGATGGCGTTGGTATCCAACAGCGCAGCGGCGTCGGCCACGTCGAATTGGTTCTCGCCGGCAGCTAATGGGATGCTGGTGTAATCTTTCAATGCGCAATAACCGGTTAAGTCGTTGGCGACCAGCGGCTCTTCCAACCAATACAAGCGATAGGGCTGCAAAGCCTCGGCCATGCGTTTCGCTCCATCGAGGTCATAGGCCATGTTGGCATCTACCAACACATCTACCTCGTCACCCACGGCGCGCCGCACAGCTTCTACGTTGGCAATATCACGCGCTTCGTCGAACCCGATGCGCACCTTCACCGCGCGATAGCCGCGCGCCACGAATGCACGCGCGCTATCGGCCAGATTGGCCGGGTCGAGGCCGGTGGCGTAGAGCGGGGTGCGCGCCGGCTGCGAACCGCCCAGTAAGGCATAGATCGGCTGTCTACTGGCCTTGCCGGCGATGTCCCACAACGCGATGTCCACGCCGCCGATGGCTGACATGACTGCACCCTTCCCCCACAACACTCCCAGTCGCGCAAACGCGCGGTGCATCTTTCGCCAAATCCCCTCGACGTCGAGTGGGTCTTCGCCGATCAGCAACGGTTTCAATCCTTCTTCGATAGTGGCTCTGCGCTCGACGATAGCCCATCCGGGGAAGTTCACCGAAGTCTCACCGATGCCGGTAATGCTGGCGTCTGTCTCAACAATGACGAGTCCGAAGTAGCGGTGATGCATCGCCCCCCAAGCCAGACGCAGCGGTTGTTGCAGCGGTTGGCGCAGGGCGATGAAGCGGAGGTCGCTGATCTTCATCGCCACAAGATTTTAATGAAACCGGCGAAATGCGCATGCCGGATGCAGCAAAGGAACAAATGTGAAATTTATCCCCGTCCACCGTGCCGCGTTTGCCTACCGCTGCAGGCTCATATATAACCGCAAGCTCATGAGTAAGCGCAATAAAATTGTCATCCACCCGCGCGAAGTCTTAGAAGGCGCCCCAATGCAGCAAGCCGGCGGTGGTGTCCGTGACTTGAAGCTGATATACCCCGAAACCGGCTTCGATGCCAAAACGCTGTGCCTTGGCATTGTGGAGATTGATCCCGGCCATCACTCGCCGTTGCACCGTCACAACTGCGAAGAGGTGTACTACGTGATCAAAGGATCGGGCGAAATCGAAAGCGAGGGTAAGCGCTATAAGTTCTCTGCTGGCTGCGCCATCTTCAATCAACCGAATACCCTCCATCGCGTATGGAATACCGGCGATGAGACGATTCAGCTAGCTGTGGTTGGCGGCATCATGTTCGTGCCGCTGTGGCCAAAGTGGCCCACTGCATCACCCTACGAGGTGTTCGAGGGCACTTCGGCAAATGCCGAATTGACCAAGAGCGAGAAGAAATCGAACAAGCGTAAGCGAGCGAAGTAAGCTTCCTGTAGTGATCTGCAACGAGCCATGTCGAGCGACAAAGCAAGGGTGAAAGTGTCCAACCCGCGTCAGTCGTCCGAGGTGCTGGAAGCGTTTGTGGATACGCTCTTGCCTGGCGACTCACTCTTTCCGGCTGCCTCACAGGTAGGCGCGCAGCACGTGCTGGCCGAACGCCTGCGCACCCATCACGGCAACGATGCCATCGAGCGGTTGATTGCTCTGCTGAGCGAACAAGGTCGTGGTTTCGCCAGCCTCTCTGAGCAGGAGCGCGTGCATGCCGTGCGCCGGTTGGAGCGCAGCGAGCCGACACTATTTGCATTCGTGCGTGCTGCAACCTACTTTGCCTACTATCAGCATCCGTCGGTGGTGCTTGCCGTGCGCAAGCTGGGGCACGACTACAACGATGCCCCTCAGCCACAGGGCTATGCCATGCCGGCCTTTGATCCGGCGACCAACGCGCCTAAGCACCATCGCGGCTTCTACAAGAAAACCGAGGAAATGTCGCCTGTAGATACTTCCTCGCTCGAGGATTTGCTGAGCGGGCTGCCGCGCTACCCTGCATAGCGATACTGAACAATGCTTTAGAAACTACTGCAATAACTGATACACCATGAGCAAGCACGATCGTGTTGATGTTATCGTCGTCGGATCGGGCATGGGCGGGGCGGCTGCCACGAAGATCCTCGCCGAAGCTGGCCTGCGCGTCGTTTGTCTAGAACAAGGGCGATGGACGCGCCCGGAAGATCATCCTCATGCCAGCTCCGACTGGGAGTGGCAACGCATGACCAACTGGTCAACGGCTGCCAACATCCGCCGACGTCCCGAGGACTATCCAGTGGATACCCAGGACGAAAACCCGCTGATGTGGAATGGCGTCGGCGGCTCGACCGTGCACTACACTGCAACTTGGCCGCGCTTTCGTCCATCAGACTTTCGCAAAGGCACGGAGCACGGTTATGCGCCCAACTGGCCCTTCACCTACGAAGAACTTGCGCCCTACTATGTGATTAATGACCGCGACGTGGGTGTGAGCGGTTGGTATAGCGACCCGGCTATGCCCCCCCACGAGGCCTTTCAAACTGGCCCACTGCCGCATGGGCCTCTGGGACGAGTAGCTGCACGCGGATTCGACAAACTGGGTTGGCACTGGTGGCCGATGCCCTGCGCCATTCTTGCTGAGGACTACGATGGTCGGCCCGCCTGCAACAACTGCGGCAACTGCCAGAGCGGCTGCAATCGCGGCTCGTTGGCCGATATGCAAGTGACGCACTGGCCGAAAGCGATCAAGGCCGGCGCCGAGCTGCGCACCTTTGCCCGCGTCGAGCGCGTCGAGCTGGATCGTAACGGCCGTGCCTGTGGCGTGGTGTATGTAGATTTGAACACCGGCACCCGTCACTTGCAAGAGGCCGATGTGGTCATCCTGGCCTGCAACGGGATCGGCACACCGCGCTTGCTGTTGAACTCCAAGTCGAACCGCTTCCCCAACGGTCTGGCTAACTCGAACGATATGGTTGGCCGTTTCCTCATGCACCATGGCCTGGCCATTGTGGAGATGTGGGTGGACGAACCCCTGGACTCACACAAGGGCATCGTCTCGGCGGCGATGATGTGTGCCGAATTCGCTGAGACCGACGTGAAGCGCGGCTTCATCAACGGCTTGACCATTCACATCGCCCGCCTGAATGGCGCGGGTTATCAAGCCGCCGGCTCGCATTCCGGCAACGCCGCGCCGTGGGGCAAAGGGCATCATCGCTGGTTCAAGCGCCACTTTGCTCACGGGTTATGCGCGCTCATTGTGGGTGAAGATTTGCCGCTGCCCGAAAACCGCGTCACCCTGTCCAAGGCCGTTGTGGACTCTAGCGGGATTGCTGCACCTAAAGTGCAATACAAGCTTCATCCGAACGACCGGCGCATCGTGGAGTTCGGCCTCGCGCGGGCGCTTGAGCTGGCCGAAGCCATCGGCGCGTTCGATGTCAAGGTCAATCGCTTTGAAACGCCCGGCAAGGGCTATACGCCACCGGCATGGCATTTGCTCGGCACATGCCGCATCGGCGACGACCCGGAGACTTCGGTTTGCAATCGCTGGCATCAGACGTGGGAGGTGCCCAATCTCTACATCATGGATGGCAGCAACCTGCCGACTAGCGCCGCTGTCAACCCCACCAGCACGATTGGCGCCATGGTCGTGCGCGCCGCCATGCACTTGCGCGATCATTTCGCCGAGCTGCGTCGCGCCAAGCGCACGTTGCCCAATTGACGCCATACGCTACATATCATGTCCGTCTCTCCGCTCTTGCAAGTGTGCGATTTAGCCAAGTCCTTTCGTGGCGTGCAGGCGCTGCAGGGCTATCGGCTGGAGCTGGGGCAGCGCGATCTGGTCGGCGTGATTGGCCCGAACGGCGCCGGCAAAACGACCCTGTTCAATGCCCTTACTGGCGTCGCCCCACCCACGCGCGGGCGCATCGTGTTCGACGGCCAAGACATCACCCGCGCCACGCCCGACGCCATTTGCCGCGCCGGCATCGCGCGCACCTTTCAGAACATCCGCCTGTTTCGCCGTCTTTCGGTGTTGGACAATGTGCGCATCGGACTGCAAGCGCACAGCCGCGACAGGCTTCATGAAGTGGTGCTGCGCCTCCCCGGTTTCGCGGCGCGCGAACGGCAACTGGAGCAGCAGGCGCGCGAACTGCTCGACCGATTGAGCTTGGCCGAATATGCTGAAGCGCCGGCCGACGCGCTGCCGTATGGCTTGCAGCGCCGCCTCGAGATCGCCATCGCGCTGGCCGCGCAGCCGAAGCTTCTGCTGCTCGACGAGCCTGCAGCCGGCATGAACCCTACCGAGGCCGATGAACTGATGCGTTTGATTGCTCGCCTGCACAGTGAGCGGGAGTTGGCAATTATTCTGATCGAGCACAATATGCGCGTGGTCATGGGCGTGTGCCAGCGGATTCAAGTGCTGAACTACGGCCAGTTGATCGCCGAGGGGCCGCCGGAGGCCATTCAACAAGACCCGCGCGTGCTCGAAGCCTATCTCGGCGTTGCCGCCTGATCCGTCTGTATGTTGAGTGTGCACAACCTGCATGTGTATTACGGGCGCATCCACGCCCTAAAAGGCGTCTCGTTGGAGGTGAACGCCGGCGAAATCGTGGCGCTCATCGGCAGCAACGGAGCCGGCAAGACCACGACGCTGGTGACGCTCTCCGGCTTACTGCGCCCACGCGAGGGGCAAATCCGCTTTGAAGGGCATGACCTGACGCGCCTGCCCGCGCACCAGATCGTACAGATAGGGGTGGTGCATTGCCCGGAGGGGCGTCAGGTATTTGCTCGCTTGTCCGTCGCTGAGAATCTGCGCCTGGCGGCGGCGCACCGCGCTGACCGCGAGGGCGTGGCGCGCGACCTTGCACGTGTGAACACGCTCTTCCCGATCCTTGCCGAACGGCGCAATCAATACGCCGGCACGCTCAGCGGCGGCGAACAGCAAATGTTGGCCATTGGCCGCGCCATCATGAGTCGCCCCCGCCTGCTGTTGCTCGATGAGCCGTCGCTCGGGCTGGCGCCGATGGTGGTCGAGACCATCTTCCGCGTCATCGAGGCGCTGCGCCAGGACGGCGTCACCATCCTGCTTGTCGAGCAGAACGCTTATCGCGCTTTGCAACTGGCCGACCGCGCCTACGTGATGGAGACGGGCTACATCAAAGCGAGCGGCCCGTCGCGCGCGTTGGCCGATGACCCAGCAGTGAAAGCGGCGTACTTAGGAGGCTAACTTTTGCTCACGCCTGCGTATATCTTCCAACAATTCATCAATGCCCTGAATATGGGCAGCATCTACGCCCTGGTCGCCATTGGCCTGACGATGGTGTACGGCATTCTGCGCCTGATCAACTTCGCGCACGGCGACATGATGACTGTGGGTGCGTATTTGGCGTTGGCGGCGCTGACGACGCTGGCGCTGCCGGCGTGGGCAGCGTTGATCATCCCGATGTTTGTCGTTGCTGCGCTCGGCATATTGATCGAACGGCTGGCCTATCGCCCGTTGCGCGGCGCGCCGGAAGTGGCGATGTTGATTACCTCGCTGGCCATCAGCTCACTGATCGAGAACGGGGCGACGATGACGCTGACCGCGCAACCCAGGCCGGTGCGCCTGCCGGCTGGATTGACGCAGCGCATCGAGGCGCTCGGCCTCAACTTCTCTGTGATGGACATCGTCATCATCGCGTTGGCCATTGTGCTGATGATTGCGCTTACCGTGTTCGTGCGACGCACAACGCTCGGCATCGCCATGCGCGCCTGCAGCGAGAATGTGCGCGTCACGCAGTTGATGGGCGTTGATGTCAATCGGGTGATCGCCGTCGCATTTGCCATCAGCGCCGGCTTGGCTGCAGCGGCCGGCGTGCTGTGGTCGGGCAAATTCGGCATCGTAGATCCGTTCACAGGCTTCGTGCCCGGTTTGAAGGCGTTCGTCGCTGCGGTGATCGGTGGCATTGGCAACATTCCCGGCGCCATGTTAGGCGGCTATCTGCTTGGCTTCGCGGAGGTGTTCTTCGTCGCGTTCATGCCGCCGGAAGTTTCCGGTTATCGCGATGCCTTCGTGTTCGTGCTGCTCCTTGTCGTGTTGTTGGTGCGCCCATCTGGTTTACTAGGCGCGCGCGAGGTGAACCGCGCATGAGGCGCTTCGTCCCACTGATTTCGATCGTTGTCGTGATGGGGCTGGCCGGCCTGGCGCAGTCGGCGTTGAACGACTACTACCAGCGCATTCTGGCGGTGATCGCCATCAACATCATTCTGGCCGTCAGCCTCAACCTGACCAACGGCTACAGCGGCGACTTCTCGCTGGGTCATGCCGCGTTTATGGCCATCGGCGCATACACATCGGCCATCCTGACCTTGCCGGCGCGCGTCAAAGCAGTAGCCCTGCCAGACCTGCCTGCGTGGCTGGGCCAGGTCGAGCTGCCGTTCGTCATGGCTGCGCTGATTGGCGGCGGGCTTGCGGCGGTGGTCGCCTTTCTGGTGGGGATTCCGGTGCTGCGATTGCGAGGGCACTACCTGGCCGTGGCTACGTTGGGGCTGATGGTCATCGTGCAGGTGATCGGGCTGAATTGGCAACCGGTCACCCGTGGCGCGCGCGGCATCAACGGCCTGCCGCCGTTCACGACGCTGTTGTGGGCGTATGGCTGGATGCTGGTCACCGTCGGCGTCATCTGGCGGATTGTGCGCTCTCCGCTGGGCCGAGCGATGATGGCCGTGCGCGAAGATGAGCTGGCAGCCGCATGTCGCGGCGTGCCGGTCTTTCGCACACGACTGCTGGCCTTTGTGTGCGGCGCCTTCTTCGCCAGCATTGCCGGCGCGTTGTGGGCGCATCTGATCACGGCGATCACACCTTCATCGTTTGCCTTCTTGATGACGTTCAACGTGGTGGCGATGGTGGTCATCGGCGGCGCCGGCAGCATCAGCGGCTCGGTCATCGGCGCGGTGTTGATGACGCTCCTGCCGGAGCTTTTACGTCGGGTCGAGACGACGTTGGCGATTGGCGGTCAGCCGCTCTACGGTCTGAGTCAAATCATCGTTGCCCTGATGATGCTGGGCGTCATGCTCTTCCGACCGCAAGGGTTGATGGGCCGGCGGGAGCTGCCGGAGATGCTGGCCTCGGCCGGCATGAGCAGATCGGGTCGCCGACCGACGATCGAGGCTGCCCGTGAAGCCTGACACAGGGTCTTGAAGGCGGTCCCCAAAACCCCCATGGGCGTTGAGGCCCTGTCGGTCTACCAACATGCACATTTGCTACGTTTCTGCACTTCTAAGGCTATGCACTTGCGCGCTCCGGCGTCATTCCTATAATCCTGCCGCTGGACGCACTCTTCCGCGACGTTAGAGATGCCCAACTCTAAACGCAAAAAGGAGAAAGCACTATGTCCCGCAATCCTCATATAGGTTCATTTGCAATAACAATCGCCATCTCACTCCTGGCGGCTGCCTGTGCGGCGCCACCGCCAGCGGCACAACCCGCAGTGCAGCAACCAAAGCCCGCTGCCCCTGAGACGATCAAGATCGGCGCGCTCTATGGCGTGACCGGCGGCATGTCCTCGATTGACGCGCCGGGCATGAACGGCATGAAGCTGGCTGCGAAGCAGATCAACGCCGCCGGCGGCCTGCTTGGCAAGCAGATCGAGCTAATCGCGATTGACGGCAAGACCGACCAGACCGCTACGACGAATGCCGCGTCGGAGATGATCAACGTGCACAAGGTTGTAGCCATCGGCGGACTCAACGACTCCACTTTCGCGCTGGCCGCCGGGCCGATTGCGCAGCAGGCCGGCATCCCCTTCGTCACCGCCGGCGCGACCCTGCCATCGCTGCCCGATCAGGTGGGCGACTTCTTCTTCATGGCGCCCTTCGGCGACGATGCCCAGGCTTACGCCATTGCTGACTACGCCATTGACGACCTCGGTGCGAAGACGGCATACATGTTGGTGGACCAGGCCTATGACTTCACCACAGCATTGGCCAAGTTCTTCAAGGAGCGCTTCACCGGACGCGGCGGCACCATCGTGCTCGAAGACATCTACAAGTCCGGCGATACCGACTTCTCGGCTCAGATTGCGAAGGTGAAGGCGCTCAACCCGCAGCCGGACGTGTTGTTCATCTCGGCAGTGCCTAGCGAAGCTGGCCTAACCACCAAGCAATTTCGCGAAGCCGGCCTGACCCAGCCGATCATTTCCGGCGATGGCTTTGACACGACGTTGATCGCCGAAGTGGCCGGCGAAAACGCCGACGACGTGTACTACTCCACCCACGCCGGGCTGGACAACCCCGACGCGAAGGTGCAGAACTTCGTCAAGGCGTACACCGAGGAATATGGCCGCGCGCCGGAGAACGCCTTTGCTGCGCTGGGCTACGACACGATGAACCTCATCGCCGACGCCATCAAGCGCGCCGGTTCGACCGACCCCAGGGCGATCCGCGATGCTTTGGCCGCCACGAAGGGCTTCGACGCCGTCACCGGCCAGATCACGTATAAGGAAGGCCAACGCAAACCCGACAAGTCGGTCACCATCATCAAGGTGCAAGACGGCAAATACTCCTTCGTCAAAGAAATCAAGCCGTAGGTCGGCTTCGGCTCGTTGCAAGTTAGTTAGATAGACGTTCGCGGGCGTGCGCGACCATGCCCGCGAACCTTTTGCGCTGAGGAACTCAATGACTGCCGCGAACGACGTCCTCACTCTAGTCCAACAACACGACGTGCGCTTCGTGCGCTTCATCTGGTGCGACAACGCCAACGTCATCCGCGCCAAGGCCGTGCGCACGACGTTTATCCAGGATTACCTGGACGGCGAAGGCGTGGGCATCGCCGCCGCGCAGCAGGCGCTGCCAGTGATGTATGACGCGCTGGCGCCGGGCAGCGGCCTCACACCGGCCGGCGAAGCGCATATGCGCGCCGACTGGCGCACATTCTCCCCATTGCCCTACGCTCCCGGCCACGCCCGCGTGCTCACCGACATTTACGATGGTGAGCAGCCGTGGGCGCACTGCCCGCGCAGCTTCCTGCGCCGCATGATCGCCCGCGCTGCTGAGCATGGCCTGCAGGTCTTCGCTGCTTTCGAGAACGAGTTCTCTTTGCTGCGTCCATCGCAGCATGGCCCTCAGCCGTTCGACACGACGGTCTTTTGCCAAACATGGGCGCTCGACCAGGCCGCGCCGATCATCAACGCCATCACCGATGCCCTGGAGGCGCAAGGCTTGCAGGTGGAGATGACCTACCCAGAGTCCGGCCCCGGCCAGTTCGAGCTGCCGGTGCGCTACGCCGACGCCCTGCGCGCCGCCGACAACCAGATCATCTTCCGCGAGACGGTGAAAGCTGTGGCGCACCAGCATGGCGTGCTGGCTTCGTTCGTCCCGAAGATTTACCCGGACAAGGCCGGCAACGGCGCCCATTTGCACTTCAGCCTGCAACGCGACGGGCGCAGCATTGTCGTTGAGCCGGGTCAACCCCACCAACTGACCGCAGAGATGCGCGCGTTCATGGCCGGCGTGTTGCGCCATCTGCCGGCGCTCATGGCGCTTACGACGCCCAGCACCAACAGCTTCAAGCGCATTCGCCCGCGCTTCTGGAGCGGCGCATACACCTGCTGGGGCATCGGCAATCGCGAGGCCGCTTTGCGCGCGCCGCAACCCTCCGCCGGACGACCCATCACCAACATCGAATTGAAGACATCCGACGCCACGGCCAACCCATACCTGGCGCTCGGCGCCCTCATCGCTGCCGGCCTAGACGGCATCACTAAAGGTATGCATCTGGGAGACCCGGTCACCGGTGACCCGGCTGACCTTTCCGATGAAGTCCGCGCGGCGCGCGACATTCGCCGGCTACCGTCCTCACTGGGAGAGGCTATCGAGGCGCTGCAGCAGGACGTGGTCTTGCTCGACGCGCTGGGGAGCGACCTGTCTCGTTCTTATTTGGCCGTGCGCTGCGCCGAGTGGGAAGCAATGAAGGACATGCCGCATGAGGAAGAGGTGCGGCTGTTGCTGGAACGCTACTAACGAGTCATGCTCGGCAACGACTGAGCGGCCCCACACTCGGCGCGCGACGCCTGCCTATGGATCTCAGCCACATTCGCATCCTCGACCATCACGCGCACAACCTGCTCACGCCGGAAGCGATGGCCGGCTTTACCTTGACCGCCGCGTTTACCGAAGGCTACGCGCAGGAAATCGTCTCTCAACATGTGCGCGAGACGCTGTTCTTCAAGCGCAGCCTGCGCCAGCTCTCCGAAGTGTTGGGCTGCGAACCCACCTTGGACGGATTGCTTGATGCGCGCCGACGGCTGGGCTATGAGCAGACGGCGCAGGCCCTGTTCGACGCCGGCGGCTTCGCGGCGCTGCTGTTGGATGATGGTTTCATGCCGGATCGCATCATGCCGACAGCGTGGCACAACCGGTTCGCCCCCACCTATCGCTTCATCCGCATTGAGCATGCGGCGGCGCGGTTGATCGCCCAGCACGCAACGTGGCCGGCGTTCTGCGACGCTTTTCGCGCTGAGCTGGAGGCGCGTGGGCCGGACGTGGTCGGCTTCAAGAGCATCATCGCTTATCGCACCGGTCTGGATATTCGGCCGATAGACACACAAGGCGCTGAGCGCGCTTTCGCCGAGCTGCGCGCGTGCGCCGAGCAGGGCGAGCCGGTGCGCATCGCGCACAAGGCGCTCAACGATTGGTTGGTGTGGGCGGCGCTGGAGATTGCCGCGCGCGATGGCCTGCCGGTGCAATTCCACACCGGCTTCGGCGATCCCGACCTGGATCTGCGGACGGCCAACCCGCTGCACCTACGCCCGATCTTCGAGGACGCCACGCTGCGTCGCGCGCCGATTGTGCTGCTGCACGCAGGCTATCCCTTCACGCGCGAAGGGGGATACCTGGCCGCTGTCTACCCGAACGCTTATCTCGACCTGGGCTTGGCTTTGCCTTACCTGAGCCGCGCTGGGATGCGCTTCGCCGCGCGCGCGGCGTTGGAGTTAGCGCCGATCAGCAAGATCATGTTCTCCACCGACGCCCACCTCATCCCAGAGACGTTCTACCTCGGCGCGTGCTGCGGACGCGAGGTCATCGCCGAAGTGCTTTCGGAAGCCGTCGCCGATGGCGACTTGTCGCCGGCGGAGGCCGACGCGGCTGCCTTGGACATCTTCCATCACAACGCTGCCCGGCTGTACTTTGGCCAAGAGCACGTCGGGCCGGCGTAGGCGGAGTCGTCCCTGAACGACGCGCGAAGCGCTTTTAAGGCTTCAACGCCTCGCGCAGCAACTGGTTGATCACCTGGGCGTTGCCTTTGCCTTTGGTCACCTTCATCACCTGACCGACGAGGAAGCCGAACACCTTCTCCTGGCCGTTGCGGTATTGCTGTACTTGGCCGGGATGCGCCGCAATCACCTCGGCGACGACCTGGCGAAGCGCATCCGCGTCGCTCACCTGCGCCAGCCCTTTGGCTTCGACGATGGCCCTGGGAGCCGCGCCGGTGGCAAACATCTCCTCGAACACCTGGCGCGCCGTGTTGAGATTGATGACTTGCTGATCGACCAGCCCGATCAACTCGGCCAGTTGTTGCGGCTGCGGCTTAATGCTGGCAATCTCGGCGTTGGGGATGGCGTTAGCCTTCATCAGCCGGAAGACTTCGGTCTGAATCCAGTTGGCAGCCGCTTTAGCGCGGGCGCGCAAGTCTCCGACGGGGGCAGCCACAATGACCTGCTCGAACCAATCGGCGATGGCGCGGTCGCTCGTCAACTGCACAGCGTCGTAGGCGCTCAGCCCAAAGTCGCGGCGGTAACGGTCTTGACGCGCCAGCGCCAGCTCCGGCACGCGCCGACGCACGTCCTCCAGCCAGGCGGCATCTATCGCCAGCGGCGGCAAGTCCGGTTCGGGGAAGTAGCGGTAATCGTGCGCGCTCTCCTTCTCGCGCTGTACCACCGTCACGCCACGGCTCTCGTCCCAGCCCATCGTCACCTGCTGCACAGCCTCGCCGCGCTCGAGTAGGGCCGTTTGCCGGCGGACTTCGTAGGCGATGGCGTCGCGCACGGCGCGCAGCGAGTTCAGGTTCTTGATCTCGACCTTTACCCCGAAACCCTCGCTGCCCTTGAGCCGCAGGCTCATGTTCGGTTCGCAGCGCATAGCGCCCTTTTCCATGTCGCCCGTGCTCACCCCCAGGTAACGCACGAGCTGTTGCAATGCGCTGAGGTAGGCGTAGGCTTCGTCGGCGCTGCGGATGTCCGGCTCGGTCACGATCTCCAGCAATGGCACGCCGCTGCGGTTGTAGTCCACATACGACTTATCACCCACATGGGTGAGTTTGCCGGTGTCCTCTTCTAGATGCGCGCGCCGGATGCGGATGCGCCGGCGGACGCTCTCTTCGCTCCAATTGCCGGTGCTCAGGTCGCGCACGTCCACGTCCAGCCAGCCGTCGTAGGCCAGCGGACGCTGGTATTGCGAGATTTGATAGCCCTTGGGCAGGTCGGGGTACCAGTACGACTTGCGTTCCCAGAAGGTGTGTCGGGCGATCTGGCAGTTCAGCGCGAGGCCCACCATCGTGGCGAACTCGACGGCGCGCCGGTTGATGACCGGCAGCGCCCCCGGCATGCCCAGGCACACCGGGCACACATTCACGTTCGGCTCTGCGCCGAAGAAGCGCGCGCTACACGCGCAGAACATCTTGCTGTGAGTATCCAGCTCGACATGGGTCTCCATGCCGATGACGACTTCGTATTCCATGTCAACCTACAGTCAGTCAGCAGTTTGGCTTGATGTGCGCCGATTCGGGAGCGACTGAGCCGTTCGCGCGCGATCAGCCGAGCTTCAAATCCGGTGCTACGTCCATCCCCAGGTCGTCGCGAATGCCGCGCATAAAAGCGTAGTAACCGGCCGCGCCGATCATCGCCGCGTTGTCGGTGCACAGCGCCGGCGGCGGGAACGAGACTGCCGCGCCGAAGCGCGCCGTCATCTTCTCGCGCAACAATCTGTTGGCCGAGACGCCGCCGCCGACCAGCACCGCCTTTACGCCGAAGGCGTCCGCTGCCCGCGCCGTTTTCTCCACCAGCCAGTCCGTCACGGCGTCCTGGAAGGAAGCGGCGATGTCGCTGACCGGCGCGCGAGACGCGAGGCCGCCGTCTGCGTTGATACAGTCTTGCACTAGCCGCAGGGCGTGCGTCTTGGCCCCGCTGAACGAAAACATGTATTCGTCGCTGGTTGCGCGAACCGTCTTCGTCCCCAGCGACACACGCGGGCGCGAGAACTTGAAGCGTTGTGGATCGCCGGACTCAGCCGCCTTCTGGATCGCCGGCCCGCCGGGGTAGCCCAAGTTGAGCAGGCGCGCCACCTTGTCGAACGCCTCGCCTACGGCGTCATCTACGGTATGGCCGAGGAGCTGATATTGCCCATGACCGCGCATCAGCACCAGCTCGGTGTGCCCGCCGGAGACGATGAGCGCCACCAGCGGGAAGGGCGATGCCGAATGCAACCGTTGGCGCGCAAGTGCTACCGGCGCGGCGCCGCTATCTGCCTCCAGCCAGTGCGAGTAGATGTGCCCTTCGAGATGGTTCACGCCGATCAGCGGCAAGTCGCGCGCCAGGCAGATGCCCTTGGCCGCGTTGACGCCCACCACGAGCGAGCCGGGTAACCCCGGCCCTTTTGTCACCGCGACCGCGCTGAGCGAATCCCAAGACGCTTGCGCTTCGGCCATCGCCGCCTGAATCACCGGCCCGATCGCTTCGACGTGCGCCCGCGAAGCCATCTCTGGAAACACGCCGCCGTAGCGTTGATGCAGGTCGGTCTGTGAGGCAATGATGTTGGAGCGGATGTAGCGGCCGTCATCAATCACGGCGGCTGCGGTCTCGTCGCACGAAGTCTCGATGGCCAGGATGCGCGTCGGCATGGCGCGTGATTATAGGACGCGCGCCCGCATCGCTGCGGGTTAACCGATCGTCCGGCCGCCGGTGATTCCCGCGCCGGGGCGCGACTTCACGCCTCCAGGTTCAACCACTTCACTTCGTCGGGGGTGAGCGTCACGTCCAGCGCCGGCAGAGACGTGCGCAGCTCGTAGAGCGTGCGCGGGCCGATCAACGGGAAGGTGGGGAAGGGCTGATGCAGCACGTAGGCCAGCGCGATGTTGATCGGCAGCACCCCGTATTTCTTTGCCAATTCGCGCGCTCGGCGCAGCCGCTCGAAGTTGTCGTCGCTGAACCAGCAGCGCACTCGCTCTGGGTCGGCCTTGAAGTCCGGCGCGGTATCGTCCAGGAAGAAGCCGCGCGCTTGCGACGACCACGGCAGCAGCGGCATCTGCGCGCGCGTCAGCCATGCGCGGAACTCCGGCGTGCTCGCGCTCAGGCAGCCTTCCCAGGGCGGCTCAACCATGCGCGCCAGGCTAAAGTTGTTGCTGATCGCGCTAAAGCCCTGCAAGCCATGCGCGGCGGCGTAGGCGTTTGCCGCCTCGATGCGCTCGATCGTCCAGTTCGACCCGCCGAAAGCGCGCATGCGGCCGGCGCGATAGTGCTCGTTCAGCGCCTCGACGAATTCGCCCACCGGCACCTGCGGGTTGTCGCGGTGCAGCATGTAAATGTCCACATAGTCGGTTTGCAGGCGCTCCAAGCTGATGGCGAACTGGCGGTTCATATCCTCCGGCGTGCAGAACGGCGTGTGCGCGCCTTTGTCAAGGATGACCACTTCCTCGCGGATGCCCCGATTGCGGATCCACTGGCCGAGCAACGTCTCGTGTTTGCCGTTGCCGTAGACGAAGGCGGTGTCGAAGGCGTTGCCGCCGTGCTCGAAGAACGCATCGAGCATGACCGAGGCGTAGGCGATGTTCTCCTGGTTGTCCACGCCCAACACCAGCCGCGAGATCGGCTTGTCCACGCCGGCGATCCGGCCGTATGACATGCGGTGATCGCTGCGCCGGGCGAGCGGCCGGCGGCTGACCGTCAGCTTCATCTCCGGCGCGTCCGGCTGCTCTTGGTCGTAGGTCAGGCCGATGGCCTGTCGCCAGCGGTCAAGCGTGTGCATGTTGCCCAGCGAGTCGTCCCAGCTCATCGCCGGCGAGGGCGCCTGGCGACGCTCGATGTTGCGCGCGACGGTATCGGCCTCAATGGCATAGAGCCATTCGTCGCACTCGACTTCGACGATGCGCTTCGGCTCGCCGCGACGCTGCACGATGATGTCGGTCACGCCGCCGTGAGGCGCCGGCACCCATGGCGAGGTGAGCAGGATGTCGCCTTCGGCGCCGAAGATATGGACGACGTTGCGCATGTCCAGCAGCACGCCGGTCGCGATTTGCGCGACGATGCCGCCCTCGAATTCGAGCGTGCCGGCGGCGTACTCATCCACGCCGGTGGTTGGATTCAGTTTGCCCGCGCCGAACACCTTGACCGGGTTGGCGAAGTCGCGCCCAAGCGTCGCGCCGGCGATCAGGCGCGCCATCGAGACCGGATAGCAGCCGACGTCGAGGATGGCGCCGCCGCCCAGCGCATTGCTGAGCAGGCGATGCTCCGGGCCGACGCGCGCGTGGAAGCCGAACGCGGCTTGAATCATCCGCACATCGCCGATGACGCCCTGTCGGATCAGCTCGACCAGCCTGGCGGTTTGCGGATGGCAGCGATACATGAACGCCTCCATCAGGAAGACGTCGTGTTCGCGGGCCGCCTCGATCACGGCTTGCGCCTGCGGATAGTTCAACGCGAGCGGCTTCTCGCACAGGATGTGCTTGCCGGCCTCGGCAGCGTTGATGGCCCATTCGGCGTGCAGCGGATGCGGTGTGGCGATATACACGGCGTCTACGTCCGGGTCGGCCAGCAGCGCCTCGTAACCGGCGTAGCGCTTGGGAATGTCGAATTCGTCGCCGAATTGATCGGCGGATGACTGCGACCGGCTGGCGACGGCGACCAGGCTGCCTGTAGACGAGCGTCGCACGCCGGCGGCGAACGTTCTGGCAATGTTGCCGGTGGAGAGAATACCCCAGTGAAGTTTCATGGGTTTTGAGCTGCGAGCTTTTGTTACTGATACTCTTTCTTCACTACACCGATGAAAGGCAGGTTGCGGAAGTATTCGTCAAGGTCGAGGCCGTAGCCGAACACAAATTCATCGGGGATCTCGAAGCCCAGGTAGCTGATCGGCACGTAGACCTCGCGGCGGGCCGGCTTGTTGAGCAGCGCGCACACGCGCAGGCTGGCCGGCTCGCGCGTCTGCAACAAGCGCAACACGTGGTCAATCGTGTGGCCGCTGTCAATGATGTCTTCGACGAGCAACACATGGCGTCCGCGCACGTCGGTATTTAGGTCGAGCGTGATGCGCGGCTGGCCGCGCGTGGCCCGCGCGCCGATGCCGTAGGACGATACGGCCATGAAGTCCACGTGGTGCGGCGCGCTGATGTGCTTCATCAGGTCGGCGAGGAACATCACGCCGCCGCGCAGGATGCACACCAGCAACGGCGTCTTGCCGGCGTAGTCGGACGAGATTTGCGCGCCCAGTTCGGCGACGCGCCGATTGAGCTGTTCCTCCGTAATCAGCACGCGGTCGAGCAGTGCCGAATAGCCGCCGCGCGCAATCGCCTCTTCCAGGCGGGAGAGGTTGGCCATAGGATGCTACGCAGCAGAATTGTAGCCGCGCTTGCCGAGCAGGAAAGTGCGCGTCGCTATCCGTTGCGCGGCGCGGCGACGGGCAAGACTCACTCCGCCTCACTGCGCCGCAGCGCCGGCCCGCTCGCTTTCAAGCGTCGCCACGAACTTCTCCGCTTCCATCGCGGCCATGCAGCCAAAGCCGGCGCTGGTGATCGCCTGCTTAAACCAGTTGTCATGCGCCTCGCCGGCGGCGAACACGCCGGGCACGCTGGTATGCAGGCGTTTGTCCACGATCAGATAGCCGTCCTCGTCCATCGCCAACTGGCCTTTGAACATCTGCGTATTCGGCTCGTGGCCGATGAAAACGAAGAAGCCATCCACCGGCTCTGTCCACGTCTCGTTGGTCTTGGTGCTCCTCAGCACCGCCGCGCTTACTTTGCCGTTGCCGATGATGCGCTCCACGACGGCGCTCTTGATGAACTCGATCTTGGCGTTCTGCATGGCGCGCTGTTGCAGCACAGCGCCGGCGCGGAACTCGTCGCGGCGATGCACAATGCGCACGCGCTTGCCGAACTTGGTCAGGAACAGGCCTTCCTGGAAGGCGCTGTCGCCGCCGCCGACCACCATGATCTCCTTTTCGCGGAAGAAGAAACCATCGCAAGTGGCGCAGTAGCTCACGCCGCGCCCGATGAACTCTTCCTCGCCGGGGATGCCCAGCTTGCGCGGCGTGGCGCCGGTAGCCACGATGACGGCCTCGACTTCGTATTCACGGCTGGATGACCACAGCTTGAATGGCCGCCGCGAGAAGTCCACCTTTTCGATGGTCTCCTCGATCATGCGCGCGCCGAATTTCTCGGCTTGCTGGCGCATCAGCGCGGTCAGTTCTGGCCCTTGCAGGCCGTCGGGGAAGCCCGGAAAGTTCTCCACTTCGGTCGTCGTCGCGATCTGACCCCCAAACGCCGGGCCGACGAACACCAGCGGCTCGAGGAATGCGCGGCCGGCATAGAGCGCTGCTGTCAACCCGGCCGGCCCGGCGCCGATGATTGCCAGTTTATCTGCCATCTTTATATGCTCCGAATCAGATATCAATGCAATCGCGGACCTACTGGCCCGCGAATCATCTCATGCAGTACATTCTACCGAAGCACGTTGATCGTTCATTGCAGCACAGCGGTGCGGGCCCCGGGTAACCACGGAGACGCGAAGCAGCGGAGTGCTGGATGCCCTCGCGCCTTCGTGATTGCGGAAGGGGGCGGTGGAGCCAGCTGCTACCGCGCTTCATCGAGCGCGGCCATCTTCTTCTGCAAAGTCTGATAGAACAGGCTGAGCGGGAATTCGTCGTCGTTAACCTGTGCGATCCATGCCTTCGGGTCGCTTTCGTCTTGCAAGACGCGACTGCTCCTCTGCCACTTCGAGGCGATATTCGGCCGCACGTACTGGGAGATGAAGTCGTACGCAGCGATCCAATATTGCACCTTCGTCATGTCAATGCCGGCGCGATACAGATCGTCAATCTGCGCGCGCAGCTCGCCGATGGTAGCCGGTAGCGCGTCCCAGTCCACGCCTAGTGTGTTGTCGCGCCACTGCACCACGCCTCTCTGGTGCAAGAAAGCAAATAGCAACTGCCCGCCCAGGCCGTCGTAGTTACGCACGCGGCTGCCGGTGATCGGGAAGCGCAGGATGCGGTCGAGCAGAATGGCATATTGCACGTAGTGGGCGAACGGAAATTCTCGCTCTAGCTCGACCGACTCGCAGAAGCTCCACAGGTCCACGCGCAGCTCCTCCAGCGAATACATCCAGTAGGGCAGGCGCTGGCGGATCATGAATGGGTCGAATGGCAACTCGCCGTGGCTGTGCGAGGTGTCGTGGATCAAGTCCCACAGCATGTAGATCTCGCGCACCGAGTCCGGTGATTGAATCCAGGCGGCCATGTCGGGCGGCAGGGTGAAGTTGAGGACGCGCGCCGCCCGGCTGATCGCCCGGCGGTATCGCGCTGCCTCGCGGTCGCAGAAAATGCCGCCGAAGTTGTTGGTCGCCTTCGCCGCGACAGAGACCGTTTCGGGAAACAGCACGGCGCACTCGCTGGCGTAACCTTCCGTGTGGTCCAGCAGCATGAGCGGTACGAACTTGTCGTTGTGATATTTCGCCTGTTCGAGATGGTCGAGCCAGTCCGGCCAGGGCGTGCGCACCCACAGCGCCTCGAAGCGCGTGTCGCTACTGCCGTTTGGCGTGTACATCGGAAAGACGACGAGATGCTCGATGCCGTCGCGCCGCATCGCTTGTGGGTTGAACGTGGCCAGCGACTGCGCGAAGTCCGGCTTTTTGCAACCGCCGGCGACCCACGTGCGCAGGTCGGCGATGACAGCGTCGTGATAAGCCGCAAGGTGCGAGAAGCGCGGCCGCAGCGCGGTAACGGCGGCGATCATGCGCTCGATGAGCGCCCCGGCCTGTTCGGGCGTGGCCTGCACTGGGTTGAGCGAACCGTCCGGCTGTTGCCAGCGACGCAGTGCGTTGACGGCGTCCTTGAGCGCTAGCCAATCTGCATCGTCCGCGTGCCGCGCCGGTGCAACGTTGTCCGCAGTGTGCGCGAACGCCGGCTGCGCGGCCCAGTAGACGATGTTGAGCCAGAGCTGGCGATGATCATGCTCCCCGATGAACTCGTCGCCGAGCCAGTCCGAGTCGGCGACGACGACCACTCGCCCGCGGCCGTAGGTCGTCGCAGCCATCACCGGCCGCTGTGGTGGCTGTGCGGCGTCCGAGGTGAACATCACCGGCTGGGCATCGCCGTGGACTTGCAGCACGCCGGCGCGGTAGAAGCAAGCCCGGCGCACCCGATTCAACAGGCCGGTTTGGGCGACGCCGTTCGTGCTCGGCTGGACCAGGATCCAGCTTGAGACACGATGGTAGTGCGTGTAGTCGAAGACCGTGGCGTTCTCGACGCATACCCCGAACTCGGCCAGCAGGTCGTTCAAGTTGTTGCCGTATTTGTCCTGTTCGGTCTCGCCCAGCACGATCAAGCCACCGCCGGCGCGCACGAAGTCGCGGATTGCGGTGATCTCCTCACTGGCCAGGCGTGGCGAGTTGGTGTTCGTCGTATGCTCCCACTTGCGCTCGGACGGATGCGCGATGACGAGCACATCCGCCGTGCGGAGTAGTTCGGCCGTCAGCGGGGCGTCCGCATTGCGCTCGACGATGAAGTCTCGCTGCGCCAGCGCTTGTGCCGCCTGGGCGTAGGACGAGTCGAACGGCGCCTCGGGCTGCATCTGGCGAGCGACATCGGGCGAGATAGACCATGCCTCGCTGTGGTATTCATCGAACAGCACGCGCGCGATCTTGCGCTGGTCGAGTTTCATCGTAATATCCTCCTGCCGGCGGAGCGTCGACCTGTTATTAGAAAGGTCGGCCAAGTGACAAATGAATCGTTTGTAAATCGATTGTATCGCCAATGAACAATTCGTCAATTTCGCTCGATGACATAGACATCAAGATCCTGCAACTGTTGCGGTCGAACGGCCGGCTGACGCATGCTGCAATCGGCAAAGCGGTGGGGCTGACCGGCCCGTCGGTATATGCACGGGTGCAGCGGCTGGAGCAGGCCGGCGTGATCCGCGGCTACGCGGCGACGCTCGATCCGGCCAAGATCGGCCAGGGTTTCGTGGCCTTCATCCGCGTCACCACCTCATCTGTGCCGGCGCGCAAAGGGGACGACGCATTTGAACGCTTCGTCCATCGCGAGCCGCGCATTGTGGAGTGCTACAGCGTAGATGGGGAAGACAGTTATCTGCTGAAGGTGCGCACCGACTCGCCGCGCGGCTTGCAGGATTTGCTCAATCGGTTGCGCGCGATCAAAAATGTGTCGCGCACAGTAACGACTATCGCCCTGGAGACGATCAAGGAAGCTGGTCCGACCGGGCCAGTGGACGATAAGGTGTTGAAGGCGATTTAATCCCGCGGGGTTGAGCCGTGAGGGAAAAGCAAAAGACCCCGCTTGTGCCGCGGGGTCTTTCATGCATCGAATCGTCACTCGGCTGCCAGGCCCTTGCGCATGGTCGGCGCTGGCGCTGCTTCGTCCGGCGCGCGGTTGGGCGCGAAAGCGTGCGCCAACGCAGCGAGCGCGCGCCGTAGCGCACCCGGGTTCTGCGCTGCAACCTGCGCGAACCGGCGCTGTTCCTCGGCCTCCTTCAACATCTCTTCGTAACGCATCTTCGCGTATGTAGCATCTATGTAGGTAAACATATCCTTACCTCCTGTGTTCGATTTCAGGCGGGCGCGTATCGCCCACGACGCTTTTATAGGCGATCGTGCGCGCGAAAAGTTGACTTTTTCTGTCCGCGCCCTTGCCAGTCGCGGCGACAAGTTTTGACAAGTCAGGTTGCCGGCGACCGAAGCCGCAGCTAACCATCGTCGCAGCCGACTTTGCGCCGACTTCACCGAGCGTTGCGTACCGATTCATCCGCTTCGCAAATCGAAGCGCTTGTGCGCGCTCATTTATAGGTCCTTCACGCGCCGTCAGTAGAATGCAAGCAGTGTCTTGTTTACAATGCCAGCATGACGGAAACGCCGTCTCCCGCCGCGTTCACCGTGTTTGGTGAATACTTGCGCTACTTGCGCCGCCGCGCCCGGTTGACCCAGCGCGAGCTGGGCGCCGCCGTCGGCTACTCCGAGGCGCATATCGCGCGGCTGGAGGGCAGCCAACGCATGCCTGATCCGGCGGTGGTCCGTGCCCAGTTCATCGAGGCGCTGGGATTGAAGGACGATCCAGAAGCGGCGCATCAGTTGATCCGGTTGGCCGAGTCGGCGCGCGAGATGCGCCACATGCTCAAAGCCGGTGCGCCACGCGTCGGGCAGGGGCCCCCCACCAACCTGCGCATGCAGTTGACCAGCTTCGTCGGCCGTGCCGAGGAAATCGCCGAGGTCAAGCAGTTGCTCGGCGAGACGCGCTTGTTGACGTTGACCGGGCCGGGCGGTGTGGGCAAAACGCGCCTCGCCGTACAAGTCGCTTCCGAGGTGCTGCCGCTGTATCCCGACGGCGTATGGGTTGTGCCGTTGGCATCGCTTCAGGATGGCGCGCGCGTGGCGCACGCTGTGGCGTTAGCAATTGGCATGCTGGCGCAAGACACAATTACCGTCGAATCGCTGCGCGACCGGCTTCTGGAAGAGCGTGCGCTGATCGTGCTGGACACATGCGAGCACCTGATTGGCGCGTGCGCGACGCTGGCCGTGCGTCTGGTGCAGATGTGCCCCAACCTGACCGTGCTCGCTACCAGCCGCGAGCCGTTGAACGTGCCGGGCGAGATCACCTGGCAGGTGCCGCCCATGCGTTGCGAAGAGGCGATGCAATTGTTCCTCGAGCGGGCTAAGGCAGTCCGCCCGGAATTCGCGCTGGATGCGAACGGCGAAGCCTTGCTCGTGCAGGTGTGCCAGCAGCTCGACGGTCTGCCGCTGGCCATTGAGCTGGCGGCGGCGCGGTTGCGCGTGCTCTCGCTGGAACAGATTGCGGCGCGGCTGGACGACCGATTTGGCTTGCTCACCGGCGGCAATCGCCTCGCGCCGCCCAAACAGCAAACGCTGCGCACGATGATGGATTGGAGCTATGACTTGCTTTCCGAGGCCGAACGCGCGCTGCTGCGTCGGCTCGCCATCTTCCCCGCCGATTGGACGTTGGAGCTGGCCGAGGCGGTGTGCACCTGGGAGCCGGAGGGCGAAGCGGCGACGCTGGTTGTCTTGCGCAGGGAAGACGTGCTTAACCTGCTCACACAACTGGTGAACAAGTCGCTGGTGACTGTAGACGAGCGCAGCGGACAGCCGCGCTACAACCTGTCCAACACCATCCGGCAGTATGCGCACGAAAAGCTGGTCGAGGCCGGCGAGTTCGACGCCGTGTATCGGCGCTATCTGGCGTATCTGCCGTTCACGACGCCGCGCGAGGCGCGCGCGAACGCAGCGCCCAGGCGCGCCCGCAAGAAGCGGCCGTCGCAATCCCCCGAATTACACGCCACCTAGCCATTTCTCCATCACCAGACCGTCCTCGCCGTCGTGGTAATACCGACGATAGGTGTTCACCCAGGCGTAGCCGCAGCGTTCATACAGTGAAATCGCGCGCGTGTTGCTGCGCCGCACGGTCAGCTTGATGCGCGGCGCGCCAAGCGCCCGCTCTGTGGCCAGCAAGAGCACTTTGCCGATACCCCGCCCCTGCGCACGCGGATGAACGGCAATGGTGATGATCCAGCCGCAGCCTTCTCGCTTGTTGATCTCGCCCGCCACGAACCCGATCATGCGAGCATCCACTACGGCCTTCAGGCGCACCATTCCCGGTGTGAGCGCCATGCCCAACAGCGTAAGCAGGTCGTAGGCGTCGCTGCCGAAAGCTGCCTGCTCCACCCGCCAGATGGATAGCAGATCGAACAGGCCGGCCCGGGCGATGGCAAACGGTTCGCTCGTAGCGATGGCATTCATAGGCGGATGGGAAGGCTTCGTTTTGCGCCGCTTGCTTGAACGCTCAGCTCAACACGCCCTCAAGCTGCCAGAAAGTCAATCACGTCCATCATGGTGATCACGCCGTTCACGCGATGGTCTTGATCCACCAACACGGCCGCCTTCGCCTTTTGCAGGATGTCGCTCAATGAGTTGAGCGGGGTGCTCTCGTTCACCGTGGCGGCTTCGCGAATCAGCGCGGTGATCGTCACCTCGTCGAACGACGCGTGCGAGTTATCCAGCATGTAGTTCAAGATGTCGCTCTCGCTCACCATGCCCTGCAGCTTGCCATCACCGTTGACGACCGGCAGTTGTGAGAAGTCGTGCTGCTTCATGCGCTTGATCACCGCGCTCAGCGTCTCTCCGGCGCGCGCTGTGACCACCGGCCGCAGCGGGCTGGCCTGGATGAAATCCCCCACTGTGCCCTGATTCCAATCGGTGTTCAAAAAGCCGTTCTCGCGCATCCAGTTGTCGTCGAAGAACTTGGTGAGGTAACGCGCGCCGTTGTCCGGCAGCAGCACCACCACAGTGTGATTGGCAGTTAATCCAAGCTGGGGGATTGCCTTCAGCGCGCCGGCGACTGCCGCGCCGCACGAGCCGCCGACGAAGATGCCCTCTTCGCGCACGATGCGCCGCGCCATCAGGAACGACTCGCGGTCGTTCACCTGCACCACCAGATCGCACACGCCCAAGTCGAGCGTGCTGGGGATGAAGTCTTCGCCGATGCCCTCCAGCTTGTAGGTCTTGAGGATGGGGTGTTCGGGCACTTTGCCCTGCTTCCAGGTGTCGAGCAGCAATGAGCCGGCCACATCCACGCCGACGATCTTAATGTCCGGCTTGCGCTCGCGCAGATAGCGCGCCACGCCGGTGATCGTGCCGCCAGTGCCCATGCCGGCGACGAAGACGTCAATCTGGCCGCCGGTCTGCTCCCAGATCTCCGGCCCGGTAGTGGCGTAGTGGATGGCCGGGTTGGCCGGATTGTGATACTGATTGCCCAGGATGGCGTTGGGCGTCTCGCGCACCAGTCGCTCGGCCACTTTGTAGTAGCTGCGGGGATCATCCTTGTCCACCGCCGTCGGCGTGATCACCACCTTGGCGCCGTAAGCGCGCAGGGTGCGGATCTTCTCGTCGCTCATCTTGTCGGGCATGACGAAGATGCACTTGTAACCCTTTACCGCTGCTGCGATGGCGAGGCCGACGCCGGTGTTGCCGCTGGTGGCCTCGACGATCGTGCCGCCCGGTTTGAGCTTCCCCGCGCGTTCGGCGTCCTCGATGATCGCGATGCCGATGCGATCCTTGACGCTGCCGCCGGGATTGAAATACTCGACCTTCGCCAGCACGTCCGGCGCGACGCCGCGGGTCACCTTGTGCAGCCGCACGAGCGGTGTGCGACCGATCGTGTCCACAATCGAATCGCGCACGTCGGGATAATTCTTCATGCGCGGTATTCTAGAGCCAAAATGGGGTGCATAGCGTCATGGGCGATTGGCCGGCGTGCGTCCCAAAGCCGCAGTACGCGATATTAGCCGCCGATTTTGACATCCTCGCGGAGGTTACTACAATCCTACGCTACGTGCGTGATGCTTCGCCACCATCGTAGTACGTGCTTCGGTTCGCCATTTCAGAAACACGAGCGTGATTTTCAGGTGAGACCCGATCATCTATCTGAAGAGACCTAATCATTTTACCAGGAGGTTTCGATATGTCATCGCTAGCGAACAAGAAGTTCAACCGCCGTCAATTCCTCAGGGCCTCAGCCGTGGTGGGAGGCACTGCGGCTTTGGCTGCGTGTGCTGCTCCGCCGCCTTCAGGACCGCCGGCTGCCCCCGATGCTGCTGCACCCGCGGCGCCGGCAGCGCCGGCCGTGATATCCGGGGAGCGCCCGCTCACGCCTACTTTCTATCAGTGGATCATTGATTTGCACCCACATCTGACCGAGGTCAACAACACTTCGCCGGGCGTGAAGGCGGAGATCGCGCCGGTTGAAGGGTTTGGCATCGAGCGATTCGTGGCCGAGGCCAAAAACAAGGAGAGCACGTGGGATGTCTATGTCGGCATGACCCCCTTCGTCGAAATGACGCAGCTCATTCATGCTGGCGTGATCGAACCATGGGACAACTACATTCCTAAAGACGTGCTTGACGACATCATCCCTTCCATCCGCGAAGAATGCACCGTGGACGGCAAACTCTATAGCTGGCCGTTCTTGCTCGACATTACCGGCATGGGTCGGCACAGCGGCATCACTGACAAGGCTGGGGTGGCCGACATGCCCAAGACCTGGGATGATGTGCTTGCGGCTGCTGCGGCAATTGTCGAAAGCAAAGCTGCGCCATATGGCGTCGTGTACGATCCCCAAGGTTGGCGCTCGTTGGCTCCGATTACGCACAGCCTCAGCACCAAGGTATACACCGAAGAGGGGCGATTCGATTTTACCAACGAAGCTGCTGTCGAGGCGTTGGTGATGATGAAGAAGCTGAAAGATTACGGTCCGGCTAACTTGCTCGAACCGGGCGCGACCGATGGTGGCGTCAACGGCACCCCTGACGAGGTTGCCTTCGCTGCGGAGAAGACGGGGTTCTACTTCAAGTACTTCAACGCGCCCTACCGCATGGCAGCTAACTGGAAGGATCCGCAGCAACTCAAGATCGGGCCCTTGCCTAAGTTCCCCAACGGCGAAGGCAGCACGGTATTCTGGACAACCGGCGCGTGCCTGTTCACCTATGGCAAGAACAAGGAGAAAGCAGCGGAATACATGAAGAAGATCACCTACGACATGCAGATCTGGAAGGATAGCATCGTAGGCACGCCGTCCGGCCATCCGGTGCAACTGCCGCCCTATACCAGCATCTACAAAGCATGGGGCGAGAATCGTCCCGAGTGGTTGCCCGAAGCGGTGAACACGATCTACGGCCAACTGCCGATTGCCAAAGCGATCACGAATCATTTGTTCGGCCTGAAGCAGTTCCAGATCGCGCGCCCGTTCTACGACAAGTTTTTGACGGGTGAGGAGAAAGACGCGAAGGCTGTCATGCAGCAGTGCATGGATGCAGTCACTGAGGAGCTGAAGAAAGCAGCGTAGATGGCGGCAGTCCCTGTTCGCTCGGTGCGCCATGCGCCGCTTCACGCGCGGGGATGGGGAAACTGGATTTTCCTCGTCCCCGCTACCCTTTTCTTCGTCGGATACATGCTGTATCCGATTGTGCGGACGCTATGGCTCAGTTTTACGGACTATCGTTTTTTGCGCCAGGCGCCGGCCAACTTCATCGGCCTGCAAAACTATCAATTCGCCCTGGCCGACCCGATGGTTGCGACCGGGTTGATGCGTGCGGCGGTGTTTACGCTCGTCTTCCTGCCGGGCATGATCATCCTGCCGCTCATCGTCGCCGTGCTGGTAGACCGCGTTCAGTCGCGTCCGTTGAGCACGTTCTATCACATCGTTCTTCTCATCCCCGCCGTCATTCCCGGGCCGATGATCTTCGTGATGTGGCGGCTGCTTTACAACTACGAGATCGGGCCGATCAATACGGTGCTGGTGGACGTGTTGGGCATCTTCACACGCGAGAATGCGCCGCAGTGGGTAGGTAACCCAAGCTTGGTCATCCCTGCCGTCGCTTTCTTCGAATGGTGGTGGGGATTGGGTTACCACACGATGCTCTTTCTGGCCGGCTTGGCTGCCATCCCCAAGGACTTCGCCGAAGCAGCGCGCATAGATGGCGCCAACGAGTGGCAGGTTTTCTGGCATGTCACACTGCCACGGCTCCGCCCCATTCTGGCCGTGCTGGTTATTTTACGCTTCGGCACCGCCATGGCTGTGATCGAAGAATATCTGATCTTCGGCGGTTTCAATCGTGCCCTGCCGACTTACACCTGGACGGTCTACATGTATGACCTGGCTTTCCAGATCGGCGAATGGCTCCAGGGTTACGCCGCATCTATCGGGTGGTTGGGAGCAATCGGCACGTTGAGCGTCACTGCACTCTTGTTGTGGCTGTTTCGTAACCGGGACGACAAGTAGATTAGCCGCGATCATGCAAGCTACCATCAGCCAGCCAACTACTCGCTCGCGTTCACGCCGCAGGCTGCGCATACGGGCCAGCACAGTGCTGCGTCACGTCATCATCAATCTCTTCGTGCTCATTGTCGTGCTACCCATCGCCTGGATCATGCTGCTGTCCGTCAAGTCACTCCCCGACGCGTACAGCGGCGCACTCCTGCCAACCGAACCATTGACGCTGAGTCACTATGATTATGTGCTCACGCGCATGCCGCAGTTGACTCAGAACCTGACGAATAGTCTGATCGTGACGATCGGGTCAATCGTCGTGACCAGCATTTGTGCGGTGCTCGCGGGTTACGCGTTGGTGCACCTCAAGACGCCGGGGCGAGCCTTGGTGATCACGATTTGCACGGCGACGTTGTTCTTTCCCACGCGCCTGCTGTCCCTCATTCCCATCTACGAAATCCAGCGCTCGGTTGGGTTGCTCAATTCCGTATGGGGATTGATCCTTCCCTACGTCACGCTCAACCTGGCTATCAGCATCCTTGTGATGCGCGGCATCTTCGAGCAGATACCGGGCGAACTGGCTGAAGCGGCACGGATGGATGGTTGTAACGCCTGGCAGTCGTTGTTCTTCGTGATGCTGCCCTTGATCACCAACGGCCTCGTGGTGCTCATCATCATCAACTTCGTCACGGCATGGGGCGAGTATCTGTTTGCAGCGACGTTGACCAATGACCAGAGCAAACGCACGCTGATCGTGGTTCTGGCGCGCGCATTCGGCGGCGTGGGCCAATTCTCATGGCCGCGCCTCGCTGCTGCATACACGCTGGTGATCGTGCCGGGCGTGTTAATCTTTGCACTGGCGCAGCGCCTGTATTTCAAGGGGCTCACCGAAGGCGCGATCAAGCTATGACGCGCCGGCCAACGGCCGAAACTGCTACCCCAGGGGTGTCGAAGCCCTTGGGGTCTCCTCACGATGCTGTGCGGGTATGATGCGCCCATCTCCCCTTTGAGGACGTGACCCTTGTCTGCTGTCGAAGAGACGATCGAAGTCCCTGCGCGCGTCGGCGTGCCTGGATTGCGCCGGCGCGTGTTCGCCCTGGCCTGGCCGGTGATCGCCGAGAATTTCCTCGAAACATTGCTCGGCATCGTGGATACATGGCTGGTGGCCCAGCTCGCCATTAGCGCGTTGGCGCTGGCCGGCGTGGGTGCCGCCGTGCAGGTGATGCAGTTCCTGTTGTCGGCGCTTTCGGCGCTGTCCATTGGCGCATCGGTGCTAGTGGCGCAGGCAGTCGGCGCGCGCGACTACTCGCGCGCCAACAACCTGGCCCGCCAGTCGCTCCTGTGGAGCCTCATCATCTCTATCCCGCTGGCGCTGGCCGGCCTGTGGGCGGCCGGGCCGGTCATCGGCCTGTTCGGCATGGAGCCGGCTGCTGCCGGGATCGGCGTGAGCTACATGCAAGTGACGATGGGCACGGTGGTCGTGCTAATCGGCCTGTTCATCGGCAGCGGCGTATTGCGCGGCGCAGGTGACTCGCGCACACCGCTGATCGTCACCACCATCGCCAACCTGATCAACATCCCGCTCACGTGGGCGTTGATCTTCGGGCGGCTGGGGCTGCCCGAACTCGGCCCGGTCGGCAGCGCGTGGGCTTCGTTCATTGCGCGCGCTGTTGCGCTTGCCATCCTGCTGATCGTGCTATGGCGTGGGCGCAACGGCATTCGCATTGGCGGGCCGGGCCTGTGGCGGCCTAATACGATGGTCGCCAGAGGCGTGCTGTCCATCGGTGTGCCGGCGGCGCTGGAGCAAATTCTGGCCAGCGGCGCGTTCTTCGTGCTCACGATCATCGTCGGGCAACTGGGCACGGCGATGCTGGCTGCCAACCGCATCGCCGTCAACGCCTTGGCGCTGGCCTTTCTGCCCGGCTTCGGCTTCGCGATTGCGGCCACGGCGCTGGTCGGCCAGAGTGTGGGCGCGCGCAACATCCGCGAAGGCGAGGCGGCTGTGCGCATTGCAGCAGAATGGGCGCTGATCTGGATGAGCAGCTTCGGCTTGATCCTGTTCGTCTTCGCGCCGCAGGTGCTACAGGCGTTCACCGATGACCCGGCGGTGGTGCGCGCCGGCGTGAATGCGCTGCGGGTGATGGCTTTCAGCATGCCGCCGCTGGCGATCCTATTCGTGGCGGCCGGCGGCTTGCGCGGCATGGGCAACACGCGCATCCCGCTGGCCATCTTCGGCGGCGGCCTGTGGGCGATCACCGGCCTGGCGGCTCTGGCCGTGAGCACAGTAGGCGGCGGGCTGATCGCGGTATGGAGCATGTTCGTGATCGGCACGCCGATAATGGCCTGGCTGATGGTGCGCAGCTTCCGCAGCACCGCGCGCGAGTTTCGGTATGGGGCGTGACGCGGCGTGTCGAGAAGCGCACCGGTGTGACTAATCGGGCGTCTACTGCTCCAAATCCAGGAAGCGCTCCAGGGTGCGCCGTCGCCAGGCAAGCTGCAGCAGCGCCGCCCAGGCGAGGGTTGCGCCGACGATAATCAGATAATAGCTGGCCGGCAGCGGGACGAGTTGGAAGAAGCTGCGCAGCCCAGGGATGACCAAAATTGCGCCATACGCGACGACCAGCACAACTGCCGCCAGCGCCGGCAGCCAGGTCTTGTTGACCTCGGCGCCACCCGCCAGCCACTTCACCGGCGGCTGGGCGAACACCATCAGCAATGCGCCTGTCAGCACGAAGAATGTCAGCAGCGCGGTCTGCGCAGTGAGCGACATCGCGGCTCGGTTGAACCCGCTGGGCGTGAGCGCGCCGGGGGATAGTTCAAGAACGCGCTCCATCTCGGCCAGCATGTCCGGCGTGACCGCGACTTGCGCCAGGCCATTTTGGATGCCGAAAAACGCGCCGGTGTAAATCAACAGGCCGAAGGCGAACAGCAGAATGCTGGCCGGCAGGGTGAAGCGCAACAAGTCGCGCTTCAGGTCGGGCTGCAGACGCGCGGCCACCCCCGTCGCCGTCAGCGCCAGCACAAATGGCGGCGCGCCGCGCGTGAAGAAAGATAACAACACGTTTTGCAGCGCGGTGAAGGGGAACCCAATCTCCAGGCTGGCGATAGCCGGGATCAACATCAGCAGCGCGAACACCGTCGCCATGAACAGCTTAAGGATGTTGTGGATGCTGGCCACGATGCGTTGCCCTTCGGCCAGCGCCGTCGGCATGGACTCGAACGAGTCGCCCAGTAGGATCATGGCTGCGACCGAGCGCGTCGCTGTGCTGCCGCTCTCCATTGCGATGCCCAGGTTGGCCTTCTTCAGCGAAAGCACGTCGTTGACACCATCACCGATCATCGCGACGTATTCGCCCTGCTCGCGCAGCGCGGTCACCAACGCCTCCTTTTGCTGCGGCGAGACGCGGCCGAAGATAGTGCTTTCGGCTGCCGCCTGGGCGAATTCGGCCGGACTCATGGCCGCCAGGTCCGGCCCCGACACCGGCTTCAGATCGCCCACTAGACCGGCCTGGCGGGCCAGCGCCGCCACGGTGGTCGGGTTGTCACCGGAGATCACCTTCAATCGCACGTCGTTGCGCGCAAAGGCTTTCAGCGTCTCGGCCAGGTGCGGCCGCAGCTCGTCGGTGAAAGTGACCAGGCCGAGCAACGTCAGCGGAGGCAGCGCCGGCTCGCCGGAGGCGTCGTGCAGCGCCGTCGTCCGCGCGCTGCCGGCGAAGGCAAGCACACGCAGCCCTTGATCCGAAGCCTGCCGGACGGCCTCGCGCGTCGCCATATCCACGCTGGCGACGAGCGCCGGCTCCAGCATCTCTAGCGCGCCAAGCACGTACGCACCGCGACGCGGCGGCCGGTTATCGTCGCCCGGATCGTCGAAGGCCAGCCCTGACCACTTGCGCGCCGAGGAGAACGGAACCTCGTCGGCGACGGGGCGCTGAGCGCCGGGCACGCCTTCGGCCAGCGCCAGGCTAGTTTTGTTGCGAGTCGAGGCGCTGGCCGCAAAGTCGCCCAGCAACGCCTTCAACTCATCCTTTGTAATCCCCAGCGGATGGGCGTCGTGGTATCGAATCTGGTTGTTGGTAAGCGTGCCGGTCTTGTCGGTGCATAACACCGTGACGTTGCTCAGCGACTCGACCGCGTTCATCTGCTGGGTGAGGGCGCCTTGGCGGCCAATGCGCGCCGCCCCCCAGGCGTAGTTGAGGGTAATGAGCACCAGCAGCCCGGCCGAGACCGATCCGGTGATCACGGCCAGGATTTGCAGCCAGATGCGGATTGGAACGTTCAGCACGAAGATGCCGACGATGGCGGTGAACGTGAAGAAGAGCACGATCAGCAGCAGCAAGCGCAACAGCCGGTTGACCTGGCGCTGCAGGGGAGTGAATTCCTGCTTGAAGGCGCGCGCGTCTTTGGTGATCGCGTTGGCGAAGCTTTGCTCGCCGACGCGCGTAGCTTCTACCAGCGCCTGGCCGGTAATGCAGAAGCTACCGGAGAGCACCTCATCGCCGGCGGCTTTCTGGATCAGGTCAGATTCGCCGGTGAGCGGCGATTCGTCCACCTCGATGCGCCCTTCGCCCAGGATGCGTCCGTCCACCGGAATCTGGTCGCCGGCGCGGACGACGACCACGTCGCCCAACACTAGCTCGCTTGGATCCACCTGCTGCGCCCGACCGTCGCGAATTACCTCGACCTTCGTCCGCGCCAGCAGAGCGATGGCGTCGAGCTGGCGCTTGGCGCGCGCTTCCTGAACGATGCCGACCACCGAGTTGAACAGCACCAGCGCAACGGTAGTCACCGCGCTGCGCACATCGCCCACCAGCGCCATGCTCGCGCCGATGACGTACAGCACAATGTTGACGGGATGGAAGACGTTGGCCTTGATGATGTCGGCGTAAGGGCGGCTGGTGGAAAGTGCGACGCGGTTGGTCTGGCCAGCAATCCGGCGTGACTCGACCTGGCTGGCGCTGAGTCCGGTGATTGCAGACATAGCGTATTGGGCTAGGCTGCTTCGGATGTCGGGGTGGTCTGCTCAGTTGCGGCGTCGCTCTCGCCGTGCAGCTCCAAGCGCCGACGTTCCGAAGGCAGTAACCCTTCGGGGCGCACGATCATCATTACGACGAGTAGCGCAGCAAAGAGGACAATGCGGTATTCGTCCACGCCGCGCAGCACTTCCGGCAGCCCTTTCAGGGTGATCGCGCCCAGCACCACGCCGGGGATGCTGCCCATGCCGCCCACGATGATCAGCGCCAGCGCGTCAATCGAGACAAACAGTGAGAAATTGTCGGGGAAGATGTTGACCTGTCGCGCGGCGTAGAGCTGGCCGGCCATGCCGGCGAAGGTCGCGCCGATGGCGAACGCCATCAGCTTGGTGCGCACCAAGTCTATCCCCATCGCTTGGGCGACGTCCTCATCCTCACGGATGGCCACCCACGCGCGGCCGATGCGCGAGCGCTCCAGCCGAAACGCCACGAACGCGATCACCGCCGTGCCGAGCAAGGCCAGGATGAAGATGTCGCGCGGGTTGCCCAGGTTATAGCCGAACAACGTGGGCGGGGCTAGGTTCAAAAGGCCGCGCGGGCCGTTGGTCAAGTCGGCCAGGTTCAGCATGAACAGCCGGATGATCTCGCCAAAGCCGAGGGTGACGATGGCGAGGTAATCGCCGCGCAGCCGCAGCACCGGCGTGCCCAGCAAGATGCCGCCGATCGCCGCCAGGATCATGACGATCGGGATGGACTGCCAGAAGCTGAGCAGCGGTTGGCTGGTTGGCAACCCCAGAGCGGCCAGTTGCTGGCTGAACCACGGGGACGAGAACGGCGCAGAAAGGAAGGCATACGCATACGCGCCGATGGCGAAGAAAGCCACATAGCCCAGGTCCAGCAAGCCGGCATAGCCCACCACGATGTTCAGCCCCAGCCCCATCATCACGAAGATGAACACGATCCCCATCACCGCGTTCTGAAATTGGTCGAGCAGGAAGGGCAGTGCCACCAATCCGGCCAATAGCGCGACCGAAATCACCCCGCGCTCACGGCCGATCCTTGCCGCGCGCACGGCGAACAATCCGGCGGCGACGGCGAGCATCGCCAGCAACAAACGCAGGGTTCCCTTGTTGCCGCCGCCGATGGTGACCGCCGGCTGGCCGAGGACGATGACGGCGAGCAACAGGACGAACGGCAACGCGATGACGACCCAGCGCGTTTGCGCCGGGACGCGCGCGCCGCCGGAGCGGACTGCTACGGCGCGATGCGCAGCAATAGCTACCGCGCCGCCGGCGAGGCTGCCCAGCAGCACAACGAGGGCCGGGCGCAGGAAGTCGAATGCGGCGAGCTGGCCGCGCGCGACGGCCAGTGCGGGCAGGCCATACCACGCTGCCACGTTGGGTGGGGTGATCTTGTCGAGCACCGGCTGGATGCGCACCCCGCTGCCCAACAGCGCCGCGAAGACTCCCACCAGGATGGCGATGAGCGTCCCACCGATCACACCGGCGATCAGCGCCTGGCGCAAGACCACCGCCGGCGGGTGACGCTGCGCGTCGCTGCGCAACGCCAGGCCAACGCCTATCGCGGCCACGATCGCCATGACGATCGGCGCGCTCGCTTCAAAGCGACCGGGCAACCCGATCAGCGTCAGGTAGGCCAGGATGCCGAACCCGATCAGCCCGATGCGAATGCCGCGTGGATGGCGCTCAACAGCAGTCATACCTTCTTCTCGGCAAGCGCTTCGCCCAGCAGACCCTGCGGCCGGAAGATCAGCACCAGCACCAGCAGGACGAAGGCGATGATGTCCTTGTACTCAGCCGGAATGCCGAGCGCGCTCGGCCCGATGGATTCGGCGATGCCCAGCACTAGCGCGCCGACCATCGCGCCGGGAATGTTGCCGATGCCACCCATCACGGCAGCGGTGAAGGCTTTGAGGCCGGGGATGAAGCCGCTGTTGAATTTGATGACTGAGTTGTGGAAGCCCAGCATCACGCCCGCCGCGCCGGCCAGTGCCGAGCCGAGCAGGAACGTGAAGGTAATGATCTGATTCACGTCCACGCCCATCAACGCAGCGGTGTCGCGATCGGCGGCGACGGCGCGCATCGCCCGACCCAGCCGCGTGCGTTGGACGATGACGAACAGCGCGCCCATGAGCGCCAGCGACGTCACAAAGATGATCAGGCCGGTGTAGGGGATGAAAACCGGCCCGATGCGGAAGCCGCCGGAGATGAGCGCCGGCCGCTGATACACCAGTGGGCTGACCCCGAAGACAAGCAGGACGGAATACTGCAGGAACAGCGATGCGCCGATTGCGCTGATCAGCGGCACCAGCCGAGGCGCGTTGCGCAACGGGCGATAGGCGATGCGCTCGAGCGTGACGCCGGTGAGCATCGCGCCGATCATGCCGATCCCCATCACGATCAACAGCGCGACCGCGACCAGGCCGGCCGGGCCGCGCATCCACCCCAGCGCCTGCGCGAGCTGCAACGCAAAGAAGCCGGCCACGCCGCCGATCATCATCACTTCGCCGTGCGCGAAGTTGATCATCAGCAGGATGCCGTACACCAGCGTATAGCCCAGCGCCACTAGCGCATACACGCCGCCCAGCACCAGCCCGTTCACCAACTGCGACGCCCAAAACGTCAGGGGGTAGCCCTCGGCCAGGCTGACAGTAATCGCGCGCACGATCACCAGGGCGCAGATCAGCAGCGCGATCGCGCGTGCGATCCAGCGCGCGGTCTGTGCGCGGCGTTGCAGATTGGGTGTGACGACGAGGGATTGGGACACGATGCGGCTTTGAAACAATCTTCCACATGTCCCTCTCCTGCACAGATAGGAGAGGGACATGTGGGGTGTGAGAGAGGCGAGCTTACTGCAAGCCGAAGCCGAAGATCTGCTTGAACGCGCCGTTCTCGACGGTGAACACCTGCACGCCACCCGCACCGCATTCGCCGATCGGGCTGCAGGTCAGCGTGCCGGTGATGCCTTCCAGGCCAGATGTCCCGCGGATGGCCTTGATCAGCGCCTCGCGGTCAATCACCAGGTTGCCGGCCGAGTCGGTCTGCGCGACCTTCTTGATCGCCTCGACGATGAGCAGCACCGAATCGTACGACTGGCCGTGGAACGGGCCGAGCTTGCTCGGCTCGATGCCGAACTTGGCCACGTATTTCTCGACGAAGGCGTCCATCTTGTCCTTCTGCGTGTCGCCGGCCACGAAGGACATATACGTGCCTTCGGCGGCGGCGCCGGCCGTGTCGAGATACTGCTGGGTATATGCGCCGTCCACGCCCATGAACTTGGCGTTCTCCAGGCCGGCCACTTCCTTCATCTGCTGCGCGATCAGCGCGGCCTCGGTGGCGTAGCCGCCGAAGAAGATCAGGTCGGGCTGGCCGGCGCCGATCTTGGTGAGCGGCGCGCGGAAGTCGGTGTCGCCCACCTTTGCGCCTTCGAAGGCGATCACCTCGCCGCCCAACTTCTGGAAGGCATCCCGGAAGATTTCGGCGACGCCTTTGCCGTAGTCGGAGCTGTCGTGCATCACGGCCACCTTCTTGAAGCCCAGCTTGTTGAATACGAAGTCGGCGTCCACCTCGCCCTGTAACGCGTCGCTAAGCGCCACGCGGTTGCACACATCGCAGTCTTCGCCGGTCACGGCCGGGTTGGTAGCGCTGGGCGAGACGAACGGGATGCGCGCCTTGAGCAGGATTGGCTTCAAGCCGAAGGTCTCGCCGGAGCACGTGCCGCCGGTCACCGCGACGATCGTCGGATCGGCAGCGAACTTGTTGCCCACCACTGTGCCCTGATCGCCGGAGCATGCGCCGTCCTCGGCGACCAACTCGAACATGAAACCGTTCACGCCGCCGGCGGCGTTGGCGTCGTCAATGGCAATCTCCGCACCCTGGCGGATGTCCTTGCCGGGGTCAGGGATTGGGCCGGTGAGCGCGAACGAGCCACCGATGCGGATCTTGCTGCCCGATGGGATCACCACCGTTCCGGGGCCGGTGGCCGGCGCGGGCGCTTGCGTCGGTTCGGCCGGCGCCTGTGTCGGCTCGGCGGGTGGCTGGGTGGGCTGAGCCGGTGCCTGTGTGGGTGAAGTGGGCTGAGCCGGCGCCGCCGGTTGTGCCGGCGCCGCGCAGGCCGCCAGCAAAGCACAGACTGTCAGACTGGCTGCAAATAGAAGAAGGGATTGCCTTTTCATCGTTTTCTCCTCTTGGGTAAAGAATGTCCGAATCCGGTTACGCCTACAAGTGTGGAAATGTAATCGCAATCGTCGAGGCGCACAAATGAGTGAGTGAACGGCGCAACGCCCGCCAACTTCCCGTACACTACGCCTGCCATGACTCAGTCCAAACGCTTCGCCCTGCTGGCCGAACGCGACATCAACAAAGAGACCTTCGTCGAAGCATGGCCCGACGCCGGCCTGATCGTCGCCGATGGGCCGAACGATCCTCAGCCTTCGCTGATCCTCTCCCCGGCCGGCTCTCAGAAGAAGTGGGTGGTGGAGATGGATGGCAAGCCGCGCGAACAGTTTGATGCGCTCGATACGTTCATCGCCGACCACTTTCTCGACCTGTGCGTGGCCGAAGAGGCCATGGACACGCCATCGTTGCAAATCGCGCGCATGCTCGTGGATATCAACGTCTCCGCCGGTGCAGTGCGCCGTTTGGCCCTGGGCTGTACGCCGGCCAAGCTGTGCGAGATCGCGCGCCACATGAGCGTCCTAGAGATGATGATGGGCTTGGCCAAGATGCGCGTGCGCAGGACGCCGGCCAATCAGGCGCACGTCACCAACCGACGCGAGAATCCCACGTTGCTGGCCGCCGACGCTGCCGAAGCGGCCCTGCGCGGCTTCGCCGAGATCGAGACCACCGTCGGCGTAGCGCGCATGGCGCCGCTGAACGCATTGTGCGTGCTGGTCGGCTCGCAGACCGGCTGGGGCGGCGTGCTCACCCAGTGCGCCATCGAAGAGAGCATGGGCCTGCGCCTGGCGATGAAGGGGCTGACCAGCTACGCCGAGACGCTCAGCGTGTATGGCACCGAACGTAGCTTCGTGGACGGCGACGATACGCCGTGGAGCAAGGCATTCCTCGCCAGCGCGTATGCCTCGCGCGGCGTGAAGGTACGCTTCACCAGCGGCACCGGCAGCGAAGCGTTGATGGGCAGCAGCGAGGGCAAGAGCATGTTGTATCTGGAGGCGCGCTGCCTGTGCGTGGCGCGCGGCGCCGGCAGCCAGGGCGTTCAGAACGGCTCGATTTCGTGCATCGCGCTGCCGGAGAGCTTGCCGGGCGGCGTGCGCGCGGTGCTGGCCGAGAACCTGATCGCCGCCATGCTCGGCCTGGAGGTCGCCAGCGGCAATGACGCGCTGGCCAGCCACAGCGCCATTCGCAAAAGCGCCAAACTCATGCTGCAGTTCATCCCCGGCACGGACTTCATCTTCAGCGGCTACAGCGCTGTGCCGCGCCGCGATAACATGTTCGGCGGCGGCAACTTCGACGCCGAAGACTTCGATGACTACAACGTGCTCCAGCGCGACATGCAGATAGACGGGGGGCTGCGGCCGGTGCGCGAGGCGGAGGTGTTGGCCGCGCGCCGTGAGGCTGCCCGCGCGGTGCAAGCCGTCTACGCGGAGCTGGGCTTCCCGGAGATCCGCGACGAAGAAGTAGAAGCCGCCGTCGTCGCCCATGGCAGCGATGACATGCCGCCGCGCGACATCGTCGCCGACCTGGCCGCTGCCGATCGCTTCCTGGAAGGGAGGCAGGACGCACGTGATGTGATCGTCGCGCTGCGCCGGCGCGGGTTCGCGCGCATCGCCGCCAACTTGGACGAGATGCTGCGCCAGCGCACACTGGGCGACTACCTGCAACCGTCGGCGATTTTCGTCTCAAGCCGCGAAGGGCACAAGGAATACGATGGGGTAAAGGCGTTCGACGCGACCGTTGGCGCGAACGATGCGCTCGCTCACCCGTCAACTCCAGACTCCCCGCTCCCACCCTCTCCTTTTCGCGTGCTCAGCGCCCTCACCGATCCGAACGACTATGCCGGCCCGGGCACGGGCTATCGCGTGAGCGATGAGCGGTGGCGCGAAATACAGCGGCTGCCGCAGGCCCGGTCGCCGCGTGACTTCATCGCCGACCGCATCGGCGCGCCGTTAGAAAACCTGCGCGAGATCGGCGAGGCCAAAGAGGGGCGTTTCAACGAGGTCATCGTGTGCGTCGGCCCGGCCTTCGGTACCGCGCTGACTAAGACGATTAACGGCCTTGACCATGAAGACGTGCTCAAAGCGATCTTCACTGGCGTCGCCAAGGAAGGCATGGTCGCCCGGCTAATCAAGGCTTATCACACCAGCGACTGCGCTCAGCTCGGCTTCACTGCGTCGAGCTACAGCGGCAGCGGCATCGGCATTGGCCTGCAGAGTCGCGGCACGGCGGTCATTCACAAGCGCGGCATGCCCCGGCTGCACAACCTGGAACTGTTCTCGTTCTCGCCTAGCTTGACGCTGGAGATCTTCGAGCAGATCGGCCGGAATGCGGCAAAGTATGCCAAAGGCGAGATGGTCAAGCCCGTGCCGGTGACGGTGGACAATTGGGCGCGCCTGCGCCTGATCGTCAAGACGGCGTTGCTGCACCGCCGCGAAACCGAGGAAGTGCGCGACAAGCCGCCACAGGAGCTGTTCTTCGACTGGGAGCCGGATGTCTGAGGAGAGACAATGGTCTGGAGCTGAGAAGCAAGGCTCAAGGCTTAAAGACGAAAGATGAAAGACGAAAGATGGACTGACGACTTCCAGATTTCTCCCGACACGCTGCGCCGGCAGGCAAGCGCAGCGCAAGCGGCCGGCTTCACCCAACTAGCCGAAAACCTGTGCCGTGCTGCGGAACTGGCCGCTGTGCCGAAGGAGGCGCTGCTGCGCATCTACGAAGCGCTGCGCCCTGGGCGCTCCACTCAGGCCGAGCTGCTCGCCGTTGCCGACGCGCTGGAGCGTGACTATAGCGCGTGGCAGACGGCAGCCTTCATCCGCGAGGCGGCGGCGGAATACGCCCGGCGCCGCTTGTTCCGACCGAAGTGAAAATTCTCTGGTCGCGGCTATATTCGGCGCTATACACAGGTTCGGGAGGTGCATTGCTAACGGTGGCAAATGACACGAGGTAGCCGACGGCACTGCTATCGGTTACCCTTGCCTCTTTTGGGCGAATGCATCTTCTTCAGGAGGTTCGTTTGTGAGCAAGCTAGCCCGGCCGTTCATCGGCGTCGCGATCATTGCCGTTGTCATCATGCTCAGCGCGTGTGGGCCGCAGCCTACGCCCGCGCCAACTGTCCCGCCGATGACGCCGACGACGCCGGCCAACGACGACCTGGCGCGCGTCCAGGCATCGGGCAAGCTGCGCGTCGGCACGTCGGGCGATTACCCACCATTCGCCTTCTACAACACGTCCAACTACCAACTCGACGGGCTGGACATCGCCTTGATGCGCGAAATCGGGCGGCGCATCGGCGTACAGGTCGAGTTCAGCGACTTCGCCTTTGAGGGTGTGCTGGATGCGATGCGGCTGGGACAGGTGGATGTGGCTGCAGCGGCTATCAGCGCCACCGACGCGCGCCGCCAGATCGTAGACTTCACCAACTTCTATTACATCAGCCAGGACGGCATCATTGCGCTCAACGACTCGCCCGTTGTCGCCATTCGCTCGGTGGAGGATATCGTCGGTAGGCGCATCGGCGCACAGCGTGGCAGCGTGTACGAAACCTGGTTGCGCCAACGGTTGGTGGATACTGGGCTGATCTCGCCGAGCGAGCTGCTCCTCTACGCTCGGTTGGACGACGCGGTGCGCGACTTGAGCAACCGCCGTATTGATCTGCTCGTGGCCGACCTCGGCCCAATGCAATCCATCGTCAACGCATCGCGTGGGCAATACAGGCTGGTTGGCCAGCAGCTAAACGTGCAGCAGCTTGCCGTGGCAACGCGCAAAGGCTCGACGCTGCTGGGCGCACTCAATCAGGCGTTGACGCAGATGCAAGCCGATGGCACGCTCACCCGGCTGATCACCCAGTATCTTGGCGTGCCGCCTGAGCAAGTCACCCCCATCCCCACGGCAACACCCGGCCCGCCGCCCATCATCATCGTCACTGAGCCCGCTCCTGCCTGTATAGACGGCATGGCGTTCGTAGCAGACCTGACCTACGACGATCAGAATATGTCCAGCCCGCCCGTGTTGCAGCCCGGTCAGCCGTTCCGCAAGGGTTGGCGCGTGCGCAACTCCGGCACGTGCACGTGGACTACGGCCTACACCTTCAGCTACGACGGCGGCAATTCGCCGCTGGCGCAGATGGGTGGGCAGACGCAGGTGATCGCGCAGCCGGTTGTGCCGGGGCAGACGGTGGATTTCTACGTGGACCTGGTTGCGCCGACTACACCAGGGACGTACCAGGGCTTCTGGCGGATGCGCAATGATCGCAGGATCGGGTTCGGCACGCGCGTGTATGTGGGCATCCGCGTGCCGCCGCCCGTCATTCCCACGCAAACGCCCCTGCCCGGCGTTACCTTCTCGGCCAACCCAACGCAGATCTCCCCCGGTCAGCCGGTCTTGTTCATATGGAATGCACAAGGCGCGCAGGCGGCGTACTTCTACCCCCAGGGCCAGCTATGGAGCCAGTATCCGGTGCCCACGGTTGGCCAGCAGACGGTGTACCCGCAGGTGACTACGACCTATGAGCTACGCGTCGTGCGCTTCGATGGTGCCATCGAGATCCGACAGCTCGTCATCCAGGTCAACCAGCAACCGGGCGCGCCGGTGATCCGGGAATTCACTACGACCCCGCAGAATCAGGTCACGCTCGGCCAGGCCGTCCTCCTGCGATGGGATGTGCAAGGCCAGGTGAATCGCATCCGGCTGCTGCGCAACAACGCGGTGATCCTGGACAACGCGCCGGTGGTCGGCACGATCCAGGACTATCCACAGGTAGCCGGGCAGAACACGTATACGCTGGAAGCGTATGGCGCTGGCGTGACTCGTGCCTCGCGCATCCTCAATGTGATTTCGTCTGGGCTGCCCGGGCCGACGATCACCACGTTCACAGTGACACCGGAGAGCATCCCGGTCGGCGCGTGCGTGACCATCCGCTGGGAGGTGAGTGGCAACGCAACGTCCATCCGCATCACACGAAACGGCCAGCAGATCGTGTCATCCGTCGGACCGAGCGGTGCACTGCAGGATTGTCTGACTGCACGTGGCTTCTACGGCTACCGCTTGGAAGCGCTTGGCCCCACCGGGCAACCCGCTGTGCGCGAACGTGCGGTGACGGTGTATCGCTAGCGAGCGGCGCTTACGCGACGGATGAGTTACGGCTCGCTGCGCGTCGGCTGCATGTGGGCGACGGCGGCGATGTTCTGCGGCGGCCAATAGATCAGCCAGGCGCGACCGACGATCTGATTGCGTGAGAACACGCCGAACGAGCGGCTGTCGCCGAGGTTGGCACGGTTGTCGTTGAGCAGGAAATAGTCATCCTGGCCAAGGCGATACCGCCCTACGGTCGTCGTGCCGAGATTCAGGCGCTCGCGCCCTTCGAGCAGGTAGGGCTCGCGCAGCGGTAATCCGTTCACCGACACCTGCACGCCGCGAATGTCGAGCACATCCCCCGGCAAGCCGATCACCCGGTGCAACTCGATGTGAGAGGGATCTATGCGGTTGCGTACGGCGACGACGTCGCCGCGCTGTGGTGCCGTCAGCCGGTAGGGTAGCCGACTGACCAGCACACGCTGGTCGGCGCGCAGCGTCGGGGTCATGCGCTCGTCCTTCACCTCTGTCGAGGTGAAGAAGAAGCTGTAGAGCAATACGACGATGCCGGCGGCGATGAGGATCTCGAGCAGGCTGCGCCACAATGGTTTGCCGTGCGACGAGATCGCTGCAGCGTCATTGCCCGTCATCGCCATCTGTGCATGGGTGGAGCGTTGCACAGTAGGATTGTACGGCCACAGTGCAGAACCGTGGTTACAATTGCCTCGCGTCTCCTTGGGGCGCTGCATTCATCAGGAGCATCATGGAAAGAGCAAGCGGCATTCTCCTACACCCAACATCGTTGCCGGGTCGCTTCGGAATCGGCGAATTCAACGACGATGCCTACCGCTTCGTTGATGTGTTGGCCGAGATGGGCCAGAAGCTGTGGCAAGTGTTGCCGCTCGGCCCGACTGGTTACGGCGATTCGCCCTATCAGTGTTTCTCTGCCTTCGCCGGCAACCCGTTGCTTATCAGCCTGGAACACCTGGCGCGCGAGAACGCGCTCGCTTGGGACGATTTGAAGGACGCGCCGGACTTCTCGGCCGACCGGGTGGAGTATGGCGATGTGATCGACTTCAAGCTCGACCTTCTGCATCGCTCATATATCCACTTCATGCAGTACGCCTCGACCCAACAGCACGAGGCGTTCGAAGCGTTCTGTGATGCGAACGCCGGCTGGCTGGATGACTACGCGCTGTTCATCGCATTGAAAGACGCTCACGCCGGTGATGCCTGGACTACTTGGCAGGACGACGTTGCTCGCCGCACGCCCACCGCGCTCGCGCGCTCTCGCAACCAACTGGCCAACGCAGTACACAAGCAGAAGTACTACCAATTCCAGTTCTTCCAACAGTGGTCGGCCCTCAAACGCTACGCCAATGAGAAGGGCGTCAAGATCATCGGCGACATTCCCATCTTCGTCGCTTTCGACAGCGCGGATGTGTGGTCGCACCGCGAGCTTTTCTACCTGGACCAGCGCGGCAACCCAACGGTGATCGCCGGTGTGCCGCCCGACTACTTCAGCCCGACCGGCCAGCGCTGGGGCAACCCGCTCTACCGCTGGGATGTGATGGCGCAGCAGGGTTACGCCTGGTGGATCGAGCGCTGCCGATCGGCATTTGCCCTGTTCGACTACGTGCGCATTGACCACTTCCGCGGCTTCGAGTCGTACTGGGAAGTGCCGGCCAGCGAGCCGACTGCCGTCAACGGGCGTTGGGTAAAGGGGCCGGGTAAAGCGCTGTTTCAGGCGATCAAAGCTGCACTGGGCGATCTACCCATCATCGCCGAAGATCTGGGCATCATCACACCGGAAGTCAAGGCGCTACGCGATGCGTTTGGCTTCCCTGGCATGCGCGTGTTGCAGTTCGCCTTCGTCGCCGATACGTCGTCAGAATTCCTGCCGCACAACTACGTGCGTAACACGGTGGCCTACGCCGGCACCCACGACAACGACACGACACAGGGCTGGTTCGAGAAACTCGACCCACAGACGCGCCAGCAAGTGCTGGACTACACCGGCACTGACGGCAGCCAGATCACCTGGGACTTGATCCGTCTGCTGCTCATGTCGGTAGCCGACACGGTGATCATCATGCTGCAGGACGTGATCGGACTGGGTAGCGCAGCGCGCATGAACTTCCCCGGCCGCGCCGAAGGCAACTGGCAGTGGCGTTTCACATGGGATCAGTTGACCGGCGAGGCGAAGGCGCGCTTGCGCAAGATGACGGCGACTTACGGGCGGTGATCAGCGGCAATGAACACGCGATGACTGCGCTGGGTTGCCGCGCGAAACCCGGCGCGCGTTACTCAATCCCCGCGCGACGTGCTAGGTGTCGGGCGCGGTCGCGGCACTCGGCGATCAGCGCCGGTTCGTCCAGCACGAGCACGCGCTTACCCTGAATCAGCGGGCGACCATCCACGATGAGGGTATCCACATCGCTGCCGCGCGCGTTGTAGACGATGGCAGCGAGCACATCGCCGACCGGCTGGATGTGCGCGGCGTCGAAGTCCAGCATGATCAAATCGGCCGGGTCTCCTGCGCGCAGAGACGGACTCGCGGCGGCGCGCGCGCCGGCGACCGTCGCCATCTCGATCACCTGGCGCGGCGGCATGGCGCGCTCGTCCAACGTGGTCGCACGCTGCAGGTAAGCGGCTAGCCGCATCATCTCGAACATGTCTTGCCCGTCGTTGCTGGCCGGGCCGTCGGTGCCTAGCGCAACGTTGAGGGTGTGTTGGCCTAGTCTTTCCTGTGCGTGCTTCATGGTCAAGAGCTTCCGGACCGGTGCGACGCCGGAAGCGAGGATCATGTTGGCTGCCGGGCAGTGCGTTATCGTCACGCCGTGGTGCGCTAGCAGCGCAATCTCCTGGTCGCTGAGCCACACGCCATGCACGGCGTGGAAGTCTGCGCCCAGCAGGCCGAGCGCGGCGAACCACTCGACCGGCCGCATGCCGGTCTCCTCCAGCGTCATCGCCACCTCGGCCTGCGTCTCGTTCATGTGGCAATGGGTGATCGCGCCGTGGCGACGGGCCAGTTCGGTCGCGCGCTGCAACGTCTCGGCCGAGCAGCGCCACGGCACGAGCGGCCCGTTGGCGATATGGATGCGGCCCTCCGCCGCGCCGTGCCATTCATCGAACAGACGCCGCAAGTCGGCCAGGATGGCGTCGGGCGATTCGGCGTTTGCGCCTCGGTCGGCCCACGCGCGCGCTAACACCAGCCGCGCGCCGAGCCTTTCCGCTGCCTCCAGCACGACATCGGTGTGGCGTTTGGAGAAAGGGACTTTGTGATGGTCAATGATCGTGGTCGCCCCGCCGCGCATGGCCTCGACCAAACCCAACGTGACCGCTAACCGGACATCCTCCGGCGTCATGGCGTTCTGGAGCTTCCAGATGTAGCGCTTTAGCCAGTCCAGCAGCGCGCGGCCGGCGCTGTAGCCGCGCATGAAAGTCTGCTCCAAATGGGTGTGCGCGTTGACCAAGCCGGGCAGCAGCACCTTGTGCGTTCCATCGAGGATGTGCTGCGCGGAAGCGACGAGCGCATCGGGCGGCGCGCCTTCGCCGATGGCTGCAATGCGTTTGTCTGCGATGAGCACATAGCCGGCCGGCGCGACACGATCGGCTAGGACAAGCGTAGCGTTGTGGATGAGCAGCGCCATTAACTCGCGAGCGGGCCGAGCAGGGAGATGAGCAGCGGATAGACCAGCGCGCTTGATGCAGGCACCAGCAGGTTGTCCAGGCCGGCCGGGCTGACCGCTTCGACGAGGGTGGCGAAGAGCGCCATGAGCAAGGCGGTCGCCAGTGCAACGCTAAACGGCGCGCCGAAGACCAGCAGGGTGACCCCTACGCTGAGGAACGAGAAGCCAAACATGGCGGCCGAGCCTTCGACGCTGCGCTGCGAAAACGCATCCAATAGGGCGTAATGCCGCCGGCCGTAGCGCTGGCCGATGATCGCGGCAAACGCATCGCCCCACGTCAGCGGCATCAGCGCTGCGACCATGAACGGCTTGCTCAAGTCGAAGAACAACAGGATGATCGCGGCGAAGGCGATGGGGAAGTAGACCGTGCCGAGGTTGGATTTGTCGCCGGTTTCCATCGCGGTAAACAGCGCGCGGCGATACGAGAGGTAGTTCAGCGCAACGAAAGCGAGAGGCGGGATGATGGCGAACCATTTGTCGCTGAACAGCGCCGCCGTGCCGAAAGCCCACATCCCCACGCCGATGTGCACGACCTTGCGGGTGAACTCGACCGGCAGCCGGAGCGCGCGGCGCAGCGCTTCGGCGATCCCAAGCACAGCAAAGACGTAGACGAACGAGATGACGACGGCAAACCAGTTGTTCATGTGATGTGCGTCAGGGAGATGCGCGGTCGTCCGAATGCACATCCTCGTCGAAGCCGTAGAGGCGATCGAGGCTCAATTCGGGCGCGACAGTTTCGTTGGAACGCAGCGTGAGCGCAGCAGCGCGCAGGCCGAGCTGCAGCGCATCGCTAATCGGCAGATCGTTCAGGTAGCCGAAGATCACCACGGCAGTCAGCGCGTCGCCGGCCCCGGTGGTATCTACGATGTCCACGCGCAACGCTGGGAATTGGCCGCTCTCTTCCTCGGTGGCATAGCATGCGCCGCGTTCGGCTTGTGTGATCACGGCGACTTCCACACCCTGGCTAACCAGCCGGCGTGCAGCGTTGAGCGCCTCGGCGGGTGTGCGGATCGGGTCGCAGCGCAGCAACACCTCGGCCTCGGTGAGGTTGGGCGTGATGATGTTGATCATCGGCAGGTGCGGTCGCAGGCGGCCGGCCAGCACGGTCGAAGTGGGGTCTACACAGATCGGCTTGTGATACTCGTGCGCGAGGTGGATCGCCGTCAGCATCGCTGCCTCGCTCAGATTGAGATCGAAGGCGACGATGTCGCATTCGCGAAAGGCGTCTTTGTGCAGGCGCAGGTAGTCCGGCGTGATGTGTCGCAACACGCGCAGATCATCCAGCCCGAGGTACAGGTCGCCGCTTTCGTCAAGCGCAGCCAGGTAGGTGCCGGTCGTCTCGTTCTCGACGATCAGCGCACGCGATACGTCCACCCCCACGTCGTCCGCGCTGCTCAGGATATCTTCGCCGGCGTAGTCGTCGCCGACTGCGGTGAGTAACGTGACCGGCACGCCGAGTCGTGCCAGGTTCTCGGCGACGTTACGCGCAACGCCACCGAAGCTGGTGCGGATCGCCGATGCGTTCGACGAGGTGAGCACCGGCCGATGCAACATCCGCCCTTTGATGTCGAAGTTGGCTGCGCCGATGACCAGAGCACCTTTCACAGCTATCGCACCCCCGCCAGTTGCCAGGCCACGATCAGCGCAATGCACGTGACGACTGCGAATTCGATCAGCACGCCGCGCGAGAGCCGGTCTTGGAAGTGTTGCTGCGCGATGCCGACGGATACGTAGAACACCGTCAACAGCACCACACCGGCGCTCCAGTTCGAGGCGTTCCAATAGTTCAGCGCCCACGTCGCCTGGCCGACCAGCCAGCCTACGATGACGGCGAACAGCGTTGCCTGGCGCAGGCCGATGATGTGCGGCGCGAGCAAATCCAGCGCCAGCGCCAGGGCGACCAGCAATGTGCCGGTCGCCGTAATCACGCTGCGCTCGCGCGTGCTGTAGATTAGGGTAAATAGGCTGAATGCGATGAGGTAGCTCAAGCCGGTCACGGTCAGGCGCGCGATCGGATAGGCCGGCGTATTCGGCGTGATGGTGTAGTACTCGGCCACGATCAGCATGCCCAGGACGACAACGCCGATCAGCAGCGCGGTGATCCACACCGGCCAGCTCGTCAGCCGGGTTAGTAACAGGGCCAGGGCAAGGGCGGTTAGCCCGGGCGCCATCCAGAACGGGAAGAGGAAGGGCACCTCGCCGGCTCGCACGTCGGGGTGGTCGCGCAACACCCAGTCCACGCCGGCGATGGTGAGCACCGGCAGAAACAGGATCAGCAGCGAGTCCGCGTTGAGGTTAATCGAGAGGGGGGAGCCGAGAAAGGTCAACGACGCATTGCGCGAGGGCAGCTCGACCACGAGCAACAGCACCGGCGTGAGCGCCAACAGCGCCACCAGCACCAGGATGCGATTGGCTACGGAAGTGTGAAGCGATTGCGTCATCGGTTGGTCGTTGCACCTTCAGTTGCGCGCCGGCCGGCCGAAGCCGCGCTCGACAGTGACGCGCCCGGCGTCGAACACCCGCCGCCCGCGCACCAGTACGCGCTGTACCGCGCCCCGTACAGGCCAGCCTGCGAACGGCGTCCAGTTGCACTTGGTGAACAGCGGCACATCGCCGATGACCCATTCGGCGCTTGGGTCAACGAGGGTGAGATCAGCATCAAACCCGGGGGCGATTGTACCCTTGCCGGCAATTTTGTAGATGCGCGCCGGCCCTTCGCAGCACAGGCGGGCGATGTCCTCCAACCGCAGCTTGCCCTCGTGAACCGCCGTCAGCAAGAGCGGCAGCATCGTCTCCAGCCCCGGCACGCCCATCGGCGGATTCGCGCTGCGCTTCTCCTCTAGCGTGTGCGGCGCGTGATCGGTGGCGATGCAATCGGCCACGTGGAGGTGCGCCCACAGCGCCTCCACATCTTCTTGGTCGCGCAGTGGGGGGTTCATCTCGAAACATGCCGGCGGGAGGTCGAGCGCTGCGGCGCGTCGCTGCCTGTCTTGGCAGCGCTGTCGGCTGAGGAACAAATGATGTGGCGTGAATTCGCATGTGACCGGCACACCGCGCGCTTTGGCCGCAGCGATGATCTCCACCTCGCGCCGTGTGGAGACGTGGCACACGTGCAGGCGACGATTGCACTGCGCCGCCATAGCCACGGCGCGGCTCACTTCGATCTCCGCGCAAATCGGCGGGCGACGCAGGCCGCGACCCGCGAAGTAGCGCACGGCCGGCTCGTGCTCCGCATGGACGGCGATGACGCGATCGCGCGGATAGCGCTCGAAATGTGCGTATTGCGCCGCGAAGTCCTCCACCAGCAGGTCGCCGGTGCTGCTGCCCATGTAAAGCTTCAGCCCACACTCGCGTAGGCTGGCATCTTGGCTTTTCACGCTCGCGTTGGTCTGCGTGGCGCCGAGGAAGAGGCCAAAGTCGCACACGGCATTCTGCTCGGCCAGGCGCATGGCGTGGTTAAATGTCGCGCCATCTACGAGAGGGGGCGAGGTGTTGGGCATGACCAGGACGGTCGTCACGCCGCCGGCCAGCGCCGCGCATGTGCCGGTGTAGAAATCTTCCTTGTGCTCGCCGCCCGGCTGCCGCAGGTGCGTGTGAACGTCTATCAGGCCGGGGAAGACGAGCAGGCCGGAAGCATCCAGCACGCGGTCGCCGGGAGTGGGCGACCGCGCGCCTGAGGCGGCGTCGCGCACTTCGGCGATGTGTTCGCCCTCGATCAGGATGTCGGCGCGGCGCAGCCCCGCGCTGCTGACGAGCGTGCCGCTGCTGATCAAGAGTGAGGAAGTCATAGATTGCACCGGGTCAATGAGCTGGTAGACGAATCGCCGATAAGCCCAGGGGCGCCGCCCTCGCATCCGCAAGCCGGCTCATATCTCGAACTTGCGCCCCGTCGGCCCGCGATGCCATCGCCCAAAGTCGTGCTTGCCCTCCAGTTGGTCGAGCGTCATCACCGGCCCATCTACGCACACCAGCAGATCGTCCAGCGCGCACTGTCCGCAGATGCCGAAGCCACACTTCATATAACGCTCAACGCTGAGTTGGCCGTTCCAGCCGCGCGCGCGGCAGAGCTTGTGCAACGCGACGAGCATCGGCTCCGGGCCGCAGGCGTAGACCGTCAGTGACTGAAGATTGGAGATCGGGGATTGGGCGATAGCGTCGGTGACAAAGCCCTGGACGCCGCGTGATCCATCATTGGTGCTGAGCAGCAGCCGGACGCCCAGGCGCTCGAATTTGTCGGCGTATAGCAGCTCATCGGCGACGCGCGCGCCGATGGCGACGCTGACCTCCATCCCGGCGGCCAGCGCTTGCTGCGCCAGCGCATAGAGCGGCGCGCTGCCATAGCCGCCGGCAACCAACAACGCGGGTCTTTCTATCTCGAGCTGAAAAGGCCGGCCAAACGGGCCGCGCCAGCCCACGATGTCGCCGGCGCGAAGCGCATGTAGCGCTGTCGTCATCGGGCCGACCCTGGCCACGCTGACCGTGAGCGGGCGCATGCCGGCGACGCTCATCGGCTTTTCGTCCACGCCCGGCAGCCACAGCATGATGAACTGTCCTGGCTGCGCGTCAATCGCGCCGTCCAGCACGAACGTCTTCACCAGTGGCGTCTCGCGGATGACTTCGACGATGCGCACCATGCGCGGCAGCTCGAAGGCCACATCGGCAGGAGACGCAGCGGAGCAATGCACGTCAAAATTGTAGCGCCAAGGCTAGAATTGGCGCTGTAGTCTAGGCGGCGAATTGCCCTCGGGCAGGAACACCGATCCCGACTTGAACGACCGATGACGGCGGAGGCTGAATGACCCCCACTGCTGAGCAACTGATTGCACTACGCGCTCGCGTCGAAGATCACCGCGCCGACATCACGCGCTTCATGCGCGAGCTATGCGCCATCCCCAGCATGGACTCGCAGATCCGCGCCGTAGGCGAGCGCTGCGCCCGGGAGATGCGCCAGCTCGGCTTTGCCGAAGTGCGCTTCGACGCCATGGGCAATATCCTAGGGCGCATCGGCTGCGGCCCTCGCGTCATCGTCTTCGACTCGCACATTGACACGGTCGGCATAGGTGATCCGGCGCAATGGGCTTGGGATCCGTTCGCGGGCAAAGTGGAGGACGGCGTGCTCTACGCGCGCGGCGCCTGCGACGAAAAGGGCAGCACGCCCGGCATGATCTACGGCCTCGCCCTGGCCCGCGACCTGGGCTGGCTCGACGGCTGGACGGCCTACTACTTCGGCAACATGGAAGAGGCTTGCGATGGCATCGCCCCCCGCGCGTTCGTCGAACACGATCCACAGGTGCGGCCGGATTTCGTCGTGATCGGCGAGCCGACGCGCATGCAGGTCTATCGCGGCCATAAGGGGCGCGTCGAAATGAAGGTGACGGCCAAAGGGCGCAGCGCGCACGCCGCCAGCAACTGGCTGGGCGACAACGCCATCTACAAACTGCTGCCCGTCATCGCCGGCATCCGCGACCTGGGCCCGCGCCTGCGCACCCACGATTTCCTCGGCAAAGGCACGGTCACCGTCAGCGATATGCGCGTGCGCACTCCCAGCATCAACGCCGTGCCGGACGAGGCGACCATCTTCATTGACCGGCGCATCACCTTCGGCGACACGCTGGAGAGCGCGCTGGCCGAGGTGCAGGCCATCGTGAACGCGGCGCAGGCCGATGCTTCGCCCGCCGACTCCATCCGGCTTGAGCTGCTGCAATACGATACGCCCAGCTACACCGGCTTCACGCTGGTCGTGGACAAGTACTTCCCCGCCTGGGCGCTGGAAGAGTCCCATCCATTGGCGCAGGCGGCGCTCGCCGCCACCGAGCTGGCCTTCGGACGGCGCGCCGCAACCGGCAAGTGGGACTTCTCCACCAACGGCACATATTGGGCCGGCATCGCCGGCATTCCCGCCATCGGCTTCGGCCCCGGCGACGAGCGCCACGCGCACAGCGTGCTCGACCAGGTGCGCCTGGAAGACGTGGTGCAGGCCACGCGGTTCTACGCCCTGCTGCCGGCGATGCTTTAGACCAGGTGACAGCAATCCACGCATGGATTAAAATACTGGACTATAGTCCAGTATGCAAGACTATAAAAACTCTCTCGATTTCATCGGCAGCGCCAGGCGCGTGCTGCGGTTGATCGAGGCGGTGCTCGCTCACCCTGAGGGATTGACCCCGAACGCGCTTGCCCAGGAGGCGGACCTTCCGCGTTCCTCGCTCTTTGCCTTGCTCAAAGGACTCAAAGCGCTGGGATACCTGGAGCAATCCGAGCGGCGGGGGCGCTACTTTGCCGGCCCGCGCCTTTTGTCGTGGCGCGCGCGCCCCGCTTCGAGCCACAGTGAGCTGATCGCGGCGTTTTACCAGGAAGCTGCTGCAAAAGCCTGGCCAGAGACCGTGGCGCTCGTAGTTCCCGTCGCCGATGGGCTATTGGTGTTGGCCCAGGTGGAGGGCAGCCCGGAGACGCGCCGCGTCTTCCAGATCGGCCAGACGTATCGCCAGATTGACGCGGCGCAGGCGCTGTTTGCGCCCTCCACCCAGCCGGCGAGCCTCATGAACGGGCTTTCGCTCGCTGCCGCGACGGAGACGCTCGACCTGGCAGCGCCGATTTGCCCCGACGGCGCTCAAGCGCGCGCGGCAGTTGTGCTGAGCGCGCTAGCTTACCGCTGGGAATCGCAGACGCTATATGAACGGCTCGGCCCCGAGTTGCGGAACTTGGCGGCGCATATCTCTTATCGCCTCGGCGCATTGACTTACGCGCCGTTCGCTTCCCAGTCGCCGGCCGAACTGCAACCTTTGGAGGCGCTCACCCCCGGACAAGTCGAGACCTTTCTGCATCAGCCGGTCTCGGCGCGCCTGGCTTGCTTGCGTCCCGATGGTCGCCCGCACGTCATCCCTCTCTGGCAGGAGTGGGATGGTCATGCTTTCACCGTGATTGCCTGGCAGGGGTCGCGCTGGCCGGACTACGTTTGTCAGAATCCGCTCGTCTCGCTGACGGTGGATGAACCCTGGCCGCCGCTGCGCCGCGTGGTAGCCCGGGGCAAAGCCCGCCTGATGAGCAACCTCGGCGAGGACGAGCGGCGTCGCCTGCTTGCGCGGCTCACCCAGCGCTATCTGGGGCATGCGCTGGCGCCCTCCTACGCCCGGCAGGTTGCGCAGGTCTTCAAAGTCGAGGTGGAGCATCTGCGCGGCTGGCGCGGTTTGGCTTCGCCGCAGCCGGTTGTCTGAACGATGGCTTCTCGAACACGGCGCGCTGCCGTCTTGTGTCGCTCGACGCATCCGGCAAAGCCGCTCCCGCGACGCGATCGGTGGACTACCGCCGGGGTGCTCGTCGTCGCGCTTGCAAGCTGGGAGACGCTCGTCCGCGTGAGCAACACGCCGGTTTATCTGTTGCCGGCCCCCAGTCTCGTATTCCATACGCTGGCCCAGCACTTGCCGACCTATCTCCAGGCTTCGCTGATCACCTTTGGCGAGGCGTTGCTGGGGTTGTTGCTGGGCAGCAGCGTTGCCATGTGCACGGCCATCTTGGTCACCTTTTGGCCGCGGGTCGAGCAAGGGGTGATGAGCCTGGCGATCCTGGTGAAATCCACGCCGCTGGTGGTGATTGCGCCGCTGTTGACCATCTGGCTCGGCTTCGGCTGGCAACCCAAGGTGATCATCACTGCGCTGGTGACCTTCTTCCCCATCCTGGTGAACGCCCTGGTGGGACTCCAAACGATCACGCCGAGCCTGCAAGACCTCTTTCGCGTCTGGCGCGCCAGTCGCTGGGAAGCGCTGTGGCACTTGCGGCTGCCGCATAGCCTGCCGCACCTGTTCGCCGGCCTGAAGGTGAGTGCGCCTTTGGCCCTCATCGGCGCGATCGTCGCGGAGTGGACCGGCGCCTCGGGCGGGCTGGGGCGCACGATGTGGCTGGCCTACACCAACCTGAATTTGCCCTTCTTGTTCGCTGCCATCTTCATCATTACGGCAGCCGGCATCGCGCTCTATCAAACCATCACCTACGTCGAACGCCGCCTCGCTTACTGGCGGCCAACCCCCTGAATCCAAGCACATGCGGAGGTGCACAACCATGCTATTTCGTCATTTGCTCTTCTTCTTGCTCACGCTGGTGGTCGCGGCTTGCCAAGTCTTGCCTGCGCCGCCGCCGCCCCGGTCCTCGCCGATCAAGCTCACCTTCATGGCCGGCTACAAGCCACAGGCCAATCTGCCCTTCGTGGGGGCCTACGTCGCTCAGGAAAAGGGCTACTTCCAGGCCGAAGGGTTGGAAGTGACCATTGAGCATTCGCCCGGCCAGGGCCAGCACTTGCAACTGCTGGTCGCCGGCAAGGTGCAAGTCACTACTCAGGACGCTGCGACGCTGCTGCAGCGCCGCGCCGATCCCGGCCTCCCCCTGGTCGCGATCGCGCTCATCGGTCAGCGCGGCCAGCAAGCCTTCGCTGCGCTCAAAGGCTCTGGGATCAACAGCCCGAAGGACTGGGAAGGGCGCTTGGTGGGCTACAAAGGCACACCGCCCCCCGACCTGTTCGCCCTGTTGTCCGCCGCCGGCGCCGACGTGAACAAAGTCAATCTCGTCAACGTCGGCTTCGACCCGCGCGTGCTGGTCGAGGGCAAGGTGGACGTTTACCCGCTCTTCAAATCCAACGAGCCGTTCCTGCTGCGCAGCCTGGGCCATGAGATCACGCTGTGGGACGCGGCGGACTACAGCGTGCCGACCCTGGGGCTGACCTACACCACCAGCGAGTCGCTGCTGCGCGAGCAACCGGAGACGCTGGCGCGCTTTCTGCGGGCTGCCTTGCGCGGCATCGCATACGCGGCAGAGCGTCCCGATGAGGCCGTGCAGATCGTGTTGAAATACGCCGGCCCGGAGACTAACCCGGACCACATGCGCTATATGTTGCTCACCGAGCTGCGAGACGCGCAGAGCGACGCCACACAGGCGCATGGTTGGGGATGGCAGACCAAAGAGCAATGGCAGGCCCTGGCCGATATGCTCTATCGCTACAATGCGCTGCCCTCGCTCGACGTCGCCGGCGCCTTCACCACCCAGATTCTCGAGCTGGCCAAGCAGCGCTGATGGCCACATCTGGGTGGGCGAAGGCATCGCCTTCGCCCACCCAGGCGGCCGGCTTTCTGCTGCGCGTCAGTAGATGAATGGGATGAGCTTGCGCGTCCGCCGGCAATAGTCGGCATATTCAGGATATTTCTCCCGCAGCCAGCGTTCCTCTCGGCGCGACTTTAGGTCGAAAAAGATGAACAGGACGACCGACGAAAGCAAGCCGACGACGCTGTTGAGGAAGAGGCCGATGGCCAACATGCCCAAGATCACCCCTGCGTAGATCGGGTGGCGCACGACCGCGTATGCGCCGGTGCGCACCAGATGACCATCGTCCAGCGGCTTGGGATTGGGGGTGAGGTTGCGCCCCAGCGCCGTCACGCCCCAGGCGAACAGGCCGGCTGCGCCGATAGCGATGACTGCGCCCAGGGCACGCGCAATCCAACTGAGCGCCGACGGCCAGGGCTTGCCGATCGGCGCCAGCCACGTCGCCGCGAGCAGGATGGGCAGCAGGGTGAACTGCGCAACGACCCACCATTCCCCGCGCGACCCGAAAGCAGTGCGTCGCATGTGTTATTGGGATGATACACGGCTACACGTTGCACTGCGCGTTTTCGGATAGACTTCCACTGGCTCACGATGTCTGCGCGCTATCCCATCCCGGCGACCCAAACGCGCGTCGAGACGCGCGTGGCCAACTCGCGTTTCATTTGCACGGTGGCCGAAGCGCGCACGGCGGAGGAGGCGCTCGCGTTCATCCGGCGCGTCAAGGCGGAGTTGTCCGACGCCAGCTCGCACGCCTACGCCTATCGCATCGGCTTTGGCGCCAGCGTGATTGACGGCTGCAACGACGGCGGCGAGCCGAGCGGCACAGCCGGCAGGCCGATGCTGGCCGTGCTGCAGGGCAGCGGGCTGGGCGACGTCGTCGCCGTCGTCTCGCGCTACTTCGGCGGAACCAAGCTCGGCACCGGCGGATTAGTGCGCGCGTTCGGCGGCGCACTGCAGGCTGCGCTGAGCGCTCTGCCGCGCGCGGAACGCATCGAGCGCCGGCAATGCCTGCTCGAAGTCCCCTATCCGTTCTACGAGCGCGTCAAACGGCTGATCGTCGCGCGCGACGATGTATTGCTCGAAAGTGAAACGTTCGGCGCGGGCGTGCTGCTCACGCTCAGCGTCGTCGAGGAAAGCATTGTGGATTTGCAACGCGCGCTAAGCGACCTCAGCGCCGGCGAGCTAACACTCGTGACGGCGGGGGGAGCGCGCACGCAGGACTCATCGCACATCGCACGAGGCGCACCGCAAGATGAACACCCCAACGCTCCCTACCACCGAAAAGGTCCCTTTGCTCACTAAGCTGGCTTTCGGCAGCGGCGACGTCGGCCCGGCCGTCGCCACGGCCATCATGAGCTTCTTCCTGCTCTACTTCTTCACCGACGTAGCGCGGCTCGAACCGGCTGCGGCCGGCGTCATCCTGCTGGTGACCAAGATCTGGGATGCGGTGAACGACCCGTTGATCGGCTTGCTCTCCGACCGCATCAACACGCGCTGGGGGCGCCGGCGACCGTGGTTTCTGTTCGGCGCTGTGCCATTCGGGCTGGCCTTCTTCCTGCTGTTTCAGACCCCGCAGCTCGGCGACGCCGGCAAATTCGCCTATTACCTGGTTGTGTCGCTGCTGTTGGATACGATGTTCACCGTGGTCAATGTGCCCTATACGGCGCTGACGCCGGAACTCAGCCGCGACTATGACGAGCGCACCAGCCTGAACTCATACCGCTTCGCCTTCAGCATCGCCGCCGGACTGATCGCCGCAGTGACCCACCCGATCATCGTGGATGTCGTCGCGGCCAACTCGGATGTGCAGACCGGTTATGCCGTCTCGGCGCTGATCTGGGCCGTCGTGTGCGCAGCGCCGTTCTTCTTCGCCTTTTGGGGCACCTATGAGCGTCACACCCCCGAAGAGGCCGAATCGCTGCCTTTCATCGAGAGCCTGAGGTGGACCGTGCGCAACCGCGCCTTCCGATACGCCGCCGGCATTTACCTGCTCTCCTGGCTGGTGGTGCAGACGGTGAGTACGCTGATCGTGTATTACCTGACCTACTGGCTGCGCCGGCCGGAGATTACGCCGCTGGTGCTGCTGGCGGTGCAAGGCAGCTCGTTGATCTGGCTGTTCATCTGGAACGCGATCAGCCGACGCGTCGGCAAAAAGGGCGTGTACTTCATCGGCATGTCGGCCTGGGTGGCGACGTCGCTGGCGCTGTTCATCGTGCAGCCCGATTGGCCGACGTGGAGCGTGATTGCATTGGCGGCGCTGGCCGGCGTCGGCGTCGCCGTGGCATATCTGATCCCCTGGGCCATGCTGCCCGATGTGATCGAGCTGGACGAGCTGGAGACCGGCCGCCGGCGCGAGGGCGCGTTCTATGGGTTGTTCGTGCTCCTGCAAAAGCTCGGCCTGGCGCTGGGATTGTTCGCCGTCGGCCAGGTGCTGAGCGCAACGGGCTACATCACCCCGCCGCCCGGCGCGACAGGGCCGATTACCCAGCCGGATAGCGCATTGCTCGCCATCCGGCTGATGATGGGGCCGGTTGCCGCCGTGATCCTGATTGCGGGCATGGTGTTAGTCGCGCGCTTCCCGATCACCAAAGCCAGCCACGAACAGACGCTGCGTGAGCTGGAAGCGCGCCGCGCCGCATCGGGGGCGGCTTAGATGATGTAGCCGACGCCCACCGCGCCGGGGCCGGCGTGCGTGGCGATGGCCGGGCCGGCTTCCAGGATCACCGGCGACTGGATGCCCAACTGCCCGCCGACTTCTTGCGCCATTTGTTCGGCCAGTTGCGGCGCTGCAGCGTGCATGAAGAACACTTTTGGATCGCGCGAAGCGTCCAGGTCGTGCAGCACGATCTCCTTGAGGCGCGCGACGGCTTTGCTGAAGGTCCGCACGCGCTCGAGCGGCTCGACCTTGCCGTCCTTGATGGTCAGGATCGGCTTCATTTGCAACACGCCGCCGATGAGCGCCTGCGCGCCGCCGATGCGCCCGCCGCGCTTCAGGTTCTCCAGCGTCTCCAGCACAAAGTGCATGCGCGTGCGCGGGATGAGCGACTCGATGTGCGCCTTGATCTCCGCCGGCTTTGCGCCTTCCTTCGCCAGGCGCGCGCCTTCCGCTACTAACAGGGCCATCGCTGCGCTCACCATGCGCGTGTCCACCAACTTCACCGCCGGGTCGCCGCCCATCGTCATCGCTGCGGATTCGGCGCTGGCATAGGTGCCGCTCAAGTCGCGCGAGATGTGGATGGACACGACCTCTTCGCCCTTGAGGCGCTGGTAAATCTCCACAAAATCGCCTACTGAGGGTTGCGAGGTCTTTGGAAAGTTCGGGTCACTCTTCAGCATGGCGTGGAACTGCGCAGGCGATAGCTCTGTACTGCGGAAGCTCTTGTCGCCGAAGATGACGTAAGTAGATGCGATGGCGGCGATTCCCAGATCGCGAGCCAATTCAGGGGTCAGATCGGCGTTTGAGTCGGTGACGATGTGCACCATGGAATTCCGGGTCTCCTTCCTTACGAGGCTTGTGCAGTAAGTAACACCGAAGCTGGCATGGCGATGCTGCGTTGGCGGTCTATGCGAGCCATTGCGCTATTATATGAACGAGGTTCATTTTTGCAGCGCATCGCTCATTGGCCGCTCGTCGCCATCCTGATCTTCTACACCGCCGCCAGCGTGATCTACGTTGTGTCCGCGCCTCTGCTCGATGTGTCGGACGAGGTGCGCCACTACGCCATGATCGAGCATCTTGCGCAGGGGCGGGGACTGCCGGTGCAGGATGAGGCGCACAACCGGCAGATCACCGAGGCGGAGCGTCGGGCGCTGCGCCCGCTGACCTACTACGCCCAAGAAGGCAGCCAGCCGCCGCTCTACTACGCGCTGATGGCGTTGGTTGCGCTGCCGTTTGACCGGAGCGATCACGCCGACTTAGTTTGGCCTAACCCGCATGCCCGGCTTGGGCGCGCCGACGCGACAAACAACTGGAATCAGCTTGTCCACACGCCGGCGGAAGCCTTCCCCTGGCGCGGGACGACCCTGGCAGTCATGGTGATGCGCTTGATCGGCGTGATGCTGGGCGCGGCGACCGTGGCCTGCGCGTATGCGCTGGCGCTGACGCTATGTGCAAGCCCACAGGCCGGCAGCCGAAAGACGGATAGGGCGGAAGCGACCTGCGCTCAATCTTCGCTTTTCGCGCCCCTGGCAGCCGCCTTCGTCGCGTTCAACCCGATGTTCGTGCACATCATGGCATCGGTGAACAACGACACGCTGGCGACGACGCTGGCCACGCTGGCCCTGCTGCTCAGCGCGCGGATGATCCGCCGCGGCGCGCGCATGGGCGAGGCAGTCGCGCTAGGCGTTGTCTTGGGCGGGGCTGCGCTGACGAAGGCCTCCGGCCTGGCGCTGGCCATCGTCGCGCCGTTTTTCGTGTTGGCCGGCGAGTTCGCGCGTCAAGCCCAGTTGAAGGCGATGGCGGCGCAGCCGGACGGGCTTCCCCGCTCGCTCGCTCGCGCCTTGCCTTTGCTGCTCGGCATGGCGCTGCCGGCGCTCGCCGTCGCCGGGTGGTGGTACTTGCGCAACCAGACGCTCTACGGCGACTTCACCGGCACGACGATGATGGCGCGCATCGCCGGGCCGCGCGAGGTCGCGCCGTCGGCGCTCGAGCTGATCGGCGAATGGGACGGCTTCTTCAAATCGTATTGGGGGCTGTTCGGCGCGGTGAACATCCCGATGGACTTATGGATCTACGCTACGCTCCAATTTGTGCTCCTCCTCGCCGGTTTTGGACTGTTATTCGCGCTCTTCCGATGGCTGCGCGGGCTGCGAGATGCCGCGCGCCTGTCCGCCATACTCGACGCGCGAACCTTGACCCTGCTGATGCTGTTCAGCGCCTTCTTGGTGGCCTTTGTGGCGCTGGTGCGCTGGACTTCGCTCACCCTGGCCAGCCAGGGACGCTTGCTCTTCCCCGTCATCGCGCCGATCTCGATCTTCCTGGCGCTGGGGTTGCTGGGCCTCGCGGCGCGCGCATCGCGCATCGCGCATCTGCGCCACGCGCCGAGCGTCCTTGCCGCCGTCATCCCGATTGCCCTGGCGACTCTCACGCTGCTCGCCCCGTTCGTTTACATCCGGCCGGCCTATGCCCTGCCGCAGCGCTTGCCCGCCGACGCGCCGCTCGCGCTGGATCGCCAGACCGAGCTGATCTTCGAGGACAAAATCCGCTATCTGGGCTTTCGGGTGCACAATCCAAAGCAGCGCGTCGCGCCGGGCAAAGTGCTTGACGTGACCCTCTACTGGCAGGCGCTTCGCCCCCTCGACCGCAACTACAGCGCATTCATCCGCGTGTACGCCAAGGGTGAGCAACTCGCGCATGTGCTGGATACTTATCCGGGAGGCGGCATGTGGCAGACGACGCTCTGGCAACCCGGCGAGATCATCGCCGACCGCTATCGCCTGCGCCTGGAGGACACTTTGACGAATACTCAGCTTGCGCCGAGCGCGCTGTGGCTCGATGTGGGCTTCTGGGACTTCACGGCGCAGCGATTCCTGCCCACATTTGATCCGGCCGGGCAACCGACGGGGCGGCAGCGTTACGAGGCGGCCGGCCTGAACCTGGCGCGGCCCGCGCCGAACTTCCGCTTGAAGGCGCGCTTCGAGAAAGTCGCGCTCACCGCCGTCCACGCCGAACAGGCCGGGCGCGCAGTCATGCTCAGCCTGGACTGGCTGGTGACCGACGACTTCACCGAGGATTACACCACGTTCGTGCAGCTCTTCGACGCGGCGGGCGACAAGCTGCCCCCGCAAGCGGACGGGCGCGCCAAGGGCGGTGACTTTGCGCCGCGCTGGTGGCGCGCAGGCGACTTGATCCTGAACGATTCTTACATGGTTGACCTGCCGGAAGACTTCCCGCCCGGCCAATATACGATCAAATTCGGGCTGTATAACGCCGACGGCGCGCGCATGCCTGCCTTTGATGAAGCGGGGCGCGCGATTCCCGATGCTGCGCTCAGCGTGCCGATCGAAATCAGGTGAGGGTGTCGTCTCATGGAACGTTTGTATAGCCGTCAAGCTGTTCGCGAATGTCTGCGCGCGCGCCGGCGGGCCGTCTATCGCCTGCTGATCGGCGAGGGCGTGGAGGACGCGCCAATCATCCGCGAAATTCGCGCGTTGGCGCAGCAACAGCGCGTCCCGGTCAGCGCGGTTCGGCGCGATGCGCTGAACGCAATCTCCGCGCACGCGCAGGGGATTGCGCTAGAGGTGGGCGACTACCCCTACGCCAGCCTTGACGAGATCTTCGCCGCAGCCGAGGCGCGCAACGAGCCGCCCTTCATCCTCATCCTGGATTCGCTACAAGACCCGCAGAACTTCGGCAATTTGATCCGCACGGCGGAGGCCGCCGGCCTGCATGGGGTTGTGATCGGCGTGCGTCGCAGCGTGACGGTGACGCCGGCGGTGGTGAACGCCTCATCGGGCGCTGCCGAGCACATGCGTGTGGCTCAAGTGGTCAACCTGGCCCGCGCGGTCGAGGCGATCAAGGCGCGTGATGTGTGGGTGGCTGCCTTGCACGGCGAAGCGCAGCGGACGATCTATGAGGCCGATTTGCGCGGCGCGCTGGCCCTCATCGTCGGCAGCGAAGGCGAAGGCGTGAGCCGGCTGCTGCGCGAGCGCGCCGATTTCGTGTTGCGTTTGCCGATGCGCGGCCAAGTGGCTTCGTTGAACGCCGCCGTGGCCGGCGCAGTGGCGATCTACGAAGCGCTGCGGCAGCGTGAGGGGTGATGTGTTGCACGGCATACGTCGCTGTTACGTCTCGCGCGGCGCGTTGGCCGTTCGCATTCTTGCGTTCAACTTGACAAACTCTATCGGCAAGTGCTAAAACGCTCTCTAGTTCGGAGTTTTTGTGAGACCAAGGAGGTAAAATCATGAAACGTCGCGAATTCCTGTCTGTAGCCGCCAAGGGTGCCGCTGTCGGCGCGGCCTCGACTGCCTTCGCCGTCCCGACGATCGTGCATGCTCAGACGCCGACGATACGCTGGCAGATGGCGACGAGTTGGCCGATTGCGCTGGACACGATCTATGGCGCGGCGGTGTATTTCACCGAGCGTGTTGCCGCGCTGACGGATGGCAAATTCCAGATCAATCCCAATCCTGCCGGCAAGCTCTCCAAAGGCACAGACATCCTGGATGTGGTCTCTCAAGGCGCTGTGCCGATTGGCCACACAGCGTCATATTATTATGTTGGAAAGAGTCCGGTGACAGCTTTCGGCACGGCCCTCCCGTTTGGCATGACCTTCCGCCAGCAGAATGCCTGGCTCTATGAAGGTGGCGGTTTGCAGTTGCTGCAGGAGGCGTATGCCAAGAAGTTCAACGTGATTCAATGGCCGGCGGGCAACACCGGCGCGCAAATGGGCGGTTGGTTCCGCAAAGAAGTAAACAAGGTCAGCGATTTGCAAGGCTTGAAGATGCGCATCCCTGGCCTGGGCGGTGAAGTGATGAAACGCCTGGGGGTGACCGTGCAGACGCTGCCTGGTGGCGAGATCTTCCAGGCGCTGCAGACCGGCACTGTGGACGCTGCAGAATGGGTCGGCCCTTACGACGACGAGAAGCTCGGTTTCTTCAAGGTCGCCAAGTTCTACTACTACCCTGGCTGGTGGGAGCCTGCGCCCTCGCTCGAGGTAGAAGTCAACCTGAACGAGTGGAACAAGCTACCCAAGACCTATCAGGAAGCGATCAAGAGCGCAGCAGCCGAGGCCAACCAGAACATGATGGCGCGCTACGATGCTCGCAACGCTGCCGCGCTGGCCAAGCTCGCGACGCAAGGTGTGCAGGTGAAGCAGTACAGCAAGGAGATCCTCGACGCGGCCCAGAAGGCGGCTATGGCGCTGTATGATGAGTTCGCCGCTAAGGACGCCGACTTCAAGAAGATCTACGAAAGCTGGAAGACTTTCAAGGCGGAGTCGGACAAGTGGTTTGGCCTCAACGAGTACGCGATGGAGGGTTTCCTTTTCGGCAAATCCTAGATTGGTGAGATACCCTGTGAAACAGAATGGGCGGGAGTTGCTCCCGCCCATTCTGTTTATCGGAACGATAACCGCACCAGTAAATTGACCGTTTCCGGGAAGGCGATCACGATCACCAGCACAATCAGCTGGATGATCATGAAGGGGAGCGCGCTGCGGTGGATCTCGACCGTGCTTACTTCTTTCGGCGCGACGCTCTGCATGTAGAACAGTGAGAAACCGACCGGCGGCGAAATGAACGCCGTCTGCAGGTTGATCGCTACGACGATGGCGAACCACACCATCGTGTAGCCCTCGTTGGCAAACGCCCCCATTTCGTTGACTGCGTTGAGCACCTTCTCGGCCGCCGGCACCAGCAGCGGCATAGCGATGTAGGTAATCTCCGGGAACTCGAGGAAGATGCCCAGCAGGAAGATCACGATGTTGGCGACGATGACAAACGTCCAGAAGCCGCCGGGGAGGTTGGTCAGCCATTCCTCGATCAACAGATCACCGCCCAGGCCAAACAGTACCTTGGTAAAGAGCGTGGACGCGAAGAGGATCATCAGCACCAGGCCGGTGGTCTTGGCGGTGGCTAAAGCGGCGTCGGCGATGACTTTGCGGCTCATCCGGCCGTTTGCCACGGCCAGGATGGATGCGCCGATTGCGCCGAACGCGCCGGCTTCGCTGGGGGTGGCCAGGCCAGCAAAGATCGTGCCCAGCACGGCCAGGATGAGCGCGACCGGCGGCACAAAGGCCTTGAGCGTTCGAATTAACAGCGCATTGCCGCTCAACATGCGCGCCTCAGGCGGCAAGGCCGGTGCACTGCCTGGGCGCAGATAAGCCATCAGCAGCGCGTAGATGGCATAGGCACCGGCCAGCATCAACCCCGGCACGAGCGCGCCGGCGAACAAGTCGCCGATGGATACGCCGAACTGGTCGCTGAGCAGCACCAGCACAATGCTGGGCGGGATCATCTGCGCCATGGTGCCCGAGGCGATGATAACGCCCGTCGCCAAGCCCTTGTTGTAGCCGTATTTCAGCATCGTCGGCAGCGAGATCAGGCCCATCGCGATGATCGTCGCTGCCACCACGCCGGTGGTCGCAGCCAGCAACGTGCCGACGATCACCACGGCCAGCGCGATGCCACCCTTCACCGGTCCCATCAACTGGCCCACCGTATCCAGCAGCTCTTCCGCCAACCCTGACTTCTCCAAAATGGCCCCCATGAAGATGAAGAAAGGGATCGCCAGCAACGTGCTGTCGCTCATGATGCCGAACCAACTGTTCGGCAGGGAGAGTAGCAGGTTGAAGTCAAACGCGCCCATCGCCAGGCCGATCAGCCCAAAAACGATGGAGACGCCGGCGAACGAGAACGCGACCGGATAGCCCGTCAGCAACAGGAAGAAGAAGCCGACGAACATCAGGATACCGAGCCACTGTGGGTTGAATCCTTCCATCGGTCTTTCTCCTGCGCTATTGGCGCGCTACAGCCTCGTGCTCCAGCTCTTCGCGCATCTCGCGCACCATTTCCTCGGCCATCGTCTGGTCGGTTTCGGCCACCATTACCGCCTGATCGGCTTCATGGTAGCCGAGGAGGACGGCGGCGTACTTAATCAGTTGCGAGATGGCCTGCACCAGCAGGCCGAAGAAACCGACGATGATCAGCGACTTGAGCGGAGCAAGTGGCAACCCGCCGGCGTCGCTTGACACCTCCCAAGGCCCCCAGCTCCCATCCGGCAGGCGACCCCATGACGTCAGCACCGGGCCGATGCTCACATAGATCGCCAGCAAGCAGAACGGAATGAGAAAGAGCAACGTGCCCAGGAAATCCACGAGCGCGCGTTGGCGCGGGCCCCAGCGCGAGTAGAAGAAGTCCACGCGCACGTTGACGTTGTGCTTGAGCAGGTAGGGGAATCCGATCAGAAAGAGCAGCGAGAAGAGATACCACTGCAACTGGATCAACTCGTTGGAGATCAATGTGCGTTGCAGCGCTTGACCTAGGTAGCGTAAAGCAGCGTTCAGGAAGCCGGCCACGACGGCCAGAACAACGATGATGCTGATCAGCCCGCTCAGCCGATCGGTGATCGAGTCAATCACTGACGCAATACGAAGCAACGTCTTCAATGTCCTGCCCTCCTCGAATCATTCAATTACAGCCTGCCCACTTGCAGCAGCATCGAAGCTCGCGACGTTCGCAGACGCATTGGCGCGCATGGTATCTATCGTGGCGAATTTGTCAATTTCGATGCGGCAGAAATGCTTTAGGGTGCGTCTATGATGAAGATGTTTCGAGCGATCCTGGCGCTGATGCAGCGGGATTGGCCGTCGGCGAGATACACGGTGAGCGAGGCGCCGTCCTTCCGGCTGCCGATGGTGACGACGGTCTGCGGCGTGAGCCCCAGGTCGGCCACTTCGCGCAGCAGCGCGGGATCTTCATCGCGCACGCGCTCGATGCGCACCCTGCTGCCCTCCGCGACGGTGTCCAGCGTGTCTCGCGAGCTTGTTGCGATTTCGCCGTCTTTGGTCGGGATGGGATCGCCATGCGGGTCCACAGTAGGATGGCCGAGCAAAGTCGAGATGCGATCCTCAAATTCCTCACTGATGGCGTGCTCCAGCCGGTCGGCTTCGGCATGCACCTGGTCCCATGAATAGCCCATCGCTTCGGTCAGATACAGCTCGATCAGCCGATGGTGGCGAATCACCTCCAGCGCGATCTTCTCGCCTGCAGGTGTAAGCGTTGCGCCCTGGTATGGTTCGTAGAGCACTAGCTTCAGCTCGGCCAGCTTCTTGAGCATGCCGGTGACGGAAGCAGCCGTCACGTTCAGCCGGGCCGCAAGCGCATTCGTCGTGGCGCGCTCGTTCTCGTGGCGCAGACTGTAGATCGCCTTCAGATAGTCCTGGACGGATTCAGAGAGCATCGCTTATTCTATCCGGCGCGCGACGAAATGCATAGGCGTGTGCGTCGCATTTCGCGCATCGGTGTTACCATATCACGAAATCAGGAGTCATGAGCGCGTTCTGGATCAGCATCGCGTGTGGCGTAGCCGGTTATTTGATCGGCTCGATCCCATTCGGCTGGATTATCGTCAAACTGGTCAAAGGCATAGATGTGCGCGAGTTTGGGAGCGGCCGCACCGGCGGCACGAACGTATTTCGCGCAGCGGGCGTCGTGCCGGGCTTAGCGACGGCCATCCTCGACGTGTTGAAAGGCGTGGTCGCTGTGCTCATCGTGCGCCACTTCGTTGTGGATACGGCAGGTTGGGCTGAGGCGCTGGCCGGCTTCGGTGTAGTGCTCGGTCACAATGCGTCGTGCTTCCTCAACTTTCGTGGCGGCGCAGGCGGTGCGACTGCCGTCGGCACCAGCATCGCGATCTGGCCATGGGGCGGCGTGCCTGCGTTCGTGCTCGGTTCGCTCATGCTTTTCGTCGGCGGGTATGCTTCGATCGCTTCGATGCTGGCCGGGTTGACCGTCGCCATCGCCAACACCGTCGGCGCAGTTCTGGGCGCGACATACTGGTCTTACGCTGCCTACGGTTGGGGTGTGCTCGGGCTGATCCTGATCGCCCTCCGCCCGAACATCGAACGCCTGCGCGCCGGCACGGAGAAGCGCGTGTCGTGGTTCAAGCGCCCCCGCCCGGCGCAGTCCAGCTCGTCCACGGCGCAGCAATGAAATCGCTTCGCTCTCACCGGATAGACGTCCTGTACGCAGACGATCATCTCGTCGCCGTCAACAAACCTGCCGGCGTCACCACCGCGCACGATGCTGCGCGTCCCGATGAGCCGGATTTGTATGCGCTGCTGGAGGCGCGCTTTGGCCGGCTGTGGCTGGTGCATCGCCTCGACCGCAATACCAGCGGCGTCATCGTCTTCGCGCGAAACGAGGTTGCCCATCGCGCGCTCAGCGAGCAGTTCGAAGGGCGCGATGTGACGAAGATCTACCATGCGCTCCTCGTGGGCAATCCCGCATGGACGGAACGCACTGCCGACGCGCCATTACTCGTAGATGGTGATCGTCGCCATCGCACGGTCGTCGATGCTGTGCGCGGCAAGCCGTCGGTGACGCACTTTCGCGTATTGCAGCGCCTGAAGCGCTACGTGTTGGTCGAAGCCATGCCGGAGACCGGCCGCACGCATCAGATTCGGGTGCACGCAGCGCTACTCGGCCATCCGATCGCCGCGGATGACCTGTATGGCGACGGCAAACCGATCTTCCTTTCACAACTGAAGCGCGACTATCGCGCGAACAGCGCCGAGGAGATTCCCTTGATCGGGCGGACGGCGCTGCACGCGCGCCGGCTGAAGCTAACGCATCCGGTCACGGGCGAGCCGCTCGACTTACTCGCGCCGTATACCAAGGACTTCAACGCAGTGGTGAGGCAGTTAGAGAAGCTGGTGTAATACTGCTGCCCTACTCCGCCGGTTGCTGGGAGTCTAAATCAGGGTACTCGTGTTCGACGCGTTGGTTTATAATTACGCCAACTGGGGGGCGTAGCTCAGTTGGTTAGAGCGTTGCGTTGACATCGCAAAGGTCACAAGTTCGAGTCTTGTCGCTCCCATCGAAACGAAGCGCGGCAGTTGCGTCCGCGCTTCATACTTTTCCGCGCCTCGGCTACATTTGTGTCCCGTGACGGCGCATCACCTTTCCGATTTGCACGCGACGCTGCGACCAGGCATAGTGGACCTTGGTTTAGGTCATCCCGATCCGGCACTGTTGCCGGTGGATGCGATCCGGCACGCAAGCGCTCGAGCGATCGTGCGCTATGGCGCACACGCGCTGGGCTATGGCTATGCGACCGGGCCGGGGCCACTTGTAGATTGGTTGCGTCATTGCATCGCGCAGCGCGAGGGACGCATGCCGGACGCGGACGAAACTGCCATCACCAGCGGCATCTCGCATGCGCTCGACCAGCTCGTTACGCTGTGCACACAGCCGGGTGACGTTGTGCTGGTCGAATCGCCCACGTATCACCTCGCCGTGCGCATCTTGCGCGACCGGCCGCTGAAGCTGATTGCCATTCCCGGTGGTCCTGGCGGCCCTGACCCTGCTGCGCTGAGCGAATTGATCGCTTCCCTGAAACGCCAGGGTGAACGGCCCAGCCTGCTCTACAGCGTGCCCACGTTCAACAATCCGACCGGTTTGTGCTGGAGCGACGATGTGCGCCGAGCGGTCGTTGCGTTGGCCGAGCACGAGCGCATCTTGATCGTCGAGGACGATGCTTACCGCGAGCTGTCCTACGACGGCGAGGCGCCGCCGTCGTTGTGGCACATTGCGCCGTCAGGCGTCGTGGCGCGGCTGGGATCGTTCTCCAAGAGCCTTGCGCCCGGGATGCGCGTCGGATGGATCACCGCCGGGCGCGATTTGATCGCGCGCATTCGCACCTGCGGCGTGATGGACAGCGGCGGCGGGCCGAACCAGCTCGCGGCGATGACCGTCGCCGCCTATTGTGAGGATGGTGCGTTTGAACCACAGGTCGCGCGGTTTAGAGAGGCCTATCGCGCGCGGCGCGATGCGCTGATGAGCGCCTTGGCGGCGCATCTGCCGGCAGGCTGGCAGGCGCGCATGCCGGCAGGTGGGTTCTTCGTGTGGGTGCGCCTGCCTGCGGGTATGTCATCGGAAGCGCTGCTGCCGGTTGCCGAGGCAGCGGGAATGTCATTCGTGCCGGGTCGCCGGTTCTTCTGCGATAGCCGCAACGGCGATGATGCGCTGCGGCTGGCCTTCACGCTCTATTCGCCGGCGCAGCTCGAAACAGCGGCTGTGCGGCTGGCGCAGGCCATGCGACGATGTGTATCCGATGCTGAAGAACGATCTGGATGATTTCGAGCACTTACAACGAGTATTTGTGCAATTCTTACGAGCATTTGTCCGGATCATCCGCGAGGCCTCGGCACGCCGCCGAGGCCTCGCGGAGCAGAAGGGGGAGGCTACCGCCCGACGATTGGCAGATATACGCCGCCGACGCTGATGGAGGCGCTGTATTGGCCGTTCTGCACATCGTAATAAGTCATCGCGCCGTTTACCTCGACGACGTGACTTTCACCCACATCTAAATACACTGCATCGAAGTTCTGTGCTTGTAGCTCACCTGCCAGCATGTTCGGCAAGTTGGGCACCGTGCCGATCGAACGCGCAGTCTCATCCATGTTGACGAACTCGACCACTTCGCCAGACCGGACGCGCAGGCGCGATGGGCTGAAGCCCTCGGCAGTGATGACGACGACGTGGTCACGCGCGCGGGCAGGGATCGGCACGATCCGGCCAAACGCGCAATTTGTCTCGCCATCGCACGTCACACACAGCTTCATCAGCTCGCGCACCATTGAGCGCACGTCGCCGGTGGTGAACACGCCGGTGAACGTCCGGTCGCTGTCCGGGTCGGTGAGGGTTACGACGCCGCTCCCCGGCACGGTGAGCGTTACTGCAGCAGTCAAGTCGGCACAACACACCCGCACGCTCACCGTGTAGGTCGTGCTCGGTGCCAGCCGCACATACCAGCCCCATTCATCGAACCAGCCCGACCAATGACGCGGGTGATGGCGCACGTTGCCGCCAGGGCCGATGAACTTCAGGCTGATCGGATCCCAGGTGAGCGAAGGATCCACCTTGAGCAGCACCGGCTTGGAGCGCTTCGGGTTGCCGTTCGCGTCCCTGGTCTCGGCTTGGATCACGTGGAATCCCTCTTCTAAGTTTACGGCGAACGACCAGTCGCCATTGGCGTCGGTGGTGGTCGAGCCGAGCTGCGTATCACCAACGTAGATCGCCACTGCGGAGCTGCTCTGTGCCTTGCCTGTGATCGTGATCGTTCCGGTGCATGTTGCGCCGGACACGGGATAGGTGATGATAGGCGGCAAATGTGGCAACGTCAGCGTCACCACGTCCGAATTGTTCGCTGGGCTAACGTCATGGGTGGCCGTGATGCTGACCGCGTTGGTCAGCACGGTGCCGGCTGGCGCGCTGAAGCTGATGGCTGTCCGCAGCATGATGGCGCCTCCCTTCAAGCTGGGCAAATCCCCAATCGGAAAGACGAATGAGTCGCCCTCGCGCGTCGGTGTGATGGGCGGTGCGCTGCGCACGGAGGTGAGCGTCTGATTGGTGCTGGGTGTGTCCACCGCGCTCACATTCTGAGCGGTCTGATCGCCTCGATTGCCGTACGTCACCAGCCAGCTTGCCTGCCAGCCGCGTTCGGGCAGGTCGCGATCGGCGTGCAGGCGCGCGAGTTTCTTCACGGCGACGTCGGCGCCGGGCACGGGCGTAGGCTCTGGCTGCGGCGGCGGCGGTGGATTGCCGCGGCAGCCGCCAGCGACGAACGCATACGTGGCAACGCTTCGCCCATTCCCCACCTGCAGCATCGCGACGTTCTTCACGCTGCGATCCCAGCCGATGAAGGGGAGTTGGCCGGGCTGTGGACAATTCAGCAACCTGACCTTGAAAACTACTCTTATCTTGGCGCCGGCCGTGAGTGTGCCTTCCCAACGCACCGTGCCACGCGGGCCGATGGTCGGATCGAAGGTCGCGTTCGACGGGTCGGCGCTCGGTGTGACCACAATTACCGTCGGCGCGCCGATCAGCTCGGTCTCAGCCGGCAGCGTATCGGATAGCACAGCTTGCGCGACGTTGTCAGAGTTGTTGTGCACGGTCAGCGCGTAGTCGAACGCGTCACCTGGTCCGAGGTTCGGCTTCACCTCGGCCGTCTTCTTCAGCGATACGACGCGCGGAGCAGGCGGCATCGGCTTGGGCGGCTTTGGTGGAAAGGGGGGCAGGCTGGACAGCGAACTTGCCGGTGTCTGCGCTGCAATCGTGGATGGTGCCGTCCATGCTGCGCCCATGACCAACACGGCGGCGGCCACCAGGCTGGCAGCTCGAACGAGACGTTTTCGAGTGTTCATAGTCCATACTCCTCGTGTGTGCTCGGCGGCCCAAGCGTGGGCCGGTCGGCAGGTCCTCTCGCCGGCTACGACGAAGGGGGCTGCGCTCAGATACGCCCGACCCGCCCTACGTTTCGGATACGAGGGGATACGTCGGCTTCGTGACGCCCGCGACATCGCACTCGGCGCAGTGTGCGTCAGGCAGGCCCGTATCTGCACAACGACAATCCCGTCTGATCCGGTGAGCAGCATGGCGGATGAGCAGTCGTTGCTCGAACGCCTTCGCGCGTTCGACCCAGCTGCGCTGGCGGAGGTGTATGACGCCTTCAGCTCGGCGATCTATCGCTACGCTATGCGCTTGCTCGGCGATGCCACCATGGCAGAAGATTGCGTCACAGACACATTCGCCCGGTTGATAGATGCCCTCAAGACTGGCGGCGGGCCCATCCGATTTCTGCAGGCTTACCTGTATCGCATCGCCCACAACTGGATCACCGATCACTATCGCAGCGCCGACCGCCTGAACGTCTCGCTCGACGAACTGACTGATGCCGAAGCTGACGGCGTTCTCGCACCAGATGAAGCACCGCCGCTACAGGTCGTCTCCAGCCAAATCGAGGCCCAACACGTGCGCGCGGCGTTGATGCGCTTGACGGCCGATCAACGACAGGTGATCGTGCTCAAGTATTACGAGGGTCTGAGCAACGAGGAAGTGGCAGCCGCGATTGGAAAGCCGGTCGGCGCGGTCAAGTCGCTGCAGCATCGCGCGCTCGCAGCGCTGCGCCGCGAACTGGTTCGCGTCGTCGCCGACGATGTGGGGGTGCAATCTTCATGAGTGCGTCGGACATGCTCGATCCCTTCGACTCCGCGCTGGGAAGCGCGTTGGAGAAGCTGGCCTACGTCCCGCCGCGCGATCCGCGCGCCGTCGAGCACGGCCGGGCGGCGTTCCTCGCCTACGCCCAAACGGCGCGGGCAAACCAGCTCGTATCTAGGCACGCGACGGCTCGATCCAAGCGCCGGCGGCTGTTGCGGCTGTCTCTCGCAGCCATCAGTGCGCTGCTCTTCAGCAGCATCCCCGTGACACTGGCCGCCCAGGCCAGCCGGCCCAGCGATGCGCTCTACCCGGTGAAATTGCTGAGTGAGGAAGCCCGGCTCGCGTTGACCCTTGACGAACGCGCGCAACTGGGCCTGTTGATCGAATTTTCGAACCGCCGGCTGGACGAGCTACAGACGGCTGCATTGGATCAGGCAGCGTCGCGCAGCGTCATCCTGCGATTGGAGCGACAGGTGAATCAGGCTGCAGAGATCGCGGCGAGCATCGGCGACATGGATCCCGACGCGACGGCGGCGCTGCAACAACTCCAGGATCGAGCCGAGCGTGCCCGCAGCGCTATTCAGCCGCCCAAAGATGTACCCGAGTCACAGCCGGCCGCGCCCGCACCTGGTTCGACGCCAACGCTGTTGCCGCCCTCGGCGACGCCGCTCCCGACGCCAACCGTTTCCACGCCGATGGTTGCTACGCTCCCGCCGCTCGAGTCGCCGCTGCCACCTGCTACCACGCCGGCGGTGGATCAGCCGACCGCCATCCCGACGCCGCCTCAACCGCGGCCCAGGCCACCTGTCCCCGGCGTACCGGTGACGCCGATTCCGCTCCCTGCAACACCGGGAGAGCTGCCCAGGCCGCCCAAGTTGCGCGAGACGGTCGAGAGCATTCGCGCCACGGTGCGGGCCGAGCCGCGTCCCAATCTAGATGATGTGCGCGCCACGTTGCAGGCGATCCGTGAGACCGCCGCAGCGATGCGCCCTAACCCTGTGCCGCCACCTGCTCCTCCCCCACCACCTCCACCGCCGGGCAGCGAAGCGCCTCCTGGGCCGCCTGCGCCAGTTCCGCCGCCACCCGAGGGCGGGGCGCCACCTCGTGAGCGCCGGCCGCACCCGACGCCGATGCCTTGATCAGCCGCGCACCAACACCTGCGTCGAACAGTGCGGGCCGCCGTATCCACCGATGAGGGCGTCGAAGGCGATGGCCTGCACGTCTACGCCGGCCGTGCGCAGCCGCTGCGCGAACGGCTCACCGGCGCGCGTCACACCGATCAACCGCCGGGGACCGACCAACAAACCGTTTGCGGCGAAGTCCAGTTGTTCGGCCTTGCTGAATGGGATGACATGGATACCTTTCTCTTGCAGATAGCGCGAGAACAGCGTGGTGCGGGTGAGGACGTAGGTGTAGCTGTCCGGTGTGCCCTGTGGAACGTATACCTTTACCGCCGGCTCCTCATCGCTGCTCAGCCGTGGCTCGGCGCAGGTGGCCAGGTCGCGATCGAGCATGGCAAAGTAAGTGTCGAGGTGCATCTCGTCCATGTCCATGCGCGGATCTTCGACCACGGCCACCTCGACATAGCCGTAAACGCGATGCGCGAGGCACTGGCGCACGCCGTCCTCGTTGGTCAGTAACCCTTGACCTTGTAGTACGAAGTCGCCGCAGGGGATGAAGTCGCCGCCTTCAAGCGTGCCGGGCGGCTGGACGCGGTACCGCGGTGCGATGCCGAGCGACTCGAGCACATAGGCGGCGATGTCGTTCTCCGGCGCGCGTTGGTTCAGCTTCAGGCGCGTGATCACCACGCCCTCGCGCGTGGTGATGAGCGGGTCGCGCGTGTAGTATGGGCTGGGCGGGGTGAGTGTGAACTGCGCCGCGAATCTGGTCGTGGGGTCCAGGCTGGCGGCGCTGCGCGCGACGCGGATTGCCGGCCGGAGCAAGATCACATCCACCAGGCTGCTGACGTCGAGTGCGGCCAGCGCAGCGTCGAGCTGGCGTGCTGCATCGTCGCGCTCGTCGTTCGTGAGTGCTGCATCGTATTCGAATGTCACCGCTTCGCGCGCCCACTGCGTCAGCCGGCTGCGCGTTGCTTGCGCCAATGCCTCGCGATAGTCAATCACGTGCACGCCGTGGTTCTCCAGCGCACGGCGGTAGGCGCGGTGTTCCTCTCGCCCTTGTGCCAGCGAGAACGGGAATAAAAAGTTGGCTGCGCCGGGCTGTAGGATCGCAAATAGCGTCTCGATGCCCGGCTCGCACATCAGCACGACCCGCGCCGGCAGCCACTCGGCAGGTTGCGAGGGAGTGAACGATGAGAGACCGGAGACTGAGAGATCGGACATTGGAGATCGGTCAAGCGGCATAGGCGTCATCAGTCCGCTATCGTAGAACACGCCGCGGATTGCCGTTTCCGCCCGCCTTGACATAGAACGCCTGTTCGCTTATCATCCTGTCAGTTGGTAGAACAAAAGTTCGCGCGGGTAGCTGCGAACGGGAGGAAGAGATGTCTAACTCGGCAACTGAACATTTGACCGAGCCACAACAGCGCATTCTATCTTTCATCAGCCATTACATGGACGAGCACGATGTGCCGCCTACTATCCGCGAGATTCAAAAGGGTGCGGGCATTAGCTCCACCTCGATGGTGAGCTATCACTTAAAGGCGCTGGAGCGGGCGAATCTCCTCAACCGCTACGAGCGACGTTCGCGCGGTGTGGTGCTGACCCATGCGCATCGCGTCAGCCCGCGCGACATCGTCTCTGTGCCGATCGTTGGGCGCATTGTCGCCAGCGAGCCGGCGCCAACGCCCGATCCCGACGCCCTGGCCGACGTCGAGAACACCGTCCAGATCGCTCGCAGCCTGGTGGGTAACGCCGATGGCCTCTATGCGCTCGAAGTGCAGGGTGACTCCATGATTGACGCGCTGATCAACGACGGCGACATCGTGATTATGCGCCGAACCGATGAGATCAAGAACGGCGATTTGGCGGCGATCTTCCTCACCGACCGCAACGAATCCACACTCAAGCGCGTCTACCGCGAGAAGGACGGCAAACGCCTGAAGCTCAAGCCGGAAAACCCGACCATGAAGCCGTTCTACGTGGATGCGCACCATGCCATGATCCAAGGCAAAGTCATGTGCGTGATCCGCAAGACATGATGGGCCGGCTCGCCTTCCGACATCCCGTCTCGATCGTCGGTACCGTTCCTGAGTTGTCCGCCGCCGGTATTGCGGTCGAAATCCACGTTGGGCGCCGCACTGACCGGCGCAGCGTCATAAACAGCGCGTGCCCCATTATGGTAAAGAAGGTGCAAGGTGTCGTTCGAACATGCCTCGGCGCGGGGCATCGTTCATCCGAATGCGCCGCTCGAAACGAAGCCCTGCGGCGTGCGTGAGTTCGCGATTGCAGACGCGAATGGTGCCCAATTGGGTTCGCCGAGAGGAATGCTGCGACTTCGATCTGGCTCGGTCGTATAAATTCGGGTGATGGGTTCTCGATCCATGCTTCGGGCGTTCGTTGCTGGACTGGCCCTTTCACTTGTCGCCTGCAGCACGCCGCCTGGTCCAGGTCCGGGCCTCCCTGGCGCAGTAACGCCCTCAGCTACGATGGCGCCGCTGCCTACGCGCGCCGTCGCGCCGCGCACGACCATCGTCGCCGAGGGCGCACTGGCCCTGGCCACTCTGCCGATCCAGCTCAGCTTCGACGTGAGTGCGCGTGTTGTCGCGGTGAACGTCACCCCAGGCCGGCGTGTGAGGGCCGGCATGGTGCTCGCCGAAATAGACGATAGCCAGTTCAGGAACGCGCTGCAACAGGCCCGGGAACAACTTGCCCTGGCCGAAGCGCAGGCACGTCAGTCGCAAGCGCCGGCCAGTCAGTCTGAACTGGACAGCGCCCGCGCTGCGCTGAATGCTGCCCTAGCGCGTTACGAAGAGTTGAAGCGCGGCCCATCGACAACCGAGATCGAACAGGCGCTGCGCAGTTGGAACCAGGCGCGCAATCAGCTCTATGCTGCGCAGATTGCCCGCGACGTGGAATGCGGCTGGTCGGCAGCGCGGCCGGAGTCGGAGAAGATTACCCCCCGCGACCCCGATTGCAATTACGCTCAACACAACGTCGCGAGTGCGGAGCAGAACGAGCGTGTAGCCTACTTGCGCTATTTGGATGCGCAGCAGCCCCCTTCTCCGGCGCGCTTGGCGCAGGCTAACGCCGACTTAGTTGCGGCGCGAGCGAGCCTGGCCAGGCTAGAAGCCGGCGTCACCGAAGCGCAGCAGCGCGTGTTGGCATTGCAGTTGGAGCAGAGCCGCGTCGCCGTTGCACGTGCCGAACAAAACTTGAGCAGGGCCCGGCTGGTATCGCCGTGTGATTGTACGGTGCAAAGTGTGAGCATTGCGCCCGGCGCCGTCGCCACACCTGGCGCGCCGGCGATCACGCTGCTGCAGCTGGACCATATGCGCTTGCGCACGACCAACCTGACCGAGCGCGACATCGCCGATGTAAAAGTGGGCGCGACGGCGCGCGTGCGCCTAAGGGCGGTTCAGACGCCGCTGACCGGCCGGGTGCGCGCCATCCTGCCCCAGTCTTCCGGCATGCTCGGCGCAGATGCGTTATTCACCGTTATCGTCGAACTTAATCCGACCAACGAACTCCTCTTGCCCGGCATGACCGGCCAGGTCGAAATCACAGTGAACTAGCTACTCATCCCTAACTCTTTGATCCCACTTCTCTTGGTCCTCTGCTGATCTCTGCATTCTCAATTCTCAATTCTCAATTCTCGATTCTCAATTTACACTTGCGCTGCTATGAGCAGCATTTCACTTCAAGATCGAATCGTCTTCATCACCGGCGCAAGCAGCGGCATTGGCGAGGCATGTGCGCGCGCCTTCGCTGCACAAGGTGCGAAGCTGGTGTTGTGCGCGCGGCGCTACGAACGGTTGCAGAAGCTGGCCGAGTCGCTTCCCGTCCCGACGCACATCCTCAAGCTCGATGTGACCGACCGGCATGCCGTCGCGGCCGCCGTGACATCGCTCCCCGATGGATTCCGCGAGATTGACATATTGATCAACAATGCTGGCCTCAGCCGCGGCCTGAACAAGTTTCAGGAAGGCTCGATTGACGACTGGGAGGAGATGATCAACACCGACGTCAAGGGCGTGCTCTACGTGACGCGCTCTATTTTGCCGGGCATGATCGAGCGACAGCGCGGCCACATTATTAACTTAGGATCGGTGGCCGGCCATTACGCCTACCAGAACGGCGCGGTGTATTGTCTGTCCAAAGCAGCCATCAAGTCGCTCACCGAGAGTCTGAAGCAGGACTTGCTCGGCACGCCCATCCGCGTTTCATCCGTGGACCCCGGCCTGGTGGAGACCGAGTTCAGCATTGTGCGCTTCCACGGCGATGTGGAACGGGCTAAGAAGGTCTATGAGGGGGTGAAGCCGATGACACCGGATGACGTAGCCGACGCGATCGTGTTCTGCGCCACGCGCCCGCCGCACGTCAACATCAACTTCATCATGATGATGGCGGTCGGGCAGTCCACACCCACGACGGTCTATCGCCAGCCGATCCCCGGCATCTCCTGACGCATGCCGTGATCGCTGTGATTGAGGACCATGGCTGACGTGCAACGCGCGCTAGCGCGGGTGCGCGAGCGCATCGCCGAGGCTTGCTTGCGCGCCGAGCGCGCGCCGGATAGCGTCACGCTCGTCGCGGTGTCGAAGACCTTCCCTGCGGAAGCCATCGCCGAGGCCGTGGTCGCCGGCCAGCGCGACTTCGGCGAAAACCGCGTCGAGGAGGCGCTGCCCAAGATGGAGGAAGTCAAGGCGCGGTTGGCCGTCCGGGGCCTTGGCGCCGATTTGCGATGGCATTTGGTCGGCCATCTTCAATCGCGCAAGGCGCGCGATGCGGCGGGGCGTTTTCACCTGATTCACTCGGTGGACTCGCTCAAGCTCGCCGGCAAGCTGAACGCGCGCTGCGCGGCGCAGGGCGTCGTCCAGCCGATATTGCTGGAGTGCAACGTGAGCGGCGAAGACACAAAGAACGGCTTCCAGCTCCACGGCTGGGAGCGCGATCGGGCGCGCCTGGACGCATTCGCAGACCAGGTTGCCCAGATCGCAGGGCTGCTTAACCTGCGCGTGTGCGGCCTGATGACCATGGCGCCGATCGTCGAACGGCCTGACGAGGCGCGGCCGGTCTTCGCCAGCCTGCGCGCGCTGCGCGATGCACTGTCGGAACGCATGTCCGGGCTGTCGCTCGATCACCTCTCGATGGGGATGACCGACGACTTCGAAGCGGCCATCGCCGAGGGCGCGACGATGGTGCGCATCGGCCGGGCGATCTTTGGTGCGCGAGGATGACGATGACACAGCAGTCCCTCTTTCGTCTGGCGCTCGGTGAAGCGTTTGACCGGCTGGCTCTGGTGCTGCAGCGCCACTACGATCTTGCTCCTGGTCAGGAAGTGGTCATCCAGGGGCCGATGCGCGCGTGGAATCGCTTCGCCTGGGCGCGCGCGTTGGCGCCGTTCATGCCCATTCCGGCTGACCAGGTGCCGGTCTATGTGCGTAACCGCGGCATGGTGGATCGTGACGAAGTATGCTACGAGTGGCATCGCGAATTCCGCTATCCGAGCGGCACCGTCGTCAGCTACACGCTCACCCGCCCTGCGCGCGATAGCCTGCCGGCGCGTGTGCTCGATACGTTCAACCAGCCGCCCAGCATCGGGATTACGCTGGCCTTAGAGGTCAGTCCGGATGGGCAATCGCTGCGCCAAACGACCGTCGGCCCGCAGTTCGCGATCCGCAGCGGGCGCTACGTGGCGCTGCCCGGACTCTTTCACATCCGCAGCGTCGCCGTCGAACGCGCTGTTGACGAGCGCACCATCCACACTGAGGTCGTGGTCAGCCACCCAGTCTTCGGGCGCATGTTCGGCTATAACGGCACGTTGAGTGTGGCGTGAGTTTGTTTGCCATTTGCCGGATCGCTGCCATACTCTACGCCAACGTGGCGCCTGAAATGCGGTCAGGGCGCCTGCATCATTCGGTCAGTGGTGCGCCAGCCTGGCAGCAAGGGGGTGGTCGTGAAGAAAGCGCGCTGTGCATTGCTGATGGCGGTGACGGTGTGCACCGGGAGTGCACTTGGGTATCGGCCGCTGCATGGGCTGAGCGTGTCGAAGCCTGCAGTGGCCTCGGCCGACGTGACTTCGGCCAGCTCAACCGTCGTCATCAGCGCGCTGGCCTACTACGGCTATGATGGCAACAACGATGAGGCCGTTCAGTTGACGAATGTCTCTTCGAGCGGCGTGATCTTCGACGCGAGCTGGTCGCTGCGCGATGCGAATAACAACACATGGGCCTTCCCGACGTTCGTGCTGTCGGCCGGCGAGCGCGTCTGGATCGCCAGGAATCCTGCCGCCTTCGCCTGGCAATTCGGTTTCACCCCCACGATCAGCTACACCAATCTGCTCTTTGCCAACCACGGCGGCGCGGTCACGTTGCAACGTGACCGCGCGGTATTTCTGGACTCGGCCAACGCCAGTGGTGGCAGTTGGGATGCCGGCTCGGGCAACCCGACCTACCGCTCGATGGAGCGCATTGACGCCGGCGCACCCGACACGGCGGGCAACTGGGCTGACGCGAACGTGCTCATCCCGATTGCGTTCGACGCGGGCGGCAACCCGATCGCCGGCACGCCGCGCGCCGCGAACTCCGTCGCCGTGCCGGCGTCGCCCACCACGCTGACCGTCGTCATCAACGAGGTGGCCTGGGGCGGTACGCGTGCGAGCGCGAGTCACGAGTGGATCGAGCTGTACAACAATTCGACCGACAGCGTCACGCTCACCGGCTGGCAGATCGTTAGCGCTGATGGCGATCGCATCACCTTGAACGGCGTCATCGCCGGCAATGGCTACTTCCTCATCCAGCGCAACTCATCTACGTTCTCTAGCGGCGCGGTTGCGGACCAAACGGCGAGCTTCACCCTCAGCAACACCGGCGAGACCTTGCAACTGATTGATGCTAACGCTGAAGTGGTGGATGCGCTGGCCTATGGCGATAGTGCTGCATTGAGCGGCTGGGTCGGCCCATCACTACAGCCCTACACCGTGACGCAAACCATCCCTGCTGCCGGGCAAATTTTGATGCGCCGGCTTAGTCCGGCAACCGGTCTCCCCGTCGCTGACACTGACACGGCACAGGATTGGTTCAACCATCGCGACGACCCCGCCGACACGCGCAAGCCGATCTATCCCGGCTGGCGGGTGGAACAGTTTTTCATCCCCGTGAGCGACAGCGGCTCGCTCAGGCTCGCAATCGCACCGGACAATAGTTACGATTTCGTCATGCAGACGCTGGCCGCAGCGACGCGCTCGATTGACCTGGCCTCGTTCACCTTCGAGCATGCACGGCTGGGCGAGCTGCTGGCCGACAAAGCTGCCGCAGGCGTTGTCGTGCGCATCTTGTTGGACGGCGCACCGGTTGGCGGACTGAAAGATCAAACACGCTGGATCTGTCAGCGCATCACCAATGCTGATCCGACCGGCCGGAGCGGCTGCTGGTTCATGCGCTCGGTGCAGGCCGATAAGATCAACGCCCGCTATGCCTTCCTACACGCCAAGTTCGCCATTGTGGATGAGACGCGCCTGTTGATCGGGTCGGAGAACTTCGGCCCGCGCGGTCTGCCGGACGACGACAAGAGCGATGGCACGGCGGGCCAGCGTGGCGCGATTGTGGTGACCGAAGCGCCCGGGATCATCGCGCGCGCACGGGCGATCTTCGAGGCGGACATCAACCCGGCGCATCCCGACATCGCGCGGTGGTGCACTGTCTGTGCGCCCTACGGTCCGCCGCCGGCCGGGTTCACGCCCGATTACACATCGGGCGGCATCAGCTACACGGTGCGCTTCGCGCCGCTGGATGTCACTTCGTCGGTCTCCCTGACGTTGCTGAGTTCGCCGGAGAGCCATCTTGCCTCGATGACCGGCATCATCGGCCTCATCAACCAGGCTGGCGCAGGCGACGAGATTTTGGTCGAACAATTAGACGAACCCCACTATTGGGGTTTGACGTCGAGCGTGCCGGGCAATGATCCCAATCCGCGTTTGCTTGCCATGTTGAATGCGGCTGCCCGTGGCGCGCGAGTGCGCATACTGCTGGATCGGCACTATGACAGCCTGGCACAGCCGCGGAGCAACTACGCGACTATGCAGTACGTCCTCGAGCTGGCGCGGATCAACGGATGGGATGTGCAAGCCGCCACGGGCAACCCGACCGGCCTGGGTATTCACAACAAACTCATCCTGCTTCGCCTGGGTAACCGCCACTTTGCCCTGATTGGTTCGTGGAATGGCTCCGAGGTCAGCGCCAAGCGCAACCGTGAGATGAGTGTGCTGGTCGAGTCGAGCGAGGCTTACGCGTATCTGCGTTCAGTTTTCATGCACGACTTCCAGCTCGCCCGTCCGGTATATCTGCCGATGGTGTCGAAGGAGCATCGTCCGGTTAGCCACCCGCTCATCAGTGAGGTACTCTTCAATCCATCGGGCAGCGATGAGTCGGGCCGGGAGTGGATCGAGGTCTACAATCCGACGCCGCTGCCGGTTTCTATCGGCGGCTATAAGATCGGTGATGCGGCCGTACGCGGTTCAACCGGCGAGGGTATGTATGCCTTCCCAGACGGCGCGGTGCTGCGACCCGGCCAGGCGATCGTCATTGCTCAGAATGCCGCGGCCTTCTTTGCCGATTGGGGGAAGAGGCCGGACTACGAGATAAGTGACTACGATCCGGCCGTACCCGAGCTATCGCCATACACTGCCTGGGCGCAGGGGACGATCAATCTTGCCAATGCCGGCGATGAGATTGTGCTGCTGGACAAAGATGATAGAATAGTAGATGCAGTCGTCTGGCTGAGTGGGAATTTGAATGGCATAACGCCTTATCCGGTAGCAATCCCAGCGGGCTATACACTGCAGCGATGGCCACCAAGCTTGGACACGGATGACTGTGCGGTGGATTTCCGCGCTCAGGCGGTTCCAAGCCCGGGATCAGTGCCCTAGAGGGGGTAGATAGCTAACGACGAGAGGTTGTCATTCTGAGGAGCCTGGCGACTTGGAGGTCCTTCCCCTCCCCCCTCGCGGATCTCCCGGTCCGAAGGGCTTCTCAGAATGACAACCTCTCGAATTCCCTCCCCCTACGCCCAAATAGTCGCAGCTGGCGATAGATTCTGCACGCGCTTTCCGCAAAATTTCTGTCGCCTGCTTGCGCATATGGGCTAGCCAGTTGCGCAGGGTGTTGAACACGGTCGGTTGATGAGGATTGACTTTCCTGCTCTGTCCGCTAGAATTCTGTAGGCTGTGCGCTGCGCGCATGGCTGATCACTCTTGATTTGAAAGGAGGCGCAGAAGAGCTTATGGCAGGTCCAATCATGCCGATTCGCGTGCGACAAAGTGGCGATGCCGTGTTGGCCTTGCCGTACTGCGCCTGCCACCCATCATTTGTGATGCGCTGAGACAACCAAGCCTTCTCACTTGAACAGAGCCACAGGCGCAGTTCCGCCTGTGGTTTTTTTGTCGTACCTCGGCTTCGACATGCGAACCACCGCGACATCCATGGCGGGCCGGCGCATGATGTTATCTGCATCTCTCTTTGATTAAGTGCCGCCTCCGCGGCGGGAATCCATAGCACTCAGCTAAGCGTGTGATCTGAAAATGGAATACTTGAAACGTCTACTCCCCTTCGCGCGACCTTATCGCCGGCGCATCTTTTGGGTGCTAGTCTTTACCATCGGCGCGCTCGTCACGAATCTCATGGTGCCGCAGTTACTCGGCTTTGCGGTGGATCAAGGCGTGGTCGTGCTCGACCTGCAGGCGACGCTGTTCTGGTGCCTGGTTCTCGTGGGCGTCGCGGCGCTGCGCAGCCTGTTCTACTACCTGCAGGGCATATATCAGGGTATGGTCGGCACGGATGTAGTGCGGGACCTGCGCAATAGCCTGTATCGCAAGCTGCAGTATCTGCCTTTCGCGTACTACACCAAGATGCCCACCGGTCAGATCATGAGCCGGATGCTGAGCGACATGGACGGCGTCGAGCAGTTCGTGGCGTTTGGCTTCACTGCCATGGTGACCGAGATCAGTACCTTCGTCTTCACCCTGGTCGTGCTGCTGAGCCTGGACTGGAAATTGACGCTGATCGCGCTCGCGCCGATGTTGCTGATGTACTTCCCCATCGCCCGTTTCCGGCTGCGGCTCGACCCGGCCTGGGACGCAGTGCGCGAGCAGATGGGTCGGCTGACCAGCGTGCTGCAGGAGAACGTGAGCGGCGTGCGCGTAGTGAAAGCCTTCGGGCGCGAGCCATACGCCATCGCGCAGTTTGCGCGTGAGAACGCCCTGAATCGGCAGAAGAACATCGAGCGCGGCTTGCTGGAGGCGAACGCTTTCCCGGCCATGGACTTTATCAGCGGCGTCGCGTTTTTGATGGTGATCCTGGTCGGCGCGTTGCAAATCGTAAACGGCGCGCTGACGCTGGGTGTGTTCACAGCCTTCACTTGGTACATCTGGTCGCTGATCTGGCCGATCCGGCTGATGGGCTGGTTCATCAGCATCTCGCGGCAGGCGGTGGCTTCGGCCAAGCGCTTGTTCGAGATCGCCGATGCGCCGATCACCCTCTCCGATGGCCCCAACGTGCGCGCATTCGAACGTGCGCACGTTCAACCGCAGGGTCGCGTGCAGTTCGAGGATGTGTGCTTTAGCTACCCCGACGACCCAGATACCAACGTGCTGTGCGGCTTGCACTTGATCGTGGAGCCGGGGCAAACCGTGGTCGTTTTGGGCGGTACGGGCAGCGGCAAGTCGTCGGTGATCAATCTGGTGCCGCGTTTCTACGATGTCAACCGCGGGCGTGTGCTGGTGGACGGCGTGGACGTACGCGATTACAAGCTCAGCGATCTGCGCAGCCGGATCGCCATTGTGCCGCAGGAGACTTTCCTGTTCAGTGCGACGTTGCGTGACAACATCCGCTTTGGCAAGCCAGATGCGACCGATGACGAAGTGATCGCTGCGGCAAAAGTGGCGCAGGTGCATGAATTCGCCGAGAAGTTGCCCAAGGGCTATGACACCATGGTCGGCGAACGTGGTGTGGGCCTTAGCGGTGGTCAGCGCCAGCGTGTAGCGCTGGCCCGCGCCGTGCTCATGAACCCATGCATCTTGATTCTGGACGAGGCGACCAGCGCGGTGGACACGCAGACCGAGACGCTAATCCAGCAGGCGATGGCCGAGGTGATGAAAGGCCGCACCAGTATCGTCATCGCGCAGCGCTTGAGCACAGTGAAGAACGCCGACAAGATCGTGGTGCTGAAGGACGGGCGCGTCGTGGAGGAAGGCACGCATGAGCACCTGTATGCGCTGGGCGGCGAGTATCGCGTGCTCTATGACTTGCAGTTCCGCGATCAGGAGGCGCGTGACCTCATCGCGGAAGATATCCGCGAGGTGAATCTGGACAATGTGCAGGACGGACTGCGCCGGCAGGAAAGTCCGGTGAGTGCTGTGTGACCGATTCTGTTCATTCCATCCCTCTTCAAGCGACCTGCAGCCCATTCATGCTGCAAGTCAAAAGTGGACATCTGAGATGACTACCGAGAATGACATTGTGTTGGCCGACGCGCCGGCGATCGTAGGCTTGACCTTTCGCCGCTTCCGCGGCAAGGGCGACTTTCCACGCATGGCCGCCTTGAGTCAGGCATGTGCTGACGCCGATCAGGTGGAAGACGCGACCACGCCGGAGGAGCTGGCCAACTGGTTCGCGCATATGACGAACTGTGACCCGCATAGAGACATCCTCTTCGTCGAAGACAAAGCAGGCGAGATGATCGCTTATTGCCAAAACTATTGGCGGCGAGAAGCAGCGACCGGCCACTACCTCTACGTTCATACTGCGTGCGTATCGCCCCAGTGGCGACGGCGTGGCATTGGACGGGCGCTGCTACACCACATGCAGCGCCGTATCCGCGAAATCATCGTCGAAAAGGGCCATCCGACAGATGCGCCGCGCTTCTTCCAATCGTGGATGGCAGATACGCAGGTTGCTACAGAGAAGCTACTCCTCAGCGAAGGCTATGCGCCGGTGCGCTACAGCTTCGAGATGACCCGCTCGCTGGTCGCCGGCGAGGACGACATCCCGCATTTCCCGCTGCCAGAGGGCTTCGAGGTGCGGCCGATCCAGCCAGATCAATGGCATGCCTTGTTCGAGGCCGACGTTGAAGCGTTCCGCGATCACTGGGGTTTCACGGAGCCGACGGAAGAGAACTACCAGGGCTGGATCAACTGGAAGTGGTTCAGGCCGGAGCTGTTCCGCGTGGCGTGGGACATCGAACGGAACGAGATTGCCGGCGCAGTGGAGAACTTCATCAACGAAGACGAGAACGCGAAATACAACCGCAAGCGTGGCTACACCGAGGGCATCTTCGTACGGCGGCCATATCGAAAGCGCGGGCTGGCGCGGGCGCTGATCGCGATCAGCTTGCAGATGCACAAAGACCTGGGCATGACCGAAGCTGCGCTGGGCGTGGACGCCGAAAACCTGACCGGCGCGCTGCGGGTGTATGAGGCGTGCGGCTTCCGTGTGGCGAAGCGCTTCACCATTTATCGCAAGGCGATTGAATCATGACAACGCAACTGATTTGGCGTCCGTATCGAGATGACGGCGACATTCAGCGCATCCGTGACTTGCAGGTAGCTGGTCGCGCAGCGAACAACGGCACGTACTACGTGCATCGGGGCGAAATTGATTGGTGGTTTTACAACCCGCCGAATGAGGATGATCGCCGCGCCAATCTGTGCCTGTGGGAAGACGCGGATAGCGGCCGGCTGATGGCGTGGTGCGCGCATGCGCTACATGACGCCACATTCGACTTCTTCGTGCACCCCAGCGAGCGCGGTAGCGAGCAGGCGCAAGCGATGCTGCGCCAGGGCGTGGACTGGGCGACCGAGCGGGCAAAGTCGAGCGGCGGCGTGAAGCTGACCCATTACTGGATCTCCGAGGCGGATGACGTCTCGTTGGCGCAGTGGGGTGCGTGTGGCTTCGTCGCGGCGGAAGAGCCCGGCGGGCCGATCTTCATGCAGTCGCTCGATCGCGAGCTTGACCTGCCGGTTGTGCCGGAAGGCTTCGCTGTATGCGACGCGCGCACCGAAGAAGACTTTCGCCTGCGGGCCGAAGCGACGCACGGCGCGTTTGGCATCGAACGTCCGTGGGAGGCGTACTGGCAAAAGTGCCTCGGTTTCTTTCGTTCGCCGGTTTACGCAGGCGAGAACAATCTGTTCATACGTTCGTCAGATGGGCGCGGCGCCGCCGCATGCATCATCTGGCTCGACCACGTCAACAAAGTTGGCATGTTCGAGCCGGTTGGCACCCATCCAGCCTTTCAGAAGATGGGGTTGGGCAAAGCCGTGATGCGGGAGGGACTGCGGCGGATGCAGGCGGCTGGCATGAAGTGGGCGAGCGTTGGTACTGGCGCGGACAATGCTGCCGCCATCGCCTTGTATCGCTCGCTCGGATTCGCGGATTACGTGATGAGCGCGTTTTTGGTGAAGAGTTGGTAAACCAGAGGGGTGAAATCGCCCGAAGCGATGCCATCCCTTCAAACCCTTCTACGCTGTATGAACCTCGAAATCATCCCCGCCGTGCCGGAGCACCGGCCTGTGTTGCGCGCGCTGTTCGAGCTGTATGCACACGACTTCAGCCCGATGACCGGCGCAGACGTGAACGCGCGCGGCACCTACACCGAAGACCACTTTTTGATCGGTTGGTGGGATGAGCATGCTCATGCGTTTTATCCCTTTCTGCTACGGGTAGATGGTCATTGGGCCGGCTTCGCCTGGGTAGAGGTCGGTAGTTACATCGCGCCAGGGCGGATGCGACATTGGCTCATGGAGGAGTTCTTCATCCTGCGCAAGTATCGCGGCCGGGGCCTGGGCGAGTGGTTCGCGGCGCAGTTGTTCGATCGCTTCCCCGGCGTGTGGGAGGTAGGTGAGATTCACGAGAACACGGACGCACAGGCATTCTGGCGCAAAGTGATCGGCCGATACACCGGCGGCCGGTTCGAGGAAATGACGGTGAACAACGAACGATGGGTAGGGCCGGTGCAGCGATTTGAGAGCGTGATACGCAGTACGTAGTGCGCCATCAGGCAGCAGACTATCGCGTATCACGTAAGGAGTCATCATGGCAGCGGTATACGAAGCATTCGAAGAGGAACTGGAACAGGAGGCGCAGGAGAAGCCATTCAACTATGGCTACTTCAGGCGCATGCTGCGCTATCTGGGTCCGTACAAAGCGCAGTTGAGCGTGGTCGGTGTTTTCGTGCTGCTCGGCACGGTTGCCAACCTGATCGAGCCGGCGGTCATCGCCGTCATCATTGACCAGGGCATCGTAGACAGGGACGTGCCGCTCATCGTCGGGCTGGTTGGGTTGCTGCTGATCTTCCGACTGATCGCGTGGGCAGCCGGCCACGCGCGCATCCACCGCATCAATATCGTCAGCCAGGGTGTGTTGCACGACATGCGCAGCGAGCTGTTCACGCACATTCAGAAGCTCAGCCTGCGCTTCTACGACAACCGGCCGGTCGGCAAGATCATGTCGCGCGTCACCAGCGACATCGGTGCGATCAACGAGCTGCTCAACGGCGGCCTGACCATGATCGTTGCCGAGGGCCTCAGCCTGATCGGCATCATCGTCATCATGTTGGCCATCAACTGGCAACTGGCCCTGGCGTGCTTTGCAGCGCTGCCGTTCTTCTGGCTGATCTTCGGCAGCCTGCGCAGCAAGGTCGAGACGACGTGGATGAACGTGCGCAAGAGCGCCTCGAACATGAACGCCAACCTGAACGAAAGCGTCAACGGCGTGCGGGTGACGCAGGCCTTCAACCGGCAGGAGTACAACATCGCCCGTTTCGCTCGCGTCAACCATTGGAACCGCGACGCCAACGTGCGCGCCATCAAGCTGGATAACCTGATCTGGCCGCTGTTCGACCTGGTGGGCGTGATGGGTACGGCACTGCTGGTCTATGTCGGTGCGATCCAGCTCAATGCCGGCCTGGTCACCGTCGGCGTGATCACGGCGTTCATCCAGTATCTGTGGCGTTTCTGGGCGCCGATCAGCGCACTCAGCCGGGTGTACTCTCAGGTGCTCAGCGCTATGGCCAGCGCCGAGCGCGTGTTCGAGTTCCTCGACACTGCGCCAGAAGTGCAAGACGCGTCGAGCGCCCGGCCGCTGCCGCCAATTCGTGGCGAGGTGACGTTCGAAAACGTGCATTTCAAATACGAGGTGACCAGCAAGAGCGCGCTACGCGGCGTGAGCCTGCACGTTCGGCCGGGCCAGACGGTTGCCATCGTCGGGCCGACCGGCGCCGGTAAGACCACCATCATCAACCTGATCATGCGCTTTTACGATCCGACCGAAGGGCGCGTGCTGATTGACGGCCATGACTTGCGTGAGGTGACGCTGGCCTCGTTGCGCGCGCAGGTGTCGCTAGTGTTGCAGGACCCGTTCATCTTCAGCGGCACGATCCGCGACAACATCAAGTATGGCAGACTGGATGCGACGCAGGAAGAGATCGTTGCGGCAGCGCAGGCGGTCGGCCTCGATGCGTTCGTGAGCCGGCTGAAGGAGGGCTACGACTACGGGGTAGAGGAACGCGGCGGGCGGTTGTCGCTCGGCCAGCGCCAGCTCGTGTCGTTCGCTCGTGCGCTGTTGGCCGACCCGCGCATCCTCATCCTGGATGAAGCCACCTCGTCGGTGGATACGCAAACCGAGCGATTGATCCAGCAGGCCCTTAAGGTCTTGCTCAAAGGGCGCACGGCGTTCGTGATCGCGCACCGGCTAAGCACCGTGCGCGATGCTGACGTGATCCTGGTCATGCATGATGGCCAGATTGCCGAGCGGGGCACGCACGACGAACTGATGGCGCTGCGCGGCCTGTATTATCGGCTGGTGACGGCACACAAGACGACCGGCGTGGACATGGCTCCGATGCCGGGCAGCACATCGCAAGGCGCAGCGGTACAATCACTCGGCGTGTCATCGGCGCAAGCGGCCGCTTCGGTGAATTGAGCTTTCGGGATTCCAGCCTACGACGATTCATGGGTCGGTGGTGGAGGCCCGAATGCGCGCGGCGCAGGTGTCTGCAACTATCGAACTGTGCGTTCTTCTAGTAGAGAGAAAGATCATGAAGAGAATCCAAAGGAACCATTTGCAAATGCTTGCACCGCTTGCTGCGTTTGCCGTTTCGACCTGCGTTGTGCTCCTCATGCTGGCTTCATCTCCAACGCCAGCGTCGGCGAAAGATGGTGAATCGCCTGCCGGCGGCCAACTGTCACAGACCGTGTCGCGCACCGTCACGCTGAAGGGCCTGCGCGCCGGTTTGGACAAGCTGAAGAGCTATCGCGCCCGATGGGCCTGGTCGTTCGACGGTAAGCTGGCCGACGGCAAACCCTACACGCTATCGTATACCACTGTCGAGTCGGTGTTTCCGGCCGACAAGCAATCCTATCGCATCGTTACAGTAACGCAGACGCCGGACCAGCCCGACGATCAGCCAAATTTGACCTTTGAAATGTTCGAGGTCTCCGGCGTAGCTTATATGAGCGGCACGTTCAGCGCAGAAACGGCCAGATGTGAGCCGGTGCCCATGCTCGGCGGTCTCTTCAGCGCAGGCGAACTGTTGGAACTGACCAACGACGCTCAGAGCATGCGTGGCGTGCGGCTCGTGAAAGCGGGTGACCGGGTCAATGGCATCCTGGCCGATCAGTACGAGTTGGATTCGAAGGCCCTTCTCACGAGCGGTGTCAAGTCGGCTGCAGGCAACGTCTGGGTGGCGCGTGATGGCGGCTACGTCGTCAAGCTCACCCTTCAGGCGACCGGCGATGCTGCGATGTTAGGCCCGGAAGCGCCAAGCGCCGATGAGAGCAATCGCAAGCGGCCGGTCGAAGGTAAGCTCGCAATGGAGTACGTCGTCCTGAGCGTCAATAAGGAGAAGCCGATTACGTTGCCAGCAGCGTGCACGCCTCCGCAGCCGACTGCCGCCGACATCCCCATGCCCAAGAGTGCCGCCAACGCCTTCACCCAAAAAGGCATGACGATGTTCCAGAGCGAAGAGAAGACAGAAGCGCTGATCGAGTTTTACAAGAAGGAGATGCCGGCCAAAGGTTGGAAGGCCGGCAAGGCGCAGAGCGCTGCCGGCATTACCCAGATGGAGTTCACCAAGGACAATCGCAAAGTCACCATCTTCATCACGCCCAACCCTGTGGGTAAGGGGATGACGGTGATCATCAACGAGGAGAAATAGCTGAACCACTACAACGGTCACGTTACCTGAGGTGGCTTGTTCTTGGAGCGCCTGCGCCAAGAAGAGCGGCTGGGCGGCCAGCGGCATAGCAGTCGGCTAGGGTGAATTTCTCTGTAGGGGCAAGACACAGGTGGGTGCAGGCATTGCCTGCACCCACCCTTTGTTGCCCTGCCCCTTAGTGGAAATGCACTCGTCGGCTATCCGGTCTTTTCTGCATATTGCCCGCCCACGATCGTCTTGACTACACGCAGCGTGGCATCGAGGATGGCGATGTCCGCGTCGTAGCCTGGCGCGATCCGTCCCTTGCGATAGTCCAGGCCAACCGCGCGCGCTGGCGACGCCGAACACATCCGGGACGCCTCGGCTGGCGAGCAGCCGGTCGCGGCGATGATATTGCGAAAGGCCGCATCCATCGTCAGCGTCGAGCCGGCCAGCGCACCGTTCTCCAGCCGTGCTATGCCGCCCTGCACGAGGACGCGCTGGGCGCCGAGGGCAAATGCGCCGTCGCCCAGGCCGGTTGCCTCCATGGCGTCGGTGATGACCGCCACCCGGTCGGCGCCTTTACATTTGTAGAGCACGTTCATCGCTGCGGGATGCACATGCACGTTGTCGCAGATGAGTTGCGCATACACGGCGTCGTTGGCCATGACTGCCCCGAGTGCCCCCGGCTCCCGGTGATGCAGGCCGCGCATGGCGTTGAAGGTGTGTGTGGCTTGATTCGCCCCTGCGGCGAACGCAGCCTGCGCCTGGGCGTATGTCGCATCGGTATGGCCGACGGCGACTGCGACGCCGAAACGCCGTGCGTCCTCGATTAAATGTATCGCCCCATCTACTTCTGGCGCGATGGTGATCAACTTGACTACGCCGCGCTCGAACCAGGGGGAGTATTCGCGCGGATCTGCCGTGCGCATGAACTCGATCGGTTGCGCGCCGCATTGCTTCGGATTTATGAAGGGTCCCTCGACGTGCGCGCCGAGGATGTGTGCTGTATCCGGTGCGGATGGGCTGATCATCGCTTGCCTCACGTTCTCAATCGCGGCTTCGATCTTTTCGCGCTGGGCGGTCATGGTTGTCGGCAGGAAGCCGGTGACGCCGTGGGCAGCGAAGAAGCGTGCCATGGTCTGCAACGCCTCGGGTGTGGCGTCCATCGTGTCGGCGCCCATTGCGCCATGTGCGTGAATGTCAATGAAGCCCGGCAGCACGATGTGTGCGCGCGCGTCAATCACCGTCGCATCCGCCGGCGCATCCATGTGCGCCGCGATGGCGCGAATCACGCCATCCTCGATCAGCACCCGTCGGTTGTGCTCGATCCGGTCGTACAGCACCAATGCGCCGCAGTCAATCACTATGCGCATCGGTTAGAATCATACGCGTGAGAAGGCAAGACCGCGAGCGCAGTCGTAGGCTCATCTCCCTCCTCGGCCTGCTCATCGTTGCCGCCGTGATCGTCAGCATGGTCGTATCGGCGGTGTTCATCCCGCCGCGTTGACCCATCTCCAATCTCCAATTCTCTGACTTCTGATCAACAATGTCTAACCGAACCGTCATCCACACCGAAGCCGCGCCCAAGGCCATCGGGCCATACTCGCAAGCCGTCGTCGCCGGTGGACTCGTGTTCTGCTCCGGCCAGGTGCCCATTGATCCGGCCACCGGTGAACTTGTGCCGGGTGGCATCGAAGAGCAGACGCACCGTTCGCTGCGCAATTTGAAGGCCGTCCTGGAAGCGGCCGGCTCCGGCTTTGACCGCGTGCTGAAGACCACCGTCTTCCTACAGAACATGGGCGACTTCGCTGCGATGAACGCCGTCTACGCAACCTACTTCCCGGACAATCCCCCCGCCCGCTCGACGGTTGAGGTCGCCAGGTTGCCGAGGAGTGCGCTGGTGGAGATCGAGTGTATCGCGTTGGCATGAAAAGCAGTAGGTGAAGGCGGGCCCGTGGCTCGCCTTCTTCGTATCACGAGCTATGACGATTCGAGAAGCGCTCACTTTTGATGACGTATTGCTCACTCCAGGCTACACGGAAGTGCTGCCTGGCGAAGTGGATACGCGCGCGAAGCTCACCGCAAGCATCACGCTGAATATCCCCGTGCTCAGCGCGGCGATGGATACCGTGACTGAAGCCCGCATGGCTATCGCCCTGGCGCGCGAAGGTGGCATTGGCGTCATCCATCGCAATCTGACCATTGAGCGGCAGGCCGAAGAGGTGGACAAAGTCAAACGCAGCGAGAGCGGGATGATCGTTGACCCGATTACCTTGCCGCCCGAAGCGACCTTGCGCGAGGCCGAAGCCATCATGGCCCGCTATCGCATCAGCGGTGTGCCGATCACGCGCGACCATAGACTCGTCGGCATCCTAACCAATCGCGATATACGCTTTGTAGGGCCTGGCGATTATGATAGATCGGTATCTGAATTTATGACAAGTGATCGCTTGATTACTGCGCCGGTCGGAACTACGCTGGAACAGGCTCAAGCCATCCTCGCTAGGCACCGCATTGAGAAATTGCCGCTCGTAGATGCGCAGGGCAACCTAAAGGGTCTGATCACTGTTAAAGACATTCAAAAGCGGCGCGACTATCCCAGCGCAGCGACCGACGCGCGGGGACGGCTGCTCTGTGCAGCGGCGGTGGGCGTGGGCCAGGATGCCGAGGCGCGCGCTCGCGAACTCATCGGCGTCGGAGCAGATGTGATCGTGATAGACACCGCGCATGGCCACTCCAAAGGCGTGCTCGATACCATCCCGCGCATCAAGCGCTTAGGGAACGTGTGTGTGGTTGCCGGCAACGTCGTCACGAAGGAAGGCGTGCGCGCGCTGGTGGAGGCCGGCGCAGACGCGGTCAAAGTCGGCGTGGGCGCAGGAAGCATCTGCACCACGCGCATCATCAGCGGCGCCGGCATGCCACAGATCACGGCTATCATGGATTGCGCCGAAGAGGCTGCTCGCACCGATACGCCTATCATTGCCGACGGTGGCATCAAATATAGCGGTGACCTCGTCAAAGCGTTGGCTGCTGGCGCTTCCACGGTGATGCTGGGGAGCTTGCTGGCTGGCCTGGATGAGTCGCCTGGCGATGTCGTGCTGTACGAAGGCCGACGCTTCAAGGACTATCGCGGCATGGGATCGCTCGGCGCGATGCAGGGGTTGGGCAGGGATCGCTATGGCAGCGGGCAGGCTGGCGGCAAGACGGTGCCGGAGGGGATTGAGGGCCGCGTGCCCTACAAAGGTTCGCTACGCGATTACATCTACCAGCTCATCGGTGGGTTGCGCAGCGGCATGGGGTACGTAGGCGCGCGCAACCTGGACGAGCTGCGCATCAAGGCACGCTGGGTGCGCATCACGAACGCTGGCCTGACTGAGAGCCATGCTCACTCGGTCATCATCACCAAGGAGGCCCCGAACTACCAGGTCAAGGGCTGATTTTGGTCAGCAGTGCGGCGTAGACATTGGAGCCAAAGATCAGACGCCGAAGCACAATCAATTCACGCGATGTCTGTGCGATTCGACGTGCATTATTGCCGTTACGTGACGGGCACCCATGTTTTGAGCGATAGCCCGCTCAACACACTCAGCGTCACAGTCAGCGACGCGCTGCTGCTCGTTGCGTTGAAAGCAATCACGCCGGGATACATACCCACCGTGTTAGGGAGCACTGACTGTATCAAGTTTATCAGGGCGGTTCCGGGTGTGCTGCCGGACGCCGGGCTAATAGTGAGCCAGGGCTGATCGGCGCTAGACGTCCAGCTCAGCATACTGGCGTTACCGGTGTTGCTAAGTTGAACTGAGGCAGACGGTTGGGGGTGAACTTGCGCACTGGAAAGGTCGTAGACGAAGCTCAGGGTCAGCGGTGCAATCGTCAGCTTTGGTGCAGAAGTGGCCATCAGAAGAAAGATGGTGTCACAAGCGCTGAATGTTTGCGAGCTGTTCGTGAACTCGGCGCAGACCTCGCGCGTGCCTTGATCCGCATTCAGCGTCCACTCGAAACTGTTGCTGAACGGCTGCCATGCGTTCCATGCTCCGCCATCGTTGCGCACGCGCATCTGAGCCCATGAGCCGTAGATGTAGACCGAGACGTTTGGGGACGTAGTGCATGAATATTCCCTGTTGATTATCAGCGGGTATGCGTTCGCACGCCGGCCGAAGTTCTGCACCCAGTAGCGGCCATAGGCAGCGCCCGGTGCGTCGTATCCGATGCCGATCTCTTGGTAGTTTACGCTTTCGATGTTCGCGCGGTGACCGGGTGAATTCAACCAGGCATTTATCACCGCCTAGGGTGTTGCGTAGCCGACTGCGATGTTCTCACCGATCCAATTCCACTGAGGAATGGCCGCCGACGCGCGCGCTGAAATCGCAGACGAACTGCAAGCTACTGCCGACGCGGTCGTAGGTGTTGTGGTTGAAGTAATCGTCCTCGCGCATGTCGCGCGCGTGGTACCGCGCGGTTTGATCCAGCAATTCGACACGCCTGAGCGGCAGGCGACCAATGGAGGCGCGATGGTCGTTGACCAGTTCGACCACTTGCTGCTCGAAGTCGAGGTTGACCGGCGAAAAGACTTGCACGTTGCAACCGCTAAATGTGGGCCGGAACTCGTCCTTTGCTGAGCGCGCTTGACTGGCCGCGAGGTCGAGCAAAATTGGCTCTTGTGCAGAGGAAGGCATCCCTGACGTCAAGAAGCTGAGCGTCCCGGCGACCAAGAGAACAAACCATCGCTAACGCTTTGCTTCATCTCTCTTCGCCTTATTGCGCTGTGAGTGGCTAGCCGATGCAACAAAATAGCTTCAGCCTTCGCAACCCGACCGCACCAACCGGCTCTGCACAGAGCGCACCCGGTAGCGCTCCCCGTCTCGCACCATGTTGTAGATGTAGTCGCGTACTTCGCAGACCTCGCTGCGATTCAATGAGTTTGCGTAGTGCCAGAATTCGCGGCTGGCAACGACTGCGCCATTTCCCGTCTCCGATGTGACCTTCGGCGCACGTAGGTACTCATGTGTGATTTCCAAGGCGTCGCGTTGATCGGACGCGATGCGCATCGTGCGTGGCAGGCGCGTGTTGCCGAAGTCCACGACCGCCTTCAGTGCCTCACCCATCCAGAAGTACTCCAGGTCCTGCGCACTTGCCTTGCCGGAATAGAACAGCGTGAGCTGGTCGTTGATTTGACGGACGGTCATGGCGGCCGGATGTGCTTCTTCAGCGGTGAGCGTGTTGGTTGCTGTCGGTGCCGGTGGGGAAAGTGGTGTTAGCTCGGGCGTAGGCGGTGCTGACGGAGTAATTGTAGCGATGTCTGTCTCGGGCGTTCCGGCCGGAGCGGCTGGAGCGGCCTCGAGTGTGGCCGACGGGCTTTCTCCAGGCCTTGCCTCTGCGGCGATGACTTCGGGTTGAGCGGTTGGTATGCTCGCTGCGAGCGTGGGCGGGAGTTGCGTGATGGGCGCTGCGTCTGCAGCAACCTGCGGCGTCGCCTGGGCTGTAGGACTGCTGCTCAGCCTGGAGAAAATCAATGATGCGCCAATCACCAGGGCGAGCAGCACAATCAACGGCAGGATCGCGCGAAGGATGGGTGAGCCGGCTTTCTCTTCTCGCCCGGCCGATACCGAGCCGTCGGCCGGCGCCTCTGTCGGCGTGACTGCAGCGCCGATGCTGGTCGCATAGGCTTCGGGTTTCAGCTCTCGCAGCCGGCTCTGCAACAGGCGCAACTTGTCTTGGGCGCGCGCGGCTTCGACGATTTCGCGCGTTTTGCCGAAGGTGCCGGTGCCGGGCAACGCTTCGTAATCGAGACCAATGTCTTTGCATAGCGCGATCAACTCTGGTTCGGAGAATTCGTTGAGCAACAGCTCGCGCAGTTTGAGAAGGGTCTGGTCGGTCATGAGAGGGATTCCGGATCGAGAGTGGGTTTCAGGTAGGCGGCGTATCGCTCGCTCCAGTGTGCATATTTCGCTAACCAGGCCAGAAGCTGGCTGCGGCGATGGCTGGACGGGAGATACCGGACGAACAGGTCTATGGCCTGATCCAATTCGTCGCCGCGCAGCATCCACATCGAGTAGTGTCTGTCGCCGTGATGGTATGGCCCATAAATTTTGCCGCCCAGCGCGTTCTGTAGAAACTCGAGCACGGCGAGATCACGTTGGTGCAACTTGATTTGCAAGCAGGGGTTACGCCAATCTCCAGTGAACGAACCCTCACCAACGATGATCCCCATGATATAGCCGAGGTCGAAATCGCTAATCCTACCCGTCAAGTGTTTGTCTTCCGGCCGGTGTTTCACGGGGAAATTTTACATGAAACAACATTGAGGGGTCAGATCACTTCAGCGATCTGACCCCCCTGATATAGACGCGCCCAGCAGGATTCGAACCCACAACCCCTTGATCCGAAGTCAAGTGCTCTATCCAGTTGAGCTATGGGCGCAAGTGACAGCCTTTGGATTATTACAGCTGTGACTCTATCACATTTGACAGATCCGAGCAACTGGTTATCATGTTCTGCGTGTTGCCGGGTCCTGCGCGGCGGAAGCCTTCGAACCCCGCCAGGACCGGAAGGTAGCAACGGTAAGAAGTCTCTTTCGGGTGTCGTAGGGATACCTGGCAACACACACTTTGGGATTCAAAGCGATCCAGCGGTCATGATGGAAACGACATCCATGCCGGAACCACCCTTACCGGTCGGTAAACCTCACGCTCGGCGGCTGCGTTGGCTGGCTATCCCGATTATCCTCAGCGTGTTCAGCCTGTTGACGGTGGGCTACCTCAACACCTTTACACCGGCGACCATCGTTGATGGAGATAAGGTCATCAACATGCGCACACATCAGACTACGGTCGAGGGGGCGCTGCGCGAGGCTGGCGTCGAACTCTCGCCCGAGGACATTGTACTGCCGGCGAAGACCGCTCCTCTCAATCGTAACGACACAATCGTGATTCAGCGCGCCAGGTTGGTGCAATTGTTTGTGGATAACGAGGAGCCGCGATGGCTTCGAACGCAACGAACTCGCGGATCGGAAGTCCTTGCCGACCTGGGCTATTCGCTCAGCGTCAACGATCTGGTGTCGGTCAATGGTAGCTTCGATGATGTGCTGCCCGCTGCGTCCCAACCTCGGCTGGCACCTGAGTCGGCGCACGCATCACCGGTGCGCCTGCCGGATGCGCGCATCGAACTTCGTCGCGCCGTGCCCCTCACGATTCAGGAAGTGGGTGGCCAGACCTTTGCCATTAAAACGTCGGCTCGGACGGTCGGCGAGGCGCTGCTACAGGCCGGGCTTATGGTTTACCTGGCTGACAAGGTCGTGCCGGGGCTTGGGACGCCGGTGCAGCCGGGGATGCAGGTGACGATCGAACGGGCTAAGCCGGTCACGATCTGGGTGGATGGGCGCCAGGTGCGCACGCGCACATTGCATGATACTGTGGCTGACGTGCTGGCCGAGATGAACATCGTGTTGCTCGAGCAGGACTACGCCCAGCCGGCGCTCGATGCTCTCGTTGTCCCGAATGCTGAGATTCGCGTGGTGCGAATCAAGCGCGAAATTCAAATTGCTCACGAGTACATTCCCTTCGAGACCGTATGGGAGGCCGACCCGGAACTTGAGCTGGATACGCAGGTGCTGGCGCAGGACGGCGCGCGCGGCGTGCGCGAGCGGCGCAGCCTGGTCACATTCGAAGATGGCCTCGAAGTCAAACGTGAGCTGATTGCCGATTTTGTTGCCCAGTCGCCCCAGCCGCGCGTCTACAAGTACGGCACAAAGGTCGTTATCCGCACCCTAGACACGCCGCAGGGGCCGGTGCAGTATTGGCGCAAGATTCGCATGCTGGCGACGTCCTATTCGGCCAGCACTGCCGGTGTCTCGCGCGACAAGTCATGGTACGGCCGGACGCGTTGTGGACAGAACATGCGCTTCGGCATCGTGGCCGTGGACCCGCGCATCATCAACCTCGGCTCGAACATCTACGTGCCAGGTTACGGCATTGGCAATGCATGCGATACCGGCGGCGCGATCACCGGCAAACGTATTGACCTGGGCTACGATGACGACAACCTCAAGCTGTGGTATCGCTGGGTGGACGTTTATCTGCTCACCCCTGTTCCCAGTCAGATCCGCTATCGCCTTGAGTAGCCGGCTGAAGGCCCGCGGCATCATTCCTCGCAAAAGCCTGGGGCAGAATTTCCTCGCCGATGACGCTACAGCGCGCCGCATCGTTGACGCATCTGAGGTTGGGCGAAACGACCTGGTCTTTGAGATCGGCCCAGGTGCCGGCGCGCTTACCACGCACCTCGTGAAACGTGCCGGTTGGGTTGTAGCCGTTGAACTGGATCAAACGCTCATCTCTACGCTGCGGGAGGAGCTGGGCGAAGCGCGGAATGTCACCATCGTTCATGGCGATGCGCTCAAAGTGGATTTCATCCAACTAGCCCAGGAAGCGGCACACGCATTTGGCAAGCCGTTTGGGGCGATTCGTTTCGTTGCCAACCTGCCGTATTACATCACCTCGGCCGCCATCCGGCGCATCCTGGAATGCGGCCTGTCCATAGCAACGATCGTACTGACGGTGCAAACCGAAGTGGCCGAGCGAGTGACGGCGCAACCGCCGGATATGAGCCTCCTGGCTGTCAGCGTGCAGTTCTATGGCCGGCCCGATCTGTTATTTAGAATTCCCCCGAGCCAGTTCTATCCACAACCAGGTGTCGAGTCGGCTGTCTTGCGGATCAGGCTGCACAACCAACCACCCGATGTAGACGCCCAGAAGCTCTTTCGTGTGGTCAAAGCCGGCTTCAGCCAGCCGCGTAAGCAGTTGCGCAACACCCTCACTGCCGGTTTGGGGGTAACCAAGGCTCAGGCGGAAGCAGCGCTTAGGCAGAGTGGTATCGAACCCGACCGGCGCGCCGAGACATTGAGCCTTGAGGAGTGGAAGCGACTTACTAATTATTTATGTTAAATTAAATTGGGAATCTGTCGCTTAACTGGCGCTCCAGGTAAGCCAACAAGTGCGGTGAGCAAGCTGCGAGGATGGAGAACGCCAATGCTCCATAATCCTGGCCCCTCTGCAAGGGGAAGAGTTCGCGTTGCAGGTTCGTTCGGATGCACCCGCCGGCCTCTTCGATCAACGGCCAAACGGCAGCCACATCCCACACGTGGGAAGTCATATCCAGGCTACCGAGGCAAGCGCCCTTCGCTACCAGTGCCAAGTCGTAGCCGGTCGTGCCAAAGATACGGAGCTTCATAGGGATATCGGGTTGGCCGTGCTGAAGCGTTCGCGTGCAGCAGGCGAATAGCTGCGTCTTTTGCACGACCGGCTCTCCGGTGTGCTCGTCTTGCTGCACCGCCGCGGCGTGAATCGGCGTCGCGTTCAGCCAGGCGCCGCCGCCGCGCACTGCGTAGAATTGCTCGTCGGTCATGGGAAAGTCGGCCACGCCGAGCACCGGCTGCCCGAAGTGCAGCAGGCCGATCAGCACGCCCCACGCCGGCACCCCCCATGTGAAGTTGGTCGTACCGTCAATCGGGTCAATCACCCAGCACCATTCCTGGCCACGAAAGATTTTGTCGCGTTCCTCGGACAGAATGCCGTGCGAAGGATAGCGGGCGAGGATGGCATCGCTCAGCCGGCAGTCGGACTCGATGTCGGCTTGGGTGACCAGCGTGCCGTCGTGCTTGAGCGCAGCGCTGAGCCGACCGAAGGTTGCCTTGAGCCGGTGCGCGGTGTCGTGTGCGAGGCTACGGGCAAAATCCAGCGCACCCTCAGGTAAGTCATCCTCGGGCATGAATCCGGTACAGGGGATTTCAAGCGCGGTGAGTGCAAACCGCGCTGCTATGCGCTGGGCCTCGATGCGCTGCGCATCGCCGGTGATGCGTTCCAACAATCGGCGTACCGATATGCGTTCGTATGCATTCAGCCCGGCCCATGCGCTGCGCACGCGCTCGGCGTCCTCGCTGAAAATGTCTTCCCACAATTGGTCGAGTTCCATATCCGACCGGCATTGTACGCGCCATAGCCGAAAACCGGTTGCGCTTTGGGCCCATAAGCGCGTCAAGCCGAACCGATGCTCACTGCGCCTGTTCGGGTGCAGCAGCCCGATTGGCAATCGGAATAAAAGCCCGTGGCAGCATGGGCAGATCTGGTTCGCCGTTATCTGCCAAATAGATCGAGTCGCTGGATGTCTGCACGATGTCGCCAATTGCGAGTTGCACGTAGACGGTCTTCAGGCCGGCGCCGCGGGAAAGCGGAAAGATGCGATGGGGCTTGTATGGTTCGTAAGGGCTCCAGGTAGCATTGTCTTCACTGAATCTCATCTGCTGCACCCATACGGCGCCGCCTACGGCTCCGTGGATGTGGATATCCACCAGCCGCTGCGTGGTGCTAACAGCCTCGCCGTTGATAACGACGGGAAAGACGGGAACGCCGTTGTTGCTGTGTGCCCCGAACAGTTGCACCCAGTAATGATGGTACGGCCCGCCGACGCCGGTATAGGGGCATGCGCCGTTCTGCCGCACATTCGCGGCATCGTTCTGCTCGTAGTAGTAGCCGATGCCGACTTCGCGGAAGTCCGAACTGAGCATGGCAGCATTATGCCCTGCACTGCGCCTCAGCGCATCCAACGCCGATTCGGGCGTGGGATAACCGGCGGCCAGATTCTCACCGATCGTGTTCCACTGGGTATAGCCGGCGTTTGTCGCGCGATCGGAGGGCCGGCTGCAGTTGAAGTCCGGATCGTAGTGCCCGAAGAAGTTGCCCAGCGCCAGTCGCGCGGCGTAATCCTGGGCTGCTTGCATCAAGGCAGGGTTGACCTTGAGCGGCAGCAAATTCTGCTGAGCGCGATACTGGTTGAGCTGCCAGATCATCTGCTCAACGTAAGCTGGAGAGGTGCTGTCAGCCGCGGTGGTTCGATCGAGGAAGGGCTGAGCGATGGCGTGAACCATCCCAGATGCGACGGGCGTCGGTTCGGGGAAGATTTCACTGAGCAGCGCTGCGTTGCCGCTGGCCTGCGCGACGCTGAGGGCGATGAACAATGCGACGGCGCACCCGGGGATCGCGACGCGCTTCAACCGGTGTCGATGGCGACGATGATTCAGCATTTCGATTCTGTTGCGGGAAGACCCGAATACCCTTCGGACTCATAAACGCCCCTAATGATGTGCGTGGTCTTCATATTGCCCTATGAGCATCGAAGGTCACGCGACGATCGCCCTTTTCACCGTTCCCCTCGTCGAACGATGGCAATTTGGCTGGCGGCGCGTGCGAACAACGCTGCTCAGCTTAGCGAAGCGCCGGCTGCGCTGCTTGACGATTGACCTGTTGTTCGCACCGTCGGTCGCTTGTCGCATGCATGCTTCGTGACAGCGATTTAAGGTTGTTGCGAGAAAATTTAAGGTTGTGCGCCCCCACACTGTCGAATTTGTGATAGGATCGCGCGCGTTTTGTAATCGGCTTTTCGATGCGGTACGGCGCTTTGCGCGAACGGCGCACAGTTAGCTGGGGCCGCGAAGGAGGAATAGCTTCTTTATTAGATGGACAATACCTTGCAGCGTGTGAACGTAGGCGCGAATGTGTCGCGCGCGGCAAAGACGAACTTTTCGACCCCTCAGCACTCGAACACGGCGCATCCGCTCAACATCAGCGCCTTCAGCGAGTATCCTGCCACACCGGGCGATCATCCCATCTGGCGCATCCCGACGCCATCGCTCATCCTCTCGCCGGCGCGCGCCGTCGAAAATTTCAAAGCGATCCAGCGCGCTTTCCCGGGTGCCACGGTCGGATATGCCATGAAATCCAACCCGCATCCGTCGCTGCTGGCAGCGCTCTCGCGCGTAGATGACGCTTGGTTCGAGGTGGCGTCGAAGGCGGAGATCCAGGCCTTGCTGGATATCGGCGTGCCGGGGGACCGCATCTTCTTCAGCAACCCGGTCAAGCAGCCTGCTCACATTGCGTTCGCCGTCCGGTCCGGCATTCGCCTGTTTGCCTATGACTCCGAGCACGAAATAGAGAAGCTGGCGCAGTTCAACGACCCGGCCGCCCCGCTGGAGGTCTACGTGCGCATGACCGTGACGCACCAGGGCGCGCTGTGGCCGCTCACGCACAAGTTCGGCGTCGAACCGCGCCGCGCAGTTGAGCTGCTCAGGCTGGCCAAAGCGCACGGCCTGCAGCCGGTCGGTTTGGCCTTTCACGTCGGCTCGCAATGTGTGCGTCCGGATACCTGGGCCGATGCGTTGCAGCAAATCGCGCCGGCGTGGAAGATGGCGCATGAGGCCGGCATTCCGCTCGATTTGATTGACATCGGCGGCGGCTTCCCTGCGCCTTACACCGGCCCGACACCGCAACCACAGGAGATCGCCGACGCCGTCTATTCCGTCCTCGAAGCGTGCGCGCCGGGCGCCAGGCGGCTCTTCCTGGAGCCGGGGCGCGGCGTGAGCGGTAGCGCTGCCGACATGGTGTTGGAGATCACCGGTCTGGCGCAAAGGCCTGATGGCCAGACCTGGCTATACGTGGACGGCGGTTACTTCTCCGGACTATACGAGATCCCGGATGGCATTCGTCCTGCTGTGCAGCCGGTGATCCGCGACGCGCGCCCGTTGGGCATGCGCACCTATCGCCTGGCCGGCCCGACATGCGACTCGCTCGACACGCTGTTCGAGATGCGTTCGCCGGTCGAGTTGAAAGCCGGCGACCGACTGGTGCTCAAGACAGCCGGCGCCTACGTGTATTCGGTTGGCTCACCGTTCAACGGCTTCCCCTTGCCCGAAATGTTGCACGAGGATGAGTGGATGCTAGACCTGGGCGAATTCCGCGGCATCTGCTGACGTGGCGTGCACGCTGTCGGGCCTACTCCTAAGCGACCGCTCCTTCATCCGAAGGAGCGGTCTTTTTTACGGTTGATGCGACTCACTCTGTGAGCACGATGGACACGTAAGCGCGTGGCGTTGGGAGAGGTGGTTCAGGAGGGATGGCGTCAAATTCGTGCGCGCCCAGGTCGGGTGCAACGCCACTCGGTCGCACCCGGCCCTCAAAATCATCCAATGTGGTACTGCCGATAGCCTGGTCAATCGCGGGCGATTGGGCTGTGAGGCGATAGTCGTACTGTGGCGCGCCGAGCGAGGCGAATTCTGCCGAATCCGCGCGGATGGTTGTGTCCAAGCCGCTGATCGTCCCGGCCGGGAACTGGGTTGGGTCGCCGTTCGTATCCGCCGTGTTGTTGGCGAACAGCCCGCGCGTCAGGTTCAGCGCGTTGCTTGGCAGCACGACAATCGCCGCGCCAGCTGGCTCGGTCGCATGATCGGCCACGATGCTGTAGTTCAGGTTCACCGTGGTCGTGCTTACGCCGGGCGCCTCGACTACTACCAGCGCTACCGCGGTAGGCGTTCTGGCCGTCAATGACGGTCGGATTCGCTGCAGGGTCGGGCGACGTCCAGTTCTCGGTCGAGAAGCCACCCCGGATGACGAGCGGCTTGTCCGCGATGCACAACACGGCGTGAATAGAAAAGCACAGGCAGAGTTGGCGCCGGCTCGTGTGTATGAGCCGGCTGCAACGCGAATCTCGTCACCCGCGGCGGCCTGACGGATGGCAAAGGCGATGCTGCGGCATGGCGCGGCCTCGGTGCCGCAGCCGGGTGAGTCGTCGCCCGCTGGCGCGACCCGGATGACGGCTGCGCTTACGATTTTGGGCAAAGCCGGCTGTACTGCTGGCAGCGTCCATTTGTAATGGCGCGAGTGTCAACGTCACGCCAATGGCTGCCGTTGCGAGTGGTGGGTAGAAGCGCATGTTCACAGTAACAGGATTTTATGCCTGTTCGTCTCGGTGTCGTCGCAACACGATTGCAGGATGAACCGACCAGGCCGACTCTCGGTGTGGAAGAAGCCCCGCGCTCAATACAGCAGGAGTAAAATTTTATGAAAGAGATCGCGCTCGACGATGTACAAAAAGATCTTCTTGCACATCTCCAGAACCGCGAAACCGTCCTCATCACCAAAGGTGGGAAGCCAACCGGCGTGCTGCTCGGTTTTGCCTCCGAAGAGGACTGCTATGACTACCTGCTGAAGAACGACCCGGAGTTGCTCCAGGCGCTGGCAAAGCGCCTCGCCAAGGAAGCGCCTTAAGTTCTGCTCGCGCAGCCCAACTTGTGCCGACGAGTTCGTCGTGACCGTCCGTCGGCCTGCGACCGATGCGCGTAGCTACACAAACAAGTCGCGGTTCGCGACCACCCAATCCCATAGCTGCCGTGCACCTTCGCGGATGCCGATCTTCGGCGACCAGCCTAGCAGTTGCGCGGCCTTGCTGTTGTTGCTGATGAATACGCGCTGATCGCCGGGGCGCCAGTCGGCGTAGGTGACCGGGATGACCCGGCCGGCCAGCGCCTCCAGCAACGGCCCAGCCTCCGACCAGATGGTGAGTGAGTTTGTCGCGCCGCCGCCGATGTTGAACACCTCGCCGGCCACGGCGTCCATGCGCTCCCAGGCGGCGTCGTAGGCGGCGATTAGGTCATCCACATGCAGCATGTCGCGCACTTGCTTGCCGTCGCCATAGATCGTGATCGGCCGACCCGTAGCCGTCGCGATCATCAGCCAGGCCAGCCAGCCTTGATCTTCAAGGCCGAACTGGTGTGGGCCATAAATCGTGCTCTGGCGGAAGACCACGGTGCGCAGGCCATAGATGCGAGCATAGTCGCGCGTGTATAGGTCGCCGGCGCACTTGGAGCAGCCGTAGGGCGACTTAGGATCCACTGGCCGGTCTTCCGCGATGCCGTTCGGGTAGTCGCGATAGCGATAGCGCATGCCGTCCAGCACCACGGCGACGTCCTCCAGGCCGCCATACACCTTGTTCGTGGAGGCGTAGATCATGGCCGGCGGGCGCGGCTGCGCGCGGATGGCCTCCAGCACATTGAATGTGCCGAGCGCGTTGATCTCGAAGTCCTCGCGCGGGTCGAGCACGCTTTTCGTCACAGTTACCTGGCTGGCCAGATGCACGACCAGGTCTGGCTCCGTCTCCGCCAAAACCTGGCGCAGACGTGGGAAGTCGCGTATATCGCCGTGGTAGAAGCCGATGTAACCAGCGCGGCCCTCACTGTCGGCTTTGCGACGGAGCCAATTGAGGTTGTGGTGTGTGCGCGGCCGCGAGAGGTTGTCGAGCAAGATGACATGGTTGCCTCGGTCGAGGTGATGCGCGGCCAGGTTGCAGCCGATGAACCCGGCCCCGCCGGTGATGAGCACTCGCATACGTAAGCCGCGCGATTATAGCGGCGCGGCGTAGATGACTGCAAAGGTGAGAGGACACGAAGCACTTCGGAGCTTCGTGACTCCATGGTGAGATTGAAAAGCTGTTGAGTCCACGACCTTTACGGCAACCACGCCGGCTGCGTCCCGTCGGTGACCAGTCTGCGGCGTTGGCTGCCGTCGGCCTTGAACAGCCACAGCTCTGGCAGTGCATTGATCTCCAGCAGGTTGTAACGCTGGACGGCGATCCACTGGCCGTCCGGACTCCAGGCGAAGGCGCCGTGGCTGATCTCCGGCTCGGACGTGAGCTGGCGCATGTTCGAACCGTCGGGCCCGATCAGCCACATCTGCGGGCCGAGGATGCCGCTGCTGCCGGCTATTTCCTGCCGGCCGAATACCACGACATCGCCCAGCGGTGACCAGGCCGCGCCGGAGTTGCGCGCCGGCCCCAGCGGCGTGACCGGCGTGATGATGTTGGTGATCAGGTCGGCGCGCAGCAGTTGATCGTAGCGGCCGGCGTCAAACGCCTCGAGTTCGGGATAGATAAGCTGATTGCCGTCGGGCGACCACGTGCCCGGATCGCCGAGCACGCTGGGCAGCTCGATGCGCTGGTCGGCGGCGAGGTCGAGCACCACGATATTGTTGGTGCTGCCATCGTAGAAGGCCAGCTTCTCGCCGATAGGCGCATAGCGCGGCAGCGACGCGATCTGCTGCGAATCGCCAAACAGCGGCGCGGTTTCCTTGGTGTTAACGTCGGCCAGCCAGATGCGCCCCGGCCCCGGCGAGCGGCCGACTGCGCCCTGCACCAGCCCCCGCCTCTCGAAGGCGATGCGCGCGCCGTCGGGCGACCACGACACCGCCTGGCATACTTGGCCATCGCACTTCACCAGCCGCTCTCGACCAGAACCGTCGCTGTTGATGATATAGATGTCGCGCTCCGGATACTCTGCGCCACGGTCGGCGCTGTAGGCGATGTGCGACCCGTCTGGACTGACCGCGAAGTCGTAGATGCCGTATGGCTCATCCGTCAGACGCTGCGTCGCGCCGTCGCGTGGATCCATCGCGAACAGGTTGGCGATGCCGCTAGCCGGCGCGAGGTAGATCAGGCGCGGGTGACTGGTGCGGAAGGTCCACGTTGCGTCGTGCAGCACCTGTCGGCCGCGCACGCTCGCTGCGCCCGAGGCGAGCGTGATGGTATAGCGCGTGTCTGGCTGCAGTGGCTGCGCCGCTGACAAGAAGACCGTGTTGCCGTTCCAGCGCCAAGCGCCGGGAACCGGCGGCGTGATGCCCAGGCGCTGCTCCACTGTAGTCGTGCTCATCGGCTCGCTGAATGTGATGGCGATCAAGCTGCGGGTGGGCGCGCGGTCGGCGTTCATCGCCGGCGAAGTTTGCGTGATGCGCACGCCGACCCGGTCGCCACGCGCGATGAAGAAGGCGATGAGCAAGGTGAGGGCAAGGATGCTGCCGATGGCGGTGCGATCCATTCGGTCGAGACGCATGGTGGTGAGCAGCGTGGGTAATTTTACGCGGAATGAGGGCGGATCAGAGGCAGGTACAAGCGGTAGTAGACGTCACCCGCGCGCGCAGGGATCGGACGAGTGAGGCGACCGCTCTCATGCTGCTGGGTTCGTTAGTTTGACGCTGAGGTGATCTCGCACAGGCAGATACCTGCTGCCAAGAAAGCCTTACCCTCTTCCGAGACCTGGGCAATCGACAACGTATCTCCCACTTGCTCAACGTCTTGGGTATGCTCGCCATCGTGCAGGGGAACGACGTCCAAGCTATGTAGGTAGCATTACGAGGAGAGCCTGTCTATTGCAGAGAGGCCAACGACCGTCAGGCAGTCACCGACATGCTCAATAATCTCGGCTACATTCACCATCATTATTACACAGGCAACCCCGATCAGGGACGACAGTATTATCAGGAATCCCTCTCTATCAGTTGGGAGATCGGCCACCGGCACGACGCTACGAGCACCTTGAGCAACCTAGGACACCTGCACGTGTTGCTGAGCGACTATGCGTGCTTGGGAATGCCTGCATGAGGCGTCGCATGAAGCCGCGGTCATCGGGGGTTGCCCCTTTGACGTTATACGCGCTGGTCGGTGTGGCTCTCCTGTTGGCCGAGACTGGCAGAGGTGCGGAAGCAGCAGAGTTGGCCGGACCAATCATGAACCATCCGGCCACGGGGATAGATAGCGCCCAAGAGGTCGAGGCCATCTTGGGCAAGTTGCGCACAACGCTCTCGGTGGCTCACATCGAGTAGGCTTTAGCGCGGCAAGGCGTGGGCGCTGGAGGCAACCTTTGCCGAGTTGTTGCACGGAGCAGGTTAGCGGCAATTTTGCTACCAAGGACGCTGCGATCACATACAGGACTGGAAGGTAGGATCTATGTCTGAACTTAGCATTCATGCCAGCAGATGATGGTACAGGCAAAATAAACCTATTAATTCGCAGGAAGATCCTCCACGAACGTATTGCGTTCATGGAGGATCTTCTTGATCAAGCCGTCAACGTTAAGCTGCCTTAGGCAGCACGCCTGAGCTGGGGGCATCGTTTGTCTGGAGATGCCGTCCGCACTACCGGATAATCAGCGGCAAGTAGACGCGGTATGGGTTGACCGTCACTGTATCTGCACAAGCGTTGTTGCTCTCGTTGCTCTCGGCAAGGGCGCTGAGGGGGTCGGCGCGGCAGACGCCGCCGCTGGCCGGGTTGGTCAGCGCGCCGGTGACCGTGGGCGTCACGCTGAAAGCCACGTCGAACGCACCGGTCGTTGCGCCCAACGTCACCGACCCGCCGCTAGTGGTGCAGGTGAGCACATTGCTGGCGATAGTGCAGCCGATGCTGCCGCTCACGTTGACCGGGTTCTGCACCGTCGGCGCACCGTAGGTCGCGCCGCCTGGCAGGTCGTCGCGCAGGATGGTCTGGCCAGACGTGAAGGTGGCGTTGGCTGTGCCGATGTTGGCAACCTTCACCTTCCATGTGAACGAATTGCCCAGCGTAACTGCCCCGCTGACGTTGTTGCTCTTGGTCGCAGTCAGGTCGGGGAAAATGGCTTCGTAAGACCCGATGTCGCAGATCGCCGTGCTGTTGCCATCGCCGTCCTGCGGGCGGGTCACGCCGTTTTGCGATTGGTTGTTGACCGGCGCGGCGGCGCAGGTGGCGTTGTCACCGGCATCGATCGCCGGGCTGCCGGGGTTGAGCGGGAAGTAGGCGGGCGAGCCGGTCAGCGCGCCGAGGTTGGGGTCGAAGCCGATGATGTTGCCATCTGTGCCGTTGGTCAGTCCGCAGGCGTTGGTGCCGCTGTCTTTGATGAGGTTGTTGTTGTTCGTGCCGCTCAACGTTCCAACGCAATCGCCACCGCTGGTGCTGTTGGCGATGAGGGTGTTCTTGAGCGTCGCGCTGCCGCCGGCGATGCGGATGCCGCCGCCATTGTTGGCGCTGTTGGCGGTGAAGGTGCTGTTGGTCACATCCAGCCCACCGTTGTTCCAGAGGCCGCCGCCGCCGCTAGAGCCAGCGGTGCTGTTGGCGGAGAAGGTGGTATTGGCAACCGACAACGTAGCCCCACCATAATTGGCGATGCCGCCGCCGCCGTTTGTGGCGCTGTTGCCGGTGAAGGCGCTACGGCTCACTTGCAGCGAACCGCCGGAGAAATTGGCGATGCCACCGCCAGCAGCGGCGTTGCCATTCGCAAAGGTCATGCGGTCCACGATGAGCGTACCGAAGTTGGCAACGCCAGCGCCATCTCCGCCGATGATTTTACCGTTGGTGATGGTCAGATTGCGGAGGGTAAGGACGGCGCCGCTATCTACCACATCACCCGCACAGCGTCGTTGCCGCTAATGGTGACGTCCTGCCCGCTGCCGTCGATTGTCAGCGTGCCCTGTCCGCTCACGATCTTGGGCAGCATTGAGCCGAGCGTAATCATGCCGCTGACGCTGAAGGTGATGGTGTCGTCGAGACTGCTGGCAGCCCCACAACCGCTGTTGCTGTTGTAGGCAAAGTCGTTGTTCGCCGCCAGGAT
>CALGMA010000005.1 GCA_937959265.1 uncultured Anaerolineae bacterium | reverse complement strand
TAGGCACGCCGGGCGGCTCGGAGAGGCGGTCGCCGCCGGCCAGGATGCCCTCATAGCTGCTGAGATCCATCTCGTGATACGAGTTCTCCAGGTTGGCATGATGGCAACTGGTGCAGGCCGGCGCGCCGGGATACCACACGTCTGGCTGGGTGAACAGCGGCAATACGTCCTCGTTGAACGTAGCCTGGTAGGTTTTGCCGTCGTAGCCTTGATAATCGAATGGCGCTGTGCGGGGCGCGCCCGCGTCTACCCACGCGCCGATCAAGTCAACAGCGTGTGACGCCGCAGCAGGGACTTCTGTTGACTGAAGGAAATTGATAACACTAACATCACGAAAGGCTGTTTGCGTTGCAGATGCTAAGTTGCTGGGTGCTGATTTATCGCCTGGGGTACCCGCGCTACAAGCTGCAACGACGATCAGAGCCATCCCCAAAACCGCAAGGGGTGTAGCATTTCTGTTCATGCCGATTCCTCCTCTCTTTGAGTAGTACTTGTGACACAACCGTGATCAACGTGCGAAGGAATAAATCTGCCGTGTTTAGGGAGGGATATCGGCGTGCAAGCAGTTGACGGAGTGTCGAGAGTGAAGAGTCTGTGATGGGAGTATGGCCTGGAGGCGTTTAGGAGGTGCTGGCAGTTGCAAATAGCAGTCTCGATCTGCCCGTCCGTGCTTCACAGCGGTGATTACCCCCATGTCGGGAATTTTGCACGCGTTGAGACAATGGTCAAATGAGATGCGGTAGCACTCTCGCGTCGAGCGCTCGCTTCATGATGGGCGAGTTGCATTTGTGATTACTTCGACCAGCCGCCACGGCCGGCCTTCGACCAGGTTGGTCTTCTGTGAAATCATCCGGTTAGCGCAAGCCGCCGGATAGGCTGTTGCCAGCGTCAAGCCGGGGCGCTCGGCGCGGGTGATGAGCGGCGTGTTGATGTTGCCGTCAAACGGGCGGGTCTTCCATTCCGTCCACAGGGTGAAGTCCGGGCCGGCGGCAAAGATTGCGCTGCCGCCGGCGTTAGTGCGGCGTGAGGCGACGACCAGGTTCAGCCGGTTCTCCGCGGCGCGCTCCGGCAGGCCCAGCGACATCTCCCATGCTTCTAGTGGGTGCGCCGGCACGGCGACGATCTCGGCGTCCCGCAGCGCCGCCAGCCGGAAGGTCTCCGGATAGATTGCGTCTGGCCCGAGCACGAGCGCAATTCGGCCGAACGGCGCGTCGAAAGTCTGTAGGCCGTCGCCCAGTTCAACGCACCAGGCATGTCGCCGGCACGGGTGCAGTTGCGGCTGCGCCATGACGACGCCGCGCCGTCCGATGAGCACGCCGAGGTGGCGCGCCCCTTGCGCGATGCTCGTGGCAACCAGGGCGTCGCTCCTGCCGATGGCCGATTGCATCGCAGCGACGACCTGTTGCCCAATTGCCTGTGCCGGCGCCGGGTCGGTTGCCCGTCCATCGGCGAGGCCGAACAACTCAGGCAAAACGATCAACTTTGCGCCGGCGGCGATTGCCTCGCCTACTGCGCAGGCAGCAGCCTCAACCGATTCGTCGGCCGGTTCATAAGCGGCGACACAAACCTTATGCACCGGTGCGATGCGCGCGCGGGGGCGGGGCGGCTCGGCGATGGGCGCATAAAGCGTCGGCCGGCGCGCGGCGAAGATGTGCGTGCCGTCGGGCCGCAACTTGTCGTCGGCCTGGGTTGGGTCTATCGCGGCAACTACGATGGCCTCGCCACGACGCGGCCCTTTGGCCAGCACACTGCCGTCGGGGGCGACGATCTGCGATTCGCCTGCGCCTTGCAGCATCTCCGCCGACAGCTTGATGCGCTGCGCAATGGTCGGCGCGAGCGCTTCCGGCACCAGCCAGCCTACTTTGTTGGCGGCGACGACGAAGCATTTGTTTTCAGCAGCGCGCGCGGGAACGTGCAACGACGCCTCGTCGAGCGCGAACGAGTTCAGGCTGTTGAGCAGAATCTGCGCGCCGCGCAATGCCAGACCGCGCGCGACCTCCGGAATTACGCCGTCCATGCAGCAATACATCCCCAGCCGGCCGATGGGCGTCTGGACTACCGGCGTGCATGCGCTGGCCGGCGTCAGGAAGTTGTTTTCGTTGCCCATCAGCACTTGTTTGTCGCCGATGGCGATTGGTTCGCCACTGGGTGCGAAGAGGATGTTTGTGCCGGTGACGCTATCGCCGGCGCGCCGGACGGTGCAGTTGATTTTGATGAAGCAACGATGGCGTCGGGCGCGCTCGCCGATGGCGGCCAGGAAGTCGCCGTCGAGCGTCACGGCGACGCGCCAAGCGTGCGCTTGGTCGGCATACCATGCGATGTGGTTGCAGAATTCCGGCAGCACCATCAGGTGGGGCTTGTGCGCAGCGGCGGCGTCAATCATGCGCAAGCAGGTGGCCAGGTTGCGCGCGACATCTTCGCCCGTGGCGAACTGGAGCGCGGCGATGCGTGTGGCGGCAGTCATGCGATAATGTTATAACATTACGACAAATTTGCGGCTTAGCTGTTCAAAGGCTGCATCGCGCCGAGGGAAAATCCTGCCATGACGGCTCGATCTTTCATATTCAACCCCGACCTGTCGCGCGCGCGCACGATTCCAGCGCATTGGTATACCGATCCCGCCCGGCTGGAGCTTGAGCATCGGCGCATATTCCGGCGGACGTGGCAGTTTGCCGCGTCGCTCGACCAGTTGCGCTTTCCGGGCAACTATGTGGCGGTGGACGTGGTGGGCGTGCCGGTGGTGGTCGTGCGCGATTTGCAGGGCAATCTGCGCGCGTATTACAACGTGTGTCGGCATCGCGCCGGCGTGGTGGCGCAGGGCGCCGGCAATCGCAAGACGTTGCAATGCCGTTATCACGGCTGGCTGTATGACCTGGATGGCGCGTTGCGCGCGGCCCCTGAATTCGAGGGTGTGCAGGACTTCGACAAGTGCGACTATGGCCTGATTCCCATCCGCATCGAGACGTGGGGGCCGTTCGCCTTTGTCAACATGAGCAATGACGGCCCGAGCCTGCTGGAGACGCTGGGCGACATCCCCGCCGAAACGGCGCGATTCAACTTCGAGGGCATGCGCCGCGTAGAACGCCGCGACTACTACGTGAACGCCAACTGGAAGGTTTACATTGACAACTACCTTGAGGGCTATCACGTTCCGGTGGCGCATCCCGGCTTGTATCGGGAGCTGGACTACGCGCAGTATCGCGTAGACACCTTCCGGTATTACTCCTCCCAATATGCGCCCATCCGCCCGGCGCGCGCCGAGGACGCCGCCGGCCGCGTCTACACCGCGCTGCAAGGAGATGACAAAGCCTTCTACTACTGGATCTTTCCCAACTTCATGCTGAACATCTATCTCGGCATGTTGCAGATCAACATCATCGTGCCGCTGAGCTACGACCGCACATTGACCATCTTCGAGTGGTATTTCTCCGACCCCGGCACGCCGGAGACGTGGAACAGCCTGCAAGATTCGATCGCCTTCAGCGATGAAATCCAGCGCGAAGATATTGAGATCTGCGAGTACGTATGGCGCAACTTGCTGGTGGGGGTGTATGACGCCGGCCGCTATTCCGTGAAGCGCGAAAACGGCGTGCATCACTTCCACGGCTTGCTGTATGAGTTTTTGAATGATGGCGGATGAAGTCTTGATTGTCGGCGCGGGTCCGGTAGGGCTTTCGCTGGCGCTTGCGCTGGCGCGGCGAGGCGTGTCGGTGCGCGTCTTCGAGGCGCAGCCTGAGCTGAGCAGCGAGGCGCGCGCCAGCACTTTCCACCCCCCTACGCTGGAGATGCTCGACGAGTGGGGGGTGGCGCGCGCTTTCATCGAACGCGGCCTGCGCGTAGAGGTCTTGCAATACTGGGAGCGCGCCTCGCGCGAGCTGGTGGCGCAGTTCGACTATGCGCACATCGCCGGCGATACCCCCTTCCCGTTTCGCTTGCAGTGCCCGCAGTCGCTCTTGACGCGGACGATGCTGCCGGCGCTGCTGGCTACCGGCTGCGCCGAGGTGCACTTCAGCCATCGCTTGACGGCTTTCGCCGATTGCGGCGACCATGTCAGGATCACAGTGGAATCCTCGGCCGGCGCGCGCACCTTTCACGGCGCCTACCTGTGCGCTGCGGATGGGGCGCATAGCACGGTGCGCCGGCAGCTCGCCCTGCGCTTCGACGGCATGACGTATGCCGACCGCTTCCTGCTCATCGGCGCCGATTACGATTTCGGGCGCATCTTCCCCAGCATTGGGCCGGTGGCTTACATCTTCGACCCGATGGAGTGGGTGATCCTGATGCGGCAGCGCGAAGGGGTGCGCGTGATCTTCCGCGTGCATGAAGACGAGCGCGAGGAGGACGCGCTACACCCTCGGTCTATTCGCGAGCGGCTGGCGCGTTTGCTCGACCCATGGCCGGCCGATGACGCGACGGTGTGGAGCGCTTCGCTCTACAGCGTGCATCGTCGGATTGCCGAGTCCTTCCGCGTCGGTCGGGTGCTGCTGTTAGGCGATGCGGCGCACATCAACAATCCGACCGGCGGCATGGGCATGAACAGCGGCATCCACGACGCGCACAACCTGGCCGACAAACTGACGCGAGTGATGCGCGGCGCGTCAGAATCGCTGCTGACGCAGTATGCCGAAGAGCGGCGCGCGGCGGCGCTGGCGTTGGTGCAGATGCGCTCCGACCAGAACTCGCGCGATATGAACGCGCGCGACCCGGCCTATCGCGCCGAGCGCAACCGGCGCTTGCGCGCCGCAGCCGCCGACCCAGCCCAGGCGCGCGCCTTTTTGCTGCGCGCCTCGATGATGGACGAGCGGATAGGAGCCAGCCAATGACCCATGAACTACTCAGGCCGAAAGGCCCGCTGTGGGCTGCGCTGGCGGCCGAGCAGCCGCTGCAAATCGCCGGCGCAAGCACGGCCTACCATGCGTTGCTGGCCAAGCGCGCCGGCTTTCGCGCCTTGCACCTCTCCGGCGCCGGCGTGAGCATGAGTTCGCTCGGCGCGCCCGACCTGGGCATCATTGCCCTGGAAGACGTGCTGATTGATGCGCGTCGCATCACCGACGCCTGCGACTTGCCGTTGCTGGTGGATGTGGACACCGGCTTTGGCAGCGCCTTCAACATCGCGCGCGCGGTCAAGGCGCTGATGAAGGCCGGTGCAGCCGGCTTGCACATCGAAGATCAAGTGCAAGCCAAGCGCTGCGGTCATCGGCCCGGCAAAGCGATTGTGTCCAAGGCCGAGATGGTGGACCGCGTCAAGGCCGCAGTGGATGCGCGGACGGACGCCGGCTTCGTCATCATGGCGCGCACCGATGCGCTGGCCATCGAGGGTCTGGAGGCGGCCATCGAGCGCGCCGTGGCTTACATCGAAGCCGGCGCCGACATGATCTTTCCCGAAGCGATGACCGAGCCGGCCATGTATCGGCGCTTCAAGGAAGCTACGGCTGCGCCGGTGCTGGCCAACGCGAACGAATTCGGCCTGACGCCGTTGTTCACCGCGCAGCAGTTTGCGGCGCACGGCGTGGACATGGTGCTGTATCCGATCAGCGCCTTCCGCGCGGCCAGCCGCGCGGCGCTGGCGGTGTACGAGGCGATTCGCCGGGATGGCGCGCAGGCTGCCGTCCTGTCGCTGATGCAGACGCAAGACGAACTCTACGCGATCCTCGACTACGAGGCTTACGAGCGCAAATTGGACGAGCTATTTGCCGCCGGTCGAGCGTAGCGTCGGCGGCGCGATGCGCGCGAGCGCGAGCAACGTCGCGTCCTGCGTCTGGCGTCAAAACTCCCTCAGCAATCGGCCGGCGCCCCACACTTTGTCCTCGATGCCGTTTTGGCGCAGCGCGAACCACCATGTTGCCGCGTTGATGGCGATGACCGGCTTGCCCAGCCAGCGCTCGGCTTCGTCGGCCAGCCTTACCATGCTGAGGTTCGTGCCCACTTGCACCAGCGCGTCCACGTCGTCGCCGTTCACCTCGATTAACGCGCGGCGCAGCTCGTCTTCGGTGACGTGGGCGATGGCCACGGCCGTGGGGCAGCGCAGTCCCTTGATGTGAACGACCTCGAAGCCGATGTCGCTGAAGAAGCGCACCACGTTCTGATCGCCAATGGGCTGATAAGGCGTGACTACGCCGATGCGCCTGGCACCGAATAATTGGAGCGCCTTTTCGCACGCTTCGGCGCCGGTCGCCACGCCGAGGCCGCCGGCGCGCTCGCTCACGCGCCGCTTGAAGGCGCGATTGCCTTCCACGCCGTCCCAGAAGGTCTCGGCGCTCATCCCCATCACAATGTAGTCCGGCTCGCACGTCATCACCCGGTCAATGGCGTAGTTGATCTCGACTCGAATCTGCGCGAGCAGGTTCTCGAAGGCGGCGTCGCTGTTCAGATTCTGATCGCGGATGTGGATGCGCGAGAAGTGCGCCGTGACGCCGGGCACGCGCATCGAATAGAAATCCGGCTCGACGATCGTGTTGGTGCTGGGCGCGAGCACGCCGAATTTCTTTCGCCAACCAAGTGCGTCAGTCATAGGTTTGCCTCGCTGTGTGATGAATTGGGTGATCGGGCGCAGCGCCGGCGGGTCCACCGCTCCCGCTTGCCCCTGTTAGTCACAATGATACAATGTCATGACATTTAGCCAAGCCGATGGACGTGCGCATTCGCAAGGGCTACGCCGATACTCGCTTCGGCCAGGTGCACTACCGCACCACCGCCGGGCCTGACGAAGGGCCGCCTTCATCGCTGCCGCTCGTGCTCTTGCATCAAACGGCCAGCGCGTCGGTGATGTTCGAGAAGTTGATGGCCGCGCTGGCGGGCGACTATGTGTGCGTGGCGCCCGACACGCCGGGCTATGGCGAATCCTTCATCCCCGCTGCGACGCCTTCGATTGCGCTCTACGCCGATGCGCTCTACGAAGCGCTGCAGGCCCTTGGCGTGCGGGAGTGCTGGCTGTTCGGCCACCACACCGGCGCAAGCATCGCCGTGCAGATGGCGCATGATCACCCCGACTTCGCGCGCAAGCTCATGCTCTCCGGGCCGCCTTACCTCACGCCCGAACAGCGCGCCGCCTTCGCCGCCAGGATTCATCCCGTCGCGCCGGCGTTAGACGGTTCGCACTTGTTGCCGCTGTGGCAGCGCATCCTGGACAAAGAGCCAAATGTCCCACTCGACCTGGCGCATCGCGAGTTCACGCTCACGCTGCGAGCAGGCGACCAATACGCCGCTGCCTACCGCGCCGTGTTCAGCCACGACTTCGCCGCGCAGTTGCCGCGCATCACCTGCCCGATACACCTGATGGCCGGTGAGTTCGATGCGCTCCTAAGCTGTCTAGAGCCGGCTGCGGCAGCGGCTCGCCACGCCAGCAAGCAATTCATCCCAGGCGCCGGCACGTATGTTTGCGAGCGTCAGACGGCGCTCGTCGCAGATGCCATCCGGAGGTTCTTTCGATGAATGAATATACCGTCCCCCTTGCCCTTCAAGACTTTATGCCCGTCATGCTGTCATCGGCCGGCTTATTTTTTCTCGCCGAGATGATCGCGCGGACGAATCGGGCCACGGGTCGTGTAGCGTTGCTGGGCGCATGGCTGATTATGCTCGGCGGCGGACTGAAAGCGGCCTGGAAGCTGAATATGGCGCTCAGCGGCAACGATGTCGCCTGGATGTCGAATGCGCTGTTCGTCTTGCTCGCGCCGGGTTTCACGCTGATGGCGTGCGCCTTGTGGGCGGCCCAGGCTCAGATGCGCGGGCGCCCGCTGAGCTTCAACGCGCCGGCGATGGCGCTAGGCATCAGCGCGGTATGCCTCGCCGTCGCTGCGGCGCTGGCCATCGTCGCGCCGGCCGGCAGCGCATGGAAGTTCGTTCTGCTAGGTGTGACGACGGTGGCCAACTTTGCCCTTAGCGCATTGTGCATCGTTCAAGCCTTTCGCATGGGCAAGCGTGAGGTCGCCGTCCTATTCATCATTAACGTCGTCGCCATCATCATCTTGCAGGGCCTAGCGCGCATTCCAGAGCAAACCATCCCATTGCAGTGGACGGAGCAGATCATCAATACGTTGAGCAGCGCCGCCTTTGCCTATGCCGCATGGAAGCTGAGCCGCGAGACGCAGGCGCGCCTGGTTGCCGGCCGGCTGCAATTTGCGTAGTATCGCAATACTGACACCCAACCCTGCCATGTCTGACACCGTTCAACACCTTGCCGATGTGCTCGACGCGCACAGGCCGGTGAATAACACTGCGAAGTTCGAATATCTGCTGGGCGTGCGCGAGCGCGCCTGGGCGATCATCTGCGCCGGCCTGCGCTTGCGTGAAGATCACGCCTGCGCCGACGTGCGCGCGATCCGCGACTTGCAGGGGAACGTCGCCGGCGAGATGACCACGTTCACGGGCGACGGCAGCCCCGTAGACTGGATCGTGCGTTCGTGGATTGGCAAGCCAGAGACCGGCTTCACCAACATCCATCTCACCTGCTGGCTCGACCCTTCAGTAGATGTGCCTCACCTCGGCTTCGCCCTGGGCACGGCGCCCGACGTGTTTTGCTATTGCGACTTTCTGCCGCGCGTGGAAGCCTGCACCGACTACGGCTATTGTGAGCGCTACCTGGAGCCGATGAACGAGGCGTGGATTGCGCTGCGGCGCAACCCGCGCTACAAGACGTTCAATCCTGTGCATCTCTACACGCGCAGCACACTCTCGCCGATAGCCATTTGTGGGTTGTTGCCGTTCGATGACTTTTGCGAAGTTGTCGAACCGGTGATGATGGACTATGTGCGCGCCTGGGTAAAGCTGGTTCAGGAGGCGCAGCCGACTGCCGAAGCGCGTCGGCCGGCTATCGCGCAACGCGATCATGCGTTGCGCAAGACGATCGTCGAGAAAGACCCGGCCAACGTGCTGGCCGACCGAATGCTGGGCGCGCCGATGCGCGAGCGGCTGGTGCGCATCCTCTGGGGAGCGGAGCGGGAGCGGTGAATCGCCCGGTTGTCAGCGCCGAGCGCGGCAGATGTGAGATGTCGTCCGCGCTGGCGCAGCAATGCGCTACAACAACGCGCAGGAGCACATGCGATGAACGAAAGTCTTCAGCAAAACTACAGGGGCGTGTTTGATGGACGGTTGGGCTTTGGCAAAAAGCCGGCGGTGTTGGTCGTGGATTTCATCCGCGCCTACACCACGCCTGGCAGCCCTTTGTTCGCCGGGCCGGTGTGCGACGCCGTGATGCAGACGGTGGACGTGTTGGCTGCCGCGCGCGCAAAAGGCGTTCTGGTGATCTACACCCAGGTGCTATACAACCCGAACGGGCTAGACGGCGGAATCTTCGTGCAGAAAGTGCCGGTGTTGCGGAAGATGGTGGCCGGCGAGCCGCTGGCCGAAATTGTGCCGGAACTCGCCCCGCATCCACAAGATGTGGTGATCGTCAAGCAGTATGCCAGCGCGTTCTTCGGCACGTCGCTCGCGTCGCTGCTCACCACCCAGGGCGTGGATACGATCATCCTGACCGGCTGCAGCACTAGCGGCTGCGTGCGCGCCACAGCGGTGGACGGCATGCAGTATGGCTTTCGCGTGATGGTGCCGCGCGAGTGTGTGGGCGACCGCCGACCGGAGCCGCACGAGGCAAACCTGTTCGACATCAACTCCAAGTATGGCGATGTCGTCACCAAGCAAGAAGTGCTCGACTACCTGGCTCGCATACCGACGCGCTAACTGCAATGTGCTAGCATCCTAGCCCGTGTCTACGCTCACGCCGCGGGTTGCGCTCGAATCGGCGCTCATCACGCATGGCTTTGCCTATCCGCGCAACGCACAAGTGGCGCGCGAGATGGCGCAGGCAGTGCGCGAGTGCAAGGCTCAGCCCTGCATCATTGCTGTGCTGGGCGGACAGGTCAGGATCGGCCTGCACGACGACGAGATCGAAGCGCTGGCCAGGGCCAAAGATGTGCGCAAATGCAGCACGCGCGACTTGGGCATCCTCATCGGCATGGGGCTGGATGGCGGAACTACGGTCGCAGCCACCATGTTCTTGGCTGCCAAGCACGGCATTGGTGTATTTGCCACCGGCGGCATCGGCGGCGTGCATCGCGGCCACCCTTTCGATGTCAGCGCCGACCTGATCGAGCTGAGCCGCACGCCGGTGACGGTGGTATGCGCCGGCGCAAAGGCGCTGCTCGACCTGCCGCTCACCTTCGAGCACCTGGAGACGCTGGGGGTGCCCGTGATCGGCTACCAAACGGACGAGATCCCGGCCTTCTACGCGCGTCGCAGTGGGCTGCGCGCCGACATCCGCGCCGAGACGCCCCAGGACGTCGCCCGCATTGTGCGGGTGCGCCGCGCGCTTGGCCTGCCCGGCGGCGAGTTGGTGTGCGCGCCGGTGCCCCGCGAGGCCGAACTATCGCGCGAGGTCGCTGAGGAGGCCATCATCGAAGCGCAGCGCCGCGCCGATGAGGCCGGCATCCACGGGCCGGCCGCTACGCCGTTCATGCTCGATCAAATTGCCAAGCTGACCGGCGGCGCCAGTGTGCGCGCTAATGTCGCGCTGCTGATCAACAATGCCCGCATCGCAGCTCACATCGCAAGAGCGATGATGGACGAGTAACGATTGATGACCGACGCCCAGACCGCCCAACCGAAGTTCAAAATCCTTTTTGACACCGATCCCGGCATTGACGATGCGATGGCGCTGCTGCTGGCGCTCGTGTCGCCGGAGATCGAGGTGGTGGGCGTGACGACTGCCTTCGGCAATTCGCGCGTTGAGGTAACTACGCGCAACGCGCTCAACCTGCTCAACCTGGCCGGCCGCCCCGACATTCCCGTTGCCCGAGGCGCGGATCGCCCAATGGTGCGTCCGCGCGGCCAGACCGGCGAATTCGTGCATGGCGACGACGCCATGGGCAACATCGGCTGGACGGCTGTGCACAACCCCAGCCAAAAGCCGCTCGGCGTGCCTGCTGCTCAATTCATCGTCGAGACGGTGATGGCTCGGCCGGGCGAGATAACCCTCGTCGCCGTCGGCCCGCTGACCAACATTGGGTTGGCCCTACAGTTGGAGCCGCGCATTGCGCAGGCGGTGCGCAACGTGGTCATCATGGGCGGGAGCGTGGCGACGCCCGGCAACGTCTCGCCGCTGGCCGAAGCCAACATTCACAACGACCCCCACGCTGCCGCATTGGTCTTCGGCGCCGGCTGGAATGTGACCATGGCCGGCCTGGACGTGACTATGGCGGTGCGCATGGACGAAGCGTTCTTTGCCGCGCTCCGCCGCTCCGGCAACCCGCTGGCCCAGTTCATCGCTCGGATCGTGCCTTTCTATCAGCAATTCCACCGTGAGCGATATGGCTACCCGGATGGCGGCGTGGACACGCATGATCCATCAGCCATTGCTTACCTGATTGACCCAACCCTCTTTCGAGCCGAACGCTGGAGCGTGGTTGTGCCGCTGGATGGGCCGGCGATGGGCGCAACGATCGCCGACCGGCGTGGCCTTTTCTGGGCGACGCCGAAGGTGAACTGCCTAATGCAGGTAGAAGTCCCGCGTTTCCTGGAGATGTTCCGAGCGCGGCTGACGGCCTGAAGGCCGACCTGCTCGTCTGAAACCGTCCGATCAGGCAGGCGCAAACTCGCCAAGTATCCAGTGACGGCTCCCAGCAATCCGTTATGCTATCTCATACCGAGTTCGTATTTTGATTCGCCGCATGGCGGCAAATAGGAGGTGCAGCATGGAGAAGCGTCTTGTGGGTGACTGGATGACGCGCAATCCGGTGATCGTCCTGCCTTCGACGCCGCTGCCGGATGCCTACGCCTTGATGCAGGAGCGCAGGGTGCGCCGCTTGCCGGTGATGGATGCGGGCAGGCTCGTCGGGATCATCACACTGGGCGACCTGCGCCAGGCTCATGCGACGGTAGACGATGCCGAGGCGGCGAAGATGCGCGTCGAGCTGATCATGACCGAGAACGTCGTGACCGTGACGCCGCAGACTTCGCTGCGCGAAGCAGCCAAGCTCATGATCAAACACAAAGTAAGTGGCCTGCCGGTGATGGATGGCGCCGAGCTGGTCGGCATTATTACCGAATCCGATATTTTCCGCGCGATTATGGCTGAAGAGCAGCCGGTCGAAGTCGAGCATGGCGAGAAGCAGGTGCCGCTCTTGACCGCGGAGGGTTAAGCTGGAGGTGTGACGATGTTCAAGAAGATTCTCGTGCCTTTGGATGGCTCTTCATTTTCGGAGGAGGCCTTGCCGCACGCGCGCGAGCTGGCCAACTGTGGCGACGCTGAAATCGTCCTCGCCCGCGTAGATGAACCTTATGAGCCGCCTCCTGGTGCCTTCGTGGTAGCGACTGCAATACCGGAGGTGGTGCAACTCACCGCAGGGGAGTATCTCGAACAGATCGTCTCTCGCCTGCAGCTAGCCGGTCTGAAAGTGAGCAGCGCCGTGCTCGATGGCAAAGTGCCTGAATCGCTGCTTAAGTTTGCCAGGGACGAGGGTGTGGATCTGATCGTCATGTCAACGCACGGTCGAACCGGGCTCAGCCGGCTGCTTATGGGCAGCGTCGCGGAGCAGGTCGTGCATGGGGCGCACTGCCCGGTGTTGTTGGTGCGGCCTCAAACGCAGTAACGCGGCTAGGCAAAGGCGCTTTCCTGGCCTGTGTCTGCTGTGCAGCGAAGTCAGCCCCGACGCGAGCCAAGGCTTACCATGCTGAATGGGGTGCCACAAGGGTAGGCGAAGGCATTGTCTTGCCTACCCTTGTGGCTTACTTTTTCTTCCTGGCTTTAGGCTTGGCCCGGCTTTTGCCCTTCGTCTTCATCGGCACCGTGCGGCGCTTTTCGGTCGCCTTGCGATCCTTCTCTTCGGCTTCCTTGTCAGCTTTGGCGGTTGGGTCTTCCGGCGGTGCGCCATAATCGTCATTCATATCAGCTGGCCCGCCCATGTCGTCGCCGAACAGGTCTCCCATGCTTTTCTCGATCTGCTCGGGATCCTCGCCGCGTTCTAGGCGGGTGACGACCTCATCGAATTCCGGCCCCATATCCTCGCCGCTCTCCTGGGCCATCTTTCGCATAAAGCGGCCGAGCGCGCGCGGGTCGTTCTCGTCCAGGCCTGTCATCTCGTCCAGCAGGGCGTCGTCTCCGCCGCCGGCGTCCAAGTCGCTCGCGCTCGCGCCGCGCACGACGCGCACGCGCGAAGCCAGCCGCGCCAGTCGGCGACTTCCGCAGCGATCACATTGAGCGCTCTTTTCGTCCACAGCCGACAACGAGCGCCAGAAGATAGAGACTTTGCGGCCGCAATCCTGACAGCGGTATTCGTATATCGGCATGCTGACATTCTAGCGCAGCAGTTGCGCAGATGGGGTGCATTTTAGTAGAGGCAGACAGACCGAAATAGCAAGGCATTGTTCAGGTCGACGCGCGATTGGCACGTCCCGCTCTGGCTGAAGCGCGCCCTAACTGACTCAGAATCTAAGGGTGGGCAAAGGCATTGCCTTCGCCCACCCTGTGTTTTACGCCCCTCGCAGAGAAATGTGCTCACTCGCCGCTGCTGGCCCGCTTCATCTCGGCGGACAGCATCGCGCCGTGCTTGACGCGAACCGCATACGCTACAATCTCGCCACGTCCTATGAAATCCGAGTGCAGGACATCGTCACCGGCGCCGGCGTCTGATCTGTATCAGTATTCCAGCCCGCCTATGTTGGTCGTGTTGTCTGGCCCGTCCGGCGTGGGCAAAGACACGTTGCTGCGCCGCTTGAAGGAGCGTGGCCACGACTTTGCCTTCGTCGTTACCATGACCACCCGACCCAAGCGCGAAGATGAGGTGGACGGCGTGGATTACATCTTCGTCAGCAAGTCCACCTTCGCCGACATGATGCAGGCCGACGAGCTGCTGGAGCACAGCCTGGTCTATGGCGATTACAAAGGCATCCCCAAGCAACAAGTGCGTGACGCCATCGCCAGCGGCAAGGATGTGATGATGCGCATAGACGTGCAGGGCGCAGCCAAGATCCGCAAGATCGTGCCGAACGCCGTGACGATCTTCCTTGCTCCGGAGAGCGAGGCAGAGCTGGTGCACCGGCTGACCGAGCGCAAGACCGAAAGTCCCGATGGGCTGAAACTGCGTATCGCTACGGCGCGCGAGGAGATGAAGCGCATTGGCGAATTCGACTACGTGGTGGTCAACCGCGCCGGCCAGCAGGATGAGGCGGTGGATCAGATCGTCGCCATCGTCACTGCCGAGCGTTGCCGCGTCGGCCGCAAGCCGATCTGCCTGTGATGAATCCGTATTCCCGGTCGTCGCCTTCGCTGACTGAGCTGCGCGCGCCCATTCCTACGGCGAGCCCGTTCTGGACCTACGTATTCATGGGGGTGGACGTCTTCATCTTCGTTGTCATGACGCTGGCCGGGGGCACGCAGAATCCGGCTGTGCTCGACCGCTTCGGTGCCAACACCGCCTGGCTGATCGCGACGCAGCAGGAATACTGGCGACTCTTCACGGCCAACTTCATCCACATCGGCATCGCCCATCTGGCGTTCAACATGTTTGCCTTATTCCAGTTGGGTCGGCAGATCGAATCGCTGTATGGCCGTCCGCGCTTTCTGGCCATCTATTTGTTATCCGGCTTGTCCGGCGCGATCTTCAGCTATATGCTCACCCAAGGCCGGTCGGCCGGCGCATCCACGGCGCTGTTTGGCCTGTTCGGCGCGCTGGTGGTGTATTTCTATAGGCACCGTGAGATGTTCGGCCGGCTTGGCCAGCAGCAATTGATCAACCTCGGCATTATTCTGCTGATCAACGTCTTGATCGGCCTCTCGCCCGGCAGCAACATTGACAACTGGGGGCACTTCGGCGGCTTCATAGGTGGGTTGATCCTGGGCTGGTTCCTGTGCCCGCGCTATGCGCCGATGGATCCGTTTGCGCGCGCCTTTGAGCCGGCCATCTCCGAGCGCCGCCGGCCGGAGCTGTCGAACGGCATCGTGATGGACACCAACTCGCTGGCTCGGCAGGCTTTGCCTGTGGCTGCGTTCTCCCTCGGCTTGGTCGCGCTTACGTTCATCGCGACGGCGATGCAGTCATCGCTCGTCCCTTAGCCAACCTGTGTCATGGTACGTTTGCCCCGCTACGCCGGTCGCCATTACTTCGCCGATCCCGGTCGCTTGCGCGCCTCAGTCGAGTCTTTCGTCGAGGACGCGGCCGGGGTGAACGTTCCCGGGGTGTTGTGTGCGGTCATTGTGCCGCACGGGGCGCATCCTGAATTCGGCCCGATCGCCGGCCATGCTTACAAGCTGCTCCTCAGCGCGCCGCTCACTTCTGCGTTGACGGTGCTGCTGGCGCCGGCGACGAGTGCGCCAAACGACATCGGCGCCGTGCTGTGCGATTCAGCCGATGCCTACGCTACGCCGCTCGACTTGATCGGCATTGCCGCGCCCGCCCTAGATGAACTCAATCGGGCAGGGGTTGCTGTTCTGCGCGAGCCCGACGATGAGTCGGTGATCGAAAATCATCTGCCGTTCATCCAGGTGGTGATGGGCGATACACAGTGCCTGCCTCTGCGCATTCCGGCCGGCGCCGATCTCGCGGCGCCAGGCTGGGATAGCGCCGCGAGACAGTTTGGCCTTATCATCGCTATGGCGAACCTGCCGCAGTCGCGTGAACAGGCTGCCTGCGGTGCCATCGAGCGGCTGGACGGCCGATTCTTCACCGGCGAAGCGCCTGCTGTGCGTTCCGTCGGGTTGAAAGGTTTATTCGGTTCAGGTAGCCGCAAGCCGGTTGCGCCATCTGCCGACGCAGCAGTGTTGGCGCTGGCCATCCGGCTGGCCAAAGCAAAGGGCGCTCAGCGTGGGCAGTTGCTCGCGCGCCAGGGAAGCCTAGCAGCCTTTGCGCTCTACCATTAGCGCTGCCTGGCGACCGGGTCGCAGACGATACGATGCAGATTCGCGCTACGGTGTGGGAGACGATGCTTTGGCCAGCTCCTCCTCGATCATCGCCTTGAACGCTTCGTAGGGCTGCGCGCCGACGAGTGGCCGGCCGTTGATCAGAAAGGAAGGCGTGCCGGAGACTCCCAACCGTCGCCCCTCTTCGGCATCGGCCTGCACGCGCTGGTGCGCGTTACCAGCGTTCAGACAGTTGGTGAATGCCTCGACGTCGAGTTGGATGTCCGCGGCGGCAGTCGTCAGCGCTCGTTTCACGGCAGCTTCATCATCGCCGGCGATGTTCTGCGTGAACAGCGATGTGTGATAGTCCCAGAAGTGTCCTTGTTCCGCGGCGCATTCGGCGGCTTCGGCCTTCCAGGCTGATGATTCGGCGAGGAACGGATAGTGCTTGTAGCTGAAGCGCGCTTTGTTGGTCTTTACGTATTCGTCGAGAATGCGCTGGAGCGTCTCGGCGTAGAAGCGACGGCAAAAGCCACAGTTGAAATCGCTGTATTCCACGATGGTGACGGGTGCGTCAGCGTTTCCTTGCGTATTCGGCCCGCGCACCTCGACTTTGGGCAAGAATGGCTGGGCGTCGGGCAGCGTGATGCCGGCATCTGTATTCTTCGGCGCTGCAGCGCTCGGCGTGCGTGCTGCCGTGAAGATCAACATTGCACCAACAGCGACGATTGCGCCGAAGATCGCGCCGAGCGCGAACCATTTGAGCGCAAGGCGATCAGAGTTCAAGGCTGGCTCGGTCGTTTGTTCTCGTGATTCCATCGTAATCGCAAGTTCTTCATCGAAGGTTGCATCGTCGCGCTTTACGCCGGCTCCGGCTGTGACGCGCGTTCCCGGATCAACGTGCTGTAGAGCACCTCGTAATCGCTCACCGTGCGCTCGGTGCTGTAGTGCTGCAGGATGAAGTCGCGCGGCTTGACGTAGACAGCGCGATTGTCGCACACGCGTAGGATAGCCTCGGCCAGCGCGGACGCGTCCCCGATCGGCGTCACTTCACCCATTCGGGTAGTCTGCACGGGCACGCGCACGCCGGGCAGGTCGCTGCAAATGGATGGCGTGCCGCACAGCATAGACTCGACCTGTACCAGGCCGAACGACTCGGTGGAATTCAGGCTGGGCAGCACCGTCACGTCGCACGAGGCGAAGAAGGCTGAAAGCTCACGTCCCTGCAGCGAGCCGGCGAATGTCCATGCATCGCCCAGCGCGTCGAAGTGTGGCTGCAACCGACGTGCGTACGCCTCTTCGCCAATGACGTTCTTGTATGGCCCGGCGAAGATCACGCGCGCGCCTGGTCGCGTCTCTCGAATAATCTCCAGCGCGCGCACCAGCACCTCGACGCCCTTCTCTGTGGCCAGCCGGGCGCACATCCCGATCAGCGGATGTTGCTCATTCGACACGCGCCACTTTTGACGGAAGGCCTCGATGTCGCTGCAGCCTGGTAACTCCACTTCTACCGGCGGCGGGATTACTGCCAGCTTGTGGGCGTAGCGGGAGAGGTAGCGCGAGTGTCGCGCAAAGTCCTCGGTGTATGAGACGACGCGATCCACGTTGTATCCCGCGACGCGATTCATAAGGTCAATGACCGGCTGAACGATGCGATTGAACGGTGTATCGGGCAAGCGGATGTCGCCGTGTATGGTCAGAAGCGATGGCTTACCAAACAGCCGGGCGTTGATGGCAATGCCGGCGCCGTCGAATTGCGGCAGGTGTAGGTGGACCAGGTCGAACTGCGGCAGGAGTTGGCGCAGCTTCATGCCGAAGGTCGGCATGATCACCCCCTTGCTAATCCGCGCCAGCACGGGCGCGCGCACGACTGAAACACCGTCCATGACCTCGCTGCGCGCGAGGCTGGGATCGTACTGCGACGTCAGCACCTTTACCTGGTGGCCGGCGCGCGCTAATCCACGCGAGAGCCGTTCGACGTAGATGGTCAGTCCGCTGATGTGAGGGCGATAGTAGGTAAGGACGTGGAGTATGCGCATGTTCGACCCCCGAAGGTTACCAGCTTCGGGCAGGAATACGCAATGGCTCATGCTGCTGCTATCAAGGCATGAGCGCAGAGCGGGGTCGGTGTCCCGCAGCGCGTTCTTCGCCTTTGTGGGTGAGTGCGCCCTGGCTCGCCGCTATGCCCTAGCCGGGCGCAGTTGGCCAAACGACAGGCCGATCCGCACCATTCCGATCACGCCCAGTATGATCAGTGCCAGTTGCTGCGAGAGCGACCACACGAAGACGAATGCGGTGGCTTGTGTTGGGTCAATGTTAAACGGCGCGACCAGTGCGGTCCGGGCGAAGAACTGCACCGGCCCCAGGCCGCCGGGCGCAGACGGCGCTGCGCCACCCAGGTTGGCGGCGACGAGCATCAGGCCGGCTTGGTCCATGTGCGGTGGCAGGAAGGCGGCCATGACGAAGTACGTGACGATGAGCTGAGCCAGCCATATCCCAATCGTTGTGAAAACCACGATGATGAAGCGCTTGGTGGAGTTGATCAGTTTGAAGCCCGCGCAGAAGTCACGGTAACGCTGTAGCCAGCTTTGTGCGTTGATGCGTGGGAAGTGCGCTAGCAGCCGAGCGAGTATCCCCTCGAAGCGTGCCGACTGCCAGATCGCCATGCCGACGGCGATGATCAGAACGACGACCAGGCCGGCGCTGACTGCTGCGGCGCGCGCGAGCGTCGGATCCATCGGAATGAATTGAGCGAAGCCGAAGGCCAGCAGGACTACAGCGGCCAGGTCGAGCAGGCGCTCGACCACGATGGACGAGAGCGCTGTCGCTGTGCTCACCTCGGTGCGCTGGCCGATGACGACTGCGCGACCGATCTCGCCCACGCGGAACGGCAGCACCATGTTGAGCATATAGCCGATGTTCATCGCGTGGAAGGTGACGCCAAAATGCGACTCGCCCATCAACGTCGCCCAGCGCAGCGCGCGGGTGGCCAGGCCGGCCATGAAGACGACGAAAGCCGGGAGCAGCCAGGCTGTCTGCGCCGTGGCCACCGCCTGGATGAACGCCGCAAAATCCACATCTTGCAGCGTCAGGTAGAGCGCGATGGCGCTGATAGCCATGCCGAGCCAGAATTTCCAGTTTTTGAGCATGATGTTGTCCTGTCCTATAGAGGAGAGTCGCATGTAGGCTGCATTTCTGCCTACGACGCTCTCACCGGCATGGCGCTGAGCTTATTACCCTTCCAGCCGTGCCAGCAGCGCTTCAATGTGTTCCGGTGGAACATGAACGCTGCCCAGCGATAGCTCTGCATCGCCGCGCGGGCCGTGGAAATCACTGCCGCCGGTGAGGAGCAAGTGATGCCGGCGCGCCAGTTTGGTGAAGTGCGCTGTCTGCTCCAGCGTGTGCAGTGGGTAGAAGACCTCGATCCCGTCTAGTCCGGCCGGAATCATCTCATCGAGCAAAGCGGACAGGTCGCCGGCGTATAGGCCGGGGTGGGCCAGCACGGCGAGGCCGCCGGCGTCGTGGATGAGTTGCACCGCCTGCGCAGGCGTCAATCCTTCATGAGGGATGAATGCCGGCTTACCTTCCGCCAGATACAGGTTGAACGCTTCCTGCTCGGTCTGGACAGCACCGGCCATAACCATTGCGCGGGCGACATGCGGCCGGCCGATCATCGCGTCACCCGCGAGCGCCCGTACCTGCTCGAAGGGAATGTAGATGCCGAAGCGTGTGAGCTTATCGAGGATGCTGCGCGCGCGCGATTCGCGCACCCTGCGCAGAGCAGCGATCCGGGCAAGCGTCGCTGCGTCGCTCGGCCGGACGCCGTAGCCCAGCACGTGGGTCTCCGCATGGCGAGAGAGCGCGCTGACTTCGATGCCGTGGATTACGCACATGCCTTGCGCACTACCCGCTGCTGCGGCTTCGTCGTTGCCGGCGATAGTGTCGTGATCGGTGATAGCGATCAGCGCGACATCGCGCAAGCGCGCCAGGCGTATGATCTCCGTGGGCGTGCACAGCCCGTCCGATGCTGTGGTGTGACAGTGAAGCTCAGTTCGCATCTATACGAGGATAATGGATGCGGCCCAAAAACGAAAGAGGGCGCTCGCTTTTTGTGCGAGTGCCCTCTCGATCTACTTCGGAGCGCCTGTCTCTTACCTCGGCTCGATCGAGAGTCGCACCGCGGTGCGTTCGGCTCCTTCGATCACCACGTCGGAGAACGACGGGATAATCACGATGTTGATTCCGTCGAGAAGGAGATACCCACGCGCAATGGCCGCGGCCTTCATTGCTTGATTGACCGCACCGGCGCCGATGGCCTGTACGTCCACGCGCCCGCGCTCACGGATGATGCCGGCGATTGCTCCGGCGACCGCCGTAGACCGCGATTGAGCCGAGACCTTGATGATCTCCGTCTTTTCTCGGGCTGGAACCGCCTCTGCACGTGGCGCTGTGTTGTTAGTCATGTTCGACGTTTCCATATAATGCATTGTGCGTATGCAATTGAGATGGGTATGAGATATAGCTTAAGCGGGGATATACACCTCCCAAACGACGCTTGCTGCGTTGCCCATCTGAGCCGTGGCGAGCTGGCTTATCGTCAAGCTGGGTCGTCATCTCTTCCGCTGCTGTTGCTGATTCATGGGTGGGGCGGTGCGTCGCGCTATTGGGTGCCTGCGATGCGCGCGTTATCGGACGCATTCTGCTGTTATGCACCTGATCTACCCGGCTTTGGATTCTCGGCCCCGCTAGACCTACAAGTTGCTGCCAATAACGCCGATGGACCAGACGCTCATTCCCATCGTGGGCTGGCATCTGTCATCCTGGAGTTCATGGATGCAATGAACATCGCACAGTGCGACGTGATTGGGCACAGCTATGGCTCCGGTGTGGCGATCGCACTGGCAGCGATGCGGCCGGCCCGCGTGCGACGGCTGATCATCAGCAACTTCAGCACGTTCCGCGATGAGCGTGAGCGCCGCATAATCACTTTCATGCATGGCGTGACCAGCCTGATGGTCAAAGCGCGTAAGCTCCCATTCGCTAGGAGCGATGGATTCGCGAAGCTGCTGGGCAGTCGCTACTTCCATCGCTTACCCGATGAAGTCACAGTGCTGCGCGACGGCCTGAATGATTTTATGCAAATGGACGAGCGGACGGCAGACCTGACGGTGAAGGCGTCGCTGGGCTGGGAGACGCCGCGTGATCTGGCACAGTTGCCGATGCCAGTCTTGCTGATTCACTGCCGCGACGATCAGATCATGCCGCCACGCAACGCGGAATACACTGCCGGCCTTGCCCCGCATGGCAAGCTCATTTGGATTGACGCATGCGGCCACTTGCCGATGGTCGAAAAGACCGATGAATTCGTGCGTATCGTCAAACACTTCCTCCTCGATGACAACCATTGATTTGCTCTCCCCGGTCGAACCGGCCCCCCTGCCTTTCGACGACGTCGCCATTCAACTGCATCCCGACGACGACGTGGCGATTGCAAAGGTGAATTTGGCTGCCGGCACAACAATCATAGGAACGCGCCATAGTGTGTCGCTACGACTCCACCCGTTGATCCCTTCCGGCCACAAGTTCGCCATCCGTGAAGTGAAACAAGGCCGGCCAGTGCGGCGCTACGGCCAGGTGATCGGCTTTGCGACGCGCGACATTGCAGTTGGCGATCACGTGCACGTGCACAACCTGGCCGTGGGCGTAGAAACGCGCGATCGCGTGTCTTTACAAACGCGATTCGATCAGGATTACGCCTTCGGCGCCGATGTCAGGCCAGTGGCGTTGGTGCCGGAAGCGGAGCGCCGACAGTTCATGGGCTATCGCCGCGCGGATGGCCGCGTGGGCACGCGTAACTACATTGCGGTGATCGGCACGGTGAATTGCTCGGCGCACACGGTGCGACGCATTGCCCACCATTTCACTGCAGAACTGCTGGCCGACTTCCCGAATGTGGACGGCGTCATCGCCATTGCCCACGGCTTTGGCTGCGCCACGCGCGTCGGCGGCGAAGACTATATGCTGCTGCAGCGCACACTGGCCGGCATCGCTGCGCATCCTAACGTCGGTGGCTATGTGCTCGTTGGTCTGGGTTGCGAGGTCAACCAAATCAGCGCGCTGGTTGAGAACTACCATCTCGCCGTCAAAGAAGCGCCGGCCATACGCCACGCAAATCATCAACCTTCTATCGCCAGTGCTCCACGCCTCGCGCCGCCCTCGCTCACGATCCAAGATACCGGCGGTGTGCGCAAGACGGTCGGGGCCGGCATTGCGATGGTGAATGCGTTGTTGCCGGTCGTCAATCAGTATCGGCGTGAGCCGGTGCCGATTAGCGAGCTGACGGTGGCGTTGCAGTGCGGCGGCAGCGATGGCTGGAGTGGCGTGACGGCGAACCCTGTGTTGGGCATGGTCTCCGATGAGATCGTCCGGCAGGGCGGCAGCGTGGTGTTGGCCGAGACGCCGGAGATCTACGGTGCCGAGCACTTGCTCACGCGCCGCGCCGTCAGCCGCGAAGTGGGCGAGAAGCTCATCCGCAAGATCCAGTGGTGGGAGCAGCATGCGGCCAAGCACGGCGTGGAAATAGACAACAATCCGTCGCATGGTAATAAGGCTGGCGGCTTGACTACGATCTACGAGAAGTCGCTCGGCGCGGTGGCCAAGGCGGGCACGACACCACTGGTAGACGTGGTGGACTACGCCGAGCCGATCATGCAAAAAGGCTTCACCTTCATGGACACACCAGGATATGACCCGGTCGGTGCGACGGGACAGGTGGCCGGTGGCTGTAACCTGATCGTGTTCACCACCGGTCGCGGTTCGTGCTTCGGGTTCAAACCGGTGCCCAGCATCAAGGTGGCCAGCAACAGCACGACTTACCGGCGTATGGAAGAGGACATGGACATCAACGCCGGCAAGGTGCTGGAGGGTGTGCCCATGCATGCGGTGGCCGATGAGCTGCTAGACTATGTGATCGAAGTGGCGTCCGGCAAGCCCTCCAAGAGCGAGGCTCAGGGCATTGGTGAGGAAGAGTTCCAACCGTGGAACCTAGGCGGAATCCTCTAAGATTGGTCAAATTCATCTTGTATTTCTCGATGTGGTTGCATTCGATCAAATATGGAATTCGAAGCTGAGGCGCGCGAGGAGCGCGTATACTATGACAGCCTGAGCATCGCGGACTTGCACGCGCTTATCCACGAGCGCCGGTTCGGCCGCACCGGCATGTTCTGGCAGTCGCTCCGCGAACGCACTACGCTGCTCACGTCGGGCTGGCCGCTGTTAGAGCTGCTGGAGTGGCGCAGCGTGAGCCGCGAAACGCGGGCGCAGGCTGCTGGCGTGTTGTTGCACCTGGCCGACTGCCACGACTGGTCGCCGGAGGCACTGGCCGACGATGGCGATCCAGAGTTTGAATCCCGTCTGCGCGAATTGCGTCGCATAGTGAACGCGCGCATCCGGACGATGATGGCTTAGGCGAAGGCGTCATCTTCGCTGACCCCGCCGCTGCCGTGCGTCAAGGCTTGTGCGCGATCGGTGCGTAGGCTCGTGCCTGGATATTCGCCGTTTGTTTGCCCAGGTGGAACAAGTTGATCGAGTAAGGCGGCAGCGTGCGCGTGATCACATTGCCGCTTGCTGCAAATACGTCCGGCGGCTCGATGAGGTTGTCAGACGGGTTAGTCACGCCGTTGTAACTCACCGTCTGGCTGTCTAGGCTATTTGCCTGTACCCTCCAGTGCCGACCGCTTACCAATGGCCCCCAACTCCCCGTGTTGATCGTGGCTGTGATGGGCTGATTGGTCTTGTTAATGGCAAGGAGTGAGAGCGTGTTCGAGTCCACTACGCCGGCGTATACGCTAAGCACAACCTCCGGGCTGAGGGTGGTCGTCGCGGAGATCATGTGGCTGCCGAAGCGCGCCCAAAGCGGATACACGTAGTACTGTGCCGCGCGGAAGAACCCGTTGGCCTCGTGCATCAAGCCATATTCTGTGCCTGTAATGGCGTCTGGGCCATTGGCTAAATTCCATTGCGCGAAGATCGGGATTTGCAGTGTGGCAGCTTGTCCTAGCGTATCTGCCAGATGCAGCGCATTGATCATACGCGTCATTAATTGACCGGCGTCGTTGTTGGACACCGAAATGAGGTTGTACTCCGTCACGGCAATTGGTGCGCGCTGCCCATTAGCATAGGTATCGAATGCTTGATTGAGCGCCGCGACGATAGGGCCAAGATGATTTTGCGGTTTGCTCAAGGCGCTGATGAGCAGCGGCTGTTGGAAGAACGGGTAGGGATGAATGGTGTAGAAGTCGAGCGCCGCGCCGGCTGCCGAGATCACACGTGAGCCCCAGCCGGCGAAAGTTTGCCATGAAGAGACCCCATCGCCAGGGGTGCCAGGCCACTCATAGCCCACCGCACCTAGCTCAATCGTGGGGTCTACGGCCTTCATCGCCTGGCGAAACTCCAGGTAGCCTTCCCGGCGTGAGCTGCCGCTACCCACGCCATTCACATACTCGTAGCCATCACAAGTCCAGGTGTCCTCCCAGCCCCAACTTTGACACAACGCGCCACCTGTGGATGGCTTGCTCGCATAGACCTCGTTCCCGAACTCCCAGTAGCGGATGCCGACCGGGTCGGTGTAACCGGCAGAAGCGCGCAGGGCAGCCCAATGACCAATGGTGTACCAGTTCGTCCCGCGAATGTCTGTGCCGATGGACGTCGTGTCGGTGATATGGCCATTGAAATAAGCCACGGCGGCGGCTGCTTCTTTTGATGTGCCAAGCGGGCTGACAACCCACATGCCGGCCATGCCCGTTGCCTTCAGAAAGGCGATGAAGTCGCGCGGTCGCGCTGCCCAACTCTCCCACCCTGGCCCGCACGGTTGTCGGCTCGGATCGTTCTGCCGCAGCTCACAACTCAGCCACCCGTAACTGTTGCTCCAACTTCCGCCCGGCAGCCGCAATAGCTTGATACCCGATGCGCGTGTACGTGCTTGAAAAGAGGGGTTGTCGAAGCGATAGCGTTGTAGCCATGCCGGCAAATTGCTGGCGAGTAAGTATGGACTAATCGGCGTCGGGGTAACGACGGCGTTGATATAGATGTCCGCTGAAACCAGGGGCGCGGCGTTGGCACGCAGACGAATCTCGTCCACATAGAACGTCGGTTGTATCGTGCCGCTGCGATCTTGAATGTTGATGCGCTTGATCTGAGCAGGGTTTCCCAGTGCTGCGACCGTAATCGTAAAGGCAGTCCATTGGCCGGCGGGCACATCGAAAGTAGCTGCGCTACTTACCGGTCCGGCGTCGCCTTCTTCGATGAACAACTGCAATTCGCGTGCGCCATTGTTGCCGCCGTGCGCCATGAACGTAATCGTATCGTATGCGCTTGTTGGAATGGGCGAAGGGGACCACAATGATAGGCCTGCCCAGGGCTGGTTGTATGTCACGGCTATCGAAGCGCTTCCAATCGCTGGCGAAGGATTATTCAAATTGGCCGTGGTATTCCAGGACCAATCTTGCCAGCCGGGTAGTAGGGCGTCGGAGAAAACAACGACGTCGTTCAGCCAACTTTGTGCAGTGCGAGTTGGCCAGAGTGCTGTGATTGAGCTGGCGAGGATAAAGGCAACAACAACGACAATGTTCCGTCTAAGCACATTCCTCCTTATGCAATCACCATGGTTGAATTCTAACTTGCTCATTTGTCATCGTGTTAAGTTGCTGGGACATTATGCGTCGGGAAGGTTGTTGTAGGGATGCGCACAGCTGGCTCAAAGTATTAGATAATTGATCACGTACGGATCGCGTTTGACTGAGCCATGCGCCGTCATGCCTTTTGCTGATCTCAAGGCTGCGGCGGCGATCCTGCGACAATACACCCTTGTATATTCCAAGACGTATTCCACACTTCACACTACTGTTCTGACAGAACCATGTCCATCTTCAAAAACTATATCGCCGGCGAATGGGTCGGCGCATCCGATAGTAAGACGATCGAGAACATCAACCCGGCCACTGGCGAGTTGATCGGATATTTTGCTTCGGCGACTGCCGAGGACACAAAACGCGCTATTGCGGCGGCAAAAGAAGCGCTGCCGAAGTGGGCCGCGCTGCCGGGGCCGAGCCGCGCGGCTGTCCTCGACAAAGCCAGCCAGCTCATCGCTGCGCGCACAGATGAGCTGGCCGAGACACTCACCCGCGAGGAAGGCAAGACGCTGGCCGAAGCCAAAGCCGAAGTGACGCGCGCCCGAGACATCTTCAAGTATTACGCCGGCGAAGGCTTTCGCGCCGGCGGCGACGTAATCCCGGCCAATACGCCGGATACGCTGCTGTTCACCAAGCGCGAGGCGCTCGGCGTCGTCGCCGTCATCACGCCGTGGAACTTCCCAATCGCTATTCCGGCGTGGAAGATCGCGCCGGCTCTGGCCTACGGCAATACGGTTGTGTTCAAGCCTGCTTCGCTTGTGCCGCACACGGCGCTCAAGCTGGTCGAGATTTTGATTGAGGCTGGGCTGCCGCCGGGCGTGATTAACCTCGTCGTCGGCAGCGGCAGCGCAGTGGGCAATACGTTGGCTGAAAGCAAAGAGATCGCCGGCTTGAGCTTCACCGGATCATACGCCGTCGGCGTCAAGATTTACGAAAGGACGGCCCGCAACCTGGTGCGCACCCAGTTGGAGATGGGCGGCAAGAACCCCACCATCGTGCTCAACGATGCCAACATCCCCCTGGCAGTGGATATCGCCGTGCGCGGCGGCTTCGGACTTACCGGCCAGGCGTGTACTGCCACCAGCCGCGTCATCGTAGAAGAGAAAGTAGCCGACGCATTCGCTCAGGCGCTGGTCGAAGCTGCGCGTAACCTCAAGGTGGGTAATGGCCTGGAGAGTGGCGTGCAGATGGGCCCGGCCGTGAGCGCCGACCAGTTGCAGACCGATCTGGAGTATGTTAGCGTCGGTAAGAGCGAAGGGGCAAAGCTGCTAGTTGGCGGCGAGCCGATCCCGGCCGGCGCCGGCTTCTTCGTCCATCCGACCGTGTTTGAGGATGTTGAGCCGGAGATGCGCATCGCGCAAGAGGAGATCTTCGGGCCGGTGATCGGCATCATCCGGGCTAAAGACTTCGATGATGCGATTGCCAAAGCGAACGGCATCGGTTTTGGCTTATCGGCCAGCATCGTCACCAACGACCTGAACAAGGCGATGCGCTTTGCCGATCGCATCGAGGCCGGCGTGGTAAAGGTGAACGAGCCGACGACCGGCGTCGCTTTGCAGGCGCCGTTCGGCGGTTTCAAGGGCAGCAGTGCCAATACGTTCAAGGAGCAGGGTCGTGCGGCGATGGAGTTCTATACACGGACGAAGACCGTGTATGTGAAATACGGTTGACTCAACGGTGCGCTCAGCGAGCCCTTATTTGCGCTGGCTATAGTGCGTGCCAGATGGAGTTGTAGGGCTGGATATGTCGCGAGAGCGTTGGTTAACGTTGATATCGCCGCTGATGTTGCTGGCGCTGTGGGAAGCGCTGGCGCGCGTCGGCGCGCTCGATCCGCGCTTCTTCTCGATGCCGAGCGAGATCTTTGCCCGGCTGGTTGTCCTGCTGCAAGATGGCACGTTGCTCACTAATACGGCCATTACCCTGCGCCGCGTGGCAGTGGGTTTTGTGCTGGCGACGGTGCCGGCTATTTTGCTCGGCGTGGTGATGGGCGTGAGTAGTGTCGCCCGCGCGATCTTCATGCCATTGGTGGCGGCGATTTACCCCATCCCCAAGATTGCCCTGGTGCCGATGGTGGTGTTGCTGTTGGGCATCGGCGAGCCGGCCAAGTATGCCGTTGTGGTGATCTCGGTGTTCTTTCTAGTGGCGCTCAACACGGTGGCTGGCGTGCGCAACGTGGATCTGCGCTACTTCGACATCGCCCGCAATAACGGGGCGAGTAAATGGGACATGATCTGGACGGTGGCACTGCCCGGCGCGCTGCCAAGCATCCTCACCGGCGTGAATCTCGGCCTGGGCTTCGCGCTCACCGTCATCGTCGGCACCGAGCTGCTGTTGCCGCAGGGCGGCCTGGGTGCAATGATCTGGTCAGCTTATCAAGTGTATGACATCCCGACCATATTTGCTGCGCTCATCGTGGTGGCGCTGCTCGGCTTTGCGGCGAACTGGCTGATGGGTGAGCTCGAACGGCAGCTCGTACCGTGGCGCGTCGCCGATGCCTCCCTGCGTGCTTTGACCACCCCCTCTCCTCGAAAGGAGCCGCGCATCCGTCGTTTCGTGCGGGTGTGGTGGATGGCGACCCGTCCGTTTAGCTTCACGGCCAGCCTGGTGCCGGTGACGCTGGGTGCGGTGTTGGCAGCTTACGATGGCTACTTCGACCCATGGCTGTTTGCGCTCACGCTAGTCGGCTCGGTGCTCATCCATGCCGGCACGAACCTCGCCAACGACTACTTCGACTGGAAGAAGGGCGCGGACACGCCGGAGTCCCTCGGTCCGAATCGCGCGCTGCAAGAAGGCGTACTGACGCCACAGCAGGTGTTCGTTGGTGCGCTGGTCTGCTTCGGCGTGGGCTCGCTCATCGGCCTGTACCTGGTCGCGATGCGCGGCGTATTCATCCTGATGTTGGGCATCCTGAGCGTCCTTGCCGGCTGGTTCTATACCGCCGGCCCCAAAGCCTTCGCCTACATCGGTCTGGGTGAGATCGTGGTGTTCGTCTTCATGGGGCCGGTGATGGTCATCGGCAGCTACTACGTCCAGGCGCAGGCCGCGCCGCTGCACGTGGTGTTGCTGTCGTTGCCCATTGGCTTCCTCGTTGCTGCGATCCTGCATGCCAACAACATGCGCGATCTAGAAGGCGACCTGGCTAAGAACAAGCGCACCCTGGCGAATATCCTGGGTCGGCAGGCCAGCAAATGGGAGTACTTGGTGCTGGTGGGTGGGAGCTTCGTTGTCCTGATTGCGCTGGTGGTGATCGGCTATGCGCCACTGTTGGCGCTGCTGCCGTTGTTGGTCCTGCCGATGGGCATTTCGCTGGTGCAACGCGCATTCGCTACTGATGAGCCGCGCAAGCTCAATCGTGTGCTGCGCGCCACCGCCAGCTTGCATGGCTGGTTTGGCTGGCTCATGATCCTCGGCTTCGTCGGTGCGATTGTGGGCCGGCTTGTATACTAGCCGTCAATTGACCGGCAGCGAGTAACCGATGACTCAATCTGACTTCGCCAAATGGCTGGAGAACGTGCTGGGAGACACCCCCATTGAAGAGCTGGTGGATCCCGAAATCATGGAGCACGTGGATCGCCTCCAATTGCAGGGTGAGGAGCGCGCCTGGAACTTTGCTAAAGAAGACACCCGCGAAGCGTTCGAGATTGTCATTCGCGCGCTGTGTAAAACGATGTTCGCCGTTGGCTACGATGCCGGGCGCGAGCAAGCGCGCATAGATGCCTGGTTTGAGGGCAGCGGTTTTGACGACGACGAAGACCCCGACGCGCGCGGCTCGGCCGATGAAGGCCCGCGCGGCTTGCTGCCGTCGTCGTAAGTGTTCATTCTCTAGGCTCCTGCGCTGCGCCATCACCTGGCTTTTGCGACCTGCGCGATGGCTTGCAGGAAGCCCTCTGGTTTCTCCTGATGTGGTAGGTGACCTGCAGCTTCGATGCAAATGAAGCGTGCGTTGCGTTGTCGTGCTGCTCGCGCCGTCCCGTTGCGAATCGGCAGAATCCGATCTTCTGCGCCCCATATCACCGTGGTCGGTATTGGGCTGGCTGGAATGAGTTGTGCCAGCCGGCGCCCTTGAAACGCCAGGAAGACCGCCAAGTTCATTTGCACCGACAGCGAAGCCAGGCGCTGTGCTTCGTCCCACACCCGCTCGTTCACGCGTTGGAACAGGAAGTCGCGATCCGTTTGCGGCAGGCTGTCCAGGTTGGCGTAGTAGGGGCGTAGCGAATCATAAGCCGCCTGCGGCGATTGGCGCAGCGTCTCGAAGTAGCGCCGGTCGTTCGCCGGCAGGCGCAGGAGCTGGACGAGGTTATGCGGAGCAGCGGCCGGTCGCTCGACGATATGGATCGTGCCGCCGATCAGCACCAGCCGGGAGACTCGCGCTGGTTGAGTGAGGGCGATTGTTTCGGCAATCATCGCGCCGAGCGAGCTGCCGATCAGCGTGGCATAGCCGACTTTCAGCGCATCCATCAATCCCAGCATGACACGAGTGTAGAACGGCACGCTGTAGCGGCGACGCGCTTTGTCGCTGCGCCCGAATCCCGGCAGGTCGAGCGCGATGACGCGATGTGTCTGCGCTAGGTGCTCGAAGACGTGTCGCCAGGTGTCGGCCTCGTCCTGCAGGCCATGAATCAGAATGATCGCCGGCGCATGAGGCGCGCCGGCCTCGAAGTACTGAACGGTGCTGTCGGGCGATTGAAGCCTGAGTGTGCGTGCGTGTGGCGCAAGCTGTGGTGCCGGCCGCATTGGACCAGGATACGGATGACTCATGGCTCAGTGGGTGCTTCAAAGGTAGATCACTGTCTCGCGCGTGGCTTCCTAAATGCACAGCGCTGCTGACCTATAATCGAACCACACGTTGGGTTGTAATGACAAATATTGTAACGAACGCCGTGCCGGATTCGACCACCAATGCGCTCGGCCGTATCCGCAACTTTTGCATCATCGCCCATGTGGATCATGGCAAGAGCACGCTGGCCGATCGCCTGTTGGAATTTACCGGCACGATCAGCAAGCGCGAGATGCAGGAGCAAGTGCTCGATTCGATGGACATCGAGCGCGAGAAGGGAGTGACGATCAAGGCATCGGCCGTGCGCATGACGTACCAGGCGGACGACGGACAAACCTACGAGATCAACCTGATTGACACGCCCGGTCACGTGGACTTTACCTACGAGGTTAGCCGTGCCCTCAACGCTTGCGAGGGCGCGTTGCTCGTCGTGGATGCCTCGCAGGGCATCGAGGCACAAACCCTGGCCAACCTCTATCTGGCTCTGGAAGCCAACTTGCACGTCATTCCCGTCATCAACAAGATTGATCTGCCGCACGCCCGGCCGGATGAGGTGGCACAGGAAGTGGGCAACTTGCTGGGCGATGACCCAGCGCACATTTTGCGCATTTCTGCCAAGGAAGGCATCGGCATCAAAGCGGTGTTGGAGCGCGTGGTGCGCGAGGTGCCGCCGCCTGCGGGCAACCCCGATGCGCCTCTGCAGGCGTTGATCTTCGACTCGCATTACGATTCCTACAAGGGCGTGATCGCCTATGTGCGTATCGTCAACGGTCGGGTGAACATGAAAACCAAGCTGCGCATGGCTGCCACCGGCGCGGCCTGCGAAGCGATTGAGATCGGCACGTTCTCCCCGCGCATGACCGTGGTCGGCGAACTGAGCGCCGGCGAGGTAGGTTACATCGCCACCGGCTTCAAGAGCGTGCGCGAGTGTCGCGTAGGTGACACTATGTTGGATGCGGTACGGCCGGCGGAGCCGCTGCAAGGCTACAAACCGGCCAAGCCCATGGTGTTTGCCGGCATCTTTCCCACCTACACTGATGACTACCCGCTATTGCGTGATGCGTTAGAGAAGCTTCAGCTGAATGACGCTTCGCTGACCTTCGAACCGGAGAACAGCGCTGCGCTGGGCTTCGGCTTCCGTGTTGGCTTCCTCGGCCTGTTCCACATGGAGATCATCCAGGAGCGGCTGGAACGTGAATACAACCTGGATGTGGTGGTGACTGCGCCGAGCGTGGAGTATGAGGCCGTGCTTACCAATGGTGAGGTGATCAGGGTGGATCGCCCGGCTGACATGCCCGATCCATCTCGGCTGGCCGAGATGCGCGAGCCGTGGATGAAGATCGAGATCTTCACGCCGAAGGAATACATCGGCCCGATCATGGAGTTGGTGACGAAGCGCCGTGGGGTGAGCGAGACGATGGAATATCTCGATGCCAACCGCGTGATGTTGAAATACAACATGCCGCTGGCCGAGATGATCGTGGACTTCTACGATAAGCTCAAGAGCGTCACCCGCGGCTATGCCTCGCTCGACTATCACTTTGACGGCTATCGCAGCGGCGATCTGGTCAAGATGGACATTCTCATTAACGGCGAGCCGCTCGATAGCATGGCCATGATCGTCCATCGCGACCAGGCGCAGCAGCGCGGCAGCGCGTTGACCAAGAAGATCAAAGAAGTCATCCCCCGCCAGATGTTCGAGGTGCCAATCCAGGCAGCCATCGGCGCGAAGATCATCGCCCGTGAGACCAAGCCGGCGTTGCGCAAAGACGTGTTGGCCAAGTGCTATGGCGGCGACATCACACGCAAGCGTAAGCTGCTCGAAAAGCAGAAAGAGGGCAAGAAGCGCATGAAGATGTTTGGTGCGGTCGAAATTCCGCAAGAAGCCTTCATGGCCATGCTCAAGCTGGAAGAGTAAACTTCCTGCATGGACCTCGCCGAATTGCGCGCCAAACTCGACCGACTGAACGAGCAGATCGTTGGCCGCTTCAAGGATCGCTCGTGGTTCGTCTTGAACGAGGCGGTCTATACGCCCGGCGCGATCCCAATCGAAGGCCGGCCTGGTATCTCGCTGATGGAATGGTCGCTGGAAGGGTTGGAGCGTTATCACGCCTCGCTGGGCCGCTTCGATGTGCCCGACCAACATCCGTTGATGCCCGAGGTAGTGGCTCCGTCGCCGGTGCGCCGTAAGCTCGATCTGCCGCGTCTGCCGGCGATTGCTCCTCCGCCGCGCGACCAGCTCATTCGCTTCTACGTCTCGATTCTGCCCCGTCTGTGCCGGTCTGGCGATGATCCGCACTACTATGGCGAGACTGCCTACGCCGACGCCGATCTGTTAGCGCGCATCAACGAGCGCATCTACCTCGGCGCGTTCGTCGCCTATTCCAAGCTGGAGCGCGATTCATCTGTGTTGCAACTGGCCGATCAGCCTCATGCGCTGCGCGCAGTCTTGCGTGACCTACAGCGCGAAAGTAGCGTCATCGCGCAGGCGCGCGACGCAGCGCAGCGCTACGCGCTGAGCGCGGATCTGATCGCTGAGGTCTTCCGCTGGATGATCGAGCAAACGCTTGATTTGGAGGTGCGTTTTCTTCAGCAGGTTGCTGCGCTGCGCGACCAACCCCAAGTATCATGATCGAGGTCATCCCCGGCGTCTACCAGCTCAACAGCCGATTCGTCAATCTATACCTCATCGCTGAACTGGAGGCATTGACGCTGGTGGATGCCGGCGTTGCCGGCAGCGGCGCAGGTCTTGTGTTGCGCGCCATCGCGCAGTTGAACAGACGACCGGAGGATCTTCGCCGTATCCTCATCACCCATGCCGATCCGGATCACTATGGCGACGCAAACGCGCTGCGCCAGGCGACCGGTGCGCGCGTCTATACCAGTGCGGGTGAAGCCGCAGCGATGGTGCGCGGTGTCATGTCGCGCGAGGTGCGTGGCAACGCTCTGGTTCGCGGAGCGTTCAGTTTGTTCGGCCGCTTGATGCCGATGGCGCCGACTTCGGTGGATGGGATTCTTGCGCCTGGGCAAGTGTTGCCCATCCTGGGCGGGTTAACGGTCGTTGCCTCGCCGGGGCACACGCCGGATCACATTTCGTTCTACATGCCGGCTTGCAAGTTGTTGTTTGCCGGCGACTCCCTCAACGCGATGGGTGGCAAGCTGCGCTTCGTGGATGGGCCGGTGACGTGGAACTATGCGCGCGGCCTGCAGAGCATACGGGAGCAGGCTGCGCTTGGCGCGGAGATTGTCGTCGTCGGTCATGGACCGGTGATTCGTGGTGCAGCCGCGCTGCGTGATTTGCAGGCGACCTGAGATTACTCTGGACGAGGATCAAAGCTGCATCGCTGCGCGATAGGTCCTTCCCATTCCTCTGCGATCCCCTCGCGCATCGCGGAGTCGTTGATGGTGAACGCCATCCAGACAGATTCATGAGTCTGTAGATGTTTGATCCGCAGTCGAATCCGTCGCTTGCTCTGAAATCTGGTTTTGACTCTCGGCGTGCTGCGCAGCGCGTTTACGGTCGCGCTGGATCATCAAGCTGTGGATGCCATACACGGCTGCACCCCCGGCGATGTAGGTCAGCAGGAGCGCGAGCCAGATAGCGGGTTCTTCGCCCTGGCCAGCAGCTGGCGCCGTCGTCTCCTGCACGGCCGGTGTTGCTTCGGATGTATAAACCGGCGTTGGCGCCTCTGTGACGACTATGGCTTCCTGTGTTGGTGGCATAACCGGCGTAGCTACCGGTTCGGGTGTGTCTGTGACGACCACTTGCGTTGTTGCGAGTGGTGCAGGCGGCGCGCTGGTTGTGATCACGATAACCGGCATTCCTGGCGTAATCACACCAGATGAGTCTACGGTGGTCGTGATAACGGTCGTCTCTGTAATAATGCTGATGACCGGCGGCGCGCCTTTGGTACGCGCGGGTTCGATCATCGTCGTGACTACTTCTGTTTGCGTGATGATAGACGTGCTGGGCAGCGCGCCTGGTTTGGCAATGCTGGTCGTCGCTGTGCTTACGACCGAAGATGTCACGTTAGTCTCCACCGGGGTGGGTTCGCCTGTCTCGGTGGAGCGCGTCATCTTGATGGTCGGCGAAATGGTTGTCTGAGCGACGATCACCGTTGCAGTTGCCGGCTGGGTGGGGATGAGTGGACTGGCTTCGGTCGTTGCCGTTGTCACGGTCGTGCTTGTAATGACACCCGGCAACTCTAGCTTGATTGCACCGGTCTCATCCATTGCCTTCGTGGTCGTTGTGGCGATGGTCGCGGTGATGACGACACCAATAGCCGGCGCGGCTTCACTGGGTGTGGTCGTTGTGACAATGGTGGTCACGCTTGTCTCTGTCACCGTCGTTGGAACTGTGTCGGCGATGTCTGCCGTTTCCGTGACGGCGCGAGACTCTTGAACGATGACGACCACGACTGGCCGTGACGTCGCCGTATCGGTCAGCGTTGTCGTAGCCGTGCTGATGGCGGTCGAAGTGATCACGAGGCCGGCCTCGGTGGTGGATGTCGCGATGGTGGACGACGCGATGGGTTCGGTGGCAGGAGGGATGGCCTCAGCGGTCGGCGTGGCTTCCGGTGTGGCAGGCGTCGCCATCGCATCCGGCAATCTGGGGGACGATGTGGCCGTCGGTGTCGCCGCGAATTGATCTACCCCCGTCTCTCGGACAATTTGATCGAGTGCTTCGAGTTGTTTCTTTGCTGTCTCGGCCTCTGCGCCGGTGGACTCGGCGCGCCGCGCGAGCCAATCCCGAATGTCCGATAACACCTTCTGCGCCAGTGGATTGCTCGGGTCACGCTCGAAGGCAGCCTTGAGCGCGGCGAAGATCCTCTCGACGATGCTTGGGTCGAGTTCAAAGATAGGTGGGTACAAAGTGAGCAGCGCCTGCGCCCATTCTGCATGGAGCTGCGCCGAAGTTGGGTCGTTCTCTTGTGCGCGCCGATAGGCTTCTTCGATCAAGGGGATGAAATTCGCTCCGATTTCTACGTCATATTTGCCGTAGATCGCACTCAGGTAGGCCTGAGCCAGTTCGCGCCAGGCTGCAGCGCTCCTTGGCTTTGCCTCCGTTTGCCGACGCGCTTCTAGAATGTGTTCCCAGACGCTCGGCGCCAGCACCGTCACGTAGAAATTATCCTGCTCGGTAGGTTCGATATCTTTGAAAGTCCATCGCACTTCGTCTCCGAATAACTGACCGCCTGGTGTAGATCGGCCAAGCACCACGTTCTCCTCATTTGCGGGGTAGGGAAGTTTCAAAACGAACGCGGCCAGGCCGATGGGCCCATGCCAGCCGGCGCCAGTTTCCAGGATGTATTTGAATCTGCCATAAGGCATATAGCCTGTGGATTGCAAGATGTACTGGACATCAATGACGACATCCTCGCCAGGCGGGAAGGTGACGTCGAACGCTGCCCATCGAACCGGTGGCTCCGACTCGCCTCTGGGATTCGGGATGGTGACGACCCGAGTTGGCGTACGCTTGCCGTTGACCGCAATGGTCACCTGTTCGATCTCCGGATGGCCGCCAAAGCCGTCTCCCCAGCCGCTGAGATCGCTCAATGGGAAGCGCACGGTCATCGTTTCGGCGGCGTTGCCGGTGTTACGCATGGTGAACGAGGCGACGACGTTAGCAACCGGCAACCCGGTGTTGCGCGCGCCTTTGACGCGCAACACTTCGATTGTGACGCGCTCCGCGGCCATCTGCACCCGCGTCGCTCCTTCGGGTTGGATGTTGCTGCCTGGCGCCTGTTCCGGCGGCGCGATGTCGGCTCGAATAGGTGCCGCCAGCAAAATCAGGCTCATTGATGCAGCGACGGCCGCAATGAGATGGCGAGCAGGGGTGCGTTCCATGTTGAATAGCTCCGGTGGCAAGCTTATTCCATAAGCCGGAAAAAGGGAAATCGCGAGATGGTTACGTATGAGGCCCGATCCACCTCTCATTGGCGCGTGCGAAGGATGACGCCGCTGGCGTGCCGGACCTCGCCGATTTCCTGCGTCGAGGCGTCGGTCAGGTTCTGCGCCACGGCATGTCGGAACTGCTCAGGCACCTGCAGGGAGCGCAGGCCGAACTCTTCTTGCGCGATACGGATGAGCAAGTCGGCGGGCGAGGCCCCGGGTGCGATGTTGTAGATGCGGTTTTTGAACTCCGCGGAGATCGCTTTGGCCGTCGCTTCGTCAATCTCGAAACTGCAAATCTCTTTAAGGAAGTAATGGATGATGTTCCATCCGCTGAGTGGTCCGAGCAGGATCTCCGACTCGGTCACGCCGAACTGGTCGAGCGGGTGCGCTTCGTATGTCTGGCTGCTGTTGAGCATCCCCTTTTGGTGAACGCCGGCGGCGTGAGTGCGGTTGGTCAAGCTCACCGGCTCCTTCGAGGGCACGAGCTTGCGCAGCTTGTCGGCCATCATGACGTTGATCGGATACGAGCCGCGCAGGTGATAGCCCTCTAGCCGATCGTATTCGCGGTCTATGAACAGGTTGAACAGCAGCGCTGTCATACTGGTAATGCCGCTGCGCTCGCCGATCCCTAGCAGCGTGGTCTGAATGTACTGCATGCCGGCTCGCGCTGCTTCGAGCGCGTTGATCAGCGCGAATCCACGATCATCATGGAAGTGGCCCTCCAGCGCGACCTTGGGGTAGCGCGCGCGCAGCGCTTGCACACGTTGTGCGACGGTTGTCGGCGTAGCGACACCGACTGTATCCGGCGTGCCCAAGCGGTCCACGCACTCGACCACCTGGTCATAGACGCGGAACAGGTCGGCCTCGCGCGTGCGAAAGGCGTCCTCGCCGCTGAAGCGCAGCACTAGGTGCGGGTAATCGCGCCGCAAATCTTCGATGAGCGCGCGCGCGCGTCGGGCGATCTCTTCCAAGCCGTGGCCATGGTTGAAGTTGCGCGAGGCGTCTGAGGTGCCGATATACATGTTCAGTCCGTCGGCGCCGGCGTGGATGGCGGCCTCTACATCGGCCGGATGGCAGCGCACATGTGCGAGCAAGAACGTATAGCCCTTCTGCGTGATCAGCTCATCGCGCACGACTTTAATCGCCTGCCAGTCCTCGGCTTCCTGCGCGCTGACGTTTGGCGCGAATAATTCGATGAACTTCACGCCGTAGAGGATCAAGCTGCGCGTGATCTCCTGCTTATCGGTGGTGGTGAAGAAATATTTGTAGTGGTCGTGCAGCAGCGACGACTGTTGTCCTTCGCGCAGCGTCGTGTCTATGATCTCGAGTGCGCGTGGTCGGTAGTGATGAAATGAAAAATCTGCGGCCATGGTTTCGGTGTGAAGTTGTGCGCGTCATGACTTGGCAGCGACTAAAGATCGCAGCGCAGCAATCAGTACTCTAACCGCCTTCTCGAACTCGTCAATAGCTATATGCTCGTGCGGCGTGTGATCGAGCGATGAATCGCCCGGGCCGTAGGCAATGATCGGGCAGTTCCAGACCGGCCCAACCACGTTGAAGTCGGCCGTGCCTGTTTTGAGCTTGAAAGCCGGCCTCATCTTTTCGGCGCGAATGGCATCTACGAACGCGCGCGCCAATGGCGTATCTTTCGGGGCGCGCCAGGCCGGCTCGGCCCCGCTGAAGTTCAACGCGATGCAATGTGCATCGGGTCTTCCAGCGTGCCAGGCTTCGATCTCACGCCGCAGCGCGTCCGGCCCGAATTCGATCGGCAATCGCGCGCCGATTACCATGTCGCACCATTCGCGCAGCCCGTCGTCGCCGGACTGGATCCGGCGCAGCGATGGCAACAATTGGTCGAAGGCTTTGGGCTTGTCCGCGTTCCATGCGTCGGCCAACGCCCTCACGTGGTTCCACAGCATGACCGCCAATTCGCTGACGCTCGGTTCGGGGATTGCTGTATGTTGCGACGGACGCTCGACGCGCGCATGAATCAGCAGGCGCCCTTTGTAGCCCAGCGTGATGCCGTCGGCGCCGCTCGGCTCGCCGATGATGCACATCTCCGGCCGATACTGCGTCGCGACGAAGCGCGCCCCTTTGGAAGTTGCGGCTTCCTCTTCCACCGCGCCGGCGACGATGATCTGCCATTCCGGCGCAATCGCCTGGGCCAGCGCTTCGGCAGCCAGGATGAAAGCGCACAGCGGCCCCTTGGCATCTACCGTGCCTCGTCCATAGAGTTTGCCATCTTCATAGCGCACCGGCACATGGCCGCCTACCGTGTCTATGTGACCCAGCAGCACGATCTGGCGCGCGCCATGGCCTACTACGCCAATAGCGTTGCCGGCCTCGTCAATGAAGGCGCGGTCGAAGCGGCGTCGGCGCATCTCATCGCATAGGAACTCCGCCGCCGCGCGCTCTTGTCCGCTGAGCGAAGGGATGCGCACGCATCGTTCGAGCAGCGCAATCATTCGCAATTGCGGATCATCAACCATGCCTTGAATCCTCGTCCAGCTTCTCAAGCCATGCGTCTAGGTCGCCGAGCGGCGTCTCCCGCTCGACCTCGTTGAAGATTTCGTGGTAGAAGCCGGCGTATTCGTGAAATTCGCCGATGCCGGTCGGCAATTGCGCGAAGAACTCTCGCGCGCCGCGCTTGTCTACGTAGGTGTCGTCGCCGGCCACCAGCAGCAGCGCCGGGATGCCCAATGTGTGCGCTTTGGCGCGCGCTTCTTCGCCGGCGTCCACGATGAATCGGGCAGTGCGCAGCGTCAGCCGATTGTGCTGAAGCGCGTCACGCGACTTCCATGCTTCCCATGCCGCGTTGTGCGTCGCAGGTTGCGAGAGCCCGCTGGGCATTGGTGCGGCCGGGATGATGTTGCTGGCTATGCGTCCGATTGCGATCACGAAGTCCGAAGCATGGATGCGCAGCGCCGGCGACGATAACGCCAGCGCGCGCAGCGTTTCCTGGTGTCGGACGGCATACAGCGCGGCGATTGCGCCGCCCATGCTGTGGCCAAGCAAGATCGGCTTGTGTCCGGTTTCCAGCGTCGCCAGCTCGACGACGAGCTTCAGGTCGTCAATGAAGTGATTCGGATGCTGGATGTGCCCGCGCGGGCCGGCCGAACGGCCATGCCCATAGTGGTCGGGCGCCCACACCCGATATCCGCTCCGCGTGAAGCGCTCGGCGACGTGGTGATAGCGCCCGCTGTGCTCGAAGACGCCGTGCGCAAGCACCGCCGAGCCGCGCACTTCGCCCTCCGGCTTCCAATGGCGGATGAACATTTTCTCTCCTACCGAGGAAGGGCGTTCTATCTCCTCGTGGGCCGGAATGGTATTTGTCAGTGGAAATGTGGTCATACTATGCAGCAAGGACTTTGGCGGTCTTCTCCACGACGAGGTCAATCTGTTCGTAGGTGATGACTGCTGGCGGCAGAAAGCGCAGCACGTTGAGGCCGGCCGGCAACGCCAGCACCCCTTCGGCTTGCAGCGCGCGCAGGTAGGGCGCGACTTTCGTCTTCAACTCGACGCCGATCAACAATCCCGCGCCGCGCACTTCGCGGATGACCGGGGCGTTCACTTCTTCCAACCGCTCTTTGAAATAAGCCCCTTTCTCGGCGGCCTGGCGGGGCAGGTCGAGTCGCTTCATCTCATGGATCGAGGCGATGCCGGCCGCGCAAGCCAGCGGGTTGCCGCCGAAGGTGCTGCCATGCACACCAGGGGCTAGATTCTTTACAGTAGGGCGGATGCCTACAGCGCCCATCGGCACGCCTCCGGCGATGGCTTTGCCCATCGGCATCAGATCGGGAGTGATGCCGCTGTGTTCGACGGCAAACCAACGGCCGGTGCGCGCAAAGCCGGTCTGCACCTCGTCCACGATTAGCAGCGCGCCATGCCGTTCGGTGATCTCCCGCGCGGCGCGCAAGTACTCCGGCGCGCCGGGATGGACGCCGCCTTCGCCCTGCACGGCTTCGATCAAGACGGCGGCAGTCTGATCGTTCACGGCCGCGGCAAGCGCCTCGATGTTGTTGTAAGGCACGTGGCTAAAACCGGGCACGAGCGGTTGAAATGGTTCGCGATATTTCGGCTCGTAGGTGGCGCTCAGCGCGCCCAAGGTGCGCCCGTGGAAGGCGCGCACCGTCGCCACGATGTTCGGCCGCCCGGTGCTGAGGCGCGCGAACTTGATGGCCGCCTCGACTGCTTCGGCGCCGCTGTTGCACAGATAAACCCGCTCCAGCTCGGCCGGCAGGACGGATATAAGCAGCGCCTCGAACTGCGCGCGCGTGTCATTGTAGAAAATCTCAGGGCACGAGATCATCGTCAGCGCTTGCTCGGCAATCGCGCGGGCTACGGCTTCGTTGGCGTGACCAAGGGTGCTTACGCCTTGTCCGCCCACGCAGTCCACATAGGCGCGCCCCTCGTCATCCCATACGGTTGCGTCCTTGCCGCGCACGAGGGTCAGGTCGCGCTTCGGATACACACCCGAGGTAAAACGCTGCTCGACTTCCCGGATGGAGTGCGTCATAGCGGGGGGCATTGTACGACCTAAAAAGTCGTGTGATGCCCCTTGACAGCCCCGGCGCTTTTTTAGTATACTTTTGACTAGTCAATCCTGACTATTCAAGATTTTGATTGGAGCGCAACGGTGGAACGTGAGTTGCTCTTACTCGGTTTGTTGCGCCAGGGCGCGATGCACGGCTATCAGTTGCACGACTTCATTGAGCGCAACTTGGCCTTCTGCACCGATCTCAAGAAGCCCACGGCCTATGTGCTGTTAGACAAGATGCAAGCGAACGGTTGGGTGGTTGTGCGCGAAGCGCGCGAAGGGAATCGGCCCCCAAAGCGCGTTTACAGCTTGACGCCCGCCGGCGAGGAAGCCTTCCAGCGTCTGCTGCGCGAGAATCTGGGCGCGTTTATAGCGGCAAAGACCGGCAGCGACATCGGCCTGGCGTTCATAGACGCGCTGCCCAAAGCCGAAGCGCTGCGGTTGCTCAACCAACGGCGCGCGGCTTTGTCTGCGCAGTTAGCGGAGTTCGAGGCCGTGCCACAGCATCAGGGGAGCTATCAACTCTTGATAGACCACCAGTTGCACTATCTGCGCGGTGAACTTCGGTGGCTCGACACAGTGATTGCGCACATTCGCTCGCGCCGCCATGTCCCGCAGCGGCATGGTGAGCGCACATGACTGATTCTGTTCTGGTAGAAACTCGTTCACCATTACTTGATTCATAAGGAGAAATGAAGATATGCTTACAACGCTAATCACAGTTCATGGGTTGATTCGTTGGGTGCTGGCGGCGCTGGCGCTCATCGTGCTGGTTCGCTACGCGACCGGTTGGCTGGGTAAGCGCCCCTTCACTGCCGCAGACCGTCAGCTCGGCGCGATCTATGCCGGCGCAATCACCGTGCAGTTTGTGCTTGGCTTGGTCAACCTCATCTGGCTGGGGGTGAATGGCGCCTTTCGACCCGGCGTCCACATCGAGCATGCATTCTATGGCTTGGTTGCGACCGGATTGACGCACATGGCGCCGATGTTCAAGAACCAACCCGATGCGATGCGCTTCCGCAATGCCTTCTTCCTGGTGCTGGCTTCACTGTTGCTCGTTTTGCTCAGCGTCGTGCGCCTGCGCGGCAGCTTCCTGTTTGGGATGCTGTGATTCGTCTGTGTTCAGCAAGGAGGAGTTTTGATGTCTCGCAGTTCAACCTCAGGGCGTTCAAGCGCAGCACGGTCAGAGATGGGTCGGCTGTTGCCGGTCTTCATCATTGTGCTCGTTGACTTGTTGGGCTTGACGATCATCGTGCCGCTCTTGCCGCTCTACGCGGCGTCGTTCGGCGCGAACCCGTTCATGGTTGGCTTGCTGGGCGCGGCGTACCCCATCATGCAGGTAATCGGCGCGCCGATTCTCGGCCGTTTATCGGACCAGTTCGGCCGCAAGCCGGTGCTCGTCGTCAGCCAGATCGGCACATTCATCGGATTTGTGCTGATGGGGCTTGCGAATGCTTTGCCGTTGCTGTTTGTCGCGCGCGTCATTGATGGACTCTCCGGCGCGAACATCGCGACCGCGCAGGCGGTGATCACGGATAACACGACCGAGGAGAATCGTACGCAAGGCCTGGCTTTGATCGGCGCAGCGTTTGGAATTGGCTTCACCATTGGGCCGGTGGCAGCGTTTGCGGCGTTGGCGCTCAGCGGCAATAATTATCAGGCGCCGGCCTTCCTGGCAGCCGCTTTCTCGTTGTTGTCGTTGCTGCTCACGATCTTCTGGCTGAAAGAATCGCTGCCGGCCGAGCTTCGCGGCAAGGTGAAGCGCCAACATGCACTCTCGCCTCAAGGATTGATTTCGGCGCTGCGCCATCCGCTGGTCGGCTTTCTTCTGGCCTTGATGTTCGCCCAACAGTTCATCTTCGGCGGTATGGAGCAATTGCTGGCGCTGTTCACGCTGAATCGCCTGGGCTTCGACGCGCGCGCCAACGCCATCCTGTTCGTGTTCATCGGCCTGATTACCGTGGCAATGCTCGGCGGCGTCATTCGCGTGTGGAGCCGCCGCTACGGGGATCGCTGGATCATCCTCGTTGGTTTGGTGACGTTGATGATCGGCATGCTCATGACGGCGCTCACGCCGCATGTGCCGCCGCCCTGGTATTCGCGTGCTGCCGTGCTGGCCGAACTGCAGCGCTCTGCAACCGCACCGCTGAACGTCGCACTCCCGCCGGACGGCCAGAATGGATGGTTGGGGGTGATATGGATCTTCGCTGCAATGATCCCGGCTTCGATCGGCGGCTCGGTGCTGGCCCCGACGATCAACAGCGCCATCACCAAGCGCATTGAGGCGACAGAGGTTGGTGGAATGCTGGGCGTGTCGGCGGCGCTGGTCAGCGCCGCGAATGCGCTCGCGCCGCTTGTGGGCGGGGCGCTCTATCAAACCCTCGGTGAGTCGGCGCCGTTCCTCATTGGCAGCCTCGTCCTGGTCGGCTTATTTGCTCTGGCGACGCGCGAGATCAGCGCGCCGGCCGTGCAGGCAACATCTTGATTCGAGGGCTTGAGAACAAATGTCCGATCTGATACTTTGCACTTGACGCCTTTGCGTCTGGGTGTAGATTACTTGCAGAAACAACGCACCGCTGCGGCAGGTCGAAGGCGCGTAAGTCGCCTTGAACCTTTGGGAGATTAACACAAGGACACTCCCAGCGATTTCAGAGAATGACCTGGCTCGATCAGCGGTGCGTTGCGCTTTCTCCTCAGCGTTTATCGCTCGATCACTGTGCCTGCGCCGTTCATCGCATGGAACACCGGGCGGGCGATGCGCGCATCGCCGAAGATCACCTGCGACACGCCGCCGGCGATGGCCTCACTGGCGCCCAGCACTTTCTTCTTCATTCGGCCTTCGGCGAATGACAGCGCCTGTTCGAGTTCACCGTAGACGATGCGCGGGATCAGCGTGCGCTCGTCGGGAAAGTCGCGCAGCAACCCGGGCACGTTTGAGAGGACGATGAGTTGCTTCGCGCCGAGTGCTGCTGCGATCATGGCAGCGGCACGATCGCCGTCCACGTTGATCGCTTCACCTGCTGTGCTGCAAGCTGGCGGAGATACGACCGGCGTGTAACCATGGTCCAGGAGTAAGCGAAGCAGCGCGGCGTTGACCCGTTCGACCTTGCCGGTGAAGTCGTCGTGCACCAACACTTGCCGACCGTCAATCACGGCGCGCACGCTGGCTTTGCGCGGGCCTTCCAGCAACCTCCCATCCAGTCCACTCAGGCCGATGGCGTTCACGCCGCGCTTTTGCAGTCGCTCGACGATGCGCGTGTTCATCTTGCCGGCGTACACCATGGCGAAGATGTCCAATGTCTCGGCGTCTGTGTAGCGCGAGGTGAATCCCTGCGGCGAGGTGAGGATGCGGGGTGGCTTGCCGAGCTTTTCGCTGAGCACGTTTGTCTCGTGCGAGCCGCCGTGCACCAGCACGAGTTGCTGTCCCTCTTTCACGAGCGATGCGATGTCGTCGCACACCAGGTCATAGTTGATGCCGGCAGATCCGCCGACTTTGATCACAATCATGGGTTGCGCTCAAGGATGTAATCCGGGGAATTCTAGGCCGGCGCGCTCGTCCCAGCCCATCATCACGTTCAAACACTGCACCGCGCTGCCGGCGGCCCCTTTCATCAGGTTGTCTATGGCGCACAGCAGGGTGACCTTGCGCCCGTCATCGCTCAGTGCGAAGCCAACATCGGCCCAGTTGCTGCCGGCCAGAATTTTCGGCTCAGGAAGTCGGAAGATGCCGGTGTTCGATTTGACGATGCGGACGAAAGGTTCGTCTTTGTAGCATGCGCGAAAGGCTTTCCAGAGGTCCTTCTCTTGTGCTGCTTGTCTCAGAAAGGCGTGCACGGTGGCCAACACGCCGCGCACCATTTCGATCGAAGTCACGGTCATGTGAATTGCGGGCGCAATGCTGGGCCGGCTGCCTTCAGGCAGTTTGGCTGTTTCCATCTCGAACATTAGCTCGACTTCGGCGATGTGCCGGTGGCCGGCCGGCGCATAGGAACGCACCGCGCCGCTGCGCTCAGGGTGATGTGATGCGTCGCTGCTCTCGGCGCCGCCCTCGCTGCTGCCGACTTTGACGTCGGCGATGACCGGCTGACTGAAATCAAGCATGTTGGCGCGGACGAGCGGCAACAGGGCAAGGTTGGTTGCTGTGGCGTTGCAACCGACGCCGCTTGCGTAGCGCGCGCCGCGCAGCCGGTCGCGCGTCAGCTCTGGCAGGCCGTATATGAATCGCCCAAGCCAGTTTGGTGCTGGGTGTGTAGCGTCATACCATTTCGCATAGGCAGATAGCTTGGTTAAGCGAAAGTCAGCACTGAGGTCAACGACAAAATCAGCACAACCCAACCAGCGTTCTATCTGAGCACTCGCCTCGCCATGGGGCAAACACAAGAAAAGGACTTCAGTCCTCTGAAGGTCATCAGGCTGGATGAACTGAAGCCCGCCATGGCGGGTACCGCGCAGATTGGGGTGGGGGCCATACGCATACTGGCCCATGCGAGTGCGCGAGGTTATCTGAGTCACCTCGGCATGAGGATGAAAGTTCAGGATACGCAGAAGCTCGCCACCGGTGTAGCCGGCCGCACCGACGATTGCACATTGCACCTTATTCATTGCTGAGCCATCTGCAGGACATACTCCACCATGGCGCCTGGAATATCTACACCAGTTGCCGGCACGCTATTGCGAAACTCCATCGTGTGGTTGACCTCGTTCACTAGCAACCCACGCTCCGGATCCTCGAACAGGTCCACAGCAACAATGCCGCCGCCCACTGCGCGCGCCGCCGCGACGCTGATCGCGTCAATCTCCGCTGTGACCGGACAGTTGCTGGCTTTGCCCCCCAAGTGTGTATTCGTAATCCAGTGCGACGAGGTACGATATATCGCGGCAATAGTTCGATCGCCCACAACAAACGAGCGAATATCGCGCCCCGGCTTCTTGACCAACTCTTGGATGTAATAGATGTGCTGAGCATAGCCACCCAGCTCGTCGCGCAAGGCCACCACAGCTTCAGCAGCATCACGGTCGTTGACCCGCACAACACCACGTCCCCATGAGCCGATGACCGGTTTGAGCACACATGGGTAACCCAGGCATTCAATGGCCTCAAGCGCACTGGCCGGCGTAAACGCCATCATGACACGTGTAGTCGGCACGCCGTGTTGCAACATGAGCTGCGTCGTGATGAACTTGTCGCCGCAATTCTCGATGACCTCATGTCGGTTTACCGCGCGCACGCCGGCCAGTTTCATGATGCGCTGAACGTAAGTTGCACGGCTCTGCGACACACAGCGCTCGACTACCGCGTCGTAACGCTTCCAGTGGCTCAAATCACACAAATCGAAGACAACGCTCCGATCATCAACGACATCCACCTCGATGCCGCGCCGGTCGAAGGCTTCAAGCAACATCTTCTCCTCGGGGCGAACGAGGCTGCAAACGATACAGACCTTCATCGCATCATTGAATGTGTAGCGCAAATGCAACGCTCATCGCTACGCAGTCGGTTACTCCCCCCAGTCTTCCTCTTCGGTCGGCGCCAGGTCAAGCGCCAGTGGTTCAAGGGAGACGACTTCCAACTCAGCGCCGCAGTCAGGGCAGCGGACAAGTTCATGCAGCACAGGCGCGCCCTTGAAAGCAATTGTCGCGCCACATTCAGAGCATTCCGCAGTTGTCAAAGAAAATGAATTAGACATAGCGCGCGATTCTATCCATGTGCGGCGCGATGTGTCAATCGTGCCATGCGCACAGGCTTTCGACGTAGGCAGCCGATCCGTCACGCAGCCAACCATCGAGCTGGGCCTGGTCTTTGAGCTGCTGCCCACGCAGTCGCGGCACCACAGCGAAGCTAGTCTTCACGTCGGGAAGCGCCGTCATGTCACCCCATAGCTTCTCCCACTGCGTCACCGGGAAGACGTCTTCCTGCCCATGCCCCCAGCGCTTCTTCACGTCTTTGAGTGTGATGTAAGTAGGCATCCGCGCGCCGACGGTGCGGATGGCTGCGTTGACTTTGCCCTCGTCCTGCAGATCGGCGATCGTCATGCCAAAAACACGGAGCAACTGATGAATATCTATCCAGCACGTCGCGCTGTTATAGTACGAGAGCGCAAACTCAGCTTCCTCACGAGGCATTGCTAAGCCTTCCACGAGCCGGACCTGGCCATCTACGCAAGCCAACCCGCCGCCACGGTCCTCCACACGACGCGTGATCACCTCAAAGGTCAGACACGCACCATGCGCAATGTGCCAGCCAAGCACAGCAGGGTCCACATCTGCGCCCAGCGTGTCTATATTGTGCAACATCAGATAGCGCAGATTGGGATAAGTGCCCAACATAGTGCGCAGCACACCGTTGCGCAGCAGGTTGGGCACCTCGAACCAGTGGCCGACCGGGTGTAAACACTGCACCGGCGTATTGTCGGTGTAGTCACTACCCTCACCGGCTTGTTGCGCCCAACCGATCAACGCGGCATGCAGGCTTTCACGCACCTTCTGCGCTTGTTCGTCGAGCAGTTGCTGCGGCATCTCCTCCCACTGAAAACGCAAATCACGCACCATAGGGATCATGCGCAAGCCAACACTCCGTCCCTCAGAAAGATGGACCGGCACATCCGATAGTAATGGATGATTGATCAGGAACGATTCGATTGGGGCATGTGTCAAGTAACTGGTGGTGATAATGTGCGGCAAGCATGCGTCGTAGCGGCGCGCTACGCGCCGGCTCTTGGCCAGGTGTACTTCGATAAATGTACGGTGTTTGCCGCCCAGTTTGGCGAACGGATGTAGCGCCTTGACAACACCGGCACCCTGCGTCCAGCGGCTGCCGGCACCAGCCGCCAGCGTCATCACAGCGACGCGTCCATCACGCAACGCTTCGACACCGATTCGCTCGAATTCACGCATCCGGTCCCGTTTGGTTGCATCCACAAGAGGCCCGCTCACATCGGACGCGGGTGGGCAAGTGGTCACGTCTTCGATTTGCACGTTAGCCGGCAGGCGGTTCTGCGCCAGGCCAATGCGACCGCTCCGCAAGTCGGCCCGAATCTGCTCATGCAGCGGGCGGTCAAAGCCCAGCTCGTTCAACAATCTCTCAAGTGAACCGGAGGATCCGGCCGGTTCGGCTGCGCGATCCAACTGTGGTAGCAGCCGGTCGAACAGCATCTTGGTCATGCCAGCGAACTCGGGGTGGCTACGCGTCGCATCGGCCAACCGGTCAAGGTCAGCACGGCGCATCGGCGTAAGCATGTGCTGATCCAGCTTGACCAATTGCGGCGCGTGTAACGCGTAATAGCCGGTGGGCATCAGGGCGTGCTCACCATATAACAAATCAGCCTGCGTGCCCACGGAGTTGATGGCAAAGTCATAGACGACTGGATCCATCGCGAAGGGTAGGGCATGCTGCAATTCGCGCTTGGCCTTAAGCATGATCTCATGCAGCCGCGCCTTGGCCTGGTACACAACCTCTGGCGCAACGATGAAGCCCATGCCACCACCGCTCATGCCGCCCAGCATCCAAAACCCCCAGAAATCCTCGCCAAACGTCTGTTTGGCGCGTTCGATCAGCGTCTCAGTATAGAGGTTGCTGGCCCAAGGAATGATAGTTTGCAGCGGACCGAAGAAGTTATGCGTGGTAAGACGGCCAATTCCCCTGATGGCCTGCCTTGGGTCAGTGTCGCGTAGGGCGATCAAGATATCGTCCAGCACCCGCATGGCGTCTTGGCGACCGATCCACTCGGCCTCGCTGCGCAGCAGGTACTTCTCCGTTACCATCTCCAAAATCGGCCCAACGTTCTGTGCCATGCCGCCATGGACGAGGATTAACGCATCTTGCAGCGTCTGGCGCACAGCATCGCCAGCATCGTCCTGACCGAGGATTTTGTGGTTGGGCAGCAGCCGGCCACGACTGATGCCATATTCCGGGTCGCCTTCCTCAGCCAGGACACCGTAGATCAGCTTCATACCTGGCCACACACCACCACTGTCCTGCCAACCACCACCGCTGCCGGCCAGCCACTCACCGAGAATGGCACGCGCAGCAACCAGCCGGCGCTCGGGCTCAGCCAACGGGCCGGTGAGCGATTTGGCCTGGCCTGTGGCCCGCATGCAACAGGCAATGAGGCAGGCGAGCAGACTCGTGGAAACAGCCAGCCGTGAGCCCTTCGGAATATCATTCACATTGCTCACCAGCTCCAGTCCGTAGCCTGGGCCAACCAGCCGGATGAACAGTTCGCTCAACGGTTGATTGGCACCCTCCATCCCTGGCGGCACAATGCCCGAGGCGATGACGGCCGCCTTGAGCAGACCGAGGTAGTCGCGGGCAAAGTCGAACACGTCGCGCAGGTGGGTGAGGTCGGCGGTTGCACCCAGATCCACACTGGTCAGCCGTAGTACCGGCTCGTCAATCACACGCAGGTAAGCCTCGACCGGCGGGCGCGGCGCAGCATCTCGACCGCGGACGGCAAGATCAATCGAGACGTTCAACACCCGCGCACCCTCCGGGAAATCCATACCCAGGAAGAAGATATCGCTCCACGCGCTATGCGAAAGGTCCATCCGCACCGGCGTGCGCTCGCGCAAGATCACGCCATCGGAGGTGTGCGGCGAGCGATCGAAGAGTTCCTTTCGGATGCGCAAGGGTTGATCGGCAGGATGACCGATGCGGAACATCCACTGGTTACCGCGCACGGTGCGCACGCTACGGCGCACCTGGTCGGCCAAGGTTTGGAAGCCGAGGCGGTGATACGCCTCCGCCAGCGCACTGGAGAGCGCATCGCTCGGCCCATGCGCTCGCCATGCGTGCTGGAATACGCCGATGGCCTCTTCGAACCGACGATTGAGGAGATGCTCATAGCCGGCGAAAGGGATCAAGCCGCGCGCCGGCATCTCGGGCTTGGCCGGCAGGTGAAAGCGATGAATCGCATAGAGGAAGAACAGCGCACGCACGCGCTCGTAAAGGTTGTCACTTCGCTTGCGGAAGGCGTCCAGCGCCGTGCATTCGGCAAGCAGCTCACGCATACTGGCCTGACGCGCCCATGCGTCCAATGAACGATTGCGCTTACCCGGATCGTTGGTGGTGATGATCTCGATGAGACTCGCCATGGAGTGTTGATCTATCAGGAATCAAGCATGCAGGGGGCAGGGCTCGGGTTCATGATTCGCTCTTTGTCGCAAGCAACTCGACCAATTGCGCCAGCACTTCAGCACGGTCTTTGCCAGCAAGCGCAAGCGCAAGTTGCGCGTTCAGCAAGCCGTAGCGCACGCCGATGTCATAGCGGCGGCCTAGCACTTCGTAAGCCAGGTAGCGTTCGCGACGCGCCAGCGGAGCCAACGCATCCGAAAGCGTGACTGCGTTCGCACCGGCAGCAGCCTGCTCTGCCAGCAACTCCATCACTGTGGGCGTGAGCGCATGGATACCGAAGAAACACAGGTAATAGCCGGCACGCAAACCGGGCACAAGCAGCATTTGTTCTGCTTCGGTTGGCGTCGGCTTTTCCAGCACATGATCCACTTGATAGAGCCGAGGTTGGTTAGGCAGGCGTTTGCCGCCCACCACGCCGTAGTTCGGCAGCAGTGACTCACGCGTAGGTTGTACCGCTGACACGCTGCAGGTGTGCGTCTCGGCCACACGAACCACCTGCTGGGCACAGGTGCTCCCGGCGTGGTCGTTGCTCAGGTGCAGGTGATCGCCGACCAGATGGAGGAAGGGTTCGCTGCCGGTGAACTCGCGCGCACACAACACAGCGTGGCCGTAACCGCGCGGCTCGTGCTGCTCGACGAACGATAGTCGGTGGGCATGTTCGCCGGCGGCGGCCGCGTATGCTTCTGCATCGCCGGGGTGCACAACCACGCAAATATCGTAGATGCCGGCGGTAAGCACTTCCTCGATGATGATTTGCAGGGCGGACTTCTGAGTACCGTCGCGGTCTATGAGCGTTTGCAGGGGCAGGCCACGCTGATTTCTGCCGGCGGCGGTGATAACAGCTTTCGTGATCTTCATAGTGCTCTGGCCAGATCGAGTTACCCGCAGTGTACTTGACCAGCACCGATTCGCTATACTCACCGCTCATCCCATGACAACACCTCGCAGGTTAATTATCGGTATGAGCGGCGCGAGCGGCGCGATCCTGGGCATTCGCCTACTGGAAGTGTTGCACTCCACCGAAATCGAGACACATCTTATCCTCAGCTCAGCCGCGCGGGTCACGATTACCGCAGAGACGAAGTGGAGCATAGGAGCCGTGGAGCGGTTGGCACACGTCGTGCATCCGATCGGCGACATTGGTGCCAACATCGCTAGCGGCTCGTTCAAGACCGATGGCATGATCATCGTGCCGTGTTCGGTGAAAATGATCTCTTCGATCGCCTATGGCATCACCGACGACCTGATTGCTCGGTCGGCGGATGTATGCCTGAAAGAAGGACGGCCAGTGATTGCTGTCTTCCGCGAAGCGCCGTTACACGTCGGCCATTTACGCGCACTCACCCAGTTCGCCGAGATCGGCGGCGTAGTCTTCCCCCCGGTGCCAGCCTTCTACGCCGACTTGCAGAGCGTGGATGACATGGTGACGCAGATCGTCGGGCGCATGTTGGATCGCATCGGCATCGAGAACGACCTGGTGAAGCGTTGGGAAGGACTACATGCGCGTCGCAAGGCGCATAATCTATGATCCACAAACCATTGGACACGCGCACGGACGATGCTGAGCTAAGAGATGTGCTGCGACGCTTCTTTGCGCGGCACAACACGCTCACCCTGGCTTACGCGGATGAGGCCGGCGTGGGCGCGTGCGGCCTATGGTTCGCCGCAGATGCTGACTTGACATGCTACTTCCTCTCCTCGCCAGACACACGTCACGGCCGCGCACTGCGTAACGGAGGCGCAGTGGCTTTCACCATCCACAAAGACGAGCAAGACTGGCGCATAATCTGCGGGGTGCAGGGGCAAGGATGGTGTAGTCCGGTGCCGGCAGCCGATGCTGCCAACCCCTGGCAGCTATATCTGGGGCGTTTCCCGTTCGTCGCGCAACAGTTCCCCGATCTCGAAGCTGCACTGAAGAAGGCATGGCTATGGCGCATCACACCAGTGTGGCTGCGGCTGATTGACAACATGCGCGGCTTTGGCCACAAGCAGGAGATAATGCTGACGTCGCGCACGAGCTGAGCATATCGAAGCTCGCGCAGAAGTTCTGGAGAGAATCGAATGGCAACTGCGGAAGTTGACAGGTTGGCTTCGTATAAAGCTGAAGATGTGATTGCGTCTCGCTCATCCCGCGACGTGCTCGCGCGCACAGCCATGTATGTCGCGTTGGCAGCGGCATGGGTCGCCACATGCGGCAGCCTGTACATGAGCGAGGTGTTAGGTTGGATCCCTTGCTTGTGGTGCTGGTACCAACGCATCGCCATGTATCCACTGGCGGTGATCCTGGCGGCAGGCCTGGTCCTGCGTGATCGCAACCTGCCGAAGTATGCGCTGTGCTTGGCTATCCCCGGCACGTTGGCATCGGTGTATCACATCCTGTTGCAGAAGGTGCCGGCCTTCGCGCGTTTCGAGTCATGTGTGATCGGCGTGCCGTGTGCTGCAGATTATCTCAACCTGTTCGGTTTCATCACCATCCCGATGCTCGCATTCACGGCATTCGCCATCGTCATTATCGCGTGCGTCATCGCGCTCGGCTTGCGCGAGCCAGTCGGCAAGAATTATCTGGCGCAAGGGCCAATAGCTATGCTACCGCCGGCAATGTCGGTCGGCCTGATCGTCGCAGCCATCGTGGCGTTGTTCACACTCAGCGGCGTGATGACGCGCAGCCGTCAAGCGGCACCCTCGATCGCCACCAGCGCAACGGCAGCGTCATTGCCCGTCGGTGCCTCGCGCGAGGCAGCCGCAGCGCTCTACACACAAGCGTGCGCAGGCTGCCATGGACCGGCTAACGCCGGTATGCAGCTCATCCGCGCGGAGTATCTGCGCCAACGCAGCGACCTCGAAGTGATCGCGCTCATTCGGGCCGGCCGCAGCGCCACCGCCCCCGAGAACTTCAGCGGCGTAGCCATGCCGGCGAACGGTGGACAGATTGGCATCTCCGATGAACAGCTCGCCGCGCTGGTGCGTTATCTGCGTGAGGTAAGGGGCAACTAGCTACTCGTCAACTCAGCAACCCAATCACCTACGCCGACGCCCCACTGTAACGCCCGACGCCGGCATGCCACAGCCGCGACGAGAGGAAGAATGCCAGCGCACCGGCGCTCAGAGCAAGTGCGATTTGCCACCATGGCAGTTCACCGCGCAGTGCTTGCAAGGGCACTGTGGTTGCAATTGCAATGGGGATGACGAAGGTCACAATCACACGCAGCCAGATCGGATAGACCGTAGCTGGGAAGCGACCGGTGGCAACCAACGCCGAAAGCAAAGTGACGTTGTTGTCGAACTTGGTGAACCAGAACGTCAGCGCGATCAGCACGATCCACAAACTGTAGATCAGCATACCGCCGGACGCAGTGAGTGCCAAGAAGACCACGACGTTGAGCAGTGTAGGCCAGCTTTCGGAGATCAACAGGCCGACCGCGATTGTCGCCATTGCCAGACCGACGTTCCATAGATTCCAGATGGCGACGCGTGAAAAGCTGACCAGGAACTGACTATTGGCCGGCTGTAGCAACGTGTAGTCCAGCGTGCCCTCGCGGATGCCACGGTTGAACTTCTCTGTGTTAGGGAAAACGACGGCTTGCATGAACGCATTAAGCAAGCGCCACATGCCGGAGAGCGCCAAAAGGTCGCCAAAGGTCCAGCCAGCGATACTGGTCGTGTTCGAAAAGATGATCGCCAGGCCGGTCAGCTCCCAGCCCAGCCACATCAGGCTGACCAACATATTGGCGACGGTGTCGGCGCGGTAGGCCAGCTCTTGCTGTATGTTGATCTTGAATAGCGCGGCGAGGATGCGGGCGGTATGCACGGCTTCACCTCCGAGATTTCAGGCGCCGACGGCAGAGTATTGCTTGAGCGCCTGACGCCACAACAGTGCAAACGCGCCATACAGCGCAGCGATCCAGACAAGCTGCAGGCCGAAGTTGAGTGCGATCTGCTCCGCCGACAACCGGTTCAGGACGAGCAGGACAGGAAACGACAACCCGAGCTGGTAGGGTAAAAGCTGGGCAATGGACTGTACCCAGGCCGGCATGAGCGCCAGCGGCACGAACGCGCCGTTCAGCAGCATCGAGATCGCCTCGTTGAACTGCCAGATGGACCACACGCGCGTTGTCCAAAAGGCGACCAGGGTGATGATGCTATCGATGAGGAAGCGGATTATGAAGCCCATCGCCAGCGCCGGGAGGCCGATCAACAGGCTGAGCGGTGTAATCGTCAGCGTGGGCTGGAACAGCAACACCAGCACGAGCCAGATTGGCACAAACGCGATCAGCATCAGCGTCTTGAAAGCGATATTGCTTATCAGCGTGTTCGTGAGAATGGGATGCACCGGCTGCATCAGCTCGTTGGAAATCGTACCCTCCTGAATCTTGAACGCCAGCACGTGGATGGTGATGGATGAGGTCACGATATCCACCGGCAGCAAGGTAAGGTAATAGGCAACGAAGTCGCCTGCCGTCAGCCCACCAACACTGCCCTCAACGTTGGCGATGGCGGTCCAAACGGCCAGATACACCACCGGCGACACCAGCCAATAGGCCAGATACATCAGCAAGTTGGCGCGATACTGCCACTGCTCGGCCCAGTTCACTTGCCAGAAGCGTTTGTAGATTTCTAACATGGCTGAAACCTGATCCGTGTCAGCAGGTTCGCCGCAGGTCAGCCGTCGGTTTACAACCAACAGGACTCGCGGTCGAAAACGGCACCGGCTGAAGTCGACGCCCCCATACAACAGTGATTCGAGAAATCTGCTCTATCATTCGACTCCTGCATGCCGATGCTGAAAGTCATGACTGTGCTGGGCACACGACCCGAAGCGATCAAGCTGGCACCAGTGATCCAAGCGTTGCGGCGTCGCGCCGACCGGATCCAGACGCTGGTGTGTTCCACCGGCCAGCATCGCGAGATGCTGGATGCCGTGCTCCGGTCGTTCAGGGTTCGCCCAGACTTCGACCTGCAGCTCATGCAGCCGGATCAGAGCCTGGCCGGCTCGACCGCGCGCATCCTGGCCGCACTCGACGGCGTGTTCAGCGAAGTCCAGCCAAACTGGGTGCTGGTGCAGGGCGACACTACGACGGTGATGGCCGCCAGCCTGGCTGCGTTCTATCGGCGTATCCGCATTGGTCATGTCGAGGCCGGGCTGCGCAGTGGCGACCTGCATCAGCCCTTCCCCGAAGAGGCCAATCGGCGCATCGCCGATTTGTTGGCCGACCTGTACTTCGCGCCCACGCCGGCAGCACGTGACCACCTGCTGCGTGAGGGCGTACGCGCCGAGCAGATCGTTGTCACCGGCAATACGGTGATCGACGCCTTGCTCGCCACATCTCAGCGCATCAACTCGCAAATGCTGATCGAACGCATTAGCGACCTCGACATGCGGTTCTTCGGCAAGCGGATGATCCTGGTCACTTCCCACCGACGCGAGAACTTCGGCGCACCTTTTGCGAATATTTGTCGCGCCTTGCGCACCATCGCTGCGCACTACCCCGACGTGCAGATCGTGTACCCAGTTCACTTCAACCCCAACGTCGTCGGGCCGGCGCGCGCCTTGCTGGGCAATGCACCCAATATCGCCTTGATCCAGCCGGTGGACTATGAGACCATGGTCGCACTGATGCAGCAGGCTTATCTCATCCTCACTGATTCCGGTGGCATCCAGGAGGAGGCGCCCAGTTTGCACAAGCCGGTGCTGGTGTTGCGCGAGGTGACCGAGCGACCGGAAGTCGTCGCCCTTGGCGCGGCACGCCTGGTCGGCAGCAACTTCGACCGGATCGTAAGCGAGACATCGCGGCTGCTCGACGATGCCGAGGCCTACCGACGCATGGCTGCGATCGAGAACCCATACGGCGACGGCCGGGCGAGCGAACGGATTGTTGAAGCAATACTGGCGCACGCATCTTGAGGTCGCTTGCATCGCTTACACCTCCTGGAAAGCGCCCTTGATCACGTCCTCGATCGGCGGGTCTTCGACGGTCAAGTCCTGCACAGGCTGCTCGGCGAGCAAGCGCGCCGTAATGCTGGGGGCTTCGTCTGCCTTCACCTGAAGGAGCACTTTGCCGTCTTGCTCTGAGGGCACCATCGTACCGTAGGCGCTCAGGTCGCAGGCAGTGCAATCTTTCAGCACGACACCAATCAGCTTATAAGGCGCAATCCGTCGCGACAGATCACTCAGCCCACCGTCATATTTCAAGCACCCGTGATGGATGATGATGATGCGTTCGCACAGCGCGGTGACGTCGGCCATGTAATGGCTGGTGAGGATGATCGTCGCGCCGCTGCGCAAGTTGTATTCGCGTAGGAACGCCCGGATGCGCGCCTGTGCACCCAGGTCTAGGCCAATGGTTGGCTCGTCCAGGAAGAGCACTTGGGGCCGGTGCAGCAATGCTGCAGCCAACTCGCATTTCATCCGCTCGCCGAGCGACAAGTTGCGGACCGGCTTGCGCGTGATTGGGCCAAGTTCCAGCAGCTCATCTAGCTCGCTCAAAGTGCGCTTGTAGTCCTCGTCGCCGATGCGGTAGATGGCCTTGTTCAGCAAGAAGGAGTCAGCGGCAGGGACGTCCCATGACAGGCGATTGCGCTGGCCCATGACCAGCGTGATCGCGCGCAGGTATTCGTTGCTGCGTTGCCACGGCGTATAACCGAGCACACTTGCACGACCACTGGTCGGATGCAGTAACCCCGACAACATCTTCAGCGTGGTGGTCTTGCCAGCGCCGTTTGGACCCAGAAAACCTACAACTTCGCCACGCCCAATCCTGAAGCTGACATCTTGCACAGCTTTCACATCGCGGTAGGTACGCTTGAAGAAGCTATACACCGCTGCTGCGAAGCCACCCTCGCGAACCGGCACCCGATAGGTCTTGCTCAGATTTTCGACGACAATGGGGACGCTTTCGGTGCTGGCAGTCATAGGCTGGCTCGGCCAATATTGTAGCACACTTGTTCTACACACGATGCAAGTTGCAATTGACTTCGGACTGACGAATGTGGATGTCGTAGCGATGCGCGACGCGGACGCGCGGCACATCGCCCAGGTCGCCACACTATCCAGCCAGCGTAAGGTGGATGTGGCGCAGGTACAGCGTGCCCTCGCGGCGCTGGGGCGCGATGCGGCTGACTTCGAGCGGATTTGCGTCACCGGCGGTCAGCATCGCCGGCTGCCGAATGCGATCGACGGCGTGCCTGTCATCAAGGTGGGCGAAATTGAAGCAATCGGCTTCGGCGGGCTGCGCCTGGCGCAGCGCCAACAGCCAGATTCTCGGGAGGCGCTGGTGGTCAGTGCCGGCTCGGGCACAGCGATGATCGCTGTCCGCGACGGCAGCGCGCAACATGTCACTGGCAGCGCCGTGGGCGGTGGAACGTTGATCGGCCTATGCAAGTTGCTGATCGGCACTGCCGACGCACAGGAGATTGACGCGCTGGCGCTGGCCGGCGACTCCAACAAAGTGGACATCACGCTGATCGAGGCAACGGGCGGGGCGATTGGCCGACTGCCGGCCGACGCGAACGCGGTCAACTTCGGCCGCGCTGCAGCGCTCGAGTTGGCTGAAGTCGCCCGCGAAGACCTGGCCGCCGGCGTGGCTGTGATGGTAGGCCAGGTGATTGCTGTGATCGCCATCAACGCCGCGCGCGCAGAGCGGCTGGATCACATCGTGATCGTCGGCCACCTAGTGGACATGGCATATATGCGCAGAGTACTTCACACCGTCGGGGGCTACTACGGCGTGGACTTCACCATCCCAGAGCTGCCAGGCTACGCCACGGCCATCGGCGCGCTGGTCGGGGGCGCACGCACAAAGTGATATTCACATTTGTCGTCTTGCGCAAAGCGCCACTTTTCACTACGCTTATCACTGTCCTAATGATTGCGGAGATTTCTCATGATTCAGCCTACACATGATGCGACGACCAACGGGCGTGCCAAGCAGATTACCTCCGACGACCTCATCGCCCGCGACCGCGCGGTGGTCAGCCCGGCAATCTATCGCTATACCGACATCGCCTTCGCGCGCGGCGAGGGCGTGTTCCTCTACGACTTCGAGGGCAATCGCTACTACGACATGGCTGCCGGCATCGCTACGATGAACGTCGGCCACTGCCACCCGCGCGTGGTGCAGGCGATCACCGACCAGGCCGGCCGGCTCATCCATGCTGCCTCGCATGTGGGCTACATGGCACCCTACGTGGAAATTGCGGAGACGCTGCGCAGCCTGATGCCGCCGCCGCTCGACGCTGGCAAGGCGCTGCTGGTCAACAGCGGCAGCGAAGCGGTGGAATCGGCCCTGAAGTTGGCGCGCGCGGTCACCGGCCGCAGCGTGGTGCTGGCGTTCATTGACGGCTTTCACGGCCGACCAATGGGCGCGCTGGCCGCCACCGGCAGCAGCAGCGGCTACCGGCGACACCTGGGCGGCCTGCTGGCCGGCGTCGAGCACGTGCCCTATCCAAGCTGCGGGCGCTGCGCTTTTGGCCACGGGCCGCGTGCGCCACAGGACTGTTGCGGCCAGTGGAAAGCGTTCATCCAGATGACGCTCGACAAGCTGGTGCATCCCGACGACCTGGCGGCGATCCTCGTTGAGCCGATCGCCGGCGAGGGCGGCTACATCGTGCCGCCGGATGACTTTCTGCCTTTCCTGCGTCAGGTGTGCGACCGCACCGGCGCGTTGCTGATCGCCGACGAAGTGCAGACCGGCCTGGGACGCACCGGCCGCTGGTTCGCGTTTGAGCACAGCGGCGTCACGCCCGACATCGTCGCGTTGGGCAAGGCCATCGGCGGCGGCTTGCCGCTGGGTGGCATCATCGCGCGCGCCGATCTCATGGATCGCTGGTGGCCGGCAGCGCACGGCAGCACCTTTGGCGGCAACCCCATCGCCTGCCGCGCCGGCCTGGAGACGATCGCCATCATGCGCGAAGAAGGCCTGCTGGAGAACGCGATGCGCGTCGGCGCGCGGCTGATGCAAGGCTTTGAGGCGGCGCACGCGCATGTGCCGATGATCGGCGAGGTGCGTGGCCGTGGGCTGATGGTCGCCGTGGACTTGGTGGACGTGCAAGGCCAACCCCTCAGCACCGACCGCTTGAAGCAAGTGATCAAGTCGCTGGGCAAACACGGCATAGTGATGACCAAGTGCGGCCCCAGCGCGCTGCGCTTTGCGCCAGCCTTGATCCTCACCGAGCAGCAAGCAGACGAGGTCGTGGCGCGGGTAATCGAGGTGTTGCACAGTCTGGTTGTTTAAGTCTGGACGAGCCGGGTTATGCTGGCTGTAGTTAAGGCGTCGCCGGGGCCAGGGTTTGTGTTGCAGGATGCGCCTGTGCCGGAGCCACCGGCCGGCTGGGTGCGCGTGCGCGTGCGCGCAGTGGGCATCTGCGGCACTGACATCCCGATCTTCGAGGGCATCCGGCAAGTGCCCTATCCGCTGATCCCCGGCCACGAATTCGCCGGCGAGATAGACGCGCTAGGTGCAGGTGTGACCGGCTGGCAGCGCGGCGACCGCGTGGCGGTGGGCCTGGTGATCGGCTGCGGCGCGTGCCCAGCCTGTTATCGCGGCGAGGAGAACTTGTGCCCGCGCATCACCGAGATCGGCATTCACATCAACGGCGCATTCGCTGAGTATGCGCTGGCTCCGACCAAGACGCTCCATCGCCTCCCCGATCACTTGAGCTTCGCCGACGGCGCGTCGGTTGACCCGCTCGCCTCATCTTATCGCGGCATCCGTCGCTTGAATTTGCAGCCGCGCGACGACGTGGCAATCTTCGGCCTGGGGCCGATTGGCCTGTATGCGTTGCAGGCAGTGCGTGCGCACGGCGTCCGACGCGTCATTGCCATCACCCCGCGTAGCGGCCTGCGCAGCGAAATTGCCTGCCGCGTCGGCGCCGACGCTATGATCGAGTCCGCGACCTGCGGTGATCTGGCCGAAGCTGTGCGTGCGGCCAACGACGGCGTGTTGTCCTCGGTGGTCATCGAGGCGACGGGCAAGCCGAGCGTGTTTGCCGATCTGTATCGCGCAGCAGCACCGGGCGCGCGTGTGTTGCTGCTCGGCATCTTCCACGAGCGCGCCGCGTTTGATCCGGCGCAGATCATCCGCCGGGAGTTGCGCGTCGAGGGGAGCTTCTGCTATACCTGGGACGACTTCGAGGCGAGCCTCGACCTGATCGCGCGCGGGCGGGTGCAAACGGCGCCGGTGATTACCCACACCTTGCCGCTGTCGCGCATGGCGGAAGCGCTCGAGCTCGTCCATCGCCGCGAGGCGGTGAAAGTGATCCTAGAGCCGTGAGTGCGTTAGCGCGTTGGCACACCAGCGCGTTGGATGCGTAAACAATCTAAGTCGGGAGAATGAGAGAAATGAAGACACCCAATCGCTATGCTCCGTTCGTCGGATTGACCGTTGCAGTGGGGCTGATGCTCGCAGCATGTGCGCAGCCATCGGCGCCTGCACCCTCGGCGCCAGCCGCACCAGCCCAGCCGGCTGCCACCGAAGCCCCTGCGCCAGCGCAGCCTGCGCCTGCCGAAGCAAAGACGCTCGTAGTTGGCCTGCCCAAAGCCGATACGCGCACGCTCGACCCGCACCGGCAGTACGAGATCACGCCGCCGCAGATCATGCGCGCCGTGTACGAGACATTGGTCACGCTCCCCGACAAAGGCGCGACGATTGACCGCGTCGAGCCGCTGCTGGCCGAGTCTTACACGATCTCCGACGATGCGCTGGTCTATACCTTTAAGCTGCGCGGCGACGTGAAGTTCGCCAGCGGCAACCCCATGACCGCCGAGGATGTCGTGTTCTCGTTCAAGCGCATGGGCGCGCTGCAGGACAACCCGGCCTGGCTATATAGCGACCACGTCGCTGGCATCGAAGCCCCCGACGCCTCGACGGTGAAGATCACGCTGAAAGAGCCGAACGCGGCGTTTCTGTCCATGTTGGTGTCGCCCAACTTCGCTGTAGTGGATTCCAAGGTGGTCAAGGAGCAGGGCGGCACAGACGCCGATGACGCCAAAGACGCCGACAAGGCGACCGACTGGCTGGACAACAACTCCGCCGGCACCGGCCCCTACATGATCAAAGAGTGGAAACGCGGCGAGCAAGTGGTGATCGAGCGCAACCCGAACTACTGGCGCGGGGCAGTGCCGTTCGACCGCGTCATCTTTCGCGAAATCCCCGATGACGCGGCGCGCCAACAGGCGCTGGAGCGCGGCGATATTGACATCGCCGTCGGCCTTGACGTGGACGCCATTAAGCGCCTGGAGGGCAACCCTGATCTGCAGATCATCGTCGGCAACACGCTGGACATGACTTACCTGGCGCTGACGATGAATTCGGAGTTGTCCCAGCCGTTGGCCGATAAGCGCGTGCGCCAAGCAATCAAGCTGGCCATTGACTATGACGGCATCATCAACGGCTTGCTCGGCGGCACGGCGCTGCATCTGCCCACCATCATCCCGTTGGGCTTGCTGGGCACCGACCCGGCGCTGGCGCCCAAGCGCGACGTGGCGCAAGCCAAGGCGCTGCTCAAAGAAGCCGGCTACGAGAACGGCTTTGAGCTGACGATGGTCTATCCCGGCGAGCGCAAGATGAGCAACGTCATCCTGGCCGACACCCTGGTGGCGAAATTGCAAGAGGACTTGGCCGAAGTAGGCATTACGCTCAAGGTCGAGCCGCGCGATGCCAGCACCTGGCGCGCCGACTACCGCGCCGGTAAGCTCACCGCCACCATCGCCGACTGGACGCCGGACTTCCTCGACCCGCACGGCTGGGCGCCGGCATTTGCCGTAGAGGGCGCATCGGCTGCCAAGCGCGTGTACTACATGAACAAAGAGGCCGAAACGCTCGCCCTCGACGCCGCTAAGATTACCGAATCGGCCAAGCGCGCCGAGATGTACCGCAAGGTGCAGGAGATTATGCTCGATGACGCGGCGTTCATTGGCCTGATCCAGCCCAAAGTGCAGATCGTCGCCTCGGCGAAGCTGAAGGACGTGATCTACAACCCGGTGTACTTCCTGGACTATTACTTCATGTCGCAGTAAGTCTCATTCGGGAAGAGAGGGGAGCCCTCGGCAATGGGTGGCTCCTCTCTCTGATCTGCGCCGGCCTACTGCGGCGTTGCCGCGCGCCGAATGGATATCGCCTCAACACCCACATGTCGCTGCTCGCTTATCTCATCCGCCGAGTCTTGATCACAGTTCCCCTGCTGCTTCTGGTGACGTTGCTCGGCTTCGTCATCACCTACCTGATCCCCGCCGACCCGCTGGCGATGGTGCTCTCCGAGCGCGCCATGGCCAATCCGCAGATCGTGCAAGCCTACCGTGAGCGGTGGGGGCTGGATAAGCCGCCGCACGAGCGCTACCTCACCTACGTTGGCAACCTCATCTGCGGCGATCTGGGCGAATCCATCGTCACACAGCAATCGGTTTCGGCGGACATCGCGCGCTACTTCCCGGCCACGGTGGAGCTGGCGGTCGCCGCGACGCTGATCGCGGTGGCGCTGGGTGTGCCGCTGGGCGTGATCGCCGCGGTGAAGCGCGAGACGCTGGCCGATCACCTGGCGCGGGTAGCCTCGCTGATCGGCGTGTGCGTGCCAGTGTTCTGGCTGGGGTTGCTGGCCCTGTCGCTGTTCTATTACCGTCTGCAGTGGATGCCCGGCCCTGGCCGGATGAACCCACGAATGGCGCCGCCGCCGGTGGTCACCGGCCTGCTCACCGTGGATAGCCTACTGGCCGGCCGAGGCGATGCCTTTGCCAATGCGTTGCATCATCTCATGTTGCCAGCGCTGGTGCTCGGCGCATACAGCATGAGCCTGATCACGCGCATCGTGCGCTCGGCCATGATCGAAGTGTTGCAACAGGACTACATCCGCGCGGCGCGGGCCAAAGGGCTGATCGAGCGCGTCGTGGTGATGCGCCATGCGCTGCGCAACGCAGCGCTGCCGGCCGTGACGGCCATCGGCCTGGCCTTCGGCAACCTGATGGCCGGCGCAGTGATGACCGAGACGGTGTTTGCCTGGCCCGGCATCGGGCGCTATGCCGTCGAATCGGCAGCCAAACTCGACTTCGCGCCGATCATGGGGGTAACGTTGCTGGTCGCGGTGATCTACATCGGGATCAACTTCGCGGTGGATGTCTCGTACGCGCTGCTCAACCCGCGCGTGCGATTGTCGTGACATGGCCGTCGCTTCCGCTTATCCCGCCGCGCCGGCGCTGACTACCGAACGCGCGGCCGCGCTCAGGCGCAACTTGCGCCGTTTGCTGCGCAACCGCTCCGTGATGATCGGCGGCGTCATTGTGTTGTTCTGGCTCTGCGTCGCATTGATGGCGCCGTTGATCGCGCCATACTCGCCCACGGCGCAGCGCGTGACCAACCGTTTGAAACCGCCCAGCGCGCAGCACGTGTTCGGCACCGACGAGTTGGGGCGCGACATCTTCAGCCGCGTGTTGCACGGCGCGCGCGTCTCGCTGCCGGTGGCGCTGGCCGTCGTGGCCATGAGCGGCTCAGTAGGTGTGTTGCTAGGCGCTGTGGCCGGCGACGCCGGCGGATTGCTCGATGAAATCATCATGCGCGTCGCCGACGCCGTGCTGGCGTTCCCATCGCTGATCCTGGCCATCGCGATCACCGCTGCGCTCGGGCCGGGATTGCAGAATGCCGCGCTGGCGATCGCGCTGGTGTTGTGGCCGGAATACGCCCGGCTTATCCGCAGTCAGGTCATTGCCCTGCGCGAGATGGAGTTTGTCAGCGCGGCGACGGCGTTAGGGGCGACGCGCCGACGCGCGCTTTTCAAACATATTCTGCCCAACGCGCTTCCGATCATGCTGGTTAAGGCCAGCCTTGACATGGGCAACGCGATCTTGCTGACCGCTTCGCTCTCTTTCGTGGGTTTGGGCGCGGTACCGCCCACGCCCGAATGGGGCGCGATGGTCGCCGCTGGCCGGCACAAGTTCTTCGAGTGGTGGCTGGCTGCCTTTCCGGGCTTGGCTATCTTCTCCGCCGTCATCGGATTCAACTTCCTCGGCGACGGCCTGCGCGACCTGCTCGACCCGCGCATGAGCCGGCGCGGGTAGGGCGGGCGCAGCCCTGTCTTTGCTTGCTGCGCCGAGGCGTTGGCCGGCGGCTTCACCTTGGGCGCTCGGTCTAGGCTACGTTGCGCCGGCTACCTGCCTACGCCCGCCGACACAACCTGCCCTGTGGGACTGCGTGGGAAGTATCGCACTTGGCTTGTGTCGGTCGTGCTGGCTAACGGCAAGCGCATGAGCCGCGCCGGAGATGCCTTCACGTTCCAACCCCGCCCCCCACGCCCCGAGCCTCCTGGAAACGGCGCGGGAGTCGGCGTCGACTCCATGCGCCTGTTAGGCGGCCCGTCCCCGAATGCTCGACGGTTGGCGTCTCTGGCCGCTTGGCGAGGGCGCGCTCCGCGCGGCTCGCCTTCCCCGCTCCCCCGGCGGCGCGCCTGGGCCGGGGGCGCTGTTGACGTGGCGCGAGATCAATCTCGCGCCAAGCTGGCGGATGCCATCTGCCCCTGCCGAAGGATCAGGGGCAGGTACAAGCGATACGGGTTGACCGTCACTGCGTTTGGCGCGCAATCGTTGTTGCCTTCGTTGCTCTCGGTGATGACGCTGTTCGGGTCGGCGCGGCAGACGCCGCCGGTCGGGTTGGTCAGGGCGCCGGCTGCGCTCGGCGTGACGCTGAAGGCGACCTCAAACGCACCGGTGGTCGCCCCCAATGTCACCGGGCCGCCGCTGGCGGTGCAGGTGAGCGTGTTACTGGCGATGGCGCAGGCAATGCTGCCGCTGCCGCTCACGTTGACGAGGTTCTGCACCGTCGGCGCGCCGTAGGTCGGGCCGGCCGGCAGGTCGTCGTGCAGGATGGTCTGGCCGCTTGTGAACGTTGCGCCGGCCGAGCCGCTGTTGGCGACCGTCACCGTCCACGTGAACGGATTGCCTACCGTGATCGCCCCGCTGACGTTGTTGCTCTTGGTTGCGGTCAGATCAGGCCTTGCTGCTTCATACGAGCCGATGTCGCAGGTGGCCGTTCCGTTGCCATCACCGTCCTGCGGGCGGGTCACGCCGTTTTGCGATTGGTTGTTCACCGGCGGGTTGGCGCAGGTGGTGTTATTGCCGGCATCAATCGCCGGGCTACCCGCATTGAGCGGGAAGTAGCCCGGCGAGCCGGTCAACGCGCCGAGGTTGGGGTCGTAACCAATGATATTGCCGTTCACGGCGTGGGAGAGAAGGCAAGCGTTCGAGCCGGCGTCTTCGATGAGGTTGTTGTCATTCGTGCCGCTCAACGGGACTGAATTTACGCAATCCCCGCCGCTGGTGCTGTTGGCGATGAGGGTGTTCTTGAGCGTCGCCGTGCCACTCGTCACGCGTATGCCGCCGCCGCTACCGGCGCTGTTGCCGGAGAAGGTGCTGTTGGTCACATTCAGCGTGCCATCGTTGTAGATGCCGCCGCCGCCGCCAGTACCGGCGCTGTTGTTATAGAAGGTGCTGTTGGTCACATTCAGCGTGCCACTGTTGTAGATGCCGCCGCCAGAGTTGGCGCCGTTATTGGAGAAGGTGCTGTTGGTCACTGCCATTGTGCCATCGTTGCGAATGCCACCGCCGCCGAAAGTACCGGCGCTGTTGTTGGAGAAGGTGCTGTTGGTCACATTCAGCGTGCTAGCGATGGCATTGAAGATGCCGCCGCCGAAAGTACCGGCGCTGTTATTGGAGAAGGTGCTGTTGGTCACTGCCAATGTGCCAAGGTTGCAGATGCCGCCGCAGGAACCGTTGGTGTTGTTGCCGGAGAATATGCTGTTCGTCACATTCAGCGTGCCACCGCTGGCATTGAAGATGCTGCCACCGCTGCCGCTGTTGTTGGAGAAGGTGCTGTTGGTCACGTTAACCATGCCGCCGTCGTTGCGGACGCTGCCCGCGACACTTTTGCCATCTGCGATGGTCAGGTTTTGCAAGGTGAGATTCGCACCGGACTCTACCCACATGACCCCCACGCTGTTGTTGCCGCTGATGGTGATGTTCCCCCCGCCGTCAATCGTCAGCGTGCCTTGCCCGCTCACGATGTTCGGCAGGGTCGAACCGAGCGTTATCGTGCCGCTGACGCTGAAGGTGATAGTGTCGTTGCCGCTGCTTGGCGAACCAGTGCAGTCGGTATCGGCGCCGTTGTTGGCTTCCTGAATCGCTTCGCGCAGAGTGCAGACGCTATCGTTGGCGATGGTGTCGCCCAGATCGTTGACGACATACCCCGCCGCATAGGCGGGTCGCTAAATGGCCGATTCGACAGCTTTACCCTCTAACCCATCTCGCCCAAAAACTGCTCGACCAGGTGCGCGACGCCATTCGCCTGAGGCATTACTCCTGGCGCACCGAGGAAAGTTATGTCCAACGGGTCAAACGTTTCATCCTTTTCCACGACAAACGTCGCCCCAACGACCTGGGCCGGCCTGAAATCAAAGCCTTTCTGACTTATCTGGCAACCTGTGAGCATGCCGCCACTTCAACTCACAATCAGGCGCTTGCAGCGTTGTTGTCCCTCTACTCGACATGTGTGCCATCAGCGTCAGCAGCAGACCGATGCAGGTCAAAAGACGATTGAATGTGAACATCGATCTTGCCTCGGTTCAGTTTCAAGTTATGGGACAAACGGTCAGCCCAGCGCCAGATTTCGCGTGGGCTAAGCTGGGAGGACAAACCAGACGGGATGTTATGGAAGCTGGGGGTAGGGCGCTGTGCCCACAACGAAACGGCCCGATCAACGCATGCGCCTGCTTACGACCCTCAGCGCGGGAAGGTCACGCGGAAGCAAGCGCCCTGACCGGGCGCGCTCTCCAGCTCAATGGCGCCGCCGTTCAAGCGCGCCAGCTCCCGCACAATCGCCAAGCCGAGGCCGTGCCCCGGCGTGTCGCTGCGCGCCTTCGGGCTGCGGTAAAAGCGCTCAAACACGCGCTCTTGTTCCTCAAGCGGGATGCCCGGCCCCTCGTCCGCGACCTGCACCTCAACGCGGTTAGGATAGACGTTCGCCTTCAAGAAGACGGCGGCCTGGGGCGGGGTGTGCTTTGCGGCGTTGTCTAGCAGGTTAGCGAAGATAATGCGCACCTGGTCCGCGTTGGCGCAGATCAACGGCAAGTGTGGCTCGACCTCGACCTCGAAGCGGCGGCCGGCAAAGCGCGGCGCAAACTCTTCGGCCAACTCGTAGAGCAGTGGGGAGAGATCCAGCGGAGCGGGCTGCAGGCGATTGCTCTCCTCCATGCTGGCCAACAGCAACAGTTGGTCCACAGCGTTGCGCAGGCGATGCAAAGGGGCAAGCAGCGCTTCCATCTGGCGCGGCAGCTCCTGCGCGGTGGGCGGATGAGCGGCCAACATCTCCAGGCGCAGCAACAGCGCCGTTAATGGCGAGCGCAGCTCGTGCGCCGCACCGGAGACGAACTCGCGCTGGCGCAGCGCGGCGCGCTGCACGCGCTCGGTCATGTGGTTGAAGGCGCGGATCAAATCGCGCACTTCGGCCGGCCCCTGCGCCGCCAACGACAACTGCGGCGCAGCGTTGAATGCCAGATTGTTGGCGGCATCGCGCAACTTCATCAACGGGCGGGCGATGCGCCCGGCCAGGAAGGCGCTCAACGCGGCAGCGACGGCAAGCGTGGCGGATAGCATCAATCCCATGCCGGCCCAGGCGTTGTAAACGCTTTGCCACACCGGTGCCATGGGCGCCGAGAGCTGAATGTAGGCTATCGCCTTGCCGGACTCGCCGAAGATGGCCGCAGCGGTGAAGATGCGCTCCTGGTCAGTGAACTCATCCAGGCGGATGTCGTGTTGTTCTTTGCCCTGTTGCGCGGCGAGAAACTCCACGTGGTTATCCTCGAAGCCGCTGCCCACGCGCGGGTCGCTGCTGAAGATGACAAATAACTCATGGTCTGTGATCGTTATGCGCGTGTCGTTGCGCTCGCCAATTTTTGGCAGCAGCCTGCGCAGGACCTCGGTGTCGCGCCCGTCAAGGAAGTTCTCGATCTGCGGCGCCAGAGTGAGCGCCAGCAGGTGCGCCTCGATCTCCAGCTCATGTTCGGCCTCCTCAAAAGCGTCATTTTGGATTCTGGGCGCCAGCCACGCCGTCATGCCGCCCATGCCGATCGCGATCACGAGCAGGTAGCCGACCAACAACTGGACGCGCAGCGAGCCGCTCCACGTCGGCAAGCGTAACTTGGCTTGTAGGCCTTTCAAGCCGTTAAGGGCGCCGGATAAGGTAACCGAAGCCATAGACAGTCTCAATTAAGGAAGGATTGGACGGGTCATCCTCGAGTTTCTCGCGCAGCCAGCGCACATGCACGTCCACCGTGCGCGGCGTGCCCACCCAATTTTCGCCCCACACTGCGTCGGCCAACTCCTGGCGCGAGACGGCGCGGCCGGCGTGCTCCATCAGGTAGCTCAGCAACGCAAACTCGCGCGGGCTGAGGTTCACCGGCTCGCCATGCCGGGTAACGCGCCGGGTGTTGCGGTCGAGCGCCACCGCGCCGATCTGGAGCACCGCGTCGGCAGCGGGCGCACCGGCGTCGAGTTGCCGCCGGCGCAGCAGCGCGCGGATGCGCGCTAGCAGCTCGCGGAAGCTGAACGGCTTGACCACGTAATCATCCGCGCCGCTCTCCAACCCCATCACCTTCTCCAGCTCTTGGCCGCGCGCCGTCAACATGATGATCAACACGTTCGATGAGGCCCGAATGCGCCGGCACACCTCGTAGCCGCTGAGATCGGGCAGCATGACATCCAACAGCACCATGTCCACGCTGCGCTCGGCCAGCGCAGCGAGGGCCTGCTTGCCCGCACGGGCCGACACCACCTCAAAGCCCTCCTTGCGCAGGCCATACTCCAGCGGCTCAGCGATGCTGGGGTCGTCTTCGACAACCAGGACTGTTGGAGTCATGCCGTTCAGCTACACACTGCGTTCAAGCTCACGTCATCCACGAAGAAGCTGGTCGGATCGAGCGCATCCGTTTGGGCAACAAAGGCGAGTTGCAGCGCTGAGGCGGCCGGCGCTGTGAAAGTGACGACGCGCTCGGTCCAGGTGGGGATGGTGCTTGCGTCGCTCAGCGCATCTAGCGTGGCGATCACGCCGCCGGATGCATTGCGCAGTTGCACAGCGAGCGTGTCGCCGCCGGCGCCGTCCTGCGTGTCAATCCACACCCAGTAGCGCAACGTGAACTGCGTCACGCCGGCGGGGATGGCAAAGGTCTGGGAGATCACTTCAGTGACGCTATTATCGCCGCCCATCCACGCCTTCCATGCGCCGGTGTGCGCGGCCGGGACGGGCGAGTCGTCCAGTACGTCGCTGAACTGGCTGCTGCTCGTAAACCAGTGCGGGTTAGGCGCGCCGGCCTCCATGCCGCCATCCTGAATGAACGAGTGAACCGGACATGGCTTCATGACGACCGGCAGGAAGGCAAAGTATTGCAACGACTGCGCCTGCGCGTTCATCGGCGCGCCGGCCCAGACACACATAGACAGAGCCACAATAGCGCAGATGTTGCGAAGCATGTTCTTTACTGCCTTCTCACAAGCGCGACGGGGGCTGTGTCAGCGCCCCCGTCGCAATTCGCCAGGCTCTTTCAGGTAAGTCGAGCGTTCAGCGCTTCCCTTCCACCTGGGTAGCGTTCACCGAGCCATCGGCCTGCTGATAGCCTTTCACCTCCACACGCGACCCGACGCCGATCGGCCCGTACTTCTGCTTGATGACCGTGCTCGGCGAGACGTTCACTACGCGGCCGTCCACGATCCATGCGCCATACAAGCCCGCCGGCATGCCCTGCACAAAGCCGTAGAACTTGACATAGCCGCCCGGGTCCGGGTTGCCACCAGCGCTGCGCTTGCTTTCCACCTTCGTGGCGTCCACTGCGCCGCTCGCCTGCAACCAACCCTTGACCTCGACATACGAGCCGACAGTGATAGGGCCGTACTTCTGCTTGATCCGTGTGGCTGGTGTGACATTGACGGTGCGGCCATCAACTACCCAGGTGCCATACAGGCCCGCCGGCATGCTCTGCACCGTGCCATAGAACTTGTAGTTGCCGCTGCTGCCACTGCTCGCAAAGGCGGGCGCGCTGACAGCTAAGGGCAGGGCCAGAGCAATGAACAAGACAACGAACGATTGAATCTTCTTGAGCATGACTTTCCTCCTTGCTTTTCTTCCCGTTCTTCTGTGTGCGATTTACGTGCCCAGAGGATAAGAGAAAGCGAAGGCAAAGTGGTTAGCGGGGAGAAAAGGAGCGGTAAAGAGGTTGTTAAGATGCCGTCTCTCTACCTGAGGCTTGTGCGCCTGGCAAAGGCTGCTGTGAGATGATAATTAAGATAAACGCAGGAACACAGGCACATGATCATCTGAGCCAATGTATCCTGCATTCATTCAGCCATGTTTGTTGCTGTGATCAAACGCGTCGTCCCCTGGCTGTTAGCCCTGCTTGGTCTGGTGGGGATACTGGCCTATTTCCTCTCCCGGCCTACCACGGGGGGTGAAGAAGTACGCGTCGTGCACGTTGTGGACGGCGACACCATCCATGTCGAGATTGGCGGTCAAACCTATCGCGTGCGTTACATCGGCGTTGATGCGCCGGAGAGTACGCGCGTGGTCGAGTGCTTCGGGCGTGAGGCGACCGAATTCAACCGCGCGTTGGTGGCCGGCCAGCGCCTGCGGCTTGAGCGCGACGTCAACGACACAGACCGGTACGGCCGATTACTGCGCTACGCCTATTTGACCGATGGGCGCATGGTGAACGAGGCGCTGGTGCGCGAGGGCTATGCGCTGGCGCGCTCATTTCCGCCGGACGTGAAGTACCAGGATCGCCTGCGCGACGCCGAACGCGATGCGCGCCAAGCCCGTCGAGGATTGTGGGGGAAGTGTTGAGGCGTCAGGCGGCAGATGTCGAGTGTCAAGATGCGCCCCATCTCTACTCCCTCTCGACAGCCTCCTTCGCGCTGAGGCCGTAAGTGTCGAGCTGGTCGCGCAGCACGGCGGTTCGCGTATGGGCATAGACGATGCGCGTGGTCTCCGGTGAAGCATGGCCGAGATACGCTTGCACGCTCTCCAAGGGCATACCTTCGTTGAGCAGTTGAGTAGCCCGATAGTGTCGAAAGGCGTGCGGCGATGCCGCTTTGCTCAAGCCGAGCGCTTTCGCGGCGCGCTTAACGACGCGCCAGATGCTCATGCGGGTCAGCGGCTGGCCTTTGTTGCGGCGATGGCTGATGAACAGGGCAGGGTAGGGGTCGTCGCGTTCGTTGCAGTAAGCCCGAATGGCTGCCTGCGCTTCCGGCGTGAGGAAAAGCATGCGCTGCTTATTGCCCTTGCCGGTGATCAGCGCTTCGCTCGACCGGCCATCGGCCAATTGCGCGCGCGTCAGCGAGGCCACTTCGCTTACGCGGCCAGCGGAGGCGTAGAGCGTGTGCATGATCGCCCGGTCGCGCAGCAATTCGAGGCGCTTCATCTTGGAACGTTTGTTCGACTCATCGTCAGGCTCGGGCAGCGGTTGCTCATCGTAGTAGGTGATGATGCGCGGCAGGTCGGGGTCAACGGCGCGGTGGCGGTAGCCGGCCCGAGCGTCGCCACGCGAGACGCGCAGCTTCGCTTCGGCCTTGGCGCGGTTGAAGCCGGCGGGCAGCATGTCGTTCGCGTCCATCCACTGCAACAACCGGCGCAGCGACACAAGATACAGCCGGCGCGTGGCGCGGGCGAACTTGCGCTTGCTCAGGAACAGGCTGAAGCATTGCAGTATCTCTTCGTTCAGTTCGAGCTTCGCCTCGACCGCCAGCGATAAACCGGCCTTGTATGCCGCGCGCGTGTTGTCGCTGGCGTCGTGCAACGCGGCAAGGAAGGCTTGCGCCAGCGCATCGCTCACGGTAGTGGGTGACGGGTCATCGAGCGTCATGCCCTGCATCTTATCATAAATTGTTACTTAATCAACATTGTGTAACACACAATGCGCTCACACCTTCGCCCGGCCCCCGACGCTCTAAGCATCAAGGGCCGGGGCCCGTTCATCGGCGATCAGCCTAATTGAGCGATCTGGGCCATCGCATCCCAGAAACTCAACTCGTACTCGAGAAGCAGGCGTGCCGATTCCTCGATCTGCCGCGCCGGTACACCACGGCTAAGCGCTGCTTCCAAGGGCGCAAGCACCGATTCCTCCGATGGCTGGTAGTTGGCATACAGATCGAAGAACACGACGTCCTCTGCACGGAAGTTGTAATTCGTCTGCAAAGCCCTATTGACGCGGCGCGCATTGCTGATCCAAACCTGTGCATCGAAGAAGAAAGCGGTGATTAAGTCAGCATCGCTCGCATACAGACAGATGAAAGTTTCAAAGTAGCTGAACATGAGCGCGCCGGGCAAGATCTTTGCTTGCTGTAGATCCAGCTCATTCAGCCCAGTAGCGTGCGCGAACTTCCGCACTGCTTCGTGCACGACGAATTCGGCCTGTAGAAAGTCGTTCAAGATCCTTCGGCTGGGCAGATGACCAAACCGAGCGACGATCAAGGCAATGTTTCGAATGCCGTTGGTAACAATGGCGTACTGCTGGGTCGCCAGGACCTTCAACGACGCCTCGGTTGCCCGTTTTTGCTCCAACATCTCCAAATAAGGATGCCGGGTGATCTTCTCGACAAGAGGACCGAGGTCGGCTTGTAAACGTCCGAGAAGCAAGCTCGCGGATGGGAAAGAAGGCTGATCTGACATTGGCTTTCCGTTTTCTCCTTTTACAACGCTGCGCTTGGCGTAGCGCAGCCGGCTGATATACAACCCGGAAAGCCGCGCGAACGAGGAAACGTCAATCGCCCCGCGCGGGTATGCACGAGGCGATCAGTGTTCGCTGGAGGACACGCCGCAACAGGCGCAATACACCTCCATTTGTCTCCCTACGCTGGCATGACCCAGATCAGGTTCAATGGGTCGGCGTCGGAATGGACGCCCTCTCAGCCCGCGTCCGCGGACTCCCCGGATGTCACGCGAATTATACATTTGTGAGCTGTGAGCAAGACGTCAACCGATGTGCAAGCGCAATTGGATCTCCGGATTCACGCAGCTGTGCTGATCTGCAATCGCCAACCCAACCAGATCACGATGGCAACATAGGCTGCCAGCAGCAGCCAGAGGCTCGGCCCGGCCAGGCCAGTGACCAGCGCGACTTCAGCCGACCGCGTGGACACGAGAAAGATTGCTGCTATGGCAGCCAACGCGCCCGCGATCCCGGCGATGGCGGGACGGCTGATGAAACGTCGCAAGGCCAGCACCAGCAGCGCGACGCCGGCGCCGCTGACTGCGCCAAACAGCGTCGTCACAACCAACCCGCCTTCGAGCAGGCCGGTGAAGAGTGTGCCGAACGGGATAGCGATCAAGCTGGTGACGATTTGCAGGATGCCGCTACCGTCGGTGAACTGCTCCAGGAATGGGCGCAGGCCAAAGACCAGTGAGATCCACACAGTCGGCAGGATCAGCCCACCCAATGCGCCGATCAGCGCGCCCTTGACGAGAAAAGCAATCGCATCAATCATGCACATAGTGTAAATCGGCATGGAAGATCGAACGCGTCTCCACGCAATCGTGCGCGGCATCGTGCAGGGCGTGAACTTTCGCTATGCCACTCGGCGCGAAGCACAGCGTCTGCTCTTGACCGGCTGGGTGCGCAACCGGTCGGATGGCACGGTCGAAGTGATCGCCGAAGGGCCGCGCGCGCAGCTCGAAGGCTTGCTCGACTTTTTGCGCTCCGGCCCGCCGATGGCGCACGTGATGGGCGTCGAGGCGACCTGGCAGCCGGCCACCGGTGAATTCACCGCCTTCGAGATCAGGGGTTGAGCCGGGCGGTCAGGATGGCTGCGCCGACGGCGGCCTCCTCCTCCCAGGGCGGCATATACAACGGCAGCCCGATCCGCTGCGCGACGACCTCGCGCAGCAGGACGTTGCGCCGAAGCGCGTTGCCTGCTCCGACCAACGATCGGCCGACGAAGCCCGCCTCGCGCATAGCATCGTAGAACGCGCCCATCTCGTCTGCGATGCCTTCGAGCATCGCGCGGATCATGTGCGCCGGCGTGAAGTTGGCGCGGCGCAGGCCGGCAAATTCGGCGCGGATTTCGGGCCGGTGGCGCGCGCCGTCGAAAGTTGGACGGATGCGCAACCCGTCCACGCCCGGCGCGATGCACGTCGCGGCTGCGATCATCGCAGCGAACATGGCATCGTCGTCCGGCGGCTGCGCGTCGAACATGGCGAGGGCGTCGGCGAGGAAGCGTCGCAGGAGCGCCAGCGCATCGCCGCCGCACAGCGCGGCGCCGGTCAATATGAAGCGTCGCCCGGGAAAGGGGCGCGTCTCGATACCCTGCTCGGGCATAGATGGCGTGAAATGTTCGATTACCAGCGAGACCTGACTGCTCGTGCCGATGTTGACGTGGACTTGGCCGGGCGCGTCGCACCGGCTGCCGATTACGCCGGCTTGGTGGTCGCCCAAAGCCGCGCCAACGCTGATGCCCCTGGGCAAGCCAAGGCGCTGCGCCAGGTCGCTCCGCAAGTCCCCCACCCTTGCCCCCGATTCGACCACCGGCGGCAGGATATGCGCCGGCAGCTCAAGCGCGCGCAAGATGGCCTCATCCCATCGGCCGCCGCGAATGTCGAACAGGCCGGTCGAGGCCGCCAACGTCGGGTCGCTTGCCGGCGGCTGCGCTGTCAGCATGGTGGCAATGGCTTCGGGAATACCACAGACGCGCGCATCCGGCAGCGCGTCGCGCTTGCGCAGCCAGTAGAGCGTTGGCCCCAAGTAGCCGGCGGCGGGCAAACAGCCCATATTCGCAAATGTTCCTGCCCCACCCGCGCAAGCGATGAACTCCGGGATCACTCTGCGCGCGCGCCGGTCTTGCCAGGTGATCGCCGAGCGGATGGGGCTGAGGTCATGCCCCAGGAACGCTGCGCCGTGCATCTGGCCAGTGACGCCAATTGTGCGCACCTGGCCGACGCGCGGGCCGAGATAGCCCACCACTTGCTCGAGCACGTCGAGGGCGAGCGCGAACGTGCGGTTCAAGTCCAACTCTGCCCAGCCCTCGGCGCGCTGGTCGGCCGGCGCGCAGCCGGCGTCGTTGAGGACGGTTGCGCGTGCAACGACCTGCGCCGCTTCGGCGTCGAAGGCGACGGCGGCGATGGTCGTCGTGCCGATGTCCAGACCCAGGGAAAGCATGGCGGCTAGTTCAGTGTCGTTGGTGTCGGGCGGCGGCGTCAGTGTCGAATAGTGTCGTTGGTGTCATTCCACACCACTGACACTAACGACACCAGCAACACCACTACTCTACAAACACGACCGTCGTGCGGCCCGGGATGGTGAACGTGCCGGAAGCGGCATCGTAGCGCGCACGTTTGACGAGCGGGTCACTGCCAGCGGCTTGCACCGGGTGAAGCATCAGCTTCAGCCCGCGCAGCATCGGCTCGGTGAAGATCACTTCATCTGGCGCGGCGTTGAAGAGGACGACGACGCGGGCGAATCCGGCATCTGGCACGTCCTTCATCGGGTCGGAGATTGCCATCACGATCAGGCCGGGGATCTGGTCGAGTCCTGCGTTGTAGAAGGCCAGGCGTGCTTTGATCTGATCAGCGGTGCGCAGCCGAAAGAGCATTGAGCTGCGACGGATGCGCAGCATGTCGCGGAAGTAATCTCGGGCAAAGGCGATATCCGCCGGCGAGGCGCGCAACGCCGGGTTGGCCAGCAACGGGCGCATCAGTGACCAGCGCTCGCGGTTTGGCCCGGCCGGCGGCAGACCGACGCCCCAGTTGTTTGCCCGATACGTGAAGTCGAGCCAGTTGAACCAGTCGCCGGAGTTGTAGCTGTCGCGGTCGAGCGACTTCGAGCGCAGCAAGTCGTCGCCAGCGTGAAAGAAGGGAATCCCCTGCCCCAGCATGACCAGGGCAACGCCGAGGTTGTTCATGCGCACGCGTTCGGCCATCGTAGCGCTGATGGGCGCAGCCCACTGAATCTTGTCGAACAGCGTCTCGTTGTCGTGCGCCGAGACGTAGAGCACATTCTCCTGCGGGTCGTCGGTGTAGCCCGCCGGTTTGCCGTTGTAGATCACGGCGTCGCCGCGCGTCCTGCGGTTGCCTTCGACCAGCTCGTAGTCGCGCAGGTTGCCGGCCAGCCCCAGGCGAATCCAGCGCGCTTGGCTGATCAGCTTGCTGCGCTGGGTAGCCAGGTCGCCCTGCGTCAAGCTGGGCGCGTTGTTGGGCGCGGTGCCCAAGCCGGTGATGAAGCCTTGCAATCGGCGGTCGTCGAAGGGGTTGCCGCCGCGCGCCGCGTCGCGCAGCCGATCGTTGAACGAGCCGATGCCCGCGCCGGCCAGGTTGAGCTGGCCGGCGGTGATGCCGCGTCGGTTGTTGGCGACCTCGCCGAAGTCCCACCCCTCCCCGTAGATGATGATGGCTTTGCCGTCCACGCCGTCGCGCTCGGGCGTCAGTCCGTCCAGCATGTCGCGCACCGCCCGCATGTTGCGCAGCATGTGGTGACCCATCAGGTCGAAACGAAAGCCGTCCACTTTGTAGGCGGTGGCCCACAGGCGCACCGAATCCAGCATCAACTTCTCCATCATGGCGTGCTCGGTGGCGGTGTTCTCGCAGCATGTGCTGCGCTCCACATCGCCGTCGCGGTTGAGGCGGTAGTAATAGCCGGGCGCTATTCTGTCCAGCACCGACTTCTCCCCCTGGCCGGATTGGCTGGTGTGGTTGAACACCACGTCCATAACCACACGCAAGCCGGCGCTGTTCAGCGCCTGCACCATTTCTCGGAATTCAAGGATGCGCCGCGGCCCGTTTGGGTCGGTCGCATAGCTGCCTTCGGGGACGTTGTAGTGGAACGGGTCGTAGCACCAGTTGAATGGGTCGGCGTCGGCAACTGCAGCCACTGCGGCTTGCTGCTGCTCCGAGTCGGGCGGCAGCTTCGCCAGCGCAGCAAAGTCAACCTGCCGCCATTGCGACTTGTCCTCGTTGATGCTTGCGCAGTCGAAAGCCGGCAGGAGATGAACGTGGGTCAGGCCGGCCTCGGCGAGTTTGCGCAGGTGACGCATGCCGTTCGAGTTGGCCGCCGTGAACGCGGCGAACGTGCCGCGCAAGCGCTCCGGCGTGCTCAAGTCGCGGGCGCTGAAATCGCGCACATGCAACTCGTAGATCACGGCGTCTTCGGGCGCGTCCAGCGGCGGCTTCCTCACGCTCCCCCACCCCGCCGGTTGCAGCGCCGGGTCGTTCAGGTCCACGATCTGGCTGCGCTTGCTGTTGGTCGAGAGGCTGACCGAGTATGGGTCGGTGACCCAATTTCTCTCGATGCGGCCGGTGGAAGGCGCGAACACTTCGACCTCATACAAGTAGAAGCGGTTCTTCCAGGTGGGGTCGCCGGTGATCATCCACACGCCGCTGGCCGGATCTCGCGTCATCGGGAGCACCTGCGCAGCGTCGCCGGTGGCGTCGTCGAACAAGTGCAGCGTGACGCTGCGGGCGGTAGGAGCCCAAACGGCCAACGTGGGCCGACCGCCTTCAAAGCTGGGGCCGAGCGTCATTGCGCGTGCCTTCTCCGCGTACAGGTCGTCCAGTATGCCGGGCACTTGCAGGCCGGCGCTGTTAATCACGCGGCCGTTGCCATCGCGCGCCTCGATGGCGATCTGCCCGCGCAGCATCTCGGTTATCTTTGGTAGATCGTCCGGCGCGATGCGCAGCGCGGTCAGGCCAATCAAGTGTGGGAAGCGCTCGAAGATGCGCGGATCGGTGGTTGTGCTGCGGGTGAGCGTGAGCGTTTGTGCGGCGCCGACGATGCCGCGCGGCGTCAAGCGCAGGCCGGCGTCGGCGCTGCTGTGCAACAGATAGCGATAGCCGGCGTCGAAAGGCACGTCCCACAGGACGACATCGCGGCTGACCCAGTAAGCGCGTTGGCGATTGATGTTGCCTTTGGGCGCGCCCTCGGTGCTCACAGTGAGTTGCCTGGCTGCCGGGTCGAAGCCGAAGAACACCTCTTCGCCAGCCGTACGCACGACAAAGCGAACTGGCTTACCCTGAGCGTCACCGTAGAACTCACCGGGTCGGCCGTCAATCGCTATGCGCGCTTCATAGCGGCCAGGCGCGAGTTTGCGAGTGACGAGGCTATATGTGCCGTCGAACTCCGGGTCGAGCATGAAGCCGGCCAGGCAGGTTGGGTCATCGTCTTGTGCGCAGCCAAGCGCGCGCTGAAAGTTGCCCACGACCACCGGCAACATGCCGTTCACGCTATCTACGACCAGATGCGTTTTGTGATCGTAGTAGAAGTGCACCTTGGCAGGTTGAGTTAGCTTCAGCGGCACGTTGGGGCCATTGCGGTCAGCCTTGCCGCCATAGTTCTCATCCCAGGAGCCATCAATGGCAACCTTGTACTCATAATCGCCGGCGGGCAGCGCAAATTCGCTGATCCATAGACCGGAGACAGGGTCCAGCGTGAGGAAGGTCTTCGAGCAGCTTGGTTGCCAATCGCCCGAACAGCCCAGCTTGCTTTGGATAGTACCAGAGATGGTGACGGTGCGGGGCTGGTTGGTTTGGGCAGCAGTGGGCAGCACCAGCTGCTGCCCAACGCCTATGGTCAGACCGAGGAGTAGAGGTAATATTTTCTTCATATTGCTGCTTGTTGCCCGCATAGTTCGCGCGTATCCGCTGGTCAGAACCGCTTGAAGCGGTCCGACCGATGAGCTACCCCAGATTCTAACGACTGAACGGTAGCCCCGTCCTGTTTTTGCGCCCTGCCCTACCCTGCGCTTAAACTCGGCGTATGTCAGAACAATTCGACTTTATCACGCTCGGTGAGACGATGGTGAGGCTATCACCGCCGGGCTTTCAGCGTATCGCGCAGACTCAGTCGTTTGACTTTCAGATCGGCGGTGCGGAATCGAACACCGCGATCAACTTGGCCTGGTTGGGCTTCAAGACAGCCTGGCTTTCGCGCATGCCGGATAATGCGCTGGGCCGCAAGGTCGTCTCGCTGATCGCCTCGCATGGGGTAGACACACGCGGCGTGCGCTTCGTCCCCGGCGAACGCGTCGGGGTGTACTTCATCGAGTTGGCGACGCCGCCGCGGCCTAACCGGGTGATCTACGATCGCGCCGGCTCCGCCGCCAGCCGCATGGCTACGGCCGATGTGGACTTTGACCGTATTGCGCAGGCGCGCTGGCTGCACATGACCGGCATCACGCCGGCGCTGAGCGAGTCTTGCCGCGCTATGACGGCTGACGTATTCCGCTTCGCGCGCGCGCGCGGCCTGACCATCTCTTTTGACGTGAACTACCGGTCATTGTTGTGGTCGGCGCAAGAGGCTGGGTGCGCGCTTGAGCCGCTGATGTCGCTGTGTCACTACGTCTTTGTGGCGCACCGCGACGCCGTAGCTTTGTTCGGCGCGCCAGAAGCGCCGCGTCAGGCCGCCGAGGTTTTGCGCCGTCGCTTCGGTTGTGGTGTGTTGGTGATGACCCTTGGCGAGGCCGGCGCGATTGCCCAGACGGAATCGCAGCAGATTGAGGTGTCTCAGTCCTTTAAGGTGTCGCAGGTTGTGGATCGCATCGGCGCAGGCGATGCCTTCGACGCTGGCTTTATGGCGGCGCAGCGTTGGGGGCTATCGTTGGAGGCGTCGTTGCACTACGGCAATGCCATGAGCGCGCTCAAGCTCACCATCCCTGGTGACCTGGCGCTGTTTAGCAAGGACGATGTAGATCAGCTTGTCGGTGGGGCGACGCGTGCCAGTGTGCGCTGAATTTTTTGGCGCATTGCTGCAAAAGCGGGGGCCTTCGTAGTTGCCGCTCGATCGTCGTTGTGGCCGACAAATCTTTTCACGCGAGTTTATCTCCGGTATGGGGTGTTCGCTGTCTTATGGCCTTTACGTCTTACGCATTAGGTATGGTATGCCAGTCGTTTTGATCGTTCGTCAGCCAAACGTCATGCGTCTCGCGCACGTACTTGAGCACAATCCTCGGCATTCATGAACAGAAGAGACTTCCTCAAGGGCTGCGCCGGTTTTGCCGCCGCTGCTGCGATGCGTGGGTTTGGGATTACCAACCTGCTGTTCGACTCGCAGGTCGCGCGGGCCCAGGGTAACGAGCCACAGCCGAACATGCTGCCGCAGTCGCCGGCCCAGCCGCCCAACAACCGCGATCTGCTGGTGCTGGTATTTGTGCGCGGCGGTTTGGATGGCCTGAACCTGGTTGTGCCGTTCAACACGAGCGAGGATGATCGTCGCCGCTACTACAACACGCTTCGGCCGACGATGAACATCGCCCCGCCGAACTCCAGCGTGGCGCGCAAAGCGATTGACCTGAATGGCAAGTTCGCCCTACATCCCGATGCCGCGCGGGGCGCTCCGGGCATGAACGTGCCCAACCCTCATCCTAGCGATACGGGTGGTCTGCTTAAGCTCTTCCACGATGGCGACCTGGCCATCGTGGATGCCTGTGGCTCGCCGGACATCACAGGTTCGCACTTCGATACTGAACTATATGTAGACCTTGGCGGCAAGAACAATTCTGGTGGTTGGGTGGCGCGCTATTTAGATGCTGCCGGCGAGCCCAACGATGTGCTAGCCGTATCACCACAGTGGGGTATCTCCCCATCGCTGCTCTCGCCTACGGGACGCAGCGCAATTACCGTGCCCAGCCCCAGCGAGTTCGGCCCACAGTGGAAGACGGCGCAATGGATGCCGCTTGAGACGCGCAACGTGCTCGTCTCGGCGCAGCGCGTCATCCTGCAGCAAATGTATCAGCGTGGGAGCGACTTCGTCGAAGTGGTCGGCCAGCAGGCGCTGCAGGGCTATGACATGTTGCGCAATGTCTTCGAGACGACCTATGCGCCGGCGGCGCAATACCTCACCAGCAGCAGCCATGTGCTCGACTACGGCCATTTCGGAAACTCGATGAAGACAATTGCCCAGATTGCCAAGGCTTCGGTCGTCAACCCGCTGCGAGTAGCTACGGTGGATGTAGGCGGCGGCTATGACACTCACGACAACCAGGGCACGGTAGACTGGAGTGGCAATTCGCGCTTTCCCAAGCTCATCACCAACCTGTCCAACAACATCAAGGCTTTCTGTGACGATATGAACGCTGACCCCCAGTGGCGTGGGCGTTTTGTCGTGATCGTGTTGAGCGAGTTCGGGCGTGTGCTCTATCAGAACGATAGCGCAGGCTGCGACCATGGCAACGGCAATGTAATGCTCGTGGTCGGCAGTGGCCGACCCTTTGGCAAGCCCAACGTCAACGGCGGGCAGATCTACGGCGAATGGCCGGGCTTGAAGCACTTTGGCTTCAACGATGGGTTGCATATCACAACCGACTATCGCCGTGTAATCGCCGATGTGCTCACCGGACGGATGGGCGTCACTGCCCAAAAGGTCAACGAAGTGATCTTCCCGGGGTTCAGCTTTACCGTCGGCATGGGGATCGCAGTTTCTCGGTGAGGTTAGGGTGATGCTCGGACGAATCATCCACCGGCTTGTACTCGCATCGTTGGTCTACATTGCGGCCGGATCGGCTTTCTCCGTGCAAGCGCAGGATGTTGCCCCGCAGGCAATCTTAGCGCGGACCTGGTCACCAGTCAGGCCGATCAGCGTCGAGAGTACGCCGGCGTTGCAGAGTGCGCCGGCGGTCGCGGCAAGCGGTAGTATTGCCTTCGTCGCATGGACTGATTCGCGCAACGCGGTGCCGGACATCTACGCTGCACGCCTGGTCAACGGCAACAAGGCGTCGGAATTGCGGGTAACCAATCTTGGCCCGCACTTCGACGCGCTGCGCGCGCATGGTGCGTCGGTGTTCGTGGAACCGAGCGGACGTGCCTTTATTGCCTACTCCGACGGTGAGAATATTTTCCTGGCGCGCTACGAAGTGAGCGCCGGCCAGTGGCTCTCGCATACACAGGTGACTAGTGGGCTAGACGAGTGGCATCAAATCGCCCGTAACCCCCAGATCGCCGGTGATGGCACGGGGAACCTCGTCATCGTCTGGGAGGATTTCCGCAACGCTACCTACGAATCCGATAGCAGGGGCAGCGACATCTATGCCGAGACGTGCAACGGTAATACGATGACCTGTGCCTTTCCGAATGTCAAAGTCAACGATGACGGCAACCGAGCTGATCAGCGCCGGCCTAAAGTGGCGTGGAGCGGCAACTCGGTCGTTGCTGTGTGGGAAGACGAGCGCGAGCGCGGCCCAGAGTTCCCGCGCATCTACGCTAGTTTCAGCTACGATAGCGGGCAGAACTGGTCCGCAAATGTTCGGGTGAGCCGTGGTCTGAACGGCGATGCCAGTCCTTCTAGCCGCGACGCAGCGACTGGCCCGTCGGTAGCCATAGCACCGGATGGTGTGATCTATGCGGCTTGGGAACACCATGTCGGCTCGGCCACTGCGCCGGCAGATATCTATGCCGCACGGTGGACCGGAGGTGCCTGGGGAACCCCACAGCGTGTGGACAATGCGCCACAACGGGCGCGCTCGGTCAATCCCACAATTGCGGCGGGGAGCGCTGGTGTCTTTATTGCCTGGCAGGATTATCGTAGTGGTTCGGCGAATCCCGATATCTATTCGGCGCGATTGAGTGGAGGGGTATGGGTCGAGACACCGGCCGTCGTTCATCCGCACATGCAGGTTGTGCCGGCTTTAGCTGCTTCCGGCAGCATGGTGTATATGGTTTGGCAAGATGGTCGCAACGGGAACGAGGATGTTTTCATGGCGAGTTGGACTGGGAATGGGTGGAGTAGCCCAGCTTCGGTCAGCATAGACCCTACACGTGAGCCATATCAAATGAGGCCCGTGCTTGTCGTCAGTGATGGAGGGACGACGTATGCGGCGGTGCTCGATCAGCGCGCCGGCTACAAGCAGGTCTGGTTGGCTCAATTGCTGCCGCTGGCTGCTGCCTGGATGCCTTTGTTGCCCTTCCCCACTTATGCATCCCGTGGCGGGGATATGAGCAGCTATGATGGTTTCTCGCTCACTTTTGGTTTTGGGCGTCTTCACGTGGTTTGGAGTGAATATGTTTGGCCGCATGGTAGGCAGATCCAATATAGTGCCTATGCGAATAACGGGTGGGCCGACCCAGTCCGGCTGACCGGCGACGAAAATGACACCCGCGACCGCCACGCCCCCGTCATTGCTGCAAATGGCAACGCCATCGCCGCTGCGTGGAGCTATCGCAACCCCGCCGGCCAGGTGCAGCTCTACGCTGCATGGAACACCGGCAATGGTTGGAGCACGCCGGTCGCCGTACTTCCGCAGACCTTTGCCGGCTGGTTCATGCGCTCCACCATCGCGCTGGATGCGAGCGGCAATCTTGTGATCGCCTGGACACAGGAGGGCGCCAACGGCCGAGACCGGCTGATGGCTGCCCGGCGCAACATCTTGAGCGGCAGCGGATGGAGCTACGCCCAGATCAGCCCGAACGTAAACTCGGACTGGTGCGGCCAGCGCCATCCACAGCTGCAGGCCGACTCAACCAATCGCCTACATGTCGTTTGGTCGGGTTGTGCGTTGCGCAATCCACCCAACGCGTGGCCACACGACTCGTACATCTTCTATGCCACATCGAGCGATGGCGGCGCAACATGGAGCACGCCGCTGCGCGTCGGGCTGACGGTAGCACAGAACGACTCGGCCTACCACAACGATACTTCGAGCCGCCCTGCGCTGGCCATTGGCGCGAACGGCGAGGTCATGGTGCTCTACCCCAGCCGGATCAGCGGTGTGTATAGCTTCTATGCAGCACGCATCAAGGACGGCACCGTCGTCGAAACTACGGCGCTGGGCGATAACAGCACATCCTGGGCGCGACCGGACCTATACCTCGGCCAGTGGTATGAAGGCGACAGCGCCGGCGCGGTGGCCTTTGACCCGCTCGGCCAACGCTACATCGTGGCCTTTCCCGACCGACGCAACGGTCGCTCACCGCGCATCTACACAGCCACATATGGCGATGCAACTGCTGTGCTCACGCCACGCGTGATGCTTCCGATGGTGAGGCGATGAACCCGATGAACCCTACAACACCCCCTGGCGCTGCACCTTCGCTGGCCCGACTGGCCTACAACCGAATCTGCTTCGGTCCACGCCCGGAAGACATCGCTGTCATGGGCAGCTTCGACCTCACGGCGTTTTTCGACCTCACGGCGTTTGTAGATCAGCAATTGAACTACGAAGCCATCGATGACTCGGCCTGTGAGGCCTACATCGCCGGCCTCAGCCGCACCGACCCGCAAGGCACTACCGTTCCCTCAACCGATGCCACACTGGCCGAGATCGAGCAATACCGCGCTGCCAACCGCGCCGCCAACGGTTGGCCGAACGCTAACCTGCAGCGCTACCTGTGGACGACAACCTACGCGCGCACGCTGCTGAGCAAGCGTCAGCTCTTCGAGGTGATGGTGGACTTTTGGACGAACCACCTGCAAACGAATTTCCAAACCCACCTGAAGTATTGGGAGGACCACCACGTCATCCGGCAGCACGCGCTGGGCAACTTTCGCGACCTGATCGGCGCGAGCGCGAAAAGCCCGAGTATGCTCTACTTCCTCAGCAACACCTACAGCGACGGCAACAACCCCAACGAGAACTACGCGCGCGAGCTGATGGAACTTCATACGATGGGCAGCTACAGCCGCGTGCCAGGGCCAGACTATCTGAAGAAGCCGAACTACACCGAGGAGGACGTACACGCTGCAGCACAGATCCTGAGCGGATGGACGACGATGGGCACGCCCAACGACGAATTCCGTTTCAACGGTGGGCGTTCATGGCCCGCGCATCATTGGCCTGAAAAGCAACTCTGGTTGGGCAACGATGCCTACTATTACTTCCCCTATGGCGGCATCGAGCAGGGCGAGATGCTACTCGACATCCTGGCAGCGCACCCCAGCACTGCTTACTTCATCTCGTTCAAGCTGTGCCGGCGCTTCATCAGCGACCTCCCCGACACTTTCTGCCCAGACGCGGTGGAAGCCGGTGCGCAGGCATTCATCGCGTCGCAAGGTGACATCCGCGCAACGCTGCGCGCCATCCTGCTGCATCCCAAGTTCGCGGCGAGCTGGGGGCAGAAGGTGAAACGCCCGTTCGAATTCTTCATCTCCACCATGCGCGCCATGGGGCTGACCGCGATGATCAACTTCCTGCCGGACGACTGGAGCGATCCGCTCGGCGCGCGCTTCTTCGAAGGACAGATCGAGATGCTGGGCCAAAAGCTGTTCGAGTTCTCTGCGCCGACGGGCCTGCCCGACGTGCGCATCGCGTGGTGGAATACCAACCAGGTCTTCGGGCGCTGGACGATGGCGAACGCGCTCGTCAACCGTTTCTTCGGCAGCCAGACACAAACCAACAGCGCACCAGCCAACGCAGCACTGGACGCGCTCATCAGCGGGCCAACAACAGCGACGCAAGCCGTGGACCGCTTGATCGAGCGCTTCATCGGGCGAGCAATCGATCCCGCGGACCGAACCGCGCTGATCAACTATCTGGGCAACAACAACCCCAACGCCACCGTCAGCAGCACCACGCCGATGCTCAGACCAACGGTAGGCGCTGTGGCAGCATCACCCTATGCACAGTGGCGCTAGCCGAGACGGCGTCGGACGCGGCGGAAAGTAACCACAGCGCCGACTCTCATTCTGTGCGAACACCGATACGCGCTGCAACCGCCCCGGCCCATGCGCTCTTGAGCCTTGCATTGATCACAACCGGCATCCTCGCGCCAGGAAGCCCGGCGGCGACACAGCCCCGCATGCGTATCGAGAGGCTGCAGGCCAGCGCAGACCGCGTCGGCCTATACGAGAAGTTCGAACTCACGTTCGACATCAACGGCTCGGTCGCTACGAATCCCTACTTCCCGTTTGATCCCGCGCCGCCGCCTGGCGTACCAGCCGGCGTGGGCATCACGGTCGAGGGACTATTCAGCCCAGACAACTGGGCGACGACGATGGTGCAGCCTGGTTTCCTCTATCAGGCATACGAACGTCGGTGCATCGGGGGTGATCCGGCGAACGGCTGTGAAGGTCGGGAATGGCTCTATCCGCAAGGCGAGCCGGTGTGGAAGGTGCGCTTCGCGCCGCAGAAGACGGGGCTGTGGCGTTACCGGGTGCGTGCGACGGATGCTTCCGGCACAGTGCGAAGCCGCGAGGGCGTCTTTGCTGTGATCACATCCACCACACCGCACAACTACGGCTTCGTGCGCGTAAGCCCAACCGATCGCGGCTACTTCGAGTATTCGGACGGCACACCCTTCATCGGCGTCGGCCATGGCGAGGGCTTCGCCGGCACGTACCATACCGATGTTGTGATGCAACGACTCGCCGCCGGACGCGTGAACTTCGTGCGCGCATGGATGTCCGGCGCAAGCATCTACATGGCGCCGTGGAACCCGTGGAACTCGCATCACCTGCCCGGCGAGGGCGGCTACTTCAACGCCTCGAGCCTCACCTACACGCACGCTTACTCCAACCACTTCGTGTCGCTGCGACTGTGGGACTATCCAGATCCTGGCCTGGCCGGCCGACGGAACCCCTGCATGTTCCAAGGCTTCGCCGATAACGTCTCCGTGCGCCCTAACACGACGTATCAACTCAGCATCCGCGCCAAGACGATCGAAGTGAGCGGCCCACGCGACGCTGCTCACCCGCGTCATGGGCTCACCGTGCGCAGAGGAGGCTGGTTGGGCGAGCGTTGTGCCGAGCCGGCAGCGACCGCAACCTCGTCCACCCGGCTACTGGACTACCTCAACGGCTCGACGCCGGGTTGGATCACAACCACTGCGACGTTCACTACCCAGCCGGACGAGTTCTTCTTGGACAACCTTTATCTGATCTTGGAAAACACGACCGGCGGCCAGGCGTTCGTGGACGAAGTTTCGATCCGCGAGTTGGTGGACGGTAAGCCCAGTGGCCCGGAAGTGCTGCGCAAAAACCGCTTCGCCTACCATCTCTATTTTGACCAGAAACCCTCCTGGCTGTGGGATCACTACTTCGAGGTAGCGGAGGCCCACGGCGTGACCATCCGGCCGGTAGTGCTGGAGAAGAACGATTGGATCGCCAATCACATTGGTGCCGATGGCAAACCGGTGGGCAGCTATTACGAGCTGGACAACGACCGCTTCTATGCCGCGCCCAATACGGCCACGCGCCGTTTCCACGAGTACTTCTGGCGCTACCTCATCGCGCGCTGGGGCTACTCCCGCGCAGTGCACTCCTGGGAACTGTTGAACGAAGGTGACCCCTACAACGGCAACCACTATGCGCAAGCCAACGCCTTTGGCGAGTTCATGCATGCGAACGATGCGCACCCACACCTGGTGACAACCTCGACCTGGCACAGCTTCCCGGTCGCTGAGTTCTGGGGCAACCCAGCTTATCTCCATGTGGACTACGCCGATGTCCACGCTTACGCCTGCTGTAGTGCCGTTGTGGCCGGCTGGGCGCAGAACATCGGCGAACCGCTGAGCTTCGAGCGCCGGCCGGCTTACGTGGCCGGTGGACAGGGACACTCGGTCCGCATTCCCGGCGACGCACAGTTCAATAATGCGGGCAGCACGCCGCGCTGGCTTACGATCCGCGGGCGCGGCGAGTGGGTGATCCGCTACCGGATGAAAGTCGAAGGTTTCACCGGCCAATGTGCCTATGGCGAACCCAACAACCTGGCCGGACCGCGGTTGATGTGGGCGCTTGCAGATCGTGCGAACGTCGTGCCGGCTTCACCGTCTGGCAAGAGCTTCGTATGCAGCGCGCCGGCCGGGACGTACGACTGGCGCACATTCGACAGCCGCTACACCGCAGACGGAACGCCGGCGCCGCTCGATGCGCGCCTCGTCATTACCGACGAGAGGACACACACGCTGGCCATCTTCTTCCAGAACAGCTTCGGTAACGGCGGCAACGCCTGGATTGACGACGTGGAGCTGATCGCTCCCGACGGTCGTCGCGTGCACCTCAACGGCGAATTCGACTTGACGCGCCTGGACCACGACAGCGCGCAACTCACTGCGGCCTACAGTATGGCAATCGGTGGGCGCGTGCTATCTGGCCCGGGCAAACCGGTCACTCGCGGCGAAGTGGCAATTGGCGATGAGCGGAATTACCATGGCGATCGCGAGCATGACCAAAGCCGGGACACGCAGGGCGTGTGGCTACACAACTTCATCTGGGGCCAGATCAACCCAGGCGGCTTGTACGAGCTTTACTGGGACTCGGAGAACATTCGCCGTCACGACCTGTATTTCCACTTCAAAGCCTTTCGCAATTTCATGGACGGCATTCCGCTGACGAATGGACGCTACAGAGATGCACAGGCAACCGCTTCGCACCCGGATTTGCGCGTCCTCGGGCAGGTGGATCACGTCGCACGGCGCGGACATCTGTGGATTCGCCATCGCCAGCACACCTGGCGCAACGTCGTAGATGGTGTAGCTGTGAAACCGATCGCCGGCTCGATCCACATCCTAAACCTGGCGCCGGGCAACTATCGCGTCGTCTGGTGGGATACCTGGCAAGGCCGGCCGATGCTGACGCAGACCGCATCGGCAACGAACGATGGCCTCACCATTGCCTTGCCCAATCCCGTGCAAAGCGACATTGCGTTACGATTCGGGCCCATCGACAAATGAGCACTTCATCACCGACGATCACCGCCATCTTATTCGACATGGGCGGCGTGCTTGTACGCACGACCGACCTCGAGCCGCGCCGCCAATGGGAGCGGCGCTTCGGCATGCGTGACTGGGCATTGCAAGACCTCTTCTTCAACAGCCCGGTCGGGCAAGCCGCCCAAATCGGCCGAGCGACGACGGCCGACGTCTGGGGGCACGTCGCCGCAACGCTCGGCCTCGACGCCAACGAGTTGCGCCAGCTTCAGGCGGACTTCTGGCGCGGCGACACGTTCGACGAATCACTGCTAGCGCTGATCGAGTTGCTGCACCGGCATTACAAGACCGGCCTGATTAGCAACGCTCTGCCCGACGCGCGGGAGATGTTTTCAGGCAAGCTCAACAGCGACCTGTTCGACATCCTCGTGTTCAGCGGCGAGGAAGGTGTGAAAAAGCCCGATCTGGAGATCTTCCGGCGCGCGCTGGCGCGGCTGGGCGTACGCCCCGAGGAAAGCATCTTCGTGGACGACATGGTGGAGAACGTGGCTGCAGCTCAAGCGCTGGGCATGCACGGTGTGCACTTCACGTCCGGCGATGATTTGCGCCGCGCATTGGTGCAGTTGACGGGATCCACGGGATTAACAAGACTATGAAGGCGGTATACTGCTTTGCAGCGTCTTGAGGGGGACGCCTGTTTTTATTTGGCACCTACGGAGCCCAAGCTATGCAAGAACCAAACACTGCAGCTCGCCCATTTTCGGCGCTCCGGCTCTTTTTCACCGGAATCGTGATGGGCATCGCCGACCTGATCCCCGGCGTATCGGGTGGCACGATGGCCTTCATCATGGGCATCTACGAGCATCTGTTGTCCGCCATCAAGGCATTCAACCTCCAAGTACTGCGCCTGCTCGGCCGGGGACGCTGGCGCGCAGCGCTGAGTTCTATTCCGTGGGGCTTCCTCATCCCCCTGGGCGCCGGTATCGGTGTGGCTGCGCTCGGTATGGCTCGGGTGATGCGCTACCTGCTGGAATATCAGACGGTATATCTCTTCGCCTTCTTCTTCGGACTCATCGTCGCTTCGATCATCGCGGTGGGCACGACCATCAAATGGTCGCGCGGCGCGGCGGCGGCGCTGATCAGCGGCGCAATCGCGGCTTACATCATCGTGGGGCTGGTGCCGCTGAAAATGCCGCACGACCCGATCACGCTCTTCTTCAGCGGGGTGCTGGCGATCATGGCGATGATCCTGCCTGGCATCTCCGGATCGTTCATTCTGCTCATCCTGGGGCAATATGCCTACGTGCTGGACGCCGTAGCAGATCTGAACCTGCTGGCCGTCGTTCCGGTCGCGCTGGGCGCAGTAGTGGGGTTAGCCGGTTTCGTACGTTTGTTGAGCTGGTTGCTGCGAAATTACCACAACATCGCCGTGGCCGTGCTCATGGGGTTCATGGTCGGCTCGCTGCGCAAGATTTGGCCGTGGAAGGAAGTGATCGAGACGGCGCTGGATCGCCACGGCAAAGCCATCCCCATCCGTGAGCAAAACATCCTGCCCAACATCGCAGCGCCGGAGTTCTGGGTTGCGCTGGCCATCGCAGTGGTTGGCTTCTTTCTATTGAGCGTGATTGACCACATGCAGACCGGCGCGAACCCAGTGATGCGCCGGCTGGGATGGGAGCGGCGTCCCCAGCAACCTCATCAGCGAGACTGGCAAGTGACGAGTTGAGCGCCTTGACAAAGGCCAGTTCGTGTAGTACTTTCTCCGAAGTGAAACGTTTCACTCATTCGTCCCTAAAAAAAGAGCATTCAAGTGAAACGTTTCAACTCCACTACGCCGTTTGCTGCAATATGCACGAAACGGTGCCAAACAAGGAGGAGCTATCGAACGAACACCCAGATAACGCACTGATCCGAGATGCGAATTCTTGCCATTTCGATGTGTGACCCTGAACCAGAAAGCTTAACTCACAAGGAGGCGAACCATGCAGTTGAGACCCTCTTTCCTCAGGCCGACTCTGGCCTTGATTTTGACGACCGCCATTGCCGCTTGCGCTGCGCCGCCGCAACCGGCTGTGCCCTCCGCGCCAGTAGCCCTGCCTGCCGAACAGCCGGCAGTTACGCCGACAGAAGCGCCAGCGCAACCTGCCGCCGCGCCAGCAACCGAGCGCATCACCATCCGCTACGCCAATTGGAACCTCGGCACAGAGGAAGAAAATAACCTCCAGCGGCAATTGGTGAAAGCCTACACGGAGCTGAACCCCAACGTCACTATTGAATTCGTGGACATGTCTGGTGAAGGACGTTGGGACGAGAAACTGACCAGCTACGCGGCAAAAGGCGCATTGCCAGACGTCTTCATGGCAGATAACACGCCGCTCTATGTCAAGAACGGCTGGACGGCAGATCTGACCGATTTGGTCAAAGACGATCCCGACTGGAGGGATGTGCCGCAGGTCTTGAAAGACGCAGTGACTTACAACGGCAAAGTACTGGGCCTACCCGTGGCGCACTTCGTCATGGGTTACTTTGTCAACAAGGACCTTTTCGAGGCGGCCAACCTCGACGCGCCGGAATATGGCATATCTGCGGAGGATTTCTTCAAGGCAGTTACCGCGGTCCACAATCCTCAAAAGGCCGTTGTCGGGCTAGATGAACTGGAGCCGCTGATAGGTTGGTATCCGGGCACACAGGAAAGCAAGCTCGGGTGGTTCAGTTTCGACGGCGAGAAGATGAACTACAACTCACCTGCCTTCAAGGCCGCCGTCGCCAAGGCTGGCGAGATGTTGCCCTACAGTTGGGCCGGGTTGAACGAGGCACAAAAGGCGAACTTCAAGTCCACCGAAAGCTGGATGTTCCTGAACAACGAGTTTGCTGTGCGCTGGGACGGCGGATGGTCCATTCCTGGCTACTCGCAGAACGCGCCGTTTGACTGGGACTTCATCGGCATCCCCGACGGCAAGCAGGCGCTGGTGGCCGACATCGTCGTGATTTCGAAAGCGACGCCGAATCTCAAAGCTGCATACGACTTCGCAAAGTGGATGGGCTTCTCGAAGGCCGCCTACGCCAAAGAAGTCGAGCTGGCCAAAGCTGCCGGCCAGGTACCCACCAAGATGCCGGTCTCGGTGGACGAAAAGTCCATTGACCTTTACATGTCATTCATCCAAGACAAGCCCGGCATCCGCAAAGCCATGGCCAACCTCGACAACAGCGTGCTCGAATCTCTGGCAAAGATCGTGCCGGGTTACATCAACGCCCGGTGGGAGGGTAAACCCGGTATTGACATCGGCGAAGACAAGGACGTGAACATGTGGTACATGTTCAACTTCGCCAATTCCGGCCGATTCAAGTACGAGGACTATGCGCCCAAACTGGAGGAATTCGCCAACAGGATCCTGAGCGAAGCCCGCGCCGAACTCGGCAAGTGATCGTCTAGGGGGGAGCGCCCAAGCGCCGGCGCTCCCTCATTTGATCGGTACACTCTACGCATGCGCCCGAGACTCACACAGCAGGCGCTGCCGACGGCCCGCAGCAAGCGGACGATGTACATCGCCGCCTGCCTGGCGATCGTGGTCGTTGCACTGCCGGCACAGACGCCGGAGCATACGGGCACACCACCGGCACTATGGCCATCGGTTGTACTACCGCCGGCTACAGAGGTTTCCGCTCACAGCTTCGGCTTGCCGCTGGCTGAAGACGCGATCGCCCACCAATATCCCCAAGCCAGCGTATTGCTGCAACAGGGCGACCTTGTGCGTTTCCAAGCCAGCGTGCCAGAATCGGGCGACTACATCATCAGCTTCGACGTGGCCAGTGCACCATTGAAAATGAACGCTCCGGAGGGAGCGCTGCAGATAGACGGTGCATTTCCGGTCAGCGACTTGAGGCGGATCATCTTTCCGGTCTTCTACCAGAATAGCACCAACGCCTTCCCCAAAGATCGCTATGGCAACGACGCACTCATCCGTCAAGAACGGCGCGTGCAATGGACGCGCGTCGAGGCGCGCGATGTGAATTTCAGCCAGCCCTACCCGCTGCAGATATCGCTGTCGGCGGGGGAGCATCGCTTCGAGTTCGCGCTGACGAAGGGCGCGCTGTATCTGGGAAGCATTTATCTAACGCGCTTCGCGCCTTACCCTGCCTACCATGAGTATCGAGCAGCACAATCCGCGCCGGATGCTCGTGACGTGCTCATCACGCTAGAGGCCGAGTTCCCCAGCTACAAGAACGACACCGCCGTCCGGCCAGTCAGCAATCGCAGCCTGAAGGTCACGCCCTACGAAACCTATCGTCTGCTGCTGAACACGCTGGGCGGCGAAAGCTGGCAAAAAAGCGGCAGCGCGGTGTACTATACGTTCGACGTGCCGGCGGACGGCCTATATGCCATCACCTGCCACGCGCTACAGAACACACGCAACAATTTCACCGTCTTCCGGCGTATCACCGTGAACGGTGCACCACCGTTCGCCGAGCTGAATGCCGTCCCCTTCCCCTACACGCCGGACTGGACGAATCTCACACTGGGCAGCGAAACGCCCTACAAGATCTTTCTGCGCCGTGGACAGAACGTGTTGGGCATCGAAGCCACCAACGCGCCCTATTTGCCTGCCATCCAGACGATCCAGCGAGCGTTGCTGGACATCAACGCGCTCGCGCTAGAGATCAAAAAGCTGACGGGCAACCAGGTTGACCCGTTCAAGGAATGGGTGATCTCCGACTACATCCCCGACATTAGCGAGCGCCTCGATGCCATTCGCCGCAACCTGATGGCCGATAAGCAGATTCTGCTCGACGCCAATCAAGGTCGTCCCTCGCCGGAGGTGTTGACCTACCAGATGGCGATTGACAACCTCGCTTTTTTGCTCGCGGACCCGAACAAGATTCCGGTGCACATGGGGCGATTTTCCGAGGGGCCGGGATCGGCGGCGCAGTTGCTCGCTTCGCTGTTGCCGCTGCTACAGAACCAGCCGTTGGCGCTGGACAAGATCATCATCCACGCGCCAGATGTGCGCCCTCCCCCGGCGGATGTTCCGTTGCATCTCGCGTTGATCGAGGACGCGAAGCGCTTCCTGCGCTCCTTTCAACCCGATCCGTACCAGTCCATTGGCGCACGGGCGGACGAGCTGGAGGTGTGGGTCAATCGTCCACGGCAGTATGTGGATTTGCTGCAGCTCATGACCGACGAGTCCTTCACGCCGCAGACCGGCATCCGCGTAAAGTTCTCGCTCATGCCCGATGAGTCGAAGTTGGTGCTGGCCAACGCCGCCGGCATCCAGCCCGATGTGGCACTCGGCGTCAGCACGCACATCCCATACGAGCTGGCCATCCGCAACGCGCTGTATGACCTGCGGTCGTTCGAGGATTTCGACGCCTTCATCCGCATCTACACGCCCGGCGCACTGCTCAGCTACATCATCAACGACTCGGTCTACGCCATCCCGGAGACGCAGGATTTCTGGGTCACGTTCTATCGCAAGGACATTCTCGAATCTCTGGGGCTGCCTGTGCCGCGCACCTGGAATGAGGTCATCGAGATCTTGCCGGTGTTGCAACGCTACGGGATGAATTACAACGCGCCCCTCTCCGGTGGAAGCGGATTGAGGGGGTACTTGGTCACCGCACCTTATCTGTTCAACCACGGGGCCAAGCTTTACGCCGAGGACGGCTTCGCTTCTAGCTTGCAAACCGAGGAGGCCATCGCTGCAGTCAAATTTATGGCCGAAAGCTTCACCATTTACGGCATGCCGGTGACCACGGCGAGTTTCTACGAGAGCTTCCGCTATGGGACGGTCCCGATCGGGGTGTCCAACTTCGAGACGTATATCAAGCTGGTAACCGCCGCGCCAGAGCTGGATGGGCTGTGGGCGATTGATCTGTACCCCGCCACAGTGCTGGCCGACGGGACGCAGAATCGGTATGCGACCGGCTCGGCACAGACCAGCCTGATGTTTGCCAATACCGACAAGCCGCACGAGGGATGGGCGTTTTTGAAGTGGTGGATGTCCACCGAAACGCAGGTAGAGTTTCAGGAGCGGCTGATTTTGAACTACGGCCGCGAATACCTGTGGAACTCGGCCAATCTACAAGCGTTTGCCGAGCTGCCCATCCCACAAGCGCACAAAGCCGTCATTCTGGAGCAGTGGCAGTGGCTACAGGAGCCAATCCGGCTGCCCGGCAGTTACATGCAAGAGCGCGAGCTGAGCAACGTGTGGAACCGCATCGTCTTCGAAGGTGCCAATCCACGCGTCGCGATTGACAACGCCGTAATCACCATCAACCGCGAGATCGCGCGCAAGATGGAGGAGTTCGGTTACCTGAAGGACGGCCAACGGGTGAAGCGATTCAAGATTCCGACCATCGAGACGGTGAAGAGGTGGATGGAAAGTGCAGATCGAAGCGCGACAAACTAGAGCCGAGCCAATCCCGGCGCAACACAGCCAGGCCGGGTTCCAGTGTTGGTTGAACCGAGAAGGCAGCGCCTATGCCTTCGTTGCGGCATACGCTGTGCTGTTCTTCACGTTCATCGTGGTGCCGGTGGCGGCAGCGATCGGCTTATCGTTCATGTTCTTCGATGCTATTCAGCCGCCGCGTTTCATCGGACTGCGCAACTACATCACCCTGCTCACGCAGGACGACACATTCATGCGTTACGTCCTACCCAACACCATTCAGTTTGCCGTCATCGTAGGGCCAGGCGGCTATGCCCTGGCGTTCTTCCTGGCATGGGTGCTGGCACAACTGCCCCGGCTGCCGCGCACCTTCTTTGCGCTGATCCTGTACTCGCCGGCGATGACCTCGGCCGTGGCGATGGCTGTCGTGTGGAAGACGCTGTTCAGCGGCGACCAGGCCGGCTACCTGAATAGCTTTCTGCTCGGCCTGGGGCTGATTCAAGAGCCGATCCAGTGGTTGCAATCGCCACAGTACCTGATGACGATCATGATCGTGGTAACGCTGTGGAGCAGCATGGGCATCGGCTTTCTGGCGATGCTGGCCGGCATCCTGGAGACCAACCCCGACCTGTATGAAGCAGCCAGCATAGATGGCGTGAGCAACCGCCTGCAGGAGATCTTCTACATCACCATCCCTTCGATGAAACCGCAAATGTTGTTCGGCGCAGTGATGGCGATCGTAGGCACGTTTCAGGCCGGCGCTATCGGCGTGACGCTCTCCGGCAGCAACCCCACCCCACAGTACGCCGGCCAACTGATCGTCAACCACATCGAGGACTATGGCTTCTTGCGTTATGAGATGGGCTATGCAGCGGCTGTGTCGGTCGTGTTGTTGTTGATGGTGTTGTTCTTCACGCGGCTGGCCAACCGGCTATTTGCCAGCGAGGGCTGAACGATGCGAACGACGAAGAAGCGCAACTGGATGCGCCGCTACACCGGCGTTTACAACCGTGGCATCAACCCACGCGGCTTCCACGTCAGTCAGCTCAAGTTCTACCTCCTACTGCTGCCATTGACGATTGTGATGCTGCTGCCGATTGCGTTCATCTTCTCCAACGCTTTCAAACCGCCCGATGAGCTCTTCGCCTATCCGCCGCGCTTCTTCGTAGTCAACCCCACGCTCAAGAACTTCACCGACCTAGCCTCGATGATGTCGAACTCGGGCGTGCCGATCAGCCGCTACCTGTTCAATAGCATCGCCGTCACGTTCATCACGATCGCCGCGTCCATACTGGTCTCCAGCACGGCCGCCTACGCGCTATCCAAGAAGCGCTTCAAACTCAAGCAGACGTTGTTCGCCATCAACACCGTGGCACTGATGTTCGTGCCAATCGCGGTGACCATCCCGCGCTTTCTGGTCATCGAACGGCTGAACTTACTGGACACATTCCTGGTGCACATTTTGCCCGTGCTGGCCATGCCGGTTGGCCTGTTCTTGATCAAGCAGTTCATTGACAGCATCCCCGACGAAACGATCGAAGCAGCGCAAATTGACGGCGCCTCGGACCTGCAGATTTACTGGAAGATCGTACTGCCGATGGTCCGGCCGGCCATCGCCACCATTGCCATACTCACCTTCCAGGCTGCCTGGAACAACGCCGAGACCTCGACGCTCTACATCAACAACGAAAGCCTGAAGACGTTCGCTTTCTACCTGGGCACGCTCACCGCTACCACCACAACCGGCGCGAACGTGGTGGCCGGCCAGGGCATCGCTGCTGCGGCTGCGCTGATCATGTTCCTGCCGAACTTGATCATGTTCCTCTTCCTGCAGGGACAGGTGATGAGCACGATGTCGCATTCGGGGTTGAAATGAAGCGAACACCGCTGGCGCTGCTGATCGTCATTGTATTGGGCGTTGCGCTGTCCGCCTCGCTGCCTGCACATGCGCTCACGCCCTACACGACGTGGGCGATGGGGCCGGGCGGCCGGCTCTTCCTCACCCAGGACGCCTACATTCCAATCGCCGAGGTGGACTTGCCGGTGTCGGCAGCGGAGGACATGTTCCTCGGGCGCGACGGCGCGCTGTATCTCGCCGATACCGGCAACGGGCGCATCCTCAAACTGCGCAACCTCGAAGTCGTCGGCGAGCTGGGCAAGGGCGCGCTCAAGTCACCCACCGGCGTCACGGTGGACGAGGACGGCGTGGTGTATGTCGCCGATGCCGGCAACGACACCATCGTCATCCTCGAGCCAGACGGCCGCGTGCGCCGTACGTTCGGACGTCCGGCTGAACCGCTGTTCGGCAAACGCCGGCAGTTCCTACCACGCAAGCTGGCCGCGGATGCGCGCAAGAATCTCTACATCGTTAGCGAGGGATCGGTGGATGGGCTGGCACTGATGAACACCGAGGGCAACTTCATCGGTTACTTCGCCGCCAACACCGCCGAAATGTCGCTGAAGATGATTCTGCAACGGCTGTTCCTGACCCGGGAGCAACTGGAGCAATTCGTCAAGACCGAAGCGGCCTCGCCATCCAACGTAGCCATGGACCGGCGCGGGTTGGTCTACACCATCACTGCCGGCACATCCCGCGAGCGGAGCCTGCGCAAGTTCACGATCAACGGCCGCAACCTCTTCCACAACGTCTATGGCTCGACCACCTTCCGCGACGTGCAAGTGAGCGACGACGGCTTGTTGCTGGCTGTGGATGCGAACGGGCAGATCTATGAGTACGACCTGAACGGTACGCTTCTGTTCAAGTTCGGCGCGTCGGATCGCGGCGAGCAGCGCCTAGGCACACTGAGCAACCCCACTGCCATCGAACGCATCGCTGACGACCTTTACGTGCTGGACAAGGATAAAAATGCCATCGTCGTCTATCGGGTGACCGATTTCGCCAAACGCGTCCACGACGGCGTGCGGCTGTACATAGAAGGGCTGTACACGGAGGCCCAGCCGCACTTCGAGGAAGTGTTGACCTACAACGGCCTGTTCATCATGGCGTATCAGGCCATCGCCGATGCGCACTACAAACGGGGCGACTACCCACAGGCATTGACCACCTACCGCTACGCCGAGGATCGCAACGGCTACTCGCAGGCGTTCTGGGAACTGCGAAACGCTGCCCTGCAACGCCACCTGGCCAATGCCATGATCGGCGCGATCAGCCTATGGGTCGCTGCCGGCGCCTTCAATCGGCTACAGCGACGTCACCACTGGCTGGAGCCGCTCCGTCGGCAACTCTGCATGCTTCGCCGGATCAAACTGGTGGATGATTTCGTCTTCCTCTTTCGGTTCATCAAGCAGCCGGCCGACAGCTTCTACTACATCAAGGCCAACTTGCGCGGCAGCCTGGCCTTTGCGTTCATCCTGTATGCCTGGGTGGTCGTCGTTCGCATTCTGTCGCTCTACCTGACCAGCTTCATCTTTAGCCCGTACGCCAATCCGGCCGAAATTCGCGCAGAGGTAGAAGCGGCCTACGTCGTCATCGCGCTGGTGTTGTGGAACGCAGCCAACTATTTGGTATCCACCATCAGCGACGGCGAAGGTCGGTTGTGCGACGTGGTCATCGGCACGGCTTATAGCCTGTTCCCCTATGCGCTGTTGGCGCTGCCGATCGCGCTGATCTCGAACGCACTGACGCTCAACGAGGTCTTCCTCTATGAATTCGCGACCGGCCTAGTGTGGTTCTGGGTCGGGCTGATGCTCTTTCTGATGGTCAAGGAGATCCACAACTACACGCTCTCCGAGACAGTGCGCAACATCCTCATCACCTTGTTCACGATGACGATGTTCCTGCTCACCGGCTACATCTTGTATGTGCTGTTCGACCAGCTGTTCGAGTTCATCTCGGCCATCGTTCAGGAGGTGGGGCTGCGTGGCTAGCCGCGTAGTTGGCAGCGGCGCGTTTCGGCGTGCAATGGCTGCAACCCTCCTCGCAGTTGGGGTGTGCTACGCTGCGCCTTCGCCGGCAGCAGGCGCAGCGCGCAAGAGCAGCATCCCGCCATCGTACCGGCTGGTTGCCGAGAACGCATCCTTCCAGCTCTACGTGGATTTCGCCACGCTGGGTTTCAAGGTCGCTGACAAGCGCAACGGCTACGTATGGCATGCCACGCTGGATGAGAAAGCGCCGGACGACCGGCTGAATCGCTCGTGGCTCGCCTTTGCCCAAAGCGGCATCAGCATCGAATATCTGGACCGGAAAGCGATCAGCAAAGCGGTCAGCCGACGCGCCTCCATTACCAACGTCGAGCACACGCTGGACGTACAGCCCATCGCACGAGGCGTTGCCGCGACCGTCAGGTTCACCGAATTCGGGATCACCGTCGGCGTAAACGTGCGGCTGGAGACCGACGGCGTCAGTGTCGAAGCGCCGTTCAGCGCCGTTCGCCAGGACAACCCCAATTTCAAGTTGGGCCTGCTCTACGTATATCCGTTCCTCGGCGCAACCCGCGGCAGCAGCGTCCCCGGCTACCTCTTTCTGCCCGACGGCATGGGCAGCCTGATTCGCTTCGCCAACTCCACGAAGGCCCGCAACATGTTCTACGGGCGCTACTACGGCCGCGACCTCGGCATGATCGGCGCACTGCCGCTCGATCCAACCGTCAATCGCCCGTATCCGATCACCATCCCGGTCTTTGGGATGGTGCACAGCGAAGGGGACAACGCCTGTCTGGTCGTCGTTGAGCGCGGCGCGCCCTACGCCGAGTTGCATGCGCACCCCGCCGGCATCATCACCAACTTCAACTTCGCCTACAACGCCTTCATCTACAACGAGAGTTACTTCCAGGCCACCAACCGCTCCGGCGCCGGCGTCATCACGTTGCAACCACAGACCAATCCAGTTGACGTGGCAGTTCGCTACCGTTTCCTGGCCGGCGCCGACGCCGACTACGTTGGCATGGCACGCAGTTATCGCGCTTATCTCGCCGAGCGCGGCGCGCTCCAACGGCGGCTCAATCCGGGCGCGAACATCGGCATCCGGCTAGAGTTCCTGGGTGGCGACAAGGAGAAGATCCTGTTGTGGCACCGCTTCGTGCCGATGACGACCTTCCAGCAAGCGCGACGGATCCTTGCCGATCTAGACATTGCCAACCCCGAGGTAATCTACTACGGCTGGCAACCACTCGGCGCATCGAGTATGCCGCCGACGCGGCTGGCCGTCGAGCGTGCGCTGGGCGGGCTGGATGAGCTGCGCGCGCTGGCGGAGGACGCCGCAGCGCGAGGCGGCCGGCTCTCGCTCTACCTCGATCCTCAGGCAGCGCTGGCTGGAGAACCGGGCTATTCGCCACGCAACGACCTGGCGCTGGCCATCACCAGCGTCAACATCAAGGGCTTCAACCGCAACAAAGAGAACTTCTACTTTCACTTCGACGCGCTGCAGCGACGCTACGCCACGCTGGCCGAGGGCATGGCGCGCGTCGGCTTTGGGCTGGCGCTGGACGGCATCGGTTCGACGCTCTACAGCGACTTCACCAAAGGCCGCGTGCTGGATCGCGAACGGTCCACCGAAGCCTACCGATCGCTGTTGGCCCGCTACCCGGTTCGGCCAGGTTTCTACCGGCCGAACGCCTATCTGTTCGAGCATATGCACGCCTACTACGACCTGCCACTCGATGACAACGGCTACACCTACACCCATGAGACCGTGCCCTTCCTGCCGATCGTGCTGGCCGGCTACGTGCCCTATTACGGCCCGGCGCTCAACTTCTCGCCCAACATGGGCGAGGATCTCCTGCGCCATGCGGACTACGGTGCATATCCATCCTACTTTCTGACGCACGAGCCCACTGCGAACATGCTGAATACGTCGTCCAACTGGATCTACACGTCGTCCTACGCGCAGTGGGGCGAACCGATCCGGCGCGCCTATCGCTGGATGAACGCACTGCTGGGACCCGTGCGAGGCCAGGAGATCATCGCGCGCCGAAAGCTGGCCGAAGGCGTGTTCGCTACATCCTACGCCAACGGCAAACACATCGTCGTGAACTACGGCGCACAACCCTTCACCTACGACGGGCAGGTCGTGGGCGCACGAGATGCTGCGCTGTGGGAGGCAGTGCCATGAACCGTCACCCAGCGTCTTCTAGCCGCCTCAGCCTCCGCGTGCGCGAAGCGCTGCATGGCTACGGTTTCGCCCTGCCGTGGCTGATCGGCTTCGCATTGTTCACCCTGCTGCCGCTGGTTGAGACCTTGCACTACAGCCTGAACCGCGTGACCGTTACCGTGACCGGCATCCGCCTGGAATTCGTCGAGTGGGCGAATTACACGCGCGCGCTGTTCACCGATCCCAGCTTCGTCGAGCTGTTGATCGGCTACGCGGTCGAGACGTTGATCGCCGTGCCGGTCGTGCTGATCTTCTCGATGATCATCGCGCTCTTTCTCAACGTGAACTTTAAGCTCAAGGGGATATTCCGAACGATCTTCTTCCTGCCGGTGGTCATCACCAGTGGGCCAGTCATCCGCGAACTGACGGAGCAAGGGGCGACGTCGGCGCCAGGCATCGCCAACATACCGGCGGTGGCCGATTTTTTGGCACAGTTGCCGGCAGCGCTGCGCAACCCACTGGAATACGTGTTGACGTCGTTCATCCTCATCCTGTGGTTCTCCGGCGTGCAAATTCTGATCTATCTGGCCAGCTTGCAGAAGATAGATCGAAACATTTACGAGGCCGCGGCGATAGACGGCGCTTCGGCCTGGGAGATCTACTGGAAGATCACGCTGCCGTCGCTCGCCACAGCGACGATGGTCAACGCCGTCTACACCATCATCACCCTCTCGCACTTCTCCGAGAATCGGGTCATCAAGTACATCTACAACCAGACCTACGCGGTGCAGGGCGGCATCGGCTACGCCAGCGCGATGGCGTTCATCTACTTCGCGGCGGTGGCGGCGCTGCTGGTCGCGGTCTATCTGTTCCTTATGCTGTGGGCAAGGAGGGGATCGCGATGACAGACACACGCACGATTCGGCTCGACCAGCGGCGTTGGCTGCAACTCGTTGATCGCGTGCGCGCCTTCTTGTTCGGCAGCCGCTCGCGACGCGGCGCAGTGTTCAGCTTCGCCCTGTATGCGCTGCTGGTCGCCATCGGCTTCGTATACCTTTACCCTTTGCTGTTCATGTTCGTCACCAGCATCAAGAGCCCCGCCGATTTGCTCAACCCCATGGTGCAGTGGGTGCCGAACGAGATTTACACCGGCAACTACGTCAAGGCCTTTCGCGTGCTGAACTACCCGGCATCGCTTGCCAACTCGATCCTAGCCAGCGTCGCACCATCGTTGTTACAAACGGCAACCGCCTCGCTGATCGGTTACGGCCTGGCCCGCTATCGCTTCCCCGGCCGGCGGATCATCATGCTGCTGATCCTGGCCACCTTCATCATCCCACCGCAGAACACGGTCATCCCACAGATGCTGACCTACCGGAACCTAGGGCTGCTGGGCAGCCCGCTCGCGCTGATCCTGCCGGCCAGCCTCGGCCAGGGCCTGAAGAGCGCGATCTTCATTTTGATCTTCTACCAGACCTTCCTCTCACTGCCCAAGGTGCTAGAGGAGGCAGCCCGATTGGATGGCGCATCCGACCTGCGCATCTGCATCAGCATTGCCGTCCCATCGGCCCTGCCGGCCTACATCATCGCGTTCATCTTCTCGGTGGTGTGGTATTGGAACGAGACGTTCCTCATGGTCGTCTTCCTGGAGGGCGGCCTGCAGACGCTACCCCTACAGCTCTCCAAATTCGCCCAGGCCTACGAGAACCTGTATCCGCCGGGCGCCGTGAACATCTTCGACCGGCTGAACGAGGCGATCAAGATGAGCGGCACGTTCCTCAACATCCTGCCGCCGCTGTTGCTGTATTTCGTGTTGCAAAAGTGGTTCGTCGAATCCATCGAAAGGACAGGTATCGCCGGTGAGTAGAAAACTGATCCTCGCCCTCCTCGCATCGGTCTATGTGGCCAGCTGCAGCGCGCCCACCATGCCGCCGCCCACGGCCGCGCCGGCTCGGCCTGGGCTTGCCGAGTTGGCCGCCGTTGCACCGGCGCCTACACCCACTGTCAGCGTCGCACCCACAGCAACGCTGGAACAGGTCATCGCCTACGAGATGCAAGGCGCATTCGCCTTCTTCTGGGAGCAAGCCAACACCGACCCCACCAGCGCCGGCTACGGGCTGGTGCGCGACCGCTATCCAGGTTCACCGGGCATCTCCAGCATCGCCGCGGTCGGCTTCGCGCTCACGGCCTATCCGATCGGCGTCGAGATGGGCTACGTCACACGCGCAGAGGCGCAGGCGCGCGCCGACGGTACGCTCGACACATTGCTGAACATGGAGCGCGTGAACGGCTTCTTCTACCATTTCGTGGATATGAAGACCGGCCGGCGCGCCTGGAACAGCGAGGTCTCCAGCATCGACACCGCCATCTTGATGATGGGCGTGCTGACGGACGGCGAGTACTTCGGCGGCGACACGCGCGCCAAAGCCGAGCGGCTCTACCGCGAGGTGAACTGGCCGTGGTTCGTGGACGCGTCGCGCCACATGTTCTACATGGCCTATCGCCCCGAGAAGGGCTTCGAGGGACACTGGGATTTCTACGCCGAGCAGTTGATGCTCTACATCCTCGCCGCCGGCTCACCGACTTACCCTACCGACGACCGCCTGTATTACGGCTTCAAGCGTCACCGCGCCGGATATGGCGATGGCGAGCCGTTCATCCACTCGTGGTTCGGTTCGCTGTTCACCTACCAGTTCAGCCACGCGTGGATTGACTTTCGCGATTATGCCGACCGCCAGGGCGTCAACTGGTTCGACAACTCGGTAAAAGCAGCGCGCGCGCACTACGGCTTCGCCATAGACGCACAGGCCAGGTACCAGACGCTCGGCCCGCTGGCCTGGGGCTTGAGCGCCTGCGACGGCCCCAAAGGCTACAGCGGCCTGTATGGCGCGCCGCCCTCCGGCTACGACAACAAGGCGCACAAAGTAGACGACACGGTGCCGCCGTATGCCGCCACCGCCTCGATTCTCTTTTTACCCGATGAGGCAGCGCAGGCCATGCTGAACTACTTCTCGATCGAGCCGCTCAAAGGCCGCTATGGTTTCAAAGACGCTTATAACTTGAGCCGGAACTGGTATGCCAGCGATGTGATCGGCATTGACAAGGGCATTACGCTGTTGATGCTGGCGAACTACGAAGACGATCTGGTCTACCGGATCACCATGAGGAACGCCCACATCCGCAACGGCCTAGAACGACTGGGCCTGCAACACAACCCACCGAAGCCATGACCACGATTCGAGATGTCGCCAAACGCGCCCAGGTGAGCGTCGCGACCGCCTCTTACGCCTTGAACGGCGTTGGGGCGATTAGCGACGCCACGCGCGCCCGCGTGCTCCGCGCAGCGCAGGAGCTGAACTACCATCCAAACGCCTTCGCCCGGCATCTGAAACACGCCAGGACCCGCACGATCGGCGTATTCATCGCCCGCTTTGGCGGCGCTTTCTACGAAGCAATTCTGGAAGGCATTCACGATGTGATTCTGAACACGGATTACGAACTGGTTGTCTGCCCCGACAGCCGATCCGAGCGACGCATGCTAATGTATCGCCAGGTGGACGGCGCGCTCGTGTTCGACTCCAAAATCTCCAGCGAGGCGATCCTGCGGCTAGCGTCGCAGCGCTTCCCGATTGTGGTCATGGATCGCCTGTTGCAAAACGACTTCGTGCTATCGGTGCTGCAGGACAATCCGCCCGGCGTCCGCGAAGCGTTTCACCATCTCTACGATCAGGGCATGCGCAAGATTCACTTCGTCGCCGGCGCGTCAGACTCGTTCGACAGCACCGAGCGCTTACAAGTGTTTCTGGACGAAGCCAACCGCTGTGACTTGCACACGCCGGTACATCAGGGCAATTTCACGGAGATTTCGGGCTACCAGGCTGCGCAGACGATCATTTGCTCCGATGATCTGCCCGAGGCCGTTTTCTGCGCCAACGACCAGATGGCCATTGGTTTTCTGCGCGCCATGAAAGAACACGGCTTGCGCGCGCCGGACGACATCGCCGTCGTAGGCTTCGACGACATTCCTATCAGCCGCTACATCCAGCCGGCGCTCTCGACGGTCAGCGTATCACGATTCGACTGGGGCGCAGCGGCCACCCGGCAATTGATCGGCTTTCTGGAACACGAGCCGGCTTGCGGGCCGTGCCGCATCCCCACACACTTCGTCGCGCGCGAATCGTCGGATCGCCGCAGAGGCTCGCAGTCGCTGCGACCATCGAGTTGCGCATAGATTGCGGGTATGAAGCCTGGACTCCCGAATCTCCCATGCAACGGTTTCGAACGGCAGACGGGTTATTCTGGCTCGACGATGCGCCTTTGCTCCTGCAGGCGGGCGAGCTGCACTACTTTCGCATCCCGCCACAGGCATGGGCGCATCGGCTAGACCTGCTCCGAACGGCCGGCTTCAACGCCGTCGCGACCTATATCCCCTGGCTATGGCACGAGCCGGAGGAAGGCACATTCGACTTCAACGGTGCGACCCATCCGCAACGCGACCTGGCCGGCTTTCTGGATCTGGCGGCGCGCATGGGCTTCTATACCATCGCCCGCCCCGGCCCCTACATCATGGCCGAGACCATCAACGAGGGTATCCCGCCCTGGCTATTCGCGCGCTACCCACAGGTGATGCTGACCGACCAACGCGGCCAGACACACCCCATCGCCAGTTACCTACATCCCGACTTCCGCGCCTGCGCCGAGCGCTGGTATCGCGCCGTGTTCGGCGTGCTTGCGCCGCGACAGATCACGCGCGGCGGACGCATTGTGCTGGTCCAGCTCGACAATGAGATGGGCATGCTGCACTGGGTCGGCAATCTGGTTGACCTCAACCCAGATACGCTCCAACGCTTTGCTGCGCACCTACAAATCACCCATGGCGAGCGCCTGGCCGCACGCTACCCTGTGGACGACCTCGCGCGCTTCGTGAGCGCGCAGCTCACGCAACCCACCCCGCCCTACGCCGCGCGCGTGATGGACGACTACCGGCGCTTCCACCGCAGCTTCCTGCGCGACTACGCCATCTTCCTGCGCGACGCCGCAACGAGTTGCGGGCTGGAAGTCCCACCGGTCATCAATATCCACGGCTTCGGCAACGGCGGAAAGACCTTCCCCATCGGCCTATCGCAGCTCGCCGAGGCGATGCGGGTCGAAGGGATGCTCTGCGCCACTGACGTGTATCCACTCCACATCGGCGAGGACAACCTCCACCACATCCTGCTGGTGAACGCGATGACCGCAGCGTTGCAGAACCGAGATCAGCCGCTGTTCTCCATCGAGTTCCAGGCGGGGGGCAACCAAGACTTCAGCGGCGCACAATCGTCGTTCTACGACCTGCACGCCCGGCTGAGCATCGCCTGCGGTATGCGGGCCATCAACCATTACCTGTTCGCCGACGGCGAGAATCCGCCGGAGATCAGCCCGACTCGGCGGCATGACTGGGGACACCCCATCCGCAAGGACGGCACGACGCGCCGGCATTACAAGCGTTATCCACGCTTCTCGCGAACGTTGGCCGCCTACGGTCAGGCGCTGCTCCGCAGCCGGCCGCGGCGGGTGACGACGGTCGGCTTCTCCCTCGATCACTTCACGACCGAGGTGAACAACGCCATGACCCAGCCGGACACGGATGTGCTCACCCACCAGCGCGAGGTCATTCTGTTCGATTTCATCGCCCGCGGCCTGACGCTCACCCACCGCCCGTTCGATGCCCTCGAGCTAAGGCGTGCAGCGCTCGATCCGGCCCACATACCCCACCTGTGGGCGATGATCGAACGGCGCTGCGATGCCGATATACAGGAGGCGTTGTTAAGCTACGTCCGGCGCGGTGGGCGATTGATCCTCGTGGGCCGCATGTGCGTCGAGACGAACGACGGCCAACCCTGCACACGGCTCAAAGATGGGCTGGGGATCACCGAGATTCGGGGCGGCGAGCCGTTTCGATCCGGCGTCATTCGCGCATTCGACGCCATAGAGGCGCCGGCGTCGTTCATCGAGACCTACGCCGGCGCCTTCGACGAAGTGTTCGCGACGCACAACGGTGGCGTGACCGGCTTCGTCAGGGCGCTGGGCGATGGCCAGGCCATGATGCTCGGTGCCGCGCTGGCTGCCCATACGCTCGACGACCTGGACATCGTTCATCGCATGGCGAACCGGATGTGCTGTGCGCCGCTCTTCACGTTGAGCGACTGGGCCGACGTGCATCTATGCGAGGGAGACACCGGCGCCTTCCTCTTCGTCCACAATTATCAGGACGATCCGGTCGAAACGACGATCACCTGCGCGGGCAGACCGCTGTTCGGTGGGCAGCCGATTCGGCTGCCGGCCCGCCGCGGCGTCATCCTGCCCCTCGAATGGCATCCGGCGCCTGGCGTCATTCTCCATTACTCGACCGCCGAAGTGGTTGCGCTGAGCTTGGATCAGGCGCGTATCCGCATCGAGACCGACCCGCCTGTGTTCACGGCCGAGCTGACGTTGGCGGGGTATCGGTGCGCAGCGCCGGTCGGCGAACACCTGGGCGACGGCCGGCTGCGGGTGCGCGGCACGGCGGGGATGATGTTGATCAAACGCGAAGTAGGCGAGACCATGTAGACTACTCGAAGAAGACCCCGCGCTGACCGCGGAGATCGCCCGCCTGTGGGGCAAAGCCCAAGCCGCCGGCGTGACCGTCGCCGCCTCGGGCAGCCGCTCGGTGGCCATCGGCGGGAACGCAAGCGGCAGCATGATTATTACCGGAGACCAGAACACAGTGCAGCGATAAATCCCTTTCGCGCCGTGTGAGTTTAGATCCGCCTGCAGAGAGGATACGCCGGCTCAAATGACCCACACTCTGCTCAAATTCCTCATCGCCCTGCTGAAGCACCAGGCCAAACAGTGGCTCAGCGAAGAAGCCACCGGCCTCGCCGCCCAGACGCTGCTCGACCGGGAACTGCAAACCCGCCTGGACGATTGGCGGAAACAGGAGGAGACCGCCCGCCGCTTGCTGCAGGCCGCTGAACATGCCCAGCTCTGGCTGCAAGAGCCGCGCAACTGCCCCGATGACGACCTGCGCCGCCTCTTCCGCGACCTCTCCTTCGGCGATCTGCCCGCTGTGCAGCAAGCCCTGGCCGACCTGCCCGCCGCCCTCGATGCGCAAGCCGTCACCAACGCCCTGCGCGCCGACTTCAACCACACCCTGCCCAAACCTGCCCGCTGAACAGCGCGAACGCGGCCGCAACTGTAGACGGAAGCCCTGCTGCGCGCTCTGCTGTCCCTGTGCGACTACACCCTGCCGGTTGTGGCGCAAATCGGCCTGAGTATCCTGGCCGAACAGCGCCGTGAATTCGCCGAATTGCAGCGCAAAGCCGATGAAATCCTCCATCGCCTGGCGCAAAAAGCAACTTCCCGAACCGGCGCGCCGCGCCGCCCGCGCCCTGCCCGACCTGTGCCGCGCCGCCGCTCTCGAGCGGGATGCCGAGGCTTCCACACCGCCTTCCTGCTACGTCACTTCGGCGACCTGGACGGGGCGATGCGCCTCTATCAGCAGTCGCTCGAAATCCAAGAAGCCCTAGGCGACCGAAAGGGCAAAGCCATGACGCTGGGAATGATGGGGCAGGCGCTGTGGGCGAAAGGCGAACATGGCCAGGCCATCGCTGCACTCTTTTCGGGCTTGAGCCTCTTGGTTGAATTGCGAATCGAACCGCAAACGCAGCAAGCCATGGCTTCCGTTTTACAGGCCTGGCGGCAGCAACTGGGCGCCGAAAAATTCGATGCCCTCTGGCGGAAGCATATCGGCCGGCCGCTGCCCGACTGGCTCGCGCGAGCCAAACCACCCACCAGCTCCTCCCCTTGCCCACCGCTGAGCAGTTGCCCTACAATCCCCACCAATGGCCATGCTCTTGGAGATGCGCAGCATCAGCAAGCGCTTCGGCGGCACGCAGGCGCTGGACAACGTGCACTTCGCCGTGGACCGCGGCGAAGTGGTGGGGCTGCTGGGCGAGAACGGCGCCGGCAAATCCACGCTCATCAAAATCCTGGCCGGCGTGCACGCGCGCGACCAGGGCGACATCCTCATGGACGGCCGGCCGGTCGCCATCCACAACCCGCAAGACGCGCAACGGCTGGGCGTCGCCGTCATCTACCAGGAGCTGAACCTCACGCCGAACCAGACCGTCGCCGAGAACGTCTTTTTGCATCGGCCGCAGCGCATGAGCGGGCTGCTGGGCAAGCTGGGCTTCGCCGACCGCGCTCGCCGCGAGCGGGAGACCCAGGCGCTGTTTGAGCAGCTCGGCATCGTCGGGCTGAACCCGCGCCGCAAGGTCGGCGAGCTATCGGTCGCCTTTCAGCAGCTCACCGAGATCGCCAAGGCGCTGGCGTTCGACGCCCGGCTGATCGTGATGGACGAGCCGACCTCGGCGCTGCCGGACGAGGAGGTGGAACACCTCTTCGAGATCGTCCGGCGGCTGAAGGCGCGCAGCCTGGGCGTGATGTTCGTCTCGCACCGCCTGAACGAGGTGCGCGCTATCTGCGACCGCGTCGTGGTGCTGCGCGACGGCCAAAACGCCGGCGAGTTGCCGATCGCCGAGGCCAGCGACGCGCGCCTGATCGCCATGATGGTGGGTCGCCCGATAGAGAACCTCTACCCCAAGCGGCCGGCCCAGCCGGGCGAGGTGGTGCTGGAGGTGGAGGGCCTGACGCGGCGCGGCGTGATCGAGGACATCACCTTCCACATCCGCGCCGGCGAGGTGGTGGGGCTGGCCGGGCTGGTCGGCTCGGGGCGCACGGAGGTGGCGCGGGCCATCTTCGGCGCCGATCGCCTGGACAGCGGCGTCATTCGGCTGAACGGCCGGCCGGTGCGCATCCGCTCCCCGCAGGACGCGCGCCGGCTAGGCATCGGCTATGTGCCCGAGGACCGCAAGGTGCAGGGGCTGGTGCTGGGCATGACCGTGCGCGACAACGCCGCGCTCACCGTGCTGCGCCAATTGGCGCGCGGCGGGCAGTTCGTGATGTGGCCGGAGGTAGAGCGCACTGCCCAGCGCTACGTGGGCGAGCTGCAAGTGCGCCCCCCGCGCACTGATTTGATCGTCGGCTCCCTCTCCGGCGGCAACCAGCAAAAGGTGGTGCTGGCCAAGTGGCTGGCCGCTAATCTCAACGTGCTGCTGCTCGACGAACCGACGCGCGGCATAGACGTAGGCGCCAAGGCCGAGATTCACGCCCTGATTGACGAGCTGGCGCATCGCGGCATGGCCATCCTGCTGATCTCATCGGAGCTGCCGGAGGTGCTGGCGATGAGCGACCGCGTGCTGGTGATGAGCGAGGGCCGGCTGGTGGGCGAACTCTCGCGCGAGGAGGCCACCCAGGAGCGCGTGCTGGCGCTGGCCAGCGGCAGCCGGTGACCGGTCGAGGATGCGTTATCAATCGTCTATCATCCATCTATCTATCATCAACCTGCAAACATCGGTTATCGGGTCAATCACATCCTTTAGGTCGTTGAGTCGCCGTATGAGCACGAATCTCGCAGTGGAGAAAAGCAAAACCGCCCAAGCTGCGGCGAAGCAGCCGACACTCTTGCGCCGGATCATCCAGCGCCCGGAGACCAGCATCGTGCTGGTGCTGCTCACGCTCAGCCTGGTACTATCGCAAAGCAGCAGCGCCTTTCTCACGTCGGATAACATCTTCAACATTCTGCGCAACAACGCCGACATCGCCATCGCTGCGCTGGGCGTCACGATGGTGATCCTCGCCGGCGGCATTGACCTCTCCATCGGCTCGACCATGGCCTTCAGCGGGTTGATCGCGGCGATGGCGGTCAGCCTGGGCGGGACGACAGCCTACCAGTTGCCGAGCTTCGGGCTGCCGCCGGCCGTTGCCTTCGCGCTGGGCGTGCTGGCCGGTGCCACGGTCGGGCTGATCAACGGGCTATTGGTGGTGCGCTTGAAAGTCGTGCCGTTCATCGCCACGCTGGGCATGTTGGGCGTGGTGCGTGGGCTGGTGGTCGGCCTCACCAGCGGCCAGACGGTGCGCAACTTCCCGATCGAGTTTGTTGCGCTGGGCCAGGGCTACATCGGCCCGGTGCCGACGCCCGTAATCTTCCTGCTCATCCTGGCCATCATCGTCGCCGTTTTCCTCTCGTATCATGTGTGGGGCACATACGTCTACGCGATTGGCGGCAACGAGACCAGCGCGCTGCTCACCGGCTTGCCGGTAAACCGCGTGAAGCTGCTGACGTACGTGCTCTCCGGCGCGCTGGCCGGCGTAGGCGGCGTGCTGGTGGTGGCGCGGCTGGGCGTCTCCGCGCCGACGCAGGCGCTGGGCTACGAGCTGTTCGTGATTGCCTCGGCGGTGATCGGCGGCGTGAGCCTCTCCGGCGGGCGCGGCACGGTGCTGGGCGCAGTGCTCGGCGCCATCTTGATCGGCGTGCTGAACAACGCCCTGGTGCTGCTGCGCGTGGAGAGCTACTGGCAACAAGCCTTCACCGGCGGCATCATCCTGCTCTCGGCGCTGATTGACCGCTTGCGCCAACGGCGAACTTGATATACCTTCAAGGTTGGCGACGGGCAGACGTCGCCCGTCGTACTCGTGAAGTTCAAAGGAGGTTTGACTCGTATGAACACAAAGAGAGTTTCGCGACGCACTTTTCTGCGCGCAGCAGGCATCGGCGCCGGCGCCGTTGCGCTGGCAAGCTGCGCTGCGCCCCCACCGGCTGCGCCACCCCAAGCCGCACAGCCGACCACTGCGCCGGCTGCGGAGAAGAAGCCGCTAACGTTCGTCTGGTCGCCCAAGGCGGTGAACAACCCGGTATTCGACGTGGCCCGCCGCGGCGCACAGGACAAGGCCAAGGAGCTAGGCATCACCCTAGAGTGGATCGGCCCGGAGTCGGCCGACGCGCAAAAGCAGGCCGAGCTGCTCGACGCGGCCATCGCGCGCAAGGTGGACGGCATGGGCATCTCGTGCAACGACCCCGACGCGCTCAAGCCGGTGATTGACCGCGCGATGGATGCCGGCATCCCGGTCATCACCTGGGACTCGGACTCGCCCAACTCCAAGCGCATCACCTTCTACAGCCTGGACAACGAGGCCGCCGCGCGCAAGGGCGCCGAGATCATGGTGGAGCTGCTGAAGGACAACCCGAACAAGACCTACGCCATCCTCACCGGCGTGCCCGGCGCACAGAACCTGGAAGCGCGCATCCGCGCCTTCCGCGAGGTGGCCGACCCGGCCGGTTTGAAGTGGGTGGCCACCGATCCGTGCAACGACGACATCCAGAAGGGCATTGAGGTAGTGGAGAACCGCCTGACCGCCAACCCCGACCTGGCCGGCTACTTCATGGCCGGCGCGTGGCCGCTGTTCGGTGACATCAACGCTATGCCCAAGTTCCAGGCCGCAGCAAAGGCCGGCATGAAGGTGGTCGCCTGGGACATCCTGGAGAACGAGCTGAAGCTGCTCAAAGAGGGCCTGGTGCACGCCCTGATAGGCCAGAAGTTCTACGGCTGGGGCTACGACGCGGTTGGCATCCTCTACGACATCGTGGTGAACAAGAAGCAGTACCCGCCCTTCGTGGACACCGGCTTCGACCTGGTGCGCACGCCGGAAGAGGCCGACGTGTTCCTGAAGAAGTGGGAGACCGGCAACTGGAAAGACTGATGGCACTACGCGAATATCACTGTGCCAAGTGTGGTGCAACCTTCGAGCGCATCATCCGCAGCGCGCGCGATGAGCGCAAAGTAGCCTGCCCGGAATGTGGGGAGCGTCGCGTGCGGCGGCTGATCTCGCGCTTCGCCACTGCCGGCACATCGAACGATTCACAGAAAGCCAACAACTGCGCATGCGGCAGCAGTTGTGCCTGCGGGCGCCATTGAGCGCAAGCCATTCGGTTCCGAGTAGGTCCGGGTAGGCGAAGGCAGTGCCTTCGCCTACCCGTTTTCGAGCCGCCGTCTGCTCAGAACAGATTCCACAGGTACTGGTTATAGACCTCGTGGTGATATTGCACCTCCGGGCCTTTGACGATCGTACCGAGTAGGCGCGGGCAGCGATCGGCTGCGGCGCGCTTCAGGTCGGCATAGCGCGCCTTCACATCGTCGCCCAGCAACGCGGAGGTCCATTGTGCAGCGCAGAAGTTATCGATCGCGTCGTAAATGTTGTCCGGCAAGAAGCGCCTGGCTTGGCGCAAGCCCGGCTCGTTGCTGATGCTGCCCTCCAGGCCGGTGCGGAAGATGGAATACATGACCAGGTAGGGGTTTGCATCCGGCCCCACCGAGCGCACCTCGATGCGCGCGCTGCGCTCGTTGCCGATCGGGATGCGCACCATCGAGCCGCGATCCACCGGCGAGGCGATGATCTGGTTCGGCGCCTCGAAGTGCGGGTCAAGCCTGCGGTAGGCATTCACGCTCGCATTTAGCAGCAGGCAGATGTCGTTGGCGTGCGTAAGGATGCGATCCACGAAGTTCCAGGCAAAGTCGCTCAGGTTCTCCTCGCCGTTCGCATCCCAGAACAGATTGGTGCCGTTTTGATTGACCGAGATGTTCGTGTGCATGCCGCTGCCGTTGACGCCGACGATCGGCTTGGGCAGGAAGCTGGCCGTCATGCCGAGGAGCGCAGCTACCTGCCGGCAGATCAGCTTGTAGAGCTGGATGGTGTCTGCCGCGGCCACCACCTCGGTGTAGCTGTAATTGATTTCGAACTGAGACGGCGCGACCTCGGGGTGATCCTTTTCGTTTTGAAAGCCCATCGCGCGCTGCACCTCGGCCACCGTATCAATGAACTGGCGTAGCGGGTCGCCCGGCAGCGAGTGATAGTAGCCACCGGTGTTGGCGAACTCGAACTTGCCCGTTTTGTAATACTCGCGCTCGGCGTTCAACCCCTTGAACAAGAACCCTTCGATCTCGTTCGCGGCGTTCATGGTGTAGCCCTTCTCCTCGAACATCTGCTGTGCGAAGCCTTTGAGAATACTGCGCGTATCGGCGATGTACGGCCGACCGTCGCGCTCCATCACTTCGCCGAAGACGAGCACTTTGCCGGGGCCGAAGACATCGGCCGGCGCCCAATAGAAGGCCGACCAGTCAATGCCCAGTCGCAGATCGGACTCGCGTTGCGCCGTGAACCCACGGATAGACGAACCGTCGAAGGTGAGGTTATCGTACGATTTCAACAAGAACTTCTTATCGTAGTCGAGCATGTGCAGCCGACCTTCGAGGTCGGAGAACAATACGGTAACGGCTTTGATCCGCTTCTCGTCGGTCAGATACTTCAAGCGCACTTCTTGGAGCTGGTGCATCGGTGTGCGTGCCAGGCGCTGGGCCTTGGCCTCTAGGTTCAACTCTTCCAGCTCCGCATATGGGATTCGCAAAAATTCTCTGAGTTCGGTGGTCATGATTTGGCAGTGCTCCTTCGGAAAAATCGAGGACGTGACGCTCCTCGTCGGAACGTCACGTCCTGGTGACACCCTGTTCAACTGAGCGCAATTATACGGGGTGAGAACGTCCCGTCAAGGAACGGTAGAATGCCAGTCCGATGAACAGCAATAATCCTCTCATCGGACGGGATATCGTCAGCATCTCTGACCTCAGCGGAGCAGAGATCCGTGCCGTACTCGATCAGGCACGGCACTTCGAACAGCGACTCAAAGATGCCCCGATGATCCCGCTGTTGAACGGTCGCATTCTGGCGACCGTTTTTTACGAGCCGAGCACACGCACGCGGTTGTCGTTCGAGAGCGCCATGCACCGGCTGGGCGGCGCTGTCATCAGCGTGGCCGAGGCGAAGACGAGCAGCAGTGCAGCCAAGGGCGAATCCATCTATGACTCAGGTCGAATGCTCGAGAGCTACGCCGACGTAATCGTGCAGCGCCACCCGGCCGTCGGCTCAGCACGCGCACTGGCCGAAGCCGCCGGCGTGCCGGTCATCAACGCCGGCGATGGCACGGGCGAGCATCCGACGCAGGCACTGCTCGATCTGTACACCATCGAGCGCGAGAAGGGCACCCTCGATGGGCTGACGGTCGTCATGATGGGCGACCTAAAGCACGGCCGCACCGTGCATTCGCTAGCAAAAGCCCTGGCCCACTGGAAAACCAAACTCATCCTCTGTGCGCCGAGGGCGCTTGCCATGCCGGGCGATCTGATCGCCTACCTGCGCAATCAGGGTTTGATCGTGATCGAGACCGAGAACATGAGCGCTGCCCTCGCCCAGGCCGATGTTGTCTATGTCACGCGCATCCAGCAGGAGCGCTTCGAGACGGTCGAGGAGTATATGCGCTACAAAGGCGTATATGTGCTCACCGAGCAAGCAGTACGCGCAGCGAAGCCCGGCGTCGTCATCATGCACCCGCTGCCGCGCGTAGACGAAATCAGCACCGACGTAGACGCGCTGCCGAACGCAGCCTACTTCCGACAGGCGCGCTATGGCGTGTTCGTCCGCATGGCGTTGCTTGCCATGGTGCTCGGCGCCGTGTAGTGGGCTGCGCTCACGCTCCACGGATTTCGCGACGCGTAAGGCCGCCACCCAGATTCGCACGCCGACGGCGGGAAAGCGCCTCGAGGGGCGTTACACCGGCAGGCGCATCGGGTTGTTGCACTGGTTCGGCAGTTGAATAGCTGGGATCCTGTTCGCATCCGAGACATTCAGCGTGAGGTTGACGTTGCCGTTGAAATCTACGCCGGTGTTGGCCGCTAAGTTACCCGTGCCGTCCACCACCATGCGCACGATGTAATCGCCTTGCGTGGCGATCCACACGTCGCCGCTCGTGAGTTGCGCAGTCGCCCCGCGCTGCCTGGCCAGCGCGTTGATCGTCTTGACGTCGAGCTTGTAATGCCTGGTCGGGATGTTATTCACAGTCGCATTGCCCACCAGCGTGCCGTAGATCTTGTTGCTGCCCGTCAACTGCGAGAGGAAGACCTCGGCAGAGAGACCGCTGCTCAACTGATCGAGGCCGGCAATCTGCGTGCCAGGCACAGCGCACACGCGCAAAATCATCGCCTGCGCAACGACGTAGGGCTTGCCGTCCATCAGATACACGGTCAGCCCGCTAATCGGGAGTCCCTGCAGATAGCGGCCCAACAACACCGGCACCAGGCTGCCGCCAATGCCAATGCTTTGACGCTTGTTGGCCAGATCGGTCTGCACCTCGGCGTTGAAGTCACCTTTGGCGACCTTGCCAGCGCTCTGGCCGTCCAACTTCATGTTCACCACCGTCTTGTAGGACTTGATGGAGGTCGTGCTACTGATCGGGCGGATGACGATACCGGGTGGCAGCACGGCGGTCGGCGTGGGGCGAGGCGTGGGTATTGTCACCACACGCGGCGTAGGCGTTGCAACAGGTCGCAGCGTCGCCGTCGGGCGTGGCGTCACTGTGGCCGATTGCTCGACAAGCGCAGAAGATCGTTCAGCGATGACCGGCTGGAATGCGACGAGGGAGACGAGTGTTGCCGTCGCGACGAGCGACGACGTACGGATGAGCTTGCGGGATACGTTCATACATCTTGTAATCTACCAGCTTCATCCCTGCGCATGTGCACCGCGCGTCACGCGCTTGCCCGTCGAGAATCCGGCGCTGCCGGCTCGGACAGCAGTTGCTCTACGCAGTACCCGGCCATCGTTGCCGCTTCGATCAGCGCCTGAGCCTGGGCGTGCGCGCCGTCTGCTCCATCGAACGTCGCCGCTGCATCCAGCGCCGCAATGAGCGACTCGAACGCCTCCTGATTGAAATACGTGATGCCATCGCGCACGTTCACTTGAAGCAAGACCTGAGCTTCGGGATCGGTGAACAGGGCACGGAGCGCGGCGATGTGAAGGCCAGAGTTGGACACCGGAGGCGTGGAATCGGGCACGGAAAGTCGGGGGTGAGCAGGCGGTACGAGTAGATCACGGTGCGTCATCATCAGCTTGACCTGCGCCACGGCGCACTGCGCTTGCCGGTCGTCCATGCCGAGGTTGCGCAGAGCAGCTTGCAATTCCTCGCCCAGTCGCCAACGGGCGAGCCAGACGCAACTGGTCTGTGCAGGATCACCCATAGCCAGCAGCGTCCTATCCTGGGCTGAGCGCACCGCTCCCTGCGGCATTTGTGCCACCTCGCCCATTCGGCGCGAGAGCAGCCAGCCGAGCGTCACCACAAGCGTGGCTCCATCGTCCGGCAACCGGCCCTGCATACGCAATGCAATGAAGCGGCGTGTGTCTTCGCGGACCGCGCGGGCGACCGCGTGACAGGTATCGGCATCCACGGCGTCGTCGCCGCTCACATGGCGTTGAATCGCTTCCAGCACTGTCCGCATGCGCACTTCGAGGTCGTCGAGCGCCTGATCGCGTTCGGCCTCACCCAGCGTCGCTGCGCCGATCAAACGCTTCATCAGACCCGCATCCACCAGTCGCCGGTACGCGTGTGTGACCGGCGTCAACCGCACGGTCTCCAGCTCTTCCGCGATGCTCGCTACCCAGCGCCCTTGCAGCCGGGCGTTTAGCTCGGCGTAAGGATGCTTGGCATCATCCTGCACCTCACGAATGCGGTCGAAGACGTGATACTCATAGGCGCGCAACGCCATATACAGGCCACGCGTGCACAGTTCGCGGCTGCTGCGGATGAACTCGAGGCCGCTAATGGCATCGTGGAACACGACGAAGTAAGCTGCATCGTCGTGCAGGCCGAGCGCCTCGCCGAACGTGGACTGGACGAGCACTTTCTCATCGGCCTGTTTGACGGCGTAGGCTGCCGATGTATGGATCCATCCGCGCGTTTCGGCAAATCTATTGTGGTACAGCACCAGCGCCTTCTCGTCGCCGTAGGCGTTCGAGTAGGCAAATACGTCCTCGTTCACGCTGCCGTCCGTTGTGTAGAAGTCGAACAGCCGAAACTGATCTACACCGGCGAACAAGTAGCGCTTCTTCAACAGCGGGAAGATCTCGCGCTCATGCCGGGCAACCAGCGCCCGGTCGGGCCATTCCCACAGCCTGGGATAGCGGAACTCCATGCCGTACTTTTCAGTATAGCCCTCGATCTGGCCGTGCCCGAACATCGGCAGGCCGGGCATGGTGCACATCAGCACGCATACGCCGAAGTATTTGTCGCCTTTGCCGAATTGCTCGACAGCCGTTTTCTCGTCCGGGTTATTCTGGAAGTTGACGTAGCGGCGCAGGATTTCGGGGTCGAACTCGATGGTGTTCTTGATGAGCTGGCGATACTCGTCGTTCTTCTCGTCGCGCAACATATTCATGAACGCACTGTTGTAAACGCGGTGCATGCCGAGCGTGCGCACAAAGTAGCCTTCCAGCATCCAAAATGCCTCGGCCAACAGGAGCGTGTCGGGCGCTTCGACCGCCGCGCGATCCACGACTTCGCGCCAGAACTCGTTCGGCATCAGCGCGTCGAACTCCTCGGCCGTCAAGCCGTGGCCGGCGCGCGACGGAATCGCCCCACCCGCCCCTGGCTCGGGAAACCATAGCCGGCGGATGTGCCGCTTAGCCAGCGTCATGGCCGCGTCGAAGCGGATGATGGGGAACTGTCGCGCTACGTGCAGGATGGTCTGGATCACGGCTTCACGCGCATCCGGGTTGAGGTAGTTAATCTGCGCCGTGTCGTTCCACGGGAAGGACGTGCCATCATTGCCATGATAGATATAGCGCACGTCACCCGTCTGGCGGTCGAGGCGCTTGAAGACCACAGCGGCATCGGTGCGCGTGTAGTAGTGATCCTCGAGGAAGATGCCGACGCGCGGGTCACCGGAGAGGTCTGGTCCATCGAACGTGTAGGACGGGAAAGGCGGGTGATCGAGCGAGAGGAAGTAGTCCGGCCGCTCGATCACCCACTTCGAGTCAATACCCATATGGTTGGGCACCATGTCGCTGGCGAGGCGGATGCCGTAGCGCCAGGCCTGCGCCTTGAGGTGGTTCAGCGCCGCTTCGCCGCCCAGGTCCTCGGCAATCGTGTAGTCGTAGAGCGAATAGGCCGAGGCAACGGCGTCGTGTGCGCCCATGAGCTGCTTGATGCGCTGCGACGCTTTGCTACGCTCCCACAGGCCGATCAACCATAGGCCGGTGATGCCCCATTGCGCCATCTGCGCCAGCTCCTCGTCCGGCACCTGGTCGAGCCGGGTGATAGCGCGCTGATACTTGCGCGAGAGTTGATCGAGCCACACGTAGGTGTTCTTGGCCAACAATACCAGCCGCGGCATCCAGTCCGTGTCGGGCGTGAATGCCTCATACTCGATAACGGTGATGTCACCCGACGGCGCAGCGTTGATGCCGCGCAAGTCTTCGATGGTCGGCACCAGCGCCGGCCCCGGCCCGCCAAACCCGAACGCCGCTTTCTCGTCTTCACGGATCAAGTCGAAGCCGGTTAGCAAGCGGGTCAGGAAGCGACTGAACGCCTCCCCGAAGTATGGCGCCCAGCGCTGCCGGATGAACTCCAACTGTCCCTGCAACGAGCCCGGCGCAGCGCGCGCCGGCGCTTGTAGCATTTCAAACAGCGTCTGATCGTCCGGGCCGAAGCGCGGCTGCTGATCGAAGAACTCTCGAATCGCCGCGATCACCTGTCGGTAAGTTGTGCTGTCGGCGACCGAGGCATCGTCGAACAATTCGTCGAACGGTCGGAAAGCCGGGTTCTCGTTCTCCAACCACAACATCATCAGCTCCTCAAGCGCATCCACGCTGTATACCGCCAGATACGTGGCCGGGTTCATCTCGCGGCGGTACACCGGAAGCGGCGGGAAGCGATCGGTGAAGCGCTCCAACGTGGCATACACGGCCTCGGGACCGAGCTTTTGGCTGGCATAGTCGAGTGCATCGCTGAAGCTGCGCCGATAGGATGGAATTTGCCCGCGCCGGCGCAGCGCCTCGTCGTAGAGACGGATGACCAGATGCGATAGCTCGTCAATCAGCCCCATCGCGTTCAGGTCACCGGCGCGGACGGCACGGTCCGGATTGTGCGCGGCGTCGCGCCGGTCGTTCATGCGCTGCGCGAACTCGCGCACGGCGCGCAGATCGGCGAATACGGCATTGCCGGTGAATTGATAGATGGACTGATCGAAATCGTAACGGTCGCGGGCGGCGCGGGAGATGTGGAATTCCATGCTCGTCGAAATTATTGCAACTGCCGCATCATCTCGGCCATATCGAAATACACCTTCTCGCCATCGAACTTCTGGGCGGCGCGATTCCATGGGAAGTAGATGATGATCTTGACGTTGACCGACCGGCCGGTCGCTTCCAGGCCAGCCCACGGGCCGAGGTGCGTGCCGGTCATGTCGGCGAACTCGGTGACGCCCTGTGGGCCGATGACGATGTCATAGACCTCGAAGTGCACGTCGGGGAACGCGCCAAGGAAGGTGAGATAGAAATCACGCGCACCAGTGTGGCCCTCCCAACGTTGGCCGGTGGGGATCAGCTCATACACGCACGACTCCGCCAGCGTTGCGATCAGGCCGGGGATGTCGCGCGCATCTTCGGCGCGCGAATGGTCAATCCACAACTTGCGGATGCGCTTGTGCTCCTCTGGATCCACGTCCTGGATGATGCGCCGGCGGATGCTGGGTTGACCAGACTGAACCATCGAGGGTTGCTGATGCATGGCTGCATTTTAGAATCTTTCCGCAGTTGTGCTAAGCTTTCGAAAGCTGGATTCACGCTTTTGTGTTATGAGGCCAATGCTTGGCGTAGATCGATCGTCAATGGTACAGCAGAGTTCGGTTCGTTAAATAGGGAGAAGACGAAATGAGATCCCCGAAAGTGATCGAAGTGCGTGAGCCGGAGATCATCTGGCGACTGTTCAATACCACCTCATTCGCGTGGCTGTGGCTAATTCTACGCATATGGCTGGGCATCCAATGGCTGCAGTCGGGTTTGGGCAAACTGGGCAACCCGGCGTGGATGCAGGGCGGTGCGGCGTTGAAAGGCTTCTGGGAGAGCGCAGTACGCATACCGGACACTGGCCGCCCGCCGATCGCCTTCGATTGGTATCGCGACTTCATTAACTTCATGTTGCAGAACGGCTGGTATACCTGGTTCGCTCCGCTGGTCGCTATTGGCGAAGTGTTGGTCGGCATCGCCCTGATCATCGGCATGCTTACGGCCATCGCAGCATTCTTTGGCGGTTTGATGAATTGGAACTTCATCATGGCCGGCACGGCCAGCACTAACGCGCTGTTATTCGCTATCGCCATCCTGCTCGTGCTGGCCTGGCGCGTAGCCGGCTGGTACGGCGTGGACCGCTGGCTGCTGCCGAAGCTAGGCACACCCTGGAGCGAAGTGACTGTACGCGAATCAAGAGGCGACGTATTGCGCGATACCCAACCGGCACGCTAGTCAACCATCGGCCAACGGCCTAGCGCTCAAACTCGATCTCGACCTGCTCGAACCCAGCCTTGCGCAGGAACTCGGCCAGTTGCAGTCGGGTCATCGTCTCGGCAATCTCGAGCATCGCCGCGTTGCGCTCGGCTTCCGCGCGCAGTTTGCGCCGCGCTTCGTCCATAGCCTCCAATTCCAGGCCCTCGTATTCCGAGAACAGCCAACTACGCTGGCTGTCGAACACACGTGACGCCTCGGGCAACAGCTCGACGGTGAACACCTGGGCACGCGGCACCTTGATCTTGATGCTCCGGCCGTTGATCTGCACATCGGACGGCTTGATCCTGCTCAGATCCACGCCGGCGCGAATCCGACCCACAGCCATGAGTACGACGCGGTCGGTACCGAGCAGCACACCGCCAATCCCCCGGCGTGGCCGCGACAGTTCGACTACGGTGGAGGCTGTGTATTCCACAGTGCTCAGGTCGCCAAGCGCATTCCACTTCGGCGGCGGCAGCGGCGTCGGCGTAGGTGTGAGCGTCGGCATTGGCTCCGGCGTCGGCGTGGCAGTCGGTGGAGCAGTCGGCGTCGGCGGTTCGGTTGGAGCCGGCGTGGCCGTGATGACGATGAGCTTCTCGACCGTCTGCACGACGATGGGCCGCTCAGCCGTCGGCATAGGCTGCGATGCCGGCCGTGATGCGATAGACAGTGCGGCGACGACACCGATCGCCACGATAGCAAGGGCAGCGACTGCCGCGGCCACCACCAAAGCATACGGACGCGACCAGAACGGGCCATTGTTCGATTGCATTACTTCCTCGTATGCTCGCGCATCCCGCTTACGCCTCGAACGAAGCGAGCGCATCCTAGCCGATCTTCAGCACTTTCGCACCGCGTATCTTGCTTGCTTTCAACTCCATTAGCGCCCGGTTCGCCTCTTCCAACAGGAAGACCTGCACGTCGGGCTTGATGTTGGCCTGCGTCGCCAGGCTCAAGAACGCGCGCACATCAGCGCGCGTGACGTTCGTCACGCTCTTGACGCCCTTTTCCATCCACAAGTACGACGCATAGTCGAGGCGCAGCAATGCATCTTTGTCGGCATCTTCTTTGCGGATGGCGTTGATGACGACCCTGCCACCCGGCTCCAAATGCCTCAACGCCTCTACCACCGGCCTCCAGGCCGGCGTGGTGTCAATGATGGCATGAAGCTTCACGGGCGGCTCGTCCGTCACGTCTCCCGCCCAAGCTGCACCGAGCGCCAGCGCGTGTTCACGCTCCTCCGCCCGACGCGCGAACACGAACACGTCCGAATAGGGGAAGCGATGCCGGGCCGCCTGAAGCACGAGATGACCCGATGCGCCGAAGCCGGTTAGACCCAGACGCTCACCATCTTGCAGATCGGTCAACCGCAGTGCGCGATAGCCCACGGCGCCGGCGCACAATAACGGTGCAGCCTCCACATCCGTCAAACCATCAGGCAAGCGATACGCGAAGCCCTCGCCGACGGTCATGTATTCGGCGTAGCCACCGTTCACGTCGCGGCCCGTCGCCTTGAAATTCGGGCATAGGTTCTCGCGATCGGAACGACAGAAAGTGCACACGCCGTCCGCTGAGTGAATCCAGGCGACGCCAACGCGGTCGCCGATCGCAAACGCACCCGCGCCGTGTCCAAGCGCGGCTACGCGGCCAACGACCTGGTGGCCGAGGATGACCGGCAACTGCGGTGGCGCCGTGCGACCCTCGATCTCGTCCAGATCGGTGCGGCAAACGCCACAAGCGGTGACGCGAATGAGAATTTCACCCTCGGCCGGCGATGGTTCGGGCAGATCGGCGAGCTTCAACGGCGCTTCGTTCTCTTGCAGGCGCACCAGCCTTTCCAAGAGCATCGCTTTCATGGCGCGTCACTCTTTCACGAGATGGGCGTCCTCCAGGCGGATGATGGCCGGTGCAGTCGGGTCGAAGCACACGAACTCGAAGTAACGCAGCGGCGTTGCGCCGATGTTGATGATGCGGTGATGGTGTGTAGCCGGCACGTGCTGGTAATCGTTCGGTCGCATCGCGCCGCTCAGCCGCTCGATCTCGATACGCGCCTCGCCGTCGAGGATGTAGATCATCTTCTCTTTGACGCTCTCAAACATCACGTCAGTTGCTTCACCGGCCGGCAGCACGCACACATGTGTCGTGATCCGCTCGTCGGACGGCATGGACTCGGTCGCATCGGGCGCGAAGGCGCTCTTCAGTGGCGCATGGCCCTCAAACGCGCCTGGCTTGAAGTCCTTGTAGCGCCAGCGCGCATACTTGTGGTTTGGCGTCACCAGGACGTAGAGGCATACCGTCTCATCGCCAACCAGCCAGTAGTTGTGATAGCGATCCGGCGGCATGAACAGCAATTCGCCTGGGCCGACGCGCTGCTTGCTTGCGCCAACCTGAATGTCCATCTGGCCGGCAGCGATGTAGATGATCTCAGACGCATCATCGTGAGCATGCGGCAGCGGGCCGAGCGGGTCGTTGATGAACCAATGTGCATCCGGCGTCCACACCAGCGCGCGTGAGCGAATCCGCTCCGTCCAGATGAGCGGTTGCTTCATCCACTCTTTCCAGTCGGGTTTATGCATGGCAAGGCGAATATACATGCAACCCCGCCGTTCACGCCAGCCGGATGCCATAGTCGCGTGAGGCGTAGTCATAGAACTCGCGCATCGGCGCAGCGCTTTCGCCTTTTAGGCCTTTGTATTCCGGTTTGATCTGGCTGAGCTGGACCATGAAGCGAATGCCGCCCAGCTCAATCGTACCGTAGAGCGACAACCGTTCGGCGCGCTCCAGCAGCGTGAAATCGCTGACATATTCTGGGCAAGTCGCCTTCAAGTGTGCATACGCTGCTTCTAGATCGTCCACTACAAAGCCGATGTGATGAATGCGCGATGGCAGCCCGTCGCTCAGGGGTTGACCCGGCTCGGCTTTGAAGAAGAATAATGCGTTCACGCCGGTGGTGAGCACCAGTAAGTGCTCGTCGTCGCGCACGTTCTTCATCTTCAGACCATCCTGGAAGAAACGGCGGCACGCTTCGCGATCGGTGGTGGCCAGCGCGAAGTGGTCGAAGCCGAAGTTGGTGAACTCGGCCTTGTGCTCCTTCAGCGGCACGGCCTCTAGCAAGAAGCGACAGTGGCCGTAGTGATCGTAGATTTCATACAGCCACATGTCCGGGAAGATCAGCTCGCCCGTTGGCAGCGTGATGCGCAAGCGGTGCCGATGCATCACCTCGTCAGGGAGAAACGCATGCAGCGCCTGATGAACCACCTTCTCACGCGGCATCAGGCCGCCGAACGAACGGCCATCGGGCAAGGTGAAAGAGACTTCTATCATGGATGCAACCGATACGCAGTTAAGCGCGGGCTATCTGCGCTGCCACGAAACCACGCGCGATTCCCGCAGTCACGGCCGCCTGCTGAATGTGGATGAAGTGAGCGCAATCCGACACGGTGACGTAGCGCGCGTTCGGAATGCGATTGACGACGGCCGCCATCATGAAGTCCTTGACGAGAAACGGCTCGTGCTGACCGCCTATCACGATGGTGGGCGCTGTAATGCGCGAAAGGCGCTCTGGGAAGTTGATGCCGGTCGTCCACGTGTTGAAAACGCCGACGAACGCTTCCTTGCTCCACGTTAGCGCGCCGGGCAAAAGCTCATCCAGCACTTCCTGGGGCATATCACCATGCCAGCCCAACTGCAAGATGCGCGCGCGCCCTTGCGCCTTGCCGTCTCCGTCTGCGCCTTGTAGGAATAGATTGCGCGCCGCCTCGTTCACCGGCACGCCGGTCGCCGGCACCGGGCCGATCAGCACCAGCGCTTTGACCGCCTCGCCCAGCTCGGAGGCGACCCACTGGGCAATGGCGCCGCCGGTCGAGTGACCGAGCACGGTGAAATCGCGGAGCGCTTCGGCGCGGATGACGGCCAGCGCGTCCTGAGTCAGATGATCGAAGGTGTACGCGCCCTCATCGGCCGGCTTGTCGGAGTTGCCGCAGCCGCGCAAATCGGGCGCGATGATGCGGTACTCATCCGCGGGAAAGAACGACAGCATGTATTCCCAATGCGCTGCATCGGAGTTAAAGCCATGTTGCCAAAACATCACTTCGGGGCCGTCGCCGTATGCGTAGTATGCAATGCGTGTGCCATCAGCGCTCACAGCGTAACGAGGTTCAGCGAGATTAGCCTTGATTAGTTCGTGGCGATTGACTTTCATATCCCGTTATCTCCAAACCCAATCCAACTCCAACGCTGCGACGCTAACACCGAGGGATAAGAGCCTACTGAGAGGACGTTTGGAAGAAACGGATTGATGTAGCAGCGATAGCAGGATGCGCATGCGCGCGGAGTAGCCAGTGTCGGCCTCCAACCAATCGGGGCAGCCAGTGGAGATGCCGGGAATCGAACCCGGGTCCGAAATGCGCCTGCCGCGAGCGACTACGAGCGTAGTTGCCGTTTGAGTCTCACATTCGGCATCCCCGGCAACGGGGTTATCCGAACGCCAGTTCGTTGATTCGGCGATCAGCCCGCGTTTGCTCACCTACGAACCTCGGTGAAACGCGCGCCGGCTTTATCACACCGTTACGTCCCCCACCGGCGCGGGGAGACGCACGATGCCGCAGACGATATGCTGCGGATGCGGCCCTCTGGCTTACGCAGCCATCGGGACAGCATTCCAGTTGATCTTCTTCGCACTTACTGTGCTGCGCACTGTTTAACGAGAGTCGCTTCTCGGCTCGCCACTCGGACACGACACAATCCGTCGAAACCTGTCATCCCCGATGCAGCTCATATTATACCGGCCAAGGGGTGCTTTACAATACGCGAATTGAGATTCCGGCGCGTGAGACGACCGGAATCCCATACGCATCGCAAGCGATTCGTCGAATATGCACCCCCTCCGTATGTCCTTGACGCGCCCGGCCGCTTTAGCGGCGCTGGCCATCGCATGGGTGATGGCGTCGAGCGCTTCGGCGCAGTCGGGCGAATCCCTCGCGCGCATCGTCACGCCCGTGCGCGACCAGACGCTGCGCGGCAACGTCACCATCCAGGGCAGCGCCACCTCGCCGGTCTTCTCGCGCTACGAGCTGGCCTACGCTCAAGAGCCAGACCTGGCCAACTGGATCGTGATCGGCGGCGCGGTGCAGCCGGTGCAGTCGGGCATGCTCGGCGCGTGGAACACCCGTCCACTGCCCGACGGCAAATACGCGCTGCGCCTGCAGGTCTTCGGCGCAGATGGCAGCCTGAACGAGACGATCGTGCGCAACCTTACCCTGGCGAATGCGACCGCCGAAACTACAACGGTGGCCTCGGCCGTGATCACCGATTCAACCGGGTCAGGCGTCGGCGTCGCCGCCGAAGTGCAAACCGCGCGCGACCTGCTGCAGGTAGCTATCGCCACCGCCGCGCAATTGCCGGATGCCTTCATGCGCGGCGCGCGCCTGGCCATCTTCGGCTTCCTCGCCTTCGGCGCGTATCTGGCGCTGAAGAAAGCTGTGCTGTTCGCCGTTCAACGCCTGACGCGGCAGCCGGTGGATTACGGCAAATAGCCCTTGATTGAAGCCAATCATGGACGAACGTCGCCGCATCATCGTCGGCCTGGGCAACCCCGGCAAGCAGTACGCCAATAACCGGCACAACGCCGGCTTCATGGTGGTGGATCGGCTGGCCGACCGACACGGCTTGACATTCGCGCGCATGATGCACAAGGGCCTGCTCGCGCTGGGCGAGATCGAAGGGCGCAAGGTGGCGTTGGTGAAACCACAAACATTCATGAATCTGAGCGGCGAGTCGGTTGCGCCCATCGTCAAGTTCTACAAATCCGAACCGAGTGACGTACTGGTGGTGTATGACGAACTCGACTTGCCGGCAGGCCAACTGCGCATGCGACCCAAGGGCGGCTCCGGCGGCCACAACGGTATAAAGTCCATCATCGCCCGGCTCGGCAGCGAGGACTTTCCCCGCCTGCGCGTGGGCGTGGGCCGGCCGCCCGGCCGCCGCGACCCGAAAGACTTTTTGCTGGACGACTTCACGCGCGACGAATTGGCCGCGCTCGAACCGGCTTTCGACCGCGCCGTCGAAGGCATCCGGCGCTGGTTGAGCGCAGACATTGACCACGCCATGAATTTCGTGAACAGGCCAGCCGATGCCGAGTGAGCCTGTGGCCGCGCAACGCCGCAGGGCGGTCGCTGGGGGGTTGCGCATACGCCACACATACAAGACAATTCCGAGCATATCCGCGCCGATACTCTTTTGTCATCTAATTTCAACCAAGGAGGAAGATCGAGTATGAAGACCAATCACCAAAGACACCACAAAAGCCTGGCGGCGTTGCTGCTGATCGGCGCTTTGGCGAGCGCATGCGCTGCGCCACCACCGTCCGCTGCGCCAGCGCAACCTGCCGCGCCGGCTGCCGGCGAAACCTTCACCGTCGGCATGGTCATCGTCGGGCCGATGAACGACAAAGGCTGGAACGAGGCCCACGTCGAGGGCACCAAGTACGTGATGCAGAAAATGCCCAACGTCAAGTTCGAGTATGTGGATAAGGTGAACCCCGGCGATCGGCCAAACGTCAAAGGCTCTCAGGTAGCCGACGAGTTGATCGCCAAAGGCGCCAAGGTGGTCATCTTCAACTCCGACGACTTCAAAGATGACGCCCTGGAGACGGCCAAGAAGCATCCGAACATCGTCGTGATCCACGCTTCCGGCGATTACGCCTGGCAAGAGGGCAAGAACTACAAAGGACAGCCCAACCTCGGCAACCTCATGTCGAAGATGGAGCCAGGCTGGATGATCGCCGGCTGCGCCTCGGCGCTGGGCAGCGAGAACGGCAAGATCGGCACGGTCGGCCCGCTCATCAACGAAGAGACGCGCCGCTATGCCAGCGCCGCCTATCTGGGCGCCAAGTACTGCTGGGAGAACTACAAGAAGCGCGACCCGAAGGAACTACAGTTCAAGATCACCTGGATCGGCTTCTGGTTCAACATCCCCGGCGTCACGCTCGACCCGACGAAAGTCGCCGACGACTTTTACAACGGCGGCTTCGACGTGGTGATGAGCGCGATAGACACGCCGGAAGTCGCCGTGCAGGGCAAGAAAGCCGCCGAAGCCGGCAAGCCGGTGAAGTATCACCACTACGATTACAAGGGCGGCTGCGAGCTTGCGCCGGACATCTGCCTCGGCGTGCACTATTACAACTGGGGGCCGGGCTACCTGAAGATCATCCAAGAGGCCATGGCCGGCAGCTACAAGAGCATGTGGACCTGGGCCGAAGCCGACTGGAAGGACCTGAACAACCCCGACTCTTCGGCGTTCGGCTACATCAAGGGCAAAGCGCTGGGCGCGGAGAACGAGAAGTTCCTCGACGAGTTCATCAAGGGCCTGGGCGACGGCAGCATTGACCTATGGAAAGGCCCGCTGAACTTCCAGGATGGCAGCGTCTTCCTGAAGGACGGCGAGCGCGCCACCGATCAGCAGATCTGGTACCTGCCGCAACTGCTGGAGGGCATGGAAGGGCCAAGCCAGTAGTCCATCGCCAGATTCGGCCGGCCGATGTTTTGCTGTAAAGCATGCATCGGCCGGCGCGCGCCGGTCAACAGTGAAGGTCGAACTCCGCCACATCCACAAGCACTTCGGCAACGTCCACGCCAACGACGACGTTTCGCTGACCGTCGAAGCCGGGACGATTCACGGCCTGCTCGGCGAGAACGGCGCCGGCAAGAGCACGCTGGTCAAAATCCTCAGCGGTTTCATCAGCCGCGATAGCGGCGAGATCGTGCTCGACGGCCGGCCGGCGCACATCCAATCTCCCGCCGACGCCCTGCGCTATGGCATCGGCATGTTGCACCAGGACCCGCTGGACTTCCCGCCGCTCACCGCCATTGAGAACTTCATGGCCGGCTCGCCGACGACGCCGGCGCTGCTGAACGCGCGCGCCGCCGAGCGCAACTTCCGCGCGCTGTGCCAACAGTTCAATTTCGACCTCGACCCCCACGCGCGCGTGAGCGACCTGACGGTGGGCGAGCAGCAGCAACTGGAGATCGTGCGCCTGTTGGCCAACGGCGCCGGCACACTCATCCTGGATGAACCCACCACCGGCATTTCGGCGACCCAAAAGACGCTGCTCTTCGATGCGCTGCGCCGATTGGCTCAGGAGGGCAAATCCATCATCTTCGTCTCGCACAAGCTCGAAGACGTGGAAGCGCTGTGCGATTGCGTCACCGTGATGCGCCGGGGGCGCGTGGTGGGCGAATTGAACCTGCGCGCCAATGGCGCCGGGCGCGCCCACGGCGACTGGCCCGCCGGCGAGCGCTTCGACGTGGCCGCGCGCATCGTCGAGATGATGTTCGGCAAAGAGCTGGCCATGCCCGTCAAGCCGGCCACCCACCAGGACGAAACGGCGCTCGCGCTAGAGGGCCTGATCCTACGCAGCGACCGGTTGGAGATGCACGTCGGCAATCTAGCCGTGCAACGCGGCGAAGTCATCGGCATCGCCGGCCTAGAGGGAAGCGGGCAGCAGCTCTTCTTGCTGACCTGCGCCGGCCTCGAACATCCGGCCGCCGGCTCGATCTACGTCGGCGGGCGCAATTTGACGCGCAAGCCCTACAGCGCCTTCGTGAAGGCCGGCGTATGCTATCTGCCTGCCGACCGGCTGCGCGAGGGGTTGATCAGCGGCCTGAGCATCCAAGAACACGTCGCGCTGCGCATGTCGAACAAGGGCCTCTTCGTTGATCGCGCGGCTGCGGCGCAGGAAGCCGAGCGCGCCATTGCCACGTTCAACATCCGAGGCCGGCCGGATACCGCCGTCGAGCGGCTCTCCGGCGGCAACCAGCAGCGCACCCAACTGGCGCTGATGCCCTCTCCGCTCAACGTGCTGCTCATGGAGCATCCCACGCGCGGCCTGGACATCGAATCCACGCTGTGGGTGTGGCAACAACTGATCGCCCGCTGTAACCAGGGCACGGCTATCCTGTTTGCGTCGTCAGACCTGGACGAGATCGTGCAATACAGCGACCGCGTCATCGTGTTCAGCGGCGGGCGCATCTCGCCGCCGATCGCCGCCGCAGATTTGACCGCCGACTCGCTGGGACAGATGATCGGCGGCCGATTCTGAGCTAGCCATAGACCAAAGATGAACGGCGCCGCAGCACCTCAGACCATGACCCCGCCGGCGCACGCCGCCGGGATGCCGCCGACTTTCTACCGCATCGGCGCATTCGCCATATCGCTCATCCTGGTTGCGCTCGTCATACTCATCTCCGGCGCATCGCCCGTGACCGTGATCGGCCGCATGGTCGGCGGCGCGTTTGGCACTGCCGACCAGATCGGGCGCGTGATCGCCACGCTGTCGCCCTTGCTGCTCTGCGCCGCCGGCCTGGTGTACACGTTCAACGCCGGCCTATACAACCTGGGCGTCGAGGGACAGATCACCTTCGGCGCCGTTGCGGCGACCTGGGCGCTGCGCCTGTTGTATCCAGAAGGCGCTACGGCCAGCTTATTGCCGCCGCCGGTGGCGATTGCGCTCGCCATCTTCGTCGGCGGCGTCGGCGGCGTAGCCTGGGGGCTGCTGGCCGGCGCGCTGCACGTGTACGGCCGCATCAGTGAAATCTTCGCCGGCCTGGGCTTGAACTTCGCGGCGACCGGCATCGCCATCTACCTGATCTTCGGCCCGTGGAAGCGGCCGGGGGTGGCCTCGCTCAGCGGCACCCAGCCCTTTGACGAGTCGCTGTGGTTGGGCACGTTCGGCAAGACCGAGGCCACCCCCGTGGCATTAGCGCTTGGGCTGATCGCGCTGGCGATGACTATCGTCGTGATGCGCAACACCTATTTTGGGCTGCGCTTGCGGGCGGTGGGGCGCAACCTGCGCGCAGCGTATGTGTTGGGCGTGCCGGCCCGTCGCCAGTTGCTCAGCGCGTTCCTCATCTGCGGACTGTTCGCCGGCGTCGCCGGCGCGCTGCAGGTCGTGGGAGTGTTCCATCGGCTGATCCCCAACATCTCTAGCAATCTGGGCTTCTTGGGTTTGCTGGTGGTGATGCTGGTGAACTTCGACCCGCTGTGGATCCTGCCGGTGGCGTTCTTCTTCAGCGCGCTGAACATCGGCAGCTTGCAACTTCCGCTCTCCCTGGGGTTGGAATCGTCGCTCTCCGGCGTGATCCAGGGGCTGCTGGTGCTCTTCGCGCTGCTCGGCCGCGGCCTGGCGCAGGTATACGGCCGGAAGCCGGAAGGGTGATCCTCTATGGAGTCCAGCCAACTGCTCATCATCCTCGCTACGGCAATCGCTTCGGCGACGCCGCTGGTGTTCGCATGCATTGGCGAGACGATCACCGAACGCGCCGGGGTGATCAACCTCTCCGCCGAAGGCACGATCATGTTGTGCGCCATGGTCGGGTTTGTTGCAGCGAAGACCGCCGACAACGTCTGGCTTGGCTTCATCGCTGCGGCGCTCGTCGGCGCGCTAATCGCGCTGGTGGTCGCCTACGGCGCCATCACGCTCAAGCAATCGCAAATCGCCATCGGCTTCGTGCTGGCGCTCTTGTGCAGCGACCTCTCGGCCTACCTGGGCAATCCATACGTGCGCATCCCCGGCCCAACCGTGCCGCCGCGCTTCGCCATCCCGCTCTTACAGGACATCCCCTTCATCGGCCCGCTGCTCTTCCGCGAAGGCGACATCCTGGTATATGCCGGCTATGCCCTGATCGGCGTTGCGTGGTTCTACTTCTACCGGACGCGCGGCGGGCTGACCCTGAGGGCGATCGGCGAACAGCCGGCGGCCGCATTTGCGCGCGGGCACAACGTGATCGCCTTGCGCTACGCCTATACGTTGATCGGCGGCGCCTTGATGGGCATCGCCGGCGCGGCGTTCTCGCTGGACTTCAAAGCCGGCTGGAGCTATCGCCACACGGCCGGCTATGGCTGGATCGCGCTGGCCATCGTCATCTTCGGCGGGTGGAACCCGCTGCGCGCCGCGCTGGGCGCGTACCTGTTCGGCGTGTTGCAATCGCTGGCCGGCGTTGCGCAGAGCGCCATCCCCGATGTGCCGACGCAAGTATTCACCGTCGCGCCGTTCGTGCTGATGATCCTAGCGCTCGTGCTCACCTCGGGCGACTGGCTGGACCGCCTGCTGAGCTACCTGCCGGTGAATGCGCGGCGCTCACTCGCGCGCGCCATTCACACGGCGCCGCCGGCGGCGCTGGGCCGGCCGTTCGAGCAGGATTAAGAGAATCAAGCGGCGACTCGCGAAGCCTCTACTTCAAAGACTGCCAGAGTTCATAGGCCAGCTCGCCGAATAGCGGGTCGCGCTTGAGCTGGATCGCATCGCGCGGGCGCGCAAAGGGCACGCGCACTTCCTTGACGATGCGGCCGGGCGCCGCCGACATCACCAGCACGCGGTCGCCCAACGCCAACGCCTCGTCAATGGCGTGTGTGACGAACAGCACGGTTTTACGCGAGTGGGGCGCTCCCTGCGGACCTTCCCACAGCCGCAGCAGCTCGTGTTGCAGCGCCATGCGCGTCTGCTCGTCGAGCGCGCCGAACGGCTCGTCCATCAACAAGATCTCCGGGTCGGCCACCCACGCCCGCGCCAGCGCGACGCGCTGCTTCATGCCGCCGGAGAGTTGATAGGGATACGCCTCGGCGAACCCCGACAGGCCCACCAGGCCGAGCTTGTGCGTCACGGCAGCCTCGCGTTCCTTCTCGGGCACGCCGCGCAGCCGCAGCGGATACTCGACGTTGCCGTAAACGGTGAGCCAGGGAAAGGTGGAGTCGCCTTGAAAGACGAGCGTGGGCGTCTGGCTGCCGACGCTCAACGCGCCTGCGGTTGGCCGCTCCAGGCCGGCGATCAAGCGCAGCAGCGTGCTCTTGCCGCAGCCGCTTGGCCCGACGATGCACACGAATTCGCCCGACGCGATGTGCAGGTCGAGCGGGCCGAGGGCGCGGACGGTCACGCCCTCGGGTCCAGGGAAATCTTTGGTGAGCTGTTGCGCGACGATCACTTGAACGCCACCCGGCCACCCAGCGCCTTGAGCGCCTCTTCCACGTACTTCACATTCACAAACTTAGACATGTCTATGTCCTGGCCGTAGTTGAGCAGTCCCTGCTTGCGATAGAACTGTTGTAGCGTCTGGATGTCCTCAAGCGACACCGTCCCGTTCGGGTCGAAGTGCGGCCGCCGGGCGCGCCGGATCACATCCGGCTCAACCTTGGTGTATTTGGAGATGGCAGCGACGTTGGCGTCGTCGAAGTAGGCTTCGCCCTGCAAGTCGCGCGCGCCGCGCAGATACGCTTTCAGGAAGCGCGTCGCCAGGTCTGGATTCGCCGTCACCCAGCCTTTGTTGAAATAGACATAGGTCGGCTTGAAGCCTGTCACAAAGTCCTCGGACAGCCGGACGATCAGGCCCTTGTCCTCCGCGGCGGTGGCGAACGGCTCGGTCAGGATTGCGCCGTCGAGCGTGCCACTCTCCAGCGCCGGCGCGACCTGCGGGAAGGGCAAGCCGATCACCTCGACCTCGGTGATGTCCACCCCGCCCTGCCGCAGCGCCTCCGACAGCCACCACTCGGTTGCGGTGCCGCGATTGTTCGTGGCGACCTTCTTGCCCTTCAAGTCGCTCATCTTGGTCAGCTCGCCGCTCTCGTAGCGCTTTTTGCTCACCACAAATGGGCTGGCCAACGGCGGCCGTTCGGTGTGCAGCGACGCGGCGATCTCGAACTCGATGCCGCGCGCTACTGCGTTGAGCATGCTGGCCGAGATCCCGCCGCCGGCCACGTCGAAGTTGCCGGACGCGACCTGCACCACCGCGTCGGAGCCGCCCTCGATGGGCAGGAACTCCACCTTCAGCCCTTCTTCGGCAAAGTAGCCCTTTTCAGCAGCGACATAGACCGGGCCGTTGATGGCAACCGGCACGAAGCCGAACTTCACCGTCTTCAGTTCGGCGGCAGGCTGCGCCGGCGCTGCCGGGCGCGCCGTCGGCGGCGCGGCGCAGGAAACCAACAGCGCAGCCGTCACAAGTGTAAAGATACGTTGCTTCATGATGAACTTCCTCGATAGCGTTATTTTCGCCAGAGAATCCGGCACAGCTACGCAGGCTACAATGTGCGGCTGAGGAGACTATGAGCAGCGCATCCACTCAACAACACCGCGAAATCGCCGCCCGGCAAGGCGCAGTCTACGTTGCTATCGTCACGGTGAGCGATACGCGCACGCGCGAAAACGACACCGGCGGCGACTTGATCGAGTCGCGCGTGACATCCGCCGGGCACAAAGTGGTCTTTCGCACGATCGTCAAGGATGAGCCGGAGCAGATCGGCGCATTGCTGGAGCGCATCGTCGCCGAGACGGACGCGCGGGTGATCCTGTTCACCGGCGGCACCGGCATCGCCCCGCGCGACACGACCTACGACGTGATCTCGCGCAAGCTGGAGAAAGTGATGCCCGGCTTCGGCGAGCTGTTCCGCATGCTCAGCTACCAGGAAGTGGGAGCTGCCGCTATGCTGTCGCGGGCGACGGCCGGCGTGTATCGCGGACGCGTGGTGATGTCCATGCCCGGCTCGCCCAACGCCGTGCAGGTCGCCATGGACAAGTTGATCATGCCGGAGATCCAGCACCTGGCCTGGGAAGTGGCGCGATAAAAAAGAACCCGGTTTCTCGAAGAAATCGGGCCCTTTACACAGAAGCTACCTTCGGGAGTCGAACCCGAAACCTATCGCTTACGAAGCGATTGCTCTGCCGATTGAGCTAAGGTAGCGCGTCGGCTACGCCACGAATCATACCCGATGCGCAGCCGATGCGTCAATGCTGCGATGATCGTGAGCTTTTGACGCTCACTCCCTCACCCTTTCACGCTTCTCCCACCCCTCGCGAAAGAGCGGCAGGAAGTTGTCTGGGTTATAGGGATGCCGGGCGATCTCGTCGTAGTTCAGGTCGCTGCCCCACCCCACGATGTCGTCGCTCAGCGTAACGTAGCCGCCCACAACCCTGACCGGGTTGGTCAGGATGTGTTGGCTCCAGTCATCGTTGAAGTCGTCGAAGATCTCATGGATGAAGAAGTTGGGCGTGCTGAGGTTCAGATGCGCGCACGCCAATGAGCACAGCGGCCCCTGCGCGCTATGCGGCGCGGTCACGCCGTAGAACGCATTGACCATGCCGCACACCTGTTTAGCGGCGGTCATGCCCAGGATCTGCGGCTCGAGCTGGATGATGTGCACCGCGTTGTGCTGCAGCAACTCGGCAAACTGGTCGCGGCAGTAGAAATCCTCGCCACAGGCGATGGGCACCGGGCTGCGTCGCGCCACCTCGACCATCGCAGAGATGCGCTGCGGCGGAACCGGCGCTTCCAGCCACGTGGGTTTGTACGGGGCGATGGCGTCGGCAAACTGCAACGCCGTATGCACCGAAAAACGGTTATGCGCCTCGATCAGGATGTCCACGCTCGGGCCGACTGCGTCGCGCACGGCGGCGATGATGTCCACGGCCAGCGTAAAGTCATCCAGGTCCTCCATCACGCGCCAGGCCGACCCGAATGGGTCGAACTTGAGCGCGGTGTAGCCCTTGGCCACAACGACCTTGGCCTTCTCGTGAAAGCTCTCCGGCGTGCGTGGGCCGCGATACCAGCCATTGGCATAGGCGCGCAGTCGCGTGTGGCAGCGCCCGCCCAGCAACTTGAACACTGGCACGCCCAGCGACTTGCCCATGATGTCCCAGCAGGCATACTCGATGCCGCTGAGCGCCGCGCCATGAATCTGTCCGCCATCGCTGTAGAAGTCGCGCCATAGGCGAAGTGAATGCTGCTCGACATCAAAAGGGTCTTTGCCGATGACGAAGCGCTTAAGCTCATGCACTGCTGCTTCGGCGGATTTGGTGAACCCGTTGACGGTCGCCTCGCCGATGCCGTGGATGCCCTCGTCGGTCTCGACGCGCGTGAACAGCCAGTTCTTCCACGGGTTGCCGGCGATGTAGGTCTTAACGTCGGTGATTTTCATGGTAATAAACGCGATCAGAGATTTACAAATGAGCATATACGCGATTCCATGAATGCACAACACGCCGAATCCATGACCGAACCCGTGCTTGCGGTTGAGCGCAGCCCATTGTGTAGAATCGCGCGCAGCATTCTGAGCAATGCGCAGTCCACATCCCAAGCAGCGTGCCGCCCACAAGCCATCGCTGCCGACTGTAACCCGCGAGGAGCAAGCAACATGCCTATGTTTGACTACGTCCGCGCTCATTCCATCAAGGAAGCGATCGGCTTACTGAGCGACCCGCGCTACGTCAGCCGGCTTTTAGCAGGCGGCACAGACATTCTTGTGCAGGCGCGCCGCGCCCCGATCATGTTTCAACGCCTGGTGGATGTGAGCCGCGTGCCGGAGATGAAAGTCATTGAACGGCGCGGCGATGAGATTTATATCGGCGCCGCGGTGACCTACACCGAGATCTTGGAGAGCGAACTGCTGAATGCCCACGCCGCTTGTTTAGTTGAGGCATCGCGCACGGTGGGCGGGCCGGCCATTGCCAATGCGGCCACCCTGGGCGGCAACATTGCGAACGCCGCGCGCTGCGCGGATGGCATCCCGCCGCTGGTCTGCTTGGACGCGACGGCGCATGTGCGCGGGCCAGACGGCGCGCGCGCCGTGCCCGTCGTCGAACTCGTGTCCGGGCAGCGCCAAACAACGCTTCAGCCCAACGAGCTTATTACGCACTTCAGCTTTCCGGTGTTGCCAAGCGGCGCCCGCTCGGTGTTCCTTAAGGTCGGCCCGCGCAACGCGCCCACCCTCGCCCGAATCAGTGTAGCGACGGCGGGAGCGCTCAGCCAGGAGGGCCGCATTCAGTTCGCGCGCGTCGCGCCCGGCGTGGTATTCCCTCGCCCGCAACGTTGCATCGAAGTCGAAAACCTGCTGATCGGGGAACGCCCCGATGCAGCGCTGTGCGCAAAGGCCGGCGCCAAAGCTGCCCAAGTCATGATCGAGATCGCCGGGCAACACTGGTCTACAAACTATGACGCGATTGCCTTGCGCGGTCTGGTCGCGCGCGCCCTGCGCCGCACCTTTCAATTGGAGGAGTAACCCGTGCATATTCAACTGACCGTCAATGACGAATTTGTGACAGTAGAAGCGCCGCCCGACATTACCCTGCTCGACTTGTTGCGAGACTACCTCAACCTCACCGGCGCGAAGGAGGGTTGCGCGATTGGCGAATGCGGCGCATGCGCCGTCATCATGGATGGCCGGCTCGTGAATAGTTGTTTGGTGCTGGCGCCGCAGGCGGACGGCAGCCAGGTCGTGACTATCGAGGGCGTTCGCGCCGACGACGGCGGCCCCAACGACCTACAGCAGAACTTCATTGACTACGGCGGCGTGCAATGTGGCATCTGCATCCCCGGCATGATCATGGCGGGCGAGGCGCTTCTGATGCAAAATGCCGCGCCGACGCGAGAGCAGATTCGGCTGGCGTTGGCCGGCAACTTATGCCGATGCACCGGTTACCAACAGATCGTAGACGCGATAGAAGCAACAGCAAAGCAAAGACGAGGGAAGCAGCAATGAGCCATCTCACTCAATCGCTGGAATACGTGGGACGCCCCGCGCGGCGCGTAGACGCGCTGGATAAAGTCACGGGCCGCGCCAAGTACATCGCCGATTACCGCTTGCCGGGCATGTTGCACGCGCGCTGCTTGCGCAGCACCCTGCCGCATGCCCGCATCGTCAAACTAGACCCTACGCCGGCGTTGAGCGTGCCCGGCGTGCGCGCAGTGATTACCAGCGATGACTTCGTGGATCACGGTCTGTATGGCTTCCCGGTCAAAGACAAGTACATGCTGGCGTATCAAAAAGTGCGCTACGTGGGGGAAGCGATCGCCGCCGTGGCGGCAGATACGCCGGAGGCCGCGATGGCCGGCGTCCAGGCCATTGTGTGCGAGCTGGCGCCTTTGCCCACCTTGTTTGACGCCGAGCGCGCGCTCGACCCCGACGCCCCACAGGTCGGCCCCGACCGCAGCGACGGCCGGCACCCCAACCTCAAAAGCGACCACATGCGCGTGCGCAAAGGGAACGCCGAGGCCGAACTTGCCCAATGTCCGATCGTGCTTGAGCGATGCTACTTCACCGATTGGCAGGAACACGCCTACATCGAGCCGGAGGGCGTGCTGGCCATCCCCACGCCGGAAGGCGGCGTGGTGGTCTATGCGCCCAACCAAAGCCCCTTCATCAATCAAGGCAACCTTGCAATGACGCTTGGCCTGCCGCGCAACCTGGTGCGCGTCATCCAACCCACGGTGGGCGGCTCATTCGGCGGGAAAGACGACATCGTCTATGAAAGCTCGGCGCAGTCGGCTAAGCTCGCGCTCATCACCGGTCGGCCGGTGCGCATGATCCTCTCGCGTGAGGAGAGCCTAGTGGCCAGCTACAAGCGCGACGCGATGCACATGCGCGTGCGCTTGGGGGCCAACCGTGACGGCACGCTGCGCGCCTGCTATTTCCGCGGCATCATTGATTCAGGCGCCTATGCCTCCGAGACGCCCTTCACCGCCTGGCGCGCCAGCATCCACGCCATGGGCGCGTATCGCTACGACGCCTGCGACGTGGATGTGTACTGCGTGTACACCAACAACGGCTATGCAGGCGCATTTCGTGGGTTCGGCAACCCCGAAGTGTGCTTCGCCATCGAGCAGACCGTGGATGAGTTGGCCGACATGCTGGGCGTGGACCCGATTGACCTGCGCTTGAAGAACTGCCTGCGCTTGGGCGACGAGACGGTGCACGGTCAACAGCTCAACGAATCGGTTGGGCTTATCGAGTGCTTGACCACCGCGCGGCAGATCAGCGACTGGGATCGCAAGCGCGCCGCATATAGCCGACAGACGGACACGGACAAGCGACGCGGCACCGGCGTCGCCATCATGTATCACGGCATGTCGTTGGGCGCGGAGGGCGCTGATTACGCCAGCGCCACCGCCAGCGTGCTGCCCGATTACTCCGTCGAGCTGATCTCCGGCCTCACCGATTACGGCACCGGCTCACGCACCGTCTTCACCTTGATCGCGGCAGAGGAGCTGGGGGTTCGGCCGGAGCGCATCCACATTCAGCGCCCGGATACCAACACTGCCATTGAGTCCGGCCCTACCGTAGCCAGCCGAACCACCGTGCTGGGCGGCAATGCCATGCGCATCGCCGCGCGCAACCTGCGCCACACCCTCGACATCGCTGCCGCCAGTTTGCTGCGCTGCGAACCACAGCAGTTGATCCGCGTCGGAGAGCACTACATCGGCCCCGACGAAGAACCGGTCGCTTGGGAGCGCGTGGTAGACCACGCGCGGGAAATGGGCCTGATCCTATCGGCGCACGGCAAATGGGAAGCTCCCAAGATCCACTGGGATCATCATCAGGGGCGAGGCACTCCTTATATGGCCTATGTGTATGGCGCGCAGATTGCCGAAGTGGAAGTGGACATGCACACCGGCAGCGTCCGCGTCCTGCACCTATGGGCGGTGCACGACGTGGGCAAAGTGATCTTCCCCGAAGGCGCATACGGCCAGCTCTATGGCGGCATTGCCCAAGGATTGGGCTACGCCCTCACCGAGCAGATCGCTTACCGCGACGGGTATATCCAGCAGACGAACTTCGACACTTACCTGATCCCATCCTCGATGGATGTGCCTGAGATCACCGTGCAGTTTGTGGAGTCGGCTTACTCGCATGGGCCTTATGGCGCCAAGAACATCGCCGAGCCGGCGATGGTGCCCACAGCGCCCGCGATTGCAAACGCTATCGCCCATGCGACCGGCCGACGGGTGCGCGCGTTGCCGATGAGCTTAGAGCGCGTGCTGCTCGATGGCGACCTGCAACCGCCGGCATCGAGCGAGCCGGCAAAAGTCAGCCTATCTATCGCGTCGCGCTCAATGCCTCAACCCACCACGGGCACGCTCCGGCAAACCGCATGAATCACCATTCGCCAAAAACCGCTAACGCTCGCGCGGCGGGTGTATCCTTAGCGCCGTGAATGCGCAACACGCCAAATCCCTGATCGAGGCCGGGCGCGTCATCGCCATCCTGCGCGGTGACTACACCGGATACTTCCGGCAGATCGCGCGCGCGCTGGCGGACGCCGGCATCACTGCGATCGAAGTGACCCTGAACTCGCCCGGCGCTCTCAATGGCCTGCACGAAATGAAAGACGAGCTGGACGACCGGTTCTTAATCGGCGCGGGCACGGTGCTGAACGAGTCTCAGGCGTTCGAGGCCATCAGCGCCGGCGCGCAGTTCATCGTCGCGCCGAACACCAACCCGCGCGTGGTTGCGATCTGCGTCGAGCGCGACATCTGCGTGATCCCCGGCGCATATACGCCCACCGAGATCATGAACGCCGTCGAGCTGGGCGCGCACTTGATCAAGCTCTTCCCGGCGGAGCTGGGCTACTTCAAGGCCGTGCGCGCGCCGTTGAACCACGTGCCATTCGTCGCCACCGGCGGCGTGTCGCTGGACAACGCCGCCGAATACATCAAGGCCGGCGCCGTCGCCGTCGGGATGGGCAGCCAGCTTATCGGCGAGTATGTCAAGCAAGCCGGCGGCATCGAGGCGCTCGGCGAACGCGCGCGTCGGTTGGCGCGCGCGCTGGCGCTCGAGCCGCAAGGGGTTCGAGCGATCTAGGGAGCGACCGGCCGCATTGACTGCCTCCGCACTCGCGCGCGCGCGGCTCACCTATCGCTACGACCGGCTGCGCGCCATCCCCCAGGGCTTCATCGAGACCGCCAGCACCACCTTTCTGCTGCTGATCGCCGTCAAGGCCTTCGATGCCGGCCCAACGCCAAAGTCGCTGATTGCCGCCGCCGGCAACATCGGTTTGCTGCTTTCATTGTGGTTGGTGCCGTGGGTAGAACGCTCCGGCCAGCCGATCATGCGCGTCGCAGCATGGATGATGGCCGGCGGGGCGCTGGCGATGCTGTGCGCCGCTGCTTTGCCGACGCTCGCGGTGTTAGTGATCGCAACGGTGATCGCCATCGGCGCAGCCAACGCCATCATCCCGCTCCTGACGGCAACCTACCAGGAGAACTACGCCCCACGGGAGCGCGGCCGATACGTCGCGCGCACCTTCGTCATCCGTGTGGCCGCAGCGGCGGCCTTCGCCGAGTTGGCCGGGCGACTGCTGACTACCGATCTAGCGCTCTTCCGCTGGCTGTTGGCAGCATTTGCAATCGCCTTCGCCGCTGCTGCCTACTGCCTGTCCCACATCCCATCGCGCGCGCTGCGCCACACGCCGGCCGAACCGCGCAGCGATGCCTCCGCCCGCCTAGGCATCGTCTCACGAGACGCGTTCTTCGGCGCGTTTGACTCACTCAGAATCCTGCGCACCGACCGGACGCTGCGCTGGACGCTGGCATCATGGATGCTGATGGGCTTCGCCAATCTGATGATGTGGCCGCTGCGCGTCGAGTTTCTGGCCAATCCGAAGTACGGCCTAGCGCTCGACCCGCAGCAGATTGCCCTCTACACGGTCATGATCCCAAGCGTGGCCCGGCTGACGCTCACGCCGCTGTGGGGCCGACTGTTCGACCGGATGAACTTCTTTCTGCTGCGCATCATCCTGAACGTTGGATTCGCGCTGGGCATCGCGTCGTTCTTCACGGGCGTTGGCGCGTTCGGCCTGGCCGCCGGCGCGGCCATCTTCGGCGCGTCGAACGCCGGCGGCGAGATTGCCTGGAGCCTATGGGTGACCAAGTTCGCGCCGGGAGATCGCGTGGCCGAATACATGAGCGTTCACACGTTCTTCACCGGCGTGCGCGGGATTGCGGCGCCGATCCTGGCCTTTCAGCTAACGCAGACGTTGGACATCGGCGCCATCGCGCTGATGTGTGCCGCGCTCATCCTGGTCGCATCCTTGATCCTCGTGCCGGAGATGAAGGGGCGCGCATGCTGATACTACCGCTGGTTCAAGTCGCGCTAAGCGCCTGTGTGGGAATGTCCACCAGGTAGGCGAAGGTAATGCCTTCGCCTACCCACCTGCGCTTGGTCGGCTTACGCAAGCTGTTCATACGCTTTCAGCGTCAAGAACTCCGTGAACTCAGGGGACGCAATCAGCGTGTCCACGACCGCGCGCGCCTCGGCGATCCGGCTGCGGGCGTAGTTAGCGTCGCCCCAGGCTGCGCGAATCTTCTCCATCTCCTCATCGGCGAGTTGCCGGTACAGCTCCAGCGTCACCTTGCGACCATCATTCAGGATGCCGCGCGGGCTGAAAGTCCACTGCCACAACTGCGCGCGAGCGATCTCGGCCGTGGCGGCGTCCTCCATCAAGTTGAAGATGGCCACCGCGCCGTTGCCGCGCAGCCACGCCTCGATGTACTGGATCGCCACGCTGATGTTGTTGCGCATGCCGGCCTCGGTGATCGTCCCACCTGGCACGTGAAAGTCAATCAACTGCGCGCCGGTCACCTGCACATCTTCGCGCAGGCGACCCTTCTGGTGTGGCTGATCACCCAGCTTCTCGTCGAATACCGCTTTGGCCACAGGCACCAAGTCGGGGTGCGCCACCCATGTGCCGTCAAAGCCGTCGTTGCTCTCGCGCAGCTTGTCCTCGCGCACCTTCGCCAGCGCCACGGCGTTCACCTCTGGGTCTTTGCGACTGGGGATGAATGCCGCCATGCCGCCGATGGCATGCGCACCGCGCTTGTGGCAAGTGCGCACCAGCAACTCGGTGTAGGCGCGCATGAACGGCACAGTCATCGTCACCTGAGCGCGATCGGGCAACAGCACATCGTGCTTGCGAAACTTCTTGATGACGCTGAAGATATAGTCCCACCGGCCGGCGTTCAGCCCGGCGATATGCTCGCGCAGCTCGTACAGAATTTCCTCCATCTCGAACGCAGCCAGGATCGTCTCAATGAGCACGGTGGCTTTGATCGTCCCGCGCGGCAGGCCGAGCGCATCCTGGGCTGCATTGAAGACATCGTTCCACAACCGCGCCTCCAGATGGCTCTCCAGCTTGGGCAGGTAGAAGTATGGACCGTAGCCCTTGCTCAGCAGCCGACGGGCATTGTGGAAGAAGTACAGGCCGAAGTCGAACAGCGATGCGCTGATCGGTTCGCCGTCCACCCACACGTGCTTCTCCACCAGGTGCCAGCCGCGCGGGCGCACCAGCAGCGTGGCCACGCGGTCGTTGAGCCGGTAGCGCCGGCCGTCGGGGCTATCGAACGTGATGGTGCGCTCGATGGCGTCGCGCAGGTTGAGGTGACCTTGCACCATGTTGGCGAAGGTGGGTGAGTTGGCATCCTCGAAGTCGGCCATGAACATGTCGGCGCCGCTGTTCAGCGCGTTGATCACCATCTTGCGGTCGGTCGGGCCGGTGATCTCGACGTGGCGCTTTTGTAACGGCGCAGGGATGGGCGCCACCTGCCAATTGCCCTCGCGGACGGGCTTCGTCTCGGGCGGGAAGTCAGGCCGTTCGCCCGCGTCAATGCGCGCTTGGCGTTCGGCGCGCGCAGCGAGCAAGGCTTTGCGACGCGGGTTGAAGGCACGGTGCAGATCGGCGACGAAGGCCAGCGCGTCGGTGGTCAGCACGTCGCCGAAGTCGGGGAGCATCTCGCCAGTTAGGCGGACTTCGACGCCGGCGGATGCAGTGATGTTCGGGGTCATGGCGGGGATTTTAGCGTCTAAGCAGCTGCAGACAGCACCTAACGCGCTCGGAGCACGTTAGGCGCTGAGTCACCATAGGTGGTAGGCCCGTCATTCCCGCGCGCGTTTGTTCGTCATTCCCGCGCAGGCGGGAATCCAGCCCTACGGCATAGTCATTCTCCGACCCCGCAAAGGTAGGCATCGCAATCGTGACGTATCCTCGCCGTGAGGGCGCTCGTGAAACAACCTGCCGTCTACATCCTCGCCAGCCGCCGTAACGGAACGTTGTATATCGGCGTCACCAGCAACCTTCACCAGCGAGTCTGGGAGCACAAGAACGACTTAGTCGAAGGGTTCACCAGGAAGTGCGGCGTGCACATGCTCGTCTATTGCGAGCTGCACGCCAGCATGGTTGACGCCATCACGCGCGAGAAACAGATGAAGAAATGGAATCGCGCGTGGAAGCTGAAACTGATCGAGGAGCACAACCCAGATTGGCGAGACCTGTATGACGATGTCGTCTAGGGTGTGGGCGCAGGCACGTCATGCCCGCGAAGCCTGTCCCCGCGAAGGCGGGGAGCGGGCATCCAGTGTTCACTCACACATACGCAGCGGCATCCAGGTATATTGGGCGCACCGCTACACCCGAAACAGATGCGGCCCGAAGTCGGCCTCGTAGTACGGCGCGACCATGCCCCCCTTGGGCACGATCGCGTCTACCTTGGCGCGATCTTCGTCGCTGATCTTCACGTCCAGCGCCTTCAGGTTGTCTTCGAGTTGTTCCATTGTGCGCGGGCCGATGATGGGCGAGGTAATGCCGGGCTGCTGCATGCACCAGGCCAGCGCGAACTGCGACAACGTGCAGCCGCCGCGCTCCTGCACATAGGCCTTGTAAACGTCCACCGCGGCCAGCGCCGCATCGTTCCAGCGCCGGAACAGGATGGGATTGTCTTTGTAGTCGAAGAAGCGCGTGCCTTCTGGAGGCGGCGCGTTGCGGTCGTATTTGCCGGTCAACAGGCCGCCGGCCAGCGGACTCCAGGGGATCAGCCCAAAGCCGTAGGTCTGCGCGAAGGGGATCAACTCACGCTCGATACGCCGGTCGAGTAAGTTATATGGCGGCTGCTCGCATACGAAGCGGTTCAACCCTAGCTCGCGCGAGACCATCAGCGACTCCATCAACTGCCATGCGGCGAAGGTGGTCGTGCCGATGTAGCGCACCTTGCCCGCGCGCACCAGGTCATCCAGCGCGCGCAGTGTCTCGTCAATTGGAATGGATGACTGCGGCCGGTGAATCTGATACAGGTCAATCCAATCCGTTTGCAGTCGTTTCAGGCTCGCTTCACACTGCTGGATGATGTGCCGGCGGCTGTTGCCGCTCATGTTGGGGTCATCGTCGGCCATCACCCCGTGAACCTTCGTGGCCAGCACGATGCGGTCGCGCTTGCCGTTGCGCTTGAGCGCTTCACCGACGACCTCCTCACTGCGGCCGCGCGTGTAGACGTTAGCCGTGTCGAGGAAGTTGATGCCGGCGTCAATCGCGCGGTCAATGATGGCGTACGAATCTTCAGGTGAGGTCTTGCCGCCGAACATCATGCAACCCAGGCACAAGACGCTCACTTTTACGCCTGTTCGTCCAAGGGGTCGGTATTCCATGAAGTGTCTCCTTATCGGTTGGTGTCGTTCGTGTCATTCGTGTCGTTGGTGTCGGTGTCGGCAGTGTCGGTGGTCCTGTTGGTGAGCCACTTTTGGGCGATGCGCGCCAGGGTGCCGTCGTTGCTCATCTGCAACAGGACGCGATTGAGTTCACCAGCTAGTCGCCCATCCGCGCCAAGCATAGCTATCGTGTGCTCAACCGGGCGAAGACTGAGGCAGCGTACCGCTGCTGTGTTGTCCCACTCGGCAATTGGCGCGCATCCTGCTTGGATGGCTGTTTGCCCACCGACGACTGCTATTTCACATCTGCCTATGCGAATTTCCATCAAGACATCCGTTTCATCCGCAACCACGCGGCGCGTCATGCCCGGTGTGCGCCGCTCCAACCAGCGCGTCAGGCGATCAGCCTCGCTGCCCAGCGCAGCGACGACGCAGCGCCTGCGCAAATCTTCGGGGTGATCCAGACGCAACGACGCAAGCGCCACCGCGCGCAAGCCGGCGTCGAAATACGGGCGGCTATAGCGAAAATCGGCCGTCCGCGTCGGATCCATCACCAGGGCCGACATCGCGACATCAGCATAGCCAGCAAACAGCGCGTCGTAGAAGCCATCATAGCCCACCGGCACGGCCTTCACGCGCAACCCCAGGCGACGCGCCGCCTCATGCGCTACGTCGGCATCCATCCCCTCCCAGCCATCCGCACCATAGAACGAAAACGGCCGGACGCCTGGATCAATGCCGACGCGCAACACACCACGCGCGCGCAGTGCCTGCCAGCGCTGCTCAGCCTCCACAGCCGGACGCAACACGAGAAAGACCACCGTCGCTGCGACCAGCGCTGCACAAAGCGCCAGAGCACGCCGCCGAAGGATCCTCAATGCACCACCACGACCGTGCCTTGTGGCGCCCAGCCATACAACCAGGCTGCCTTGCCGGTAGGAATATTGACGCAGCCGTGACTCATGGGCTGGCCAAAATTGTTGTGCCAATATGTGCCGTGCATCGCATAGCCGCCCTTGAAGTACATCACGTGAGGCACGTCGGGCAAGTCGTAGTCCCTGCCACGCATGCGCTGCGAATCGAGTTTGCGGTAGATGCGAAAAACGCCGCGGACCGTCGGCGTATCCTGCGCCCCGGTCGAGACCAGCGTCGTCATCACCATTTGGCCATCCTCCCAGGCAATAAGCCGCTGCTCGTCCAGGATGACTTCGATCCATTTCCCCCGGCGCATCGGCACGGATTTCGCGTCATACATCGCCTCGGCCGGCGCATCCTGCGGCAAGGATGCAGCAACCGCCGGCTGGACGTTGACGGGTTGAACCGGCGCTTGCGCTACAGTCGCAACGCGCGACGACGAGACGGCTGGAACCGCCGGGGCAGCAGCAAAGGTCTGCGCTAGAGCGGAGGGGCGGGCGTCTTCTACCGCCGCAACCTGCTGGGGTTGAGGCTGCACAGCTTCGCGTGCCGGGGACTGGGCGGCCGGCTGCGCCTGGTGCTCCGCCGAGACAACCAGCGGAATAGCTACCAACAGTAGCGCCATCATCACGCACAGCACAACCAATTGCAGCAGCCTTTTGAGGAACGCCATGGCTAACATGAAGGATTGTAGATCAAACTATGCAGATCAAGGATCAAACGCGCGGAGCAGTCCGACCTATCCTTATTTCTCACGAGGCCTCGCTGCGCAGAAAGCACAGCAGTCCCTCGACGATGCCCTGAGCCACCACCTCCGGCCGGCCTTCCAGCAACGGCCGGTCGAGATACATGAAGCCGGTCTCGATGATAGCCGCCGGCGTCTCGGGTGCAACCTCATCGAAGGCGTGATACTGTGTCATGTCGCGCGTGACGGTGTTGGTATGAAAGCGCAGGCCGGTGTGCGCTCTATAACGCGCCGTCAAACAAGCGACCAGGCGATCCGCCTCATCCGGTGCCCGGCTGTGCACGGCGCGCGCCACCTTAAAGCCGGTGGCCAGATCATTGATCCGTGCACACGAGTCGGCATGGATGCTGAGCAGGACACGCGCCCGGTAGCCACGCAGCCGAGGGTCGAATTCGTCTAGTACATCCACAATGTAGCCCTCGGCGCGCAACACCTCGGCCACGCGAGTCGCATGCACAAAATTCAGCGACGCCTCGGTCAAGCCATCGTCGCATACGGCCCCGCTATCGTGGCCGCGATGACCGCTGACGATGCCGATGCGCGTTGCATCCTGTGTCGCAACTGCAGCGTTGCGCGTCGCTTCGAGCAGCGCTGCATCGGCCGTGGCTTGTGATTGCATCGCCGCCGACAGCCAGCGTGGCGCATTCTGCAGCGCAATGATCGCCACACCGGCGAGCGCAATCACCAACGTCAGCCCGATGAACCAGCGTCGAGCTGCACGCGGAAAGACGGCAGCAGTCTCGTGCTCCGGCGCATCGGCGGCGCTGGCAGCAGCTACCTGCTGCAACTGCGCGCGCGCCCGGCTTTTGCCGGCGGCTTGGGCGCGACGGATGTTGCTGCGCTGCACGCGCTGATCCTTGGCGTGCTTGTGTGTCGGAGCGCGCTTCACGCAATTCTTCCCTCTGCTTCACGCACAAGAACTTTGCGCATGACCGGCAGCTTCTCATCTACCGGCGTGAATCCCAGCCGGCGATACAGCCGCTGCGCCGTATGATTGCTAGCCTGAGTGTTGAGCGAGACAACTCGCGCACCGGCCTGTGCCAGCCGCATGACCACGTCACACAGCAAGCTCGCGCCGATTCCCTGACGGCGCAGTTCCGGCTGGACGGCCAACCGTACGACGTGCCCGCTCTCCTCATGCAGGACAGCACACGTATAGCCAACCGGCACCCCGCCATACAAGGCTACTGTGGTTGCAAACGCCTGCGCAACTGCGCGCTGCATCAGCACAGGCGAATAACGCCATGGCTCATCAAAGGCGCGCGCATCCAAGGCACAGAGCGCTTCGAGATCGGCCATGTGTGCCGGGCGCACCTGCAAGCCGGTCAGGAACGACGACACATCCAGCACGCGTTGCGGTTCGATCTCGAACGTGAGCAATCGCTCGGCAATGTGGTAGCCAAGCTCGCGCAGATAAGGCCTGATCCATTCGGATGAATGAACGATGCACCACACCTCGCGCACGCCACGCAACGCCAGTCGCGCTTCGGCTTCGCCGAACACATTTGCCAGGTGCGCTGCCGGCGATATGCCATCGGCGACTGCGCACCAGCGCACCCAGGCCACATCGGCACGCGTCGCGCTAAGCGCATCGGCCTCAGCTAGATCGAGTGGTGTGAGCAGAAGCGCAGCGTCACCGTCGTCGAATGACCACAGGTCGCTAGCGATCCACTCATCCAAGTGCCACCAATCGAGGCGATCAAATACGCGCCGCGCGTGCTGCAAACGAGAGAGCCGCGCGCCATGCACGGTCACCGCGCCGATATCATGGCTTCTTGTAGACGCGGAATTCCAATTCCGCTCGTTGGAAGTAGCCATCCGGATCGCCGTCGAGCGGCAGTAATTGCAGATTACGCACCTCGACTTCGACGCGCAACGTCGAGGTGACGATCTCGAATATGCCCGGCGCCGCTTGCACCAGTTCGCCGCGCGCTGCTAGCTTGCTGCGCATGACGTTGTTACGATAGGCGTATGGGGTGAGCATCACCTTGGTCGTGCTCTGGAAGTCATTCTTATCGAACGTCCAGATCGCCAGCGCCGTCACCCGCGAGGGCGAAGTCAGGCTGACGCGATCGGCGACCGATGCGCCGCACTCGCCGATCAATTCGCCGCTGGTCGCGCTGATCTGGAACCCTTCATCGAAGTTCTCGTTGCCATGCTCATAAACGGCGTGAAAGGTGTTGATGAGCGATTCGCCGGGCAACGGTGAACCGACACGCACCGGCGACGGCGAATAGAGGGTGGGAATGGTGCCAGGCTCGGTGGGGGCAGCCGCCGACGCCTCCATAGCAACCTGCCCATCGCCGACGTTGACGTTGACCACAGCCGCCGGGCGCGCCCCAGCCTCGCTGGCGACACGAGGCGCAACTGCCGGTGCAGTGGCAGACACCGGCGCGGGCTTGAGCAAATTCACGACAAGCAGCAGCAGGCCGGTCAACAAGGCGATCCACAACAGCAGCAGCAATCCGCCGAGCAACGCCGCATTCCGGCGCGCCTCGATCACCGACTGAGCAATGACAGGCTGCTGATCTTTCACCTGCTCTAGACGTTCAGCCAATAAAGTGAGGCTGTTCTGATCCGCCAGCGTGAACCATCCCTGGTCGGGATTGGCACCTTCGCGGGCGTTTTCGTTGCGGGCGGCCTGCTCGGCGCTGCGAGCCATGGCCAGCGCCTCAATCGGCGTGGCGTCGCCGGTCGTCACACCCAGCGCCTGTTGCGCTTGGGTCAAGGCGGACTCGGGCTGACCAACCTGCACGCCTTGAGCATAGCGCGCAGCTACGCGGGCGACATACACATCGCGATAGTCGGGCCGGTCGCCGGCAGGATCGAAGCGCAAGAAGCGCGGCGGCGCATCACGCAGAATGATATTGGCCGGCACCCAGGCATACACCAGATAGGCAGCGAAGGCGACGCCGATAAGAAAACCAATGACCAATGCGACGGTGACGATGAACCAGCGATTGAAGCCCGAAGCGTCGCTCATAATGTGCGATTCTACTTGTGAATTGGGGCTTGACAAGAACTTTGCAGGTCGCTATTCTTTCCCATCGTTCAGAAAAGTAGAATATCGCCCAATCGCGCACTCTTATCCAGAGAGGTGGAGGGACCGGCCCTGTGAAACCTCGGCAACCATCCAGGCGATGGCTTCCGGATCGCCGATAAATCGGCACAATCCCGAAAGCCCCGAAATCCTAAGCCTGAAACGGTGCCAATTCCGGCAGCGCAAACTGGAAGATGAGAGGAGGCGGCAACGCAGATTTACGCCCTCTTGTCTTACCGCGCAAGAGGGCTATTCACTTTTCCACGGCGTGCATCACGGGTTGCGTATTGCGTGATGCGCGTCGTGCACATGTGATACGCAATACGCATACAGACGAAAGGAGCAACGAGCTAAACCATGTCCGACCATCCGTTCCACTTCGACACGCAAGTCCTGCACGCAGGAACCAGACCCGACCCGACGACGAATGCACGCGCGGTGCCGATCTATCAGACCACGTCGTATCAGTTCCGTGACACCGACCACGCGGCCAATCTGTTCGGGCTGAAAGAATTCGGCAACATCTACACGCGCATCATGAACCCGACCAATGACGTCGTCGAGCAGCGGCTGGCCGCGCTTGAGGGCGGCGTTGGGGCGCTGGTGACAGCATCCGGCCAGGCAGCGGAGACATTCGCCATCCTCAACCTCGCCCAGGCCGGCGACCACATCGTCAGCTCAGCGTCGCTCTACGGCGGCACCTACAACTTGTTCCACTACACGCTACCCAAGCTGGGCATCGAGGTGACGTTTGTGGATCCGACCGATCCGGAGAACTTTCGCCGAGCAATCAAGCCGAACACCAAGGCAATTTACGGCGAATCGGTCGGCAACCCCAAGCTGGACATCTTCCCCTTGCAAGAGGTGGCTGCCATCGCACACGAGAACAGCCTGCCGCTGATCATTGACAATACCACGCCGACGCCCTACTTGTTGCGGCCGATCGAGTGGGGCGCAGATATCGTGGTGCACTCGACGACTAAGTACATCGGCGGCCACGGCCTCAGCATCGGCGGCGCAATCGTGGATGCCGGCAAGTTCGACTGGAGCAAGAGCTGGCGCCACAACGACTACTTCAACAAGCCCGACCCCAGCTACCACGGCCTGGTGTATTCTCAGCTCGGCGCGCCGGCCTATATCCTCAAGGCGCGCTTGACTCTGCTGCGCGACATCGGCGCGGCACAAAGCCCATTCAACTCTTTCTTGAATATCATCGGCCTGGAGACACTGCACATCCGCATGGAGCGCCACATCCAGAACGCCAACGCGGTGGCCGAGTGGCTATCGAAGAGCCCCCATGTCTCTTGGGTGATTCATCCCAGCCTGCCCAGCCATCCGCAGTACGAGAAGATCAAGCGCATGGCGCCCAAGGGGTTAACCGCACTGGTAGGCTTCGGCATCAGGGGCGGACGTGAGGCTGGCCGACAATTCATCAACAACCTGAAGTTGTTCTCGCACCTGGCCAACATCGGCGACGCCAAGTCGCTGGCCATCCATCCCGCCACCACCACGCACTCGCAATTGACGCCCGAAGAGCAACGGGCCACCGGCGTGACCGACGACTTCGTGCGCCTGAGCATCGGCCTGGAGGACATCCGTGACATCATCTGGGACCTCGAGCAGGCGCTGGAAGCAGCCGTAGCTGTAGTGAGCAACGGGCATAAGGTGAAGGCGTAGATCACGCGGTGTCATGAGTGTCGTTGGTGTTGGGAGTGTCACCAGTGTCGCAAAGCGCCACTGACACCAACGACACCTCGACACTCTGACACCAACGACACAGCTGACACCTTTGAAACCGCTAACCCCGATGATTGTCCAGACGCAATACTTTCACTACGACGGCGAGATCCAGCTACAGAGCGGCGCGACGCTCGGCCCAATCACGCTGGCGTATGAAACGTATGGCCAGTTGAATGGGGATCGCAGCAATGCGATCCTCATCTGCCACGCCTGGAGCGGCGATGCGCACGTCGCCGGCCGGCACTCGCACGACGACCCGAAGCCCGGCTGGTGGGATGACGCCGTCGGGCCGGGCAAAGCGTTCGATACCGACAGGCACTTTGTGGTCTGCTCGAACGTCATCGGCGGGTGCGGCGGTAGTACCGGTCCATCATCCATCAACCCGAAGACCGGCCGGCCATACGGGCTGAGCTTCCCCATCGTGACCATCGCGGATATGGTGGAGGCGCAGCGTTTGCTGACCGATCACCTGGGCATCGAGCGATGGCTGACAGTCACTGGCGGCAGCATGGGCGGGATGCAAGCGCTGCAGTGGACAGTCTCGTATCCTGATCGCGTGCGCAGCGCAATTGTGCTGGCAGCAACTGCACGCCTATCGCCGCAGACCATCGCCCTGAACGAAGTGCCGCGCCAGGCCATCTATGCCGATCCGAACTGGAACAACGGCGACTACTACGGCAAGACACCGCCCAACGCCGGGTTGGCCGTGGCACGCATGATCGGTCACATCACCTTCTTGAGCGACGCCTCGATGCGTGAGAAGTTCGGCCGACGCTTGCGCAACGGCAGCGAAGGCTACGGCTGGCGCTTCGACCCAGAGTTCGAGGTAGAGAGCTATCTGAACTATCGTGGCCACTCGTTCACCAAGCGCTTCGACGCCAATTCGTTCCTCTACCTGAGTAAGGCGATGGACTACTTTGACCTATCGTACGGTCTACCGTCGCTGGCCGACGCCTTTCGCAAGGTGACAGCCAGGTTCCTGGTCGTGAGCTACACCTCGGATTGGCTATACCCATCATGGCAGTCGAAGGAGTTGGTGCGCGCATTGCTGCAGAATGACATTGATGTGACTTACGTCGAGATAGACAGCAACTATGGCCATGATGCGTTTTTGCTGGAAGTGGATAGACTTGCGGAGTTAACGCGTGATTTCTTGAAACGCGTGGAGACGACACACTGACCACAGAAGTTCGGGAGTGTGGACCCGGGCAGGTGCGCGGAGCATCCCGCTCCCCATTTTTCCAAGGAGGTGTATTCCTATGTGTGTTCCGCAATGTCAAAAGAAGATCGCAGAAACGCTCGACCGCCGCAGCTTTCTCAAGGCGGCCGGCGGCGCAGCGGCTGTCGCCTCGGCAGCATTCCTGGCGACGCCGGTGAACGCCAAAGAAGAGCTCTTCCGGCCGCTTTCGGTGCGGGTGAACAAGGTGATTGACCTGACACACCCACTGACGCCGAACTTCCCGACGTTTGGCGGTCAACCACAACTCGCGATCAAAGAGATCTTCACGCTGAAGAAGGATGGTTACAACTTGAAAGAGTGGACGATCAACGAACACACGGGGACGCACATGGATGCACCCTTCCATTTCTCAAATCAGGCAACGGCCGATCTCATTCCGCCGGAGAACTTGATCGGCCCGCTCATCGTAGTGGATATACGCGAAAAGGCAGCCAAGGATCCAGACGCGCTGGTCACCGAGGACGACCTGCAGCGATGGGAGCGCCGCTGGGGCCGCATTCCGTTCGGCGCGATCGTGGCAATGAACAGTGGCTGGGACGCCCATGTTAACACCCCGAAGTTCCGCAACGCCGACGACAAGCAAGTAATGCACTTCCCCGGCTTCGGGATTGACGCCATCGAGTGGCTGCTCGCCAATCGGCAGGTAAAGGGCATCATGGTGGACACACTCAGCCTGGATCATGGGCCGTCGCAAGATTTTGCCGTGCATTTCAAGTGGCTGCCCAGCAACCGCTGGGGCATCGAATGCACCGCTAACTTGAGCCAAGTGCCGGCGCGCGGCGCAACAGTTGTTGTCGGTGGGCCAAAGATCGCTGGCGCCACCGGCGGCCCGAGTCGGTGCTTTGCCCTAGTCTAAAGCCCAGACGCATGATCCTCTGCAAGGCGCACATGCGCGCCTTGCAGAGGCAAGCCTATGAGCCTCAACGGAAAACGCCCTGATCTCGACGCCATCGTTGCGCTGGTCCCGCCCAAAGCCCGCGTGCTCGATCTGGGCTGTGGCGATGGCGAATTACTGGCGCGGCTGATTCACGAGCGTCAAGTCCTTGCCCGCGGCGTGGAGTTGAGCGAAGCAAATGTACGGGCTTGCATCGCGCGTGGGCTATCGGTACGCCAGGGCAACATCGAGGAAGGACTGGCCGACTACCCCGATGGCGCATTCGATTACGTCATCCTCAGCCAGACCCTGGCCTACCTGGATCATCCAATCTCAGTAGCGAATGAGATGTTGCGCGTGGGTCGGCGCGCGGTGATCTCGTTCGAAAACGCCGGCTACTGGCGCATGCGCTGGCGAATGTTTCGCGGCCAGGGCATCGGAGGCGACTTGTGCTCCGGCGAAGCGCGCGCTCGAGCAATCACGCTGCCGCAATTCGAAGCCCTTGCGGCGTGCATCCAGGCGAAGATCGAGTCGGTCCGATTATTTGCGGGTGACAGGCCGGTGCGCGCTTTCCCCAACTGGCAAGCGCGCATCGCGATCTACGTCTTGAGCCGGACACAAGCTATGGTATAGTTGCAGTCTGCAAACGATAGATTGGAGGCGTGGTGTAGAGGCCTAACACGCTGCCCTGTCAAGGCAGAGACCGCGGGTTCGAATCCCGTCGCTTCCGCAATTAGTGAATACCGCCCCGAACATGGAGCGGTATTCACTTTTTGGTATAAAGCTCACCACCCGCCGCGGGTCCAAGTCAACTTCCACACACTTTTTGGCTTACCCACGCCCGGCGCGCAGGCGCGGATCGAGGTAGTCACGCAAGCCGTCGCCTAGCAGATTGAACGCCAGCACAGTCACGGTAAGCGCCAGACCGGGATAGAACATCGTCCACGGCGCAGTTTGCACGAATTTACGGCTGTCGTTGAGCATCAGCCCCCACTCCGGCTCCGGGCGCTGTGCGCCCAGGCCGAGAAAGCTCAGCGCCGAGGTATAAAGAATGACGTAGCCCACGTCTAGGCTAATCTGCACCAGCAAGATCGGCAGGATGTTGCGCAACATGTGACGACTGAGGATCTGCGATGTGCTCATGCCAACGGCATGCGCCGCCTGCACGAACTCGCGCTGCGAGAGTGCCAACACTTGCCCGCGCGCCAAGCGGGCATACCATGGCCAATACACAACGCTCAGCGCCAACATCGTATTGGTCAGGTTGTTGCCCAGCGTCGCGCCGATGGCCGAAGCGAGGATCAGCGCCGGGAAGGCCAGAAACACATCCGTCAGACGCATCAGCGCGGTGTCCACCCAGCCCCCCGACAGCCCGGCGACTGCGCCGATCAGTGTGCCGACCGTCACGGCCACACTCAGCACCACGACCGCAACCTGCACCGAAATGCGCGCTCCGCTCAACACGCGGCTAAAGATGTCCCGGCCAAAGTCATCGGTGCCAAACCAGTGCGCCGCAGAAGGCGGTTGTAGCCGCCAGGCCAGATTTTGTTTGCGCGGAGGATGCGGGGCAAGCGCCTCGCCGAATATCGCGGCCAAGAGGATAAGCGCGCACAGCACTGCGGCAAAGCTGTTCAGCCGGCTTTGGCGTAAGAACCGCCTCATGTCACTCTCAAATGTGGGTCGGCCAGGCCATACGCGATGTCCACCACGACGTTGGCGACGGTGTAAATCGTCGCCAAGACCAACGTCACCCCCATGGTGGCGTTGTAGTCGGCGGCCAACAACGCATTCGCCGCGTATAAGCCCAGGCCCGGCCATTGCAAAATGCTCTCGATGAGGAACGAGCCGCTCATCAGCAGGCCGACCTGCAAGCCCAGGATGGTCAGCGTGGGAATCATCGCGTTGCGCGCGGCGTGCCGCAACACCACGGCACGATGGGTCAGACCTTTAGCGCGCGCGGCGCGGATGTAATCCTGCTGCAACACCTCCAACATGCTGGCGCGCATGATGCGCAGGAACACGGCGATCACTCCAAAACTCAGCACGAATGCGGGCAGAAGCAAGTGCCACAGCGCGTCCGCAAACGTGGCCCATCGGCCAGCAAGCGCGCTGTCCACCGTGTAGAAGCCGGTCAGCGTCGGTGGCGGCGCGATTTCCTGGCTCAGCCGACCGCCTACCGGCAACCACGACAACACGTAGTAGCCTACCAACTGACCCACCAGCGCTACCCAGAACGGCGGCAGCGACACGCCCAACGTGGACAAGAAGCGCCCGATGTAGTCAAAAGGCGAGTTTCTCCAGGCAGCGCTCAACACGCCTGCCGGCAGGCCGATCAGCAAGCTGATGAGCAGCGCCGCGATGGTCAGCTCAGCGGTGGCCGGCAGGAAGGTCCGAATATCTTGCAACACCGGCCGTTTGGTGCTGAACGACCACCCGAGATCGCCCTGGAGCAGCCCGGCCATGTAACGGGCATACTGCTCAGGGAGTGAGCTGTTCAGGCCGAGCCGCTCGCGCAACGCTTCGACGGCCTGCGTGTTGGCGCGCGGCCCGGCGATCAAGCGCGCAGGATCCTTGGGCACCACGCGCGCCAACACGAACGTCGCAACCGAGATCGCCGCCAGCACGGCCAACAAGCCGAGCAGACGACGCAGGACAAACTGGCCGATCACTCGCGATAGAGGCCGTAGAAGTCAAATGTCTTGACGTGGATCGGGTTCCACGGATGCCCCTTCACGCTGTTGGCGATCAAAATCTCCTCCTGCGGTTCGGCAGCGTATAGGCCGGCAGGGTCCTCGAACATTAGGATTTGATGTGCTCGCTCATAGATCGCTTGCAGCTTAGCCGGGTCGGTCTCGGTCTTACTTTGCTCGATCAGCGCATCCAGCTCGGCGTTGCTGTAGAGCGCGCCGTTGCCCAGCCCATCGTTTTGGTCGTTGCGCGTGTGAAAGACGGGATTGACGTAGTTGTAGAAGTCGTCGTAATCCGGCCACCAGGCGTAGCCCATAAGGTCGGGCAGTTCTTCCACCGGGCGTGAGCCATAGAAGATGTCGTTGAAGGTCGCCTCGTCGCGTTCCTCCAGCTTGAGCTTCAGTCCGATCTGCTCCAAGCCGGCCTGAAGCACCTGCCCCATACGCTCATAGTAGCCATAGCCGGTGGCGTAGAGGTAGGTGATCTCTGTGCCTGGGGGCACGCCGGCTTCCTGAAGCAGCGCCTTCGCCTTGTCCAAGTCGAAGGTGTATTGAAAACCGCTCGTGCCGACCGCGCTGCTCATGCCGCTGGGCCAGGGAGAAGTGCCGCGTTGCATCAGCCCACCCTCGACGTTTTTGGCGTAGCCGTCGTAATCGAAGGCATACGAGATTGCCCGACGCATGCGCGGATCCGTCAACACGCCGCGTTTGGTAAACGTGATGTAATTGATGCGGAAGAGCGGCTTATCGCTGCCCTGGAAGCGTCCTGTCTCGCGCAGCGCCTTGTAGTCCTCCACGGTCGAGATCAGCGCGATGTCGGCGTCGCCCTTCTCCAGCAACTGGCGGCGCGTGCTAGGCTCAGGGACGTTGCGAATGACGATGCGCTCGAAGCGCTGCTTGCCATCATTCCACCCTCGCCAGTAATTCGGGTTACGGACAAAGACGATCTCCTCATTCGGCTTGATGCTCTCGACCATATACGGGCCGGTGCCGGCTGCGTTGTTGGTGAACCAGGCTTGCGCATAGTCGCTTTTGCCGTCGGTGACCTGCGCGTGCGCCTGCAAGGCCTTAGGAGACACGAACAGCGTGCCATAGGCCGTGCCCAGCGCCTGAGGCAAATTCGGACATGGGAAGCCGCAGCGCCACTCTAGCGTGTATTCATCCTTTACCGCCAAGTTGTTCTCGACATCGCCGCCGGTGAAGCGATTGATCGTGTTCCCCAACAAGCCGATATCCACCATGCGCCTATAGCCGATCTTGGCTGCTTCGGCGTTGAAGTCTGCGCCGTCGGTAAACTTCACGCCGCGGCGCAGCTTAAACGTCCATACGCTTTGGTCGGCGTTTGCCTCGAATGACTCGGCCAGCACCGGCTCGACCTCGGTGGTGCTCTCGCCCTTGAAATTCACCAATCCCTCGTATAGCGCGCGATGGAGCATGTTCTCCGCACCGCTGGTGGCGACGCCCGGATCGAGGTTCGTCGGCAGCGAAGGCATGGCCAAGATCAAGGTGCGCGCGCGGTCGGCGGCCGGCGCAGCCGGCTGCGCCGCAGCATCTGTAGCCGGCGCAGGCGAGGCGGGCTGCGGCGCGCCGCACGCCGTCACAAGCGTGACACATGCAGCAAAAAAGAGCAATGCACGGCGATTCATGAGGCTTTCTCCTCCTTCAATGTCGAAAATCTCGCATGAGCGCGAGCAACGCGGCTGACATTCGCGCGGGATAATACTATTGCCCCTTACTTTTGCAACACTATGTGTCTCTCCCAGGCCAGCCGTCGGCATATAACCGGCATCAACCGCGCAATCGCAACCGGCAGCGGCCGGAGTCAACGCCTGGCTTTATAGGAACCTTCGCTACAGGTCCAGTGTTGTGCAGGCGCTCATCAGGGCTCGATAGCTTACGGCGCAGCGTAGCTGAACGTGATGCGTCGCAGCACTGGGCTGGCCTCGGTCGTCCGATCGCGCCACAACACGACGCGATAACGGGCATAGCGACCTTTCACGTTGTCGAGGATCTGTGACCAACTCCCATCATCGACTGCGCCAACCTTCGCCCATATCGGGTCGGCCAACGCCTTCAGGTCATCGCTGGCCGCAACGAACAGAGTGATCCCCGTGCCCGGCGCAATTTCGGCATCGGCTTGCACTTGCGCCCAGAGCGTTCCGTTGTGCCCACCAGGCATCACCACCGATTCGAGCACACCGAAGTTGGGGAAGGAGGTGCGGTAGATCGGGCGAGGCTGGCTGAACCAATCCCCGTTCGTCCCGCGGCCGGGACCGAACGAGGCGTAAATGCTGGCCGCGCTCAGCGCCGGCAATTGAAAGGTCGGCGTCACGAGGTAGGGCATGCGGCTATCCCCGCTGTGAAAGTGAATCTGCCCAAGTGCGCCACCCTGCCAGTAGCTGCCAGCCGGATCGGGATCAATACCTTGCTGGCTGGCCATCAGATCCACGTAGCCATCGCTGTTCAAGTCGCTCAAGCTCAGGCCGCGGAAGCCAAACGACTCAGGAAGCGTCCAGAAGTTCGTCGCCGAACCATTGGCCGGCAACGGTCCCCAAAAGACGCGAATGAACCCGCCGTCGTAGTTCTGCAGCACCACGTCGAGCCTGCCGTCATTGTTAAGATCCGTGACGCTGACTTTCATCGCCCCAATGCCCGGCAGTTCGGTACGCGCCGCAGGTCTGTAGGTCACGCCATAGGGGCCACCCGGCAAGCCCCAATATACATAGCTACTGACGGCATAGGTTTTGCCATCAGACCAATTTGCAAAAATGACTTCGGGGCGACCATCGTCATTCAGGTCGGCTGCCGCAATGCCGAACGCGCCCAGCGTGGGTAGCGCCGTGCGCGCCGCGGGACTGTAGGTCACGCCATACTCACCACCCGGCTGCGCCCAGTAGATATAGCTCTCGATGGCAAAGGCATCGCCGTCGAATTTGTTCGCGAAGACCAGTTCCGGCCAGCCATCGCCATTCAAATCGGCTACTGCAACGCCATGTGCGCCACGTGTGGGTAGCCCGGTGCGGGCGGCCGGGCTGTAGGTTACGCCATGCGCACCCCCAGCCTGCCCCCAATAGATATAGCTGTCAATCTTGTGGGTGTCGTCATCATTGGCTCGGGCGAAGATCACTTCGAGTCGGCCATCGCGGTTTAGATCGGCCACAGCGATGCCATGTGCGCCGGGAGCCGGCAACTCCGTGCGGTTGACCTCACGATAGGCCACGCCCCGCACTCCCGAGCCCGCATTTCCCCAATAGATGTAGCTGTCCACGTTGCGCGTAACGTCACTGCGAAAGTTCGAGAGGATCATCTCCGGCCAGCCATCGCCGTTCAAGTCAGCCGGGAGCATGCCATGCGTACCTATCCCCCGCAGGGCAGTGCGCTCACGGACGCTCCAGCGCGGCCTACTCGGCGCACCGTGTCCCCAGTAAATCCAGCCGCCGGTGAAGACATGTGTATTCTCGTTGTCCCACCAGTTGGCGACCAGTAGCTCCGAGATACCATCGCCGTTCAGGTCGCTCGACCACGGATTAGCGCCATCACTGCGATGATTGCCGGCCAGCCGCAGCGCCTGCCCGGATTGAGCATCGTTGGCAGCCCGACACCAAACGCCGGCGCCGACGCACACGCCGAACGTGCCGGTGAGCCTTCCGTTCACCGGCACGTCAGTCGGGCGAAAGAACGAATCGGTGGTGAGGGGCTTGACGACCAACGCGCTGCTAGGCGTCGTCCATTTGGCTTGCGTCCAGCTTCCGTCGCCGGCGCCCGCAACAGGCATTGCGCCAGACAGGCTGCTCAGCACGAAGAGGGAAGGAATCATCACGCGGGCAAGGCACATGCGTTGCATCTCCCCGCCGAGTATATCTAACGCGGCGTGGTTCTGAGATTAGGTGCCCGACGCGTTCGAAACACGTTGCGATTACCCCGCTCGCGCGCTTTGCCCTGCGTGTCAATGCACCGATTCCGGCGCGCAAGCCGAGATCGGCCGTCTGCTTACGTACCCGTAGACTCCGGCCGCACCATCAACACCGGCACATGCGCATGGCGCACGATGCGGTCGGCCACGCTGCCGAGCAAAAGGCGCTGGATGCCGCTGCGACCATGCGTCGCCATCGCGATCATGTCTACCGCATTTGCGGTTGCAGCATCCAGGATGACCTCGGCAGGTCGGCCAACCTGGATCATCGTCTCGACCGGCACACCTGCCGATTTGAAGACCGACGCTGCGGCGTTGAGGTTGCTCTGTGCAGCTTCCATCTCATACTCGGTGCGCCTGACCAGTTCAGCACGGATGGACTCGGCCCACTGGCGCCGTACCAACGGATCCATGCCAGGACGCAGACCGCCTTCGCCCGGCACCTCGCCGATGGACGCCGGACCGCCAAAGGTGAGCATCCAGTGCGCCTCGCTTGCCTCTGGCTCGGGCTCGGGGATGGCCTGCAACATGATCACCTGCGCACCAACGCACACAGCCACCTCACGCGCATGAGGCAACACCGCATGCGAGAAATCCGAGCCATCGAGCGGCACCAGAATCTTCCGGTAGCTGTACTCTGCCGGTGCTTGTTCATCCGTCATTGCGCGCACGAGCAAGACTGGCATTTTGGCGTAATGGGCGACTTGGCTGGCAACGCTACCCAGCAAGAAGCGGCCCAGACCACCCCGGCCGTGCGTGGACATGGCAATCAAATCCACGCCCTCTTCGTTCGCGACATCCAGGATGCCCTCAGCGACAGGGCCGGTCACGACCCGTGTATGGGTCACGATGCCCGCCGCAGCTAATTCGGCCGCGACGCGGTCGAGATATTCACGCGCGGCAGATTCATAGTGCGCAATCTCCAGCGGAACGGTCTCAAGGGGCGCATCTGGCTGTGCTGCAAGTTGCGCATCAGTGGGCGGCGCCGGCGCGCCGATGCGCATGCCGATCTCTGGGACGACGCGCAGCAACACAACGCGCGCGCCGGAACACCGCGCAATCGGACGGATGCGAGACAACACCGCGCTCGACAGCGCTGAACCGTCAAGGGGCACGAGGACTTTCCGATACATGACTCACCTCACTCACCGCGCCGATGGCTGCGTGCAGCCAATCTTTGACTACCCGCGCTTGGGACGTTACATCGCGCATGTAAAGCGAGCAACGGAAGGCCGGTCAGCCTCACACTCGCCAACTGGGTAGTTGTGGCGATGCAGGACGGCGAGAAGTAGGCACAACAGAAAGACTACCTAAAGAAAGGTGGACTCAGCCCGCGCAGCGATATACTCGCCGATTGCCAGGCTGGCCGTCGCAGCCGGCGAGGGGGCGTTCAGCACATGCAGCGACTGTGGCGTCTCCATGAAGTGAAAGTCATCCACCAATTGCCCATCGGCTGAAATCGCCTGTGCACGCACCCCTGCCCCGCCTCGTACGACATCGTCGCCGGTGATCTCCGGCACGAGCGCCTGCAACGACTTCACAAAGGCCGATTTGCTGAGCGAACGATAGATTTCGAACGCGCCGGTGCGCCACCATTTACGCGCCACTTTTCGGAAGCCGGAGAAAGCGAATACACCGGCCAGGTCGTCCAGATTCACGCGCCCCATCGAATAACCCTCGCGGGCGAAGGCGAACACAGCATTCGGGCCGGCCTCGACCTCGCCGTGAATCGTGCGCGTGAAGTGCACGCCGAGGAAGGGGAAAGCCGGATCAGGCACCGGGTAGATCAACCCACGCACCAAATAGTGCCGGCTCTCCTTGACGAAGTAGTACTCGCCACGGAAAGGCACGATCCGCACGTCGGGTTGCAAGCCCATCATGCGTGCGACGGCATCGGAATGCAAGCCGGCACAATTGATCAGACGGCGCGCTACGACTTCGTCACCGTTCGCAATGCTGATGCGCAAATGGTCGCCACCCTGACTCACCGTGCGAACGGCAGTCACTTGGGACGTAGTGCGCACGACGACGCCGCGCGCATGCAACAGCGCGCACAGCTTATAGGCTACCTGTGTGTAATCCACGATGCCGGTGTTGGGTGAATGAATAGCGCGCAATCCAGCGGCATATGGCTCGATCTCGCGCAACGCTTCGGGGCCGATTTTGCGCAAGCCAGGCACGCCGTTCGCGACGCCGCGCTCGAAGAGATCGTCCAATCGTGACAACGCTTCCTCGCACGTCGCCACAATCACCTTGCCGATGCGGCAGTAGGGGATGCCATACGCGTCACAGAAGGCCTCCAGCTTACGCACACCTTCCAGGCACAGCCGCGCCTTGAGCGAACCAGGCTTGTAGTAGATGCCGGAGTGAATCACGCCGCTGTTGTGGCCGGTTTGGTGGCAAGCGACCTCGTCTTCCTTCTCCAACACGACGAGGCGCAGCGCAGGCCAGCGCTGCGAGAGGGCATAGGCAGTTGCCAGGCCAACGATGCCTGCTCCGACGATAGCGACATCATAAGTTGTCGTTGCCATGTGAACCCCATCCGAAAGTCGCGTCACCATTGGCGCTTTCGCAACCGGGAAACAAAAACCAGGCTTCTTGAAGAAGCCTGGTTTTTCTATCTTACATGACCCCTACGGGACTCGAACCCGTGTTTAAGCCTTGAGAGGGCTTCGTCCTGGACCACTAGACGAAGGGGCCGCTGGCCTAATATTATCACATCCCCTCCACCTCGATCAACTGTTGCAACAGGCGTTGCTCATCAGCATAGGACTTCACCTCATCATCTAACCAGGCCTTGCGCAGCCGGCTCAAAATTCGGCCGTAAGCCGGCCCGGGGGACAGTCCGAGCGCGCGCAAATCATCGCCCGTAGTTACGGGTTTCACCCAGCGCCAATCTTTCCACTCGCACAGCAAAGCATCGCACTTGAGCCTATTCGTCTCGAACAGATAGGCGAGGAAGAGCGACAAGCCGCTGAAGTCGTGCAACAGTTCCGATAGCCGGCTGCGCCGGGCGCGAAAGGACGCCGACGACAAAGTGCTCAACGGGCCGAGGTCAATCAGCGCGTCACGCACATGATGCTCGAACGGGATCCAATCCACCCAGCGAGCAATGCCGAGTTGGCCAATGTTGTAAGTCAACGCGCCCCACCCAATCGCATGGAGCAGATCACGCGCGCCGATGTGCAGCGTCTCGATGGGCCATTCGCCCGACCACAACACCTCGCGCGCCCGGCGGAAGCGATACGCCAACTGGTCGGCCGGCGGCACGGGGATACCGGCAGCCTCGAAAAAGCCCCACTCCCGAAGCAAGATCAGTACGCCTTCCGGCTCGCGATCTTCGAAGTTCAACTCCAGATCGTATTTCACACGCTCGCCGCTGAGCGCGCGCACATAGGGCAAGCCGGCTTCCAGGGCAATGTGTGTCTCAGCGTCCAGCTCAAACTTGAACCGCGCGGCGTAACGCGCCCCGCGCAACATGCGCGTCGGATCGTCTATAAAGCTGCGGGCATGGATGATGCGCATGACGCCACGCTGCAAGTCATCCCGGCCACCCAACGGGTCAATCAGCGTGAAATCGTCCAGGCGCATCGCGATGGCATTGACAGTGAAATCGCGCCGGAGCAGATCGGTCGGCAGGTCGCTCGGCTCGACCACCGGCAATGCTGCCGGCCGAGGATAGGACTCGCGCCTGGCCATGGCCAGGTCTATCGCCACATCGTTCACGCGCCAGGTGGCCGTACCGAATTTGGGATACGCCTGTACCTCGCCGCCGTGACGCTGCCGGAGGGATTTGGCCAGGGCGATCGCGTCACCCTCGACAACGAAGTCCAGATCATCAATCTCAGGTAACTGCAACAGCCAGTCGCGAACCGCGCCACCGACCAAATAGGCCTGTGTGCCAGATTCCTGCGCCGCATCGCGAATCGCATCCAACACGAAGCGCTGTTGGGGCTTAAGCAGCGATGTAAGATCAGTCATCTTCTGCAATTCTCAGGTGAAGGAACTGAAAATGCAACACATCGCCGTTTTGGGGCTGGGCATCATGGGGAGCGGCATCGCCCGTAACCTGTTGAAAGCTGGCCATATCGTTCATGTGTACAACCGCACGCCGGAAAAGGCGCGTCCGCTGCTGGAAGCCGGCGCCCAATGGGCAGGCAGCCCGCGCGAAGCCGCCGCTCACGCCGACATCGTGATTAGCATGGTTGGCGATGACACAGCCTCGCGCGCCATGTGGCTGGGTGACCAGGGGGCGCTCAACGCAATGCGCGCGAACGCCGTCGGCATCGAGGCGAGCACGCTCTCCGTGGAATGGGTGCGGACATTGCATCAGCTTGCACAAGGGCGCAGGCTGGCGTTCGTGGATGCGCCGGTCACCGGCAGCAGGGTTGCTGCCGCTAACGGCACACTGACCTTCCTGGTCGGCGCACATCCCGATGCGCTCGAGCGGGTGCGGCCGGTGCTGGAGCGATGCAGCTCGACCATTCTGCATCTCGGCCCACCGATCAGCGGCACCATCTTCAAGTTGATCAACAACATGATGGCGGCCGTCCACATCGCGGCACTGGGCGAAGGGGTAGCGATGGCCGACAAGGCCGGCCTCGACCCGAACGTGGTGATGCAGGCGTTCGGCGTCGGTGCGGCCAGCAGCCCGGTTGTCAAGATGAAGTTGGAGCACGTCGCCAAACGCGACCACACCGACACACACTTTGCGTTGCGCTGGATGCACAAGGACGTGACCTACGCGTTGCGCCTGGCCGATGAACTAGGCGTGGCCGTCCCAACCGGCGCGCTCACGCGCGAGCTGTTGCGCATGGCGATGCAGCGCGGCTTGGGCGATCAGGACTTATCGGCGTTAACCGAAGTGGCGCGCGGCTGATCACGTAGCCACGCGCGCGCCGCAGCGATGGCTGCCTGCACCTGCGACTGATCGGCAGGCACGCCGCCGCCTTGCGCGAACGTCGGCGCACCCCCGCCCTTCGCCGCATCATTCGGCGAAAGCGCGGCCAAAGCGCGACGCAGCGCCGCAGCCATGTCGCCGGTTGTATCCTGTGTGCGCGCGAAGACCAGTTGCGCTTTGTCGCCCGACGCACCGAGCAATGCTACAACGCGCGACGCGCCCATGAGCTGCTTAGCCAGCGCGCGTAGCTCGGATGGATCGCGCCCGGCGAACGCCTGTGCTACCCAGCGCAGCTCACCATCGTCCGCAGCGCCGGCGAGCAGCTCGGCGGCCTCGTAAGCGATCAGCCGCGCCTGGGCTTCTTGCAGGGCTTTGCGATCCGCGCGGGATTCGGCGATCAGCTTTTGCACCGCCTGCTCCACTTCGTAGCGGCTGGCGCTCAGCGCCTCCATCAGGCGGCCGGTCGCGGCGCTGAGGCGCGCGTAATCGTCGAGCGCCCGGCTGCCGCAGCGAAAGGTAATCCGCGTCTCCGCCCCGCGCTTCTCGGCTTTGATGATTTTGATCAAGCCAATCTGTGCTGTGCTGCGCACATGTGTGCCACCGCATGCCGACCAATCGTAGTCCTTCACCTCGACGATGCGAATCGCGCCGCTGACCTTGGGGGGACGGCGCAGCGGGATCGCCGGCAGGTCAGCGTCACCCACCTCATAGGCCAGGATCGGTCGGTCTTCCATGACGATGGCGTTGGCCTCTCGTTCAGCACGTTCGAGCGCATCGGACGGAAGCGCCGATGCCGGCAGGTCAATCGTGCAGTCGCTATGGCCAATGTGAATGGCGACCGTATCCAGGCCGGCAACGCGGATGAACGCCTGGGACAACACGTGCTGTCCGCTGTGCTGTTGCATGTGGTCGAAACGGCGCCCCCAGTCCACGCAACACTGAACTTCATCGCCGGGTCGTAGGGAATCTACGGTGTTGCCCTCGAGGATGTGCAAGATCTCCCCGTCGGCATCCTCGATCACGTTTGTGACACGCACGTGGGCAATCACTCCCACGTCATGGGGCTGGCCGCCGGCTTCGGGATAGAACGCCGTCCGATCGAGGACGAGCGCCGGCGCGCCTTTGCGTGTCACGTGCGCAACGACCCGCGCCGTGAACGAAACGAGATACGCATCGGTGCGGTAAAGGCGAAGGGCCATAGGCAGAGATTATAGAGAACCCACCGATTGACACAGCAGATGACACAGACTTCGTGAGACGAGCTTTCAGACGCGTGCTGTGACCTCACAGCGAGATGCTATGATTTGGATATACGCCGATCAGCAGACCCGACCAAAAACCAGCCATGTATCCTGACAGCGAAATCCTCTTCCCTGCCCGCTCGATCCCCGAGATTCGTGACGCGCGCCCTGGAGTCGCCTGGCGCAAGCTGATTGACAAACTGAGCAAGTCGCCGGAGACCAGCGAGGATGTGCTGGCTTTCTCACTCATGATGATAAAGCTGGGTAATTGCTTGACCTGCGACCTGGACAGCTATCGCGCCAGCCTGGGCTGCACGCAGTGCGCGCGCCGCACCGTGCAGGGCTTCAAGAACAGCGACGAAGCGCTGATAAAGAAACTGGAAGAAGCGCGCAAAGAGCTGAAGGAGCATTTGAAGAAGGCGTGAGCAAAGCGCAAGACGCAAGATTCGACAAAGATCATGCGCTACCCAACACGCCGCCTCCAACGATGTCCCGTATCATCCTGCCTCATCCCCCCTCGCGTGATGGCGCCAAGTTGAACACGCCGCTGCCGGATGACTACGGCGAGCTGGCCATGCGCGCCGACGTCGCCATCCGCGAACTCTCCACACCCTACCCACGCACGGCGCAAATGTATGAGATGCTTATAGCCGACCCGCGCGTGGATGCCCACTGGAATCTGTCGAACTACACCACCGTCGGCAAGCTGAATTACAACGATCATGGTCCGATCCACGCCCGCGTCACGGCATCGTATGCCATGCAGATCATGAAACTCCTCATCGAGGCCGACGTGCCAATGGACGTGGTGAAGTCCGGCGCTGGCGACGTGGATGACGCCTGCCTGGTTGCGCTTGCCGGCGTGATGCTGCACGACATCGGCAACGCCACCCATCGCCTCGGCCACGAATTGATGAGCGTGATCCTTGCCCAGCCGATCCTAGCCAACATGCTAGCCGAGTTATACGACGATGCCGAACAGCAGGCACTGATTAGCGACTTTATCCTGTCGGCCATCCAATGCCACGATATGAACCCACCACCGCTGTTCATGGAAGGTGGCGTAGTCGCTGTGGCCGACGGCTGCGACATGACCAAGGGTCGGGCGCGTATGCCGTTTGACCTGGGCAAGTTGGACATCCACGCCGTGTCCGCCCTGGCCATCGAAGAAGTAAACATCCGGCCGTCCAACGGCAGTAAGATGCCGGTGGAGATCGAGGTGCGGATGAGCAACTCGGCCGGCATCTTCCAGGTCGAGGAGACGCTGGTGAAGAAGATCAACGCCACACCGCTGCGTCACTACGTGATGGTGCACGTGACCTCGATCCACCCGGAGCAGCACTTCGAGAAGCGCATCCTGAGCAACGCAATGCTCGAGAACGGTCGGCTGAAACCGGTGTGAAGGTTGACGTTCAGAACGTATGTTCTACAATCGGTAGCACATGCGTTCGATTGACGCCCTCGGCAAACTCGTCTGGCTCAGCCGGCAGATGGCGCTGGAGCCGGGGGAGGAAGCTACCCGCAGTCTCTATGCGCCTGCGCCATGCGGCCACGCGCCTGCCGAGCTGCGCCGCATCTTCGGTGACGACCCGCAGCGCGCGTCGGTTTCGCTGAGCGAAACGAAGAAGAATTCGTTGGGCATCCATGACGCTGTCATGCCCGGCGGTAGGCGCATCCGATTGCTGAAGACGCTGCTCACCTCAGCTTGCGAGCGCAACTGCTACTACTGCCCCTTCCGTGCCGGCCGCGACTTTCGCCGCGCCACCTTCAAGCCAGAAGAGATGGCACGCACGTTCGTCGAGCTGAACCAGCGTGGTGCGGTCGAAGGGCTCTTCCTCAGCTCCGGCATCATCGGCGGCGGCGTCCGCACGCAAGACCGGCTGATTGATACAGCCGCCATCCTGCGCCGCAAGCTAGGCTATCGCGGCTACCTGCATCTCAAGCTCATGCCAGGCAGCGAACGCGACCAGGTGCTGGCTGCCATGACGCTGTCGGATCGGGTCTCGATCAACTTGGAAGCGCCCAGCCAGTCGCGGCTGAGCGCGCTGGCGCCCAAGAAGACTTTCTTCGAGGAGCTGCTGCAACCCCTGAAGTGGATAGAAGAGATTCGCCGGAGTATGCCTCCGCCGCAAGACCGCCGGTGGCCGTCGTCGGTAACTCAGTTCGTCGTCGGCGCAGCCGGCGAGAGCGACGTCGAGATCCTGCAAACCACAGCGTATCTGACCCGGATGTTCGGCCTGCAACGCACTTACTTCTCCGCCTTTCATCCGGTGCACGACACGCCGCTGGAAAACCTGCCACCGGAGAATCCGTGGCGCGAGCACCGGCTGTATCAGGCCTCATTTCTCTTGCGGGACTACGGCTTCGAGTTCGAGGAGCTGCCGTTCGACGCGCAGGGCCGGCTGCCGCTGGACGTTGACCCTAAGCTGGCCTGGGCGCGGCAGCACCTGATAGACGCGCCTGTGGAGGTCAACCTTGCCGAGCGTGAAGCACTGCTAAAGGTGCCGGGCATCGGCCCACAGGGTGCAGACGCAATCATTCAAGCGCGGCGCGAGCGCCGGCTGCGCGAGCCCATCCAACTGACCCGGCTAGGCGTGATCACAGCGCGTGCCCTGCCCTACCTGCTGCTGGATGGCCAACGGGCGGGGATGCAGTTGAGCTTTGAGCTGTGAGCGTTGAGCAGCGCACCGCAGAACCGAAGGTTGTCTATCGCGGTTCTGCAATCGCCTGCGCCAGATCAGCGATCAGATCATCAGGATGCTCTAACCCTGTGGAGAGACGCAACAGGTTGGGCGGCGTAGGTGTATCCGGCCCCTCGACCGATGCGCGGTGCTCGATCAGGCTCTCTACGCCACCCAGGCTGGTGGCGCGCACGATCAGGCGCACGCGCGCAGCAACGGCCATTGCCTCGGCCTCACCACCATTCACCTGGAACGACAACATGCCTCCGAAGCCACCCTGCATCTGTTGGCACGCAGTCGCATGGCCTGGATGCGCCGGCAGGCCAGGATAGTGCACGCACGCCACCCGCGGATGCGCGGCCAGGAATGCTGCGACGCGCATCGCACCCTCCGACTGCGCCCGCACCCGATATGGCAGAGTCGGGATGCTGCGCAACAGCAACCAGCAATCGAACGGCGATGGCGCTGCGCCGCCGAACACCTGATATGTCCGCACGCGCTGCATGAAATCATCAGCGGCGCTAGCAATCACGCAGCCGCCCAGCACGTCACTGTGCCCACCGATATATTTCGTCGTGGAGTGCACCACCAGGTCGGCGCCGAGTGCCAGCGGCTGCTGCAGCACCGGCGTGGCAAAGGTGTTGTCACAGACCAGCCGTGCGCCGCCGGCGTGGGCGATCTCGGATGCTGCTGCAATGTCGGTCAACCGCAGGCGGGGGTTCGATGGCGTCTCCACCCACACCAGCCGAGTGGTCGGACGCATGGCGCGCGCGATGTTCGCTGGATCGGTCATATCCACAAAGTCAGCCTGCAAGCCCCAGCGCCGCAGCGCGCCGGTGAGCACGGCGCGTGTGCCGTAATACGTCTCGGTCGAGGCAATCACGTGGTCGCCCGGCGCAAGCGCATGCAGTACTGCCGATGTGGCTGCGTTGCCGGAGGCAAAGGCTACTGCGACGACGCCACCCTCTAACGCTGCCAGTGCGCGCTCCAGTGCATCGCGGTTGGGATTGCTGTTGCGTGTATAAATATGGCCGCCGGGAAAGGTGCCATCCTCGGCGCGCTCGAAGGTGGTCGAAAGCGTAATCGAGGGGGTGATCGCATGCGTCGCCGGCTCTACCTTGCGGCCAGCGTGCACGGCAAGTGTTTCGAGTTTCATGGCATGCCTCGGTTCGGTCGTGGCTGCGAGACGGTGTTGACCAGCGTAAACGTCAGGCCGGTTACCAGTGTGCAAATCAGCACCACCCACGGCATCACTTGCGGGCCGATCGGTTCGAACAACTGGCCGGTCAGCCATGGCAGCGTCATTCCACCCAGGCTGGAGCCGGCCAGGAAGATGGCGGTGACCTCGCCGGTAATGCGCATGCGAGATTCGGCGAACGAGATCATTGTCGGGAACAGCGCTGCCATGCCCAGCCCGACGACGATCACGCCAACCCACAGCAACGGCGGTGAGCCGTTGCCCGGCAGGAAGAGTGCAATACCCAACCCGCACAACGCGAAGTCGAGCAGCATGACCACCTGCGGGCGCAAGCGCGTCGCCAGCGGGACGGAGAACAACCGGCCCAGCATGAACGCACCCCAGAAGGCCGAGGTAAGCACAGCAGCCGCTGCAGCATCGCCGTAACCGACGGCGACGGCGTAGCTGGCGATCCACCCACCAAAGGCAATCTCCATCCCGACGTAGAGGAAGAAGAAGACGGCCATCAACAGGGCCAAGCCAGTGCGCTTGTGGCTGCGCACATTGCCCGGGTCATAGGCGACCGCCGGACGCACCGGGCTGGGAACACGCAGGTGCCACAGCGTCGGCGCGATCGCCATCAGCGCGATCAACCAATAGGCCCAAGCAACCTGACCGCCGCTCGACGCGATCACCTGTGCCACGACGAGTGGTGCAACGAAAGTGCCCAAGCCGAAGAAGAAGTGCAACGCATTCATGAACGGGGCGACCTTTGCGCCATGCACCCAGACCATGAGCGTGTTGCCACCCACATCCACCGCACCCTCCGCAACGCTAGCAACGAAGAAAGCCCCAGCGAGCAGCCACAACCGCTGTGCCGCTGGCGCAACGGCCATCGCCAGCCCCATCACTACGAATGCGACAGCGATGAGCGGATGGCCACGCACGCGGTCGTACAAACGCCCACCGATGAGCGACCCCAACAGGTAACCGAAGGAACGCACCGGGAAGAGGATACTGATCTCGCCAAGCGTGACGTGCGTGCTGGCAGCCAGGCCAGAGAGCGTAGGGCCCATCAACGCAGCAAACAAGCCGAGACCGACGAAGGCAAGAAAATAGCCGGCGGTTTGCGCTGTCGGTGAGGCAGCGTGCGTTGCTTGCGCCTTGCCGGCGGGGATGATGGTGGACGATTCCATTAGCCTTCGCCCCACTCCAGCTCGTAATCGCCGATGTACACCATATCACCGGGCTGGATGCCGAGCCGTTCGAGTTCGGGGCCGACGCCGCTGCGGTCTAGATAACGCTGGAACTGGAACACCGCGTCATCCAGGTCCCAGCGCGTGGTCTGCACGCGGCGCTCAAGCATAGGTGAGATCACGCGAAAACCGTTGCCTTCGCGAACGATTTCGAAGGACGTCTCCGGCTCTGGCAGCACGTCCGGCTCCGGCTCAACTTCCGGGAGCGGCGGCAAGGCGTCGAGCACGCGTACGGCGTGGCTGAGCAGCTCACGCACATTCTCGCCGGTCGCTGCGGAGATCGGCAGCACGCTGAGCAGCCGGCCGGGTGTATGGAGAAGCGTGCCAGGGTCATCCGGCGGCACACACCGGGCATCGGCGATCCTGCCTTCGCCAACGAACAGCTCGAACGCTGCACGCGCGTCCGGCAGGTCCATCTTGGTCATCGCCACCACCTGCGGCTTGTCAGCCAGGCCATGGCCGAAGGCGGCCATCTCGCGATTGACCGTTTCGTAATCTGCCAGCGGATCGTCGCTCAGGCCGTCGAGCAGGTGAATGAGCACGCGCGTGCGCTCGATATGGCGGAGGAAGTCATGACCCAGACCGGCGCCCTCACTGGCGCCCTCGATCAAGCCAGGGATGTCGGCCAGCACCACCGTCCGGTTATCGTCCAGATAAGTGACGCCTAGGTTGGGGCGCAGCGTGGTGAACGGGTAGTCGGCGATCTTCGGCCTGGCGGCGGTGAGCACGGAGAGCAAGGTGCTCTTGCCGGCATTAGGCAGGCCGATGATGCCGATGTCGGCAATGAGCTTGAGTTCCAATCTGAGCGTACGACGCTCGCCTGGCTCGCCGTTCTCGGCGATCTGCGGCGCTTGATTGGTGGGCGTGGCGAACATGGCGTTGCCGCGGCCACCACGGCCGCCTTTCGCTACGACGAGCTGCTGGCCGGGCCGGGTCAAATCGCCCAACACACGCCCGGTCTCGGCATCGCGCACGACGGTGCCGGGCGGCACCTCGACGTATCTCGGCTTGCCGCTGCGCCCAGTCTTGTTCTGGCTGCCACCATTCCGACCGTTTTCGGCCTCGAACCGGCGACGATGCTGAAAGCGCATCAGCGTGTTCAGGCGCGGGTTGACGACGAGGATGACGTCGCCGCCACGGCCGCCGTTGCCGCCATCCGGCCCACCACGCGGCACATGTGCCTCACGCCGGAAGCTCATCATGCCATCGCCGCCCCGCCCCGCCTTGACCGTGATCGTAGCCAGGTCATACATCAACGATCGTTCTGCCATGTGACACTCCAAAGGAAGGCTATTATCGCGGTGTCGGCGATGTGCAGGTCATAGCGTGCCACGGTCGCAGCGCCATCGTTCGAGCGCGCCCCAGTCTATCGTCACACCCAGGCCGGGCGCGTCGGAGAGCGTAACTTGCGCGGTCTTGCCGACTTCCGGAACGATCGGCGCAGGTAGGATGAAATCGCGTCTTTCCGGCGTCCAACCCGGGGGGTCAAAGGGGAACTCGACGAAGGGCGCCGTACTCACCGCCGCACAGACGTGTAGGTTGGCCAACAATACCAGCCCGTCGCCCCATGTGTGGGGCGAGTAGATGCAGCCACGCGCCTGCGCCTCTTGAGCCAGTTGGCGCGCGCGCAACACGCCGGTGCTCCAGACGACGTCGGCCTGGTACACGTCGAGCGAATCGTGACGCAAGTACTCGCGCTGCTCGGCAAAGTCGCGGTTGCCCTCACCGCCGGCGATGCGCAGCTTCGCCCGCCGGCGCAGCTCGGCCAGCCCACGGTAGTCGTGCCGGTCGAGCGGTTCCTCCAGCCAATAGACACCCAGCTCGGCAAGCGCGTCGGCGACCCACAAGGCAGTCTTGAAATCCCACGGTGGGCCGGCATCCCAGGGCATGCGCCAGCCCTGATTCGCATCTACCAAGATGTGCACATCATCGCCGACTGCATCGCGCACCACGCGCACTACGGCGAGGTCATCGTCCAGACGGGAGGCGTGGAAGCGGAGCTTGAGCGCGGGGAAGCCCAGCGCTTTCAACCGGCGGGCGCTTTCGGCGCGCACATCGGCCGGCCGGCGTTCACCGCAACTGGCGTAGAGCGGCACGGCACGTGGTCGGCCGCCAAGCAGCTTCCAGATCGGCAGACCGCTGATCTTGCCCATCAGGTCCCACAACGCGACCTCCAGCGGCCACATCCGGCCATACATGAATTGCAGGTTGTCGAGGATCTGGACATGGCGCTCGATGTCGAACGGGTCATGACCGATGAACAGCCCCTCATGACCGGCAAAGCCGAGCATGGCGTCGCCACTGCCGACGCCTTCGTAGTCGCCTGCGCATACACGCACCAACGTGACGGTATGGCCGGCGCGCGGTCGCGGATCCCACGCAGCGTAAAAGGGCGGATCGAGCGGCAAGCGATAGTGTCGGATTTCGATGGCATCTATCTGCATAGTCAACATTGCACATCGGTCGGACCACTTGAAGCGGTCTAACCGGTCAAATTCGTGGCGCGCTCGACGAAAGGCCGCGCAGCGCCTAGAATCCACCTTCGCGACGCGCCATGAACATCGGCATCTTCGGCGGGACGTTCGACCCGCCGCACATCGGCCACCTGGTCATCGCTGACCAGGCGCTTACTCAACTCAAACTCGACGAAGTCTGGTTCATGCCGGTTGGGCAACCGCCGCATAAGGCCGGTAATTCGATCAGCAGTGCGCACCATCGCGTGCGGATGGTGCAACTGGCGATCAGCGATCATCCTGCCTTTCGGCTGTCGTTGGTTGACGTGGAGCGCCCGGCGCCACACTACTCCAGCACGGCGCTGGAGCTGCTGGAGGCACGACATCCGCAACACGACTGGTGCTTCATCATGGGCGCCGATTCGCTCGAGGACCTGCCGCATTGGCACAACCCGCGCCGGCTGATTGAGCTGGCTACGTTGGCCGTGGCCGGCCGGCCGGGTGCGCGCCCCGACCTGAACGAGATCGAGCACGATGTGCCCGGCGTGAGCGGCCGCGTGCGCTGGGTCAACGCACCGCTGGTGGACATTTCGTCCACCGAGCTGCGTCGCATGGTACGCCAGAACGCTTCATTACGCTACCTCGTCACCTACCCCGTCGAGGTATACATCAGGACCGAACGGCTATATCGCGCCTGATTACGACCGGCGCAGCATCGCCTCAAAGCGCGCATAAGCGTCGTCCCAGCGCGCTACCTCGCGCGGCTGATACGTGACGAGCGGGAAGGAACGTCGGATGACCTGACAGGCATCGTCCATAGAAGCGAGTTCGCTGCACGCCATCATCTGCACCAGCAAGTTGCCGATCGCCGTCGCCTCGACCGGGCCGGCTATCACCGGCACACCACATGCGTCGGCAGTGAACTGGCACAATAGCGTGTTTTGCGCGCCGCCGCCGACAACGTGGATGACCTCGACCGAATAACCGAGCAGCGCCTGCAACTGATTAAGTGTGTAGCGATACTTGAGCGCCAGGCTTTCCAGGACGCAACGCACCATCGCACCGCGTCCATCAGGAACGGGCTGGCCGGTGCGGCGGCAGTACTCAGCGATGGCCGTCGGCATATCGTCGGGATGCAGGAAAGTCGCATCGTCAGGATCCACCAGCGGGCCGAGCGCCGGCGCTTGCTCGGTCATGGCAAACAACTCGCTGTATGGGATCAGGTCGCCTGCCGGTGACGCCCACTTACGCCGGCACTCCTGCACCAGCCACATCCCCATGATGTTCTTCAACAAGCGAAATGTGCCACTCACCCCACCCTCGTTGGTGAAGTTGAACTCCAGCGCCTGCAGCGTAATCACCGGCTGACGCGCGACGGCGCCCAGCAACGACCAGGTGCCCGAGCTGATGTAGGCGTAACGCTCGACAAACGCCGGCACGCCGGCAACCGCCGAGCCGGTGTCGTGCGTGGCTGGCGCAACGACGCGCGTCCTCTGCAGACCATCCGCGCCGAGCGCGCGAACGAGCGACGGCGACAACGAGCCAAGGTCGGTGCCCGGCTGGATCACTGCCGGCAGGAAATGCGTTGGGATGCCTAGCTCTGCCAGCAGATCACGCGCCCAATCGCCGGCGCGCGGGTCGTAGCACTGCGTCGTCGTCGCGTTGCTGAATTCGCAGGCCTTGTAGCCGGACAGCCAGAAATGCAGCAGGTCGGGCATCATTAGGAAAGTGCGGGCGAATTCCAGCGCCGGCGCGCCAACGCGCGCCATAGCCAGCAACTGATAGAGCGTGTTGATCTGCATGAACTGGATGCCGGTGGATTCGAAGATGCGCTGGCGGCCAGCACGGGCACAGGCTTCCTCCACCATGCCGTCGGTGCGCGCGTCGCGATAGTGGTGCGGGTTGCCGATCAGCTCGTCGTGCGCATCGAGCAGCACGAAGTCCACGCCCCAGGTGTCTACACCGACGCCGGCGAGCGGGCCGAACTGCGCAGCAGCTTTGCGCAGACCGGCTTGCACCTCGTCCCATAGCGCGAGCGCATTCCAATACAAATGCGGGCTCACGCGAACCGGCTTGTTGGGAAAGCGATGCACCTCGATCAGCCGCAGCCGATCACCGTCGAACGCGCCGGCAATGGCGCGGCCGCTTTCCGCGCCAATGTCGAATGCCAGGAAACTGCGTGACGTCATGCCGCGCAGTGTAGAAGCGAAATAAGCAGAGGGCAAGACAAGCTGGGGAGCGGCAGCTCCTATAATGCCTTCATGGCAGACGCCGTCCAGATCACTCCCGAGAAGTTTACCGAGGTCGCGCAGCAGATCGAAAAGCAAGTCTCCGGCGTGATCATTGGCCAACAAGACATCATCCGGCATACGCTGATTGCGATCATCGCCGGCAGCCATGTGCTACTGGAGGGCGTGCCGGGCCTGGGCAAGACCAGCCTGGTGCGCGCCTTCGCCGATACGCTCAGTTTGCGCTTCGTGCGCATCCAGTTCACGCCCGACTTGATGCCGGCGGACATCGTCGGCACCGACATCCTGGAGGATCAGGAAACGGGCAAGCGCGCCTTTCGCTTTCAGCCCGGCCCGATCTTTGCCAACTTGATCCTGGCCGACGAGATCAACCGCGCTACGCCCAAGACCCAGTCGGCGCTGCTAGAGGCCATGCAAGAGCGCACGGTCAGCGTGCTGGGCCGCACCTACGCCACGAGCAAGCCCTTCTTCGTCCTGGCCACACAAAACCCAATCGAGATGGAGGGCACCTATCCACTACCGGAGGCGCAGCTCGACCGCTTCATGTTCAAGCTCAACGTCAGCTTCCCCAAGCTGGATGAGCTGGCGGCCATTGTTGAACAGACCACCGGTGAAAAGTCCGCGCGCGCGACGAAGGTGACGGATGGCAACACGTTGATCGCCATGAGCCAGTTTGCGCGGCAGGTGCCCGCGGCTTCGCACGTGACGCGCTACGCTGCCGCGCTGGTGTCGGCTACCCATCCAGATGGCGACGGAGCAACCGACATGGTGAAGAAATATGTGCGCTACGGGGCCAGCCCACGCGGCGCGCAGGCGCTGCTGCTTGGCGGGCGCGTGCTGGCCCTGTTGAACGGCCGGTTCAATGTGGCCATCGAGGACCTGAAAGCGCTCGCGCCGGCGGCGTTGCGGCATCGCATTCTGCTCAACTTCGAGGGCCAGGCCGAAGGGATCAACCCTGACGACGTGATCACCGACGCGGTCAGCAAGGTCAAAGCGAACTGAAGACGATGCAGACACCGATCCCGCTCTCGCTCTACGATCTCACGCGCGAGCAAATGGCCCATCAGCTCGCCGAGTGGGGCGAGCCGACCTTCCGCGCCCAGCAGATCTGGCGTTGGCTCTACCAGCGGCTGGTTGGCAGCATAGACGAGATGACCGATCTGCCCCGCCCCCTGCGCGACCGGCTGAAGCAAACTTACGCGCTGGGCCGCCTGACGATCGTGACCGAGCAGCACTCGTCTGACGGCTGGACGCGCAAGTGGCTGTTCCGACTAGCCGACGGCAGCGAAATCGAGACGGTGCTGATGGAGTATGACGGTCTGCGCCGCACGGCGTGCGTGTCTTCGCAGGCCGGCTGCGCCATGGACTGTAGCTTCTGCGCCACGGGTCAGATGGGCTTCCTGCGCAACTTGCGTTCGGGCGAAATCGTCGAGCAAGCCCTGTGGGTGGCGCGCGCGCTGCGCACGAAGGCGAACAGCCATGAACGCCTGAGCAACTTGGTGCTGATGGGCATGGGCGAGCCATTCGCCAACTACAACAACATAATGGAGGCGGCGCAGCGGCTGATGGCGCCGGAGGACGAAGGGGGATTCAGCTTAGGCGCGCGCAAGATCACCATCTCCACCGTCGGCCTTGTGCCGGGCATCCGGCGCTTCGCCGAGGAAGCAGCGCAAATCAACCTGGCCGTGTCGCTGCACGCAGCCACCGACGCGCTGCGCGACCAACTGGTGCCCATCAACCGGCGCTACCCGCTGCGCGAGCTGGTGGCGGCTACGCGCGACTATTTACGCAAGACCAACCGGCGGGTGAGCTACGAGTGGGCGCTGATTGACGGCGTCAACGACACAGTCGAGCAGGCAAGGGCGCTGGTCGAGCTGGTACGCCAAACCAACCCAAGGGCCAGCGTCAACCTCGTGCATGTGAACCTGATTCCGCTCAATCCGACCGGCGGCTACGCTGGCCATGCGTCGCGCCGCGCGCGCATCCAGCAGTTTCGCGACGTATTGACGCAAGCCGGCATCCCTAACACGCTGCGCATCCGGCGCGGCATTGACATCAGCGCCGGCTGTGGCCAGTTGAAAGCGGAGACGGCACAGGCTGGGCCGGAAAAGCAAACGAGCGAGTGAGCCATGCTCACCCGCTCGTGCAACGGATATGCCGCGCTGTTACTTGCCCTTCGTCTTGGCCATCGTGCGCAAGGCTTTGGCGGAGACCATCACGGTCTGCATACGGCCGTCAATCATCATGCGGCGGCGCTGGAGGTTCGGCTTCCACGACCGATTGGTCAGCTTGAACGAGAACGAGCGAGAATGGCCGAAGCTCGTTTTCTTGCCCGTAAATGCACATTTCGCCATGGCGTCCAATGCTCCTATTTACTCTTGATCTTTGCTCAAAAACTGTCTAACATCAGAGAGGCGATTCTACCATGCAGACGCTTACGCAGGCTACCGCGCTCGATGGGACGCAGCGAGCGGAAAAGGCGCCGCCGGCCGCCGGCCAGATCGTCATCTCACCGCGAGTGGTTTTCACACTGGCGCGCAACGCCGCACTCAGCACCTACGGCGTGGTCGGCATCGCGTCGCGTTTCACCGGCTTCGACTGCACGCACACCGATCCACGACGTGGTCTGGAGATTCAGATCACAGACAACCCGACGACCGGCAACAAACACGTCGCCGTGACCATCTACATCATCGCCGAATACGGCGTGCGCATCCAGGCCGTGACGAGTAGCCTGCAACACCAAATCCGCTACAGCATCGAGCGCAGCACCGGTTACGCCGTGGACGCGGTGAACGTCCACGTCACCGGCCTGCGCGTGACCAACGAGGATTGAACCCACTTGCACGAAGTGGTGCGTTGCGCAAAGCGCACCTCGCAGCAGGGGAGAACACACACGTAACTTTCTTAGGAAGAGCGCTGAACGATGGGTGACGAAGGCACACAGACGCAAGCGGAAGTGGAGCGATCACTCGATTCATCCGAGGCCAGACCGCAGCGCACCCGATTGACGATGGATGGCAGACGACTAAAAGAACTGGTGAAGGCCGGCTACGAGTGGTTGCGACAGCAAGAGGAGGTCGTCAACGGCTACAATGTGTATCCCGTGCCCGATGGCGACACCGGCACGAACATGATGCACACCATGCGCTCGGCATGGGAAGCAATCGCCGACATGAACGAGTCGAACGTCGGGTTGGTGGCCAGGTCGGTATCCAACGGCGCGCTGCGCGGGTCGCGCGGCAACTCGGGCATCATCCTGTCGCAACTCTGGCGGGGATTCGCCCGGTCGCTGGATCGCAAGGAGATCTGCGACGCCCAAGACTTGGTAGCAGCCATGCAGGAAGCCGCCAAGACGGCTTATGCCGGCGTCAGTACGCCGGTAGAAGGCACGATCCTGACCGTAGCGCGCGAGACCGCCGAGGCGGTTGAGGCAGCGGCGCGCGACACGCACGACATGCGCCGGCTGCTCGAAGTCGCCAAGAGCGCCTCGTACGAATCGGTGCAGCGCACCCCCAACCTGCTCAAAATCCTCAAGGAAGCCGGGGTCATTGACTCCGGCGGCTATGGATTGTTCATCATCCTGGAGGGCATGTGGCGCTTCGTCAACGGCTTGCCGGTGGAAGACGCCTCACGCGCCACTGGCAGCGTCCGGCCGAGCGGCGAAGCCGACTTGCATCATGAAGGCGGCTGGGGCTACGACGTGCAATACCTGATCTATGCCCGCGGCGGCCAGACGCTCGATGTGGCCCAGATTCGCGCCGACATCGAAGCGATGGGCGAATGTCCGCTGGTCATGGGCGATGAGAGCATCGTCAAAGTGCACGTGCACGTGCCCGATCCCGGCGTGCCCATCAGTTACGGCGCACGGCTTGGCTCTTTGCGCGATGTCGTGATCGAAGATATGCAGGCCCAATCCGAGGTGTTCACGGCGCACGCCGCGTTGCCCGCTCGAAAAGCCGAGGAGAGCCTGCCCGTGGCCGAAACAGCCGTGGTCGCCGTTGCATCTGGCGACGGCCTGGCGCGCGCGTTCAAAGAGGTCGGCGTGCGCGTCGTGGTCGAGGGCGGGCAGACGATGAATCCGAGCGTGGATGACTTCCTGAACGCGATCGCGAAGGCCAACGCGCGCAGCGTCATCCTGCTGCCCAACAACGGCAACGTCATCATGACGGCTCAACAGGCAGCGGAGATCAGCGAGACGCCGGCTTACGTGGTGGCCACGCGCACATTGGCGCAGGGCATCGCCGCAGCCATCGCCTTCAACCCGGACACCGACGCAGAAGAGAATGCCGCCGCCATGCGCGAGGCCGCGCGGCACGTCACGACTGGCGAGATCACCGTCTCGACGCGCGACGCGACCATCAACGGCGTGCGTGTGCGCGCCGGCCAGATCATCGGTTTGATTGACGACAGGCTCGCCGTGGCCAACGATGGCATCTCCTCCACGTTGCTGGCACTGCTCGAAGAAGCGAACGCCGGTGAGCGCGAACTCATCACGCTGTTCTACGGCAATGGGCTGACCGAAGCGGAAGCGGCGCCGATCGCCGAAGCAGTGCGCCGAACTTATCCATCGCATCAGGTCGAGTTGATCGCCGGAGGCCAGCCACACTACTACTTCATCGTCGGTATCGAGTGACGCATGACCCTCAATCGCACACCTTCGATCCGCGTCGTCACCGATAGCGCCGCGCGATTGCCGCTGAATTGGGCCAAGGAGAACGACGTGATCGTGCTCCCGCAATACGTCGTGCTGAACGGGCGAGCATATCGCGAGGACCTGGACTTGAGCGAAACCGATTTAGCGCAGCAAGCGATCCGCTCGAAGAAACCTTTCACCGTGCGCGCACCCAGCGTAGAGGACTTCGACCGCGTATACGGCGCATTGGCCGACAAGCGCGCAGAGATCATCTCGATCCACGTGTCTGCAGCGCTCAGCGAGACGGTGCAGAACGCGCTGAAGGCGCGCGAAACCTATCTTGGGCGTTGCAAAATCCACATCGTGGACTCGCGCAGCATGGCGCTGGGGTTGAATGAACTCGTGCGGGCGGCTGTGAAGCTGGCGAAAGGCGGTGAGGTCGGCGAGATGATCGTCAAACGTCTTCGCGGCCTAATGCAGCATATCTATGGCATTTTCGTCTCGGATGACATGGACTACCTGGAACACAGCAAACGCCTGAGGCCGGCGCAGGCTATCCTCGGCGCCATGCTGGGCATCATTCCCTGCTTGTCCATGGAAGATGGCGACCTTGTCGCCGTAGAAAAGGTTCGCACATCGGAGCGCGCCATCGAAAAGGTGACCGAATTCGTGACCGAGTTCAATGACCAGGCGCAACTCGCCGTGCTACAGCTTTCGCCACAACCGAACGACCGCACCCAGGCGCTGATCGAAGCGCTCCAAACGCATTTCACCAGGATGAAGGAGATTCCGGTGAAGTCGTGCGGCGCAACCGTAGGCCACATCATCGGGCCACATGGCATCGGCGTAATGGTCTATGAGGGCAGGATCTGACCCCTCATCTGCGACGACGGCTGAAAAGTGATAAATTACACGACCTGTCTATGCTGAACCTCAAAGAGTATCACCGGCCACAAGGGTTGATGGAGGCAGTCGAACTGCTCAAGCGGAAGGAGCCGCGCACATTCGTGCTGGGCGGCGGCACGTGGCTGGTGGGCGAAGCGCCGCGCGACGTGGAAGCCGTGGTGGACATCGCCAACCTGGGCCTGAACCGCATCGTGGTTGAGGGCAACCTGTTGCGCATTGGCGCTGCCGTGACGCATCAGACGCTTGTAGAAAGCGAGCTGCTTGGCCTGGACGCCCGCGGCGCGCTGCGCATCATCGGCGAGACGGCGGAGGCGATGTCCGGCCTGAACATCCGCAACCGCGCCACGATCGCCGGCGCCGTTGTGACGGCCGATGCTGCCTCGCCGCTGGTGACGGCGCTGCTGGCCTGCGACGCCGAGGTGGTAGTGGCCGGCGCCCGCGACAAATCCAAAGACATGCAAGAACCAAGCGACTTCTGGAAGGTGATCCCGCTGGCCGGCTTCCTCGCCTACCGTTGGCAAGTGCTGGACGAAGGTATGCTCATCACCGAGATCCGTATGCCGATCCCTACGCCCGACACGCGCAGCAACTACCAGCGCGTGGCGCGCACGCCGAAGGACTACCCCATCGTGTGCGCTGCAGCATCGTTCGCGATGAAGGATGGCATCGCCGGCAACGTCCGCGTCGCCGTCGGTGGCGTCGCGCCTGCGCCGATCCGCCTCAGCCGGCTCGAGTTTGGCCTCGAGAAGAAGCATCTGGCAGACTGGTTCGAAAGCGAGCTAGATGCACAGATGCAGATGCTCAACCCACAGGGCGACTGGCTGGGCAGCGCCGCATACCGCAAGGAGATGGCGCGTGTGCTGGTACGCCGTACCGTTCTGTCCGTCGCCGGTGATGCGCGCCAAGCCGCATGAGTGCGCCAGTGTTCGTTCGTGCAGAGATGGTGAGTTCGCGATGATGTTGATTGGGTTGGTTGAAAGTGGAAAGTGAGTTGCTATTGTGGCATATCGCAGGATCCCTACCTTGGGCGCGTCTCGTAGCCCGTCGAGTCTGCTCGAAGCATTCAAGAATCCCAGCGCCTTCCTCCTCAGACTGAGCTGCGCCGCCGGAGACATCGGCGAGTTCAAAGCCGGCCCGGTGCACATCGTCTGCGTGAACCGGCCGGAATGGGTGCATACCATCCTCGTTGAGCAGGCCAACGCTTTCTGCAAAATGCCGGCGGTGAAGACTCTGGGCGTCTTCACGGGCGATGGCCTGCTGATCAACGATGGTGCGACGTGGGCAAAGCACCGCCGGCTGGCCGCGCCGGCCTTTCACCGGCAACGCATCCTGGCTTACCAGGAGGTGGCGGCGCAGGCGGCGCGCGAGGCGATTGCAGGCTGGCAGGACGGCCAGGTGATTGACCTGGAGCGCGAGATGAAGCGGCTGACGCTTACCATCGTCGGCCGCGCGCTCTTCACCCGCGACGTGAACGAGATTGCGGACGGGTTCAGCCGCGATGTTGACCGCGCGCTGGACTACGTGAACGGCCTCTCCGGCCAGGTAACGCTGCCGCTCGTCCGCTCGCTCGCGCGCCGCAATCGTGAGGCGTTAGCGGCCATCGCGCGCGTGGATGCCACCGTGCGCAGCTTGATCCGCGCCCGGCGCGCGCAACCGGCATCGCGCAACGACGATTTCCTGAGTATGCTGCTCGCGGCGCAGACGGAAGACGGCGAATCGCTCAGCGACGATGAAGTGCGCGATGAGGTCATCACCATGTTCGTCGCCGGGCATGAGACGGTGGCCACTGTGCTGACGTGGCTGTTCTACCTGGTGGCGTGCTTCCCGGAGGTGCAAGCCGGCCTGGAGCGCGAAGCCCGCGAGACATGCGCCTCCGGCGATGCACAGAACGGCGCGCTCTTCCAACGGCCCTACGCCCTGCGCGTGTACAAAGAGGCCATGCGGCTCTATCCGGGCGGCTTCACGATCGGGCGCGAGGCGATCCACGACGTGCCGCTGGGCGATTACGTCATCCCGACAGGCGCATGGGTGATGATCTCGCCGTATAGCGTGCATCGCAACCCTGCCATCTTTCCCGAGCCCGAACAATTCAACCCCGAGCGCTTTGCGCCGGAGAAGGAGCAGGCGCTGCCACGGGCCGGCTATATCCCGTTCGGCATTGGCCCGCGCGCGTGCATCGGCGGCCAATTCGCACTCATGGAAGGACAAATCATCGTGAGCACGTTCGCACAACATGTGCGCCTGGTCAACGTCACGCCGGGCGAGGTAGGTATCAGTCCGCTCGTCACGCTGCGCCCAAGCCGGAAGATCGAGATGCGCGTGGAGAAAATCACGAGCGATTAACATGGGCGCGATGAACGTCCTCGGTCTTGCCTCGCAATGTGTCGAGCGCGGCGAACCTTGCGCGCTCGTCACCGTCATCCGCACCGGCGGCAGCGTGCCGCGCCACGCAGGCGCGAAGATGCTCATCGCTGCCGACGGCACGATCCTGGGCGGCACCATCGGCGGCGGCGAGATGGAGAGCCGTGCCATCCAACTGGCACAACGGGCCATGACCGATGGCCAGGCGCGTGTCGCGTCCTACCAACTGGCCGACCTAGCCAAAGGTGACCCCGGCGTATGCGGCGGCACCGTCGAGCTGTTCATCGAGCCACTCTTGCCGGCCCCCAACTTGCTCATCGTCGGCGCGGGCCATGTTGGGCGCGCGCTGACGCATTTGGCCAAGTGGTGCGGCTTTCGCGTGATCGTCAGCGACGACCGCGCCGAGCTGTGCACGCCCGAGCAATGCCCCGGCGCAGACACCTATCTCCCCGGCCCGCTGAGCGCGCGGCTGGCCGAAGTGCCCCTCACCGCCCAGACCTACGTTGCACTCGTCACGCGCGGCTACCCGATTGACGTGGACGCGCTACCCACCCTGCTCGATTCGCCGGTCGCTTACATCGGCGTGATTGGCAGCCGGCGGCGCTGGATGACAGCAGCCGAGGCGCTGCGCGAGCGTGGCGTGAGCGACGCGATGCTGCAGCGCGTGCGCGCACCCATCGGCCTGGAGCTGAACGCCGAGACGCCGGAGGAGATCGCGGTCAGCATCATGGCCGAGATCATCATGTTGCGCCGCCGCGGCGACGGGCGGCCAATGTCGGAAGGAGGGACGGGAGGCAGAAGCCAGGAGCCGGAGGCAGCGCGTGAGACTCAGTGATTGTTTGAGCCGGAGAGAGCAGTCGTCACACCCAGACCGATATACACCGCGCCAGCGAAGATACGCTGCCCATTCCAGAAACCTCGGTTGCCGCGCAGCCAGTTCCCTAATGATCCGGCCAGCAACGCGTAGGCCCCATCGTTGACGATGGCCAACGCGACAAACAACAGGCCAAGCAACAGCACTTGCGCCGCCACATCGCCCCGCGCGGGGTCAACGAACTGTGGCAGGAAAGCAAAAAAGAACAGCGATGTCTTCGGATTCAAGACATTGACAATGACGCCCTGCGCGAAGATCCGTCGCAATGACTCAGGTTGCACGGCCAGCTCGTCGGTTGCCGATTCGCGCGCCAGCCACTGACGCACGCCGAGATAGATCAGATAGGCTGCGCCCAGATACTTCACGACGTTGAACGCCAACGCAGAGGAGAGCAACACCGCCGAGAGACCTAGCGCTGCCGCGACGATGTGCACCGAAGCGCCCACCTGCACGCCGGCTGCCGACACCACGCCAGCCAGCCGGCCCTGGCTCACACTGCGGGCAACGATGTAGAGCACGGCCGGGCCAGGCACCACCAACAAAGCAAGCGAAGCCAGGATGAAAAGTTGAATTTGCGCCGGCTGCAACATGGCTCAAGTGCGCTGGCCGTACACATTGCTGTAGCGGTCATACAACTTTGCAATGTCGTCCGGGGCGATAGGAATGGGCGCGCCGAGCTGCAACGCATAGAACGACGTGCGCGCAGCATCTTCGACCATCACCGCAGCTTTGACGGCGGCTTCGGCAGTCTTGCCGATGGTAAACACGCCGTGGTTCTGCATGATCACCGCCTTGCTATCCCCGATCACACGCAGCACCTCCCGGCCGATCGCCTCGCTGCCGATGAGCGCAAAGCCTCCGAGCGGGATTTCGCCACCGAATTCGTCGGCCATGCCGGTGAGGAAGCAGGGGATAGGCCGGCCGACGGCGGCGAAGGCCGTAGCGAATGTGCTGTGAGTATGGCACACGCCGTTCACATCCGGGCGATGGCGGTAGATGTACAAATGGGTCAGTGTATCGCTGGAGTAGGCCAGATCGCCCTCAACCAGGTTGCCATCCAGGTCCACGATCACCAGGTTATCCGGGCACAAGTCCTCGTAGCGCACGCCGCTGGGCTTGATGACAACCAGGCCGGTCTCGGGGTCGCGCGCGCTCAAGTTGCCCATCGTCCACACGACCAGGTTGTATTTGGGCAGCTCGAGGTGCAACGCGTGAACTTGCCGACGCAGCGATTCGAGCATCATGATCGAGCTGTGGATGGTGGTTATCAGAGTAGGAAATAGGTGCCGGCCGATCGGCTCATTTGTAAGTGTAATGCTGCACGATGTGCAGATCGCTCAACGGCCAGTAGAGCAGCAAGGCGCGGCCGACGATCTTGTCGGAGGTCACCGGTCCGAACGCGCGCGAATCCTGGCTGAAGCTGCGGTTATCACCCATTATGAAGTACTCATCCGGGCCCAACGTCCACTTCATATCGCCGCGCGTTGGGCCGGAATGGGCGTTGGGCGGAAGATACGGCTCATTGAGCGGCTCGCCGTTCACATACACCCGGTTATCGCGCAGCTCGATCACATCGCCCGGCTTGCCGATCAGACGCTTGATCAGTTCGATATCCTGGATCGGCGAATGCACGATGACGATGTCGCCCCGGTTGTATCCGAACAGATTCGGCGAGATCTTATCCACCAACAACCGCTGATCTTCGTGGTAGTTCGGTTCCATGCTCTGTCCGAGGATCGAGTAATTGCCTATGGCGAACCGTGCGACGGTAAATACGATGACGAAGAGTGCAACCGTCTCGGCGATCTCGCGCAGCATGGCACGGCTGACGCTGCCCTTGGGTTGCGCCGACAACGCCGCGGCTTCCGATGCACCTGGAATTGGAGCCGTCTCGTTCATTCTCGCGATTGTACCCGGCTGGGGGTGACAGGTCAGACCGTTCGGAGCAGCCCGACCCGTAAATCCCGGCTATCCCAGCCAGCCCCGCGCAACAATGTTCTGGTAGCTCTGGCGCACGCTTTCTAACTCGCCTTTCGGGCACCGATCCTGCTCGACGATGTACCAATCCACGCCGCTGGCGTCGCCAGCCGCGAAGATGGCGTCGAAGTTGAGGATGCCCTCACCGACGATCTCGAAGGTATGTGACGGATCGGCGCTCATGTCCTTGAGGTGGATCAGGGGCACGCGGCCGTTCAGCTTCTTAATGTAGGCGACGGGGTCCTCGCCGCCCTTCTTCACCCAGTAGACGTCGAGCTGGGACTTGAGCAACGCCGGATCGGTGTTGTCGAAGAGCTGGTCGAAGCCATATTTGCCGTTGGGCAGGCGCTCGAACTCAAAAGCATGGTTGTGGTAGTGAAAGACCAGGCCGTGCTTCTGTGCCTGCAGCGCGGCCTGCTCCATTAGCTTGCCAGCGCGCAGCCAGCCCGCCTCGCTGCGATACGATTCCGGCATCCACGCCACGCCGACATAGCCTGCGCCGAGCGTGACGTAGTCTTCCAGCAGCTTCTCGAGCCCACTGCCCAGTGCATCCATACCGACATGTCCACTGATCGTCTGGATGCCCAAGTCATCCAACAGGTACCTGAGCTCTTTGGCGTTGTGGCCGCCCATATTGCCGGCGAGTTCCACGCCCTTGTAGCCGATCCTGGCTACTTGTGTGAGCGTGCCGATGAAGTCTTTCTTGAGCGTCTCTCGAACCGTGTAGAGTTGAAGTGCGATTTTGCGCATGATGGATAAACGATGAACGATGGTTAATGGCCGGTGATTGACCTGCCACTACTCATCAATTTGATCCGCTTGAGTTTCTTGATCGTGCTGTTCATATCCCGACCGAAGTAATCGTGCAGCCGGATATATTCGCCGTAGAGCTGATCGTAGATCGGCCGGTGTGCCGGGCTCGGTGTGAATGCTTCGTCTTTCAGATGAGCCATGCGGTCGGCAGCAACCTCGATCGAGTCGTAACCGCCGGCAGCGCTTCCGGCAGCTACTGCGGCAAACATCGCGCTGCCCAACGCCGGCGTTTGCGACGAGGCGGAGACCTTGATCGGCAGTCCGACGACGTCGGCGGTGGTCTGCATGAACAGCTTGTTTTTGTCCGGCAGGCCGCCGCAGGCGACGATCTCCTCGATGGCCAGCCCCTGCGACGTGAACGCGTCCACGATGACGCGCATGCCGAAGGCGGTCGCTTCGATCCACGCGCGATACATCTCCGGCGCAGTCGTCGCCAGAGTCATGCCGAGCATCACTGCGCTCAGGTCGGCGTCTACCAGGATCGAACGGTTGCCGTTCCACCAATCCAACGCCAGCAGTCCGGATTCGCCCGGCTTCAGTCGCGCGGCGTAGTCCTCCAGCACGGCGTGAATCGAGCAGCCGGACGCCCGCGCTTCGTCAAAGTACTGCGGCGGCACGCAGTGTTCGACGAACCAGGCGAAGCCGTCGCCCACACACGACTGGCCGGCCTCATAGCCGAGGTAACCAGGCAAGATGCCGTCCTCGACGTAGCCACACATGCCCTCGACCATCGCCTCGCGAGTATCGAGCAACATATCGCACACGCTCGTGCCCATGATCGAGACGAGCGTCCCCGGCCGGGTGACCTTGCAAGCCGGCACCGAGACGTGCGCATCCACATTGGCGACGGCGACGGCAATGCCGGGACGCAGGCCGGTGAGCGCCGCCATCTGAGGCGTCAGCGCGCCGGCGCGCGAGCCGATGGGCGATAGCTCGGATTTCATTTTCTCTTCCACGATGCGCTCCATACGCGGGTGCAGCGCGCGGAAGAACTCACGGCGCGGGAAGCCGTCGCGCTTCGACCAAATGGCCTTGTAGCCGGCAGTGCAGGTGTTGCGCGTCTCGATGCCGGTGAGCTGCCATACGACCCAGTCAGCCGCTTCGATGAGTCGGTCGGCGGCCTCGTAAACCTCCGGCGCTTCGTTCAGGATTTGCAGCGCCTTCGGGAAGAACCACTCCGACGAGATCTTGCCGCCGTAGCGCGGCAGCCATGGCTCGCCCAACTCTGCTGCGATGGCATTCACCCGGTCGGCTTCCGGCTGCGCCGCGTGATGCTTCCACAGCTTGACCCAGGCGTGTGGATTGGCGCGGAATTCCGGCAAGCGACACAGCGGCGTGCCGTCCGCCTTCGTGGGCAACATGGTGCATGCGGTGAAGTCAATGCCCAGACCGATCACGTCATCGGGCGAAACGCCGCTCTGCCGGAGCACAGCCGGGATGGCCTCGCTGAAGACGCGCATGTAGTCGTCGGGATCTTGCAACGCCCAATCCGGTTCGAGTTGGACGCCGCTTTCGGGCAAGCGCTCGTCAATGACGCCGTTGGCGTACGCGCTGACTGCGCTGGCGATCTCGGCGCCGTCGCTGACCCGCACGAGTACGGCTCTGCCGGATAGGGTGCCGAAGTCAATGCCGATGGTGTATTTGGGGGACATGTATCTCTGTGCTGTTTCGAAACGGTCCGTATGCCGGAAGCAGCCGAACACTATGCTACTCAATTACGGCATTCGCGCAAGCGAACCGGTCGCAACTCGCGCAAAGAGTAATGACGAAACGATCCGACAGTTCAATATAATCTTGTCGCGTGAAATGCCTTCGGTTCATCGCAGGCGTGCTGGCGCTCGCGCTTTCTGCATGCGGGTTCGCTGCTGCTCCCGTTACGCCGACGCCGGTGCCCGAGCCACCGGCCCCTGCCGCGCCGACCTACGCCGTGCAACGTGGGCTGGTCGTGCGCCAGGTCGAATTCACGGCTCAGTCGCAGCCGATCGAATCGGTCGCCTTGTCGTTCGTCACTGAAGGCAAGGTGCAAAAAGTCTTCAAGAAGCCCGGCGATGAAGTCAAGCAGGGCGAGGTGATCGCCGAGCTGGACGTGAGCGACATCCGCAACCAGTTGCGCCAGGCGGAGATCGAACTACGCACAGCGCAGACCATCCTGTCCAACACGCTACAGAGCTTCACGCGCACGCTGCAACTGGCACAGCTCGACGTGGCGCAGGCACAGCTCAAGCTCGACGCCGCCATTGCACGCAGCCAGCAGCCGGGGCTTTCACTCGCCGAACGCCAGGCGCGCGAAGCCGAAGCCAAGTTCCTGGAGATCGATTTGCAGCGCGCCCAGTTGCGGCTGGAAGACATCAACGCCTCGCTCGACCCGGTCCTGGTCAAGAACGTCGAGACCAGCCGGATCACCGTCGAGGCACTCCAGGAGAAGCTAGGGCGCGCGACGCTCGTCGCGCCGTTCGACGGCATCCTGACCGAGCTGGCCGTGACGGTCGGCATGTCGTCTACGCCACTGGAGAAAGTCGCCGTGGTGTCGAAGCCCGGTCGCATTGAGCTGGTGGCCGAGCTGTCGTCCGAGTTGTCGCGGGAGCTGAGCGTCGGCCAGCCGGTGCGCGTGCGCCTGGCCAACAACCCCGATGTGACCTTCAGCGGTGTGATCCGCCGCGTGCCGGCCGAAGGCGGCCTGCGCGCCGACCGGCTGGTGCGCATCGAAGTGGATCCCGGCGCCAACCTGGAGAGCGGCGTCAAAGCCATCGTCACAGCGATGACCGGTCGGCGGGACGATGTGCTGTGGATCCCGGCCTCGACCGTGCGCACCTATCGCGGCCGGCAGTTCGTCGTCGTGCAAAACCCCGACGGCACGCAGCGGCGCGTGGATGTGAAGCTCGGGCTGACGGCAAACGACCGGGTCGAGATCCTGGACGGCCTGCGCGAAGGCGACGTGGTCGTCGCACCGTAGATGATCAGCGCCTTCTTCCACTTCGTCGCACAGCGCATGCGCAGCCAGCTTGGGCTGGTGGCGTGCCTGTGGCTGGGGGTGACGCTGGCGGTCGCGCTTGCGACGTCCATTCCGGTGTTCGTCACTGCCGTACAACTGCGCGTGCTACGCAACGAGCTGCTCAGCCTCAACACCGCGATCGGTCGGCAGGGCAGCCCCAACTACCTGCCCTTCGCGCTGCAGTTCAGCTTCGCCACCACCAACGAGCACAGCCTCTCGCACAGCGCCTACCGCGCGCTCGACGCGTTCATGCGCGAACGCATTGAGCCGCGCACCATGCTACCCATCGTCGAGACGGCCACGTTTGCGCAAACTCCGCCCTGGCGCATGTTTGCGCTGCCGGACAGCCCTACCGCCGAGAAATACAAAGGCGAGCGCGTACTCGCCCTTCCGACGGTGGATGCGATGAGCAACTTTTGGCGCCACGTGATCGTCGAGGAAGGCACGCCGCTGCCCGACGAAGATGCGCCGGTCGCCACCGTTGCAGAGACAACGGATGCGCCGGTGCCCGTGTTGATCTCGCGCGCCTTCGCCGAGCGCTACGGTGCGCAAGCCAGCGATGCCTTCCTGCTCTCCATGACGCAGACGCGGGCCAGCGCCGGCGCGTTCGGCGGGCAGGCCCAGGAAACAGTCGAGGTGCAGGTGCCCGTGCGCATCGCCGGCGTGTGGCTGCCGCGCGACCCACGCGAGGACTACTGGGGGCTTTCGCCGGACACGTTCAAGGATTCGTTGATCGTCACACCAAAGGATTTCGACGCGCGCATCGCACCGCTGCTGAACACCGGCGTTCGCTCTGCACGTTGGCAGTACATCCTCGACGTCTCGAAGCTGAGCGCCGACAGCGTCGAACCGTTCACCGCTCGCGCGCGCCAGCTCCAACGCGAGGTGTTCCGCGAGAACCGCGATGTCATCCTGGTCGCCGCGCTGCTCGACGCGCTCGACCGGTATCTGGTCACCTCGCGCGAGTTGCTGCTGTTGCTGGTGATCTTCAGCGCGCCGGTGTTCGCCATCGTGTTCTACTTCGTTGTGCTGGTGGCCGGGATGGTGGTGCGCCAGCAGGAGAGCGAGATCACCACGCTGCGCAGCCGGGGTGCTTCGATCCCTTACATCCTCGGCCTGCATCTGGCGCAATCACTCGTGATCGGCGTTGCTGCGCTGCTGGTCGGCATTCCGCTGGGTTACGGGCTGGCGAGCGTGATGGCCGGCACACTAACCTTCCTGCAGTTCGGTCCACCGCAGCCGGTGGAGTTCTCGCTGCTCAACGCCGACGGCCAGTTGGCCGGCTTGCCGCAGTCATTCCGCTTCGCGCTCATCGCAGCCAGCTTCAGCGTGCTTGCGGTGATTGCGCCGGCGGTGGGCGCAGCGCGCAGCAACGTCGTGTCGCAGTATGCCGACCGCGGACGCAACACGCGCCGCCCGCTCTGGCAACGCATGTACCTGGACGTGCTGCTACTGATCCCGGCGCTCTATGGCTACTACCAGTTACGCGGCCAGGGCAGCATCGCATCCGCCGGAGCCAGGGACACGACGAGCGACCCGCTCAGTGACCCGGTGCGCTTCTTGCTGCCAGTGCTGCTCATAACGGCGCTGGGGTTGCTGGCCGTGCGATTGTTCCCGCTGCTCATGGGGCTGCTGGCAAAGGCGACCGACCGAGTCGCCCCGGTGCCGCTCGTATTGGCGCTACGCGAACTGGCGCGTTCGCCCAAGGACATCTCCGGCCCGTTGGTGTTGCTCATCTTCACCATGGGCATCGCGGTATACGGCGCTTCGATTGCCAAGACGCTGGATGAACACCTGCGCACCGTCACGTTCCTGCGCGTGGGAGCCGACATACGCCTGGTAGAGACGGGCGAATCCAGCAAGGTAACGCTCGCACCGGGCGAACTCGCGCAGGACAAAAAGATCAGCGACCCGAACGAGCCGGAATACTGGACCTTCCTGCCACCGGAAGGCCATCTCGACATTCCCGGCGTGATAGCCTTCGTACGCGCTGCACAAATCCCGGCTTATGCGCGCGAGTATGGCAGCTTCGGCATCAAGCAAGTGCTCCTGGGCGTAGACCGCCGCGCCTTCCAAAGAGTTGCATCGAAGGCATATCGGGACGAGCTCAGCGCACAGCCGTTCGGGGCGCTGATGAATCTGCTAGCTACGTCGCGCGATAGCGCGCTGGTCAGCCGCAGCTTCCTCACCCGGCACAATCTCGCGCCCGGAGACTCGATCGTGATCATCACCAACCCGGGGCGCGAGAGCGCGCCGATCACGCTCACCATTCGCAGCGGTTTCGATTACTTCCCCACCATCACACGCGGCAAGGATGACCCGATCGCCTACGTGGCCAACCTGGAATACGTCTTCGAGAAGCTGGGCAAAGACCTACCTTACGATGTGCTGCTGTCGGTGCGGCCGGGTGTGAGCGGCCAAGACGTGGCGCGTGGGGCGATCGAGCGTGAGTTCATCGTCCGGGAAGTGTTCGACGCCCAAGCGGCCATCCGCGAAGCGCAGGCTCAGCCGGCCCGGCAGGGGTTATTCGGCGTGCTGACGGCCGGCTTTCTGGCAGCGACGCTGCTAACGGCAGTCGGCTTCGTGCTGTATGCGCTGGTGTCGTTCCGCCGGCGGGCGATCGAGCTGGGCGTGCTACGCACCATCGGCCTTGCCGAAGGCCAGATGGCGGCCTACCTCATCCTCACTCAGGCAGCGCTGGTGTTGCTTGGCGCGCTGGCCGGCAGCCTGCTCGGCGCGCTGGCCGGCACGTTGTTCATCCCGTTCCTGCAGGTGGGTGGCTCACTGGTCAACCAGGCACCGCCGTTCATTGTGCAGGTGGCGTGGGACGACCTGATGGTGATGTATGCGGCTGTCGCTGCTGCACTGGGCGTGGCGCTAGTAGGCACGCTACTGCTGCTGCGCCGCCTCAAGGTGTTCGAAGCGATCAAACTGGGGATGTTGACGTGAGCGAAGGACAAGAGCAAAACGCCTTCGTCCAGGGCAGACAGGTCGGGCAGGCCGACGACTCTGATGCCTGGGCACCACTGCCGTGGAGCAGACGAGCCATAAGCCATAAGTGAGTTTGACATTTGCCTGAGAGATGAGTATGTAATTTTCTTTATTTCTCTCTAGTTGGCTGGTGAGGGCCTGATTTTGGGTGGAGTCGGCGGCGCGTTCTTGCGGGTTGCCAGGGGGTAGACGTCGCTTTACCCGGCGCGATAGGAGTCATGCTTCAGGCGAATGGCCTCGCGCACCTGGTCGAGCAGTTTTTTGGGTGAGGTGGGTTAGAGGGTAAAGCTGTCGAATCGGCCATTTCGGATTATGCAGAAACAAAGGCCGACCGGAGTCTGCATAATGCGCTATATATCTTTCTTGGGCTGACTCCGGTCTGCCTAAGCAAGTGCGGAGTTTAGTCTGTCTAATACAAGTTAGCCTGCGCCTCACGAGAGTGCGTCGGTTAGCAAGAAAGGAGAACACTTAAATGATCCGTCAGCGTTTCATACACAATCTGAAGGAACGCGGCTTCAGCATATTATGTGTGCTTGCCCTGAGCCGAAAATTGTAGCCAAGCGGGATGAAAGTCTTCGCGCCAAAATTGGGAGCGAAGACAAGATGAAGAGATACACACCTGAGCGAATCGTGACGATGCTGCGCGAGGCAGAAACCAGCGGCGAAACGATCGCA
>CALGMA010000004.1 GCA_937959265.1 uncultured Anaerolineae bacterium | reverse complement strand
TGAACTGCGCCTTCCCTTTCAACGCCAGCACCTTCGTGATCGCCGCCGTCAACGTCGTCTTCCCATGGTCAATGTGCCCCATCGTCCCTATGTTCACGTGCGGCTTCGTCCGTATGAATTTCTCCTTCGACATGGTTGGCTCCTTCCTATTCGTGTTCGTGTTGCATACAGTGTCTTGCGTTGCGCGTCGCGGTAGCATACTTTGCTATCCGCGTAATACGCCATACGCGACATTCATTGTCTCTTGCCGTCCTTACTGGTGGCTTTCCCGTGAATCAGCTCATCAGCTAGGTTCTTGGGCAGTTCGGCATAGTGGTCGAACTCCATCACGAACTGTCCACGACCCTGAGTCATACCGCGCAGGTCGGTCGCATAGCCGAACATCTCGGCCAGCGGGACATGCGCGCGAATCGCCTGCGCGTTACCGCGTTGTTCGATCGAGTTGATCAGGCCGCGCCGCGAGTTCAAATCGCCTACGACTGTGCCGGTAAATTCATCCGGCACGATGACCTCAACGCGCATCATCGGCTCAAGGATAACGCCGCCGGCCTTCTGCACGGCTTCCTTGATTGCCATCGAGCCGGCAATCTTGAAGGCCATCTCCGACGAGTCTACTTCGTGGAACGAACCGTCCACGAGGTGCACCGTCACGTCTACCATCGGGTAGCCGGCAATGACGCCTGACTCCAGCGCTTCGCGGATGCCACGCTCCACAGCCGGGATGTACTCCTTGGGAATTGCGCCACCGACGATCTCATTGAGGAAGACAAAGCCCTTGCCCTTTTCGCTCGGCTCGATCTCGATGGCGACATCGCCATACTGGCCTTTACCGCCCGACTGTCGCTTGAACACAGTGCGTTGCCTGGCCGGGCGCGTAATCGTCTCGCGATAGGCTACCATCGGGCGCCCCACGCGCACGTCTACGTTGTATTCGCGCTTCATACGATCTACGATCACGTCGAGGTGCAACTCACCCATGCCCGCCAGCGTAGTCTGGCCGGTTTCCTCGTCGGTCGCTACGTGCAACGTAGGATCTTCATCGCTCAGTGCCTTGAGCGCTTTGCTCATCCGATCCTGGTCGGTGACGGTCTTCGGCTCAATCGCTAATTTCACCACCGGCTCTGGGAAGGAGATCGCCTCGAGCAGCACCGGATTGTTCGGATCGCACAGCGTATCGCCGGTGATCGCCTCTTTCAACCCTTGGGACACACCGATGTTGCCGGCAGTCACTTCGGTGATCGGCTCGCGCTTATTGGCATGCATCTGATACAGGCGCGCCATGCGCTCGGTCTTGCCCTTCGTCGAGTTGAGCACCGTATCGCCTTGGTTGATCCTGCCGCTGTAGACGCGGAAGAACGAAAGCTTACCCATACCCGTCGGGTCGGTAATGACCTTGAAAACCAGGGCGGCGAACGGCTCCTTCGGGTCGGCGCGGCGAATGACTGTTTCGCCGGTCTTCGGGTTGACAGCCTCTTGCGGCGGGATGTCCAGCGGCGACGGCAGATAATCGCACACTGCGTCCAGGACAAGCTGAACCCCTTTGTTCTTCAAGGCCGAGCCACAGAAGACCGGGAAGAAGTTGCGCGCGATGGTGCCGCGGCGAATGGCCGGCTTCAGCTCTTCGACCGTCGGAGTCTCGCCGGCAAGATACTTCTCCAGCAGCGCGTCATCGGTCTCCGCGACCGTCTCGATCAGCTTTTCGCGCGCCTCGTGCGCTGCCTCGAGGTACGCAGCCGGCACTTCATGCGCAACGACATTGACGCCTTTCTCGCCCTCGAAGGTGTAATACTTCATCTCGATCAGGTCAATGATGCCGCTGAAGTCGGCTTCGATTCCGACGGGCATCTGCATGACCAGCGGCTTGGCGGCGAGGCGATCCACGATCATCTGCACGCAGCGCTCCAGGCTGGCGCCGGTGCGATCGAGCTTGTTGACGAAGCAGATACGCGGGACGCCATACTTGTCGGCTTGACGCCACACCGTCTCCGACTGTGGCTCGACGCCGGCGACGCCGTCAAACACGACCACGCCGCCGTCGAGCACGCGCAAGCTGCGCTGCACTTCGGCCGTGAAGTCAATATGCCCCGGCGTGTCAATGAGGTTAATCTGATAATCCCTCCAATAACACACGGTGGCAGCCGCCGTGATGGTGATTCCGCGCTCTTGCTCCTGCTCCATGTAGTCCATGGTCGCAGCGCCCTCATGCACCTCACCGATCTTGTAGGTCTTGCCGGTGTAATACAGGATGCGCTCGGACGTGGTGGTTTTACCCGCATCGATGTGCGCAATGATCCCGATATTCCGAACTTTCTCGAGTGGATATTCCTTAGCCATCGCAACCCCGGTTCCTGTTTTGAGCCTTTAAACACGAGCCCACGAGCTGTTTTGATCTCTCAAACCCTAACACCGCTAAAGCCCAAAACTCCGAACGCAAACTCACATTCCGACGGATCACCAACGGAAGTGCGCAAAAGCGCGGTTGGCCTCCGCCGCCTTGTGTGTTTCCTCACGTCGCTTGATCGCATTGCCGGTGTTGTTAGCCGCGTCCAGCAGTTCGGCCGCCAGCTTCTCGGCCATGGACTTGCCCGGCCGCTCACGAGCAGCGTGGATCAACCAGCGCATGGCTAGGCTCTCCTGCCTGTAGGGATTGACCTCGACCGGCACTTGCAAGGTCGCGCCACCCACGCGCCGGGGCTTCACCTCAACGGCAGGCGACAGGTTCTTGATGGCCTCCTCGAAGACCTGGATGGCCGGCTTCTTGGCACGCTCCTCGACCATCGTGAAGCTGGTATAGACAATGCGCTGTGCCGTGCTTTTCTTGCCGCGCATCATGACGCGGTTAATCAGCCGTTGCACGCGCTCGCTGCCGTACTTGATGTCCGGCGGCACAACTCGCTTCGGAGGTGAATTTCGTCTTGGCATGTTCCCTTAATCGTTACGTAATACTCTCAGGCTACTGCTTCTCCCGTGAGCCGAGCCGGCGATCGCACAGTTACTTCTTGCCGCCTTTGCCGGCTGCTGCTGTCGCGCCGGCCTTGGGCCGCTTGGAGCCATATTTAGAGCGCCCCTGTGCGCGCTTCTCGACGCCTTCCGCATCAAGCGTTCCACGCACGATGTGGTAGCGCACACCAGGCAGGTCCTTCACGCGTCCGCCGCGCACGAGCACGACGGAGTGCTCTTGGAGTTTATGACCTTCACCCGGAATATAGGCCGTCACTTCTGCACCATTGCTCAAGCGCACGCGCGCTACTTTGCGCAGTGCCGAGTTCGGCTTCTTGGGCGTTTGGGTGCGCACCACGGTGCACACGCCGCGCTTTTGCGGCGCGCCCTTCGGCTGAATCATCCGTTTACCGCCCTTCAGCGAGTTCGTCGTGAACTGCAGCTGTGGCGCTTTGCTCTGGGAGCGCTTCGGTTTGCGGCCCTTGCGGACCAGTTGGTTGATCGTCGGCATGCTCTTCTTATCAGTTTGAATTGAGATTCTTCGTGTCAAGCTCCATCGCCCAAACCACGTTCAGGCGAGAAGAGAGGCTACTGCGTGCTACAGTAGCCTCTCTTTTCATTCAATTCGGGTTGGCGTGCGCTTTCGCGCCTAACCAGCAATCAAGCCTTTCGATTATACATAGCGATGAATTTGTGTCAATATTCCAAGCCAGACTGGTCTCGGCCGATCGCCACCTCCGGACCCAGCGTGGCAGTCATGCTTTCAGTTTCAGAGTGTGTACTGAGAAGGCACTTGAGCCAGGCGACTTTCAGACACACTCGTGAGCCAACAATAGAAGAATGATGACGCGATGCGCCGCCATATCATTGCAGGAATCGTAATCACCGTGTTAGCTATCGTGGAGAGCAGCCTCCTGCCGCTGACGCTGGGTGCTGCGCTTCGACCAAACTTGACGCTGGTCATCTGCGCTGCGTGGGCAGCCATTCGCGGCGATGAAGGCTTCGTCTGGGCTCTCGGTGGTGGACTGCTGCTCGATTTGCAATCCAGCGCGCCGTTCGGCATGCACACCGCCGGGCTGATGATTGGCAATACGCTTGCTGCGCTGCTGGATCGAGCGCCGATCCCGATCCCCATCTTGCGCACCCTGAATTGGGTGTTGGTGACGACCGTCGTCTACCACGTTACAGCGCTAGCTGTGTTAGGATTAACAAATAGAACGTTCGATATCTCGATCGGCTTTACGACCGTGGTATTGCCAAACCTGGCAGCCAATCTCATCTTGGCAATTCCGGCGTACGTCGTATTGACCCGACTGCAGATGCGACTGCGCGAACAAGAACGATTCCTGCCCGAGCGATGAACACCTAGCACACACATCGAGCGCGTTCATTACACAACCCCATCTTCGCCACTTCACCGCTTCATGGTGAGCGCGCCCGACCCGGCAAAACATCCCACATGTTGCTCGACGACATCCCGATTCGCAGGCGCACCAGCCAAACGCCGCCGCCCGACAAGGAGGGTGGGCGGACTCGCCTGGTGCTGCTATTCATCGGCGTGATTCTCACATTTGTTGGGCTAGGAATCCGGCTGTTCGATCTGCAGGTAAACCGGCAACAGTTCTTCAGCGCACAGGTCGAAGAACGCAGCGTGATCGAGCGGGCACTGCCGGCCACGCGCGGCCTGATCTACGATCGCAACGGCGAGGCGCTCGTCCGCAACGCGCCGGCATATCAGATCGCGATCATTCCCATTCAGCAGGTGCGCTACAAAGACGACCCGATCCGCCAACGCATCGAGCGCATGGCTATGTACAACAAGCTGGCGGCGATGCTCAATCAGCCCGGGGTGACAGCCGGCGAAATCTACACCAAGGTCGTCAGCCAGAACGCGCTCATCGCACCCTATCAGCCGACGGTGATCGCCGACAACGTGCCACGCGAGGTCGCTCTGGCAATTCAGGAACAGTCGTTAATCATGCGCGGCGTGGTTGTGCAAACTGTCGGCTCGCGTGAATATCCCTACAAAGAGCTGCTGGGCAACATCCTGGGCTACACCGGCAAGATCTTCAAGGAGATGATCGAGCGGGAGCCGGAGAAGTTCTCGCGTGAGATCTACGATTACGACAACGACCGCGTCGGCATCACCGGCATCGAGCGCGCTGTGGAAGAAGAAGTGCGCGGCCAGAAGGGCAAACGCACCGTGCTGGTGGATGCGTCATTCGAAGAGCTGCAAGTGTTGAGCGAGACACCACCGGTCAACGGCAACAGCGTGCGACTGACGATAGACTTGCGGCTGCAGCAAATCATCAGCGACGTGTTGATCTCGGCGATGAAGGAGCGTGGCGCGCCACGGGGTGCAGCCGTCGCACTCAACCCCAACACCGGCGAGATCCTCGCGATGGTGTCTGTGCCAGGCTACGACAACAACTTGTTCGCCAAGGGCATCTCGCAACAAGGATACGAAGCACTGGCCAACGATCCGCACAAGCCATTGTTGAATCACGCCACTCAGGATCGCGTGCCGCCCGGCTCGACGTTCAAGATCATCACAGCGGCGGCGCTGCTGCAAGAAGGCGCCGTGGACGAGCGCATGGTGGTCTTCGATCCCGGCATCTTTATTCTGCCCGACCAGTATGACCCAACCAACCCTGACAAAGGGCAGAAGTTCTATTGCTGGAAGCGCACCGGCCATGGCTTCCAAAACATCCGCGACGCGCTGCGCAACTCGTGCGATACCTATTTCTACAAGACCGTGGGCGGCTTCGCAGACGACAAAGAGAACATCACCGGCATGGGACCCGACAAGCTCGCCCAGTGGGCGCGGGAATTCGGCATCGGCGAGAAAACCGAGCTGAACATCGATTACAGCGTGGGCATCGCGCCCACCAAAAACTGGAAGCTGCGCAACATCGGCGAGGTGTGGTCCACCGGCGACAGCTACAACGCCGCCATTGGCCAGGGCTACGTGCTGGCCACGCCGCTGGAGATGGCGAACGTGACTGCGGCCATCGCCAACGGCGGCACGCTGTACCATCCGCAGATTGTCAAGGACGTGCTCAACGAGCGCGGCGAGGTGGTCAAGCCGTTCACCCCGAAGGTGATGCGTCAGATTCGGCTCGACCCATATTACATTCAACTCATACAGGACACGCTCTGGCGCGTGGTCAATGAACAAGGCGGAACGGCCTGGGCGTCGCACTTGGAAGGATTCGAGTATGCGGGCAAGACCGGCACAGCGGAGTTCTGTGACGATGTGGCATACCAGATCGGCATTTGCTATGCCGGCATTCAGGTCTTACCGACTCATGCCTGGTTCGTCTCTTATGCACCGGCGCAAAACCCGCAAATTGCGATGGCGGTGTATGTTTGGAACGGCGGTCAGGGTTCTGGTGTCGCTGCCCCCATCACCCAGCGCATCTACAATCGCTATTTCAACGTTGGCGTGCCCGAGAATAAACTGGCGCCGATCCAACAGGGTGACTCGGAATGATCGCCATCAAGGGTTTCAAACAAGGACTGCTCGTCATCTTTGGCGATCCGTCCAATGAGCCATGGCTGACGCGTCTACGTGAGCTGGAGGCCAAGCTCAGCGCAAACCCCGGATTCTTCAAGGGCGGCAGCGTCGCATTCGATGTAAAGGCCACGCCGCTCAGCGAAGACGATTTGCGCCGCTCGATTGCGCTGTTGCAGGCCTATGAAGTCACACTTTGGGCAGTGCTTTCTCGAGACGAGGCCACTCGCGTACGCGTCCGGGCGCTCGGGCTGGCCGACCGGCTCACCCCGCCGGAACCAGCGCCTGCGCCGGTTCCCCATCACACGCGCGAAGCCGCACACGTCACCGCTGCAACCCCATCACCCGCGATCGAACCTCCTGCACACCCCACACACGTCGAGGAAAGCTACGCCGAAGGCACGGACGGATTGTTGGTCCGGCGTCGTGTGCGTTCCGGCCAGGTCCTGCGCCATCCCGGCCACGTCGTCGTGATCGGCGACGTGAACCCGGGTGCACAACTGATTGCGGGCGGTGATATTATTGTATGGGGCAAGTTGCAAGGCTCAGCACATGCAGGCGCCTTGGGAGATGACCACGCCGTAATTTGTGCGCTGGAGATGTCACCCAGTTTCATTCGCATTGCTGACGCCACGCGCACCCCACGGCCGAGCGAGCGACGAAGTCGGAACAAAGCCGGCAGCGCCGAGATGGCGCGCATCGAGGATCAAGAGATCGTCTTTGTGGCCTGGGACAGAGCTGCCCGCATATTCGAATGAGTGTCAAACCGGCGCTGCCGCGTTCAGCGCGGAGATTTCACAAACGAAGACATCCATGGAAGCGAAAGTGATCACTGTCACGTCGGGCAAAGGGGGCGTGGGCAAGACGACAACCACAGCCAACATCGGCTCGGCTTTGGCGTTGCTCGGCAAAAAGGTCGTGGTACTCGATGGTGATATCGGGCTACGCAACTTAGACATCGTCATGGGCTTGGAGAACCGCATCGTGTACGACGTGGTGGACTACGTCGAAGGCCGCTGCCGGCTGCGCCAGGCGCTCATCCGCGACAAGCGCGCGCCGGAACTGTACCTGTTGCCCACGGCGCAGACCCGTGACAAGAGTGCCATCAACCCCGACCAGATGGTCCAGGTGTGCGACGAACTGCGCAGGGAGTTCGACTACGTCATCATTGACTCGCCGGCAGGCATCGAACAGGGCTTTCAAAACGCGCTCGCCCCCGCCGACCGCGTGCTCGTGGTCACCAACCCAGAGGTGTCGTCGGTGCGCGACGCAGATCGCGTGATCGGCTTGGTGGAATCGCAGCAGAAAGGGCCGGTGCAACTGATCATCAATCGCTTGATCGCCGCGCGCGTCAAGAAGCAGGAGATGCTCTCGACGCAGGACATCATGGACGTGCTCTCCACTGAGATCATCGGCATCGTGCCGGAGGACGAAGCCATTCTGTCGTCATCCAACCGCGGCACACCTGTGGTATTCAACGGCAAAAGCCCGGCGGCCATTGCATATCGCGACATCGCGCGCCGCTTGATCGGTGAGGATGTGCCGCTCACTCCGCCGCAGCCCACCTCATGGTGGCAGAGGCTGTTCGGCAAAACGGAATGAGCGCATCGAAGATCGGGATGAGTCATCGTCGCTGGCCCTGAACACACCGCACCTGAAAGCCATGAACTTCTTCGAACGACTCTTCGGCAAACGCAGCAGCGCACAAACCGCCAAGCAGCGGCTCCAACTGGTGCTGGTGCATGACCGCGCCGAAATTCCCCCAGGCGTACTGGCACTCATCAAGGACGACATCATCGCCGTGATCTCGCGCCGCGTGAACATAGACCGCGAACACGTCGTCGTAAACGTCACGCATGAGGACAAGGCGAGCAAGCTGCTCGTGGACATCCCGCTGCTGAGCGGCACGGATGGCCAGGCAGCCGGACGCGCGCGGGGCGAGACACAACGCCCTAACCGGCGCACCACCTCGACTTCGTCCTGATCCGCATGAACCATGGTAGATGCTAGACTCTGGCGACGTTTCGACTGGTTCCTGTTTGCCACGGTGATCGTGCTGGTTGCGTTCGGCGTCGCGATGATCTTCAGTGCCACGCGCAACGAGGGCAACCCCAGTGTCGAGCGCAGCTGGCTCGATCAAGCCATCACCGCCGTCGTTGGCCTGATGGTGCTGATGATCTTCAGTATCCTCGACTACACGCTGCTCAAGAACTTCGTCGCGCCGATATACATCGGCGTCATTGCTGCGCTGGCGCTTGTGCTGATCATCGGCGTCGAGCGACAGGGAGCCCGCCGCTGGTTCAGCCTGGGCGGCTTCGACCTGCAACCAGGGGAGCTGGCCAAATTAGCGCTTACGATCGTACTGGCCAAACTGATTGCCGACCGGCAAGGACGGCGACCATACCTGGAAACCATCCTCCTCTCCGGCCTGCTCGTCGCACCATGCATCGCGCTGATCCTGCTGCAGCCCAACCTGAGCACCGCGCTCACCATCGCGTTCCTGTGGCTGGTTATCGTCTTCGTCGGCGGCGTCGAACGACAGCATATCCTGATCATGGTCGTCGCCGGCCTGGCCATTGTGCTCTTAGTGACTCAGTTGCCCTCATTCCAAACCTATCAGCTCCGACGTATAGAGCTGCTGCTCGGTCTGACGGACGAACCAGGGGCAAATTACCAAAGCGAGCAGGCGCTGATCGCACTCGGCAACGGTGGACTGTTTGGTCAAGGATATCTACAGGGTCAGCAGACTCAGCTGCGCTTCTTCCCCGTTCGCCATACCGACTTCATCTTCTCGGTGATCGGCGAGGAGCTGGGATTCGCGGGATGCTTGATTTTCATGGTGCTGCTGATGATCGTGATCCTGCGCGCACTGCGCGCAGCAATGATCGCGCGCGACACTTTCGGACGCCTGTTGTGCACCGGCATCGCCGCGACGCTGTTCTTGCAGACCTACATCAACCTGGCCATGCAGGTCGGGTTGATGCCGGTGACCGGCGTGCCGTTGCCATTCGTCAGTTATGCGCGCAGCAGCCTGGTCGTATTGATGGTCGCCATCGGCATCGTCGAGAGCGTGGCCATGCGCCATAAGAAGCTGGAGTTTTGAAGTTGCCGCATTGCCGAATCGTCGGGTCAGGCTCACAGGCCACTTGGCAACTTCACAACCCCACAACCGGTCAACCTCACTGCATACGCAGCAGCACAGGCGCTTTGGACCACAACGCTTCCAGGTTGTAGTAGGCACGCTGGCTGGGCGAGAAGATGTGCACCACGACGTCGCGATAGTCCACCAGGATCCAGCCGCCGCCGTTCAGACCTTCGATGTGATGCGCGTCTATGTGACACTCTTTGTGCACCTGCTCTTCAATGCCCTCGGCAATGGCGCGCAACTGGCGCTCACTGGCGCCAGAACAGACGACGAAGTAGTCAGCGACTGTGGAGAGATTCCGAAGATCGAGCAAGAGGATATTTTCGGCTTTCTTGTCGGCAGCAGCGGAGACCACTACGCGTGCGAGAGTCAGACTGTCCTGCGCGGACTGGGAAGTCATTGACTTAAATTATACTTACCGCTCATGGAGACGGATTTGGTGGGAGGACTGCTGCTGCCCGTCGGCTTGTGGTTGCTCCTCTCAGCCGGCACACCGAGTCAACTCCATCACAGGTTGGCTATCGCCTCGCTCATCGCTTCTGCAATCGCCACACTGGCGTTCGTTGCCTTCGGATTCGCGTTTGCTTTTGGCGGACGAGAGCTGTCGCTCGGCGGCGGCACGCCTCCGGAGCGCTGGATCTTCGCCGGCTTGAGCGGCTTCTTTCTCGACGGCGCTACGGATCTGGAAAGCCTGCGCACGTTCGTCCGCTTCTGGCCATTGATCACGGCCGGGGCTGTGTTAGCGGCCGGTGCACTGGCCCAACAAGCACGCACCGTAACGCTGGCGGGCTTCACCACCGTCGTTGCCGGCGTCGTCCTCCCCACCGTCATATGCTGGATGTGGGGAGAGGGTTGGCTTTACGCGCTCGGTGCAAACGTCGGGTTCGGCCGAGGCACCGTAGACTTGGGGCATCTTGCCGCGATCGGGATCGTAGCAGGCGCGGCCGGCGTCGTCTGGCTGCATTCGATTCCGCGGCGGGAACTGGTGCCGCACGAACCAGAGCTGCCCGCTGTGTACTTCCCTGTGCGCGCCGTAGCCGGCGTGCTGCTTATCCTGGCCAGTACGCCTGCGTTCGCCGGCGCATTCGTGCCGGATGCGTCCGAACTTCCGATGGGCCAATTCGTCAACAGCAGCGTGGCTGTCAGCATCGCCATCCTGACCGCAGGCGGCTACACGATCTTCACCACGCGCCGACCGGATATGCTGAGCGCCAGCCGGGCAGCTGCAGCGGCTGTGCTGGCTACATCCAGCGGCGGCGCGCTGCTGCCGATGCCGGTCGTCGCCGCGTTGGGCATCGTATGTGGGCTGCTGGCAACCATCGGTTATTACGCCGTCAATGAGCAGTTGCGCTGGCGAGATGACAGTGCCATTGTCACGTCGGTCTTCGCACCGGCCGCTGTGGGACTGCTGGCGACGGGCATATTTGCAAATGGTGCATTTGGCGTCGCCGGCCTGCTATCGCGCAGCGCAGGACTCGAAGCCGGCCAACTCTTCGCCCAGGCCATCGGCCTGGTTGCGATTGCGCTGTTCGCCATGGGCATGAGCAAGGCTACGCTTGAGCTGATGCGCCGCGCGCGCATTGCGCTCCTCATCACGGCCGAAACAGCGTACTCTCAGTCACCCGTGCCACAACCTGCGCTCTCATCTGTAGTCGTTGCGTCGGCCGAGTTCGCCGACGCTGCGCAGGCGATGAGCCTCACTTACGCATCGGTGTCCGAAGCGCCCGATCTCGCCTCTGCTGACCAGCCGGCGATGGAGGTGGAACCAGTCGCGATCGAAGAAACTGCGTCTGCAACGGGCGAAGGAAACGCGCGCAGATGGCTTACCCGATTCCGGCGTCGCAACGAGGCGCCGCCTGCGCCCAAACAGCCGCGCAAAGTCGCTTATCCCTATCGCGTCGGCGGGCGGCCGCTTTCGACACGCCCGCCTTCCGTCAGTAGCGGAGATGCACGGGATGAGGCCTGAACGGCGCTGCGCGGCGATCACGATTGATCTCGATTGACGCCGGGCGTGCATCCTGCACAGAAGCACCACGGCCCGCGTCCAACCGGCTGAGCCAATCACCTCGATCAATTGCCAACAGGAGATTGTTTTGTCCATGCAAACACCGCTCGTTCCCTCTACTTCGACGCCAGAGCGATCTGACGACGAAATTGAGATTGACCTGAGAAAGTATGCCCTCATCGTCGGCGCGCGCTGGCGACTGTTACTCACGTGCACCATCATCGCTGCCCTGCTCGGCGGATTGATCGGCCTCGTCCTACCCTCGCCTTATGAAGCCACCGCAACCGTCGCCATTGTCAAGACCAGCACTCAGTTGGAGTTCGATCCGCGCTTCAAGACGCTCACGCAGGATGAAATCGCGAACATCTCGGCCGATAGCCGGCGAGCCACGCTGCTCGGCCTGGTCACAAATGGCAACATTGCCAGTCGGGTCATCGCGCGCATGGAATCGCAACTGAGCGCCGAAGAGCGCAATCCGGCGCAATTGCTGGATAAGGTAACTGCAGCGACGAGCGGCCGCGGCGACTTGATCATGATCAAAGTGCGCGATCAAAATCCCCAGAAGGCGGCCAACATCGCCAGCACATGGGCGCGCGAGTACGAGCGCTACGTGAATGAGCTATTCGCAGGTGCGCCATCCGAGTACGGCGAGTCGGTCGCGAACCAGTATCAACGCGCGTTCGAAGACTTCACGCAGGCACAGGGCACGCTGGAGCAATTCATTGCCAATAGCCAAATAGACCAGCTCGCGCGGACAATCACCGAGACGCGCCAACTGCTGGACGCGCTCCAATTAGGCAAGCAGACCGCACTGACGCTGGTGATCAGTGAGCAACTCAAGGTCAACTCCGAGATTATCGCAGCCTATCTGGGCGCACAATCGGCCAACCGACTGATCGCGTTCGAGAAGGAACAAGAAGGCCGACGGGAACTGATCCGCGCCTATCTCGACGCACAAAACAACGCCCAGGTGCGCGTGTTCAGCGAGCAGGTGCGTGCCGATTTGCGCGCGCTGCAGGACTTATACGCGGCACAGGTACGCGTCCGGCGTCTGATCGGCGATGCAAAGGCGATGCGCGATCAGGTCAAAATCGGCGGCGACTCGGCAGCACAATCCAACAGCCTGGCACTCAGCTTGCTCAAGTCGCAAGCGTTCGGGCTGACGGTACCTATCTCGGCCAACCTGCAGATTCAAATAGACGGCCAAACGGCACCTTCCACCGCAGCTGAACAAACTGCAGATCTCGACGCGCTGATCACCGCGCTAGAGCAGCGCGATGCGGCATTGACCAAAGAGATTGATGCGCTGTCCAAACGGCTGCTGACCGGCGCAGACTATCGCCTGGACACGGCTCAAATCGAGGGGTCGCAGATCGCCGCGGTGATCTCCAACACTTACGCATTGCTGTTCGACGTCGGGGCAATCGGCCGGCTGAGCGAATCGGTACCGGTGACGAATCCATTGACCATAGCCGCTCAGGCGCGAGCGGGGGAGATCCTGCGCTTTCGCAGCGAGGCACTCTCGATCCAGTCACTCATCGAGAACGGTGGCGACGAGGTGATTGAACAACTGCAGCGGCGCCTACAAGGCGCCCAGGCGCAACTCGAGAAGGAACAGGCCACGTTCGACCAGCTTCGTCGGGAGCGAGACTTGAAACGCGACACGGTTGAAACGCTGGCGCGCAAGCAGGCCGAAGTGACGCTGGCCACTGCAGTGACCGGCAGCGAGGTGCGCTTGGCTTCGCCGGCGATCCCACCGGAACGGCGCACGGCTGGGCTGCTGCCCAAAGTGGCTATCGCGGCGCTCGCCGGCCTTATCATTGGCCTAGTCGCCGTGTTCGTCATACACGCCTTCTTCGAAGACGCTGTCGCGCGCATCCCCAATCGGGGGGCGTTCAACCGGGTAGCACGCTGGGTGCTGCTCCCACAACTACCGTGACATGCCGCGTTGAGATGAAGCATCGAACAAACAGTCACCTGTCCCAGCGCCGGTCAGGTTGCCAGAAGTCGAGCTTGGGCGTGTCCCAATAGCTCGTCTCCTCGAACAAGCCGCTGGGCGGGCGCAAATTGGCTCGAATGCCTTCGAGGTTCAAATCCACACCCAAGCCCGGCTTATCGGGCACAGTCACATAGCCGCCCTCTATGTAATTCTCGGGCAGACCAGTGACGAGGCTCTCCCAGAACGGCAGGTCGAGACCGTGATGTTCCAGCGCGACGAAGCTGGGGATGGCAGCCGCGGTGTGCACGTTGGCCATGAACGCGATCGGCGAACCGGCGAAGTGCAGCGCTGTGGGGATGGCAAAGCGCTCGGCGTAGTCGGCAATGCGCTTGGTCTCCAGCATGCCGCCGGCGGTCAGCAGGTCGGGATGGGCGATGTCAATCGCGCGGTTCTCCAGGAACGGCTTAAACCCATCGAGCAGATACAACTCCTCGCCTGCCGCGATGGGCACGGCCACCGCGTCGCGCACTTCCTTGTGCCCTTCCCAGTCCCACCACTGCACCGGATCCTCCATCCATGCCAGGCCGTATGGTTCCAACGCATGACCGAGCTTGATGACCTCCTTGGCAGTCAGCATGCCGTGGCCGTAGTGGTCTATGCATAGCGAGACGTCCCAGCCGACAGCCTCGCGCACCGCTGCAACGACTTCGGCCATCCGGGCGATGCCCTTGTCGGTGATGTGCACGCCGGTGCCGGTGCCGGGCGCGTTGCCCCGATTGCCGGTTTGATACTCGTGTTTTGTTTGCGTGCCGATGCGGGTGTTTTTGATGCCTTCGAGCAGGTGCATGCCGATGTCGAACTTGACGAAGGTCAGACCCATCTTCACCCGGCCCTTCACGCGCCGCACGTAGCCTTCGGGCGTGGCGTCTTCAGGATGCGGCGTGTCGGCATACAGGCGCACTTTGTCGCGATACTTGCCGCCGAGGAACTGCCAGCACGGCACACCATACACTTTGCCGATCAAATCCCATAGCGCAATTTCGATGCCGCTCACGCCGCCGCCCTCGCGCCCCCAATTGCCGAAGCGCCTGATGTCGCGAAAGATCATGTCTATGTTGAGCGGGTTCTGGCCAAGCAGGCGGCTCTTGAACTGCAAGGCGTTCTCCTTGTGGCCTGCGTCGCGCACCTCGCCGATGCCATACACGCCCTGGTTGGTGTCAATACGGATGATCGGGTAGTCGTAGTTGCTGGCCACCACCGCGACGCGCATGTCGGTGATCTTCAACTGCGACGGGGCGGAGAAGGTGTTGACCTTGTCGGTGATCCGGTCGAGGGTTTCGTCTTGTGTTTTGATTGGAGCCATATCGTGAGCATAGCACTGAAGTTACTGTTCGATCGTCAGGTCGTGTTCAATAGCGACGGCTAGAATCAGTGCGCTCATCGCTGCCTCACGAAGTCAATAGTTTCTTAACACTTACGGAGGTAAAACGTGAACCACTCAACTGAGTATTCTTCAAATCGGGGGGATGGATGAGACACGCGCCTGCCCTCAATCAATTGAAGAAGCTCGGCTCACGCCCCGCGAGCTTCAGGTTCTCGAACTGATCGCGGCCGGAAAGCCTAATAAAGAAATCGCCCTTGAACTCAGCATCCGCCTAAAGACGGTTGAAACGCACATCACCCGTACTTTCCAGAAGCTTGGCGTGCGAAACCGGGCCGAGGCAGTGGCTTGGGCGCTGCAACACAAGGCGGAATAGGTCATCAGGGTTTTCCCCGATTGTGCGGTGCAAGTCATGCTCAGTGATATATCCACGAGTGACGTCTCTCAATCGTTCTGAACTTTCGCAAGGAGGTTTCGGCATATGAAAGGAAAGAGAATAGTGATGACGGTGATGCTTCTATTGTCTCTCATGATGGGAGAACTGCATCGGGTTCACGCTCAAGATGCAGAACCCGCCCAGAAGCTACAACCCATTGCATCAGAGGGACAAATCGTTCCCACTTTATGAGGAGGTGCCACTGGTCGTATCAGGATCGCAAAATGCGACAGGCCCTACGACCAACGACGTACGATACGGGAATTGTGGCAGCGCATTCATGTACGTAGAGGATGGTGGCAGCTTGATCGCGAGGGTCCGATTCGGCGCAGCTAGCACTCGAGGAACCATCGTGTCAATTTCTTGGGGTTGGACTATGAGAAAAGATGGCCCTGGAGGGCAAAAAGTGGGTCTGGTGCTGGTTACGTCGACTGACAACATCGTTAACTCGGCAGACTTCGCAAGTCCGTACACCTTGTGAGGTCTACCGAGTTAGCCAAGTGTTTATACTCCGTTCATTACGAATGTGAATGACAATCCTTGGACCCAAGTCGCGATTAAAGAGACGCTGGCGTGCCTGTCTGGACCGCCCAATAATTTCAATCCGCAAGAGACATCCGTAAGAGTCATCTGGGAGTGGGCCGAGCTTCCTGAATCAAAACTGATTGTTCTTGTCGCTTACGACAGACGCTCACATCGTACTAGAAAGCGCCATGTATGCCCCACAAGGCAGGATTTTTACTGCCGCTATCGTGACGAAGGGATCGAACACATCCGACTGGAAGCCGTCGCAACTTCGTTTTGTGCCCGGCAAAGAATCGAAGTTGCATGAGGCTGAGGCCGTCTTTTTTGACATGCCACTCACCCGGTTTGTTGCTGGCATCGCCCTTAACACGACAGCAGTCACAGCGAAGATACACATCAGAGGTCATGTAATATCGCAACGTATCATCGAAGGGGTTTTCTTCGCTCGCATAGATCAGCTGTTGCCGCCTCTGACCATCGAACTGCTGAACAGCGATCAAGAAATACTCGACTCTGTAAATATCCCCTAGCATTGATGCGCTCCACCGCCCCTACAACCTGTTCTGAGCAGGCTGAAAGCCGAGGAATCTCTGATGCGTAAACCAACGTGTGGCAACATGAGTGAGCCGATTCAGGCCACAGTCTAGAAAAGCATCAGAGATTTCTCACTTCGTTCGAAATGACAATCGCAAAGTCGCGCTATGCACTCTTTCTCCAGATCAGGTGCGGCTCGATCCGCTCATACACCCGATCTATCTCGCGAATGTCGTCGGCGTCCAGTGGCCTAGCCGTCGTGCGCATGCGATAGTTCGTGAACACGCCCCGCTTCATCATGACGTATTTCGCGAACGCCATGCCCATTGCGAATTCGAGGTTGATGGCCGGCAGCGCGCGCTCATACCACGTCTCGGCCTCGCTCAGGTTGCCTGCATCCAGCAGCTGCCAAATCTTCTGCACCACATCGCAGATTTCGGGCGCGATGATCGTGCCGCACGCGCCGCGGGCGTGCTCGGTGATGATGTATTGCCCGCCCCCGCCGCCCATGATGCCGTGGATGTACGGGCTGCGCTTAGCAGCCAGCGCGCCGATGCTGCGATGGCGCGGGCTGACTTCTTCCTTCACCCAGTTCACGTGCTCGATCTCGCTGCATAGCTTCACCACTTGATCAGGCGAGAGCGGCGCGATGTCGGCGTTCTGGATCATCACCGGCATCTGCGCGGCCACGGCGACCTGCCGCAAGTAGTCGTGCGTGCGCTCGGCGTCGTAGCGCAGCGTGTAGGGCGGCATGGCAATCACGCCGTCCGCGCCGATCTCGCGAGCATAGCGGGCGTAGCCTACCGCTTGCGCGGCGTTGACGCCGGCCACGTTCACGATCACCGGCACACGTCGAGCGGTCTGCTCCGCGAGGATGCGCATGAACATCCGCCGCTCGGCCTCGCTCAATGCCTGAAACTCGCTGACGAGGATTGGGCCGATCACGCCGCGTGCGCCGGCAGCGATGATGAACTCGATCTCTGCGCGCAACACATCTTGGTCAATTTCGTCGTCGTCCGTCCACGGCGTGAGAGGAATCGCGAACACGCCGCGCCAGGGTTCGCGGTCAGCCATAGCCCAAGTAAACACCGGGGAAGATAGATCGGCAACTTGAACCAGGCGTTCAACCGTCGTGCACACGCACCGCGACGATGCCGCGCGCCGGCACAATCACTGTAGCAGCCCCACCCTCCACCGGCAGAGGGCCCGTTGGCCGGCCGAACGTATCACAGGACGTTGCCTTGTACACCTGTCGCTGCGGCAAGCGCACCTTCACGATGTGCGGCTCGGACGTGACGTTCTGCAACCACACCAGCGCGCTGTTATCCAACCGCCGATAGGCCGACGCAACGACACCCTCGCCATCTATCTGCAAGATCTGACCGGACTCTGGCGCATGCACGCGCGCGACTGGATGTGCCATCAACGGATGACGCGCGAAGGCCGCCACGCGCGCCGCCTCGATCGGATCGAAACCGGCGTGCGTGGTGATTTCATAACGAAAGCGCAATAAGCCCGGCTGCGCGGCGCGAAAGTTAGTCGTCCAGTAGTTATTGAGCAGCCAGGCCAGCAACAACGGCGGCCGGCTGTGGTCGAGCGCAAACTGGCGCTTGCCGAAATTGAAATTACCCACCATGACCAGCGGGGCATCTGGGCAGGCCAGCGTTAGCCCCAGCCGCTCGGTATGCACGTCTACATAGCCGCTCACCGTCACCCAGTCGCGGCAGCAGCCGGGCAGTTGCTCGGCGTCCAGCAGCGTGGGAGTGCCCATCGTGTCGAACGTCGCCTGCCAACCCGGCAGACTCAACGGCAGCGCCAGATAGATCGCATCGGGCGTGCGCACCTCGTCTTTGTGCATCACGATCTCGACGGCGATCTCGCTGCGATGACCATGCAGCCAGATGCGCCGCGTGGCGCGCGCTCCGGGCAATGCAACCTTCACCTCCAGGCCGGCGCGATGCGGTTGCACGATGACGCGGACCGACTCGACCTGCTCCACTGTGCGCCGCGCCGGCCAGTCGCGAAAGGAGTGTTCCTGAAACTGGCCGTAATCCAACTGCAGCATCACGTCACGGCCCAGATTTGGCAAACGAGGATCAGAATCGGCCGTTTCGTGAACCAAGCTGAGCATCGGCAAGGGGCTGGCCGGATCGGCAAAGTTCGCGCCGGTGCGCCGGTCAACCAGCGCTTTGACGGCGCCGGTGTGCGGATCGAACTCCAGGCGATGCCTGCCGGAAACGATCGCGCCGTCCAGCGCCTCGGTCTCTTGTGTGATTGGCGTGTCATGCGACTTCAGTGCGCCCAAGGGCAACTTGGTGTAGCCGTAAGCCGGCACATCAATCGGCCCAAACCACGTTATATCGTCCAGCTTGCCCTGCTCCAGCAGCTCGCGATACTCCATCAGCCGATGCGCGGTGCTGGAAAGGTGATCGTACTCGCCCCTGAGCATCGCCCCGACCATGGGGATGTAATCGCGGCGCGGGAAAGGTGTGGGGTTGACGACGACAAGGCCGTCCACGCTGGATGCATGTCGCGGGTTGCCAGCCAGCGCCTCAAGCCGCTCGGTGAGCACGTAATGAGCGAGCGAACGCGCCTGGTAGGCCGTCTTCGCTTTGTGATACCAGCCGCCGATAGTCGTATCACGGTCGGGGTCGGTGATGCTACTGTAGGCGCCCCAGGTGTGCTCATCCCACAGCGTAAGCGCTGCATAGGCTTCATCGGTGACCGACGGCAACGCGCTGTCGCGCGATGTGCTGCATTGCACAGATAACAGATCAGCAGCATAGAGATGGGCGCGCGCCTGCTGGGCCAGGCGTATCTCATACGCGCTGCTGCCTGCGCCGAAGTTCCAGTAGTCCGTCCAGTCGCCGGCATATTCCGGTAGTTCCATCGCTTTTGCGCGGGCGAGCAACTCATCCGGCGTTACAAAGCGAATGAGTGGCCTGCGGCCTTCGACGTTCCAGCGCCGGATCAGCTCGAAGGCCGACGGATAGGGCGGGTTGTTATCCCAGAACGAGTAATGGGTAAGCGAGAGATACGCGAACGCGTGTGGGTATTGCTGGGCCTCCAACTTGTGCAGGTAGGCAGCGATGCCCTCGGCCATAGCATCCAGCGAGCGCTCGTTCAGCCGCGCATAGCGCTGAAACATGCCGTAGTGCTCTCCATTCAGCGCAATAATGCCACGTCCATCTGGCCCAATCCATCGGAAGAACAGCGGACGATGCAGCGGGAACGCGCCGAAGTGGACGTTGATGCCCATGATCACCATCTCCACGCCAGCATCCAGCAGCAGCGGGATCATCGTCCAAGGCAAGCCGTTCACGTCATGGTTCAACGCCACATCGAGCGATAAGCCGAACATCTCGCGCAATTCGGGCAGAACCGACAACGCCCGAATGAACTGTGACACGCCGAGCATCGGTGTGAGGTTGTAAGGCATGGCACAGGCGCTCATGCGACCGGCTTGTACGGCGCGGCGAAAACGCTCGATCTGCGCCGGCGTCGTCTTGCGCAGCCAGTAGCGCAGCGTCTCGGTTACTTCACACGTCCAGATAGGCTGAGAGGGCGCATCCCAGTCGGCTGTGCGCTCGATCTCGTCTAGCGCGTCGTCAACGAACTGGCGGTTCAACTCCCAGACGATGGGCTGCTCATGGGTGTAGCCGATATCGGTGTGGGTGTGGTGGAGAAGGAGGATCTCTTTGATCATATGACGTGGTCATTTTCGACGCGCGAAACGGATTTGCAAGTGAGATTGATGCCGGCGTATCCATGAAGAGGAAAAGCCCAGGACACTGGCAGCGTCCTGGGCTCAGTTTGCTGCAATGGGCGTAGCGGCTCAGCGCACCTCCACCCTGGCCGTCGAGACCGATTGCATCATCCACCCCACGCTGATCATGCGCATGATGTTCTCAGCGCTAGCGGCCACCCACTCATAGGCACGCTGGAACGCCTCATCCAGTGTGCACGGCCGTTGCAGCACACTGGTGTACGCTGCGATGCCGTGTTCGTAGTTGATTTGCGCATCCTGCCCCACCATCCCTGCTAACGCAATCACCGGTACGCCGTAGCGCCGCGCACGGGCTGCTACCTCCGCCGGAATCTTGCCGCGCGGCGTTTGGAAATCAATGCCGCCCTCAGCAGTAATCACCAGATCGGCCTTGCGCAGATGACGATCCAGCTCCAGATACTGCATCACGATCTCGTAGCGAGGGTGCAACGTCGCGCCGAGCAGCGCATGCAAGCCGGCGCCCAATCCGCCCGACGCGCCGCCCCCTGGCATGCGCTTCACGCAGATGCGCAGGTCGCGCCAAATAATACGCGCGTAGCGCATCAGCGCCATCTCCATCTGCTCCACCATGCCGGACGTTGCGCCCTTCTGCGGACCGAACACGCGCGCCACGCCGTTAGCGCCAGTCAGCACGTTGTGCATGTTGCAGGCCACATCTATCTTCACGCGCTTCAAACGGGGGGCGAGGTCACTCAGATCAATCTTCTCCAACAGCGCCAACGCGCCGCAGCCACGGCTGATCTCGCTGCCATCGGCGCGCAGCAACTTTGCGCCCAGGGCTTGCGCCATGCCTGCGCCACCGTCGTTCGTGCCGGAATCGCCGCAACCGACGAGGATGCGTTCGACGCCCTCGTCCAACGCAGCGCGAATTAATTCGCCCACACCATAGGTGGTGGTGAGCAGCGGATTGCGCTTGTCACGCGGCACCAGGCGCAAGCCTGCGGCAGCCGCCATTTCCACCACGGCCGTCTTCGGGCCGTCGCCGCCCAAAATGCCGAAGTAGGACGCGACTGGCTCGCCCACCGGTCCGGTGACGGTAAGCCGCTTAATCTGGCCGCCGGTCGCATTGATCAACGTCTGGGTGAAACCTTCGCCGCCGTCCACCAACGGCACGCACACCGTGCATGCGCCAGGGATAGCCGCGCGCACGCCCTTGGCGATGGCGTGAGCAACTTCTTCGGCACTCAGGCTCTCCTTGAAGCCTGACGGGGCAATTACTACGGTCCATGCTCGCTCGTTCATGCTTCCTCCTGCGCTTCTGCTTCTGGGTTCTGGCCGTCTCCGACAGCCGGGGTTTACTCGAACAGAGCGCTCTCGAACGCATGAAATACAACGTGACGCGGGTGAAGATAAACCAGGTTTAACAGTCCGCCAATATTGTTGCCACCAGTGATGCTATGAGTGGCACGCGACTTGTGACAGGACTGCTTAAGATTCTCGGCCAGATCGGCACGCTGATCACGCTCCTGATCAGTGCAGCGGCGATCTATATGGTTTTGTCTAGCGCCGGTTCGAATTCAGGGGTAACAAGCGCAGCCTGGCTGGTCGTCAGCGCCACCGGCTTGACGACCAGCCTCTGGGCTATTGTCGGCACAGCCTATTACGAACGGTTCGCCGAATCGTCCAAGCTCACTAAACTGATGGCGTTCGCCTCGGCAACGGCGGGCATCATGTTGACGATCGGCGGGTTGATTGCACCGCGTTGACTCCTCCTGCCCTCGAAATATCCTCGGGGAAAGCAGGCTCTACGGCGACAGCACAATCAACGGGAGCGCCATCTGGCACGGCATCGCAGCAGAAGATGAACTCACGCCCAGCGCCGCGGCTGCATCGAGCTGGCGTAGCGACGTGGAGCACAGTTCAGAGGTTGTGGCAATCAGTTGCTGCGTAACTTCGGCAGGCGTCAACGAAGCGTTGGCGCCGCGCACCAATGCTGCTACGCCGGCTACGATCGGCGCAGCCATGGACGTGCCGCTCCATACGCCGTAAGCATTGCCCGGCACTGTGCTATAGATGTTTTCACCGGGCGCAACCAGATGCACCCAGGAGCCACGCGTCGAGAAATCGGCCAGCCGTCCCTGTTCGTTGCTCGCCGCCACCGCCAGCAAACCGGTCACACTTTCGGCTGCCGGATAGTGCATCGTCTCATCGCCCTGGTTGCCGGCTGCCGCAATCACGATCGTTCCGCCCGCTCGCCGGCAGTGATCGTCATCACCGTCGTCATCGTCATCATCATCGCCGTCGTCATCGTCGTCGCACGTCACTTCTTTGATGATGTTATCCAATAGATTGGTGCGCCGTGTGGTGCCGAGGCTAAGGTTGATGACGCGTGCTCCATCATCGGTGGCCGGGTTGCCGTCGGGATTCACCGCATAAGCTAGCCCCTCAGCCAGCACCCAGACGTTGCTCATCCCCTCTGGATCGAGCACGCGCACCGGCATGATACGCGCTTCCGGTGCTGCGAGTGCCACCAGCCCGGCCACGTGTGTGCCATGTCCAAAACCGAAGTTAGAACGATCACCCACCTCGCGCGGGTCGGCATCGTCATCCACAAAGTCATATCCGGCAACGAGGCGACCGGCCAGCGCCGGATGGTCCACATCTACACCGGTGTCCAATACGGCGACGATCGTGCCCGCACCACGATGAATGGCGTGCGCCTCCGGCAAGCGAACTGCCCCAGGCGCCCACTGAGTCGCCAGCATCCCTGAATCGCCGCCGATAACCCACGGGCTCCGTTTGCCGCGCCCTTCGGGGATTTGGCCGGTATAGTTCGGTTCGGCGTAGAGCACACGGCTATCGCCTGCCATCGCACCTGCCTTGTCAGGCGGCGACATGCCATCGTTGATCGCCAGGCGATAGATCGGCCGCGAGCCAAACTGGCTCAACATGCTCACATTGAAATCTGCACTCACCGCTGCCAGGTCAGACGCTTGAACAAGCCTGACCAGCACCTCACCGGGCACATAACCATCGTTATCGTGTTGCGCATGCATCTGCCGCGTCAACCCAAGCAAAGTCATAACACAAGCAGTTACGACCATCCAGTGCCATAATACTTTCGGCATCGCCAATTGCCTTGCTTGCATCACTTCACCTCCACACACTACAGAGCGACTCAGCGGACAAGAAATACAAGTTCGATTCCCTGGCAGCGAGTCGTATTTTTTCAGCCCCCGGCGTGCTCTTTAGATTTGTAGACACCGGCTCATGCTAAGCACTCGGTCGGTGTCGCCGGCGCCGCGGTTTTCCCCCGGCCGTGGCGCCGGCTCTCCCCTCACCAGCGGCCGAATAAAGTGAACGGCGCCCAGAAGAACGGATGCGGCTGCTCACGCAGCAGGTGAAGCTGCGCCTGGCGCAATGCCGCGGCAGGACGCTTATTCACCAGCAAACACTCATAGAATTGTTTCGTCAGCTCAACCGCCATCTCATCGTCCACCACCCACAAGCTCACCACTACCGAGGGCGCGCCGGCTGTGAAGAAGCCGCGCGCCAACCCGATTAGCTCGTTGCCCGGCGCGAGCTTGCTGACGCCGGTCTCGCAGGCGCTCAGGGTCACCAACGCGCCTCGCAAATCCAACTCGTAGGCGTCCCGCACAGTCAGCCAACCATCGGCCAACGCCAACGACGAGAAGAGCGGGTTGTCGGGCCGGAAGTAGCCATGACAGGCCAAATGCAACACGTCGGCTCGCCCGGCGTGATTTCGTAAGGCCGCAAGCGTCGCCTGTTCGCCGATGAACACCTGGGGCGCGTGAAAGAGCGGGGCGAGCGCTATGACTTCTTCACGCACCTTCGGCGCGCGCGCATCAGGCGCGCCCACCAGCACGGCACAATGCGGATCGCGCAGCGGCTGCGCCAGGCATGCCATCAACATAGCAGCGCTGGGCACGATGCACACCTCGTGTGCCTCGACCAGATACCGCTCGCCGTCCCATAGCGCATGGAAAGGTACATAGTGCAGGGCGCGATCCGGCGCGACCACCAGCCGGCGATCGCCGATGTCGGTCAGAATCGGTTGTAGCAGCGTCCGATGTAGCTCTCTCAGGTAGTGGCGGGTGCGTCTAAGCAATTGTGGCACATGGGCGCGCATCCGCTGGGCGCCATAGCGCATCGCCTCGATTTGGAAGAACAACTGGGCGACCAGCGTTTCGAGCTGGGGGATGCTGACCAAGCGCCGGCGCACGCGTAGTCCATCATCGGTCACGACGAACGCCACCAACTCGTCGTCAAGCGCGCTAAAGGCGACCAGCGCGGTGTGGTTGCCGAGCGCCGCGTGCAGCGCTGGCAGTGAGATCGTGTGCAATTGCCCCACCCCCGCAGCTGCCTGCGCGTCTCGGGCATGGTGCACCCTGCGCAACCCATCGAGCAGTGCCTGCTCGCGCTGCTGCACTTCGGATCGCAACCGTTCCAAGCGAGGCGACTGCGGCCCTTCGCTCAACGCAGACTGCAATTGGCCATACAACCAGTTCAATTCCCAGCGAAGCGTCTCCAACGTTTTGGTTACTGCGTCGCCCCCAGGTTGGCCCATCGGCTGATCAACGAGATCGCCACGCACGGCCTCCAGCAATGTGCGAGAGCGCAAGCGCTCGGCAAAGTCGAAAGCTGCCGCCGAATTGGGGGGCGCGGCATCGAGATGCAAGCGAATCAGACCGATGTACGGCGTAAGCTTGTCAGCCAGAAAAGCGATGCGAAATTCTTCGCCAGGTAACCGCGCGCGTTGTCCCTCAGAGAGCGTCACAGCGCGAGTGAAATGTTCCTCGGCGCGGACGTGCTCGCCGGCGGAGAGGGCAATCGCGCCTAGTGCAGCTTCGCAACGCTGCGCGACATGTGGCATGTCGGCCGCTTCCTCCAACGTCGCTTCCAACAGGGCGCGCGCACCGGCAGCATCGCCAAGGCGCCGCCGGCATTCTGCCCGCAACCAGCGCGCCTCGCCAGCCCAGCTCTTCCAGCAACTGGTCTGAAAGGCCGACTCCGCTTCGTGTGCCAACGCAGCAGCGCGATCGAAGTTCGATTCGGCGAACTCCACCTGCGCGAGCGCCAGCGTAGCAATGGCTTCACTCACCGTGTAGCCTTGCGTGTGGAAGATGGCACGCGCTTCGGCAAGCGTGCACCGCGCTTCGGAGAGGCGATCCACCTGCGACAGCGCCCGGCCGAAGTGAGCCAGCGCCCAGGCGCGCTCAAAGGACATAGCATCGGCAGGGAACTGCGGCATGATGCGTGCGTAGATCTCGATCGCTTCCGGGATGAGGTTGAGCTGCAGGTAAGCGTCGGCGATCTTTTGTTCGCACAGAGCCACGTCGGCGCGGAGACCTAGATGCTCGTAGATCCGCCTCGCTCGCTCCAGGTCTCGTAGCGCCTGGTCGTAGCGCCCCCACAACAACGCCAGGTGGCCGGCATTCAGCGCGCTGGTCGCTTGCAGCACGCTCAGCCCGGCCGTTTCGGCGCGCGCCTCGGCTTGGGCGTACAGACGCGCCGCTTCCTCGAAGCGATGCTGCCAGGCCATCGCGTCGGCTAGCGCAATCTGCGCGGCGATCAAGAATTCATTGTGGTTCAGTTGGGCGAAGCGCACATATGCCTGCCCATACCAGCGCTCGGCGTCGGCGAACGCATCTCTACGAAAGTGGATGTGGCCGAGGTTGAGTTCCACCTTGCCGGCCGAGAGCGGATCATCGAGGGCGAGGAATCGATCGCGTAAATGCAGCCCGAGATCGGCAGCTTCATCGAAACGCGCCAACATCCCCAGGGCCATCAATTTGGGGACTTGTGTAGCGGCAGCATCACGCTCTAGCCCCAGTGCATCGAAGCGACGTGCAGCGTTATCGAAGCCGGACAACGCGCGCTCCATCTGACCTTCGATCAGCGCCGCGACGCCGTTCATCCACTCAGCCAGCGCAGCGATTTCCTGATCATCGTGCTCGCACTCGGCCAGTGCCCTCAGCGCCGACGCGACGCGCAGCGCGCGAGCCGGCTCGCTGTTCCAAGCGGCTTGTCCGATCGCATGCAGTGACCACGCGAGCGCCGCGCCACGCAGTTCAGGATGTCGAGCCAAAAACTCAAGTTGTTCGGAGGGTTCAGACGCGATGAGTCGTGCGATCAGCGTCGCATGATCCATGCCGCTATCATCTCACGTCTCACCGAATTGAACCAACTGTGAATTCAGGGGTCTCGATCTCTAGGTCGCGCAACACGAGCGTCAGGCTATAGCGGCCGGCAGGGACGACCGGCAGGGAGAACTCACTCAGCGCGTTCAGCTCAGCCTGCGCGCCAGATGGGTTCAAGCGCACCACGCCAGGCGCTTCTTCGCCGAGGACCTGCCCCCTGATCATCCAATTGTCACCCGCAGGCGACAACCGGACGTCAATATCGCACGTCTCGGCGCTGAACAGAAGCTGGCGCGGGCCCGCCAGCGCGCTTCGCAAGCCCACAGCCAGCGGCGCCTGGGCGCTATCGAAGGTAAGCAGAGCAGCAAGCTGGCGCAGCAAGCCGGGCTGTAGCGCAGCACGCGCATGGAACAATTTGACTGCGCGCTGCACGACGGCCTCCGGCGCATCTACGCTGTCATCGGCGCGCATGAGGGCGATCAGGCGCGACAGGCGAGCATATTCCGCGTTCAATTGCGGATCGGACTGCACCTGCGCCAGCAATGCAGCATGTTGCGTTTGCGGCAGGCGGCCTTCGACCAGATCCACCAGTTGCTCGTAAGTCACGTTTACCTTTGCCATCGCATCAACCTTTTATAGCGACAGAGCGCCGCTCGCCACAAAAAATACGTCTACCCTACGCGCCTCTAAGCACGCCACGCGCGTTCTCATATTTATGTATCGAAGCCCAACTTGTCCAATTGTTTACGCAATTTCTGCAGACACCGCGCTCGTGTCGGGCCGATGCTGCCTTCGCTCATTCCCAGCGTCCGCGCAATTTCCGAATAGGGTGGCGGCTCAGGCTGAAAGAAGAGCAAGGTGAGCAATCTGCGGCACATCTCGTCAATGGACTGGAGCACCATGCGAACGATGTGCTGCTGCTCGAGCTGCTCGACCACCTCCTGCGGCAAAGGAGCATCATCGCGCAGATCGGCCGGCTCGTCGTCTTCCCACTCGCCACCGGGCGTCGGCAGCGGCGTCGTCAGCCGCGCGCGCTGAGCCATGCGCCAGGCATCGCGTTTGGCCGTTGTGACCAACCAAGCGCCCACGCGTGACGGCTGTTCGAGCACATCGAGCTTGTTCAATAATTGAGCGAACGTCCGCTGGAACACATCAGCAGCGGCTTCCTCGTCTAAGCCAGCGCGTCGAGGAATCGCATACACAAGGCGCTGGTACCTGTGCACCAGCTCTTCCCATGCCGCTTCCTCGCCTCGTCGGCAAGCCAGGATGAGTTCTTCGTCGGTCCTTTCCACGCTGATTTCCGCGCGGCATTATAGAGGCTTGAGCATTGCCACAGGAAGATTGATGAGATCAGAGACGGGCGGGGCAACCCCTTAGGCTGCCCCGCTCACACTCACATCTGACGACTCACACTTACCACAACGCTTCGCACTGATCTTCTTTGCTGCCGGCTGTGTTGCCACCGCCTACCGGCGGCGGGTTGTTCTCTTTGCATTGCAGGTTTTGGGCGACGCGGTTGTTCGCGATCACCAACCCGCCCATGTTCTTGAAGGCTTGTAAGTTGCCGCCGATCACGTTCTGTGATGCATCGAGTGTCCCATACATCTCATCGAACTGCAAGTCGCCGCTGATGCGCACACCACGCACGCTGGCGCTGCCGCCTTGCTTGATCTGCACGCTGCCACCCACGCGCGAGCTCCCCTGAACCGTCACCGACGCGCTTCCCTCAGCCTGAATGTTGCCGTTGACCCGCACGCTGTTAGCGACGAGCGTCGCGCCCGTGCCCACCTTCAGCGTGCCGATCAGCCGCGTGCCGTTCAACGTGCAGCTCGCCCCATCAGGCACGAACACATTGTCGAGCGTCACCGGGCCGATTGCGCCACGGCACTGAGTCTCTTCGGCGTGTGCCACATTTGCAGTCGCCACTGCCGATACGCCTACAAACATGAGCGCCAGCGCCACTCGCTTCATCGTTCTCAGGTGATTCATTCGAACCTCCAAAGTTGCAACGGCCTCGTCCGGACGAAACCGCTCTTGGGGACCAACGTTGGCACGTGAGGCGCCAGATCGGGCGTTATGCCTCTGCCCGGCTCCGGCCGGCCGCCGAACGCAGACGCATACTCCGCAACCTTTGCCCCACTTTGATAGAGCGACTCGCGCCGGAATAAATACACTGCTGCATCCAGCCGGCGACGTAATCAATCATCATCGCCTAGATCGTCATCGTCGTCGGGTGGTTGTGGCGTGCTCGTCGGCGGCACTGCCGGGGCGGTCGCGTTCGGCGCAGGAGGTCGCGGATCAGCCGGACTGTGAACATCGGACACCTGACCATCACCGTGCGAAAGCGCCGGCTGGTCCGCGTTTGCCGGCGCAACGACTGCAGGCAGCGCACTGCTGGAGCCGTTCGCTGGAGGCGCACATGCACAGGACGCAGAGGATCTCAGTGTCAACTGTCCTCCCACACTGGCAATGCCAGCCTGGCTCATCAACGGCGCCTCGATGAAAGCGCCGCCGCGCCGTAAGCCCGGCAGGCCGATGGCGAGGGGCGCCGTTTCAATACGGGCGCGCACATCGGACGGTGAAGTCATCTGTGCTACCGCAAGCAGTCGTGGCTCGGCGCCGAAGAGCGGCCAATACAGCAGGCCAAACAGCACGATCAACACGACATGGGCCGGCGCTAGCAGCGCGCTGAGCTTGATCAAATCAGCGGCGGCGAATGTGTGAGCCGACTCGCCACCACCGATTTGCTGGAACATAGCAAGCGGTTTGGCGCTGGCAACCAGGGTGATGCAATAGCCCACACCAGCAGCTGTGACGAATCCCAGCACGACTGGATCTATACCCAGCGTGAAGGCGAGCAGCACGGTAAGCGGCGCGATGACTGCGCCACGCGCAGAGCGTGAAGCGATATAGAGGTGCGAAGTCAACGTGATGATGACGATCGCGCTGAGCGCGAGCAGCGCCGAACTCAAATCGGCTACGCCGCTGCGTACCAAGAGCTGATCCACCAGCCACTTACCCGCACCCGACTGCACGAGCGCCTCTGATAAGCTGAGCGTAGCTGCGACGAAGATGATCATCTCCCACTCGATTCCCTTCGTCGCATCCTTGAACTTGACTGGCCCGACTCCCGGTAATGTGACGGCCAACGCGCCGGCCACGGCTACCAGCGCGTTATCCAGGCCATGCAACGTCTCGGTAGCCCACAGGACAGCCATCGCCGCCGCCACAGCCGTGACGAAGCGCTCCTCACGACTCCAAGCGCCTGGACGAGGCAGCGACGCCAGCGTATGCACGTTCAAAGGCAACGCGCGCCGCTCTTTGTCGAGGAACAGCCGCAAGATCACCCAGGTGGTGCCAAACGCGCTAACGGCGGCAAACGGCAGGCCCATCAGTAACCACTGGAAGAAGGACAATGCACGGCCGGTGAGTTGGGCGAGCACGTCGTTGATGACCAGATGAGCGCCGGCGCCGACCAACGACGCCACTGCTGTCTGCAGAATGATCACCGGCAGCAAAATGGCCAAGGCGCGGTTCAACTTCGCGTCGTTGAACGCACTTGCCATCGTCAGGTAGATCGGCGTCATCAACGCGGCACGCGCCGAGGTAGAAGGAATGAGCAACGCGCTGACGAGCAGCACGCCGGTCAGCAGGTAGAACAATTGGCCGATGTTCCTGGCGCTGCGCGTCGCTAATGAAGTCAATCGGGCCGAGACGCCCGATTTGTTCAGCGCGCTCGCTACGACGAATGCGCCGATCATCAACCACACCACCGAATTGCCCAAGCTGGCGAAGAAGTTCTCGGTCGAGATCGTCCGCGAGACGACCAACCCGCAAGCAGCAAACAGGGCGACGAAGGTATCGTTCAACTTGGTCAGCGTCCAGCCGATGACGGTGAGTGCGAATACGCCCAGCGACACTTTGCCCGCCGACGACAAATCACCCGGCAAGTTGGCGATCAGGGTGATGCTGATGATGGCCAGCGCGAACGCCAGCAGCGACTTCGGGGAAACGACAGCCCACCGAGCAGAAGGGGCAGTCCAGGTATTACTTCGTTGCACGGCTTTCTCCGCAAATGTGATGATTGTGTTAAGAATGAGCGGGGAAGCCGGCCAGAAATACACGTTTTCAGTAGTGCGGGTGCGACGCTTGCAGCTCCCATTCGACGAGCGCCTGTGGGTCGCCGTAGATCACATGCTCGACGAAGCGCTCATAACGATCAGCGAAGCGCTCCAGCGAAAATTGCTCGGCGCGCTTGCGGGCATTCTGCCGATCCAGGCGATCTACCTGGCGCACGGCCTCGATCAGCGCATCCAAGTCGCGCGGCGGTGTGAGGAAGCCACTGACGCCATCCTGCACCAGCTCCGACGGGCCGCCTTCGTTGTAGGCGACCACCGGCGTGCCGCCAGCCAATGCCTCGATGCACGTGTTGCCAAAGGCTTCAATCCAGTGAGGCGTCATCAACATCGCCTTTGTGTTGCGCACAACGCGATGCAATGCGTCCTGGCTCAGGAACCCATGGTACGTCACATCCACGTCTGGGTAGCGCGCAATACAGTCGTTCCAATACTCTGGGTGCTGCATCTTGCCGCACACATCGAGCGGCATGCGCAAGCGCTGCGCCACAGCAAACGCGTCCTCCAGCCCCTTCTCCGGCGAGATGCGCGCTACCCAACTGATGCGATGCTGCGGCGTGGGGTTGAACGCGTACTTCGCCAGATCAATGCCGCCGTAGAGCGACATCATGCGACAAGGGTCAATGAACGGGAAGGTAGCTGCCTGCGCGCATGTGTTCACCGCGAAGTGGTTCGGATATTCGTAGAACCGTTCACGGATGATCTCGTCCACGGCGTCAATCGTGGAGGCGATGCTGATGATGTGGCCAACCGGCGTTTTGAAGAAGGGGGTGAGGTAGTAGGCGATCCAGTCGTAGTTGATGCCGATGATCGCATCGTATTGATCCTGGATGCGCATGGCCAGCTCCCACATGCGCTCCAGCACGCCGTCAGCCTGGCAAATAATCGGCGCATCTCGCCGCGCAGTCGTCGCGTAGGGCGGTGGCTTGCCCTCGACTTGATACACCAGCACATCGGGCGACGGCTGGATGCTGCCTGCCGGCGCGGCGATGGCAACCTTGTGCCCTCGCCGCGCCAAGATGGGCGTCAAGTTCATCAGATTTGTCTCGACACCCCCCCCTTCCCCCGACCCGAGCGGTCCCACCGGACTCGTCAAAAACAACACGCGTCGCTTGATCATTCCCGATTTCAGTTGCGTATCCGGCGATCACGCCACACACACAACCCAGCCTGCCAGCCCATGCAACCGTTCAATCCGCCAAGCCGCGCACATCCTCAGCCACCGCTTGGGCCAAGCCGAAGTCCTCAGGACGCTTGTGCACCTCGCGCACCGTCACAAAGCTCTCTACGATTGCCTTCGTCCGCTCTACATTCAGGCGATTAAACAGCATACTGAAGCGCTGCTGCAACGCATCACGCACTCGGGCGCGATCGGCTTCGGGCAACGACCACAGCTCCTTCTTGAACGCCCCGGTAGCTTTCTTGCGCGTCTTGTGCAGGAATTGCTCATCCGTATCGCCTGGCTTGCGCTCGTCAGCGGCGTTCTTGAACAACCACTGGGTGATTTCGTCGTTGAGCGCCCTGGGCAAATTGGCGTAGGCGATTTGCTGGAAGGCAGTGGCCAGGTGGACCTCGATCGCACCGGCCTGCACGAACTTACCAAAGGCTTCTTCGGGCAACGTGCTGGCGCCGTGCTGCACCGCGCCGCCCATGCCATACTCCTCGCGAGCAGCCGTGGAGAGTTCGCGTAACGTGTCGAAGTCAATGTTCACATCGGCAATCGAGCCATCGGGCAGCACTACCCCGCCGTGCGATGTGCCGGTCTGGATGGAGATCTTGCTGATGCCCGGTTGGTGCTTGATGTTGCGCAAGTAGCCACTCATGAACGCACGCAGCTCGTGAATGTCGCTGTTTTTCTGGCCGACTTCGCCAATCTCACCACCTAGCGAAACAACTAGGCCGGCCGGCTGACGTTGTCGAATGTAATCGCTAAACAGCGCGCACAGCTCATAGTTCAGACGCTGCTGCTCATCGAGCGTCGGCTTACTCAGGTCTACAAGCGTGGAAGTATCAATGTCAATGTTGTAGAAGCCGGCGGCCAGCGCCTCATCAATGAGCTTGCGCACGGCAGCCAGCTCGGCGTCTGCGTCAGTCTTGTATTTCTTGGCATTCACCTGAAAGTGATCGCCCTGGATGAACAGCGGACCGCGATAGCCCTCTTTGATGGCAGCGGCGATCATGACGGTGGTGTACTCGGCCGGGCGCTGTTCGGTATAGGCCATCTCGCTGCGGGCAATCTCGAAGATGAACGCACCGACCTTCGCTTCGACCGCCGCACGGATGGCCGCACGTGCGGTGTCGTAGGCCATCATGCGGATGTTCATGGCCGGCGTGGTAAAGGTGTGGTCGAGCGCGTTACGCCCACGCGCGACGTATAGCTCGTGGATAGACGCCGGGCGGATGCCCAGCGCCTGCCCCGTTTCCCAGATCAACCAGCGCGCAGCAGACTGCTGCGCCGGCGCGCCGAACACCGCCGCATTCACCAAAGCATCAATCCCCTTGGCGCGCAGACTGGCTTCGTCGCGCACCTCCACACCCAAGTCCATAGTGAGCATGGAGTCGTCGCGCCGCATCTGCGCCTTACCAGCAATCACCTCGATCGCTTCTCCGGTCGCATAGATCAATTCGCGAATCGTATTGGACATGAGAACTCTCCTTGACAGGTCACCGGCGACGCACACGTCGCCGGCACAGGGTTACCGCTTCCGGCATTAACGCTTTCGCGTGTGCGTAGTATATTCACGCCGCTTATCGGAGGCTGAATTTGAGTACATCCGTAAGCCGCTTTGCGTCCGTCGCGCCGCGAACGTCATGGGTAAGCCTGTGTATAATCGCGAAGTATTATCGGGGAATGGCGCAGCCTGGTAGCGCGCTGCGTTCGGGTCGCAGAGGTCCAGGGTTCAAATCCCTGTTCCCCGATTGAGCAGGGCGAAGCACTCCTGCAAAGGTGCTTCGCCCTCTCCGTATGCGCTCATAGGATGCGATCTCGCCAGGTTCCGCAGCGCGCCCGGCCGCGCGAAATTTCCGAGTCCGAGTGGGACGGTTTCGTCTCGCGACACCCCCACGGTCACATCCTGCAGACCCAAGCATGGGGCAAGCTCAAGGCTGCACATGGATGGCGCACCGCACGGGCCAGCGTGCTCAGCGATCAAAACGGGCCGGTCGGCGTAGCGTTGACGTTGATGCGCACACTGCCCTACGGCTTGGGCAGAATTGCCTACATTCCACGCGGACCGGTGGTGAACTGGGACGACGATAGATATGCAGAAGCCGCCATGCGTACCGTCTATCGCCTAGCGCGTCATCACGGCGTCTTTGCCGTCGTGATCGAACCAGATCTACTCGACACGCCGTCGGATCGCCACCTGCTCGAACGCTTGAAACTGCAGCCGGTGGATTTCAGCGTGCAGCCGCGCCGCACTATCTGGGTCAACCTGGATGTAGATGAAGACGTGGACATCCTGGCGGCAATGAAGCAGAAGACACGCTACAACATTGGGCTGGCCAAGCGGCGCGGCGTGACGGTGCGCGTCGGCAACGTGGACGACGCCGAGCTGTTCTACGCCATGATGCGCACGACGGCGGAACGTGACGTGTTCGCCATTCACCCAGTGTCCTACTATCGTGATTTCCTCGACTTGTTCACGCGCGGTGCGGATGCGCGGGCTCGGCTGCTGATCGCCGAGTATCAGCACGAGCCACTAGCCGCTTTGATCGTGACGGCGCTGGGCGAGCGCGCCATCTACCTCTACGGCGCCAGCACCAATAACTACCGCGAGCTGATGTCCACCTATCTGCTGCAATGGGAAGCGATGCTCTGGGCACGACAGCGCGGCTGCAAGACCTACGATATGTGGGGCGTGCCGGATGAAGACGAAGCCACACTCGAAGCCAACTTCGAGAAACGCAATGACGGGCTATGGGGGGTATATCGCTTCAAGCGAGGGTTCGGCGGGCAGGTGGTCAGGCACATTGGCGCGTGGGTGTGCGTGCTTTCTCCGCTGCGTTGGTGGCTGTTCAACCACGCCCGCGCGATACGCAAGTCTACCGGCTTAGCCGCATAGTCACTCGTCGCTCGTTTGCTCGCAACTCGTCCCGCCAACAGACAATCAATCGTCTTGCCAACGGTCATCAAGTCGTCAAGTCCCGATTCTTCGCAACCCGTGTCCGAGTTCACCCTGCACTTTCCCCCCGACTTCAAATGGGGCACTGCGACCGCCGCCCACCAGGTGGAGGGCAACAACACGAACAACCAGTGGTGGCAATGGGAGCAGGCACATGAACGCATCATGAACGGCGACAGCTCCGGCATCGCCTGCGACTGGTGGAACAACGCCGAAGCGGATTTCGATCGGATGGTCGCACTCGGTCTGAATGCACACCGTTTGTCAGTGGAATGGAGCCGCATCGAACCCAGGGAGGGCCGATTCGATTCGGCCGCCCTCGACCGCTATCGCGCCATGCTGCTTGCCTTGCGCCAGCGCGGCATCGAGCCGATGGTCACGCTCCACCACTTCACGAACCCATGCTGGCTGGAGGAGCGCCGCGCCTGGGAAGATGCCGATGTCATCGTCCCACTCTTCCGACGATTTACCGAGAAGGTGGTGCATGCGCTGGGCGACCTGTGCGACTTGTGGTGCACGATCAACGAGCCGAACGTCTACGCCACCATGGGCTACCTGTCCGGCGGGCGCATGCCGCCTGGCTTGCAAGACGCCGCGCTAACAGCCCAGGTACTGCGCAACATGCTCATTGCGCACGCCGTCGCCTATCAGACCCTGCACGAGAAGCAAAAGCTGGCCCGTGTTGGCCTGGCGCACCATATGCGCCACTTCCAACCTTTGCGTCCCGGCCACTTGCTCGATGGGATGATCGCGCGGGCGCTCAACAGCATGTTCAATCAGAGCATCATGGAGGCGCTGGTGAAGGGTCGTTGGCAGTGGATCCTGGCGCGCGGCGCCCCGGTGAGCGCGCGCAAACTGCGTGGCACGCTCGACTGGATCGGTTTGAACTACTACACCCGACATCGCGTCGCGTTCGATCACACTAAACGCGAGACGTTCTACAGCGAGCTGCTCCTCTACCCGCAAGACGTGGCGATGACTGATTTCAACTTCGGCGAGATATATCCCGAGGGCATCTTGATCTTCGTCCGGCAGCTCAGCCGCTACAAGCTGCCGATCTACATCACCGAGAATGGCCTACCGGATCACGACGACGATCTGCGGCCGGCTTTCCTCGTGCAACATCTGCATACCACCTGGCAGGCTATCCAAATGTGCTACGACGTGCGCGGCTATTATCACTGGAGCTTTGTGGACAACTTCGAGTGGAGCGAGGGCTGGCGCATGAAGTTCGGCCTCGTCGCAATGGACACCCACACACAAGAGCGCCAGTTCCGGCGCAGCGCCCTGCTCTACCGCGATATCATCAAGGCCGGCGCGATCACCAGCGAGATCGTGCACGAATACACGCCGCAGTTGTTCCAGACGTTGTATCGCTAGCAGGTCAGTTCCCGTCCATACGCTTCGCGCCGAACACGGTCTGCTCTAACGTTTGGGCCGATCGGGTGCTGTCGTAGTATTCGCGCCAGCGCCAAAACCGGCCATCCTGCATGACGCCGATGTTGAGGTCTTCATCATCGGCGCGCACGCCGGTTTTGCGGTTAGTACAGCTCCAGGTCTGGTGGATCGCCAGGTAGTCGCCGCTGTACACGACGCGATGCACGGTGATGACCGTGTCGGCGTAGTTCTCGTCGTAGGCTCGTACGGCGCGACGCAACTGGTCATGACCGCGCACAACTTCGAACGACGTTTGGATCAGACTCTCAGGCGCATGACAACTGACGACAGTTTCGGCGTCACCGCGCGCCCAGCCCTGCCGCACGTGTCGGTAATGCACGGCCAGGATTTCGTCGTAGGTCATATTGCGCGTCCGCGGCGGGATGGACGACGGCCAGGCTTCGTCACGCAGGGGCGCATCGGCTTCCACAGCGCGGATGCTGCGATGGTCGTTGTGAATGCGCAAATGGGCGATCTGTCCGGCGCTGAAGCGCAGCATCACGCCCTGTTCCACTTCGCGCCAGCAGCCATCGTCCGCCACAGCGCGCAGCGCCCATTCGGCCACCCACCATTCCGGCTCACGCAAGTCATGAAATGCACGGCGCACCAAAATGCGCACGTGATGCGGCATGATGCCAGTGCTGCGCAGATAGGCGCTGATTTCGGCGCGGCCACGATATGGCCGGCCGTCCACGATCCACGTGGCGTTGGGATGGCAAAGGCTTGCGACCTGCTCCGGCCCACCGGATCGCCAGGCACAAGCCAGGGCATCGAAGGGGGTATCTTCGGCCATTCGGCCTTTCAATCAGCCGGTCATGAACATGCGCTGGAAGCGCATCATCAGGCCGAGGTCGCCGGCAATGCGCAGCTTGCCGCTCATAAACGCCTTGGTCGGATCAAGCCGGCCGCCGATGATGTCAATCCAGTCCTGCGCAGCCACGTTGATGGTGACGGTGGGCTGTTCGGCCACACCCTCTTTCACGTCGAATTTGCCATCAGCGATGGCCAATGCATAATTGCCGCCACCGTCGCCGGTCGCGTTCAATTGAATCACCGCATTTACGCCTTTGGCTAACGCAGGATTAAAGTTTGCAGCCATGGTCTGAAGCGCTTCGATTAGCGTCATCGTTCACTCCGTATGATGTATCAGGACGTATTCGATTCCCGTTTGTTTGCCAGCAGGTAACCGGCGCGAGTATACCGCGCTGCATTTTCGCTTACAACCGCTTATGAGACGACGCTTCTTGAACCGCAGCAAGTTGGAAAACGCCGCCGTCGTCTCAGCCATTCTGATTTTTGCTCTCCTGGTCGCCAACGTGATCGCGTTCATCAGCTCGCGCAACCGGCTGCCGCCAGAGACGAGGTTGGGCGACCTGGACGTGAGTGGGCTTACAGTAGAGGAGGCGATCGGCGCTACTGTGCGAAGCCTGCAACAGCCGGTGACGCTACGTTACCTCGATCAGCGCATCGAGCTTGAGCCGGCTGCAATCGGCTTTCGGCTGAATGAGCCGGTTGCCCGGCTGCAACTTGAAGCCGTCATCGCCAAGCAGCAAGGTCTGGACAAGCTGCCGGCGTTCATCTTGCGTCGGAACGATGCCCCCGCATCGATTCCGCTGCCCTATCAGTATTCTGAACCACAACTTCAGGGCATGCTGGCCGAGCTGGCCGAGCGCTACAACCGTGAGGCGCGCCCACCTGCGCCCGATCTGTCCTCCGGCACAGTGACGCCGGGCCAGGACGGCGCGGTGCTCAACCTGGCCGAGGCGTCACAGGCGATCTTGGCTGCGATGCAATCCAGCAACTTACGCACGGTAGATTTGCCGGTGGACATCGTGCCGTTGGGCGTGAGAGGCGTCCGGTCGCTCGAAGCAGCGGTGCTGGAGCGGCTTCGCCCATTCACCGAACGCACGGGCAATCTGGCCGGGGTCTTCATCAAGGACCTGAGCAGTGGCGAGGAACTGGCCATCAACGGCGATGTCGCCTTCTCCGGCGCAGGCTGGCTGAAGCTGGGACTGATCCTGGAAGCCTACCGTGCGAACACACTGCCCATCGCGCCGGCACTGCGCGACAGGCTCGAAGTGGTCTCGGCGCGCGGTGGGCCGGCAGAGGTCAACGAATTATTACGCGAACTGGGCAACGGCGACTCGCAACTCGGCGCCGACCGCGTGAACGTCACGTTGCAGAAGCTCGGATTGCGCAATACCTTCCTGGCACAACCGCTGGGACTAAACGTCATGCCGCCTACCACCGTGACGCCGGCCAACGCGCGCGGCGATATCGCGGCCGACCCCGACCCAAATGCGCAATCCACCGTCGCCGATATCGGCATCCTGCTGGAGATGATCGAGCAATGCCGCAACGGCGCCGGCGGGATGATCCTGGCATTCGATGGTGCGTTCTCCGCAGAGAAGTGCGACGAGATGCTCGCCGTAATTGCCAAAAACGGTGTTTCGGGCTTGATCGAAGCCGGCAGCGGAAGCGCCGTCGTCTTCCACCGCCAGGCATGGGACGAGCGTAACCACGGCGACGCTGCCCTGGTGCGCTCGCCCAAGGGCAATTACGTGGTGGCTGTGATGCTGCACGGCCAAGGCCAGCTCGATTGGACGGAGACATCCCCGCTCATCAGCGATATCGCGCGTCTGACCTACGGCTTCTTCAACGAAGAAATGCCGCCTGCCCCTCCCCCGCTCACAGGCGCGCCACCGCCGTAACTTCATTTCGGCAAGTAAAGACGGGGGATCTTGCACACCATCGTGTAGGCCGGGTCGAAGAAGTTGCCCAGGTTATATCGGGCCGCCTGGCCCATCAGGATGCCGGTCTCGTGCGCATCTAGGCCGTAGTCATCGCGCAGCCAGCGGGCCATCTCGGTTGTCGCGTGCTGCAACGCCTGGTCCAGGGGACGCGCGTTGCCGACGGTGAAGATGAAATCGGCATTTTCACCACGTGGCCAGCCAATTGCCTTACGTTCGATCACGCGCACGGTAAATTCCACTTCCATCGAGATTTCGACGCCGGTGCCGCTGATTTCGCCGTCACCCTGCAGCGTGTGGCCATCGCCGATATGGAAGAGCGCACCCTCGACGAACACCGGGAAGTAGACGGTGACGCCGGCCACAAAGCCGTTGTAATCCATATTGCCGCCGTGCGGGCCGGACGTTGCCGTGCTGATAGCCTGTCCGCCAGCCGGCGCCACGCCAAAGCAGCCGATCATCGGCGCAATCGGCAACGTGAACGCGCCCAGGCAGGGCTGCGGCGATTCGAGCGTCGCCGTGCCGGCGGCCAGATCTACGCGCCATCGGACAATCGCCTGATCGCGTTCGGGTAGCTCACGCGCGAAGTCGGGGTCAACCGTGTTGAAGGCGAGCGGCGTGCGCCCCCAGCCCCAGCCGCGATTAGGTGTGATGCGATCCAGGCGCACGGCCAGCACACCGCCGGGCCTCGCACCTGCGACGAAGAACGGACCAGTCATCGGGTTCGGCCCTTGCGTAAGGCGTTCGCCGCGCGCGTCTTGACCCCACGCATCCACACACGTGGTAATCACGGTGTCGCCGTCGGCGACGACAAGCGCCGGCTCGTACGCACCGATAGTGTTGTAGTAGCGCGCCGGCGTAAAGTGATGGATCATGTGTTATTGGCAACTCATCACCGCCAGGCGACTGGCTTCGAGTAGTATGGATTGGCCGAGACCCAGCATACACCGCCCCACGGGCAACGGACGCGCCACCAGTTGTAGTCGTCGCTTAGTCCGGTGACGGCGGCGCGATGGCCTGGACGCAGCATACCCACAACGGCGTAGTGCGAACCAGGGCCAGAGCGGATGTTCAGATTGACGAGCGCGGCGACCTGCGCCACCGGCGTGCCGCGCACTCCTACCGACGCAGCTAGAGCCGACGGCGCGCTGTCGAGCGCTACCACCAACACGGCCAGAATAGCAGCAAGCGCCAAGGTGAAAGTTCGAAGCTTCAAAGCGTTCCTCCGATACAGATGCTTTAGTCTGCCGCACGAGGGGCTGCTACCCAAAGCTGCGCCCAGCGCGCTCAAGGGCGCGCCAGGCGCAAAATCCATTCAGTACTTGATATCCACCTGCTTCTTCTCTCGCGCGCTCTGCAGGATGGCATCGCAGATCACGGCGTTCTTGTAGCCGTCTTCAAAGTCGGCGCCATACGGCTTGACATCGGTGTTGTTCACGATGGCATCGAAGAAGTGATGGAACTCGTGCACGAAGGTGTGCTCCCAACCGATGATGTGCCCTTGCGGCCACCAGTTCTTCCAGAACGGATGGTAGCTCTCGCTCACCAACACCTGCGTGAAGCCCTGAATCTCGCGCGGTTGATCGCGCATGAACACCTCGAGATAGTTCATGTTCTCCAAATTGAAGCGGATGCTGCCATGCTCGGCGTTGATCTCGAAGGTGTTGTGGTTCTTGCGCCCGGACGCGAAGCGCGTCGCTTCCAACGTACCGAGCGCGCCGTTCTTGTACTCCACCACAGCCTCGAACGCATCGTCCACGGTGACTTTCGCCCGCTTGCCGTCGGCGTTGCGTTCAGTAATGAACGTGCCGGTGCGCGCCATCAGGCTCTTCGGCTCGCCGACGAGAAAACGCGCCAGATCAATGATGTGCGAGCCCAAATCGCCCAGCGCGCCGCTGCCGGCCACACGTTTGTCCAGGCGCCACACCATGGGGAAGTTTTCGTCGGCGATCCACTCCTGCAGGTAAGAAGCGCGGAAGTGGTAGATGCGGCCGAGTTTGCCCTGGTCTATCAGCTCCTTGGCCAGCCGCACCGCCGGCACAAAACGATAGTTGAACGCGACCATGTGCTTCACGCCGGCCTTCTTGACAGCCTGCCACATCTCCCAGCACTCCTCGGCATTGCGGCCGAGTGGCTTTTCGCTGATGACGTGCTTACCGGCCTTGGCAGCAGCGATGTTCGGCTCGGCGTGTACGTTGTTCGGGCCGCCGTTGTCGAACACTTGCACATCGGGGTCATCAATCAGCTTGCGCCAGTCTGTGTAGGCTTTCTCGTAGCCATAGCGCTTGGCAGCTTCCATGACGGCCTCTTTGTTTCGGCCGGCGATCGCCACCAAACGCGGGATCGCCACCGGCGGATACATCATGTAGGGCAACTTCTTCAGCGCGTTACTATGCGCCTTGCCCATGAAGGCATAGCCCAGCATACCCACGCCGATCGTCGGAGCCTGGCCTTCTGCCTTTGGCCCGGCCATCGTGACAAATCCAACTTCGTCTGACATCTTTTCCTCCTATTTCTTCCTCTCGAATGCTGCGTCGAAGGCCATCGCGCTGGGCTTGAAGTCGTAGCGGCGCACATTCGCGCAGCTCTCGGTTGCGCCGTGCTCGCGATCCATGCCGGGGTCTTCCCATTCGACCGACAATGGGCCGTTGTAACCGATCTCGTTCAACGCCCGGATGATGGCGTCGAAGTTGATGTTGCCGCGGCCCACGCTGCGGAAGTCCCAGTAGCGACGCGAGTCGCCAAAGTTGGTGTGACCGCCGAACACGCCGGCCTGCATCGGCACGCTGCTCCAGGCGACGTCTTTCATGTGCACGTGATAGATCCGATCACGGAACTTGCGAATGAATCCGACGTAATCCACACCCTGATAGCCGAAGTGCGAGGGGTCGTAGTTGAAACCGAACTCCTTGCGATACTTCAAGGCCTCTAGCGCGCGCTCGGCACTGGCGATATCGAAGGCGATCTCGGTGGGATGCACCTCCAGCGCAAATTTGACGCGGTTCTCCTTGAACACGTCGAGGATAGGATTCCATCGGTCCGCGAACTCGGCGTAGCCGGCCTCGATCATGGCCGGGCTAACCGGCGGGAACGAATACACATATGGCCAAATGCTGCTACCGGTGAAGCCGTTCACCACCTTGACCCCAAACAGCTTGGCCGCGCGTGCGGTGTTGGCTACTTCTTCGGCAGCGCGCTTGTTCACCTCCGACGGCTTGCCGTTCCCCCACACACGGGGCGGCAGGATGGCTTTGTGTCGCTCATCAATCCGATCGCAGACGGCCTGGCCAACCAGATGGGTGCTGATCGCGAAGCACTTCATGCCATGCTTGTTCAATACGTCCCATCGCCCGCGCACGTAGCTGTCGTCGCTCAACGCTTTCTCAACGTCGAAGTGATCGCCCCAACAGGCGAGTTCCACGCCGTCGTAGCCAAACGACTTGGCTTTCTCTACGATGGTCTCGAAGGGCAAATCGGCCCACTGACCGGTGAAGAGTGTGACAGGTCTTGCCATAGATCATGCTCCTTATGAGGGTTCGATGCGCTCGTGCGCTTCTTCTCTCTTGCCTAGTCTATTCAGCGAGCGGTGAACGCGCAAATTCGGTTGCCCGTTGCTGGTGGCCGGATACGGGTCGTTCATCGCCAGTCACCGGTCACCAATCATCCATCGGCCGCAATCGCAGCGCACGACGAACGGTCTACGCCTACAATCCCCCTGCATGGCATACGACTTGGTGATCGGCATAGACGGTGGGCAGACCAGCACCAAGTGCGCGCTGGTCGCCTGCGATGGCCGCGTGCTGGCCTATGGCCAGGGCAGCGGGCTGGTGCATCTGGCCGCTGCCGGCGCACGTGAACGACACGCGTCGGCGCTGCGCGAAGCCTTCGCTTCGGCCTGGACCGCCGCCGGCCTCGAACCGCAGCCCATCGCAGCGATCGGCCTGGGACTAACCGGCGTCGAGGGCGACTCGCTCGAAGCGGCACTCGTGCGCCAGATCGTCTCCGAGCTGATTGAGGCGCGCACGATCGCGGTGCATAGCGACGCCTATGCCGCGCTCATCGGCGCGCATGGCGGCCAGCCTGGCATCATCGCCATCAGCGGCACCGGCTCTCACATCCTCGGGATGAACGCCGCAGGAGAATTAGCCCGCGCCGGTGGTTGGGGCTGGCTGCTCGGCGATGAGGGTAGCGCACTGTGGATCGGACGAAGCGGGCTGATGGCCGCGCTTCACGCATCCGACGGCACCGCCGGCCCAACGATGCTCGAAAGAATGATGCGTAAGCACTTCCAGGTCAAAGCGCTGCGCGATGTGAAGCGGCGCGTGTATGACTCCGGCTTCGGCGCGAAAGGGTTTGCTGCTTTGGCACCGCTGGTCTCACAGGCAGCAACGCAGGGCGATGCCATCGCGCAAAGCATCGTGACACAGGCAGCGCGCGACCTGGCAACGCAGGTGATGGCCGTCCAACGCCGGCTGGCGCTGCCGCCGGACGCGCCCGTCGCGCCTGTAGGCGGCGCGTATGAGCATGTGCACGGTCTGCGCGCAGGGTTCACAGCCGCGCTGTGCGAGATAAATCCACAAGCGAACGTCGTTGATCCCCTGTTGCCGCCAGTACTCGGCGCTGCGCTGATCGCACTCCAGGCCTGCGGCTGCCGAGCAACAATTCGGACGGATGCTATAGATTGACCGGCGCGCCGGCTTGCGCCGATGCGATGATTGCGCAAATTGCGCGCGTGGCAGCAACGCCGTCTTCACCGGTCGCCAGAACCGGCGCGCCGCGCGTGACCGCGTCCACGAAGTAGGCGATGCTGTCGAGCACGAAGCCGGTGAGGTGGGCGCCGGTGGGTGGGGCGAGCAGGTCGGGGAACGCAGCCTTGTCAGCGGAGTAAATCTCCAACGCGCGATTGTGAGACGCATCAATGTTGATCGCGCCCGCGCTGCCCAGGATCTCCATCTTCAGGTCTTTCACCGTAGCGTGTGTGCGCGGCAGAATCCAGGCGTGCTCGAACACGGCCACCGTGCCCTGGCTGAACTCGACCGTGGCGACATGAAAATCGGCTGTGTCCACGCCCATGCTTTTGAGGATGCCGTCGCGGCTGACAGCGTATACGCGTACGATCTCGTCGTCGAGCATCCAGCGTACGACGTCAATCATGTGGCTGGCCAGGAACCAGAGTGCCGACGACTGGGACGACCAGCGGAGCATCTCGGTCGGCACGGTCGTGGTGTTGCTCAGGCGCGCATAGACATAGGCAGGGGCGCCGATGTCGCCGCGGCGGATGGCCTCGCGCGCCTGCACCATGGGCGGGTTGACGCGATTGTGGAAGTCCACCATCAATTTCACGCCGGCGCGCCGCGCTGCTTCGACAATGGCCTCAGCATCTTCGACCGTAGTTGCCAGTGGCTTCTCGACGAGCAGATGTTTGCCGGCTTCGGCACACGCAACAGCAACGTCACGATGCAAGTGATCCGGCGTGGCGATAGAAACGGCGCACACATCAGGATTGGCCAGGAGTTCGCGGTAATCCGTCGTCCAACTGCGCGCGCCATACTTCGCAGCAATCGCTTGCGCGCGATCGGCGTTCAGATCACACACGGCGACGAAATCCACAGCGTGATGCCGGCTATACGCCTGAGCATGTCGTTCACCGAACACGCCGGCGCCGATCAGTGCGAAGCCCACAGTCATGCGTTGCTTTCGAGGACAATACAAAGAAAGGAAAGCGTAGAAGACTTTACTGAAAGACCAGGGGACCAAGCCCAGCGCTCGACCTTGGTAGTTGCCGTCGTTCACAGGGGGAGATGAACGACGGGGGGACTCCAAGGTCCGAGATAGACCTGATCCCCTGGCTTTCCAGTGGCACCCCTGACCTGATTCTACTTACTATCCTTTAATGGCACCCATGCGCACGCCTTCGAGAAAGTACTTTTGGAACGCCAGGAAGAACGCGATCATCGGCAGCGCTGCCAATGCTGCCCCCGAGAATATCACGCCCCAGTCTGTCATAAATTCACCCTGAAGGTTCGCAACCCCTACGGTGAGTGTGTAATTCTGCGCTTTATTCAATACGATCAGCGGCCACAGGAAGTCGTTCCAGAAACGCACAAACGTAAAGATAGCCAACGCAGCAACAGCAGGCTTGCACAAAGGGAGGATGATCTCCCAGAAGATGCGGAACTCACCGGCGCCGTCTACGCGCGCTGCCTCTTCCAGCTCCGATGGAAGCGTCTGAATGTACTGCCGCATGAGGAAGATGCCGAACACGACGGCAGTGCCGGGGAGGATCACGCCGCCCAGCGTGTCAATCAGTCCGATGCGCCGGGTGATGATGTATAGCGGAATGAGCGTGACGTGGATCGGGATCATCAATGTGCTGAGCAGGATCCAGAACAGAATGCTCCGCCCCGGGAAGCGGCGCTTGGCGAACGCATAGCCGGCCATTGTGTCGAAGATCACATGCCAGGCAGTGACAGCCAGCGCGACGATCAGGCTGTTCAGCATCCAGCTCGCATAGTACTTGGTGCCACCGAGCAGGCGTTGGAAGTTGTCCAGCTTGAACGCCGGGACGAGTATGGGCGTGAGCGGCGGCGTGCCCGAGATCGGCGTGAAAGCGTTGGCGAACAACCAGTACATCGGGAAGAGCGCAATGACCGCTGTGACGATCAGCGCGGCCATCACGCCGATTTTGCTCCAGGCAATGCGCGGGGCCGCCTTACGCCGGCTCAGTGGGATGCTGGTCGCTGCATGTTCCATCGGTCAGTCTGCCGAACGTGCGCCGGCCTGCTCAATACTCCACATCGCTGCGCAACGCGCGAAACTGCAAGACGGCGACCACAGCAATCATCACGAACAAGACGAACGCCTGCGCCGAGGCCACGCCAAAGTTCAAGTCCTTGAAGCCGTTGTTGTAGATCTGTGTGACGATGGTCTGCGTGCTGTTGCCGACACCGCTTGGCACCATCACGTAGATGCGCTCGAATACCTCGAAGCTGGCGATGGTGTAGATCACGACCAGATAGAGCGTGGTGGACTTGATGAGCGGCACAGTGATGTGCCACCAACGTTGAATCGGGCCAGCGCCATCCAGCTCGGCAGCTTCGTAGTACTCGCGGGGGATGCTGCCCATCGCTGCGCTGAACAGCACCACGGCCGTCGCCGGCACAGTGAGCACCGCCGATAGCGTGACGCTGCCCAGCGCGATGTCAGGGTCGGACAGCCAGCGCACCGGCGGGAGGCCCACCAGACGCAAGAGATAGTTGGCAAAGCCCCACTGCGCATTGAAGATATAAGCCCAGGTCAGGCCGATGATCAACGCGCTGGTCACGGCCGGCAGGTAATACGCCGCCCGAAAGAACGTGCGCAGCCAGTTGCTCAGCGGCTGGATCAGGCTGGCCAGGATCAACCCGATGAGAATGTTGGCCGTGACGGTGAACAGCGTGTAGATCAGCGTATTGCGAATGGCACTGACGAACACGCCGCCAAATTGGGTGAACGCCGTGACGTAGTTCTTGTAGAACGGCGTCACCCAGGCGCCGCCGCGCACCAGGCTGTACTCCTGGAAGGAGATGATGAACGCCCATATCACCGGCACCAGCACGAACACCGTGAAGGTGAGCAGGCTGGGCAGGATGAAGGCGTAGCTCCAACCGTGCTTGCGGATGAATCGGTGCATCGCGAATTGAGAATTGAGAATTGAGAAAGGCGCGGCAGCTGCCGTTTCTCAATTCCCAATTCTTCATGCGTCACTGCCCTGCAATGAGCGCGTTGGCCTCGGGCGCAATCTTCTTCATCGCCTCCGCCGGATCTGCCTTGCCGAAGATGACGTTCTGATACTCCGGATGGAACAAGCGGGTGAGTTTGGGCCAGGCCGGCGTCAGCGGCGTGATCCACATGTAGTCCAGCATCGGCACGAACTGGTCGAGCGGTGGGGCAACTTTGACCGATTTGCGCGCCGCCGGTGCCAGGTAGAAGCCGGTGGCCGCCGTCTCGCTGGGTGGTACGTCTTCCTGCACCTCTGCGCTGGTCAGGTAGCGCGCCAGATCCATCGCCGCTTGCTCTTTCACCTTATCGTTCGTGGCAGCCACGGCGATCAAACCAATCGCGCCCACGGTCAGCCGGTTGCTATTGACGCTGGGCAGCGGGTAGATCGCGAAATTGATCTTGTCGGCCTTAAGCTGCGGGCTGAAGCCGGTGGCGTCCACGATCATGGCATACTGCTTGTTCTTGAAGCCGCCCTTCACATCCGCGTCCTTCTGCGAGCCGAAGTCCGGCGGGGTCACCTTGTGCACCAGAGCCAGCTCGGCGAAGCGCTTCAACCCGGCGGCAGCCTTCTCGTTATCGAAGCCGAATTTGCCCTCTACGATCGGACGCACGCTGGGGTCCTCGTTCATCCATAGCCCCCAAGTGTTGATCACACCAGGGTCAATGAAGCCGCTGAAGCCATACACCTGCTCGCCGTTAGCCCGTTGGAAGGTGAGCTTCTTGGCCGTTTCGACGAACTGATCCCACGTCCAGTCTTTCGACGGCAACTCTACACCCGCCTCCTGGAAGACATCCAGATTCAGGTAGATGCCCATCGGCACGACCCACAACGGCCACGCGTACGCCTTGCCGTCCTTGAGCCGGACGGCGTCCAGCGTGTTGGGCAGGATGTCGGCTTTGTCGGCGTCGGTGAGATAGTCGTCAATCGGCGCGATCAGGTCATCCTTCACAAACGCAGGCAACCGGTCGGAAGGCAGGCGCAGCACATCAATACCCTGGCCGCTCTGCAGCGCAGTGGTGAGCTTGGTGAAACCTTCATCGTTGGGTGGATAGCCGGTGATCTCGACGTTGATCTCGGGGTTATCAGCCTCGAATTGAGCGATGGCCAGGTCGAAGGGGTTCGCGAACTGGTTGCCAGGCGTGTAGCCCAACACCCACAGGTTCAGCGTTCCCTTATAGCCGCTGCTGCTCCTGCGCAGGCCGCCTTTGGGGCTGGCAGCCGGAATCGGCACAGGCGCAGGGGTATCGGTCGCTGCTGGCTGCGCCGGCGCCTGGGGTGCCGCCGCAGGTGGCGCAGCGCATGCCCCTGCCAGCAAAGCAATTGCGGCCGTCAGGCCGATCATGATGGATGCACGCTTGCTCATAGCTGTTTACTCCTCTTTGAACTCGTCATATTCCTCTCGGAGCCTCTGCTCCGCGAAGCTGTGACAAAATAGATGTGTCCAGCGTATGGCGCGGGCGCAACGCCCGCTCACCATGTGACTCTCAGAGCACAAATGAACCCGTTTTCGACTGACTCGGCGACGATTTATGGCGCGCCGGCGGTTCGATGCTCAGCTCGGCGTAGAACACATACTTGTCGCCCCGGTAGTAGGACTCAACGGTTTCAAATGGGCAATTGTGCTGGGAATAGGTGGTGCGATGCAAGCGCAAGACCGGGCTACCTTTAGGGATTCTCAACAGTTTAGCTTCGCTCGCCGGACAGGCAACCGCCTCGAGCTGCTGTTCAGCCCGCGTGGGCGTCACGCCGTATTTCTGCGCCAACAACTGGTATAGAGATTGATTCGACAGGTCCTCGTCTAGAATGCCGCGACAGAGTTTCTCGCTCAGGTATGCCGTCTCGATAGCCATCGGCTCGCCGTTGGCCGTGCGCAGGCGCTGTAACAAGACCACGTTGCGATGATGGGCATCCAGCCGGAGGCGATGCGCCACCGGCGCTGCCGCCCGCGTCAGCGACAGGCGCAACACGACCGAGCCCGGCTTTTGTCCGCGCGCCTGCATATCCTGCGTGAAGCCGGTGAGGCGCGTCAAGTGCTGCGCGATGCGCGGCGGCGCGATGAACGTGCCGCGCCCCTGGTCGCGCACCAGCCGACCCTCCATCGCCAGCTCTGTCAGCGCCTGGCGCACGGTGATGCGGCTGATGTGGAAATGCTCACACAATGCTCGCTCTGATGGCAATTGCATACCCGGTTGCCATTCGCCGGAATCTATGCGCGACAGAATCACCTCCTTCAACTGGCAATACAACGGGGTTGGATCGTGCTTGTCCAACGCAACGGGTGCTTGCCAAGTGCTCATGATGTCATGACCAGTTGGCATTCTAAACCAAGCCGGCGTGAAGTCAACTCATACCGCGTCATTTCTCAGACGGAGCGCGCTTCCTGACGACCGAGTTCCTGCCGTCAGATGCGCTGCCTATTTGCGCAGTCCAAGCCAGCCAACTTACCTCCGACAGCATGGCAACATCACTGCCTATGCCTCATAACTGCTTGCTTCACTCATAGAGCAGATAGGCTTCGCGCCATCGGCGGAAGTCATCTTCGTCGGACGGCCAATTCGCAATCAGCTCTGCGACCGGTGTGCCAGATTCGATCCCTGTGCGCAGCGTTGCGTTGCCGATCAGCAAATCGAAGTGCGGCGCGCGCCCTTCCCAGCTCGATGCCAGAAAGGCGAACCGATCCGGCCTGGCGACGCGGCAAGCCGCAACGAGGCGGACGCCCATGCGCACCGGCTGAAGCGCATCGCGCGCCAACACATGCGCCTGCACACCCTGACAACGCTGGCCAGCATGTTTGCCGGCGCTGGGGATGAAATGCGTGGGCCGGAAACGCACACCCGGCAAGCCTAGCGCGTTAAGCGTCTGCGCCAGGCCATGCGCGTCCAGCCACGGCGCGCCAACTACTTCAAAGGGCAGCGCTGTGCCGCGCCCCTCGGAGAGATTCGTGCCTTCGATCAGGCACATGCCCGGATAAACGACGGCCGTAGCTAGGTGAGGCATGGCCGGCGAGGGGGGAACCCAAGGCAGGCCGGTATCGTCGAACCACATCGCCCGCCGCCAGCCCTGCATGGGTATCACGGTTAGATCAGCGCGCAGGTTGTTCTCCGCGTTCAGCCAGCGCGCCAGCTCGCCCGGCGTCATGCCATGCCGCACCGGCAACAGGGCAACGCCGACGAACGACTCGAAGCCCGGTTCAAGCAGCGGCCCTTCAACGGCTAAACCGTTGATCGGGTTGGGACGATCCAGCACCACGACCGGCAAGCCGAACTGACCGGCGGCGCGCAGCACGTAGAAGAGCGTGCTGATGTAGGTGTAGAAGCGCGCGCCCACATCCTGCATGTCGAATGCCAGCACGTCCAGGTCTGCCAGCATAGCCGGCGTCGGGCTGTGCGTCTCGCCATACAGGCTGTAAACCGGAACGCCCAAGCGCAGATGCACGCCGTGGGAGATTGGGTCAGCGTCGGCTTCCGCGCTCTCCAGGCCGTGCTCCGGCGCGAAGAGCGCCCTGAGCGCAACGCCAGACTCGACCAGCGCATCGGGCGCAGCTTGCAGGTCAGGCGTCACCGCAGCGGCATGTGTGACCAGGCCAACGCGCTTGCCGCGCAACATTCCGCCCCTTTCGTTGACCAGGCGATGTAAACCGGTGATGACCACAGCGCGCGTTTATACCTCACCTCGGTCATAGGACAATGAGATCATCCGGCGCACACAACCTATGAACGCAGCGTGCCACGGCACGGATAAAGATGACGCGGTCATGGGGATTACCCATGACCGCGCCTGCATCAGGGCATCTCTCGCGCTGACCGGCATCTGGCTGCTGCCGGCTACAATCCCGCCCATGCTCGTCCTTGGTCTAATGTCCGGCACATCGGCGGATGGCGTGGACGCGGCGCTGGTCGAGCTGCATGGCGCGCCACCACACCTGTGTTGGAAGTTGCTTCATCTAACCTCAATGCCCTACCCCGCCGATTTGCGCGCCGAGCTGTTTGCCTGCTTCCGCCCAGAAACCGGCGCAGTGGATCGGTTATGCGCGCTCAATGTTGCGCTGGGCCGAGCATTTGCCGACGCCGCACAGGCGTGCATCCGCGCCGCCGGCCTGCAACCGAGCGATGTTGATCTCATCGGCAGCCATGGTCAGACGCTTTGGCATATCCCCACCGGCCCGCGCGCTTCAACTTTGCAACTGGGCGAAGCCGCCGTCATCGCCGAAGCCACCGGCATCCCCGTGGTCAGCAACTTTCGCGCGCGCGACATGGCCGCCGGGGGACAGGGCGCCCCGCTCGTCGCCTACGTGGATGCGCTGCTGTTGAGCGATGCGACGCTCACCCGCACGGCGCTCAACATCGGCGGCATCGCCAACTTCACCTATCTACCGCATGATGGCGCATCGGGCGCAAGCGCGACGGACAGGGGCGGCGCAGCAAGGGCGTTCGCCTTCGACACCGGCCCCGGCAACATGCTGATTGACGACGCCGTGCGGCGCCTGACCGACGGCGCGCAAAGCTACGACCGCGATGGAGCGATTGCCGCGCGCGGCCAGGTGCACGAAGGCCTCTTGTCCGAATTGATGGCGCACCCCTACCTGGCGCAGCGCCCGCCGAAGACCACCGGCCGCGAGATGTTCGGCGCCCAATTCGGCGCGCAGGTCTGGGCGCGCGGCATGGCGCTCGGCCTGAGTGGAGAAGACGTCGTCGCCACACTCACGATGTTCACTGCGGCATCAATTGCCCAGGCGCACCGCGCCTTTCTGCCACGGCTCCCCGATGAGGTGATCGTCTCCGGCGGCGGCGCGCGCAACGCAACCTTGGTGCGCTTCCTGTCGCAGACGCTCGCGCCGGCCCGCGTGCGCCTGTCGGATGAACTCGGTATGCCGGCCGAGGCCAAGGAGGCGATAGCCTTTGCTGTGCTGGCCTACGAAACGTGGCACGGACGACCTGGCAACCTGCCCGCCGCGACCGGCGCGCGCCATCCGGTGGTGTTAGGCGATATCACGCCAGGGCGACGCGATTCTGCGATGCAGATAGCGCCCGTCCAGCAGGTCACCGAAGCCATCAACCCCAAGTCGCGCGAGATTGATTGCTTCAGCGCGTTAGAGATCGTTGACGTGATTAACGAGGAAGATCGGCGCGTCGCCGAGGCCGTTGCGACGCAGCGCGAGGCGCTCGCCCGAGCGATTGATGCCGTCGCCGAGCGCATGCGGCAGGGCGGCCGGCTGATCTACGTCGGCGCCGGCACATCCGGCCGATTGGGCGTTCTGGACGCCAGCGAGATGCTGCCGACATACAATGCCCCACCGGGGCAAGTGATCGGCCTGATCGCCGGCGGGCCGGCGGCGCTGACGCGCGCCATCGAAGGCGCAGAGGACGACGCCGAGCAGGGGCGCGCTGACATCGCTGCCGTCGGCGTCGGCGCGCGCGATTGCGTGATGGGCATCGCCGCCAGCGGCCACACGCCCTATGTGCTGGGCGCGCTGGCCGAAGCCAGGGCGCGCGGGGCGCTGACGCTGGGCCTGACGTGCAACGTGGATACGCCACTGCACCGCGCCGCCGACATCACCATCGCGCCGGTCGTCGGGCCGGAGGTCATCAGCGGCTCCACGCGGATGAAAGCCGGCACCGCCACCAAGCTCGTGCTGAACACACTCAGCACCGGCGTGATGGTCAAACTCGGCAAGACCTTTGGAAATCTGATGGTGGATTTGCAGGCGACGAACAGCAAACTGCGCGCGCGGGCGCAGCGCATTGTTACCCAGGTATGTGGCATCGCGCCTGACGCAGCCGCCCATCTCCTCGTGCAGTGCAATGGCGAGGTGAAAACCGCGATCGTGTCTCACCTGGCACAGGTGACACCGGAGCAAGCACGCGCACGATTGAGGGAGGCAGACGGCGTCGTGCGAAAGGCGATCGAGAGGGGTGAAGGCAACTTATAGTTACCCTTACAGCGGGGAGACAGGGATTCGAACCCTGGGTCCAGTTTTACCCGGACAACCGCTTAGCAGGCGGCTCCGTTCGTCCACTCCGGCACCTCCCCAGAGGTCAGATCATCGGCGCTTTAGCCATCAAAGGGTCAGCTATTCCGATTATGGACGTGCGACCTTTTGGCGGCTTGAGCCTCTGACTGCCGACGGAAAGGGTGAGATTCGAACTCACGGTGACGCTAAGCGCCACAGCGGTTTTCAAGACCGCCGCCTTAAACCACTCGGCCACCTTTCCTCTTGGTCGTTGACCAAACGCCAGTAAGGGCGTATCTTAGCACAAAATGCTAGAATTCTCGTCGCCAATGCGAGTGGCGAGCGGTGAGTCGCCGGTTCATCTGTGGGGCGGTGGCGAAATGGCAGACGCCGAAGACTTAAAATCTTCTGCTGCGAGAGCAGCGTGTGGGTTCGAGTCCCACCCGCCCTATTCATTGTGATCGGCGCGCGGTGCGCAGATCAGGTTGCAGGAGACGGGCTGGCTTGTTGACGGCTTCAGTCGCAGCCGGCGCCCAGCAGCTTGAGCTGGCTGTTGATTTCTCGCTCGCCCTGCCCGCGGCTGACGAAGATATACGTGCCATCCGGCTGCATCACCCGCGCCTTGACGTTGTCGCGCAGGCCCAGGTCGAGAATCTCGACCTTGATCCGCCGCTTGATGGATGGATCGAGGATGGGATAGACCGTTTCGACGCGCCGGTCGAGGTTGCGTTCCATCAGATCGGCGCTGCCGGAGTAGATCTCCTCGTCGCCGTTGTTGCGGAAGTAATACACCCGGCTGTGCTCCAGGAAGCGGCCGACGATGCTGACCACGCGGATGTTCTCGCTCATATTCGGCACACCCGGCCGCAGCGAGCACATACCGCGCACGAGCAAATCCACCTTCACGCCCACCTGCGACGCGCGGTATAGCAAGCCGATCATCTCCGGATCCACGAGCTGGTTCACTTTGAAGATCAGGTGGCCGCCGCCATGCCGCAGATGGTGCTCGATCTCGCGCTCGATCAGCTCGGTCATCCGCCTGCGCAGCGTCACCGGCGCGACCAGCAGCCGGCGATACGACTTTTGCTTGAAGTAGCCGGTGAGGTTGTTGAACAGTTCGGCCGCGTCCTGACCGATCTCCGGGTCACAGGTGAACAGGCCAAGATCAGTATAGACGCGCGCGGTGCTGGCATTGTAGTTGCCGGTGCTCAAGTGGACGTAGCGGCGGATCTCGTCGTCGGGATCGCGCCGCACGACCATGCAGACCTTGGCATGCACTTTGTAACCGGGCAGGCCATAGACCACATGCACGCCCACCTCTTCCAGCGCGCGCGTCCACTGAATGTTGTTCTCTTCGTCGAAGCGCGCCTTCAGTTCCACCAGCACAGCGACCTGCTTGCCGTTCATGACCGCCTCCATCAGCGCCTCGACGATCGGCGAGTTCGAGCCGACGCGATACAGCGTCTGCTTAATGGCAAGCACATGGGGATCGCGCGCGGCAGCGCGCACGAACTCCACCACCGGCGCAAACGAATCGTAGGGATGATGCAACAGCACATCGCCGCGCCGGATGTGCGCGAAGATGTCGTCGCGATTGTCCAGGCCGTGAGGGATGCGCGGCGCTAGCGGCGGGTCTTTCAGCTCCGGCAACGGCAAGCGATGCAGCTCCCACAAACTGCTCAAGTCCAACGGGCCGGTTAGCGGAAATACCTCGTCGCTAGAAAGATTGAGGTTCTCGGTGAGGATGTCGCACACCTCCGCCGGCATATCGCGCACGACCTCCAGGCGCACCACGCGGCCAAAGCGACGATCTTTGATCGAGCGCTCGACGGTTGAGCGCAGATCGGCGGCTTCGTCCTCTTGAATCTCGATGTCGGCGTCGCGCGTCACGCGAAAGGCATAGGTGCCGACGATGTCCATATCCGGAAAGAGCGCGCTGACGTTTGCCGCGATGATCTGATCCAGCCACACAAAGCAGCGCTCACATGGCGCGTCCTCGGCGCAATCGTTCAGCGGGAAGAAGCGGGGCAGCGAAGGCGGCACCTTGACCCGCGCGAAACGCAAACGACCGCGCGAGCCTCGAATGACGACGGCCAGGCTGAGGCTGAGGTTGCTGATGTGTGGGAAGGGATGCGCCGGATCCACGGCCAGCGGCGTGAGGATGGGAAACACGGTGTGGTGAAAATACGCCGTCGCCGAGGCGCGCTGCTCGTCGGTCAGCTCGTTCCAATCCAGCACACAGACGCCATGATTCGCCAACTCCGGCCGGATCACGTCGCACCAAGTGCGCAGATGCTCGGTTTGCAACGCGCGCACGCGCTCGTTCACCAGCGCCAACGTCTGCGCCGGCGGAATCCCCTCCGGTCCTGGCCGGGTGATCCCCGCCATCACCTGCTCGCGCAGCCCTGCAACGCGAATCATGAAAAACTCGTCCAGGTTGGTTGCGAAGATAGCCAGGAATTTGGCGCGCTCGAGCAACGGGTTGGTGGGATCTTGCGCTTCCTGCAACACACGCCGGTTGAACTCCAGCCAGCTCAATTCACGGTTGATCAACTGCCCCGAAAGATGCGCCGCCGTCATGCTGCAAGATTGTAGCCGAGCGCGCCTCTCGAGCATGCGCATCACCGCCTTTGCTACACTCATGGCAATGACCAATAGCCCGCGCTGGCTGGAACTCAGCCTTGAAGCCGATGCCGAATTAGCCGAGGCAATCAGCGAGGCAATCTTCCCCTACGTCGAGGGCGGTGTGGCTCTGGAGCAAACCCACCGGCAACAACCGGGCGGTGAAATCGCCGACCGTTGGGAGGACGAGCGCGCCGAAGGGCCAATCATCGTGCGCGCCTATTTGCCCGACGATGAAACGCTGGCCGAACGCAAGCGCAAAGTCGAAGAGGCGCTCGCCTACCTGAACATGGTGCGTCCCACGCCGCAGCCGGACTATCGCATCGTCGCACAATCGGACTGGGCCGATGCATGGAAGGCATCGTTCAAACCGCTGCGCATCGGTCGGCGCATCATGATCCGCCCGACATGGATGAACGACGCGCCGTCCGGCAACGCCGCAGATCGCGACTTGGTCATCGCGCTCGACCCCGGTATGGCGTTCGGTACCGGCCTGCACCCCACCACACAATTGTGTGCCGCCGCTATGGAAGAATACGTCCAGCCCGGTATGCGCGTCCTCGATGTAGGCAGCGGTTCTGGCATCCTCTCGATTCTGGCCGCCAAACTGGGCGCGCACGAGATAGTGGGCGTGGATACCGATGATGAAGCCGTGCGCGCCGGCCGCGAGAACGTCCTGGCCAACGGCGTAGCAGACCGCGTGATGATCGCGCATGGCTCCCACGAGGTCGCCCATGGCGTCTACGATCTGGTCGTGGCAAACATCCTGGCCGGTGTGATCATTCGCATGTTGGCCGAAGGGCTGGCATCTCGCGCGCCGCGGTTCATCTTCTCCGGCATCTTGGACGCACAGGCCTCGGACGTGGCGCGCGCAGCCGAGGCAGCGGGGTTATCCATCGTGGAGCAGCGAGCGATAGATGACTGGATATGCCTGGTGTGCGCCAGGCGCGGCGAGGAGAAAAGGTAGCGCGCGACGCGCCCTCCTCAACAGGCCGCGTTGCCGCGAAGGAAGCGGGCTTCAGGCGGGCACATTCTCGCGGCCGGTGCGCAAGCGGTAGGAGATGCGTCCGCGCGTCAGGTCATACGGCGAAAGTTCTACGCGCACGCGGTCACCGAGCAAAATGCGAATGTAGTTCTTGCGCATCTTGCCGGACAGCGTGGTCAACACCTGGTGACCGTTGTCCAGTTGCACCTTGAACATTGTGCCCGGCAACGCCTCGATGACTTCGCCTTCGACTTGAATCACGTCTTCCTTTTGCTTCTGCTCTCGATCTTTCTTGGCCATTCGCCCTCCTTTCACCAAGAGAGGCGAAGCATTTGCACCGCGCTCCCGCCAGCCAAGACTACGCTGCAAACGCTTCGCCTCTGCTACCAAAACCTTAAATCGAACTAGCCGGAATTATAGGCTCTTGTAAAATCACCGTCAATCAACGCCTTCGCTCAACTGTCACTAACATCGCATGAATAGCACACCTCCCCCACCCCGAATGCGCGTCGCGCTGTATTTGCAAGACGCCCATCCCATTCGTGAAGGGATGCAATACGCCCAATACGCCGAACAACGTGGGTTCGAGGCAGTGTGGCAGGCCGAATCGCGTCTGGTGCGGGACGCCATCGTGCCGATGGCCGCCTTCGCCGCCGTCACCGAGCGCATCAAGATCGGCAGCGGCGTGATTAACAATTGGACGCGCAACATCGGCCTGTTGGCTGCGACGTTGCTGACGCTGGACGACTTGGCGCCGAATCGGATCATCTGCGGCATCGGCGCGTGGTGGGATCCGTTGGCCAAGAACGTCGGCATCGAACGACGCAAGCCGCTCACCGCCATGCGCGAGACGGTCGAAGTGTTGCGCCGCTTGTTGCGCATGGAGCGCGTCACCTTCCACGGCGAGTTCCACCACGTGGAAGGCATCGAGCTGGACGTGGTGCACGGCCAGCGCGAGCCGCGCCATGTGCCGATCTACATCGGCGCTACTGGCGACCAGATGATGGAGCTGACCGGCGAAATCGCCGACGGCGTCGTGCTCAACTATTGCGTGCCGCCGGAATACAACGATCGAGCAATGGAGCTGCTCGACAAGGGCGCCAAGAAAGTCGGGCGGAGGGCCGAGGATCTCGACCGCCCCCAACTGGTGGTGTGCGCCGTCAACCACGACCGAAAGAAGGCCATTGAGGACGCCAAGGAACTCCTCACGCAGTATCTCGCCCAACAGCCGCACATCGCCAAGGCCAGCGGCGTCAGCGATGACATCGTGAAGCGGGTGCAATCCATCCTCGGCTGGCCGGCCACCAAGGAACAGGTGCACGAAGCGATGCAGTTTGTGCCGGATGAGTTCGTGCTGCGCATTTCGGCCACCGGCACGCCAGAAGAAGCGCGCGCCAAGGTGCAGGAATACATCCGGCGCGGATGCACCTGCCCAATCCTGTATCCGATGAGCGACGCCCGGCTGATGATTGACACGTTCGCGCAGGCATAAGCGCCCTACGCGCCACGACGTTGCTTAAGGCTGCGAGTGGATTCAGTCAGGCGAAGGTATGGGTAGGCGAAGGCAATGCCTTCGCCTACCTCGCAATGGGTTCTTAGCGATGGTCAAAGTAGTGACTGATTCCACCTGCGACGTTCCGGCGGACATTGTGAAGCGCTTGGGCATCACCGTCCTGCCGATGATCGTCGAGGTGGACGGCGTGACCCATCAAGACGGCGTGACCCTCACCCGCGAGCAGTTCTACGCCAATCTGCCGAGCTACGCCAGTTTCCCCAAGACGGCTGCTGCCTCCCCTGAGCTGTTTGCGGACGCCTACCGCGCCGCGCGCGCCGCCGGCGCAGATGGGGTAGTCTCGGTGCACATCGCCCGCACCGTCAGCGGCGTGTGCAACGCAGCCGAGCTGGCCGCGTCCGAAGCCGCCGACGCCGGCATCCCCGTGCGCGTGGTGGATTCCGGCTCGATGACCATGGGGCTGGGCCGATTAGTCATCACAGCCGCTGAAATGGCGCAACAAGGGGCGACGTTGGGCGAGATCGCCTCGGCGCTGGAAGCGATGAAGCAGCGCATCCGTATCCTGGCGATGGCCGACACGCTGAAATACCTCCGCAAGAGCGGGCGGGTGTCGTCGCTCACCGCCGGCATCGGCGAACTGCTCCAGATCAAGCTGCTGATCGAACTCAAGCAGGGCGCCATCACCCAATTGGATCGCGTGCGTACGCGCGGGCGCGGCGTGGAGCGTCTGATGGAGGAGGTGCGCAAGACGCCGGGCGCCCCCCGTTGTTTCTCCATCGTCTACACCGGCGGCGATCAGGTGAGCGACATCGCCCGCATTCGGCGCGAGTTGCAGCCAATCGCCCCCATCGAGCCGCCCACCCCGGTGCTCGTCACGCCAGTCATTGGTGCGCACTTCGGGCCGATGGGCCTCGGCGTGGTCATCGTGAACGAGTAGCCGCACGTATAATCTCGGCAAATTACGTATCCACGTTGCATGCCAGGTATCGCGTATTGCGCATGGCGTGATGCGCGACACGCGATGGGTAGTACGCTTTGCACGCCATGCCAAACCAAGCGACCGAAAAGCTCCTCAAAATTCTCAGGCTCGAAGCGCAGACCGGCTATCATGACAAAGCAGTCACGCGCGGCCTGCAGTCGTTTGCTGCCGCCTGGCTGGCCGACGCCGCGCGCAACGATATTGATCCCGACTGGGCCGAGACGATCGCGCAGGAAATGTGCGACTACAGCGCCTCTGCCGATGAAGCGCACCGCCGCGCGGCGCTGGACGCGTTGATGACCCGGCTACGCTCGCCCGTCCTGCGTAGCCCGGCGCAGGCGCGCGCCAAGGACACCCCCGGCCATCCCTCGCTACAGCGCCCCAGCGAAGGAGCGATTAAGTTTGCAACGGAGAATCAGGCTTCCACAAACTTCGAAATGCCACCGGTGGAGATTGCGCCGGTCGTCATGACCACGCCACCCGCCGGCGCTGCGCCCACCCAGCACGCCGAGCCGCCGCAGCTGGTGGAGCGGCAGGCACAACGTCCGCGCCCGGAGACGCGCCCCCTCAGTCCGCGCGAAGCAGGCCTGGGCCTGGACGCGCCGGTAACCAAGATCGCCGGCATCGGCGATTTCAACGCGCAGAAGCTAGCCCGCCTCGGCGTGCATACCATCCGTGACCTGCTGTATTACTTCCCGACGCGCTACGATGATTACAGCGCGCTGAAGACGATCAACCAGCTCTTTTACGGCGAGCAAGTCACCATCATCGGACGCATTGCGTCGGTGCGCAAACACCGCACCAAGAGCAACTTGATCATCGTGCGCGCGGTGATCGAGGACACGTCGGGCGCCATCGAGTGCAGTTGGTTCACCAGCGAGCGCTACGCAGACAACCTGATGAAGCAGTTGGCGGTCGGGCGAGAGATCGTCATCAGCGGCAAGGTGACCGAGTATCTGGGCCGGTTGACCTTCCAGAACCCCACCTACGAGCCGGCTGAGCGCGAATGGATCACTGGCGGCAGCATCGTGCCGGTGTACCGTCTGACCGAGGGACTGCAGCCGCTGCTGTTGCGCCGGGTGATGAAGCGCATGGTCGAATACTGGCCCTCGCGCGTGCCCGAGCATCTGCCGGAGGAGGTGCGCAACGAACTCGGACTCATGCCGATCGCCGAAGCGCTGCGCGAAATCCACTTTCCACGTTCCATGAAGTCGCAGGAGCGCGCGCGCCGCCGGCTGGCCTTCGACGAACTGTTCACGCTCCAGTTGGCCGTGCTGCGCCAACGCCAGATTTGGCGCCAGGAGCCGGCGCAGCCCCTGCACGCCGATCCGGCCATGCTCGATCGGCTGATCGCCGCCCTGCCTTATCAGCTCACCGGCGCGCAACAACGCGCCCTGCATGCCATCATCAAAGACCTGGGCCAACCCAATGCCATGCACCGGTTGCTACAAGGCGATGTCGGCTCCGGCAAGACCGTGGTCGCCGCGTTGGGCATGGCGCTGGCCGCCGGCTTGGGCGCGCAATCGGCCATGATGGCGCCGACCGAAATCCTGGCCGAGCAACACTACAAAACCGTTAAGCGCCTGTTTGACGGCTTCGCCGAACGCGGGGCTACTGCTCCGATCACGCTGGCATTGCTGACGGGCAGCACGAAGCCCAGCGAAAAGCGCGCCATCTACGACGGACTGGCCGACGGCAGCATCCACGTCGTGATCGGCACACACGCCTTGATCCAGGAAGCCGTATCGTTCCAGAACCTGGGGCTGGTGGTGGTGGACGAGCAACATCGCTTCGGCGTGTTGCAGCGAACGGCGCTGCGGCAAAAAGGCGGCGCGTTGAATCCCCACACGCTGGTGATGACGGCAACGCCCATCCCGCGCACCCTGGCGCTCACGCTCTACGGCGACCTGGACAACACAGTGCTCGACGAGATGCCACCCGGCCGTCAACCGATCGAAACGCACTGGTTCATCCCTGCCGAGCGTGAGCGCGCGTACCGCTTTGTGCAACACCAGGTCGAGCAAGGCCGGCAAGCCTTCATCATCTGCCCGCTCGTCGAAGAGTCGGACAAGATCGAGGCCAAGGCAGCAGTGGAAGAGCACGCGCGCCTGCAGCGCGAGGTGTTCCCGACGCTCAAGCTGGGCTTGCTGCACGGCAAGATGAAGCCGGCAGAAAAGGAGCAAGCCATGCGCGCCTTCGCCAGCGGTGAGACGCATATCCTCGTCTCCACCTCGGTCGTCGAAGTGGGCATTGACGTGCCGAACGCGACGGTCATGCTGATCGAAGGCGCGAACCGCTTCGGCCTGGCGCAACTGCACCAATTCCGCGGGCGCGTCGGCCGCGGCGAGCACAAGTCCTACTGCCTGCTGATCGCCGACACCGGCTCGGCCATCGGCGACCAGCGCCTGCAGGCGATCGTGAACACCCAGGACGGCTTCAAGCTGGCCGAGATTGACCTGGAGATTCGAGGCCCGGGCGAGTTCTTCGGCACTCGCCAAAGCGGCGACCCCGAGCTCAAGCTGGTCAGCGTGAGCGACCGCGACTTGTTGGACGCGGCGCGCGCGCAAGCCGAGAAGCTGCTCGAGCACGATCCAGAGTTAGCGAAGCATCCCTTGCTGGCCGAGAAGGTGTCCGAATTCTGGAAGCATCGCGAGGCAGTCAGCGACGCAAGCTGAGGCTGCCGGCCAAACACCTCGCACTCAATCCGATGCGCAGCAGATATCACCAACCAGAGCTACCGGACTAACGCCTCGATCATGACCATCGCGCTTTACCCCGGCACGTTCGACCCCTTTCACAATGGACATCTCGACATCGCCCAGCGCGCGCTGGCGTTGTTCGACGAACTGATCATCGGCGTCTACGACCAGCCAGACAAGAAGCTGCTCTTCTCGCATGCAGAGCGCATCGCCCTGGTGAACGAGGTGCTGCACGACTTAGGCGTGGACGGTCGGGCACGCGTCACCGGCTACAGCGGCCTGACGGTGAACTTCGCGCGGCAAATGGGCGCATCGGTGCTCATCCGCGGCCTGCGCAACAGCGTGGATTTCAACTTCGAGCTTCAACAGGCGCAGACCAATCACTGGCTGGCCGCAGATATTGAGGTGATCTGCCTATTCGCCAACGCTCCGAACCACTTCTTGAGCGCGACGTTGATCCGACAGATCGCTACGCTGGGCGGCGACGTAACAGCGCTCGTGCCGGACTGCGTGGCACGCGCATTAAGGCAACTTAAATAAATCGCCATTCTCCAATATACTTATTGCCATGGACATTCAACACCTGCTTGGAAGACTGGAAGCAATCCTTTTGGAGGCACGCCGTGTGCCCGGTACCAAGATGAAGCTGGTGGACGCAGACCGGTGCTTTCAGTTGATAGACCAGATGGTGTTGGCCATTCCTGAAGAGATCAAGAAGGCGCAGCGCATCCAGCAAGAGCACGACCGCATCATCGCGCAGGCCAAAGAGGAAGCCGAACGCATCAAGGAGATGGCGCGCGAGGAAGCCAGCCGGCTGGCCGACGACACCACCATCATCGCCATCGCGCAGAATCGCGCTCAGGCGATCGAGGAGCGCGCCCGTCGCGAGGTGGATCGTATGCGCTCAGAGGCAGACGCCTACGCCCTCGAAACGCTGATGCGCCTGCGTGAAGAACTCGATCACACCATGGCCGTCGTCTCCAACGGCATCGCCAAGCTGGAGCACGACCGGGCCGAGCGGTTGAAGGCGCTGGAGGGCAACGCTGAGTCGCTGCCAGCCAACACACAGCCCACCCAAGAATCACAAGCCCAGGGCGGCAGCTAGACCGCGCACACCGAGCGATATGTCCCGCCTCGCTATACCGCCGATCGAGCCGGCGCTCCTCTTGCTGACCACGTGAGCGCGCGCGCCGAGAAGATCTGCGCAGCGCTGATCGTCGCTGCGTCATTTGTCCTCTTCAGCCTCTACAGCATCCTCACTCCGCTCTTCGAAGCGTCGGATGAGCTGTGGCACTATCCGATGGTGCAACACCTGGCGACGGGCGGCGGCCTGCCTGTGCAGCGCGCCGACCAAGCCGACGCCGAGGCCCCCTGGCGGCAAGAAGGCAGCCAGCCGCCGCTCTACTATTGGATCGCTGCTGCGTTCAGCGCGCCGTTCGATTCATCAAATTGGCGCGACATTCGACGCATCAACCCGCACAGCGACATGGGCGTGCCCACGCGCGACGGCAATGCCAACGTCGTCTTGCATACCCCGGCTGAAGCCTGGCCCTGGGAGCGCGCCACGCTGGCCGTCCGCGCCGCCCGCCTCGCTTCGATTCTGATGAGCACAGCGACGGTGTTCTTCGCCTACCTCGCCGCTCGCGAACTCTTCCCCAACGGCGCAGGACGTAGGACACAAGACACCGGACTGCTGCGTCTCGCGTCTTGCGTCATCGTCGCCTGCACGCCAATGTTCACCTTTATCAGCGGCGCAATCAACAACGACAACGCTGCGGTCTTGTTCAGCACGATCGGTCTGTGGTGGGCGCTGCGGCTGATGCGCCTCGGCGACCTCTCGCGCAAGAGCGCCGCAGTCGCCGGCGCGATCGCCGGCCTCGGCGCGCTGAGCAAAAGCAGCGCCCTAGGGCTGGTCGGCCTGTTTGGACTTGCCGCTTTGCTCACGCGACCCAGAAGCGACGAATCAAGAGATGCAACGCCGGGCGCTCGGCTCTTGATTCGTGGCGCTTTCGTCTTTGTCACGCTCGCCGTCACGCTGCTCATCAGCGGATGGTGGTTCGTCCGCAACCAGCAGCTCTACGGCGACTTGCTGGGCTGGAACGCCTTCCTCGATGTCGTCGGCCGGCGCGACCAGCCGGCCACGCTGGCGCAACTGTGGAGCGAACGCGAAGGCTTCGTATGGGCCTACTGGGGTGTATTCGGCGCGATGAACGTGATCATGCCGCCGTGGATCTATGACGCGCTGAACGGACTCGCAGCGCTGGCCGTCCTCGGACTTATCGCGCGCATGGCATCCGCTGCGCTGGGGAAAGCCCCGTTGAGGCCGGACGCGGGGCGCAAAATGCTGCTCTGCGCCTTCTGGGTCGCGCTCGTCTTTGCGGCGCTGCTGCGATGGACATCGCTCACGCCGGCCTCGCAGGGGCGGCTGATGTTCCCGTGCATCGCGGTGATCGCGGCGGCGCTGGCCTACGGCTGGCGCGCGATCCACCGCTACGCGTTGATCGGCGCGTGCGCCGGCCTCGCCGCGCTGGCGATCGTCGCGCCGTTCGCGTTTATCGCGCCGGCCTACGCGCAACCGCCCAACCGCTGGACGCAGCGCCTGCCGCTGGCGGTGAACGCCGAATTCGGCGGCGCAGTGCGCCTGGAAGAAGCGGGCTTCGACGCGCGCGATAGCCTGCAACCCGGCGATGAAGTCACGCTGCGCCTGAACTGGGCGCTGACGCAGCCGGTGACGCGCAACTACAGCGTCTTTGTCCATCTGATTGACGCGCACGATGTGATCGTCGCCCAGCGCGACATGTATCCGGGCCAGGGCAGCCTGGCGCTGAGCGAGCAGCCCGCCGGCCGATTGTGGAGCGACCGTTACACCGTGCGCCTCTCGCCGCTCACGCCGGCGCCCAAGCAACTGCGCTGGGCCGTCGGACTCTACGACCACGCAACCGGCGAGCGGCCGCCGCTGGCTGACGGCGACAATCGGGTCATCTTCGGCGCGCTCGAACTCGGCAGCCGCGCGGATGAGACGCCGCTGCTGCGCTACGCGAACGGTGTGGCATTGCTCAGCTATGCGCTCGAGCCGTCAGTCCTCTCGCCCGGCACAACACTCACCATCACGACGCGCTGGCGTGCAACGCGCGCGCTGCCGCGCGACTTGAACATCTCGATGCAGCTCCTGGACGACGGTGCCAACAAGATCGCACAACAGGACCTCGGGCAGCCGCTCACGCAGTGGCCGGTAGGCGAAACGATCACGCTGACCCACACGCTGACGGCGAGCGACGCGGCGACGCCGGGGGTATATCGCCTGCTGTTGGTATGGTATGCGCCGGATGATTTCGCGCGACTGCCGGCTTACGACGCACAAGGCCAATTCGCCGGCGATCAGATCACCCTGACGCGCCTGCGCCTGCGTTAGCAGCAGCCAGCAGTCAGCCGATCTAGGGCTGCGCGGGCCGGCTGCTGTTGGTGTATAAACCTATCGTGTGCATCCAAACATACAGCGTTGAGCAACGTGCTCACGAAGGAAGGGCATGACTATGAACACCTATGAGACAAACGAACTGATAGGGACACCTACTGTCGTTGCAGATCCTGCTATCGAGCGCGCCTTCATCACCCGCGTGTATGGGTGGATGGCGATCGCGTTGGCCATCACCGGCCTGGTCGCCACGGCAACCGCAACAGATCCGGCGCTGATGGCATGGATCTTGGGTACGCCGCTTGGGCTATTCGGCATCGTCTCCATTCAATTGATCATCGTAGTCGTGTTGACCGCTGCAATCGGTCGGTTGAATGCCGGCGTCGCCACCGGACTGTTCATCGCTTACGCTGCGCTCACCGGCTTCACGTTCTCGACGCTGTTTTACATCTATACCGCCGAGTCCATCGGCGTGGTGTTCTTCATCACCGCCGGCACATTCGCGCTGGTCAGCCTATATGGCTTTACCACCAAGACCGACCTGACGCGCGTAGGCAACTTGGCGTTCATGGGGCTGATCGGGATCCTCCTCGCCTCGCTGATCAACCTCTTCCTGCGCAATGAGGGAATCTACTGGATCATCACCTACGCCGGCGTCTTGGTGTTCGTCGGGCTCATCGCCTCCAAAACGCAGCAGCTCAAGCGCATGGCGCATGGCCTGAGCGACGACGGCGAGCTGCGCAGCAAAGCCTCGGTGGTGGGTGCGCTATCGCTCTACCTGAGCTTTATTAACCTCTTCCTATCCCTGCTGCGCATCTTCGGCAGGCGCAGGTAGCGACGAGGAGAGAGGCTTTCTGCAGACGCGCAGGCATCAGGTAGGAGTAAGGGTAGGCGAAGGCAGTGCCTTCGCCTACCCGTGGGGTATTTCCGAATAGGCTCTAACTCGCCTTCTAATCACCGCCGGTGCTGCGAACCGTGGCGGCGAACCGCTCGAGCGATTCGCGTCCGTGCACGCGGATGCGCCGCCACGTCATCGCGTTGGCCAGCGTGTGAACTGAGCCGTGCTCAGTGGTCACTGCTGCCCACGTTTGCACCGAGCGCAACATGCGGATCACGGCGTCGTCGTAGCGGCCGGAGGGATAACAGAAGAAGCGCGGCCGCTTGCCGGTATGCGCTGTGATCTGCTCAATCGGCCCCAAGATCTCCCACACCAGAAACTGGAAGTCGCGGTTGCGCAGGTCACGATGGGTGCGGGCATGTGATTCGATGTCCATCCCCGCCGCCGACATTTCCTTCACCATCTCCCACGTCAGGTGATGGGGATTGCCTAAGTTGATGAAATCGGTCGTGATAAAGAAGGTGCCGCGCATGCCATATTTCTGCAACAGCGGGAAGGCATGCTCGTAGTGGTCGCGGTAGCCGTCGTCGAAGGTGAGCACGATGGGCTTGGGCGGCAGCGATCGGCCCAGCGACAGGTGCGCATACAGGTCGTACAGGCTGATAGTGGTATACCCATTCGTTGCCAAATACTGGAGCTGCCGCTCGAAGTCCTGCGGCGTCACCGAGAGGTCAATGCGGTAGCGGTCGGCGCCGGGCGGTGGCTCGGAGATGTAGTGATACATCAGGATCGGCACGCGCGCCGAAGCCGGTGGGCGCGCCGGCTTCGGCGTCGCGGTGGGCACGGGCATAGCCGTTGGGCGGGGGCGCGCGGTCGCCGGGGGTTGATCCTCCGGCGGCAGCCTGGCGTCGCCGAAGGCTGAACGCCCCGAAGACCACTCGACCGAAATGAACACAAGCGATAGGACAACGACGAGCGCGACGCGAGCCAGACGTGACATGATGCGATTGATCTCACGCAATTGTAGCGGGCGCGCCGGCTCGCAAGCGCTATCATTCATCACCATGGGACTGGCAACCAGGATCGCCTCGGCTGCTTTCGCCTTTATCGCCATAGCTGCGCTGATCGGATGCGCGCCGGCTTCCGGCTCCGAAGCACCGGCGTTTACGCCGCTGCCCTATGCCGATGATTTCAGCAACCCGAACAGCGGCTGGCAAACCCTCTCCGACCTCAACGCCGACGTGAAGTACGACGGGGGTGGCCTGCGCATCATCGTCAAACTAGAGAACCTGACGCAGTGGAGCGCCGCCGGCAAGCGCTTCAAGGACGCCGTCTTCGAGGTGGATGCCCGACCCAACGGCGGCCCAACCGATAACGGCTTCGGCGTGCTCTTCCGCATGCAAGACCGCAAGAACTTCTATCACTTCGAGATTTCGTCGGATGGCTACTGGCGCGCCGGCTATGTGAAGGACGGCGACTGGGTGAACTGGGACGACTGGCAGCCGCATCCGGCCATTAAGCTGGGGGGCGAAACCAACCGCATCAAGGTGGTGATGCGCAACAACGAACTCTCGTTCTTCGTCAATGATCAACTGATTTCGTCCAGGCAGGACGACACCTTCGCCAGCGGCGACATCGGCGTGTTCGCGCTGACGCTGATTGACAAGCCCGGCACCGACGTATCGTTCTACAACGTGCGCGTCACCACGGCGGAGTGAGCGCAGGGGCTTGCACAGCCGCTCCTGCACTCATCCCTCGCTCAGATTGGCAAGTCATGCGCATCGCTCACACCGACGCCACACTCGCGCGCCTCGCAGCGCGCGCGCAGGCCGATCCAGATTCGGCGGACTGGCATACTTTCGAACGCCGCGTCCGCGCGCAATACGGCCATCTGCATGCGTTGCTCTTCGCGATCTACGGCCAGAGTGCCGACTTCGACCAGCGCCTCGAAGACATACTCGCTACGGCTGCTGCAGCCTGGCTGGCGCGCCCACCTGACCTCAAGGCGCTCGACGCCGAGCGCGAGGCAAACCCACGCTGGTTTCAATCGCACCAGACGATCGGCGGCATCGCCTATGTGGACTTGTTCGCCGGCAACTTGGATGGCGTGCGCGACAAAATCCCTTACTTCAAAGAACTCGGGCTGACTTACCTGCATCTCATGCCGTTGTTCAAATGCCCGACAGGTAACAGCGATGGCGGCTACGCGGTGAGCAGCTATCGCGAGGTGAATCCGACGCTGGGGACGACGAATCAATTGCGCGAATTGGCCAGCGCGCTGCGCCGCGAGGGCATCAGCCTGTGCCTGGACTTCATCTTCAACCACACGTCCGACGAGCATGAGTGGGCACGCCATGCGATCGCTGGCGACCCGAAATATCGCGCATACTATCGCATCCTGCCCCGCCGCGAGGCCGACCTCTACGACCGCAACCTGCGCGAGATCTTCCCCGATCAGCATCCCGGCGCATTTTCACCGCTCTCGCGTTGGACCGGCGCGTTGGGCGATGACGCGCGTCCCGACGCCGAATGGGTGTGGACGACGTTCAACTCCTTCCAGTGGGATTTGGACTACGCCAACCCCGAAGTGTTCAACGCGATGGCCGAGGAGATGCTGTTCATCGCCAATCTCGGCGTGGACGTGCTGCGCATGGACGCTGTCGCCTTCATCTGGAAGCAGCTCGGCACGAACTGCGAGAACCTGCCAGAGGCGCACCTGCTGATCCAGGCATTCAATGCCGTGGCGCGCATCGCCGCACCATCGTTGTTATTCAAGTCCGAAGCGATCGTGCATCCCAACGACGTGGCGAAGTACATCCGGCCCGACGAATGCCAGCTCAGCTATAACCCGCTGCTGATGGCGCTGCTATGGAATTCGCTCGCCACGCGCGAGGTGAACCTGTTGGCGCAGGCCATCCGCGCGCGCAGCCACATCCATGCCGATTGCGCCTGGGTAAACTATGTGCGCTGCCACGACGACATCGGCTGGACGTTCTCCGACGAGGACGCCTGGCAACTCGGCATCAAAGGTTTCGATCACCGTCAGTTCCTGAACGCGTTCTACGCCGGCCGCTTTCCGGGAAGCTTCGCGCGCGGCCTGCCGTTCCAGGAGAACCCGAAGACGGGCGACTGCCGCATCAGTGGCACGTGCGCTTCGCTGGCCGGGCTGGAGGCGGCGCTGCATGCGAACGACGCTGTGTTGATCGAGCTGGCCATCCGGCGGATCCTGCTCATCCACGGCGTCATCCTCAGCTATGGCGGCATCCCGCTGATCTACCTCGGCGACGAAATCGGCCTACTGAATGACTATTCGTTCCGCGACGATCCGGCCAAAGCCGGCGACAGCCGTTGGGTGCACCGCCCGCGCATGGATTGGACGGCAGCGGCGCAACGCCGTGACCCGAGTACGATTCAAGGGCGCATCTTCGCCAGCCTCAAGCGGCTGATTGCACTGCGCAAGGCCGAGCCGGCGCTGGCGACCTTGCCGGAGCATGTCGAGACAGGCAGCCGGCACGTGCTCGGCTTCGCCCACTACCATGCCGGCGGGCCGCTGCTCGTGCTGGCCAACTTCAGTGAGCAGGCACACACCATCGCAGCGCACGCGCTGCACACCCAGGGGCTGAGCTGGATGGCTACCGACCTGATTAGCGGCACACGCGTATCGCTGGGCGAGGATGTGACACTGGCACCATATCAGATCGCCTGGTTGAGGCCGACATGACGGTCACAACTCACTCATGGTAATACACGTGCACGTTCCATCGCTCGTCGTCATGTAGCGGTTTGCCCACGATGTCGAGCCGGCCCGCTACGACAATGTCGGGCAGACCATCGCCATTCACGTCACCCGCTATCGTGGCGTGTTCATGTCGGCGGGTGGAATCGCATTTTCGACCACGCCCACGACAGTCTCATTGAATCGGATGTTTATGCGAGCAAGCTTACAATGCCGCTATGAACGACGCGATGATTCAATTATTCGACGCTGAGACCGGCGCGCACCTTGGCCAAAGCACCGAGGCGCACCTGCAATTCCTGATCGGCCAGATGGAAGAGGAATCTTTGAAAGATCAGGACTACTATATCAACCGCGCCACGCTCGATTTGTTTCAGACCAACGGCGCCGACCCCGAGCTGCTTGATCTGTTGCGGCGGGCGATGGGCAACCGCGAAGAGATGGAGATTCGCTGGACGCGCAGTTGAGCCGGTGGTCGAGCCACTCACCGAACGCGAGATAGACGTGCTACGGCTGCTTGCGGAGGGCAAGACCGTGCCGGAGATTGCAGCGACGTTGTATCTCGGCAGCAGTTGAGCAACGGCGCACTTTAGCTTTTCATCGAACTCATTCGCTCGACTTCCGCACACCACGCGATCTCCCGGTTGATGACACCACCACGCCGCCATGCGAAAGGCGCAGAAGTCACACCACTCACCCTTTCACATCCACCTTTGCAGCCAGATCGGATAGCGCAGCAGGTAGGTGCGCTGCACGAACATCATCCGGTCAGGGCCGGTGTCGCACACCATCACGCTGGCGTTCAAGTGCAGCAGACCAAACACCTGCGACGAGCGCGCCATCAGCAGGCAATTGCCTGTCGCGTAGCGCTCTGGTCCCAGTCCGAAGCGCTGCGAGTACCAGTTGTAGATCAGGTTGAACGGATCAGCACTGCGGTAAGTCTCTACCCGCCGGAAGACGAAGTTGGGTGTGGCGCGCACGAAGTCATCGGCATCCATCGCTACTGAGCCCGGATAGCGCGCCGCGTGATAAGCCTGCCATGCCCACAGCGCCAACCCACCCCAAATGGCGATCACCAGCACCAGCGTAACCAGCGTGATCTGCAGCAGCAACTTGCGCGACCCTCCCTGATCCGCTACCCTTCCCCTTGCTTCGATCATCGCATGGCCATGCATACCGCATATTACATCTTCCCCGATCAGGTTCACCTCGGCTTCGGCGCAGCGCACCTGGTCGGCCAAATCCTGAAAGCCGAGGGGGGGCAACACGCCTTCGTTATCGCCGATCCCGGCGTCGCCTCCGCCGGGCTGGTCGCGCCCATCCTTGCCTCGCTCGCTGAGGCTGGCATCGCGCACACGCCCTACATTCAGGTGATCCCCAACCCTGACTGCGCGTCGGTGGATGCCGCTGCCGATGCCTACCGCACCAGCGAGGCCGATTGCATCGTCGGCATTGGCGGCGGTAGCGCGCTCGACACAGCCAAAGCCGCACGCATCATCGTCGCCGGGCCGCAGGAAGGCCGCGTCGCGGAATACGCTTACCGGTTGGGCGACAAGGCGCGCCCGCACCCGCCGCAATCGCGCTTGCCATTCTATGTCGCCATTCCAACCACTGCCGGCACCGGCGCCGAGGTTACGCCTTGGGCAGTAATCACCGATCCCGACGAAAGGCTCAAATTCGGTGTGGGCGGGCCACACTCGGTGCCAAACATGGCGCTGATAGACCCGGAGTTGATGTTGACGCTGCCGGCCTTCCTCACTGCAGCCACCGGCATGGATGCGCTCACCCACTGCATCGAGGCCTACGTCTCGACCAATGAGAACCCGGCGCTCGACCCGATGATCCTGCAGGCCATCGCACAGATCGGGCGCAGCCTGCCGATCGCCGTGGCGCAGCCGGCCAACCGCGCCGCGCGTCGGGATATGGCCGAAGCGGCGATGATCGGCGGCATCGCTATCAGCTCGAAGTGGTTGGGGGCATGCCACGCGCTGGCGCATCCGCTCAGCAGCTTCGCAAATGTCCAGCATGGATTGGCCAACGCCATCATGCTGCCGCACGTGATGCGCTACAACCTGCCCGACGCGATCGAGCGCTACGCGCGTGTGAATGATGCCCTGGGTGGGCCAGCCGGGACGACCCACGCGCGCGCCGAGAGCGCGGCACTGATGGTCGAGCAGTTACGGCACGGCATAGGATTGCCGGCACGATTGCGCGACGTCGGCGTGAGCGAGTCGCTGATCGCACCTATGGCCAGGGCAGCCTACGAGCTCGACCTGAACTGGTGGACCAACCCACGTGCAGTGAACGTGCAGGTCATGGCGCAACTATATCGCGAAGCGTTTTGAGCGGCAGTCTGTCTCCGAAAGACTCACAGCGTGCGCTTCAGCTCGTATGGTTTCTTTGCTTTGGGTTGGCCATAATCCTGTAACAAGCCGGCTTTGTTCGAATCGCTCAACATCGCGCAGGCCGAAAAGCTCCTTAACCCGCGCCACGCTGAGCAGATAGGCCCCGGCCTCCAGCAACTTTCTCCTCCAGAATTTGTCAGCTCGCGCAGAATTGTGGACAATAGAGCCCCGTGAGAAGACTCCTTGCTGCTGTTGTTGCGACCATCCTGCTCTTCGCCGCGCCCGAGCCACTATTGGCCGGATCGTCTGACTCTGAACACGGCGCTATGCGCTACGCCCGTCGCGGCAAGTGGATCGAAGTCGTAATCGCCGAACAACGGCTGATCGCCTGGGAGAACGGGCGCACGGTGATGTCTACGCCGGTCTCCACCGGCACCCGCTACACACCCACCCCGCGTGGCACGTTCCGCATATACAGCAAGTATGTCAGGCAGCGCATGCGCGGGCCGGACTACGATCTACCCAACGTGCCCTATGTGATGTACTTCCGGCAGGGCGGCTACGCGCTGCATGGTGCATACTGGCATACCAACTTCGGCCAGCCCAGGAGCCATGGCTGCGTCAACCTGCCGATTACCGCCGCAGCCTGGCTCTACTATTGGGCGCCGCGCGGCACCGTTGTGGTGATCCGATGATGCATAAGACGGCTTATATTCGAACTGAGTATCAACGATGGTCACTAGGGATATGAAAACGACACGACGATGTTTCTTGAAGGTCAGTAGCGGCCTGGCACTGGTCGTTCCGTTCATCCGCACACGCCCGACGTATGCGCAAGCGCCCGATCCCGGCGCTGGCGAACCTCCGGAATCGCGCAATCCCAAGCTGCAACCCATCCCTTACGCCTTCGGCCGAGCCTTCCGCAAAGACCTGATCATTCGCGAGCGGCCCACAACCAAAGCGCCCGAGGTACGCAAGCTGCGCGCTAACGAAGTCATCCCACTCATGGGCGAGGTCACCGGCCTGGGGCCGACGACGTACAACCCGTTCTGGTACCTGACCAGCGACGGCTACGTGCATTCAGCTAACGTTCAGCCATGCAACAACGTGTTGAACAAACCGCTGAGTGAAGTGGATGAGGAGGGCCTGTGGGCCGAGATTACCGTGCCGTTCACCGAGCTTCGCGCTACGGCCGATCCGCAGTCCGGCGTACGCACGCTGCTGTACTACGGCTGCGTCTTTCGCATTCTGCAGCTAGCCGAGGGGATGGACGGCAAGACCTGGTATGGGATCGCCGACGGCAACGGCGGTACAACCGTCCTCGGCTTCGTGCGTGCCGAGCATCTGCGCCCACTCGGGCCAGAGGACTTCGCGCCGCTCTCGCCGGACGTGCCGCTGGATAAGAAGCGCATCGAGGTCAACTTGAAGACCCAGACGGTGACCGCTTACGAATACGACGAACCGGTGTTCACGGCGCGCGTCGCCACTGGCGGAAAGTACCACACCCCAGAAGGCGTGGTGGACTTCTTCACCACCCCCGGCGAGCACCGCGTCTTTCGCAAGATCGCCGGCACGCGCATGGCCGGCGGCACACTTGGCTACGACTATTACAACTTACCTGGCGTGAGTTGGGCATCGTTCTTCACCAGCAGCGGCATCGCCTTCCATGGGGTGTATTGGCACAACGACTACGGCCAGCCGCGCAGCCACGGCTGCGTGAACATGCTGCCGGATCAAGCACACTGGGTCTTCCGCTGGACGATGCCGGCGTACCCACACACCGAGCGATCGAACTTGCGGACGAAGCGTGAAGAGGGTTCGCTCGTGAAGGTGTTCTAGGCTCCGCGCCACAGCCCGCGTTGACAAAACAAGGGCACTCACTTATCATTCTCGACGTATGAATATATGTTCATACGTAAAAAGAAACAATGAAGAAGATTGAACGACAAGCGCTGGGTGAGCATGAAGCCGCTCAGCTCGCAGAACTCTTCCGCGCGCTGGGCGACGCCAGCCGCGTGCGCGTCCTGTTCGCCATCGCCGACCAGGAACTGAACGTGAGCGCCATTGCGGGGATCGCCGGCGTTAGCGAATCAGCGATTTCACATCATCTGCGCAGCCTGCGTCAGATGCGGCTGGTACGCGCGCGCAAGAACGGCCGCGAGGTGTTTTACGCATTGGACGATGAGCACGTCGCCGAGCTGTTTAGAAGCGGGCTGGAGCATGTGAGGCACAGATGACACAAACACACGCGACGATTACCTGTCCATATTGCGGCTTCCAGAAGGAGGAAGCGATGCCAGTGGACGCATGCCAGCGGTTTTACCGGTGCACCAACTGCGATGCCGTACTGAAGCCCAAACCGGGCGACTGTTGCGTGTTCTGCTCCTACGGCAGCGTACCTTGCCCACCCAAGCAGAACGATGGTCGAGCCCGCTGAGACCGAGCACGTCTATCGCATCGCCGGCATGGACTGCGCCGAGTGCGCCCGGACGATCGAGTCGGGCGTGGCGAAGCTGGACGGCGTGCAATCGTGCGCGGTCAACTTCGGCGCAGCCACGCTGCGTGTGCAGGGCAACGCATCACACGAAGCCATCATCGCCCGCGTGCGCGAGCTGGGCTACGACGTGAGCGATGGGCATATCGCGTCAACGCCTGCCAGCCGCGCGCCCGATTCATTCGTGGGCTTTTTGTTGGCGCGCCGCGACACCACGCTGGCCCTCATCGGCGCCGTCCTCATCCTCCCCGGCCTCGTGTTCAACGAGTTACTGCCGTTTCTAGGCATCGAGAACGTCCTCTTCGACTACACCTCCGTCGCAGCGCTCTTCGTCGCCGGCTATCCGGTCGCTCGCAGCGCTTGGCGCGCGCTCACCGTCAACCGACAGATCAGCATCAATGTCTTGATGACCATTGCCGCCCTCGGCGCAGTCGTCATCGGCGTTTACACCGAAGCCGGCCTGGTAATCGTGCTGTTCGCCCTCGGCGAAGCGTTGGAGGGATACACCGCTGAACGCGCACGCAACGCCATCCGCAGCCTCAGGACAATCGCCCCGGACGAAGCAACCATCTTGCGCCCGTGCATGGACTGCCCAGAGCACCTGGGGCAAGCCGGATACACCAGCGGCCCTTGCCCGTGGTGCGGCTGGCACGAACAACGGCTGCCCGTGAGCGAGCTACGAATCGGCGACGTGATCGTCGTCAAGCCCGGCGAGCGCATCGCGATGGACGGCCGGGTGCGCGCCGGCGCCTCATCGGTAAACCAGGCGCCCATCACCGGCGAGAGCCTCCCCGTGCCCAAGCAGCCCGGCGATGAAGTCTTCGCCGGCACGATCAACGGCGAAGCGGCCCTGGAAGTGGAGGTCACGCGCCGCACGGAGGACAACCTCATCGCGCGCGTCATTCGCCTGGTCGAAGAGGCCCAAGAGCGCAAAGCGCCGGCCGAGCGTTTCGTGGACCGCTTCGCCCGCGTCTACACGCCGGCGGTGGTCGGGTTGGCCGTTGCGCTGGCCATCGCACCGCCGCTGCTATTCGGCGCGCCGTTCATGCCGACGGCCGACGACCAGGGTTGGCTCTACCGCGCGCTGGAGTTGCTGGTGGTGGCCTGCCCCTGCGCGCTGGTCATCAGCACGCCTGTCACCATCATCAGCGCCCTGGGCAACGCCGCGCGGCACGGCGTGCTGATCAAGGGCGGCGCATACCTAGAGGTGCTGGCCGGCGTGCGCGCCGTCGCGTTCGACAAAACCGGCACTCTGACCGAGGGCAAACCCAAGGTGATCAAGGTGAAATCGGTCCATTGCACCGACCCGATCACCGGCGTGTGCGACAACTGCGCCGATTTGCTCGCCCTGGCCAGCGCTGTCGAGCGACGCAGCGAGCACCCGCTGGCGCAGGCGGTGGTGGCCGCCGCCGAGGATCAGCGCCTGAACGTGCGCTATCCCGCTGCGCAGTCGGTCAAGGCCATCGCCGGCAAAGGCATATCCGGCCGCGTCGCAGAGCGCGAGGTGATCATCGGCAGCCATGCGTTCTTCGATCAAACCCTGCCCCATGACCGCGCGCTGTGCGAAGAGATCGAGTCGCTCTCGGCGCGCAGCCTTACACCGGTGCTCGTCGCTGCAGATGGGGCGTTCGCCGGCTACATCGGCATCACCGATGCCGCGCGCGACACCAGCCGGCAGGTCGTAGACGCGCTCCATCGCAGCGGCATCCAGGCGACGGTAATGCTCACCGGCGACAATGCGCGCGCTGCGCAAGCCATCGCCCAACAGGTGGGCGTGAGCGAGGTGAAAGCCGGGCTGCTGCCGGAGCAGAAAGTCGAAGCGGTGCGCGCGCTGCGCGATCAGTACGGCGCAGTGGCGATGGTGGGCGACGGCGTGAACGACGCGCCGGCGCTCGCTGCGTCCAACGTGGGCATCGCCGTCGGCGGCGGCACGGCGCAAGCGATCGAAACCGCCGACGTGGTGCTGATGGGGAAAGACCTGCGCCAATTGCCCTTTGCGTTACAACTGAGCCGCGCCGCCATGCGCACGATCCGCATCAACATCGCCCTGGCCATCGGCATCAAGCTGGCGGTGCTCCTGCTGGTGTTGCTCGGCCTGGGCACGATGTGGCTGGCCGTGCTGGCCGACATGGGCGCGTCGTTGCTGGTGACGCTGCACGGCATACGGCTGCTGCGCTATCGTCCCGCAGACCCGGCCACACCGGCGTGAAACGCTACCCTTCCCCATCTCGGAGCGCAGAGGCCCGTCGGGCGAATTCCCTGCCGGCATCGGTCAACGCCAAATGGCCGTTCACTTGCCGCACAAGCTGCGCGCGCCGAGCCATGCGGATGATCCTGCGGGCGAACTGGGGTTGCCACCGCAGCTCGCTGCTGAGGTGCGCCACTTCGGCCTCGTGCTCTTCGTAGGCCTGATGCTCGTGGTTGAACAGGTGGACGACTAAGTTCTCCATTGCCAGGCGCAGCCGCTGGCGTCGCAGGCGCCAGGCTTTAGCCGCCAAGCCATGCGCCGGCGAGAACAGCAGCGCCAGCAAGAAGCAAGCGCCGGCCACCGTCGCCATCGCGCCGGCTACCGACGCATCCAACGCAAACGCGATGAAGCAGCCCGCGATCGCCGACAGCGCGCCGATGAAAACTGCGAAGACGATCATGTTGCCCAAATCGTCGGTGAGCAAGTATGCTGTGGCCGCCGGCACGATCATGAACGCGACCACCAGGATCGCCCCCACGGCCGTGAACGCCCCCACCGTCGTGACGGAGACCATCGCCATCAGCCCATAGTGGATCAGCGCCGGCGAGAATCCCAGCGCCGCCGCCAGGCCCGGATCGAACGTCGCCAGCTTCAGCTCCTTGAATAACAGCCCAACGAACAGCAGATTGACAACGCACAGCGCGCCCATCACCCAGAGCGACTGCGGGCCGAGGTTGAGGGCGTTGAGGATCAGGACATCAAACGCGACGAACTCGATGTTGCCGTAGAGCACCGCATCGGTATCCAGGTGCACGTTGGCGAAATACTTGGACACCAGAAAGGTGCCCAGGGCAAACATTGCCGGGAAGACGATGCCGATCGCCGACTCGCCGCCGACCCGACGCGTGTTTTGTAGCGCTTCGACCAACGCGACGGTGGCGACGGCGGCCAGCGACGCGCCGACGAAGCCAGCCAGCAGGTTCGGTCCCTGCGCCAGGAAGTAGCCGGCGACGAGGCCCGGCAGGATGGCGTGGCTGATCGCGTCGGCCATCATCGCCATGCGCCGCAACACTAGGAAGACGCCCAGCAGCGCGCAGGCCGTCGCGACCAGCAGGCCGGTGAGGATGATCGCCAGGGCCGCCCCCATTCTCGTTCACTCCACCCACGCCGCGCGTTGCGCGCGCCGCCGCGCGGCGTCCCAAACCAGGCCACGCTCCGGCGCGAGGAAGACCGAGCACAGCACGATCCCCGTCAGGCTGAGGATGACCATCGGGCCGGTGGGAATGCCCTCGTCGCTCACGCTCACCAGTGCGCCGGCCAGGCCCGACAGCGCGCCGAACAGCGCCGCCAGGACGATCATCACCCCCAGCCGGTTCGTCCACTGTCGCGCCGCAACCGCCGGACCGACCAGCAAGGCCGCCATCAACACCACGCCGACTGTTTGCAGGCCGATGACGACGGCAACCACGATCAGCGACGTGAGCAGCACGCTGAGCCAGTTTGTGTTGAACCCCAGGCTGGCCGCGAAGGGCGCATCAAAAGCGAGCAACTTAAACTCTTTGTAGAGCAACGCCACGATGGCGAGGGCGCCACCACCAAGGATCGCCATGGTCATCACATCTTCCGCAACCAGCGCCGCCGCCTGACCGAACAGGAACTTGTCCAGCCCGGACTGATTTGCGCTGCCGCGCTTGGCGATGAAGGTGAGCAACACAATGCCGAAGGCGAAGAACGTGCTGAGCACGATGCCGAGCGCGCCATCCTCACTGATTCGGGTGTGTCGGACGATCTGCAGCAGCAAGACGGCCGCGATCCATCCGGCTGCCGCCGCGCCCAACAGCAGGACGATGGGCGCTTTGGTCTGCGTGAGCAAGTAGGCGATGCAAATGCCGGGCAGCGCGGCGTGAGCCAACGCATCTCCCAGCAGCCCCTGCCGCCGCAGCACGGCAAAACACCCGAGCACGCCGCTCACCACGCCGAGCAGCGCGCTGCCTAGCGCCACGTTGCGCAGCGTGTAATCGGCAAACAGTTCAACAAGTATGCCCATCGCGCCTAATTCTCAATTCTCAATTCCCAATTCCTAATCCCCTGCGGTCTTCCTCAAAGTGCCGGAAGTGTGCAATGGCCGCCTTCATCGTGCCGCCGTAGGTCTTGCGTAGGTTGTCGGCGGTGAAGGTAGACGCAAATGGGCCGCTGGCAATCAGCCGGACGTTGAGCAACGCCACCCAGTCGAAATAATCCGGCGCCGAGTCCAGGTCGTGGTGCACGCAAATCACCGTCTTACCTTGCTGCTGCAACGCCTGCAGAAGCGCCACGATCGCCCGCTCGGTCACCGCGTCCACGCCGACGAACGGCTCATCCATGAAGTAGATTTGGGCATCTTGCACGAGGGCGCGCGCCAGGAAGACGCGCTGTTGTTGGCCTCCGCTGAGCTGGCTAATCTGCCGGTCGGCGTAGGGCGCCATGCCCACTTGCTCCAAGCAGCGCATTGCACAATCGCGCTCGGCCGGCCCTGGCCGGCGAATCCAGCCCAGCCGGCCATACGTGCCCATCATCACCACATCCAGCGCGGTGGTGGGGAAGTCCCAGTCCACGCTGCTGCGCTGCGGCACATAGCCGACGAGGCGGCGCTGCTCGGCATAGGGCTTGCCGTAAATCCGCACGCTGCCTGCTGTCGCGGGCACCAGGCCGAGCGCGGCTTTGATCAATGTGGACTTGCCGGCGCCGTTCGGCCCGATGATGGCCGCCAACTTGCCTTCGGGGATCGTTAGGTCAATATCCTGCAACACCGGCTTGTCGCGATAGGCCACCGTCAAATCGTTGATCTCAACCGGAGCGACGGCGACGCCCGTTTGCATCGCAGCGGCGGGCGATGGGTCTTTCACGGCAGAAGGGGAGAACATGGTTAAGGATTCGGCTCAGCGCAGCGCGCCGACGATAGTATCCACGTTGTGTTTGACCATGCCGATGTAGGTGCCTTCCGGCGCGCCGTCGGCGCCCAGCGCGTCGGAAAACAACTCCCCGCCGATCATCACATCCCAGCCCCGCGCGCGCACCGCAGCCTGCACTGCTTCGATCGCGTCGGGCGGCACCGACGACTCGATGAAAATCGCCTTGATCTTGCGGTCGGCGATCAGCGCCGCCAGCTCTTGGACGTTGCGCGCGCCGGCTTCGGCCGCCGTGCTCACCCCTTGCAAGCCGCGCACCTCGAAGCCATAGCGCCAGCCGAAGTAGCCGAAGGCATCGTGCGCCGTGATCAGCACGCGCGACTCTGGGGGAATAAGCGCGATCTGCTGTTCAACATACGCTTGCAATTCGTCGAGCTGCTCAAGATACAGCTCCGCGTTGCGCTCGTATAGCTCGCGCGACGCCGGGTCGAGGTCACTTAACGCTTGCGCCACGAACCGCGCAGCGTCCTGCCACAGCCTCACGTCAAACCACACGTGCGGGTCGTAGTGTCCTGGCGACCCCGCCAGCTCGATCAATTGAGCGGGATCAATCCCGCTCGTCACGGCAAAGGCCGGCTTGCCGGCGCGCGCCATCTTCTCGAACAACTCGGCCATGCGCCCTTCGAGATGCAAGCCGTTGTAGAAAATGACATCAGCGCGATCGAGCTTCACCACGTCGCCGCTGCTGGGCTTGTACAGGTGTGGGTCAACGCCTGGGCCCATCAGGCTCACTGCCTCAACACGGCCGGCGCCGACGTTCTTCACAATGTCGGCCACCATACCGGTAGTCGTCGCTACACGCACCGGGCGCGAAGTCAAATTGGCCGAAGATGCTACGGACGAAGGCGCACAGGCGGTCAACCCGACCACCAGCATCAGCGCAATCAATGTGTGTAGCATCGTTCGCTGCATCATTCGCCCCTCTTTAGGTTCAACTAAATCAGGGACGAATTATATTTAGGCAGACCTAAAAGTCAAGTAAGGAAATATCCCACACAATATCCCACACGCGATGTGGGATAACCGTCTGCAGCGCATCAGCGCGTCCAACCGGAGAGCAAGCGCATCCCCGGCAGGTCACCCATCTTGCGTTCGAGCGCAAGCAGCACCGCCGGCCCATAGCGATCCTCGCTGAGCACCGACTTCGATACACCGTTCATCTCGATGGATAACGACAAGGTGATCCAGGGGACGCCGGGCGAGGGGTAGACGTTGTCCAACTCGAGGAAATCGGGATGCGCAAAATCGGCCAGCACATCCATCACAACTTCGGTCGGAACGTTGAAGGTGTGTATGCCAGGCACACGGGTGTAGTCACCTCCTTCGTAGATCAGCCGACCGTCACTGCGCAACGTGATGGTATAGCTTGGGCAGCCGACGCAGGTGCGTCGCAGCTTCATCACAATCGGACGCGGCGAAGCCAAAGAGAAAGTGGGGGCGCGTTCGAAGTTGATCGCAGCGAGGCAAACAGCGACGCCGAACGCCGCAGCGCCCATTGCGATCGCTAACCGCCGAGCTGGAGCCACAACGCGCGATTATCCCGCGTCGCGCGACCGCGCCAGCGGATCATCACCATGCCACGTCCCCTCGGCCGAGAGCGGTTTAAAGCGCGCGAACAGATCTTCAGCATACCAAGATTCGTCGCGTGTGCGCCGGATCACTTCGGCATGAGCCGGCTGGCGATAGGCAAACGCGCGCATGTCAGCGTCCGAACGCCACAGGCTGAAGGTCGCCTGACGTACCACCGGCGCCTCGCCGATGCCAACGGACAACACCAGACCGGGCACACCGACGAGCGATCGGTTGGCATCGGGCACGCACGACCAGAACGCAACCAAACGGCGCCAGCGAATCGTGGCGCGGGTTAGCACGCAGAGCGGCCCGCTGTCAGGTGAGGCAGTTGGCCGGAAGGGGTTGACACCCGACCAAGCACCACGCGACTGAATCGCGACCATGCGCACGGTCCATACCTCGTCGGCATGGCTACGAAAGCGACGCATCACGGGCGCACTGTCGAAGAATGCGTCCGCGTATTCGGGCGATGCCCATACCGCCAGCAAGCCGTAGGCGCCAAGGTCGGGGCGCAGGCTGAAGCCATCGCCCATGCCGAGCAGCTTCCAAAAGCGCAGGCCAGGAACGCAGCGCAACACCGGGCGCGCGAAGGCCATTTGGGCCATCATCCAGGCGCGCGCCACGCCGCTGAACCGCATCAAGGTTAGCGAAGTGAGCGAACGCATCGAGTAAAATTATCGCCCCACGGAGAGGTAGCATAGCCCGGTCTAATGCGCGCGCCTGGAGAGCGCGTGGGCCGAAAGGCCTCGCAGGTTCAAATCCTGTCCTCTCCGCTGGAAAAGCGAACCAGGCTTCTCGAGAAGCCTGGTTCTTGTTTTTCGACAGGAAAGAAAGGATCAGGTTCCTTCGGAAAGCCTAGTTTCTCACGCTTAGAAGTCGCCACCCATGCCGCCTGGAGGCGTGGCCGGGGCCTTCTCCTTCTCTGGGATGTCCGTCACCAGCGCCTCGGTGGTCAGGATCATGCTGGCGATCGAGGCCGCGTTCTGCAACGCGCCCTTGGTCACCTTGGCCGGGTCAATGATGCCCGCCTTGAGCATGTCTACATAGTCACCGGCGATGACGTCGTAGCCGAAGAACTTCTTGTCCTTGCTCATCGCGCGCACCTGTTGCACGACGACGCTGCCGTCCATGCCGGCGTTAGCCACGATGCGACGGATCGGCTCTTCCAGCGCGCGGCGCAGGATGTTTACGCCGACCTGCTCGTCCTCATGCGGCATCTTGACGTTATCCAGGGCACTCACGGCGCGCAGCAGCGCCACGCCGCCGCCGGGCACGATGCCCTCTTCAACCGCCGCGCGGGTGGCCGAGAGCGCGTCCTCGACGCGATGCTTCTTCTCCTTCAGTTCGGTCTCGGTGGCCGCGCCGACGCGGATGACCGCCACGCCGCCGGCCAGCTTGGCCAGGCGCTCATTCAGCTTCTCCTTATCGTAGTCGCTGGTGCTCTTCTCGATCTCGACGCGGATCTCCTCGATGCGGGCCTTGATGCGCTTCTCATCGCCCTTGCCGCCGATGATGGTGGTATCGTCCTTGGTGCTCACCACGCGATCTGCACGGCCGAGGTCCTCGATCTGCACGCCTTCCAGCTTGCGGCCCATCTCCTCGGTAATGACCTGGCCGCCGGTGAGGATAGCGATGTCCTGCAACATAGCCTTGCGGCGATCACCGAAGCCGGGCGCCTTGACCGCCAGCACGTTCAGCATGCCGCGCAGCTTGTTCAGCACCAGCGTAGCCAGCGCCTCGCCGTCCACGTCTTCCGCGATGATCACCAGGTCACGCTTACCGCGCTGTACCAGCCGCTCCAACAACGGGATGATGTCGGCGGCGGCGCTGATCTTCTTGTCGTGGATGAGGATGTACGGATCCTTGATCTCCGCCTCCATGCGCTCCGGATTGGTGATGAAGTACGGGGAGATATAGCCGCGGTCGAACTCCATGCCCTCCACATACTCTGTCTCGAAGTTGAGCGACTTGCTCTCCTCGACCGTGATCACGCCGTCCTTGCCGACCTTGTCCATCACTTCGGCGATCAGGTTGCCGATCTCGGGATCCTGAGCGCTGATGGTGGCCACCTGAGCGATCTGGTCCTTCTTGTTCACCTCGACGGCCATACCCTTGAGGTAGTCGACCACTGCCTCGACACCCTTCTCGATGCCATGCTTGATGAGCATGGGATTCGCGCCGGCAGCGACGTTCTTCAAGCCCTCGTGCACAATGATCTGGGCAAGCACCGTCGCCGTGGTGGTGCCGTCGCCGGCGATGTCGTTGGTCTTGGTTGCCGCTTCCTTCAAGAGCTGCGCACCCATGTTCTCATAGGGGTCGGCCAGCTCGATCTCCTTGGCCACAGTCACGCCGTCATGGGTGACGGTCGGCGCGCCATACTTCTTGTCGAGCGCCACGTTGCGGCCCTTCGGGCCAAGGGTGGTTGCCACTGCTGCCGCCAGGGTGTCAACGCCGCGCTTCAGGCTGCGGCGAGCCTCTTCGTTGAAAACCAGTTGCTTTGCCATTTCGATCTCTCCCTAACCAGTTGGTGATCGGTAATCGGTAACGGGTAACCGGTGCATCACGGATGATGACCGATCACAGCTTACGAATTACTCCACAACTGCGAGGATGTCACTCTCCTTGAGGATGAGGTATTTCTTGCCCTCGATCTTGATCTCGGTGCCGGCGTATTTCGCGTAGAGCACCTGATCGCCTTCCTTGACGTCCATGGGGATCAGTTTGCCGTCATCGTCCTTGCGGCCGGGGCCAGCAGCCAGGACGACCCCTTTCTGGGGCTTCTCCTTGGCCGTCTCCGGCAGCACCAGCTTGCCGCCGGCAAACGTCACCTCTTCTTCCTCCATCGGCTCAACCACGACACGGTCGGCCAAAGGGCGAATGTTGAGTTTCGTCACGACTGAATCTTTCTTCGCCATTGCTTTTCCTCCGAAATTTGACTGGCTAGCAGTCTGCTACAAGAGTGTTAGACGAGAGTTAATTTTTAGCACTCAAGTCTTAGTAGTGCTAATTTCGGGCGTGATGTTAGCACACTCAGATGGAGAGTGTCAAGGGTCGGCGGCAAAACGCCCCCGGTGAAGATCGAATTGCAGACCGGGTCTAAGGCTGGATCTGGATCTGGGCCGGCTCCGTAACATAGATAGCCGGGTCCCCTTGATACCACTCGATCAGGCCGGCCACGCGTACACGGTCACCGATGCGATAGCGCATCTCCGGGGCTCCGCCAAACGCCGGCCAGTGTGCCTTGCGGATCAAGGCCTTGAATGTGCCCCGATGCGGGCGTTCGAAGCCGAGCAGCACATGCTTGCCGTTGTTGAACACGTAGCGCAACACGCCCTCTACCGCGACGACGCGATCCGACCACTCACGCACCTGAGTGTAGGCGATGGTCGGCAGGTCGGTGTGAGCGACAAGGGGCATGGGGGGCGTGAGGGACACCGGCTCGACAACTTGGGTGGAGGCAATGGTCGGCGAGCCGCCGGTCAACGCGACGATCGCGCCATCAGTACTGCGAAAATAGACGTTGTTGTTGCTGACCGTCCAGACGGAATATTCACCCCAGTAGCGGTCATATACCGCGCCCTGGTTGTAGTAGATGTAGAAACCACGGTCGTATTCGCGCGTGTTTTGCAGACCGCTAGCGCAATAGTGCGACGCATTGAAGCCACACCCGCCTGTGTCTTGTGAAGTGGCGATCGTGTCTAGACGCTGTGTGGTGATTTTGTTGCCGAAGCTGCCGCGCGCATCGGAGCGATCCAGGATGCGCAACGCGAACCCAGCTTCCCAATGCCCACCGAACAAGTAGTCGCCAGCCATGGAGACGTTCGGTTGTTCATCGGTGAGCAGATAGGGATTCGTACTGTTAGGCGGATAGTCGTAGGAGATGAAGCGCACATCGCCGCCCTGCAAGCTGACCACGGTCGCATCGTCCAGCATCATCTCACCGAAGTGCGAATCCCACCGCGAGTCGTAGACATGTTGGGCGCGGATGATAGTGTAGACGACCTCTTTACCGTTGGATAAACGTTTGACAACCGGCTGTGGCCCCATTGGCAGATAGTCGGTATCGCCATAGCCGCCATGACCGACGTTGGCGACAAACGGAACGCTGCCGTCGTCGAGATCGAGAACAAACAGAGCCTGTTGTGTCGGATTGGCGGTGAGAAACGAGCGCATGCTGCTATTGGTCTGCGGCCAGTCTCGCCACAGGCTTGCCCAATCCAAACGAACTTTGACCAGGACATAGCCAGCGCCGTCGGCGACCACCGGCCAGCCATTTTTGAACTCTGCAAAGTTGCGCCCATCAGGCGTCTCACCGGCCGCAAGACTCGCATGCACCGGCCTCACCCGCCATGCCCGGCTACCGTCGTCGTTCTCGATGGCGTGCACATACAGATCGGCCGTCCCGATACTGACTCGATTCCGGCTGGCCGAATACGCCGGCGGTGTGTGCACCTCAGCCCCTGCCTGGTATACCCAGATCGGCTGCATCATCGTCTTGTCCAACGCATAGGCCCGGTTGCCGATGGCAAACAACACCCGGTCGCCCAACACCGCTGGCGGCAACGGCAACGCGCTGCCTGCTCCTGTCGCGAACTGGCCAACCACACTCCCATCTGCGGCGCTTAGCTTGTAAAGCGTACCGTTGCTGGCGAGCGCAAATACAGACTGCGTGTCTTTATCATAGGCAACCGTCGAGTTGATGTTGCCACCAGGTCGGGCGTTCCAGACTTGGATGCCGTCGACTTCGCGCAGTGCATATACGCCACGGCTGCCGGCAGCAACATACACCCGTCCGCCGCCGGTCACCGGCTGCACGTTGCGCGGCAAGCCAGTCTTGCCGGCGCTGATGCCACCAGCACTGTTCGGTCCGTTCCAGCTCCAGCGCCAGCGCCAGGGCGGCGCAACGACCTGCGCGGTGTAGCCCGTATGTTGGGGATCGTGAGCATGCTGCGACCATTCGTGGCCGGACGCAGGCGGCGGGTTGGTAGGTTGAGGGGTCGGACTGGCAGCCGGCTGTTGGCCCAGCAACACCGGCAGATACACCGTCGGCGATACCACTTCGCCCTGTGCGAGCAGCGCACTAGCACGCGAGGAGTCTGCGCCCTCATTTGATGTGGCGTCTCGTACTGCAAGAGCATGATTGCCGGTGGGGTTGGAAGCGATTGCCAGGACGGCGATCGCCAACGTGACGGATACTACGACGCTAACCTGGTTGCTCATGGCCCGATGTATACACACCTTTCGACTGCTCCAAGACTAGCAAAAGTTCGGGATGCGCGTCTACAACGATCAAGGGCATCGGCATATCGGCGGTGTGGCGCAACTGGTCCGCGCCTACCCGTCTGCCGAGATATGAGCATCGCGTGTAGAGATACCGTATGCTATGGCATGGGTGTGACGGGGGGCGCCTGCGAAGGATCATCGGCGATATAGATCGCCCGCGGCGTCGGCGGATTCGCATCTGCTGCCTGGACGCCTGGCAGAGGAATCGGCGTAGCCAGCGGATCGGACCAGCCGATAATGAGCTGCGCGCCGGCCGGTGTCACAGCCATCAGAATGACCAGCGCAATAGCAAGTGCAACGAGGAGGCCAGTTGCCGAAAGACGTCGTGATTTTGACATTTCAACACCTCCTTCACCCAGGGTACCTGCAGGCCGAGCGGTTCCAGCTTCACGTTCTACAGCACTGCAGTGATGAAGCAACGCATTGATCATACCTCACCGACATGGATCGCCATCGTTCCCATTCCCAACAGCCGGTAGCGCACGTTGCGGTAGCCAGCCTCTTGCATGAGCTGTTTGAGCGGCTCGGCCGGCGGGAAGCGCATCAGCGAGTCGGGCAAATAGCGATACGCCTGCAAATCGCCAGCTATCGCGCCGCCGATGATCGGAACCAGCTTGCCGAAATAAATCCAAAAGAGCTGCCTGAAGACCGGCGCTTGCGGATGCGTGATCTCCATGCACACCACGCGCCCGCCGGGCTTCACCACGCGCCGCATCTCGCGCAAGCACAGCGGCAAGTCCACCACGTTGCGCAACAAGAAGGCGTTCGTGCAACCGTCGAAGGTCGCGTCGGGAAGGGGCAAGGCCAGCGCATCGCCCACACCCCATACGACGCTTTGCACGTCGCGCAGACGCGCCTTACGCGCGCCCTCGCGCAGGATGGTCTCTGAGAAATCCATAGCCACCACACGCGCATTAGGGTATGCCTCGCAGATGGCAAAAGCCAGATCGCCGGTGCCCGTAGCCAGGTCGAGAACGAGCCCTCCGGCGCCTAGCCCTAGCTCGCGCGCAGCGATGCGCCGCCAGGCTTGATCCCGCCCGCCGGTCATCACGTGGTTCATCAAGTCGTAGCGCCGCGTGATGCGGGAGAACATCTCCTGCACGCGTTTCGATCGTTCGTTCACTCTAACACCAAACCGACCGCAAACAAGATCGAGAAGATAAGGTTGAGCCGCGCCGTGCGCGCCAGGATGGGGTTGAGCGCGGGGCTGCGCGGCGTGCGCCAAAGATCCCGCGTCAGTATCAATGCAATCGGCGCGCTCGCCCACGGCAGTAGCCAGGCCCACCCTTGCACGGTGCCGCCAACGCGCAGGATGAGTGGAACCAGATATGCGCCGACCAGCATGAGCGTGTATTCGATGCGCGTGGCATGGTCGCCGATGCGCACGGCCAGCGTGCGTTTGCCGGCTTCGCAGTCGGCGTCCAGGTCACGCAAGTTGTTGACGACGATAATGGCCGTGGCAAACAGCGCGTTCGGCAGCGAGACGATGAACGAAACGGACGTGAACTGCCCGGACTGCAGAAAGTAAGCGCCCATCACGGCGACCACGCCGAAGAAGAGAAACGCGAACAGATCGCCCAGGCCGCGGTAGGCCAGCGGGAAAGGGCCGGCCGTATACGCCACAGCGCAGATGATGGACAGCGCGCCGATCAGCAAAATCGGCCAGCCGCCGATGAGCGCCAGATAAACCCCGATCGAGGCAGCCAGACCGAATACGACTGCCGTTCCCAGCAGCATCTGTCGCGGGGTGAGCAAGCCACTCTGCGTGGCGCGCATGGGTCCATGCCGTATGCGGTCAGCGCCTTTGAGGTAGTCGAACACATCATTCGCGTAGTTCGCGCCGACCTGCAACAAGATGGCGGCTGCCAACGTGGCGACAAAGATCAGCGGATCGAACCTGTCTTCGCGCAGCGCCAGCGCTGTCCCGACAATCACGGGCGAGATGGACGCCGGCAGCGTCCGAAGTCGCGCAGCGAGCAGCCAGGGGTTCGGACGGACCACAGCCACGGCGCTAACGTGTCACCTGTGCCATCAGAACAAACTGAGCTGTTCGCCCGCGCTGTCGGATGGCTTAGGTGTTGCGCGTGCTTCTTCAGCCAGTGCCGACTCGACAATTTCCGGCAGCCGGCGGAAGTCTTCCTCGATCAGGCTGCGCAGCGATTGCTGATGCAACGCCGCCGCCGGATGGAACATGGCCACCACCACACGCCCATCAATGCGCTTGGCTTTGCCATGCACCACCGAGATCTTCTGGCCGGGGAACCACTTGGCCATCGAGAATCGGCCCAATGTGACAATGACCTTCGGGTTGATCAACGCGATCTGCCGATCGAGGTAGTGGGAGCACGCCTGGATTTCTTCGGGCAATGGATCGCGGTTGCCCGGCGGACGGCACTTCACCACGTTGGTAATGAACACATCCTCGCGCTTGTAACCTGCGCTGGCCAGTAACTCGGTCAAAAATTGCCCCGACGGGCCGACGAATGGCCGGCCTTGCTGATCTTCGTGAAAGCCCGGCCCTTCGCCGATCAGCATGACCTCGGCGCGAGAAGGACCTTCGCCGGGGACGGCGTTTTTGCGGCCGGCCGACAATCCGCACAACGTGCAAGCGCGCACTTCGCTGGCAACTTTGGAGAGGTCGTCCATGGGGCGGGATTATATGTGCGCGCCTCCTCCGTCACGCGTCGCATTCACTGCGCCAATGCCAACGCCAGGGCCAGCAAGTCTTCCAGCCGATAGATGAGCACGAGCGCCGTGCCATCGGCAGAAGCAGTGACAACATAGCGACCATCCGGCGAGAATGCCACGCTCAGCACCCGATCAGAATGCAAAGCGAAGCTGGCCAAGGGGCGGCCGGTCTCGGCATCCCACAAGCGCACCGAGCGATCCGAACCAGCAGTCGCGACAATGCGCCCATCCGGCGAGAAAGCAGCGCTGTTCACGCCGGACGTGTGACCACTAATGACGAGTTGTTCTTCGCCGCTCAACGCATCCCAGATGCGTGCCGTGCCGTCTTCGCTTGCCGTAACCAACAAATCGCCGCCAGGTGAGAAGGCAACGCTCCACACCACACCGGTATGCCCGCGCAGCACCCCCGCCGAGTTGCCGAATCCGTCCCACAAGTGCACGGTGCCGTCGGCACTAGCCGAAGCCAGCAAATTGCCATCGGGCGAGAACGACACACTTTCGACCTTGTCATCATGACCCTCAAGCACGTGTATGGGTAAGCCAGTCACCGCGTTCCACACACGGCACGTGCGATCCTCGCTGGCTGTGGCCACGCGCCTGCCGTCTGGTGAGAACGCCACACTCAGCACCGGCCCGCGGTGGCCGATCAGCGGCGTCACCGGTGCGTCGCTTTGCAAATCGCTGATGACGGCCGTGCTGTTCAAGCTTGCCAGGGCCACGCGCCTGCCGTCGAGCGTAAATTGGGCTTCGTTGATCACCGCAGGCGAACCCTCGGCTGGCGCCGACGCGCCAGCGTTCGGAGCGTCATCCACGAGCTGCGGCGTGACGCGATTGATGAGCGTGAGGACGACCTGACCGGTCAGGTCCCAGATCCGCGCCGTGCGATCGTCGCTGGCTGTCAGGACAAAAGCACCATCGGGCGAGAATTGAGCGCTGTTCACGCTACCGGTATGCCCCTGAAATGCGACAACCACGGCGCCGGGCTGCAGGTTCCACACCAGCGCGATGCCATCGGCGCCTGCTGTGACTATGCTGCTTCCGTCAGGTGAAAAATGCACGCCGAACACCGCGTTGCGATGTTCGCGCAGTACCAATGTTGGCCGTGGTGTCTCAATGCTCCACTGCTGTTGTTGCGCCTGTGCAACCCGCAGCGTCTCGATGTTCCACACGCGCGCGACACCATCATCGCCCGCCGTAACGATCAGCTTGCCATCGGGGGAGAAATCGGCGCTGCGAATGGCCAGGTCGTGCCCACGCAGCTCACCGATCGGCTGGCCGGCAAAAGGTACTGCATCGGTGAATGTCGTCGCGGGCCACAGCCGGCCGACGCCATCTTCACCGCCAGTCAAGATTGCAGTGCCATCGGGTGAGAAGCGCGCAACCTTCAGTGGTGGACCACCAGGTCCGCCCAGCACAGGCTGAAGCAGCTCGCCGGAGCGCGCATCCCAGATGCGCGCCGTGCCATCGTCGCTGGCGGTAACGACACGCAGGCCATCGGGCGAGAAGGCAGCCATGTTGATCGCTGCAGTATGTCCACCGCTCAGCGAGGTGATCACCTGGCTGCTGCGCACGTCCCAGATGCGCACTTCTTGATCCACGCCGGCTGTGACCACGTACGCACCATCCGATGAGAAGGCTGCACTGTTGAGCGAGCCGCCTGTGCCTTGCAACATGATGATTGGCTGGCTGACATCCACGCCAGCAGCTGGTCGCACGTTCCAAATGCGTGCTGCGCCGTCGTCGCTGGCCGTCAGGATGAATGCCCCATCGGGTGAGAACTGCAGACTGTTGATCAGTGATGTGTTGCCATCCAGTCGAGCGCGCAGCGCACCACTCGCCCGATCCCAGATGTGCACGATCCCGTCAGCGCCGGCGGTAGCGATCAGATCGCCATCGGGCGAAAACTGGGCGCCAACGATCGGCCCTGTGTGTCCGACCAGCCGGAGCCTGGGCAAGGGCTGCTCCATGATGCGCTGGAGCGCATCCACGGCATCCTGAGGCGTCTCTTCGGGCAGCGTGGTAGTGATCGCTGCGACTGCGGCGCGCAAACTCTCGAGCACGCTGACGTTGAGCAAGACGTTCGCCTCGGCAGCCAAGCGACGGGACTCGGCGATGCGTTCGGCAGACCGAGCCAGCGACGCGGCTGCGTCGGCCGTTGCCCTCAAATCGAGCGCCAGCTCCGCGGCTGCTTCGGCCTGGCTCTCGTTGGCCTCGGCCAGCTCCTTGGCCGCCTGCGCCGTGCTCTTGGCGGCTTGGGCGGTCACGTTGGCCTGCAAGGCGTTGATGGCTTCGGCCTGAGCTGTGGCTTGCTGCAGCACAGCCTGCGTGCTCGCGATGTTAGCCCGGATCGCGCTGGTTGCAGCCTGTTGTGCCGACAACCAGGCGATGATCGCCAGCGCAGTGCTCAGCGTCAGTGCACCCACCAGCAGAATGGCGCGACGGCGCAGCCGAGCGTTAGCGCGCCGTTGCTCCTCTGCGCGCAGGCGCTCGGCTTCGGCCAGCGCACGCGCTTGTTCGATCTCTCGCCTGCGAGCTTCCTCCTTGGCGCGCTCCTCGGCGAGTGCAGCGTCACGACTGGCCTGCACGAATTCCCGCTCCTCTGCATTCAGGTCGGGATAGGCCTCTGCTTCTTCCAACAGCCGGCCGCGCAGCAAAAGGCTGGTATCTCGCCCGCCAACCGACCCATCGGCGCTAGCGATCCATTCACGTGCTGCCTGTGTCAGGGCGAAGCGCTTGCGCAGCGCCACCCGCGCTTCGTCCAGCCAGGCGACCAGCCGAGGCCAGTTGCGCACCAGCGCCTCATGTGCCACTTCGATCTGTGGCACCTCGCCCGAGGGGCCGCGCTGGCTCGCCAACTCCGCCAGTGACATATGTGGATCCGCCAACTCCACACCACTCAGCTTGACCAGTCGCTCTTCGAAGATCAGCCGGCGCAGCACTTCCTCGACGCGATCCCTCGGCTCGCCCATCTCGAAGACGCCGGACAGTGGGATGCGGTTACTAGTGAACTCGCGCCCGCCTTCGAGCACCGGCCGCACCATCCTCATCAGGATGAGCTTAGCCGTGACCTGATTCTGATAGATCAGTCCTTCATAGAATGCCTCGGCGCTGCGGCTAAGCGCCTGGCGTGGATCGCCGACCTCGCGATACACATCGGCAGTAATGCGATTGCGCTTGCGCTTCTCCCACAGCTTGAGCAAGGTGAATTGCAACAAAGGCAGCCCGGCTTGTTCGCCCAGGATGGTCTCGATCAAATTGCTGACGATACCCTCGTCGAACTTCAAACCGACCTTTTCTGCCGGCTTCTCGATGGCAGCGCGCAGCTCCTCGATACCCATCGCCCGCACATCCACCTGTGCCCGATCGAACAGCGGCTTGAGCGCCGGCAAGCGAGCGACGCCGTCCACGAAATCGGTGCGCATGGTAAGGATCACGCGATGGGGCAGATCGGCCGCTTGCGTCAAGCCAATTAGCTGATCAGCGAACGCTTTGCGCGCGTCATCGTCGGTGCACAGCGTGAACGCTTCCTCGAACTGGTCCACCACCAGCACCACCGGCGCGTCACCCGTTTCGCCGGCCAGGCTGGCCAGGTAATTCGGATCGCGTCGGAAGCCGTCTTCGGCAAAGATGAGCCGTGACTTAGCAGAGAGGCCTAAATCATCTGCCTGTCCTTTCGGGACGAGCAAGATCGCCGCGCGCGCCAAGTTGGCCAGTGGATCCTCGCCGGGCACCATGACGAGGTAGCGCCAGTGCGCACCCATGCCCTGCTTGAGCCGGGGCAACAAGCCGCCGAACACGATCGAGGACTTGCCGCTGCCCGATGAACCCACCAGCGCCAACAGGCGCTCATGCTGCAATTGCGCCAGCAGCTCGTCTACTAGCTTCTCGCGACCGAAGAAGAACGCGCTGTTTGCTTCGCGAAAGGCATCCAGGCCACGATATGGGCAAGGCTCGTCCGGCAGTTCGGGCGCAAGCGAGAAGTCGAAGTCGGCCAGCGTCGGATCGGGCGTCTCGATTTGGATGCCCGGCTGTCCGCCCGCACGGTAGAGCACATTTGCCCAAAAATCGAGCAGGCTCTGGACGCCGCGTCGGTCTTCTTCGTCATCAATATAAGCGCCGGTGGCTGCACCGCGCCGAATGAACTCGGCCACCTGCTGCAGGAATTCGGTCGCACTGCCCTCTTCACCTTGGCGCGACCGCTCGGTGAGCAAGCGGGCATGTTCGGCGCGCAGCTCCGGCAGCGTCGCATAGGGCATCGCATAGGGCATGGCCTGGGGAGCGGGCTGAGCAGTCATCGGAAACAAGCAATCGAGAATGAGATATTGGAGCCGGCGCGACATCCGACTCCTCACCGCCATATTACAAGAGTCCTCTCAAGAAACCTTGCATACTGTCGCCGATCTTTTGTAATGCCTCCACCACTTCCAGCAGATCATCATCCACAATTCTGAAGCGATTACTGACCCGGCTATGGAACTGATAGTAAAGCGGCCGGGCGCGCGGCACATCGCCGGCGGCCAATCGCTCCTGAATTCGCGCATCGAGCGTCAGAATTGCGGTCGCCCAATCCTCCTGCAGACCATCCAGCATTTCGTGCGCCAGGCTGCTGACGAAGGGCCAGCTCTGCGCCAGCACCTCTGGGTTGCGGCTCAAGTTGCTGGCGATTGGGTTGAGTTCGTCCTCCATGCGCTGCCAGCGGTCGTGTTCAGTCACCAGCACCTGCAGCCGGTCGCGCAGGCCCTTGAGCGATTCGATGCCTCGAGCGAGTTCGTCTAGGCTAATGGAGTCCACCCGGCGCTGTGCCAGCGCCTCGCGCAGCTCAACCAACTGCGGGATTACACCGCGCTGCAACATGGCGCGCACCACCTCGAATATCTTGGCGTTTACCAGCGATGGCTCGCGTTCCAATAAGCGTCGCACTGCGGGTAGCACGTTTGCCAAGGGCGAGATTGTTTGTGTCTCCAGCGCATCGCGCACGCTGCGCTGTGCCTGCGTCAGGCGCGTTGTCCACGCCACATTGCTCGGGGCGAAGCTCGGCTGTGCAGCGATCGCCAGCAGCCGGCTGATGATGCCATCCCACTGGGTGAGGTACTCGGCCAGTGTGTTCCAGGCAGTCTCGTCGGTTTCCACGCTGCGACAGTCGCGCTCGATCACGCTGTAGCGCACTTGCAACTCCTGGAATTCGTCGTGCAGGTGTTTGTAGCTGCTCAGCCGGATGATGTAATCGCTGGCATCCTGCAGGTCATCGCGTATGCGCAGGATCAACGGCCGGGCAGTCGGATCACGCGCCAGCTTCTCCAGCGCACTGAGGCCGCGCTGAATGTCGCGAAATGCGTCGCCTGCGTCACGTTCCGCCGCATTGGTCACATCGAGTCGCGTCAGCGCCTGGCGATGCGCCTCGGCCATTTGCTGCCAGGGCAGATTGGGACGCTCTTTAGCGCAATGGGCAATCAGTTCGTCCAGCCGGCCCCGACGTTGGAAGTAGTTTACTATCTCCAGCGCCCACAGCTCGATGCCGCCATCGTACTGCGGGATGCTCTCCGGGTTTATCCCTAAATCGGCCAGCGCGACCCTAAGCTCGGCCAGACTGAAGGCCGAGGCGAGCGCTTCACGCAACGTGGGTGCAGCAGCGATGGAGGCCGGCATCACTTGAGGCATGCGGCCGGCTTCACCATGCCGTTCCGCCAGCCACAGAACGCGAGTTTGCCATCGAAGTTACCCTGAAACTGCCGGGCATCGAACCCCGTCAAATAAGCCTTGAACAGGCCACCGCTACGCGCGGTGCTCCATTTGCCGTTGAGCATCGGCAGGCCGTTCACGAACGTCACCGAACCGGTGAGCCGGCCACTGGCCAGCTTGGTGCTGTAGCTGCCGGAGACGGACAAGCCGGTCTGCGTGAGCGTAGCCGTGCCGGCACCGGCGCCGTTTAGCTCGATCGTCCACTGGCCGGAGAAAGCACAGCCCGGTGGCAGCGGCTTACCCAGCCGCGCGCCGCACCAGACGGTGTATCTGCTGGCTGCGCCGCTAAAGGTCTCGCCTCGAGCGTCCAGCGTCAAGTTGGAGAACACACCGCGCTGGCTGCCGACGCTCCAGACGCCACTCAGGCGACCATCGTCGGCCAACGTGCCGGTCACGATGCCACGTGCACGAAGATTGCCAGCATCGGTCATTACGCCGGTAAAGCGAAGGCCCGATGCATCGCTCGGCTGCAGCGCCAGCATGCCGAAATTGGTGTTCCAAACGTCACCGAAGCCAATGTTCACCGACGCAACATGGCCAGCCGGTACACCTAGCGCCATGCCGTGTCCGGCGGGCGCCAGCGTAGCCGAAGGCCAGAGGAGGCCGAGGAAGATCAACAACCGCAATGCCAAACAGAATCGAGCTGGCGTGTTCATTGCTTCGGTCACCGTCCCCTCGACATAGCCGCTTTGTCACTCGCCAGAAGTGCATAAGCGCAAGGATCGTCGCACCCCACGAGCGACGCACGGCATCGCCATTCGAGTATAGGCCGATTCTGTGGAATTGCACATCTCACCCTACGGCCCTGCTGTGACCACGATGATCCCAGGCGTCGGCAGAGGCGACGGGAGAGGCGTGTCGGTCACCGGCAGGGGGGGAAGTGGCGTTGGCGCCGGCGGAGGCGGCGTCGCGTCCGACGTGATCGGCGTAAGCGGAATGATCGGCGCGCGCGTTGGCGCCGGCGCGGGGAGGATGCGCTGCGGCGTGGCTGTTGCAACCAGCACGGGCAAGGCAGGCACCATCGGCCCCTGCGTAGCCGTCGCCGGCACTAGTACGCTGGCCGGCGTGTCAGTCGGTTGAACGGTGAAGATGGATAGCACCGGCTGTGCCGTGGCCTGCGGCAGCGCACGCGTGGGCGTGGGACGAGGGGTGGGTCGGCTCGGGAGCAAGAGCAAGACGGCAAACACGGCCAGACACGTCAGCACAGCCATCCCGACGAAGCCGGCCAGCAACCAGGCCGGCGTGCGCTCGTTGTGCTCCAGCACCGTATCCGCTGGTGCCGACCTGCCGGCGAAGGCAGACGCCCGCTTGGGCGCTGCTTGGGGTCGAGGCTGCAGCGGCGAGGGTGTGCGCAGCGCCGCCGCGAAGCTCCGGGCGAATGCACCAGCAGACGCTGGCCGCTGCGACGGCGACTTTTGCAACGCCCACATCACCACGTCGCCGACAGTGCGTGGGACGGCAGGTCGCAGATCGCTGACGTGCCGGGGCAACTGCTCGATGTGCTGGCGCGCAATCGCCACATCAGTGCCGGCTTCGAACGGTGCGTGACCGGTCAGCGCGTAGTATGCCGTCGCACCCAATGAGTAGATGTCGGACGCCGGCGTGATCTCAAACGCGCCGGCGGCCTGCTCGGGCGACATGAAGAACACCGATCCAACACGCGTCATCGTGGCCGTATGGGCAGTGACGCCCATTGCCTTGGCCACGCCGAAGTCGGCCAACATGGCGCTTCCGTCCGTCCGGACGATGACGTTGCTGGGTTTGACGTCGCGGTGAATCACCCCGCATGCGTGAGCATAATCCAGGGCGCGTCCGGCATCAAGCAAGATACGCGCTGCCGCTTCCGGCGAGAGCGGCCCAGCACGCGCAACCAGCCGGTCGAGCGACTCCCCCGCCACATATTCCATCTCAATGTACGGCGTGCCATCTACCATGCCCGACCGGTTGACGCGCACGATGTTCGGATGGTCCAGGCCCAGGTGACTCTCCTGCTCGAAGCGCGCGCGCATTGTTGGGTCGGCGGCCAGGTGCGGCGGCAGCAACTTCAGCGCGACCAGCCGGCCATCCGGCGCAGTAGCGCGATAGACCACAGCCATGCCACCCCGTCCGATCTCCACCAGGTTGGTATAGGGACCGAAGCTACGCATCCAACCAGAATCCCCTCTCGAAGTGTATAACGCTCTCGTCAGCAGGACGGACCTGCACAGCAGACCGCATCATGCCCGGCGTCGGCGCGTCGCTCTGTGCAAGAATAAGCATCATGACGACAGTCGGCCCAGGTGAAGTCTTCCTCATCGGCGTGGCCTGCTTGCTGGTGGTGATGCCCATCGCCTCAGCAGTGGGCGTAGCATTACGGCGGCGTCGGCGTAGCCAGCTGGGCAAGCCGGACCGCCTGGCATGATTCTCCTCGCCCGCGTCGCCTGCCGGGAGCCATTGGTAAGCGTTTCACGCAGCGCCCCTCCTGTGCAAGGTGCCGGAACAGCCATTCAGAGCAGATAGTGTAAGCTATCCTCATGCATGCCCTTGTCGTCGCCGACCGATTGACCTATCGCGAAGATTATCCGACGCCTGAACCGCCGCCGGGCGAGGCACGCATCCGCATCACGCGCGGCGGCATCTGCAACACCGACGTTGAAATCCTCAAAGGCTATTTCGGTTTTCGCGGCGTACTGGGTCATGAGTTCGTCGGCGTAGTCGAGTCGCTGAACCCGCTGCCGGGCACAACACCGCAAGTGCGCATCGGCGATCGCATCGTCGGTGAGATCAACTGCGTGCCCTGTGACTCGCCCTCACGCGACTACTTCGAGCGCGCCCAGGACCCGACCCGCAACACGCTGGGCATTGACCGACGCGACGGCGCATTTGCCGACTACACCGTGCTTCCCATCGTCAACCTGCATATCGTGCCGGATGGCGTGAGCGACGACGAGGCCGTTTTCGCCGAGCCACTCGCCGCTGCCTGCCAGATCCTCGAACAGGTGCACATCAAGCCCACCGACCGGGTCGCCGTGCTGGGCGATGGCAAGCTCGGCTTGCTGTGCGCACAAGTAATTGCCGCCGCTGCGCCGTGCGAGCTGACGGTGATCGGCAAGCACGACAACAAGCTAGCCATCGCGCGCGAGCGGGGCACGCATACGCTATACGTACAAGAGGCGCCGTTGCGCGCGTTTGACATCGTGGTGGAATGCACCGGCTCGCCGGATGGCTTCGCGCATGCTCAGCAACTGCTGCGTCCGCGAGGCACATTGGTGCTGAAAAGCACCTACCACAGCCTGCCGCAGGTGAACCTCACCATGATCGTGGTGGACGAGATCACAATCGTCGGCTCGCGTTGCGGGCCGTTTGCTGCTGCGTTGCGCCTGCTGGCGCAGCGGCGCGTGGACGTGCGCCCCCTCATCCACGCCCGTTATCCGCTGGCACAAGGTTCGCAAGCTTTTGAACACGCGCAGCGGCCGGGCGTGCTAAAGGTGTTGCTCGACGTGGCGTGAGCTGTGTCAGTGCGGCTTGGCGTCTAGCTCGGCTAGCAAGCCCGCCAGGTCGAGCGGAGCATTGTGCATGGCGAGTTTGCCATCCGGATCGCGCGGCCATTCTTCGAGTGGCCGGTCACAATAGATCTCAATGCCATTGCCATCAGGATCTCGCAAGTAGATCGCCTCGCTCACGCCGTGGTCACTGGCGCCATCAATCGGCCACTCGTGATCGAGCAAGCGTTTGAACGCGCGCGCCAGCTCTTTGCGATTGGGATACAAAATGGCGAAGTGATACAAGCCGGTCGAGCGGCGCGGCGGTGGGGCAGCGCCGCGACTCTCCCACGTGTTCAGGCCGATGTGGTGGTGATAGCCGCCAGCAGAGAGAAATGCAGCGCTATTGCCCCATCGCTGCTGCACCTCGAGGCCCAGCACCTCGGTGTAGAACTTCACGGCGCGCTCGATGTCGCTCACCTTCAGGTGCACGTGGCCGATCACGGTTTGCGGATGGATGGACGGCTCAGACATGTTGCAATGATAAGCCTTGCCGATTGGCGCGATTCGAAGTTCATCGTCACAACGGAATCCACGAGGTCTCAGCCGCTACGCTCAAGCGCGTGTTACTATCGCCCACGTGATCGCCACCGCGGCTACCGTGTGCATCAGAATCAGCACGATCACGCCACCCGTAGTCAACGGTTGTCCGAAGAGCGGCAGCAGCGACAGCAACGCCATGATGACAGCGATGATGATGAAGATCGTGCTGGCCTTCGTGCTGACCCTGGTCAACACGAAATAGAGCAGCCCACCCACAAAAGCGGGAACCACGCTGAAGATGATCACCTGCGCAGGCCCAATCGTCATGACCGGCGCATCAGGCCCCGGCGGGCCGGCAGCCACATTCAACGGAATGTTGAACAGATCAGCCAGCAGCAACAGGATCAGGTTACCAACAGCGGCGATGCCTGCGCCGACCAACGCAGCTTTCATGACGGCGCCAAGTGAGAGCGGTACACGGTCTTCAGAATCGCTTGCGAGCGTTGCCATGATTGTTGACTCCAAAAATGTCGAAGCTGGCCGATCGGCTAGCTTCTTGATTTCAGGCACGGCCGCCGATCTTACGCGGCAGCCTTCTCAGCCGTTCTTTCAGCTTGCGCTTCCGGCTGCTTGATGACTTCGGCGTCAATCTCAATAGTGACGGTGTCACCTACCAGCCCAGCCGCCAGTTTCGAGCGCCATGTTCCAGTTCAGGCCCCAGTCTTTGCGGTTGATCTTCGCGGCAGCATAGAAACCGGCGCTCCACGTGCCCCAGGGTGACTTGGCTTTGCCGAGGTACTCCACATCCAGCACGATCTCCTTCGTCACATCGCGGATGGTCAGATCGCCGTACAGCTTGGCGGTATTCTCACCAGTGCGCTCCACACGCGTGCTCTTGAATTCGATGTAAGGGTGGTTGGCTACGTCTAAGAAGTCGGGCGACTTCAAGTGCGCGTCGCGCTTCTCATCCTTGGTGTCCAGGCTGTTGGCTGCGATTTTGACATGCACTTGTGTCTTCTCGGGCACAGCTTCATCGAAGTCCACTGTACCACTCACGCGGCCGAATTGACCGGTGACAGTGGAAATCATCATGTGACGCACCGAGAACTTCACGCCATGTGTGCAGTATCGAGTATCCAGCTTATCGTTCTCTCATCCTCCTTTGTGTCCATCCAAAAGGACATTTGTCCGTTTACGGGTGTAATTTAGCGGACAGATATCCGTTTGTCAAGGGGTCGGAAAGTGGGCGCAGCCCTGGCGTTCGTCACGCAAAGCAGCTACACTGCCATACACGCCTGTGACAGACACAACACCGAACGTGGGCGTCCCAGAAGCGGCCGATATGAAAAGGAAGAGCGCTTCCCTGCCAATCCTGACCGAAGCGCCGCAGCGCGCCGAACGCGCCGACGCAGTGGCGAATCGTCAGCGCATCCTGGCAACCGCAGAGAAACTGTTCGCCGAGCGCGGCGCGGCCAACGTGCACATGGCCGACATCGCCAAAGCGGCGCGCGTCGGCCAGGGCACGCTCTATCGCCATTTCGCCAACAAGGGCGAGCTATGCCTGGCGCTGCTCGACGCGCAGATGGCCGAGTTTCAGGATCGCACGCTCAGTACGCTGCGCGAGATGAGCGCCAGGCGCGAGCGAAAGCTGGAGCAATTGCTGTGGTTTCTGGACGCCGTGGTGCGCTTCAACGCCCGACACGCGCCACTGCTGTGCGCGGCACAGCGCGAGATGATGCTGCCCGAAAGCCCGGCCGGCGCGCCTTTCCAGTGGCAACGCATGACCGTCGTCGGGCTGTTGCAAGGCGCCGAGCGCGACGGCGAAATCGAAGCTGACCTCGACCTGCCGGTCATCGCCGATGTCCTGCTCGCGCCCACGCATCCAGCCGTGTTCAACTTTCTGCACGTCGCCAGCGGCTACACGCTGGATCGCATCAGCGCGGCGATCCAACAAGTCGTGCGCGGGCTGGGCTGCCGTTGAGCAGCCATCGGTTGCAAACCGACAGGCCGGCCTATGGCACACCTCGCTGAGCTCGGGCCAAAGCCCGCCCGTGCGGGTCGCTATGCCAGCGACCAGATGTCCAGCGAATGCACGTGGGCTGCATCATCGCCAAAGCACTCGATGCCGTCGCTCTCCGGCTTAGGGAAGATCAAGTCGCTGATGACGACGCGGCCATCGTCGACGAATACCTCGACGAAACATACATCTACGAGAAGGTGAAGCGCAAGTGTGCTACCGCGCAATGGGCAGGGCGCGGCATGTCGCTCGTCGAAGCGCGGCGAGAAACTCATGTCGCCCAACCGGCTGCGATCCACGAAGGCTTCTCGTGCTGTGGCAGCGTAGCCGATCAGCGTCTCCTCCGCCGTACCGGCGCGCACGCGAACCCCAGCCCCTCCCCATCGGAAAGGGGTGACAAACGCGACCGCGTTCTCCAGCGTCACCTCGCCCACGCTGATCTTGACCGTGTCGCCAGCCTGCAACGAGAACGATTCCGGCGGCACCACGCCCGCGCCGGTCATCAGGAACGCGCCATGCGGGAAGTCTATTTCCTTGTAGAGATAGCGTACCAAGTCTTCGAGCGTGCGCTTCATAATGGGCAGGGAGTGTTGCGCATGAGCGCCCAGCGATTCTTCCCTGTGCCACCTTCAGGTGGGATTCAGCTCGCCTCATTCATCCGCCGGCTTGAGAATCACATCGTTGCACGGCGCCATCAACTGGATGTTGTCAATCTGAATCCACGCATCCTTGCCGGGTGCCCAGAAGCCGGCGAAGATGTTGTGCCAGCCCGAATACGCCGGTGTGTAACGCACCTCAAGCTGGCGATAGTTCGTTAGTGGGCCAAACTTGACTTCTGCCACCGGCTTCTGGGCCGCGTCGCGGATGCCGAAATAGCCATCGCGCATGTTGCCCGATGAGCGAATCACGCCGGTCAGGATATACGGCACGCCTTGGCTCAACTGCACCGGCTGGCGGATCCCGTTCCAGCCCGAGGTGCTGCGCGCTCAGGCGTTGTTGCGCCCTTCCGCTGAGAGTTTCTTGCCCAAGTCAATGCCGGCCTTCCCCTCAGCGATCCACGGCCGGCTGACCGTGTTGCGATTTTGTCGCTCGAAGTTGCCATCGACCAGCGGACTGGCACAGATAGCCCGTGCCGTGCTGGCCGGCGACAGCATCAGCAGGCAGGCGAGGCTCAACAAGATGAGCGTTCCAAGCAGAGACGTTGGCTTTTTCATGATTGCGCTCCTTTCAGATTTCAGATGATTACAAGGTTGTGTGACTAACGAGTGACGATGGGGATGCGGATGCGCGGCGTCAACGTGATGGCGCTTTCGTCGCTGGGCTGGCGTTCGACCGCGCCGATGTCATAGCCGGTGCCTTGCGGGCGCGGGAAGCCGCGCTGATCGGTCGCCAGCGCGTTGCTACCAATCACGCCGTCGATGGCCGGGCTGCCAGGTTTGGGCAGATAGGTCAGCGTGGGGCCGCCGTAGTTGCCCAGCGGGTTGAGCAGCGGGTCGATGTTGAGTTTGTTGCCGGCGCCAGAAAGCACGCACGTGTTGTCGCTGGACAAGCTGTACGTTGCACGCAGCACGCCGGGGCCGGCGCAATTGCCGCCCGCGGGGCTGTCTGCAAGGATCGTGTTGTTCATCGTTACTACGCTTGTTGAAAACAGCCCGCCACCGCTACCGCCAGGTGTTTGATTCCGCATAAATGTGATGTTGGTCAACAGCGGCTTGGATTGGTTGTATATGCCGCCGCCAGATTCACTGGCCTTGTTCATTGCGATGGTGCTGTTTCTCACAGAGGTTGTGTTGGTTGATTCATCCAGGAACAGGCCTCCACCCTTTCGCGCCGTGTTGGCGATGATCGTTGAGTTGTTCACGTCAAGCGCGCAGTCGTTGCTCATCAGACCGCCGCCCCAAATTGAGGCCTCATTTTCACGCAGCGTTGAAGAAGTGATTGTTGTGCTGCATGAGCCAACGGGCAGACCCCGAGCATAGGCGTGCACGCCTGCACTGTAATCCGCGAAATTTTTCTCGATCAGCACGTTTCTCAGGGACATGTCACCACGATTGTCAATGCCACCCCCTGAAGGGTAAGCATCATTCAAAGCCACAATGCCCCCGTCAAAGTCCACTTCTCCTGTGTTGTAGAGGCCACCGCCATTCGAACGAAAAGTATTTCTGGCCCGGTTCCCTTGAATCGTCACACCGTACATTTGCAACTCGCCGATGTTGTATAAGCCGCCGCCAATTAGAGCGCCATTCGTCAGAATCTGTGTGTTGATGAGGGTGGTGTCTCCCTTCGAGCCTGACACCCAGTCTGTAAAAATCGCGCCGCCGTAGCCTGCGGCGTTGTTCCTAAAGGTTGAATTTTCGACCCTGAGATCTCCCCGCGTATAGATCGCGCCGCCGCCGTATTTGTCGCCGGTCTGGTTGGTGTGGAAGGTGCTGGTCAGCACCGTTAGCGTGCCGAAGTTCTGCACCGCGCCGCCGGCGTCCAGATAAAACCCGCCGCCACCGCCGGCAATCGTGATGTTCGTCAGCGTGAGCGCCGCGCCGGCATTCACCACGAAGTGGCGCGTGATGAAGTTGCCGTTCAGCAGAATCTTGCCGCCGCCATCGATCGTGACCTGCTTGGTGATGGTCTTGGTGCCGCTCATGTTGATCGCCACCGGCGCAGCCCCGCAGTTGAACGTGAGCGTGCCGCCGAGGCCGATGTGCACGAGATCCCAGGCGGCGTTGAACGCGGCCATGTCGCACGGCGGCTGCACCGTCGCGCTGATCGCCGGCGCCTCCGGCTCGGCGTGGGTCACCTGGGCCGGTAGTGCGCTCGCGGCGGCGAGCACAACACTCAATACAACGTTCGTCAATCTGCGTGGGGTTTGCTTCTGGCCGGTGTTTTGGGACATCGCTTACGTTGTAAGCGCAACCTGACCCGAAAGTGTAAACTTTCGTGACACATGAGCGAGACGCATGGCTATGCCACGTTTGGATCAGCGCTGAAAGCATTTCGAAAACAGGCTGAGTTGACGCAGGAGGAACTGGGGCGACGCGTGAGCTACAGCCGCGAATACATCGCGTATCTGGAAAGCAACCGGCGTAAACCAGACGTCAACGGCGTCGCCTCGCTATTTATCCCGGCCCTAGGACTACAGCGTGACCCGGCACGAGCCGGCGCGCTGATCGAACTCGCCGCCCGCTCGCGTGGAGGGCTGCCACGCGACTTTGGCATCACTATCGTCCACGAGCGTACAGCCAGCGCGCCGGTTGAAGCGATATCTGCCGCCAACCATGTGCCCCAGCCCGACACGCTCGCGCACATGTTGTCGTGGTACGTGCAGATGCGCCCCGAGGCGGCGCTGGAGATGGCGCGCGCGATGGGGCCGTATTGGCGCGCCAACGGCCAGTTCAGCGAGGCGCGCGCCTGGCTGCGCAGCATCCTCGCGCACAGCACGTCGCCCACCGTCTCGCGCGGCGAAGCGCTGCTGCACGCCGCGGACTTCGCCCGCCACCAGGGCGATTTGACCGAGTCGATTGCGCTGTGCCGGGAAGCGTGCGCACTGTTTCGCGCCAATGGCGACGAGCGTGGCCTATGCACGGCATTGTGCCAGTTGGCCTGGGCGCACTACGACACGAATTGCAGACAGTCCGAAGCACAGGCTGCGCTGGAACAGGGCTTGGCCATCGCGCGCCGCATCGGCTACGCCGAGGGCATCGTCGAAGCCCTCGGCGCGCTGGCGCACATGCGCATGGCCGCTGCGGCCACGCACGAGGCGCGTGGCACCATCGCCGCCATGCTGGAGGAAGCGTTGGCCTGCGGCCGTGATCTTGGCGACCCCAGCAAGCTCGGGTTCCTATCCCAGCAAGTTGCGATACTGCGCATGAGCGATAGTCAGATCCATGGCGCCCACGCCATGTTCTCGCAGGCGGCTGAGTACTTTCGCGAAGCAGGGGATCAGTTCTCGCTGGCGTGGACGCAAGCCGGGCTCGGTGAATGCAGCTTGCTGTTGGGGCAGATGGCAGAGGCGCGGGCCGCCTTCGAGGCGGCTTATCACACCTTCGAAGCCTCTGCTGGTCGCGAGGGCAAGTTGATCCTCACGCACCACCTGGCGCGACTCGATCTGTGCGAAGGTCGGCTTGCCAAAGCGCGCGACGGCTTCCTGCGCTGCATCGCGCAGTGCAATGAGGCCGCATACCCTCAGATGCGCGCGCGCTGCGTGGCCGGCTTGAGCGGCGTAGCGATCCGCGCCGGACAGCCAGAGCTGGGCGCGCACCTGCTCTCGGCGGCAACGCGTGCGTTCGACGCGTTGCCGCCCTTCCTGCAACCCCCTGACCGAGCCGAATATGCGGCCTTGGCCGATGAAGCGCGGTCCGCGCTCGGGCTGGACGCTTTCGAGCGCGCTTGGAGTGCACCGCAGCGTGAGGACGACCTGTTGGATCAGGCTCGCGCTGTGTTGACGAACCTGCCCCCAGCGCGCTATCGCCCCCGATACCGCGCGTTGGGCGCTTCCAGCGCGGCGCGCTCGGCGTCGCTCAGGTCGTCGCAGGCCGAAGCGTCGTAGGAGCACGCCGACCACGAGTCCAGGTGCGGGCTGTGTTTGTAGACCAGCCCGTTCGGATCGTTCATGAAGTTCGACGGTGGGGTGAAGTGGAGGCGCGGGCGTGCGGTCATGTCCGGTAGCACAGATCACGCACGAATTCGTATGCCGCTTGCACCGGGTCGGGCGCGTCACCGGCATGCTTGAGCAGCGCGCTGGCCACGATCACGCCGTCGGCGAACTGACCGACTTCGCGCACGTGCTCCGGCTTGCTGATGCCAAAGCCGACGACGACAGGCTTGCCGGCTGCGTGGACCTTGACGCGCTCCACGTAGTCGCGCAGTCCTTCGGCCAGCCGGTCGCGCGCACCGGTGACGCCGGCTATGGAGACGATATAGATGAAACCGGTGGCATATTGGGCGGACAGCGAGATGCGCGCTTCGGTGCCGGTGGGCGCGGTGAATTGCACCAGCGCCATCTCGTGCGCGTCGCACTCGCGCTTGAGATCGTCGCTCTCCTCGGGCGGCAGGTCGGGCACGATCAACCCATCGGCGCCGGCGTCCTGCCAATCGGCCACGTAGCGCGCCTCGCCATAGGCGATCACAGGGTTGAGGTAGCCCATCGCCAGGAACGGCACAGACACGCCGGCAGCCCGGGCGCGGGTGGCAATTTGCATGCAGCGGCTGACCGTGATGCCGCGCTCCAGCGCAATCTGGTTGGCGCGCTGGATCACCGGCCCATCGGCCAACGGGTCGCTGAACGGCACGCCGAGTTCGATCAGGTCGGCGCCGGCGCGGGCAATCGCCTCGATCACGCGCAGCGATGTTTCGACATCGGGGTAGCCGAGCGACCAGTAGGGCATGAGCGCCGGCCGGCCCTCGGCTCTGGCGCGGGCGAACGCCGCAGCGATGGCGGGGAGGCCGGTCACAGGCCGTTGGTGGTGAGCCTCAGTAGATGGGGTGCCGGTCGTCATCGTGGGTGTGGTTACTCGCTCGCCACGTCGCCCAGACAGTGGTAGCGGCCGTTGAAGTAAAGCAGCGGCGCGTCGTCAGGGCGCTGCACGCCGGAAGCCTGCACCAAGCCGATGAAGATGGTGTGATCGCCGGCATCGAGCGCGCGCGCCACCGTGCAATCCAGGTAGGCAATCGCATCGTCGAGCACCGGCGCGCCGGTCGCCTCGGCGCGGTAGCGCACATCTTGGAAGCGTTCCTCGTTAGGGTAGCGGCCGGCGAAGCGGTCGGAGATGTGAATCATCTCCGGCGCGAGGAAATTCACGCAAAACACCCCACCCTGCTCGATGAGCGGATGGGTGCGGGTTTGCTTGTTGATGCTGATGAAGACTTCGGGCGGGGCGACGCTGAGCGATGAGAACGCGGTTGCCGTCAGCCCGTAGATCGTGTCGCCGGCCCTGGTGGTGATGATGGTGACCGTGCTGGCCCAGCGCCGCATCACCTGCTTGAATGCATCGGGAGATACCATCGTCGTTTTGAGTTTGTGAATGAGGTGTAAGGATGATACATGCGATTCGCAACTCAGCACTGAGAACTTAAAACCGAACACTGCTAATCCGGCCATTCGCCCAGCCGCACGCGCTCGACGTGATAGCCGGCATCCGCCAGCCGCTGCATCACCGCCTGGCCATGCACCTCGTCACGTACCTCGAGCACTAGCTCCAGGCCGGTGCGCGTGAGCGGCGCCAGCCACACTGCACGGCGATGGATCACGTCTATGATGTTCGCCCCGCACGCCGCAACGTGGTTGATCACCGCTGCAAGCTGGCCAGGGCGGTCCAACACGGTGAGGCGCAGTACGATGATACGTCCTTGCTGCACCATCACCTGCTCGATCACCCGCGCCAGTAGATTACCGTCAATGTTGCCGCCGCACAGCACGGCGCAGACTACATCGCTCTGCCCGACGGCAACTTTACCGGCCAGCAAGGCTGCCACGCCAGCCGCGCCGGCGCCTTCCACCACCAGCCGGGCGTACTGCGCACAGTGCGCGATGCCCCGCGCGATCTCGTCGTCGCTCACCTCCACCACGTCATCCACCAGTTCGCGGATGTAGCGCAGCGTCAGCTCGCCCGGCCGCTTGACGGCGATGCCATCGGCGATGGTGTTGGCCGAGGTTGCCGTTACCACTTGGCCGGCAGCCAATGACGCACGCACCGGCGCACATGCCGCCGATTGCACGCCGACGATGCACACGCCGGGCTTGAGCGCCTTCACCGCAATCGCGATGCCGCTGATCAGGCCGCCGCCGCCAATGGGCACGAGCAGCGCGTTCAACTCGGGCAAGGCAGCCATGATCTCCAGCCCGATCGTGCCCTGACCGGCGATAACGAGCGGATCATCGAAGGCATGCACGAATGTCAGGCCGCGCGCTTGTTGCTGTTCGCGGGCGAATGCGCCGGCATCGTCGAAGGTCGCGCCATGCAGGATCACCTCCGCGCCCAGGTCGCGCGTGCTCACCACCTTGGTCAGCGGGGCATACTCCGGCATCACGATCGTCGCCGGGATGCCGAAGATGCGCGCAGCCAGCGCCACACCCTGCGCGTGATTGCCGGCGCTGGCCGCAATGACGCCGCGTCTGCGCTCCTCCTCGCTCAGCCGGCTGATCTTGTTATACGCGCCGCGGATCTTGAACGAGCCGGCGCGCTGCAGCGATTCGGCCTTCAGGAACACGCGCGCGCCGAGGATGCGCGTCAGGCGCAGCTCCGGCAGCACCGGCGTGAGGATGATCTGGTCGCGCAATGTTTGCTGTGCGGCGTAGATGTCGGCGAGGGTGATGGACGGTGTCATGGGAGAGGTTACAGATGTTGCGTGTTGCGCTTTACGCTTCCGCTGCATCGCTCAGTCTCAGGGCGATGATGACGTCGGCGACGTTGGTGCCGGTCGGGCCGGTCATGATCAGCTCACCCAGCGGCGCAAAATAATGATAGCTGTCATTGCGCTCAAGGTAGTCGCGGGCCTCCAGGCCACGCTCACGCGCGCGTCGCACCGTGTCGGCGAAAGCCATCGCGCCGGCGGCGTCGGTCGGGCCGTCGGTGCCGTCAGTGCCCAGCGCGGCGATGCCGACGCGGGCGCGCGTCCGTGAGTCCGCCTGCGCATCCAGTTCAATTGCCGCCGCCAGCGCCAACTCCTGGTTGCGCCCACCTTTGCCATTGCCACGCACGGTCACGGTAGTCTCGCCGCCGTAGATCAGGCATACGCCGCGCGCTATGGACGGAGAATCGGCGTCGAGCAACGCACGAGCGATCTGCGCGCCGGCCTCGCGCGCCTCGCCGTGCAGCGTGGTGGTGACCACGCGCGCGACAAAGCCGAGCCGCTCCGCCGCTTGCGCTGCGGCTTGGCACGCCTGCGCGTTGTTGCCCACCAGCACGTTGTGCGCCAGTGGGTCGTTCGTCAACCCGCCGGCGATCACGTCCAGCGGATCGCCGATCACGTCGCTGAGGATCAAGCCGATCACCGTCGCCGGCTGCGCCAGCCGCACCAGCCCGCCGCTCTTCAGGCGATCCAGCCGCGCACGCACGGCGTTCATCTCATGGATGTCGGCGCCGCTGCGCAGCAATGCATCGTTGATGGCGCGCATCGCGTTGAGTGAGATACCTATATGTGGTGCGACCAAAAGCGCCGACGCTCCGCCGCTTACACAAGTGATGACCAATGTCTGCGCCGTGCAACTGTGCAGCGCCGCGCACACCGCCTGGCCGGCGCGCAGGCTATGCTCGTCCGGGACCGGGTGGCCGGCTTCGATCGAGGCTGAGCCTCGAATGGCGAGTTTGGCCTTTAGGTCGGGAGGCAGATGACCATGTTTGGTGACGATGACGGCGCGGGACAACCGATCATCGAGCAAGCGAACCACCTCAGCGGCCATCGGTGCCGCTGCCTTGCCAACAGCAATCAGGCGCACGTCATCGAAGGCGCGCAGGTCGTATGTCATGCCATCTACAACGAGCGATTCGCCGTCGCGGCGAACATGACGGCGAATTGCTTCAGCAGGGTCGGCGGCGCGCAGGGCTGCGCGGATGATCGCTTCGAGTGCAGCGCGCAGTTCGATGCTCATGCAGCCGATTGTAGAGGTAGCCCGCCTGCAGTGCTCACGAGGTCTTCGCTGCTTCAGCCTTCTTGCTGCGGCGCGCGCGCCGGATGAGCAGCACCAGCAAGACGATCGGGATGGCAAGGATCAACAACACCGGCAGGACGACAATGACCAGCCAAATGAACAGCGATGCCAGCCCCTGCAACGTAGCGATCAGCGCCTCGAACGCTTCCCTAGCCACGCCCTCCGGCCGCCAGCCGCCCACCTGGAGCGGCTGCGCCAGCGCATCGGGGATGAGCGTGACCGAGATGGTGGCCAACGCCGCCGACTGAGAGAGATACTTCATGCGCCCCTTGATCTGCTCGATCCGTCCGCGAATCTCGGTGAGTTCGCGATACACGGCCAGCACATCCTCGGTTGTGACCGCCTGCTCGAGGATTTTCTGTAGCTGCGCTTCGGTCGCCTCCAGGTTCTTCAGCCGGGCGTCGAGGTCCACATACTCGGCAGTGACATCCTCGCCGCGCACGTTTTCGTTGCGCACCTCGACGGCCAGGCTCCGGATGCGGTTCATCGCCTCATCGAAGCGCGCCGCATCTACGCGCAGCGTGATATAGCCCTGCAGGGCGTTATCGCGGACGCGCGACGTGCTTGACGATACGACAAAACCGCCGAATTCCTCGGCCAGCTTGGCCAGCGCGTCCATTTGCGCCTGAGTGTCCTTCACGACGATGGTCAGGTCTGCTGTGCGGATGATGAGGCGCGGCTGGAGCGCTTGATCCACTGTCTCGCCGGCGGCAGATTGCGCCGGCGCGCGCGCGGCGCTCTCAGGCATTGCCGGCGCGGCCATCGGCGCAGCATCTGAGGCATACGGCGGGGGCGCCGCTGGCGGGGCACAAGCCGATACGGATAGGGCAACCGAACCGAACAGTGCGACCAGTGCGACGAGACGGCGTTTGCGTATATTCATCATGGTCATCCTTCCTTTGACCTTCGAGCAAGTGTGCAATTTCACTTTGAAGACGTCAAATTCGCCGCGGAGTTCCACAGCCGCGCTGCGCCCCGGTCTCTGCAGAGCTGCGTCAGGCAAATGTCATGCCTAAGCCGCTCCGGTAGCTATAATTTCGATTGTCCGCTTGCCTTCGTGGCTGTCTGGAATTCGTCCTCATCAGGATCGCGGTTTTGCCTTATAGAAGGGCGATTCGGATGAGCCGGGGGAGCAGCGATAGTTCGAACATCCCGGAGGAAAACGAATGGCTTCTCTTCTCGACAAAGTGAGCACGCTGATTCAGGCAAATCTTCACGCGCTGGTGGACAATGCGCTGAAGTCCAACTCGATGGCCGTGATTGACCAGTACATCCGCGACGTGAACAACAACCTTGACGCCCTGGAGGACGCCGCAGCCACCGTAGGGGGGCAGGTCAAGACGCTCGAGCGCAAGGCCGCTGAGTACAAGAAGCAGATGGACGAGCTCGATCGCAACATTGACCTGTTCCTCACCCAGGGGAAGGAAGAACTGGCGCGCGCCGCGCAGGCCAAGCTGAATTCGGTGCGCGGCCTGCACGAGACCTACAACAGCCAGTTGGAACGGCAGCAGCGCGAATACAAAGCGCTGCTCGATGCGCGTCTAAAGCTGCAAGCGAAGCTCACGACCATCCGACAGCAACGCGAGGAGATGGTGGCGCTGCTCGACCTGGCCAAGGCCAAGGAGATCACCAACAAGGCGATCAAGTCGCTGGACGACCTGGCTGGCGTAGGCGACGCCGATGTTGCCCGCATGGCCGAAGCCATTCGCACTCGGCTCGATCAGGCCTCAGCCCGCGCCGAGATGGCTGCCCAAAACCTGGACGCACAGATGGACGAGGCGCTCGGCCGTGGCGAACTGGACGCTCAGCTTGAGGAGCGTAAGCGACGGTTGGGGATTAGCCAATAGCCGGTGAACGGTAACGTTGGTACTGGTAACCGGCACTGGTTACCAGCGACTAAGCTGCCGAGCCAATGGACGATCTCAGACAGCGCACGCGCGGCAAGCTCATCCAGAACGCGATCTTCAGCCTACCCAGCGCGTTGATCATCGCGGTCGCGATCATCCTGGTCGGGCTCGGCGTGCAAATCCCGATCCTGGGCTATCCGCCGTTCAACCTGTCGCCCGTGTGGTGGCTTGCCGGGTTGGTGCCGCTGTGGTTGGGTGTAGTCGGCGCGAACGTCGCCAGCCGGCAGGCCGGCGAGCAGGCCGTGTCGCAGGCGCTGCGCGAGGAATTCGACCTCGGCCGCATCCGCAACCCCAGCCTGCGTATGAACGTCAAGCAGGCCATCGCCTACCGCGAGCGGATCGACAAGGCGGTAGAGCGCTTCACCGACTCTGCGATGCAGCATCGCATGCAAGACGTGGCCAATCAGGTGGAAGCGTGGGTGCGTAACATCTATGTGCTGGCCAGCCGGCTGGATGCCTTCCAGAACGACGAGATCATCAAGAAAGACTTGAACGACGTGCCGGAGTCCATCAAGCGTCTCAAGCAGCGCGCACTACAAGAGCGGGATGAGACCATCAGGCGCGAGCTGGACGAGACCATCAGCCGCCGGCAGGCACAATACAACAACCTGCTCAAGCTGGAGACGGCGATGGATCGCGCCGATCTACAGTTGGAGAACACGCTCACGGCGCTCGGCACAGTGTATTCGCAGATGCTGCTGCTGGATGCGCGAGACGTGGACAGCAGCAAAGCTCAGCGCTTGCGCGAAAGTATCACCGAGCAAGTAAATTCGCTACACGACGTGCTTGCCTCGATGGAGGAGGTGTACGACGGCAGTCACGACCAAGTTGGACGCAGCCGCGCCAATATGAGCGATGGCGGCGCAGGCTAAGCCGCGCCTCATCCTTTTGCCTACATCCTTCTAACCCATGAGCGATATAGTCCGTCGCAACCTTAGGCGGGTGCGACGACGTGCTCCAGCAGAGCGGTTGTACTGTCGCGTGGGGAGGTACACATGGACATCGGCCAGGCTGTTTTCGACGTCATCGCCAATCCGAACATCGCGTATGCGTTGCTCGTGCTGGGCCTGCTCGCGCTGGTGATCGCATTTGCCGTGCCGGGCACCGGCCTGCTAGAGATCGGCGCCGGGTTGTGCCTGCTCCTAGCCCTGCTCGGCCTGTCTCGCCTGCCGGTGAATGTTGCCGGCTTGTTACTCATCCTTGTGGGCATCGGCCTGTTCATCGCCGACATACAGATCCAGAGCGGGCTGGTCGCGCTTGGCGGCGCAGTCATCCTCGGCCTCGGCTCGCTTTTCCTGTTTCGGCCGGACGAACGAGCCTTCGCCGTGTCATGGTGGCTGATCATGCTGGTCTCGGGTGGTTCGGCGATCTTCTTCGGCTTCGGGTTGCATCGCGCCCTGCGCGCCATGCAACGGCGACCGGTCATTTCGCAGGATAACCTGATCGGCGCGTATGGGGTGATCAAGTCGCCCATTACCCCCGAGTCGCAGTTCACGGGCACAGCGCAGGTGGCCGGCGAGCTGTGGACGGTCAAATCAGATGAGCCAATCGGCGAAGGTGCGCCGGTCGTCGTCGTGCTAGTTGAAGGATTGACGTTGTTTGTGCGTGCGCTCGCGCATCCGCCGGAGCAGGCGGAGCGCGAAGCGCAAATGAAAGAGGAGGAAAAGAAATGAGTGGTTTGACTACGCTGATCGCGGTCAGCTTGATCGTCGTGATCGCGCTGTTCATCCTGGGAGGCTTGCTGCGCTCCTTCATCTTGATAGCCAGAGAATACGAGCGCTACGTCGTCTTCCGCCTGGGCCGCTCTATCGGCGCTAAAGGGCCGGGATTGATCATCCTGATCCCGTTCATTGACACGGCCACTAAGGTAGATTTGCGTGAGCAGTTCATGGAAGTGCCGCAGCAGACGGCGATCACCAAGGACAACGCGCCGATCTCGGTGGACTTTCTCACCTACTGGAAGGTGTCCGATCCAGAGCGCAGCGTGCTGCAGGTGGGCAACTTCGCGGCAGCGTCGCAAGGCATCGCCACGACGACGCTGCGCGCCGTTATTGGCGACATCACGCTGGACGATGTGCTAGCCCAGCGCGAACGCATCAACCAGACGCTGCGCAGTAAGCTCGACGAAGTGACCGAGCGCTGGGGGGTGAAGATCACCGCGGTCGAGATCCGCGAGATCACGCCGCCGCGCGAGGTGCAGGAGGCGATGAACCGCCAGATGAGCGCCGAGCGCACGCGCCGCGCGCTGGTCACCGAAGCCGAGGGCAAGCGCCAGGCAGCCATCACCCTGGCCGATGGTGAGAAGACCTCAGCCATCCTGCGCTCAGAAGGCTCGAAGCAATCGGCTATCCTCGAGGCCGAGGGCCAAAAGATGGCGCAAGCGCTGCGCGCCGAAGGTTTCGCCACAGCGTTGAATGCAATCTTCGGCGCAGCGCAGCACGTGGATGCCAACACCATGTTGATCCAGTATCTGGAGGCGCTCAAGGCGATCGGCGCCAGCCCAGCGACGAAATACATCTTCCCCATGGAATTCACCAGCCTGGTCAAGCCGTTAGGGGAGATGATGGCGGCGAACGGCAAGGGCGCGCGCGACGATATGAAGTCACCCGGCGCGTGACACGCCACAGGCAACGCGACACCCAGCCATGAAAGGCCGGCGCGGGGGACAGGCTCAGCCCGCGCCGGCCTACGCGTTTTCACACGAACCACGCCGACGCGCTCATCAAGTCGCCGGCCGCCATGCGCGCGATGCGCTCGGCTTCGGACAATGAGTCGTGCATAGCGGTGACGTGACCCATCTTACGGCCTTTGCGGCACGTGCGCTTGCCGTACCAGTGCAGGTGCGCGCCACGATAGGACAGCGCGCGCACGAAGTCGCGCGGCTTGGGCATCTGGTCACTCACGCCAAGGCAGTTCACCATCACCGCCGCCGGCTTCACCATGTCCGGCCAACCCAGCGGCAACCCTAACACGGCGCGGACGTGGTTCTCGAATTGCGATGTCAGGCAGGCTTCGATAGTGTAATGGCCGCTGTTGTGCACCCGAGGCGCAACCTCATTGATCAGCACCTGACCGTCGGGCAACTCGAACATCTCGATCCCGAACGCTCCAACGCCGCCCACCGCCTCTACTACAGCCCGGCCGATCTCCCTGGCCGGATGGTCGAAGCCGCTCCGATTCGCGCGCACGACGTGGCACACGTGGTTAAGCTGCAGCGTTTCGGTCACGGGGTAGGTGACGACCTGGCCGTCTTGCCCTCGCGCGACGATGATCGCCAGCTCGCGTTTGAAGTGGACGAACGACTCGACCATCAACGCGCGGCCGGTTGCGGCCAGTCTCTCCCATGCCGCCTGCGCCTCGGCCTCACCGTCAATCTGCGCATTGCCGTAGCCATCGTAGCCGAGCGTACGGGTCTTGAGCACAAGCGGATAGCCATGTTGAGCGCCAAAGGCTTTGACCTCGTCGAGCGAGCCGACAGCCGCATACGCTGCAGTAGGCAAGCCAGCCGCGTTCAGCGTTTGCTTCTGGGTGAACTTGTCCTGCACCAACGCCAGGGTGTGCGAGCCGGGCAGCACGTGCCGTCCACGCTGCTCGATGAATGCGATCAGCTCAACCGGCACGAATTCGCTCTCGATGGTCATCGCATCTACGGCATCGGCAAATTCGCCGAGCGTCTCGCGGTCGCGCCATGAGCCAGTCACGCCGAAGGCAGTCACCTGCATCGCCGGACTAAACTCGTCTTCGTCGAGGATGGCGACGTTCACCCCGATGCGCTGCGCGGCCTGCGCCAGCATGCGCGCCAGTTGCCCGCCGCCGAGGATGCCAAGGGTTGTCATGCTCTCTCCAATAAGGCCAAGCGCAAATGATAATCGTCACCGAAAGCGCGCGGCGCCGACGCGCAAGGCGAGAAGTTGCAGCACTGCGTCGCTTCGCACTCCCCCTCAGCCAATAACCCAATCGCGTACCGCGTTTGCTCGGTCACAAAGACAGCATCGCGTTTACGCAGAGCGGGGGTAGCAACTCAGCGCGCGAGCAGCGCATTGTAGCGCTGCCGCAACCGTCGTGCTGGATCCCGAACATCTCAACGCGGGGTGTATAGTTCAGGTCACTCGCACTCGTCATCGGCAGCTAATGATGTTCAGCGACCTACGCACTGTAGAAATCTTCGCCATCGGCAACGAACTGCTCGTCGGGCAAGTGCTCGATACAAACACGCACTGGCTCATCCGCATGGTCACCGGCCTGGGCGCGCGCGTGATGCGGGCCGCCATGATCCGCGATGACTACGACCACATCGGCGACGAGATTCGCGCCGCGTTGCGGCGCGGCCCGCGCCTGATCCTGACCACCGGCGGCCTCGGCCCAACCGAGGACGACCTGACCCTGCGCGCCATTGCCCGCGCGCTCAACCTGCCGATGCACATGCACCCAGAAGCGCTGGAGATGGTGCGCCAACGCTACGCCCATCTGGCCACAGTGCGCCCGAACTTCAGCGCCGAGCTGAACGACGCACGCCGCAAGATGGCCCTCTTTCCGGAGGGCGCAACGCCGATCTTCAACCCCAACGGCGCAGCGCCAGCCATGGCGCTCGACGCAAAGTCGGAACATCCTGATGGCGTGACGACGATTGTCTCGCTTCCCGGCGTGCCCCACGAAATGAAGGCGATCTTCACCACCACGCTGCAGCCGGTGCTGGCAGGCACCATCGGCACCGGCGGCTACGTCGAGCGCACGATCGTGCTGGATAAGGGCGACGAATCACGAATCGCCGCGCTGCTTAAGGACGTGCAAGATCATCACCCGATGGTGTATGTCAAGTCGCGCGGTCAGATGCTCGAAGATGGCCTGCACCTCACGGTGGTGCTCTCCATCGGCGGCAACGACCTCGCTACCATTCGCGAAGAGGTGCGGCGCACGGAGGAAGAAGCAGTCTCAGGATTGACCCGCCTGGGCTACGTTGTCATCCGCGTGTTGGAATCGTAGCCAAACCGCCCTCGGCACCGGCGCGAACGTGCTGCTACAATCCGTGACCTGAGAGCCCATCCAGAAAAGCGCGTTGGATCAGCGAAGACAATGCTTCGCCTGTTCGATCGCGCGTTGTGTCACGAGTTTGTGGATAGGCTCTAAGCCTGACAGGACGCACGGATCATGAAACTCCACGAATACCAATCCAAGCAGATCTTCGGCCGATTCGGCATCCCGGTGCCACAGGGCATCGTCGCCGAGAATGCCACTGAGGCGCGCAACGCAGCCCGAGAGATCGGCCTGCCGGTCGTCATCAAGGCGCAGGTGCTGGTCGGCGGGCGCGGCAAAGCCGGCGGCGTGAAGGTCGCCCGCACACTCGAAGAAGTCGAAGAGAAGGCCGAGCACATCCTCGCTTTGACCATCAAGGGCCTGCCCGTGCGCAAGGTGCTGGTTGACCCTGCCGCCGACATCCAAGGCGAAATCTACCTGGGCGTGGTGATAGACCGCGCGCGACGCCGCGCCGTGCTGATGGCCAGCGCCGCCGGAGGCGTGGACATCGAGGAAGTCGCAGCGACGACGCCCGAAAAGATCATCCGCGTGCCCATTGACCCGTTCGTCGGCCTGCCCGATTATCTAGCGCGTGATGTAGCAGTTGCCATCGGTCTGCCGCGCGAGCATTGGGGCGACTTCGTCAAGATCGCCAAGGGACTGGCTGCGGCCTTCGTCGCCAACGACGCATCGCTGGCCGAGATCAATCCGCTTGCAATCGTGGGCACGGACGGGGGCGCGAAGCTGCTGGCGTTGGACGGCAAAATGGTGATTGACGACAACGCGCTCTTCCGACACCCCGAGCTTGCGGCCATGCGCGACCCTGATGAGGAAAGCGAGGCCGAGCGCAAAGCGCGTAACGCCGACCTCAGCTTTGTTTCACTCGATGGCAACATTGGCTGCCTGGTCAACGGCGCCGGCCTGGCGATGGCAACGCTCGACATCATCCAGCACTTCGGCGGCAAGCCAGCCAACTTCCTGGACGTGGCTGGCGGCGCGCGCGCCGACAAAGTCGCTGCTGCCTTGCGCATCGTGCTCTCTGACCCCAACGTCAAAGTGGTGATGTTCAACATCTTCGGCGGCATCACGCGCTGTGACGAAGTGGCGCGCGGCATCGTGCAGGCGATGGAAGACGTGAAGCCGAAAGTGCCGATGGTGGCGCGCATCACCGGCACAAACAAGGAAGAAGGCGACCGCATCCTGGCCAGCGCCAACCTGATCACAGCCAACAGCGCCGCCGAAGCCGCGCAGAAGGCCGTTGAACTCGCCGGCCTGAATTGAGGCCGCGAGACGTGAGCACCGCGGCGCATTCGCGCCATGCTCAATCGCCATGCGTAACGATATTCGACTGGCGCTGCCATCGAAAGGCCGGCTGCAACAGCCCACATTGGATTTTCTGGCGCGCTGCGGCTTCGACGTGAAACAATCGGCGACACGCAGCTATATCGGCCACATCCCAGCATTGCCGCGGGTGACCGTGCTCTTCCAGCGCCCACGCGACATCGTGGTAAGCGTGGCCGGCGGTGGCATGGACTTCGGCATCACCGGCTACGACGTGATCGTGGACGCGAACGCCGGTGACGCAGTGCGCGTCCTGCACGACGCACTTGGCTACGGGAAGTGCCGCGTGGTCATTGCCGTGCCGGAATCTTGGGAAGACGTGCGAACGATGGCCGAGCTGGCCGCGAAGGTTCGCACGATGGCGCAGCCGCTGCGCGTGGTGACCAAATACCACCACCTCACGCGCGAGTTCCTGCGCAAGCACGACGTTGCGCCGTTCACCTTGATTGACGCCGAGGGATCGCTGGAGGTCGTGCCGGAGATCGGCTACGCCGACATCATCGTCGATATCGCCGAGACCGGCGCGACGCTGCAGCAGAATCGGCTGCGCGTGATCGAAGATGGCATCATCCTCCATACGCAAGCCAGCCTGGTCGCCAACTGCAACTCCCTCAAGCGGCCGGAGGTGATGGACGTGGCGATCGAGATGCTGGAGTACTTCGAGGCACACCAGCGCGCCGAGGGTTACTTCATGATCTGGGCCAATGTGCGCGGACAGTCGCTAGAGGACGTAGGGCGCACCATCACCTTGCACACTACGCTAGGGGGGTTGCAAGGGCCAACCATCGCGCCGATCTATCCCAATCCGCACAGCGCCGCCGCCAATCCCGGTGCACACTGGTTCGCCGTGAACATCGTCGTCGGGCGCCATGAGCTGACCGACGCGATCGAACAACTGCGCGCCATTGGCGGCAGCGGCGTAGTCGTCACACCCGCCACCTACATCTTCGAAGAGCAGCCCGGCCGCGTGGCAGCGCTGCGCGCCTTCTGTCGGTCGCTGAAGTGAGCCTCATCGCTATTGGGGGCCTACTCTTCGCCGCTGCGATACACGCCCTTTGGAACTTTTTGCTCAAGACCAGCGCCGACAAGCAGGTGTATACGTTACTGGCGCTCGGGGTGGCCAGCGCGCTGCTAGTGCCTGTCGCCCTGCTGCGCGATTGGACGATCTCGCCGGCCGGCTGGGGGCTGATCGGGCTGTCGGCGCTGTGCGAAGCAATCTACTTTCTGCTGCTCGGCAGCGCATACAGCGGCGGCCAGCTCTCGCTCATGTATCCAATCTCACGCGGCTCGACGCCGGTGTTCACTACGCTGGTTGCTGTGGCGTTCATCGGTGAGCGCATTTCTGCGCTTGGGCTATTGGGCATCATGCTCGTCGTCGCCGGCATCTACGTCTTGCACCTGCGCAGCTTTCGCCGAGAAGGGTGGCTCGAACCATTCGGTGCGCTGCGCGAGCGGACGTCGCAGTTCGCCCTGCTGAGCGGGTTGGCCGTGGCCGGCTACTCGTCAGTGGACAAAGTGGGCGTCGCGCACGTAGATCCGCCCGTGTATATGTTCCTGGTCTTCAGCCTGACGATGGCGCTGCTGGCGCCGTATCTGCTTTTGTACAAGCGCGACGCCATGCGCGCAGAATGGCGGAACAATCGGCATTCCATCCTGCTGACCGGCGCGATGCTCGCCAGCGGCTATTTGCTCATCCTATTCATCTTGACTACGAACAAGGTGAGCTATGCGACCTCGGTGCGCGGCGCATCCGTGGTGTTCGGAGCGCTGCTCGGCGCGTTCGTCCTCAACGAAGGCATGGGTGATAAGAAGATCCTCGGCGCGCTCGTCATCTTCGCAGGTATCATTTGTATCGGACTGGCAACATGATCGCAGGCAGCAACTTCCCGTGCATGGCTCCCAGGCATGAATGGGAAGTTGGGAGCCGGCCAGATCGTATGGACGTTGAATCTCTTATCAATCCCCACTTGCGGGCGATGCAACCCTATACGCCCATCGCCCCGTTCGAGGTGCTCTCGCGCCGGCTGGGCCGGCGTCCCGAAGACATCGTCAAACTGGACGCCAACGAGAACCCCTACGGCCCATCGCCACGCGCCCTGCAGGCGCTTGCCCGCGCCGACGCGTTGCACATCTACCCCGACCCCGACCAGACGGCCCTGCGCGAGGCTATTAGCGATTACATCGGCGTCCCGCCCGAGCACATCCTATGCGGCGCCGGCGCAGACGAGGTGATTGACCTGGTCGCCCGCGCCTTCGTCCGGCCAGGCGACGCGATCATTGACTTGCCGCCCACGTTCGGCATGTACCGCTGGGTGGCCGACGTGGTGAACGCGGACTACGTCGCCGCGCCCCGCCGCCCAGACTTCTCGGTTGACGTGCAGGCAGTTCAAGCGCAGGTCGCCGGTCACATGGCGCCGAGCGACGCGACATCCGCAGTGACCCGTTGCAAACTGCTGTTCATCGCCGACCCCAACAACCCTGATGGCTCGACGGTCTGCGACGAACAACTGCGCGCGCTTTTGGCGTCGCCGGTCGTGGTGGTGCTGGACGAAGCCTATGTGGATTTCAGCGCACGCCCCAGTCGGGTGAGCTGGGTGCCGGCGTACAACAACCTGATTGTGCTGCGCACGTTCAGCAAGTTGGCGGGCATGGCCGGCCTGCGGGTCGGCTATGGCGTCTTCCCGCGCGCGATCATCCAGCACCTGTGGAAGATCAAGCAACCCTACACGCCCAACGTGGCCGGGACGGTGGCCGCCATCGCCGCGCTGAGCGACCGCGACTACCTGCGCGAAAACGCGCGCCGGCTGACGGCGGAGCGCCGGCGCATGAGCGAGATGCTTGCCCAGTTCGGCTGGTTGCGCCCCTTCCCTAGCGAAGCGAACTTCGTGTTGTGCCGCGTGGCCGAGGACGCGCCGGTGAACCACGGCGAGACAAGCCAGCCGGCCGCGCGCCGCTTGAAGCAGGCCCTGGAGCAGCAGGGCGTGCTCGTGCGCTACTTCGACCGCGAGGGCCTGCGCGACTGCGTGCGCGTCAGCGTTGGCCGGCCCGACCAGACCGATCGGCTGATTGCCGCGCTCAAAGCGCTCAGCAAATAACCATGGCAAGAATCGGCAGAATTCAACGCAAGACGAACGAGACCGATGTCTCGGTGTATCTGGACTTGGACGGCGCGGGCCGCGCCGATATTCAGACCGGCGTCGGCTTCTATGACCACATGTTGCACCATGTCGCGCACCATGGCTTGTTCGATCTCACTGTGCGCGCTGCCGGCGACCTGCACGTGGACGAGCATCACACCGTCGAAGATGTGGCCATCGCCTTCGGCCATGCGCTGAACGAGGCGTTGGGCGACCGCGCCGGCATCGTGCGCATGGCCGACGCCTGGGTGACGATGGACGAAGCGCTGGCGCACGTGATCGTGGATTTGAGCGGCCGGCCGTACGCCGTCTTTCGCGGCGCGTTCGATGGGCCGAAGATCGGCAACCTGAGCGCAACGCTCGTCCCGCATGTCTTCGAGTCCATCGCGACCCACGGCCGGCTGAACCTTCACGCGCACGTGCTGTATGGCCGCGACGACCATCACAAAGCCGAGGCGTTGTTCAAGGCGCTGGGCCGCGCGCTGGACGCCGCAACGCGCATTGACCCGCGCCGAAGCGGCATCCCCTCGACGAAGGGCGTGCTATAGGCTCGCTGCGATGCTCTACCTGGTCGCGACGCCCATCGGCAACCTCGGCGACATCAGCCAGCGCGCCTTAGAGGTGCTGCGCAGCGCTGATGTGGTTGCCAGCGAGGACACGCGCTACACCGGCCGGCTGCTCAAGCACTTCGGCATCACCCGCCCGCAGATGTCATTTCACGAACACAACGAGCGGCAAGCCGCCGAAAAAATCATCGCGCTGCTTCGTGAGGGGCGCGCGGTGGCGCTGGTGAGCGACGCCGGCACTCCGGGCATCAGCGACCCCGGATTCGTGTTAGTGCGGCGCTGCATCGAAGAGGGACTACCGCTGACCATGATCCCTGGGCCGGCCGCCTTCGTCATGGCCTTGGTGCTGAGCGGACTGCCGACCCATGCGTTCATCTTCCGTGGCTTCCCGCCACGCAAACCGACCGCGCGCCGGCGCTTCCTCGCAGTGGATGCGCAGTCGCCCCACACGCTGATCTTCTACGAAAGCCCGCACCGCGTCGCCGCGCTGATCGCCGATGCGATTGCCGTGTATGGCGATCGGTGCGCAGCGCTGGCGAACGACCTGACCAAGATGTTCGAACGCGTAGACCGCGGCCGGCTATCGGAGTTGCTCGCCCTGGTGCAAGACCAAGCGCTCAAGGGAGAATACGTGTTGGTGATCGAGGGCGCAACATCTGCCGAAGGACGGTCGCCTGAAGAAGATGAGGCATCGCCGGTTATCAGTAGCGCTTCGGCAGCCGGAAGCGACGTGCCGGATGTCTGATCCCCGCCCTATGCCTCCCGACACCTTCCTCCATCTGCCGCATGGTGCGCTGGCCCTGCCGGCCTTCCTGCCTGATGCCACGCGCGGCGTTGTGCGCGCTGCGGACAGCGCCGATCTCGAAACCGTCGGCGTTGAGGGGGTCGTGATGAGCATCTTCCATCTGATGCAGCGCCCCGGCGCCACCACCGTGAAATCCCTCGGCGGCCTACACGCGATGACCAGTTGGCGGCGGCCGATCGTGGCCGATAGCGGCGGCTTCCAGGCCTACTCACTCATCCGACAGAACCCGAAGTTCGGCTCGCTCACCGACCGGGGGCTGGTCTTCCGGCCCGATGGCAAGGACAAAGTGCTGCTGACGCCGGAGAAGAGCGTGCAGCTCCAGCTCGGCTTTGGCGCGGACGTTGTCATTTGCCTGGACGACTGCACCCACCCGGATGACGGCGAGGCCGAGCAGCGCGAGAGCGTCCGTCGGACGATTGCCTGGGCCAGGCGCTGCAAAGCCGAGTTCGAGCGGTGGCTGGCCATGCCTCGCGGCGACCCTGGTTCGCGCAGACACATGGACGCGCAGCGAGCAGCAGCCGATTTGCCTTCCGCAGACCCTGCTGCCGAGCGGCCGCTGCTGTTCGGCGTGATTCAGGGCGGCGCGTCCAAAGCGCTGCGCAAGGCTTGCGCCGAGGCGTTGCTGGAGATCGGCTTCGACGGCTTCGGCTACGGCGGATGGCCGCTGGATAGCGAAGGCGCACTCCTGCATGACATCGTCGCTTATACGCGCGCGCTCGTCCCGCGCGCGCTGCCCATGCACGCCCTGGGCATCGGCCATCCCGATAGCGTCATCGCCTGCGCGCGCATGGGCTACGACTTGTTCGACTGCACCCTGCCCACGCGCGACGCCCGACGGGGCCGGCTGATGATCTTCAACCAGCCGCCTCATGAGACGCGCTTCGATGGTCAGTGGTGGTCCTACCTCTACATCGGTGACGATAAGCACATCAAGTCGAGCGCGCCGGTCTGCGAGTACTGCGACTGCCCGACCTGCCGGCGCTATTCGCGCGGCTACCTGCATCACCTCTTCAAGGTCAAAGATGCGGCATACTTGCGATTGGCTACGCTGCACAACCTGCGTTTCATGACGCAGTTGATGGCGCGTTTGCGCGAGCTGACATGATGCGCGAGGATCCCCGGCTGGATGAGCTGGTCATGCAAGTGCGCGCCAGCCGCAAATACAGCGCGATCGGCGCAGCGCTCGTGCGGCGCATCGGCGCTGCGGAGCTGTGCAAGCGCGCGACGCTCCAAGACGCCGTCAAAGCGACCAAGAAGGCGCTGCATCAGGCTGCCGGCCTGTATTTCGCCGACAAACGCCCAGACTATGGCGCATGGCTGCGTCAGATCATCCAAGCGCCCGACGACGCTGCGCGGCGCGCCGTGTTGCGATCCATCATGAACCACCACGCCTCGACGCGCGAGCGACTCCCCATCCTGGATGCGTTCTATGCGCGCGTGCTTGCCGACGTTGGCCCGACGCGCTCGGTGCTCGACTTGGCCTGCGGCTTGAACCCGCTGAGCCTGCCGTGGATGCCGCTGGCCGCCGGCGCGACATACCATGCTGTGGACATCTACGAGGACCTAGCAGGCTTTCTGCGGGCAGCCCTGGCGGCGCTCGGCGTAGCGGGCAAGGCCGAAGCCCGCGATGTGGTCACCGACTGCCCTACCGATGCGGCCGACGTCGCTCTGTTGCTCAAGGCGCTCCCCTGCCTGGAACAGCTCGACAAAGCCGCCGGCGCGGCCATTCTGGATACAATCAATGCGCGCTGCATCGTCGTCTCGTTCCCTACGCGGACGGTGGGCGGCCGGAACGTTGGCATGCGCGAGAACTACGCGGCGCGCTTCGAGGCGATGATCGCCAACCGGCCCTGGCGCGTCGAGCGCATCGAGTTTGCGGGCGAACTGGCCTTCCGCCTGACGCGATAGGGCGCGCGGCGCAGCGCATTCGAGGACATCCATGATTGCAGTGATTGACTACGGCGCAGGCAACCTGCGCAATGTGTGCAAAGCGCTGGAACACGTCGGCGCTGAACTCACGTTGACCGACGACCGGCGCGAACTGGAGCGCGCCGATAAGTTGGTGCTGCCCGGCGTGGGCGCATTTGCCGATTGCCAGCACGGCCTAAAGGCGCGTGAACTGTTCGAGCCGTTGCGTGCGCTGGCGCTGGAAGGTAAGCCGCTGCTCGGCATCTGCGTCGGCATGCAACTACTGTTCGAAGTCGGTGAGGAGATGGGTGAGTGGGAAGGACTGAGCCTGATCCCCGGCCGAGTTGTCCGCTTCCACTTCTCAACTCGAAACAACACCGCGAACGCCGAAGGCGAATCCCAGCTCAAAATCCCGCACATCGGCTGGAATCAATTGTGGCTGAAAAGGGCGGATCATCCGCTGCTGGCCGGCATATGCGATGGCGACTATGCTTACTTCGTCCACTCTTATCACCCGCAGATTGCCGATCCGGCGCATGTGCTGGCGGTCACCGACTACGGCTACCCGTTTCCATCGGTGGTCGCACGGGGCAACGTGTGGGGCATCCAGTTCCATCCGGAGAAGAGCCAGGACGTTGGCCTGCGCCTGTTGAGGAATTTCGTGGCGTGGCCGGCGAGCAACTCGACGGTCAGCGATGTCAACCCAAGGGTCAAGCATGTTCACGATTTATCCGGCCATTGACCTGCGCAACGGGCGTGTCGTACGCTTGCTACGAGGCGACCCGTCACAGCAGATCACTTATTCGGATGACCCGTTGGCCGTCGCCAAGCGCTGGGTGAGCGAGGGGGCGACCTGGCTGCACGTGGTCAACCTGGACGGCGCGTTCGGCGATCAAGCCGCAGGGCGCGCCAATCGCCGCGCGTTGCAGGATCTGTGCTGCTACGTGAAGGCAAAGATCCAGTTCGGCGGCGGCTTGCGGGATATCAACGATGTGAAGGTCGCGTTCGACGCCGGCGCCGACCGCGTGGTGCTGGGAACCGCCGCTGTGGAGAACCCGAAGCTCGTGGCCGACGCGCTCGCCCAATTTGGGCCGGAGCGGATCGTCGTCGGCCTGGACTCACGCGATGGCATGATCGTCACGCGCGGCTGGCAGCATGCCACGCATATGACGGCGATTGAGCTGGGTTCGCTGATGCGAGAGATGGGGGGCATTCACGCCCTCTATACGGAAGTCGGGCGCGACGGCATGATGGCCGGCGTTGCGGCCGAGCTGACGGCAGCGTTGGCACAGTTGACCGGCCTCCAAGTCATCGCCTCAGGCGGGGTGCGCAATCTGGACGACATCCACGAGTTGATGCAGTATGCGTCGCGCGGCGTGGCAGGTGTGATCGTCGGGCGCGCGCTCTATGAGGGCGCGTTGTCGCTCAGGGAAACATTGCAAACGATCGTCACGCAAGGGTAAAGTATGCTCGCCAAGCGCATCATCCCATGCTTTGACGTCGCCAACGGACGGGTGGTCAAGGGGGTGAACTTTGTCAACTTGCGCGACGCAGGCGACCCGGTGGAGCAAGCCGGCATCTACAATGGCGAGCGCGCCGACGAATTGGTCTTCCTCGACATCATGGCCTCGCACGAAGGCCGCGGCACGACCGTCGAGATGGCGCGCCGTGTAGCGGACGAGGTGTTCATTCCCTTCACCATCGGCGGCGGCATCCGCTCGGCCGACGACTTTCGCACGCTGCTGCTGGCCGGCGCCGACAAATGCTCGATCAACAGCGCTGCCGTGCGCAACCCCAATCTGATCAACGAGGCGGCATGGCGCTTCGGGTCGCAATGCGTGGTGGTGGCGATAGACGCCCGACGCGATGGCGACGGTTGGAAGGTATATCTGAACGGTGGGCGCATACCGACTGACCTGGACGCTGTCGCATGGGCACAAGAGGCCGAACGGCGCGGCGCCGGCGAAATCCTGCTCACCAGCATGGACACCGATGGCACACAGGACGGCTACGACTTGCCGTTGTTGCGCGCGATCTGCAGCGCTGTGAACATCCCGGTCATTGCCTCCGGTGGCGCCGGCAAGCTCGAGCACTTCTACGAAGCGATCCAGGCCGGCGCCAGCGCTGTGCTGGCGGCTTCGGTCTTCCACTATAAAACCTTCAGCATAGGCGAGGTGAAGCGCTACCTCGCCGGTCGGGGCGTGCCCGTGCGACTGTGAGTTTGACTTTAAGGCAGGTTGATCTAATCTCTACGCTGTAGATGCAGAGCGCGTTCGGCGACACAGCAGCGCAGCAGAACGGATGACGGTCAGTGGAGCATGAGCAAGCCCGGCAGCAAGTATTACCCCCTGTTCACTTACTTGCACGAGCGAGATCAGGATGAGATCACCCTGACCTTCGCGCAAATCGAGAAGATCCTGGGCAAGCCTCTGCCAGAGGGCGCACGCATTGAGCGCGGGTGGTGGAGCAACCGCCGGCGCGCCTCTCCCCAGGCGAAGGCCTGGCTGGACGCCGGTTACAAAGTGGCGGCGGTGGATCTACAGCGCAGACAGGTCGTATTCGCCGTCCCGGCCAAACTGGCCAGCCGCTACATCGTCGAACGTGACGGCGACACGATCCTCTGGAACGCCGGTCTGATCAAGGCGCTGCGCGAGCACATGAACATGAGCCAGGCCGAGTTCGCGCGCGAGCTGGGCGTGCGCCAACAAACGGTCAGCGAGTGGGAGACCGGCGCCTATGCGCCCACGCGCGCGACATCCAAGCATCTCACCCTCGTGGCCGAACGCGCCGGCTTCCGCTACGGCGCCGACCTGTAGGAATCCCCGCGCGGATCTGCACGCCGCGCGACTCATTCCCCCATCCGCCAGGTTTCTGCCCTGGCTGGATCACGCCTCGTCATACGCTGACAGTTGACACGTCACCGATACCGTGTATAATGTTGAAAACACGGTAACGAAAAACCGGAGGCGCTATGACCAATTCCGACTTCAACCCGCGCGCGCTTTTCATCTCCGCCGATGGCATGTTGTATTCCGATTCGTTGATCTGCTCCGGCCTGTTGCCAGCCAAGCTTGGCGGCAAGCCCTGCCCCTTCGCACAAGACAAACACATGCCAAAGCCCCGTCCACTCGACCCGGCAGACCTGGAATACGATCCAGCGCGAGGCAAGCCGGGCGAGTTGTGCCCGCCCTGCGCCGTGCTGCACGCCGGCGCGCTGGACGACTGGGAAGAACATGAACGGCTACACCTGCCGGAGGAGGTATTGCCGTTGCGGCTGTTCCAGTGTCGTCAAGCCTTCTGGCTGATCATGCCCGGCCTCTACAACGACGAACCGACGCGGCTCATCCTGCCCGAGTTCGGCACAAGCGATGAAAGTGATACCAAAGGCGAGGACAAAGATGGCTCACACGATCGCGATGCCACTGAAGATATATGACTGCGCCACTATAATCACGCGCGAGGTTGCGATGCGACTGGCTTGTCCCATAGCGCAGCGAGACATGCTTCAACTTAAATTCGACGCCCTCGGCTTGCTCCCCGCCATTGTTCAGGACGCCCTAACCGGCCGCGTGCTTATGCTGGGCTGGATGAATGAGGAGGCGCTTCAGCACACGCTGCACACCGGCGAGGTGTGGTTCTGGTCGCGCAGTCGACAGACGCTGTGGCACAAGGGCGAAACCAGCGGCAGCGTGCTGCGCGTGCGCGAAGTGCGCGCCGATTGTGACGCCGATTGTCTGCTCGTCCGCGCCGAGCCGGCCGGCCCAACATGCCACACCGGCCGCGAGAGCTGCTTCTGGCAGGACGTGAACGGCAACGCGCTCCAACCACCCCCAGCCGGTTTCCTCGAAGAACTGGCCGAGATCGTGCAGTCGCGCCGCGTCGCTGCGCCAGACGAAAGCTACACCGCGCGGCTGTTTGCGCAAGGTCGCCTGAAGATCGCCCAAAAAGTGGGCGAGGAAGGGCTGGAAGCGGCGCTGGCCGGCGTCGCACAGGATGAAGACCGGCTGATCGAAGAAAGCGCCGATCTGCTCTTCCACCTGCTCGTGCTGCTGAACGAGCGCGGCGTAGCGCTGCGCGAAGTATTGGCCCGGCTGGCCGAGCGGCACACGCGAGCGACGCAGGAGCGATGACGCGCTTCCAGAGCCTGGAAAGTAGCGGTATGATTAGGCATAGGGCCGTTAGCTCAGCCTGGCAGAGCAGGGGACTTTTAATCCTCGTGTCGCAGGTTCGAATCCTGCACGGCTCATCAATTCGGCCATACTAAGTATAAGCATTCGGCGCACAGGTTACGCGCGCAGTGAAGCTAACGCGCACTTTTGTGCGAGGCGTTACTCGATGGCCTACCGGACATTGAGGGACTAGGCAGCCTGCCGACTTGTGTTCCGCCGCGCGTCCCTCTCCCCCACCTTCCCCAGTCGGCGCACGACGCATCAGAGGCTGCTGCTGCCGGATAGCGCAGCGATGATGCGCTCCACCGGCGGCCGGTCGGCCTGATCCACGCCGACGTGGCTAAGCGCGACGCGCCCTTGTGCATCCACTACGAAGTCGCCACCGCGCTGCAACGGGTCCTCGACGACCTTCGGGATGCCATGCCCACGCAACCAGCGGAGCGCATAGTGCAGCAGGATGCGCGGGCCATAAACCCGCAATGGCGAGTTACGGCCTAGCCCATAGGCGCGATAGATGCGCAGGGACGAGTCGGCGATAAAGCGCGTATTTGCCCGCCACTCACGCGGCATCTCGGCCTCAAGCGCAAGGTCAATCCAGCGCATGAAGCGCTCGGCCGGCGCAAACGAAAACGCCAACACCGGCGCATCCATGCGCTGCTCGTAGAGGGCCTGGTGCAACTGCACCAGATGCATCATGCAATAGTGTCAGGCCAGGTGGCGCAAGAACACCAGCGCGACGGGCTTTGGATGCTGACTCAGCGCGATGGTGCGGCCTTCGACATCCGTCGCCTCGAAATCCGGCGCCGCCTCGCCCACCTGAGGGATGCGCAAACTGACGCTTCTGCTCGACATACACCGATTATCCGCCAAGCGACCAACGAATTCGCGCTGAATGTGAGCGCGCACACATTCAGCGGAAGCGCATTTGGATAACCTGAACGCAGTTTAGTCCAAATAGGAGGCAAACCAAATGCAAGCGACTACTCAACAATCATCGGTTCTTTCCAAGTTCGCACTGGCGGGCGTCGTCGGCGGCATGGCCGGCGGTATCGTGTTCGGCGCCATGATGGCGGTGATGGGCATGATACCGATGATCGCCGGTCTGGCCGGCAGCAACTCGGCCGTCGTCGGGGTTCTCATCCACATGCTCATCAGCATCTTCATCGGCGTGACGTTCGGGCTGATCTTCGGCAGCCGCGCGCGCACCTATGCCCAGGGGCTAATCTGGGGACTGGTGTGGGGCGCAGTGTGGTGGGTGCTCGGGCCGCTCGTTATCATGCCGGCCATGATGGGCATGCCGCTGTTCATGTTTAACGAGATGACGCTCACCAGCCTGCTCGGTCACCTGATCTACGGCGGTGTAGCCGGCCTGGCCTTTGCCTGGTTCATCAATCGGTGAAAGCGCCAGACGCGATGCACCATCCGTAAAACTCCTGCATCCTGTACGATGCGATCATGAACCTGGATGACGCGCTGTCCCTGCGCAAGCAAAGTCACCTCTCTGAGGTCGCCATCTTTCAGGACCTCTCATCCGACGAGATGGCTGCGCTGGCGCGCGCTGCGCCGATGAAAGAAGTGGCTGCAGGCACGGTCTTTCATTCGCCCGAAGATCCGGCCGAAGTGTTATTCATCCTGAAGAAAGGGCGCGTCAAGTTGTATCAGCTCACGCCAGACGGTCGCGCACTGACCATACACATCTACGAAGCCGGCTCGATCTTCGGCGAGATGTCGTTGCTTGGCCAGGGCATGCACGGCGCCTTCGCTCAGGCGTTGACGCCGTGCGTGCTGTGCCTGATGTCGCGCGACCACGTGCAGCGGCTGTTGTTCGGCGACCCGCGCATCGCCATGCGCATTGCTGAGGCGTTGGGACAACGGCTGACCAGCCTCGAAAATCGGCTGCTCGACTTCGCTTATCGGCGCGCGCCGGAGCGACTGGCGCGCTTGCTCTTACAACTGGCGCAGCCACATCGCGCGTTGCTGTCGTTCACGCAGCGCATGGAAGTGCGCTACACGCACGAGGAACTGGCCGACATGATCGGTGCAACGCGCGAGACGGTCACTAAACTGCTCAACGAAATGCGCGGGCGCAGGTTGGTCGAACTTCAGCGCGGACGGGTGACGTTGCTCGATATGAACGGCCTGCAGCGAATTGCGTCGGGTGAGACGGGTGGCCTAACTATAGAGTCGCCCGTGACCGATTCACCTTCGGAGATGCCGACATGAAACTGCTTATGCACCTGATCCTACTGTCCTGCCTGGTTATGGCCGGTTGTGCGATGGCTACGTCTCCCCCAACTCCCACACCGCTCACAACGGCACCCACCCCTTCGCTGCGCAACGCCGGTCCCACTACCGATGCGCAGCCAACGACCGCCGCTACCTCGACGCTGACGACGCCAATGACACCAGTGACACCACCCCCCGCGACACCTGCCTTCCTGCCACCCCAGCTACCACCTGATGGCGCCGGCGCCGAGTTCAAGACCGACTTCAGCAAGAGCGTCGTGTCTTTCGACGAGATCTTATCCGGTGGGCCGCCGAAGGATGGCATCCCGGCCATAGACACACCGAAGTTCATCTCAGTGGCCGAAGCAGATGCCTGGCTCAAGCCGAATGAAGCCGTCGCGCTGATCAACGTGAACGGCGATGCGCGCGCCTATCCCGTGCAAATCCTCACCTGGCACGAGATCGTCAACGACATCGTGGGCGGCGTACCGTTGGCCGTGACCTACTGCCCGCTGTGCAATACTGCCATTGCGTTCGAGCGCACGTTCGATGGCCGAGTGCTCGACTTCGGCACCACCGGCCGATTGCGCTACAGCAACCTGATCATGTACGACCGCCAGACCGAGACGTGGTGGCAACAGGGCACGGGTCAGGCCATCGTCGGTGAATACGCCGGCCGATGGCTGACCCAACGCCCGATGACCTTGATCGCCTGGACCGACTTCAAGGCTGCCCATCCAACCGGCAGAGTGCTCGATCGTGACACGGGCTTCTTCAGACCGTATGGTCGAAATCCCTACATCGGCTATGACAATCCTGATACCCGGCCCTTCTTATATCAAGGGCCGCAGACGCCAAACTTGCTGCCTGCACTGGCGCGCGTGTTCGCGCTGAACCTGAACGATGATCCGGTCGCATTCGCATACGACGCGCTAGCCGCGCAGGGTGTGCTGACCGACGTTGTCGGCGGCGAGCCGGTGGTCATACTGTGGACGCCGGGCGCCGCTTCGGCGTTGGATGCGCCGGCGGTGGCGGATGGCCGCAGCGTCGGCGCAGCCGTTTCGTTCTCGCGTCGGCTGGACGGCGAGGTGCTCGATTTCACGCGATCGGGCGACGACATCGTGGACCTGCAGACGGGCAGCCGTTGGGATGGATTCGGGCGCGCGATTGACGGCCCGTTGAAGGGCAAGCAGCTTGAGGAAGTGGTGGGCACGAACCATTTCTGGTTCTCTTGGGCAGCCTTTCATCCCAATACGCGCCTGCGCGATGGCACAGCGCCTTAAGCCAGATACAAGCAAGTGGGGGGAGGATGCGACTGTGTTGACCGAGCGGGCGATGCGTCCACTTGTCGTAGACAAAGATATAGAGGCTTGTAGCCTGCCACGACCATGGATCTTATCCGCGTCAACACGCAAACGCGTATCGTTGCTCTGTTCAGAATGTCGCGCCCGCAGATGCTGGCTGTGGGCGTGCTGGTCTGCGCGCTGGGCGTGCTCATGGGCGCACATGCTACCGGAGATGTGCGATGGTCATCAGCAGCCGCCGGCTTGGTCGCGTTGCTGGCGGCCAACCTTTGCGCACATTTCGCCGATGAGTATACCGACCGCGATACCGACGCTTTGAGTCAGCGCACATGGTTCTCCGGCGGGAGTGGCGTGCTGCCTTCCGGTTTGGTTGCGCCAGCGTTTGCCTTGCGCGCTGCCTTGATCGCCGCTGCTTGCGCGCTCCTCGCAGGTGCCATGGCTACGGCACTCGGCTGGCTATCGCCCGCTGCATTCGCCATCCTCCTGCTCGGCCTCCTCGGCGGCTGGTGCTACTCCATGCCGCCGCTGGCGCTTGAGCGGCGCGGGTTGGGGGAACTCGCCAACGCCGCGCTTGGCGCGATCCTGATCCCGCTGCTCGGTTTTGCGACGCAGCGCGGCGCGATCACGCCGGATGCCGTGCTGGGCCTGCTGCCTGTGTTCACCATTACCATGGCGAATTTGCTCGGGGTTCACTGGGCCGATCGGCGCGCAGATGCGGCCGTCGGCAAGCGCACGCTGGTCGTCATGCTGGGCAAGCGCGCATTGCACCTGCATCGCCTCCTGACCGCGCTGACCTACGCGTCGACGTGGGCGCTGGCCGGCGCAGCGCTGCTGCCGCCGAGCGTCGCCGTTGCGATCACGCTGACGCTGCCGATCAGCCTGTGGGCTACGGCCGCATTCACCCGCCGCGAGCGAGACGGCTCAAGCTCCGTCGCCATGGCCGCGCTCATGCTCGCTGCGTGCGTGGGCTGGCATCTGGCGGCATGAGAGCGAAAGATTGACCCGCCGACGACACGGCGACGCGCTGCACTTGGACTTAGTCCGTTAACTCGCTCACCTCAACCGGCAGGAACAGCCGGTCCTCGCTGCGGTCGTATTCAAACAGCTCGGCATAGCGCCCCCAATCCACCGCTGTCTCGAATTGATGTTGCGCCTCCTCACGCGGGAAGTGCTCGTCCAGAATGTCGAGGAAGAACCCGGCGCGCATCGAGCCGTTCGGCTTCTCTTTCAGCGCAGTGTAGATCATCTTCACCGTCGGCACGCGCTCCAGCACCTGCGCGCGGAAGATGTCCTTACTGGTCTGGATGTCGGCTATGGCAAACGCCCTGCCGGCTTCGGTGAGCGTGATGTCGCCCTGTCTCACCTCCGCCAGACCCAACATGACCGCTGCGTCAACGATCGGCAGCAGATCATCCGTCGGCAGTTGCAAAGAGCTGGACACTTCGGGTAAGTCGCGCAGTTCGGGCCGCTCATAAAGCAGCTCAAGCAGGCCGCTAATGCCGCCGGCGGTAGCGTGCGGCAGGGGTGGATATGGCGTCTCGCGGCGCGGCGGGATGCCGGTCATTGCCGTGGTTAGATCGCGGTCGGGGTTCGTCATGACGATGTAGATGCCGTCCACCAGATCCTTGAACCGGCGCGCGCCTCGGTCGCGGGGGCGCAGCAGGTCAATCATCACCTCGCCGCGCACGCGGCCTGGGTTCGCGCCAAGGATGATTACCCGGTCGGCCAAATACACCGCCTCCTCAATGTTGTGCGTGACGATCAACATGCTCTGCGCCGGAAAGTCGCCCCGCTCCCACAAGTCGCTGATCTCGCTGCGCAAGTTCTCGGCAGTCAGCACGTCCAACGCGCTAAACGGCTCATCCATGAACAACACCTTCGGCTGCTTAACAAACGCCCGCGCAAAGCCGACCCGCTGGCGCATGCCGCCCGACAGCTCTTTGGGATAAGCGCTCTCGAAGCCGTCCAGACCGACCATGTCAATCGCTTTGAGCGCGCGCGTCTGCCGCTCCTTCATCGGCACGCCGACGGCTTCCAGGCCCAGCTCGACGTTTTGCTGCACCGTCAACCATGGCAGCAATGCGAACGACTGGAACACCATCGCGACATCGGGGTTAGGACCGGTCAAGCGCCGACCCGATGAGAATATGTCGCCGCTCGATGCGGGGATGAGTCCGGCCAGGATGCGCAGCAGCGTGCTTTTGCCGCTCCCACTGCGGCCGAGCAGCGCCACGATCTCGCCCGACTTGACGGCGAGGTTGATGTCTTCAAGCACGGTGAAGATGCTATGGCTGCCCGGCAGCTCGAAGTGTTTGCAGACTTTGACAGCGCGAATCAGCGCGTCGTCGCGATTGTCACGCGCGCGCCCTGCCGCAACGTTGATGGGCAGTGTCGTCATTTCGATACCCCCTTTTCACAAGACATATTTGCTTTCAGCCAGGACGTACAGCCGCCGCCAGAACAGGCGGTTGAGCGCAACGACGAACAACGACATCATGGCGACACCAAGCGCAATGCGCGGCCAATCGCCGACTTCGGTTGCGCGCGCGATATACACGCCCAGTCCGGTCGCCACGAGCTGAGTATCGCCCCACGACACCACCTCGGCCACGATGCTGGCGTTCCACGCCCCGCCCGAGGCAGTGACGCCGCCCGTCACCCAGGCCGAGAAGATGCCGGGAATGATCAACCGACGCCACAGCTTCCAGCCGCGTAACCCCATGTTGGCCGCCATCTCGCGCAGGTCGCTGGGGATGGTCTGCGCGCCGGCGATGACATTGAACAGGATATACCATTGCGCGCCCAGCGACATCAGCAAGATGCTACCCACGTTCAAGCTGACGCCTGTCGCGATCAGGGCAACCGTGACGAACGGGAAGAGGAAGTTGGCCGGGAAAGCCGACAGGAACTGTGCGACAGGCTGGATCAACCGCGCCAAACGTGGGGTGAAGCCAACGGCCACACCGATCGGCGCCCAAATCAACGTACCCACCACCGTGAGCACGGCGACGCGCGCCATGGTGATCAACCCAAGTACGAAGGTATTGCCCACTTCGACGAGGCCAACCTCGCTGAGGATGAACCGGATCAGCACGACCGCGCTGCCGGCGACGAGCGCCACGATCAGGAAGTTATAGACCCAGTCCACCCACAATTGCATCCCCACGCGAGGCGGTGTCCGCTGCGCCGGCTTGAGCAAGAGCGTGCCGCTGAGCGCGCGGTTGACGAACTCACTCGCCGGACGCAACGCTTCGCTGATGAGCGATGGCAACCGCGCTGCGCGCCAGAGGTTCAACACCCACGATGTCGGCATCTCACTGGCTTCACTTTGCTCGTTGCGGAACTTCTGCGACCAGGCGATGAGTGGGCGCCACACCAATTGATCCACCAGCACGATCATGATCGCCATGGCAACGATGGCGGCGATCAGTGCGCCGACATTCTGCTGATCAACCGCTTCGGTCACGTAGGCGCCGATGCCGGGCAAGCAGTAGTTCTGGTTGAGCACACTGATCGCTTCGCTTGCCGCGACGAAGAACCAGCCGCCGCCGAAGCTCATCATCGTGTTCCACGTCAGGCCGATCATCGAGTTCGGCACCTCGACTTTGGTGAAGTATTGCCAGCGCGGCAGCCGAAACATGCGGGCCATCTCCTGCTGCTCGCGCGGGATGGTGCGCAAAGACTGGTAGAACGAAAATGTCATATTCCACACCTGGCTGGTGAAGATGGCGAAGATCGAAGCCGCCTCCAACCCCAGCAGGCTGCCACGAAACAAGGCGATGAAAAGGGTTATTGTGACCGACAAGAAGCCCAGCACCGGTACGCTCTGCAGAATATCCAACAGCGGGATGAGCACGCGCTCAGCGCGCGGACTGTGCGCTGCCACATAGCCATAGGTGAACGTGAACAGCAACGAGAAGAATAGCGCGATGAACATACGCAGCGTGCTGCGCGCAAGGTAATAAGGCAGATGCACGACGTCCAGGCTGATCGGCTCGGGCAGCACCTCCGGTGGCTGGAAGGGCACCAGCGCCGTGCTGCCCACGTAGGCTGTGACGACGATGAGCGCAAGTGCGCCGAGCACGACTGCAACGTCCGCCGATGTAAACGGCAGGCGGCGCAACGTCTCGCGCGTGGGGAAGGTCAATCTGATCATGATAGCAACCCATTTGGAATTACAACGGCTCGACGAGCACCAAGCACCAAGCACAACAAAACAGCCCCTCGATCTCGAGGGGCTGTCGCACATACGCTTTGGAAAGTCGCCCGTCGCCAGAAGGCCCAGACGGGTTTCTGCGCCCCTCGTGAAAGTTTTGGCACTGGTGGACGTAGATTCCGCGCGTTAGAAACGCGCCGCGGGATCAGAATCAGCTGCTCCATGCAAAGCCTTAATCCGGCCTTGCCCGTTTTACCCATTGGCGTCTCTCGACGTTTCCGGGCGGCAGCTTGTGTTCAACCAGGAGCCTCACCTAACGAGCTTTTCAATTGGCGAATCGGGTTTATAGTGTTACGCGTGTGCGGCGTCAAGATGGACGACCTTAAATTTCTTTAGGAAGCTGACTTTCTTTCCCAACATGCGGTCTCGGCGCCGTCGCGTTGGCCCGCGGCTCGGGGCGAATCACTCGGACGAAGAAGATCATGCGCGCCTTCGATCAAATCATGACGCTGGTGAAACGTGGGATGGCCGTTGCGCTAACGCGACCTGAACGGGAGAGGAAGAGGCGATGAACATCACGATCCTGACGCTGGGGACGCGCGGCGATGTGCAACCGTATGTCGCGCTTGGACTGGGCCTGCAGCGCGCCGGCCACGCTGTGCGGCTGGTCACCGATTCCGGCTTTGCCAAATTCGTCATGGACTATGGCCTGGACTTTGCGCCGCTGGAGACAGGTCTGATCCAACTGATCCAATCGCCCGAGGGCAAGGCGGCGCTGGCGGGCAAGGGGCTGATGAGCCTGCTGAAACGCATGATGCCCACGCTGCGCCAGATGGTAGAAGACTGTTGGGCTGCGTCGCAGGATTCGGACGCCATCGTGTTCCATCCCAAGGCGATGGCAGGCGTGCACATTGCGGAGAAGCTGAACATCCCGGGCTTTCTGGCCATGGCGCTGCCGGCCTATTCGCCGACTACAGCCTTCGCCAACCCAGCCTTTGGCGGCGCGGACTACGGCCCGCTGTTCAACAAACTCAGCTATAGCTTGTTCACCGTGGGCGCCACGCTGCCCTATCGCAGGATGGTGAATTCCTTCCGGCGCAACACGCTGGGATTGCCGCCTGCCAAGGACGACGCCACGCTGCGAGGCCGGCCTGTGCCCAAGCTGTATGCCTACAGCGAGCACGTTTTGCCACGTCCTAGTGACTGGGGCGACGAGGTGCACGTCACCGGTTATTGGTTCCTGCCCGCACCGCGCAGCTGGCAGCCTTCGCGCGAACTGCTGGCGTTCTTGAGCGCCGGCGCACCGCCGGTCTACGTCGGCTTTGGGAGCATGGTTGCGCGAGATGGCGAGGCCAAGTCGGCCATCGTATTGGAAGCGGTGAAGCGCACAGGCCTACGCGCGATCCTGGCCACGGGCTGGGGTGGATTGACTACGGCTGCTGTGCCTAGGAACGTGTTCATGCTAGACGCCGCGCCGCACGATTGGCTCTTCCCACAATGCGCCGCGGTGGTGCATCATGGCGGCTCGGGCACGACGGCTGCCGGCCTGCGCGCAGGCAAGCCATCGGTGATCGTGCCATTCTTCGGCGACCAGCCGTTTTGGGGCCGGCGCGTCGAGGCGCTCGGTGTCGGGCCTGCGCCGATCCCGCAGAAGAAGCTGACGACTGACGCGCTTGCGCATGCGATCCAAGTTGCCACGACGGACGCCGGCATGGCACGACGGGCGGAGGCGCTGAGCGCGAAAATCTGCGCCGAGGACGGCGTGGGCAGGGCGATCGAGGTCATCGAGACGAAGAGATTCGGTTAGAGGTGCACACGTGTGTAGAAATATCAAGACGCTCTACAACTTCGACCCGCCGGCGACAGAAGCCGAAATTCACGCCGCAGCCTTACAGTTCGTGCGCAAGCTGAGTGGGTTCAACAAACCGTCGCAGGCGAACGAGGCGGCGTTCTATGCAGCCGTGGACGACATCGCCGCGGTCTCGCGTCGCCTGTTGCATTCGCTTGAGACCGGCGCCCGGCCGAGGAGCCGCGAGGCTGAAGCGACGAAGGCGAAGGCGCGCGCCGCGAGGCGGTTCGCGCGTCATCGTGATGATGGCGTGCGCAACACGTCTGCCCCGCGCAGGTAAGTCTCGGGATCTCCTGCGATCCCGACCTGCGGCCAGGCGCAGGTCGAAACTCCTCAGGCCAGCGCAGTTGCCCACGCCAATACGCCGGCTGCCGCATCGTCCAAACTCATTGCCTGACCCCGCGCCGTCACAACCGCCTGGGTGGCTGCGGGCAATTGCGCCTGCAGCTCATCGAGAAGATGCCCGGCGCGATTCTTCGTTTCGTGGTTGGCTGCGGCATGATTGAAGACAAACGAAGCGATTTCTGCCGCCCGCTCCCGTTGCCCCTGGTCAGACAGCAGCCTGGCTGCACTGACCAGCCCGAACAGCGTCGCTGACACCGAGCCGATCTTGCGCGCCGTCAGCAGCGCCTCGTGCATCAGTTGCCACGCCGAGGCGTAATCGCCACACAGCCACGCCAGCCAAACTGCTCAGGGCATGCGCCGTGATGTGCCGGTGTCCCAATTCCTGGCTGAGCGTCAGGCACTGGTTCAGCAATTCCCGGGCGTCATCATATTCGCCGAGCATGTGGTAGGCCACGCCCAGATTGTTGAGCGCGACGGCCTCGCCCATAGGGTAGCCGATCTCCCGGAAGATGGTCAGCGCCTCGCGCACGAGCGGCTTGACTTGTGCATAGTTTTCTCTCGCCAGCGCAGCAAACGCCAGATTGACCAGCACAGTGGCCACCCCTCTTCGATCTCCCATCGCCCGCCTGATCTCAAGGCATTCTTCGTGCAACCGGCGGGCGTCCTCAAGCCGGCCCCGCTCGGCATACGCCACCGCCAGGCTGTTGAGCGACGCTGCGATGGGACGGGGATTGCCAACGACGCGATACAGCGCCAAAGCTTGCCCCGCATACTCGATTGACAAATCGAAATCGCCCACAGCGCGGGCCATGTTGGCGAGGCACTGCAGACAAAGCGCCTCTTCCGCCCGGAGGGGCGGCTGTGCGGCTCGGAGAATCTTCAGACCGTGCTGGATCAGCAGCTGCGCCTCGTCAAACTGATCGCGCCTATGATGGAACCAGGCCTGTCGCGCCAGCAATTGCCCATGGAGCAATTGGTCATCGCCAGCCTCTGAGCGCACGGTTCCGGCGGCAGCCTCGAACATTGCGATGGCTTCGGTATACCAGCCGGTGTGATCGAGAAACAAGCGTAGGCCTTCCAACGCTGGCCTAAGCGTGCGGGTCTGTTTTCGGGCTACCGCCCAACTCCATGCCGCGCGGATATTGCCCATCTCGGCGGCGATCTCACGGCGCGCCTCGTTTTGTCGCGCATCGTTGAGCGCATCTTCTCGGGCATACACGAACTCGACGTAGTAGGCGCAATGCAGTGCCTGCACGTCTTCGAATTCGTGTGCCATGGCTCGAAGTTTGCCTTCGGCGAATTGCCGGAGCAGCTCGTGGACGGTGTATCGCCCGGACGGTGTGTGGTTCAGCAGAGACTTATCGCACAACGCCCTGAGGACCGGCAACGCACATTGCGCAACCGACAGCATCGCATCGCGTTCACCTCCATCGCGAAACACAGCCAGCCGAGCGAAGGCGCGGCGCTCATCGCTGCTGAGCAACGCCCACGAGTGCTCGAACGCAGCCTGCAAACGTGGCATTGCCTGGATCACTGATGGGTCGGGCGTGGTGGTGGCCGACTTCAGCGACTTCCTGCAGACCCGCGTAGATCTGTATCGCATGACCTTCGCCGACGACAATATCGTGCAGTTGACGCAGGTCGGCGAACAGCGGGGAGCGATCCTGCCCAGCGTCTCGCCCGATGGCAGCCAGATCGTGTACGCCTTCACCGAGGACATTGCAGGCAGCGCATCCGCCATCCAATTGCGCATCATGAACGTGGATGGCAGCAACGATCTCCTGTTGACAGCGAATGGCCGGCGCGCCAGTTGGAGCCGCGTTGCCCCGCAGGTTCCTGCGGAACCGACCGCCACGCCGCAGCCTACACCTGCACCAACTGTGACGCCCGATCCGTTGCTGAAACACAAGCACTATCTGCCCAGCATCATCCGACGATGAATCATCGGTTGAGCGCAGACGTCCTTGGTGCGGTTCGCGCATGAACCTCCGACCTGACCGACGCGGCGTAATGAATGCGCAATATTCGAGACAGGAATTCGTAATCCGATCGTGAGAAAAGTGGACTGATCTGATTTGACAGGATGAGCTGGTATAACGAACTGTCTCCAGAAAGCAACCTATCAATCCTGTCTGAATAAAGGAAGGAGGAAAGAACATGAATCTGTGGAAATCCCTCGATCCGCGCGTCCGTTACATCGGCCTGGCGGTCATCGCGATGAGCGTGGTGATTGCTCTGGCCGTGGCGTGGTGGCTCGGTTCGCCGCTGTTCATCAACCGCACAGTGAACGAATCGTTCCCGGTCACCGCACCGGCTATGCTGAAGCCCGCCGAAGCCGAGGCGGATGCTGATGCCATGCAAAAGAGTGCTGCGATGGCGAAAGACGGGGCGATGGTCAAAGAAGATGCGACAGCCAAGACCGCCAGCAGCGCAATGAAGGAGTCGGAGACAGCCGCCGCCGATGACGCGATGGCGAAGACGGACACAGCGCCAAAGAGCGACGCGCCGGTTGTAGTCAGCAGCGGCAACTTCACCGACGCCGATTCCTTTCACAAAGGAACCGGTACGGCGACGATCTTCACCTTGCCTGATGGCAAGCGGGTACTCCGCTTCGAGGACTTCAACGTCACCAACGGCCCCGATCTGTTCGTGTATCTCTCTGGCCACGCCCAACCGCGCAACGCGGGCGAGCTTCATGGACAGGGCGACTTCGATCTGGGCCGGCTGAAGGGCAACGTCGGTAGCCAAAACTATGAACTGCCCACCGACCTCGACCTATCCAAGTTCAAGTCGGTGGTGATCTATTGCAAGCAGTTCAGCGTTGTGTTCAGCACGGCGACGCTGGTTGCAGCGCGAGGATGACTGGTGGGGTAGAGCCAACGCGATGCACGATATGCGATATGCGATGCGCGATACGGATATGCTGCGTATCGCGTGTCGCGTCTCGCGGGTTGCGTAGAATCACCCCATGATCCATCGCAGCTTTGCCAGCGACAACAACGCCGGCGTCCACCCCAATATTCTTCAGGCGATCATCGCTGCCAATGACGGCCACGTCCTGGCCTACGGAGGCGACCCCTACACTCAGCGCGCGGTTGATACGTTCAAGCGTCATTTTGGCGAAGACATCGCCGTCTATTTCGTGTTCAATGGCACGGCGGCCAACACGCTCGGCCTGGCCGCCGTCACGCGGAGTTACAACGCGGTCATCTGCTCGGCCACCGCGCACATCCACTGGGACGAGTGCGGCGCACCCGAGAAGATCGCCGGCGTCAAGCTGCTCACCTGCGACACGCCGGATGGCAAACTCACCGTCGAACATGTGCGGCAGCACATGCATGGCTTCGGCGACGAGCACCACATCCAACCGAAGGTGATCTCGATCACGCAAAGCTCCGAGTTGGGCACGGTGTACACGCCGGATGAGATCAAGGCACTGGCTGACTACGCTCATGCGCACGGCTTGCTGCTGCACATGGACGGCGCGCGCATCTGCAACGCAGCCGTCGCGCTCGATTTGCCTTTCCGTGCCTTCACGCGCGATGTGGGCGTGGACGTGTTGTCGTTCGGCGGCACGAAGAATGGCCTGCTGGGAGGTGAGGCGGTCGTCTTCTTCCCGTCGCAGGCCTCGATCGCCGACTTCAAATTCATCCGCAAACAATCCATGCAACTGGCCTCCAAGATGCGCTTCATCAGCGCGCAGTTCGAGGCGCTGCTGGCAGGCGACTTGTGGCGGCGCAACGCGTGCAACGCCAACGCCATGGCGCGCCGGCTGGCCGAGAGCGTGCGCTATGTGGTCGAGATCACCTATCCGGTGCAAGCTAACGCTGTGTTCGCCATAGTACCCAAGCGCCAGGTGGCCGCCTTGCGCGAGCACAGCTTCTTCTACGAATGGGCCGATCTGGATGAAGAACGCGCGATCGTGCGCTGGATGTGCGCGTGGGACACGACGGAGGAGGACGTGGATGAATTCGCGGCGCACATTGTCGGCGTGTTGCGGCGAGCATAGCGCATCAGCTTTCGCGGTAATGCACGCCGATGCTCTGCTTGTTCGACCAAGCAGCTTGCGCTACGATCACTGCTGAGCGTACTGCGTTACGCAGGCCGATCAGCTCGTCGGTCACCTTGCTCTTGCGGTAGAAACGCTCGATCTCGGTTTCGAGGTGACGTAGCTCGCTGAGCGCGCGGTCGAGGCGCGGCTTGGTGCGCACCAACCCAACATAGTTCCACATCAACCCACGAATCACGCCCATATCTTGCGCGATCAGCGCGGGGTCAGGTGGCTCGGCGCCGTTCTCGTGCCATTCGGGGATGTCGCTCGGATCGTGCAACCGGTCGGTGACGATGCGCGCGACGATGTGATCGGCAGCGCGCACGCCCCACACCAACCCTTCGAGCAGTGACGTGCTGGCCAGCCGGTTCGCACCATGCAGACCAGTGCAGCTCACCTCGCCTACCGCATAGAGCCGCTCAACGGTAGTGCGACCGTGTTCATCTACCCACACGCCACCACAGAAATAATGCGCCGCCGGCGCGACCGGCACCAAATCCTTCACCATGTCCACGCCGTATTCCAAGCATTGTTGGTAGATATTCGGGAAGTGCTCGCGAATGCGCTCCGGCTTGATGCAATCGCGCAGGTTCAGATACACGTGCGACACGCCGCGTTCCAGCATCTCGAAGTAGATGCTGCGCGAGACCACATCGCGCGGGGCGAGGTCTTTCCACTCGGGATCGTACTTCTGCATGAACGGCTCGCCATCCATATGCACCAGCCGCGCGCCATCGCCGCGCACCGCCTCGGTGATCAAGAAGCGCGGCGCGCCCGGCTTGGCAAACACCGTGGGATGGAACTGCACGAACTCGGCGTTGATCACGCGCGCGCCGGCGCGATAGGCCATCGCCAACCCATCACCGCGCGCACCGCTTGGGTTGGTGGTGTAGAGGTAAATCTGCCCTAAGCCACCTGTTGCCAGCACCGTGCGCTTGGCCAACACACGCTTCACCTGGCCAGTATTGCGGTCGAGCACATACGCCCCTACGCACGATTGCGGCTCATAAATCGCCAGTCGGTTGATCGCATGGTGCGCTGGTGTGATAAGGTCAATCGCCGTGTGACCGGCGAGCAGTGTCACATTGGGTTCACGGCGCAGCGCAGCCAACAGCGCACGCTCAATTGCCGCGCCGGTCGCATCGGCGGCATGGGCAATGCGCGGTAAGCGATGACCGCCTTCCAACGCCAACGCTACACCATCGCCCTGGTGATCGAACGGCACATTGAGCTGTTCGATCAGGATCTCGCGCACGAGCGCCGGCCCTTGTTCGGCCAGGATGTGCACCGCTTTGGGGTTACAAAAGCCGGCGCCAGCGCGCTCAATATCTTCGGCCAACAGTTGCGGGCTGTCGTCATGGCCGCGATAGATGATGCCGCCCTGAGCCCAGGCCGTGCTCGAATCCTGCGGGTCATGCGCGCGCGTGATCAACGTGACGTGCACGCCGCGCTGCGCCAGTCGGAGTGCAGCGACGCCGCCGCCAATGCCGCAGCCGATGACCAGCGCGTCGGTTTCGATCAAATCAGACATACAGAGCTAGGCAGCAGGAGCCAAGATCCAGAAAGCAAGTGACCGGTGAATCGTGGGTCTTGGCTCTCGGTTCTCCTAATCTTTCTGACCGGTGGGGCCAATGGCAATCATGCGCTCCACTGCCCGGCGCGCGCGCGTGCGGATGTCGGGCGGCACATCCACCACATACTGCGTCTTTTGCAGCGCGAGCAGCGTGTCTTCGAGCGTGATCTCGTTCATGTGTGGGCAGCGCACGCTGCATAGCCGCAACATCTCCTTATCGGGGTTCGCACCGGCGATGTTGTCGGCCATCGAACATTCGGTCAGCAACAGGTAACGCGGCGATTGCGTCTGCTCCACGTATCGCATCATCGCCGTGGTGCTACCCGAAAAGTCGGCGGCGGCAACCACATCAGGGCTGCACTCGGGATGGGCGAGGATGACGACGTCGGGAAAATCCTTGCGGATAGCTCGAACGTCTTCGACGGTGAACTTCTCATGCACTTCGCAGCGGCCATGCCAACCGATCATATCGAACTCGATCTGTGCGTCGCTCTGGCGCGGCTCGCGTGTGGGAAAGATGATGTGCTTGCCAGTCTCGTTCGCCACGTTGCGCGCTAGATACTCGTCGGGCAGGAAGATCACCTTATCGCTATCGAGCGAGTTCACCACCATCACTGCATTCGACGAGGTACAGCAGATGTCGGATTCAGCTTTCACATCGGCGTAGGTGTTGACGTAGGTCACAACCGGCACGCCGGGGTACCGCGCTTTCAGCCACCGCACGTCCTCGGCAGTGATGCTGGCAGCAAGCGAACAGCCAGCGCGCGCGGAAGGGATCAACACCGTCTTAGTCGGATTCAAAATCTTGGCCGTCTCGGCCATGAAGCGCACACCGCAAAACACGATGATGTCTCTGTCGGTCTGTGCAGCCTTCCGGCTCAACTCCAGCGAGTCGCCGACGAAGTCGGGGATCGAGTGGAACAGCGCCGGCTCCATGTAGTTGTGGCCGAGGATGACGGCGTTGCGCTCTTGCTTGAGCCAATTGATCTGCGCCGCCAACCGGGACTTGTAGAACAACTCGACATCCGGTACGATATTGCCCAGCTTCGCTTTGAGCGCGGCATACATCTCATCGGGATCGGTGATTCGAGAATTAGAGGTTGCCATCGGTCTGTCTCCAGGTTGATGGTTGGATGGGCGCGCTACTGCGCATCCGGCTCATCCAGCCACAAACTGATATCCAGCGCCCTTGCCGAATGGGTAAGCGCGCCGGAGCTAATGTAGTCCACGCCGGTTTCAGCGATCGCGCGCACGTTGTCGAGCGTGACGTTGCCGCTTGCTTCCAGCTTGACCCGTCCATCTACGATATCTACTGCGCGGCGCATGTCTTCCACAGTCATGTTGTCCAGCATGATGATGTCCACGTCGAGTGTCAGCGCCTCCTCTAACTCGCGCAGATTGCGCACCTCGACCTCGATCTTCAATCTTTCGCCCGTCTGAGGGTTTGCTGCATTGCATGACTGCACGCGCCGTACGGCTTCGGTGACGCTTCCATCACATGCAGCGATATGGTTGTTCTTGATCATCACCATGTCGAACAACCCGATGCGATGATTGACCCCGCCGCCAATGCGCACGGCCAGCTTATCCAGCACACGCAGGCCAGGCGCGGTCTTGCGCGTATCCAAGATACGGGCGCGCGTGCCGGCAACCGCTTCGACGAGCCGGTGTGTAGCCGTGGCAATGCCGGACATGCGCTGCAAAATGTTCAATGCCGTGCGCTCGCCGGTGAGCAACGCCCGCGCCGGACCGGCAACCGCGGCGATGGTCTGCTTCGGCACCACAGTTGCCCCATCTCCGACGAGGCAATCCACCCTCACGCGTTCGTCAAGCAGCGTAAAAGTGAGCGCCGCGATGTCCAGGCCGGCGATCACGCCATGCGCCTTTGCGACGAAGCGGCCGGTCAGCCACAAGTGCGCAGGCACGGTACAGTTCGTCGTTACATCGCCGCCGCCGACGTCTTCTGCAAGGGCGCGCCGCACGATGGACTCGATCTCGGGAGAGGAGCTCGATTGGGCCATTTAGTGTTAACTATACACCAATTGTGGCGAGAGGGAATGTCCGCTTGCCCTAACTTCAGAGACGGGTATAACGCCAGCTCACGGGCTGACCGTTCTCGTAGGGCATCACGCCATAGAACGGACGGGGATCGTCATCGAAGACGAGCGGCAGGAAGTACCGGTCGCCCGGCCACATAGGGAGCGCGGCGCGGTCGCGCGTCTGTGGATCGGTCGAACATGCGTTCAGCAGGCGCTGGAGCGGCGTCCACTCCAGCACGCCTTCGTGATTGCGCATAACCGGCTCACCGACAAACTCATTGATCAAGAAGACGAAGCCGAGCCAGTCTTCGCCGTTTGGGCCAAAGCCGGGCCAACTGATGGTGCCACGCAACCGCATTGCAGTCACCTCGATGCCGGCTTCTTCGCGGATCTCGCGCTTCATGCATGCCGCGACATCTTCATCACGTTCCATCTTGCCGCCCAGGCCGTTGTATTTGCCGAAGGCTTGATCCTCAGAGCGCGCGTTTCGATGAATCATCAGCACGAATCGGCGATCCGGTGAAAGGATGTAACCCAGTGTGCCGATGATCGGGGTGTAGGGCATAATGACCGGTGAGGCTCAGCTGCGGCGTTATGGCGTAGTCGTGTGCAAGGGGAACTCGAACTTCTTCTGCCGGCTTTCCAGGTCAACCGCCGTCAACTTAATGTCGCCGTCGAAGAGCGGCACGAGCAGCGCGCCATTCGCATAAGCCGGCGTGGAGAGCAACCGCCGCACCAGGCCGTTCTCCAGCACGCGCGCAGGAGATGTGTTGCCATTGGCGTCGGTCTCGGGCCGGCGATCGAAACTGTAGAGGTAAGTGTCACTCGATACAACGTAGAGCTTACTGCCGACGATGACCGGCTGAGCGCGAATTGCGCCACCCACCTGTGACCGCCAAATCACGTTGCCGTTACGCCGGTCAATGGCATACACCCCACCCTTCACATCGCCGACAAAAACTTCGTCGCCGTCGAGCAGCGGATCGCACCAGATCCAGCCGCCTAGCCGGTCCGGCGAGCGCCAGATCTGCGAGCCGGTCTCGGCATCCACGGCGTACATGTGCTGATCGAATGAGCCGAAGTACAGCACGCCGTCGGCCATGACCGGGTGGGAGGCAATCGAAGCGCCAGTGCTGAAGGCCCACAGCAGCTTGCCGGTTGCCGCGTCGAGCGCATAGAGATTGTGGTCGAGCGACGGTTGGAACACCTTACCATTCGCCACCAGGGGCCGCACCCACAGCTTGTCCTGCGCGGTGAACTTCCACACCAGCTTCGGCTCGCCGCCGTCTAGCTGCGACGGGTCGAGCGCATAGAGCGTGTTGTCGCCGTTCGGCGCAAAGATCAGCTTACCGTCGGTGCTGGCGCCGTCGGTGTATTCGCGCTGGCCGCCGGAGAAGCGCCACAGCTCCGCGCCATTATCGGCGGAAAGCGCGTAGAGACGATGGCTGGTGCGGCCATTCATACCGACGGTCTCACCCACGATGATGGCGTTGCCGAATTTCAGCGGCGGGCCGGCGAACGGGCCAGGGCGTGCGTTGTTCTCTTCTCCCGTTGCAGGGAACATCCATGCTTGCGCGCCGGTGGCCGGATCGAACTTATACACATGCAAGTTGCTAGCGAGGTAGGCGTCTGCGCCGTCGAGCGTGAGACCGGGAAAGGAGGTGGGGGAGATTTCGCCGCCGCAGGCGCTCAGCGCCAGGGCTCCAGCCGCGACAAAAAGCAAGTTGCGAAGTGTTCTTTTCATGTTCGGTTCAGACGCTCAGGGGACCGGATCGTATCCACCAGGATGGAAGGGATGACAGCGCGCAATGCGCCTGACGCCGAGCCACAGCCCTTTCACAGCGCCGTACTTGGCGATGGCCTGTAGCGTATATTCGCTGCATGTGGGATAAAAGCGACACGACGGCGGGAGCGCCGGAGAGATCGCAAGCTGGTAAAAACGAATCGCACCGATCATCAGCCGGTCGAGCAGGGCCTGCCTCATGCGCGCGCGCCGCGGGTAGGTTTCGAGCGTCACTTCGCGATAGGCGCCGTTCGTATCAGATGAGCTTTGTTCAGCAGCCACAGTAGATCTTCTTGCACCTGCTGCATACGCGCCGACTCGGCGATGATGGATGGTTGCGCGACCAGCACGATATCCCAGCCAGGGACAATTGAATCGGACAGATGACGCATCACCTCTCGCAACAACCGGCGCGCGCGGTTACGTTTCACAGCGTTGCCGATCGATCGCGTAGTAATGTAACCAACCCGCGTTCGTAACACATACGGTTCATCCGCTTGCGCCGGCATGCGAGCGGCGCTCAACACACAGTACTTGCCGCGCCACCGCGCGCCCTCTCGGCGCACCCGCTCGAAGTCCTCCTTCCTCGCCAGCCTCTCCAATTGGTTACTTGCTGCCCTCTGTGCCGCGTTTGCTCTTGGCGGGGGAATACACCGCGTTCCAGTCCACTTTCTTGACGTGGTTGTTCGCCGACACGGTCAACACTTTGCGCCCTTTTGCACGACGCGCGGCAAGCACCTTGCGTCCGCTCTTGGTTGACATGCGCGCCCGGAAGCCGTGTACGCGCACGCGGCGGCGCTTCTTCGGTTGATACGTTCGCTTTGGCATCTCGTACTACTCCTCTTATCCAGTCATTAAAACTCACCGAAGGCGTGCAGCAGATGCCCACCCTTGGCAGAAGTCCAGAAATGAAGCCCACGGATTATACCGAAGTTGAGGAGCGCTATGCTGAGCCGCACGGCGACGTCAAGCGTGCAACGACATGGTGGGGATCGTCTAACACGCGTGGGCACGGCACGCCGGTGAACGCCGTACACACCGGCGCCGGGTCGGGCAAGTGCGGCAACAAAGCGCGTACATGACACAGAGCCAGGCCGACGACGTTGAGTGGGCAACCGCGAATGTGCGCAATGGGCTGGAAGGATGGATGCTGCGCAGCATAACCGCCAGCCTTGTCGAACGGATCGCCGGTGGCAATGTAGGCCTCGATTTCGTCATCGCTGTAATCGCGCATCGTCACTTGCGACGAAACGGTGTCAAGGCGTTCGTGTCCATTCCAACATATCACAATGGCCGACTGCACCTGATGGATGCGCCCGCGCAGGCGGCGCAGCATCATGCGCGCTTCGTCGGCGTCGGCTGGTTTGTTCAACATCTCGCCGTCCAGCACCACCGTTGTGTCGCAGGCGATGATGATCGAGTCAGCGATTGGGGATTGGAGATGGAGAACCGGCGATGGCGGATCGGTCATCATACGCTCGGCGGATGGCGGATCAATCTGGGCTGCGCAAGTGCCGAGCGCCAATCGCTTCTGCGCCGTACGGGCCTTCTCGCGGGTGATGCGGTATTGGGTCTCGAGCGGCGTCTCATCCGGTAGCGGAGTCTCGTCCACATCTGCTGGGCACACCTGAAAGGTCAAGCCGAGCATGCGGAGCAGCTCCCGCCGACGAAGCGAGGCCGATGCCAGGACGATGGGAGCGCGAGGATCAGGAATGAGCGGTCGAGATGAGTCGTCCATGGGCAGTCTCTCGTCGCTAATCTCAAGCCGCTGCCTACCCCTGTAGTTGGTCAGATGAATTCGGTGCGCTTGAGCACCTCGATGTTCTCGAGTGCGCGACCTGTACCGAGGGCGACGCAAGCGATCGGTGCGTCGGCCACGTAGGCCGGGATGCCGGTCTCTCGGGTGAGGTATTCGTCGAGCTTGTGCAACAAGGCTGTGCCGCCAGTCAGCGCCATGCCACGGTCAATGATGTCGGACGCCAGCTCGGGCGGCGTGCGCTCCAGCACCGACTTCACACACGCAGAAATCTGCGCCAGCGGTTCCTGCAGGGCCTCAACAATTTCGTTGGTCGAGACCTCGATCATGCGCGGCAGGCCGGTGACCTGGTCACGCCCCTGAACTTGCATGTACATCTCTTCTTCCAGCGGGAGCGCGCTGCCAATGTTGATCTTGATTTCTTCCGCAGTCGGTTCGCCAATGGCCAGGTTGTACTTGCGGCGAATGAAGTTCTGAATGGCAGCGTCGAGCTTGAGGCCACCGACGCGCACAGAGTTGGCGACGACGATGCCGTTCATGGAGACCACTGCGGCCTCGGCAGTGCCGCCGCCGATATCTACAACCAGGTTTCCTGTGGCGGTATCCACCGGCAAGCCCGCGCCGTATGCGGCGGCCAGCGGCTCGCGGATCGGAAAGACCTCACCGGCGCCGGCTTCGATGGCCGCCTCGCGCACTGCGCGACGTTCGACGCTGGTCACGCCATAGGGCACGCCGATAACCACGCGCGGCGGCAACAGGCTGAAGCCCTTCGCTTTATTGACGAAGTGCTGGAGCATCCTCTGAGTCACCTGGTAGTCGGCGATCACGCCATCGCGCAGCGGCCGGGCAACCTCGATCTCGTCGGGAGTGCGGCCGTACATTTGGCGCGCCTCTTCACCGACTTCCACGACCGTCTCCTCGCGCGAGAGAATAGCAACGACGGAGGGCTCCTGGATCACAATGCCCTTGCCCCGCACATACACCACAACGTTGACGGTGCCGAGGTCTATGCCGATCTCTGCCCGAAGGATGCCCATGTCGTTCTAACGATTCGTGAATCTTGCGGCTTGCCGGCGATCCTACCGGCACCTCACACAGGACGCGCAGCGATGCGCCTGGCGTCAGTTGTGCGACTCGCCGCGATGGGTGCGCCGACGCATGGCCACGTTCAAGCGCACCGTGCTCCGGCGTAGCGCCGCCTCGAGCTTGAACAGGTCTTCTTTGTTCGGCGGCGGGCTCTTCAGTAACTCTTCGGCGCGCGCGCGGGCGGCTTCGGCACGGGCGATGTCAATCTCATCAGCGCGTTCGGCGCTATCGGCCAAGATGATCACACGGTTGTCGTGGATATCCACGAAACCGCCGCCGATGGCGAACTCCTGCACTTCGTCGCCGATCTTGACGCGCAGCTCGCCCGGCTTCAGCGTAGAGAGCACCGGCGCGTGATGCGGCAATACGCCCATTACGCCGCCGGCGCCAGGCACGGTCACCATATCCACATCGCCGCTGAATACGGTGCGCTCGCTTGTGACGATTTCTAGATGCAACGGCATAGGCAAATTAAGCATTGAGAATTGAGAAGGCCGCAAGGCTGGCGCTAGCCCGTCGCAATCCTCAATGCTGCTTGCTCAACTCTGTTCGGCGCGGGCCTTCTCGTATTCCTCCCACACCTCATCAATCTTGCCCTTCATGAGGAAGAAGCTCTCGGGCACCTCATCCAGCTCGCCCTTCAGAATGCGATCGAAGCCGTCCACGGTGTCCTTGATCTTAACGTAGCGACCATCGCGGCCGGTAAAGGCTTTGGCCACGAACATCGGCTGGCTGAAGAAGCGCTCGATCTTGCGCGCGCGGGCGACCAGGATCTTGTCGTCTTCACTCAGCTCGTCCACGCCGAGGATCGCGATGATATCCTGTAAGTCCTTGTAGCGCTGCAACGTGCGCTGCACCTCGCGCGCCACGCGGTAGTGATCGGGTCCGACGATGTTCGGATCGAGAATGCGGCTGGTGCTGGCCAGCGGATCCACGGCTGGGAAGATGCCCTTCTCGGCGATGGAGCGCTCCAGGTTGACCGTCGCGTCCAGATGGGCAAAGGTAGCCACTGGCGCGGGGTCGGAGTAGTCATCGGCAGGCACATAGACCGCTTGCATCGAGGTGATCGAGCCGCGCTTGGTGGACGTGATGCGCTCTTGCAACTGGCCCATCTCGGTTGCCAGCGTGGGCTGGTAACCTACGGCCGAAGGCATGCGGCCCAGCAGCGCCGACACTTCTGAGCCGCTCATCACGAATCGGAAGATGTTGTCGATGAACAGCAGCACGTCGCGGCCTTCGTCGCGGAAGTACTCGGCCATAGTCAGGCCGGTGAGGGCCACGCGCAGGCGCACGCCGGCTGGCTCGTTCATCTGGCCGAACACCATCACCAGCGAGTCAATCACGCCGGCCTCGTTCATCTCTTTGTAGAGCTGCGTGCCCTCGCGAGTGCGTTCGCCCACGCCGGCGAACACCGAGTAGCCGTTGTGGAACTTGGCGATGGAGTTGATCAGCTCCTGGATGGTCACCGTCTTGCCCACCCCGGCGCCGCCGAAGATGCCAGTCTTGCCGCCTTTGGTGAAGGGGGCGATCAGGTCAATCACTTTGATGCCGGTTTCCAGCATCTCGACCGAGCCTTTTTGCTCGTCGAACGAAGGTGGGGGGCGGTGGATCGGGTATTTCAGCTCAGTCTGCGGCACAGGCCGACCGTCAATCGGGTCGCCCAGCACGTTGAAGATGCGCCCGAGCGTGGCCGGGCCGACGGGCACACTGATCGGCCCACCCAGCGCACGCGCAGTCTCGCCGCGGCGCAGGCCGTCGGTCGTATCCATCGCCACGGTGCGCACTACGTCATCGCCCAGGTGCTGTTGCACTTCCAGCACTAACCGCCCTTCGGGGCGTTCGATTTCGATGGCGTCGTAGATCTCAGGAAGATGCTCCGACGGAAATTCGACGTCTACCACGCCGCCGCGAATGGCAATTACCTTGCCGACGACCGTTCCGTTGCCGCTTCCATTCTGTTTCGACATGCTCTTTGCTCCGCTTGGTATTTCGATCGCTTCTCGTTATCTGGCCTCTAGCACAACGTACACGGGCAGGCCGCTCTTCTCATGCGCAATGAAGGTTTCGACGACCTGCCGGCCCATCCGATTCGCGATTTCGGTGAAGTCTTGACGGCGATTATAAACGGCAAATCGCTCCCAAAGCACGATGTAGCGTCGGTTGGGATCCTGCAGCATCTCAACGGCGCGCTGCCGGAAACCCTCGTCGGCCTGCTCGGAGAAGCCGAAGATCTCTACTGGCCGTACACGATCCGCCGTCAGCACACGCAAATTCTTCTCGATACCCCAGTCCAGCGCGACCGGCTGATGCACCTCGTTGGCGTCCAACCAGTCGGCCAGTTTGTAGATCGCGTCGGAGAAGCGTCCCGTCCCGCCGGTGCGCGCCAGGGTCGCGTGGTGCTGCTCGTTGACCCATACATCTCGGCTGAAGGGCAGCGCAACAAGCACGCAGGTAAACACGGTGGCCAGAAGCATGGATTGCAAATTGCGCGTCGCGTGGCGTGACGCATCCCACATGACACGTGGCACAAGATGAGCGGCACCCTCTGCCAGCCACACGGCCGCGCAAGCTACCACCAACTGCGGCAGGGGCAGCATGATGAACTGGTGAGTGGACCACAAGCCGGAGACGGTGAACGCGCCCAACACGACCAGGGTGGCGATGCTCGCCAGAGCCGCGAAGAATCGCCGCGACGCATCGCGCTTGCCCTGCTCCGCCAGCGGCAAGTCGCTCAAGCCGTGCCCGCGGACGATGGCCAAAATGGCGCCGAGGATCGCGCCGAGTATCAACGCCGGCACGGCGTAGACGTTGCCGAACGGCACACCGTTGTACCAGAAGTAGCTACCGTCCACGAACACGCGCACGTCGTCATAGGCCTTTCGAATGTTGTGGAAGAAATCCAGATTGTTCACGCCGAACTGCTGCGTCGGCCGCATGAGCGCATCGAGCAAGAGCGTGACCGTCCACGGCTGGCCATCGCGGATCAGGCCGGCCAGGTTGTAGTAGATCAGCGGGGACGCGCCGAGCAGCATGCCAGCCAGCGTCCACCTCATCACCGGCGCAAGCGCAGCCAGGTGTTCCCGCTGGCTTTGGATGCGACGCGCCTCGCGGCTGCGCGTGACCAGGAACACCGCGCCGATGACCATCAGCACGATCACCCAGCGCAGGAATAACAACTTAGCCCACAATCCCAGGCCGATCAGCAGGCCGGCGATCAGCGCCAGAAGCCAGGAACCCGGAGACAGACCCCGACGCGCGGCACTTGGCCCTCGGTCCTCGATGCTCGACTCCCAGCTCTCTCTCCGAATCACCTCATCGAGCAACAGCAGCGAGCCGATCGAGAACACCGTCATCACACTCGTCACGCTGATGCCCTGCCGGCTGAACCAAATGAAGGAGGGGTTGACTGCCAGCAGTAGCACGGCAATGCCAGCGACGCCATAGCCGAACCACCGGCGCGCCAATAACCAGGCCAGCACAATGGTGACGCAGGAGAAGAAGATGGGCTGCGCGCGCGCCGCCACATAGCCCGGCCCAAACAACCCCATGAAGGGCAAGGTCAGGTATCCGCCCAGGCTCCCCATGTAGTCGAGCAACATGACCGGGAAACGGCCGATGCCGATGCCGCGCAGCAATTCCGGCTGTCGGCCCTGCATCACGTCCAGCATCGGAGCCAGGTCGAGCGCCTCGTCGTAATAGAAGCCGGGCAGATGCAGCTGGCGCAGCGAGAAGGCCAGGAAGAGGGCTATTGCGGCGACGAGCGGAATATAGCGTGCGACTCGCGCCGCGATGTCGACTACTTTCGTTGACTTTGCCGGTGTAGGCGCAGCTTGCACAAGATCCATAATGCCCAGGCTGCAAGCATAGCGTAATCGAGCAAGCCGGCGGCCTATGCCAGCATGACGGCTTTCAAACAAATTGATCACGAGCCGAACGATCAGCTCAGGTCTGCTAACAGAGCACCGCCGGCAGGCATCCCTAGGCTTTGGCCGCGTCCTGCATGGCCTGGCGCAGCGCCTCGGCGCCGCCAGCGATGTCGAGCAATTCGTTGGTGATGCCGGCTTGGCGCGCCTTGTTGTAACTCAGCGTATAGGCCACGATCAGGTCCGACGCATTGTCGGTAGCGTTGCGCATTGCAATGCGTTGGGCGGTGTAAAAGCTGGCCAGTGATTCGAGCACCGCCTGATACACCTGCATCTCGGTCAGGCGCGGGAGGAGTGTATTCAGGATCTCCGCCGGCCCGGGCTCGAATTCATAGGCCGGGCGCGGCCCGGTGTGTGCTTGATCCGGCGCGATCGCTTCGGGCGCGAGGGGCAACAGCCGTTTGATGACCGGCTTCTGCTGGGTGGCGCTGATGAACTCAGTGTAGATCAGGTACACCTCGTCCACGGCACCGCTGAGGAAGTCGTCAATCGCAGCACGCGTCGCGGGCGTCGTATCCAGCAGAGTCGGGCGCGCCGGCATGCCGGAGAAGTCCGCAGCGATCTTGCCGCCGCGCCGGTAGATGAAGTCGCGCCCTTTCTTGCCGATGGTGATGTAGCGCACCGGCTTGCCATAGTCGCGCGCGAAGTTGAACGCCGCGCGGGAGACGTTGCTGTTGAATGCGCCGGCCAGGCCACGGTCGCCGGAGATCAAAATGATAGCGGCGCTGTTGACCTGTTCGCGATTGGTGAGCAGCGGATGCTTCGTCTCGCCGCCGGCCAGCGATGCGACGCTGGCGAGCAAATCGCGCGCACGCTGCGAATACGGGCGCGTCGCTTCGACCATCTGCTGCGCGCGCCGCACGCGGCCGGCCGCCACGCTCTCCAGCGCTTTGGTGATCTGCCGGACGTTCTTGACGCTGCGAATGCGTCGCTTGATTTCTCGTGCTGTAGCCATCGTTGATGTATAAGCGCCAAGAGTTCAGAATCAAGAGTCAAGCACCGAAGTCATCTGGCTTCCTGGCTCTTGCATCCTGCTCCTTAATTGAAGGTGCGGTTGAACGCCTCAATCGCGCTGCGCAGCTTGGCGATATTCTCGTCGTTGATGCGCTTCTCCGTCATGATGCCATTCACCAGGTCCGGATAGCTCATCTCGATGTACTTGATGAACTGTTGTTCCCAATCCTGGATGCGGTTGACCGGGATCTTGTCGAGGTAGCCGTTGGTGCCGGCGAAGATCGCCACCACCTGCGCCCACAGTGGACGCGGCTCGTACTGCTTCTGCTTGAGCAGTTCCGTCATGCGCCGGCCGCGCTCCAGCAGTTGCAGGGTGGTCTTGTCCACATCACTGCCGAACGTGGCGAACGCTTGCAGCTCACGGAACTGCGCCAGGTCGAGCTTGAGGCGGCTGGCCACTTGCTTCATGGCGCGGGTCTGCGCATCGCCCCCTACCCGGCTGACGCTGATGCCAACGTTGATCGCCGGACGAATGCCGGCGTTGAACAGGTCAGTCTCCAGGAAGAGCTGGCCGTCAGTGATCGAGATCACGTTGGTGGGGATGTAAGCCGATACGTCGCCGAGTTGCGTTTCGATGATGGGCAGCGCGGTGAGCGAGCCGCCGGTGCGCGGGTTCTTGACCAGCTTGTATTTCTTGCCGGTCTCGGCGGCCAGCGCTTTCATGTCATGCTTAGCCGTCTCCTCGCCGATGGCGCCATCGTAAATCTTGCCGTTGGCGCTGTGGCCATCACCCCAGTCATCGCTGTCGTCGGCCTCGCGGATCACCCATTGATAAGCCAGGCGAGCGGCGCGCTCAAGCAGGCGCGAGTGCAGATAGAAAATGTCGCCGGGATAAGCCTCGCGGGCCGGCGGGCGGCGCAACAGCAGCGACACCTGGCGATAAGCGTAGGCGTGCTTGGTCAGGTCATCGTACACGCACAGCGCGTCGTTGATGAACTGGCCGCCAATGGTCACGCCGTTTTCCATGATCTCTTCGCCCATGGCGCAGCCGGCGTAAGGCGCAATGTACTGCAGCGTGGCCGAATCGGCCGCCGAGGCGACGACGACGATGGTGTAGTCCATCGCGCCGTATTGCTCCAGCGTGCTGACCACGCGCGCCACCTGCGCCAGCTTTTGGCCAATGGCGACGTAGATGCAGACGACGCCTTTGCCCTTCTGGTTGATGATCGTGTCAATACAGACGGCCGTCTTGCCGGTGCTGCGATCGCCGATGATCAGCTCGCGCTGGCCACGGCCGATCGGGATGAGCGCATCAATCGCCTTGACACCGGTTTGCAGCGGCGTATCCACGTTGGCGCGCTTGATTACGCCGGGCGCGATGCGCTCCAGTGGGCGGAACTTGTTGGTGTTGATCGGGCCTTTGCCGTCCAGGGGGCGACCCAGCGGGTCCACCACACGGCCGATCAGCGCATCGCCGACCGGCACCGAGATGACGCGGCCGGTGGAGCGCACGGTGTCGCCCTCTTCAATGGCGGTGTAATCGCCCAGGATGATGACGCCGACCTCATCAGGCTCCAGGTTGAAAGCGAGTCCCAGTGTGCCGTTCTTGGTGAATTCCACCAGCTCTTGCGCCTGCACGTTCGTGAGGCCGGTGCAGCGGGCGATGCCGTCGCCGACCTCCTGCACAGTGCCAACGTCCACGGCTTGGAGCGTAGGGGTGAACTTTTCGATCTGCGCTTTGAGCGACGCAGCGATGTCTTCTAGGTTGAAAGTCGAAGTCGAATCCGACCGAGTCATCTACGTTAATCCTCCGGGGTTGATTCTGCCAATCGGCGAACAGTCACTCGAATGGGCGCAAGTATACCGTGAGCAGGCCAGGCGGCGGAGGCTATGAGGGTGCAATTCTGGCGAGGGGCATGCGCAACATATCGAAGGTAGGCGCAGGCAATGCCTGCGCCTACCCATGTCTCGCCCTGCAGATAAATGCACCCGGCTATGAAGCGGCGCGCTTACGAGCTCACGATGTCGCCGAAGGTGACGACGCGTTCGCCGCTGTTCGTCATCATCACCAGGGCGCCGTCGTCTTCCACGCGCACGGCGTCGCCTTCCACGATCTCATCGCCGACTTGCAGCCGGACGCGCCAACCGAGCGCATCGAGGCGGCGCACATAGTCGGCCAGCGGCGAGGCAGGCAGCATGGCGTAGCGCGCGCTGAACGCAGCCAACAATCGCTCGAGGATGACATCGCGATCCACCTCATACCCCAGCGCCTCGCGCAGGCTGGTCGCACGTAGCCTGATCTCCTCCGGCGCGTCATCGAAAAGGGTGTTCACGTTCAACCCAATGCCCAGCACGGCGTAGTCGAGGCGATCACCGATTAGAGACGATTCCACTAATACACCGGCCACCTTTCTGCCGTTCAGCAGCACGTCATTGGGCCACTTCAGTCTGAATTGAAGCGCGTTCCCGCCCTGCGCTTGGCTCGGTAGAAGCGGCGCGGGAAGCGCGGACGCACGCGAACGAGAATCGGCCGGCTGCGCGTTCGCTGTCTCTTTGGCGATCTCACAGACGGCGAGCGCGCCGATCATGGTCAGCCAACCGATCTGGCGCGGGCATAGATCAGGCCTCAACAGGATGGAGAGGTAGAGCGACTGGCCGGGAGGCGAATACCATGCGCGACCAGCTCGCCCTCGGCCGGCGGTCTGCTCGTCGGCCAGGACGACAAGCCCTTCACCCGCGCCCTGCTCTGCATAAGCGCGGCAGAGGTCCATCGTGGATGGGACGGTCTGGAAGCGTCGAATGTCGAACTTCACCGCGTCAGGCGTACGTTCGAATACTTTGCCAATCCGTCGGGATCGAGTTCGATGCCGAGGCCAGGCATAGTTGGGATATCGAGCAGTCCACCCGCGTCGAGCTTGAACGGCGTAACGACGATTTCCTCGATGTAGGGGGAGGGCGTGATGTACTCCACCCAGCGCGCCACCGGCATCGCCGCCGACAGCGCCAAGTCGGCAGCCAAGCCGACCGCCGTGTTCCAGCCATGCGGCACCCACAGCACATTGTGGTCATAGGCCATCCAGGCGATCCGCCGCGCTTCGCTCAGCCCGCCGCACTTGGTGCAATCCGGCTGGATGATGTCCACCGCCCCGCGCGCGATCCACGGCATAAACGCCTGCCGTCGCGTCAGCACTTCGCCGCTGCTGATGGGCACCGGCGAATGCTCGCGCAGCTTGATGAAGCCCTCGACGTCGTCCGGCGGCAGCGCTTCCTCAAACCAAGTTACGTCATACGCCTTCAGCATGCGCGCGGTTTCGATGGCCCACTTATAGCCGTGTGGCCAAAACTGTTCGCTGCCGCCGGCATCTACCATCAGCTCGACATCCGGGCCAACCGTCTCACGCGCCGTCTTGACCAGTTGCTCATCGAGCTGCCGGCTGACGCGCCCAAACGGCCGCCAGCCCATCTTGATCGCTTTAAAGCCGCGCACGACGACATCTTGTAGCTTGTCGCTCAGCTTGGCTGGTTCATCAAACAAGATGGAGCCATAGGGCTTGATCTTGTGGCGATAGTAGCCGCCCAGCAAGCGCGCCACGGGCTGGCCGGTCACCTTGCCCAGGATGTCCCACAGGGCAATGTCTATGCCGCTGATGGCGTGTTCAACTGCGCCGCCGCGCCCTTGCCAGAAGGCCATCTGGCGCAGCATCTCACTCACCCGCTCTGGCTCGATCGCGCTGTGGCCGACGCACCATGGTCGCAACAGTTTGAGCGCGCCTTCGACCAGCGCGCCGCTGGTGTAGACGCTGCCGATGCCGGTGAGTGGCCGACCGCCGATGGCCTCGTCGGTCACCACCTCGATGAGTGTGTGCAGGTTGTTGTCGGGGTCGAAATCGTGCGTCCAACCGCCGTCGGGTGTCTTGCCGGCCAGCGGGATGGCGCGGATGTCAACGATATTCATGGTGCAGGCATTTTAGGCATGATCCTGCGCACAGGGCGAAGCACACGAGGGACGAATCATGCCCGGCGAAAGAGCAACTCGTAGCGCGAACTCCACTCCGGCTTACCGACCACATCCAATCCCAGCGTGAAACGCGCCGCCTGCATCGCCGGCAGGATGACGTCCAGCGTCGGCCCGGCGATGTTCTCATTCGCCGCCCCACCCTCGAACCGCCAGTCTCCAATCGTCAGTCTCCCCGCTTCTGTCTCCAACCATACATCCACATACCCCGGCACCAGCGGATCGGGCGAGTCGTTGAGCATGAAGAGCTGAACGCTCAGGTTTTCGCCGGCGCGCCAACTGAACTTGGGGATGCGCGCGCTGGCCAGCACCGGCCGACACGCCTGGGCCACGGCGTGCAGCGCGGGCTTCGGGCGCGTCGGCCAGGAGATCAAGCTATTGTTGGCAGCGGTCGGCCACGGCTCGTTCAGCACCCAACACAGCGCCATAGCGCAGGTGGGTTTCTGCCGGCGCGCCTCCTCGTAGATCGTCTTCAGTCCTTCGCTCTGCAACCATTGCGCGCAGGCGACGAGCGATTCGAGGTCGGCAATTGGGCCGAAGTAGTCTTCGAGCGTAGGCAGGTCAAGCCACGAGTCCGGCATCCAGGCGCGAAAGGCATGGCGCGTCTCCCACTGTGTGCCTGGGCGCGGCGGCCAAAGCTCCTCCGCAGGGATGATTTGCCGCAGCACCTCGACGTCGGCTAGCGCCGGCACGCCGAACTCGGTATAGGCCGTCGCGCGCGACTCGGCAAAATACTGATACACCTCGACGCTCTTGGGATTGCGAAAGAAGTAGCCGCCATGCACCATGCCCATCGCGGGCGAGGTCATCAAAAACGGCGTGTGGGGATCGAGGTCGTAGCAGTTGCGGTCGAGCAAGCGCAGCGCCAGGTCCTGGTCGGTCATACGCGACCAATCGTTGAACAGCTCGTTGCCGCCGCACCACAGCGCCAGCGATGGATGCCGCCGGACGCGCCGGATGATCGCGCGCGACTCTTGGTCGAGCACGCGCAGATAAGCCGGCGTGCCCTCATAGCGGTTGCACGCCAGCGGGAATTCTTGCCAGACCATGATGCCGAGTTCGTCGCACAGGTCGAAGAAGGCTTCTTTCTGGACATTTGCGCCGCCCCAGCAACGCACAATGTTCATGTGCGCGGCTTTCACCAGCGCCAACTGCTCACGGTAGTGCGCCTCGGCCAGTGCGCCGGGGAAGAGTGAGGGAGTCACCCAGTTCGTGCCGCGCGCAAAGATGCGCCATCCGTTGACTTCCAGGGTAATCGGTGAGGTATGACGGCCCTTCGGAAAGTCGTAGGGCGCGATCTCCTGCCACTGCGTCGGATGCGTCACTAGGCGAACGCGCCGAAAGCCAAAGCGCGCCTGCCGGCGATCAATCGCCTCGCCATCGGCAGCCCAGAGTTCGATCAACGAAGTGTAAAGCGGCTGATCGCCGTGATCATGCGGCCACCACAGCGCCGGCTGATGCGCTTCATGCCGGAGCCGAATCATCGCCGCGTCGGGCGTCACCAGTTGCTCGTGCACGACCTCACCGTTCGGCGCGACAATCTGCCAGCGCAGGCGCATGCCGGCATCGGGCATCTGGCTGAGCGCAACGTCGAGCGCAAGGTCAGCGCGGCTGAAGTCGTCGCTCAGCGCGTACGTCAGCTCGGCAGCGCGGATGTGCGTTGCTGGCCGCGCTTCCAGATAGGCGTCGTCCCAGATGCCCAAAGGGATCAAGCGGGGATGAAAGTCCCAGCCATAGGCGACGGCCGGCTTACAGCTTTGATTGGCCTGCGTGCGGTCGGCCGGAGCATCGTGACTCTTCGGCGCAGGAAAGACCAGCACCTCCAGCGTTGCGCCGATAGGTGCAAGGTCGGTAATATCAAGCTCGATCGGCGTGAACATCCCCTCTTGCGCATGCAGTGCGCGCCCCTCCAGCCGAACCTCGCAGCGGTAATCCACGCCCTGGCACACGAAGAACACGCGTTGGCCGGCCGGCGGCAACCAGTCGAGCGTGGCGCGATACAGCCAGAAGGCGTCTTCCATCCAGGCATACTTGCTCAAGTCAGGGTCATATTCGGTCTGCGGCCAGCCATACGCACGCGCCCAGTCGAGCTGGACGGCACCGGGCACAGTCGCAGGAACGAACTTTGACGGGATGCGATGCGGATCGTCGGTCGGGCCGACGATCCAGGTCAATGTGTGCTTCATCGTAGGCATAGTTTGAAAGCGATGCGCCGGTTTGTCCACCAGATTGGCGCTGGATTTCCGCCGCTGACTGTGTTCTAATCGGTCATTCGATGCACAGCTATAAGCCGGAGAATCCGCTCATCGTACAAAGCGACCGCTCGGTGCTGCTGGAGGTAGACAACCCATATTACACCGAGGCGCGCGACGCGTTGGCGCGCTTCGCCGAGCTCGAGAAAAGCCCGGAATACGTGCACACCTACCGCATCTCGTCGCTGTCGCTCTGGAACGCTGCTGCCGCCGGCCTGACTGCTGATGTGATCCTGGCCGATCTGGAGCGATACTCGAAATACCCCCTTCCAGAGAACATCAAGGTAGACATCCGCGATGCCGTCGGCCGTTACGGGCGGATCAAGCTCACGCTCGAAGATGGGCGCATGCTGGTCATTGCCGACGACGCCGTGCTGGGCGAAGAACTGGCGCGTCACCGATCGTTCGCGCCGCTGGTGAAAGGTCGCTTGAGCCAGTCAATCTTCGAGATAGACCCGGCGCAGCGCGGCCACGTCAAACGCGTCTTGTTGCAGATCGGCTATCCGGCCGAAGACCTGGCCGGCTACGTGAGCGGCGCGCCGCTGCACTTCGACCTGCGTCAGGTGACGCTTGCCGGCCAGCCATTCGCGCTGCGACACTACCAGGCTGACGCCGCTGAGGTGTATTGGGCGCAGGGCAGCGCGGCCGGCGGTAGCGGCGTGGTAGTGCTGCCCTGCGGCGCTGGGAAGACCATCGTCGGCATCGCTGCCATGCACAAGGCGCAGTGCGCCACCCTCATCCTCACACCCAACACCGTCGCCGTCCGCCAGTGGATGCGCGAGATCCTCGATAAGACCACACTCACCGAAGATCAAATCGGCGAGTACAGCGGCCTGAAGAAGGATATACGGCCGGTGACGATCTGCACTTATCAGGTGTTGACCTACCACCCGCGAAAGGGGTCAGAACTTAGAGACCGGGGATTGGGAACAGATGAAGACGGCAGCGCTGCGCCGACCCTTTATTTCGAATCTACGGCTCCCAAAAAGCGCAGGCTGCCCAGGATCAGCGAATATCCGCACATGGCGCTGTTCAACAGCATGGACTGGGGGCTGATCATCTACGATGAGGTGCACTTGCTGCCGGCGCCGGTCTTCCGCATGACCGCGGAGATTCAGGCGCGCCGCCGGCTAGGCCTGACCGCTACGCTGGTGCGTGAAGACGGTATGGAAGGCGATGTGTTCTCGCTGGTTGGGCCAAAGAAGTACGACGTGCCGTGGAAGGACCTGGAGCGCCAGGGCTGGATCGCCACCGCCGAATGCCACGAAATCCGCGTCTCACTGGCCGATGAAGATCGCATGGAATACGCCGTCACCGGACACGATCAGAAATATCACTTCGCCGCAGCCAACCCGCGCAAGCTACAGATCGTCTCGATGCTGATGGCCAAACACAAAGATGACGACGTGCTGATCATCGGCCAGTACATCCCGCAGTTGGAGCAAATCGCCCAGCGGCTCGATGCGCCGCTGATCACCGGAGAGACGCCGGTGCGCCAGCGCGAGAAGCTTTTTCAGCAGTTCCGCGAGGGACAGATCCGCCGGCTGGTGCTGTCGAAGGTCGGCAACTTCTCGATCGACCTGCCCGACGCGAACGTGCTGATCCAGGTGAGCGGCATGTTCGGCAGCCGGCAGGAAGAGGCACAACGCCTGGGGCGCGTGCTACGGCCAAAGCAGAACGGCCTGCTGGCGCACTTCTACACCATCGTCACGCGCGATACGCTCGACCAGGAATACGCTGCCAAGCGCCAGCTCTTCCTCACCGAGCAAGGCTACCACTACGACATCCTCTACGAAGAAGAGGTATCCGGCTTCACGCCGGCGCTGCTGGCCGTGAACGCAGTGCCCACCCGGCGCACCGGTGGTGCGCTCGAATAGCGCAGGGAGACTCTGGGTTTGCCGCGATGGGAAAGGCTCAACCTGCGACCGACTTTGTAACATCGGCAATGACGTGGCCCGTCGCCATGCCCTTTCGCACCAGCGCAGTTTCACTCGCGCCGGTGATCGAAGCCGAGTTCAGCGGCGCCCAGTTGCGCGAATTGGCACGCTGGCTAGGTGCGACGCCGAAGGGTAACTCGCGCGTAGGGTTGGTCGAACAAGTGGTCACAGCGCTAAATGAGCGCATCTCCCGCGTCGCCGAATCGCCTGATGCGTTGTTGGAGGGCCTGAGCGACGAACAAAAAAACTTCGCCCGTCGGCTGCTCACCGCGCGCGACCACGAGGTGCCTATCGCGCGCAGCACGATCGCCGACCTGTGGGCGCGGCTGGCCGAGCGCTCGGGCGACTACCGGCTCGATGCCGACCGTCGGTTGACGGAGCTGATCGAGTCACTGCGCCGGCACGCCCTGCTCTTCCCGACGCGTGCGCCCTTCCCCGTCGGCTCGCGTGATGTGTACTATCAGTGGCTGCCGCTGCACCGCGTGCGCACACCAGTGATGCGCTGGCCCATCCCGGCGGAGGCGACGACGCATGAGGTCGAGGGACTTTCGTCACCTATCACCAATTTCCTCGAACACTTCGAGGGATTCCTGGACGCCGTCGCGCGCAGCGGTGCCGCCTTGCGCGCGACGCTGCCACCGCATAAGCAAGCCGCACGCTTGATCTGGCTGCGCGACTGGGAGCACAGCGCCGACGAAACAGAGCGCGTGCTGCGATCCCGGCCGAACTGGGCGCCGGACCCACACACCGGCATCAGTGTGCCGATGCTCAGCCCGCTGACGGCCGAATCATCGGCAACGTTGGAGAACCAAACCGGTCTGCCCACGCCGCACATCGAATTCCTGTTCGCCATCGCATGTGCCCTGCAACTGATCGAGGCGCCCAATCCTGGTGCACGCGCGACACAAGCGGCGGATGGCGCGCTGCGCGTGCGCACACGCAACAGCGCGGTCGAAGAGTGGCTGGTGCTGGCCGATCAGCACAAACTCCGGCGCGCCTGGACGGCCTGGAGCGAGCAAATCATGACCGGCCTGGAAGTGCGCAGCGCCATGAGTGACCTGAAGCCCGAGCAGAACTTCCGCGTGATGCGCGCGATCGGCGCGCGCTACCTGACACCCGGCCTGCTGGCCGCCGAGTGGTGCGCGCTACGGCGCTACATAGTGCGCGTGCTGCGCGGCCTGCCGCTCGACCGGTGGATCCGCTGGGACGCGCTGCAGACACAGCTTTTCGAGTTTTACCCGGAATGCGTTTGGACGTTTGCTACGAAGGCGGACTGGTGGTTTGCGCTCGCTGACACGGGCGCCCGCATAAATTTGAAACGCCCGGAGGAATGGCGCGCCACCGCTGGCGCCGTCCTTGAACACATCATACGAGATTCACTCGCCTGGTTCGGTGCAGTCGAGGTACGCTTGACGCCGGCCGGCCGGCTGGACGCTTTCAAGATCACACCGGTGGGCGAATGGTTGATCGAAGGGCGAGAGGATGCGCTGCCGGTCGGCGCCGCCCGCAAGTCGCGCACGGTCGAGCCAATCGAATGGCTGGACGAGCGCACGTTGCGAGCGCCGCCAGCGCCGGATCGCGCCGCGCTGGTGGGTGTGGTGCGCCGCTGCACCGAACGCGGCAATGCGCCGTTCACTTACACATTCACCGCAGCCAGCATCGAGCGTGCGCTGTCAGAAGGTTTGTCGTTCGCGGATGTCGCAGCGCAGTTCAAGCGCGCCAGGGTGCCACTCAGCCGTACGGTCAGCAACCAATTCAAGCTGATCGCGCGGCGGCATGGGCGCGTACGCGTGTATCAATCGCTCACCGTGCTGGAGCTGACCGATGACTTCGCCGCCAGAGAGCTGGCCGCCAGCACCAGCCTGATGCAGCACGTGGTTTACCAACTATCGCCGCGTGCCTTCGTCCTGTACGAGGATGGCCTGGACGCGTTGATCGAGGAACTTCAAGAAAAGGGCTACACGCCGAGGGTGAAGTAAGCATGAATCGGGAGGAGTCCAGAATCGAGCATGAGCATTCGGGAAGGGCAATGCGCAGCTCCCAATTCACAGTGCTCAGCGCCAGCGCCGGCGACTTCCAACGCGACCTGGGCCGCTATTGGCGCCATGTGCGCAAGGCCAGCGGCGTCGCGTTGACGCAACAGGGCTGGGTCTATAAGAGTCACCTCAAGGCACTGGCCGCAGCGCTGAATGTGGCAGAGGCGCCGGCCGACGAACGCGACAACGGGCGAATGTGGTTCATGCGCCGACTGCTGCGGGCGATGAACGAGCTGAGCGAGGCCAATCAGGGCCGCCTCATCAACGCCAATCCGAACGGTCGGCTGCTCGGCATGCCGATGGCCCAGCGGGTAAAGTGGACGTTTGAAACCTGGCGCGATAGCGACGCGTGGAACGAGCTGCTGCGATTGCCGCTGCAAGTCAGCGGCGGATATGCAGGCCGAGAAGCACCAGCAGCGCTTGGCAAAGCCCGCCTCACGCTATTGCGGGCGATCGGCCGTTTGGCGCAAGTCAATCGGCAATCCGGCGACTGGATTACGCTGGCCGAACTGATCGCCTACGTCAAGCGCAACGACTACGCCTTCTTGTTCGAGCGCTGGCATCGCGGCAGCAGCCAGAGCAGTTTGTATGCCTCCCCTTACTATGGGGCAAACAATCCCTATGGGCTTACTTTCGGCGCGGTCAAGAACGAGGCAAACGGTTGGGATCTGGTCGAGGGCGGATTCATCGTGAACGTGTTGACCGGCCCACTGTGGTGGATGGGTCTAGTCGAACTGGGATACCCGAGCGATGCTCGGCAGGCCGGCGGTGAAAACGTCGCGCCGGCGGCGTTCCGCCTCACACCGACCGGCGCATGGCTGATCGGCGGCGGCGATCAGCCGACATTCGTCGAGAGCGGCGGCAAGCTCATCGTGCAGCCGAACTTCGCCGTGCTGGCGCTCGAACCGATCAGCGACGCAGTGCTGAGCGACCTCGATCACTTCGCCGAGTCGCAGGGCGGCGAGCGCGTCATCACCTATCAGCTCACGCGCGAATCGCTGTATCGCGGCCAGCAAAGCGGATGGAACGCCGCGCGCGTCATCGCCTTCCTCGAAGCGCACCAGGGTGGGCCGATCCCGGCCAACGTGCGCCGCTCGCTGGAGGAATGGGAAGCAGCGCACCGGCGCATCACCTTTCACCGCAACGTCTGTGTGGTGCAGTTCGCAGACGCCGAAGCAGAACAAGAGCTGACAGACGCATTGACGCCGTTCGAGCCACAGGCCATCGGCCCGCGCTTCCGGTTGATCGAAGGGCGCGACGTCGCCGAAGTTACGGCGGTGCTGCGCGAGGCGGGCTGGACGCCGCTGCTACAGCCGGCCGGCGATCCGGCGACCGAGAACGCGCTGCGCGTGAGTAACGAAGGCGAGGTCACGTTCACCCAGGCTGCGCCGAGCGTATATGCCCTGGGCCGGTTGGCCCAATTCGCCGAACTTTCGCCAACCGGCGAGGGAGATCATGCCGCGCGCATCACGGCCGGCAGCGTGCGCGCCGCGATGAGCGCCGGCGCCGCGCTCGATCAATTGCTGGCCATGCTCGCCGAATTACACGCCGGGCCGATCCCAGTCGAGTTGGAGGAGAAGATTCGCGCATGGGCCAGCTTCTTCGGCAAGGCCGATTTGCAACCGGTGATGTTGCTCGAGGTATCCAACCACACCGTGCTGGATAACTTGCTCGACGATAGCGTAGTAGGTCCGTATTTGACCCCCATCGAGGGCAGCACAAAGCCGCTGGCGCTCGTGCAGCCGACACATGGCGAGGTCGTACGGGCGATGCTGCGCGAACGCGGGATCAACATTTAGCCCAAACTGGCCGTGAGATAGGCGATCAGGAAGTCGTCGAGCGCGCCGGCCAGCACCTTCTTCGACTGCGTGCTGGTCAGGCCGGTGCGCGCATCCTTCACGCTCGACTGTTTGAACAGCGTGTAGGTGCGCACCTGGTCGGCAAGCTTCAGTGGCCCATCGTCATCCGCCTGCGCAGCGCGCGTCAGCTGCTGCTGCGCGTGTAGCCAGCGGGGCGCATAGCGCCGCACATGTGCTTCGACCTCATCGGCGGACAGGGCATGCCGCCAGACAATCGCGCGGCGGCTTCCTGCTGCGCCGGGCTTGCCCAGCGCGATCGTCGTCTGACGCAACAGCCGGGCGGTCAATGCGCCTGCTTCGCGCAGAGGGCGATGCTCAATGCTGATATCGTTTGTGGGGTTGCCGACCAGGGGTGAATCGGGCAGCACCTCCACGCGCGCCCACACGGTGATGCGCTCGCCGTCGCGCTTCGGCGATTGCCGCACCAGTCGGTGCGACCCGGTCTCACCCCTGAGCAAGGCGTAGGCGCCGAAGCCGGCGATGTTGATCGTCGCTTCGCGCACACCTTCGCCGTCGGTTACCTCGTTGACCAGCGCAACGGGGAAGCCGCGCGACTTCGCCCATCCGACATACATCAGCGCCAGGTCGCGCGCCCATTCCGCCGGCAGCGCTGCGTCCTCGTTGGCTGCAACGATGGCGCGCACGGTGAGGAACGCGCCGGCCTGATCTTCCTCGCTGCGCAGACACAACATGGTCTCGGCCAGCGGCAGCTCGCGCGCCAGCGCGGCGTACAGGCGATTGGCTTCGGCTAGCTCACCTGCCGCAGCCTTGCCGCGCGTCGCAACTGCGCGCTTCAATGCGTCGTCGCACTGCTCGAACAACCGATGCACATTCTCGGCCTGATCCACGCGCTGCGAGAGCAGGTTCATCGCCTCAATCTGCGCCGTGGCTTCCTGAGGATGCTGCCAAAAATCAGGCTGGCCTACGTGTTCGATCAAGGCCGAGACGCGCGCCTTCAGGTCGGCGATGTGATGCTGTTCCAGCATGCGCGCGATGCGTTCCCCCAGCGCCTCAAGCCGGGAACGCAGCTCCTTGGCCGAGAACGGATGGCCCACGACAGCCAAATGCCCCTGCGAAGACGAATCGCGCACCACTGCGCCCGAGTCACCTCCGCCATCGTCCTCATCCATCACCCACACGGCGATCTCGCCGCCGCGAGCGATCAGCCGAACGGTTGCGCCATCGGACAGACGCTTGCGGGCGATGTGGCGCGCCAGCGGGTAGGTAATGCTGCGCTCGATCTGTCGTTTCAAATAGCGCGCGCCAAAGCGCAGGTCATAACCCCGCTCGACCAGCAGATCAATCACCGAGTCATCCACGCTGATGCGCAAGCTGCGCCGGGCGATGCCCTCGCGGGCGACCACGTCGGCGACCTCGCGCTGGGCGATCTGGCGAACGACATTGCGCGAGAGCGGCTTGAAGAAACACACCGCATCCATACGATTGATGAATTCGGGGCGGAAGTAGGTCTCGCTCTCGCGCACAATGGCGCGCTCGGCTTCCTCGACCGGGTCGCCCACGCGAAAGCCGAGCTGTGGGTTGAGCAGTTGCGCGCCCAAGTTGGATGTGAGCACGATGACGGTGTTGCGCAGATTCAGCTCCTCGCCCTGACCGTTGATCAGAATGCCTTCATCGAACAACTGCAAGAAGCGCTGATACATGTCCGGGATGGCCTTCTCGAATTCATCCAGCAGCAGCACCGCAAACGTCTGTTGCGCCATGCGTGCGCTCAGCATACCCAGGCGCGACAGCTCGGTGCTGCCGTGGGGATTGCCGAACATGCGATCCACCGAAGTCCACGGGTCGTTGAAGTCGGCCATGTTGAAGCGCACGATCCGTTCCTCGCCGCCAAACAGGAAGCGCGCCAGCGCTTTGACCAGCTCGGTTTTGCCCACACCGGTTGGGCCAAGGAAGAGGAACACGCCCATAGGACGCTGCGGGTTGTTCAGGCGCGTGCGGACGAGGGCAATCATGCGCAACACGGCTTCGACTGCCATCTCCTGCCCGAATACGCGCTGGCTGAGGAACTTGCGGGCCGCTTCTTCGTCGTAGGGCACGTCGTCGTTGACCAGAAACTCCGGCAAGCCGCTGCGTTGGATGAAGCGGTTGCGCACGTCGGCGCGCGCAAGCGCCCCGGCGCCGTCGTTCCCCACACCGGCCGTCGCCAGCGTATCCTTCAGCATATCTAGCGCCGATCCCGGTAGCACCTCGTTGAGTAGGAAGCGCGCCGCCAGCTCGAGCGCCTCGTCGCAGGCATCAGCGCCGATTTCGATCTCGTGCACGATCTCCAGGTCCTCCGCCGCCCGCTGAATGACAGATGCGGCTGCCTCGCGCGTCATCGCTTCCACCTTGATCGGAGCAAACAGGCTGCGCAGGACCGGCGCTTCGGTAAATACGCGCTCCAACCCACGGCTGCGCGCCTCGAACAGCATGCGTGGATGCATGCCTTGCAACAGATCGCCCAGCGCCGAAGCCAAATCAGGGACGGACTCGTCGGGCTGCGCACCTAGCCCAAGCGCACTGTGGAAGTCGCGCAGGAAGAGCACCACATTCGATCGGACGAGCGCCGCGAGCAGGCCGTTGATCCCGTTCATCCACAGGGTTGCCCCGCCTAGACCGTTCAGCAGGCGACTGGGCGTGGTCTCATATACGCGCAACCCTTTGAGCGACTCAGGGCATTCAGCACGGGCAATGCGGTTGGCGACGTGATGAGCCACTGTGGTCTTGCCACTGCGCGGCTTGCCGACCAGTAGGGGGAAGAGCGTCCCCGGTGAGGCCAGCGCGCGCAGGGCTTCCTCCACCTCAGTATCGCGCCCGTAGGCCACGCTGAGCTTGCCTTCCAGCGCGAGCTGGGTCAGGTCGGTGCAGAAGTCATTCAGCCGAGTAAGAAGGTCTTGCGGAGACGGCTGCTCATTACCAGCCGAACCGGCGGACGATGACGATGACGGCAAAGCTGCCATCGCGTTCCGCTCAAGCTCTTGAAATAGGCGAGTGATTTCGGGTGCCGCAATAAACGACTGTTCCTGAGACGCAGCCACACATCAGATTTTAGCCGCATGAAGGCTGAGCAGGACATCGAGCGACCTATAATGCTCCTCTAGCTAATGCCTACGCCAACGTCGTCGCAGGAGTTTCGCGCGTCTGGCGATACGTCCGCCGGAGAAGCTGCTCGACGCGCTTTCATCGTTGCGCTGCGCCGCGCGCTACATCACCTCTACGACATCGTCGAGTTGCGTAGGAATCCGCTATGCGCCCTCTTTAACTGTGGCAGCGCAAATGATGTCGCAGCCTTACGCCAGATCCTAGAAGAGGGCATCAACACGCTCAAGCCGGCTCCGGGGCTATCTCCTACGTCCGACGCTTGGCGCACCTACCGCGTGCTCTACCATCGCTACGTGGAGCAGTTCGACCAAGCCAGCGTAGCCGTCAACCTCGGCCTGAGCATTCGCCAAATGCGGCGACAAGAGCAACTTGCTCTGCAAACCCTGGCGGATTGGCTCGTCCAGCGCTACCGCCTTGACTTAACGTCTCACTTCAGCCAGGCGCACTTAGAAGAGGCTGCGAGTCTGAACAAGCGGGATGATGCAGCGCATGACTACGCCGTCGCGCCTGCCGGCGTCGCCCAAGAACTCAGATGGGCCCAGCAATCCTTCCCCAGCCAAGCGGTTAACATGGCAGAGGTAGTCAGGCTGGCCATACAAACGGTGCAGCCAATTGCCGATGCCCTCGGCGTCTCGATTCATAGCGATGTGCCTGCCGATGCGCCGCTTGCACTAGCTCAGACGGTATCTATTCGGCAGGCGCTGCTCAACCTATTGCTGACGGCCATTCATTCCAACGACGCGGTGCGCATCGGGTGCAGCCAACACTCCGCTCGAATTCAGATCGAAATCGGCCCGATTCGGCGTCGCACGGAGCAAGATTCAGAGCGGCTGGCGATCGCAGAAAAGCTGGCCGCCATATCGGGCGGGCGTGTGGAATATCGGGATATTGGCGGCCAGGCACAAACCGCCTGCTTCGCATTGCCATTAGCGGGGCAGATCCCGATACTGGTGGTTGATGACAACGCCGACTCGCTGCAGCTTTTCGAGCGGTGCCTGATTAACAGCCCATACCGATTCTTTGGCACCTGTGACCCGGAGCAGACGCTTCCCCTGGCTGAGCAGGTTCATCCAAGAGTCATCCTGCTGGATGTCATGCTGCCAGGAGTGGACGGCTGGGAGATGTTGGGACGATTGCATGAACATCCTTCGACGCGCTGCATTCCGGTCGTCATCTGCACGATTCTGCCGCAGGAAGAGCTGGCTGCAACACTGGGCGCGGCAGGGTTTATTCGCAAGCCTGTGACGCGCGATGGCCTGCTTCTGGAGTTGGATAGGCAGATGGGCGCAGAGGCGACAAGATCTGGCTCAAACGCTCTACACATACCAGCAGTTGGTGCAGGGATAATCCGCCTGGACGAGTGACGCCGATTGCACTGCTCAGGATTGCCTGGCCGGCAGGGTCGCGGGCAGAGACCACCAGCACTGGGATCGTGCGCAGCGCCGGGTCAGCATGCTTCATCGCCAACAGTTGAAAACCGCTGACATCCGGCATCACCAGATCGAGCAGCACAACATCCGGCTGCTGAGAACGCATGATCGCGAGGGCTTGTTGCGCATCAGACGCAGTCAACACGCGATAGCCACGCGGCGAACTCGATAGGATGCGCCAGAACAACCGTTGCGCATCGGTTTCGTCGTCCACGATCAAAACTGTCGGCTCTGCCGAATCAGCTTTGCACCGATGCTCTGCGGAAGTCAGGGGTTCACGTCTGCGCAGAGCGCGCTCGATAGCCTCAATCAGCCTGCGCGGGTCTACGGGCTTGACTAAATACTCCGATGCGCCGAGCGCGTGAGCCGAGTCAGCCGAGCCGGGAAGTGAACAAACGATAACCGGCGTGCTGTAAGGCAACTGGGCTTCCGCAGCCAGGCGAAACAGCCACTCATCCATCTGCATGCTGTTGACAACCAGCGCCTGCGCCGGCGTGCGGGTTAACTCCTCAATTGCTGCGTGGAGGTCCGACACAGAAACCACCTCGGCGTGGTCTAAATAGCGGGTCAGCAATCGCTGCAATCCACCATCCGTATCTATGACAACCAGGCGCAGCTTGACGACGGGCGAAGGGGCAAGCGATGGGCGGGTGCGCTCCAGGTTCGGCCAATCGGGATTCAGCCAGCGCGCCGCACTGTCAGTCGTCGGCGGCGGCAGGTCAGTCGGCAGGGTGAAATAGAAAGTTGTGCCGCGCCCCACCTCACTCTCGAACCACATCCGTCCACCGTGCAATTCAACGAAACCCTTACTGATCGTCAGGCCTAGCCCACTGCCGCCGTACCGTCGTCGGATCGAGCCGTCTAACTGCTGAAAGGGTTGAAAGACTTTGGTTTTGTTGGCGTCGGCGATCCCGGGGCCGGTGTCCGCCACACTCACCACGATCTCGCCTGCGTCGCAGTTGTGTCGCACGCAAACGGTCACGCCGCCGCGTTCGGTAAAGCGGCCGGCATTGCTAAGCAGATTGAGCAGCACCTCACAGATGCGCGTCCGATCACAGGATATGGTTGGCAGATTCTCCGGCACGATCGCCTCCAACGATAGCCCTTTAGATGCGAACAAAGGCCGCACAGCAATCATTGCCGCCTCGACGATCTCGCGCATATCTACGCGCTCCCTCACCAACGCCATGCGTCCGGCCTCGATCTGGCTCAAGTCAAGCACATCATCTATCAGATCGGACAAATGACGACTGTTGCGAAGGATCACCGCTAGATCGGCCAAGAGCGCGCTGGGAATTGTTCCCCCGTAAACATGCGGCGCGTTGAGAATCATCTCGCTGAAGCCGATGATCATGTTGAGTGGGGTGCGCAGTTCATGGCTGACGTTCACGACGAATTGCTCTTTGGTGTGGAGGGCATCCTCGGCCATTCGCCGCAGACCATTGGTGAGCTGATTCAAGCGCGCCAGTTGTGAATTGGCACTCTTGAGGTCCTCGAGTGTTTGTGCGAGTTGCACCTGAGCGTCCCGCATGCGCTCGAGCAGCGCCTGTTCGCGTGCGTAGCCTTCCCACACCCACCCCACCGTGGTCAGCAGGGGTTGCAGCGCGATCCAGAGCATGCCCGTCGTCGCCCACATACCGACCGCCGAGGCGATGCGCATCTCGGCCTTAGCCGGCAGCAGCGCCTCTGGCAGCACAACCAGGGCTAACGTGAACATGCTGCTGATGATCGCGCCCGCTTGACCGCCCAACATCAAGGTGGCCAGCCCAACCGGCAGAAAGAGCAAAGTCAACATCCAGGTCATCTCGCCCCAAGCGACTGCAAGCGCCATGAGCGCCGACGCGCCTGCGATAAGCGCAAACACAGCAACGCGATAGCGACGCCTGCGCAACACCTCGACGCTAGCGCCTAAGGCAAAGGCCGCAATCGCTAGGGTCAGCCCTCTGTCGATGCTGGCGATTTGGACGGACATCAACGCGATGATTGCGCCGAAGACAAACAAGCCGAACAGAACCCAGCGCAGCACGTCCTGCTGCAACTGAGAGAGGACGTCGCGCAGTTCGGAAGACCAGGCCGACATGGCGTCAGGAGTGTGTGCACAGGATTTAGACATAATGCACAATCTTTGCAAATCAGACGAGGATGTGTCTTGTTTTTGGCCTATTTTTGGCCAGTTTGGGCTTCAAACATTGCGCTATGCCGAGTATATAGCTTAGGTATGATTCATTTGACGGATGTACCTCGCACCCGCCAGGGCATAGACCGTCCAAAGCAGGCCGCCGGACAACGTGGGTTTCTGCGGTCGTTGTACCATAACCGATTATTTCTGTTAATGGCATCACCTGGAGTGCTATTGCTCCTGATATTTAGCTACCTGCCGATGATCGGCATCATTATTGCTTTTAAGGATTTTCGAGCCAATCTGGGCATCTTCGACAGCCCGTGGGTCGGGCTCAAAAACTTCGAATTCTTGTTTCGGTCTCCGGTCCTGGCGCGCATCACGATCAACACGCTGGTGCTGAACAGTCTGTTCATCATCACTAGCCTGATCGCGTCTGTCGGGCTGGCGCTGCTGCTCAACGAGGTACGTCTCAAAATCGCTGCGCGCGCATACCAGACCGTGGTTTTCTTCCCTTATTTCGTCTCCTGGGTGATCGTCGGTTACTTCTCGTTCGCCCTGCTCAATTCAGACGGCGGACTGGTCAATCAATTTCTGCAGTTGGTCGGTCTACAGCCGGTGGCCTGGTATAGCTCTCCGCAGCCCTGGCCGTGGATCTTGACGCTTGTCTATTTATGGAAAAGCGTTGGTTACAGCAGCATCATCTATTTGGCTGCCATGCTGGGCATCAACCAGGAATACTACGAGGCCGCGATGCTCGACGGCGCGAACAAGCTCCAGCAAATTCGCTACATCACGCTGCCGCACCTTGCGCCGGTGATAACGATCCTCACACTCCTGGCCATTGGACGCATCTTCTTCGCCGACTTTGGCTTGTTCTACTATGTCACACGCGATAACAGCCTGCTTTACCCGACTACCGATGTCATTGACACCTATGTTTATCGCGCGCTGCGTGTGAATGCCGATATTGGCATGGCAGCCGCAGCCGGCCTCTATCAATCGGTCGTCGGCTTCGTGCTCATCCTCGCCTCAAATTGGATGGTCAAGAAGATAGATCCCGATCGAGCGCTGTTCTAGCGCCTGTTCGGCTTACTGCAGTGGAGCATACTATGGCTTTGGCGACTTCTTCTGTGCGAACGCGCTACACGCGAAATTGGCTATCGCGCAATTCACCTCAGCTTGCTCTGCACGGGGTGATGCTGATGATCACAACACTCTTTCTTATCCCGATGCTCGTGGTCATCTCGGCATCCTTCACCAGTGAGCGAGCGCTCAATCGCAATGGCTATGGCCTGTGGCCGTCCGACTTCAGCCTCGACGCCTATAACTACATCTTCCTTAACCCGACTCAAATCCTGCGTTCGTACGGCGTCACCGTCATCGTCACAATCATCGGTACGGTGCTTGGGCTGCTGATCATGTCGCTCCTAGCCTATGTCCTGGCCCGACATGACTTCACCTGGCGCAGGCCGCTGGCGTTCTTTGTGTTCTTCACGATGTTGTTCAACGGCGGCCTGGTGCCGACCTATATTCTGGTCACGCAGTACCTCAAGCTGCGCAACTCCCTCGCCGTGCTGATCTTGCCCTATCTGGTTGTGCCGTGGTTCGTGTTCTTACTACGCACCTACTTCTTGACGCTGCCCAAGGAATTCATCGAGTCGGCCAAGCTGGATGGCGCGAACGACTGGCAAATCTACGCGCACATCGTCATGCCGCTTTCTACGCCGGCATTGGCCACGATCGGTCTATTCTGCATACTGATGTTCTGGAACGACTGGTGGCTGGCGCTCCTCTACGTTGACGAACCGAGGCTGTATCCGCTGCAATATCTTTTGTTCGCCATTTTGCGCAACGCCGAGTTCCTTAGCACGCAAAGCGCAGCCTCTTCTGTGCTGACATCAGTACAGGTGCCCTTACAAACTACGCGCATGGCCATGGCCGTCGTCGCAATGGGACCGGTGGCGATCGCCTTCTTGGCACTGCAACGTTACTTCATCCGCGGCATCACCCTGGGCGGCATCAAGGGGGAATAAGGCAACTAGGCCTTCCGCATAACCCAAGTTGTTTCGACTGCGATCCGGTCAAGGGAGGTGAGAAAGTTTTCATATTAACAAGCCCAACAAGCTACGCTGATTCGATGCGTCATTCACAACTTTGAGCAGGAACTCATGAACCACAAGTCCTAAGGAGGATGAATTGCTATGTCCAAGATGAACAAACTGGTTGCCCTGAGCGTCACCATCGGATTACTGGCCGGATGCGCGGCGCCGGTAGCGCCCTCCCCGGCGGCTCAACCGCCCCAGCCGAGCGAAGCTGGGCAGACCACCACGGAATTGCCGCCGGTGACCATTACCTATACGTATGGCGGCACCGTCTTTAAAGACGCAGATGCGGTCTCCGAAGCCCTGAGCGAAATCGCTCAGAAGAAAATCAATGCCACGATCAAGCTCAAGCCGGTTGATTGGGGTGCGTTCGACGAGAAGATGCGCCTGGCCTTTGCCGCCGGCGAAGAGTGCGACATTGTCTTCACCGCGCCCTGGATCAACAACTTCATCCAGAACGTGGCCAACGGCAACGTCATCCCGCTGGACGATCTGCTGACCAAGTATGCGCCGGGGTTGTGGAAGAGCATGCCCGAATCGAGCTGGGATGCCGCGCGCGTGAACGGCAAAATCTATGGCGTTCTCAACCAGCAAATTTGGGTGAAACCGTTCGGCTTCTTCGTGCGCAGAGACCTGGCTGACAAGTACAAGCTCGACGTCAACAGCATCAACAAGTATGAGGAATTGGAACCGTTCCTCAAAGCGGTGAAGGAGGGTGAGCCGGACGTGACCCCGTTGACTTCGGCATACAACTGGATGTTCGAGACCGCCGGCTTCGATCCCATCGTCAGCCAGCAAACGCCGGTTGCCGTCCGTTTTGATGACAAAGCGCTGCAGGTCTTCAACGCCGCTTCTACACCAGAATTCAAGGCGTCGGTGGAATTGGCGCGCAAGTGGTACCTGGCCGGCTACGCGCCCAAGGATAAGATCGAGCAAGCCGACGCAGACGCGATGTGGCGCGCCGGCAAGTTTGCGGTGACGCTGGCCGGCGTGGTCAAGCCGGGCGGCGACATCGAATACCGCCAGCGCCTTGGCCAGGACGTCTACGCCAAGTCGGTCACCCAACCCTTCCTGACCACGGCTGCTGCCAGCGCCACGATGAACGCCATCTGCCGCACCTCGAAAAATCCCGAGCGGGCTATGATGGTGCTGGAGCTTTTGAACACCGACGTCGAGTTCTACAACCTGATCAGCAAAGGCATCGAGGGACGACACTGGGAGTGGGTGGACAAGGAGAAGAAGCTCATCAAACCAGGTCCCAATAACGCAGATTACAACCCCAATACTGACTGGGAGTTCGGCAACCAGTTCAACGCCTACTACATTGATCCAGAACAGGCCGAGCAAAACGTCTGGGAGGCCACTCGCAAGTTGAACGACGAGTCGCCACCCTCAGTGGCGCTGGGCTTCAACTTCAACCCTGACCCGGTCAAGACCGAGCTGGCCAATGTCGCGGCTGTGGTCAAGGAACTGCAGGAGCCGCTGACCGCGGGGATGGTTGATCCGGCGACGGCGCTGCCGGAGTATCTGAAGCGTCTCGATGAAGCCGGTCTACAGACCATCATCGCAGAAACGCAGAAGCAGTTGAATGAGTGGGCTAAAACCAAGTAAGCCGCGCGTTCAAACTCACGCCACTCCGATCACTGGGACAGCCGCCGAGGCTGTCCCAGCTCATTTTCAAGACAGCACGCCATCTTCACATTCGTTTTAGTGCCGCCGCGCTTGTCCCTCTCTGGCAAGCCACCTATCCTCAAATTACGTCACGCGTAAGCCCTGGGCACAACTTATCCTCTTATAATCGCGTTCGGCTACTATCTGTATACGCCCATTCCCAGAATTCGGCGAGTCCGATTCTGATTGCTCAACCATGTTCAAAAACCTTCTGACGAGACTTGTCGGCAGCGACAGTGAAAAGGCTTTGGCGCGCCTCGGCCCGATGGTCGAGCGCTGCAATGCGCTGGAGCCGGAGATGATGAAGCTGACCGACGCCGAGCTGCGCGCCAAGACCGACGAATTCAAGGCCCGCCTGGCCGACGGGGAGACGCTCGACGACCTGATGCCGGAGGCGTTCGCCGCGGTGCGCGAGGCCAGCCGGCGGGTGAACAACATGCGCCACTACGACGTGCAGCTCGTCGGCGGGGCGTTGTTGCATCAGGGCAAGATCGCCGAAATGCGCACCGGCGAGGGCAAAACGCTGGTCGCCACGCTGCCGCTCTACCTCAACGCCTTGCTGGGCAAAGGCGTGCACCTGGTCACACAAAACGACTACCTGGCCAAGCGAGATGCCCAGTGGATGGGCAAGGTGTATCACTTCCTCGGCCTGCGCACCGGCATCATCCAAAGCGCCGGCGACGGCCGCCCCGACGACGCGACCTATGAATTCGACCCGACCTACCCGTCCACTGACGATCGCTTCCTCAACCTGCGGCCGATCAAGCGCAAGCAAGCCTACGAGTGCGACATCACCTACGGCACTAACAACGAGTTCGGTTTCGACTACCTGCGCGACAACATGACTACTGACCTGGCCGAGTGCGTCCAGCGCGTGGACGAAGACGGCCAACCGTTGCTCTACTTCGCCGTAATTGACGAGGTAGACAACCTGCTCATTGACGAAGCGCGCACCCCGCTCATCATCAGCGGGCCGGCCGACGAGCCATCCGGGTTGTACAAGCGCTTCGCCGAGCTGGTGCGCCGGCTGGAGCCGAGCAAGCACAATGACTTCAAGAACCCTGACGGCGACTACATCGTCGAGGCCAAGAGCAAGAACGTCACCCTCACCGAGCAAGGCATCAGCAAGATCGAGAAGTGGCTGGGCATAGACAACCTGTACTCCCCTGAGCATGCCGAGATGACGCCCTATCTCGACAACGCCCTGCGCGCCCACGTGATCTACGAACGCGACCGCGACTACGTGGTCAGCGACAAAGGCGAGATCATCATCGTGGACGAGTTCACCGGCCGCTTGATGTACGGCCGACGGTTCAGCGAGGGCTTGCATCAAGCCATCGAGGCGAAGGAAGGCGTGAAGGTTCAGCGCGAAAGCTTCACTTACGCCACGATCACCTTCCAAAACTTCTTCAAGATGTACGACAAGCTGGCCGGTATGACCGGCACGGCCATGACCGAGGCGGAAGAGTTCTTCAAGATCTACAACCTCGAAGTCGTGCCGCTGCCCACCCACATCGAATACCAGGCCATGCAGAAGAAGCTGATCGAGAAGCAGGACAAATTCGTGGACGGCTCGCCGGTCATCGTTTACGTTGATCCGAAGACCGACCGCAAGTACTACAAACGCCTGGACTATCCTGATCTCGTCTTCAAGAATGCCGAAGCCAAATTCAAGGCCGTGGTGAACGAGATCGCCGAGACGCACAAGACCGGTCGGCCGGTGCTGGTCGGCACGATCGCCATCGAGACCAGCGAACACCTCAGCCGCATGCTCGACCGTCGCGGCATCCCGCATCAGGTGCTCAACGCCAAGCAGCACGAGAAGGAAGCGACGGTGATCGCGCAGGCCGGCCGCAGCGGCGCCGTGACCATCGCCACCAACATGGCAGGTCGGGGGACGGACATCATCCTGGGCGGCAATCCGGAGGCCATGGCTTGGGCCATGCTCCAGGACAAGTACCCCACGCGCTTGGAAGTCCCCCAAGAAGAGTGGGACCGCTTGGTGCAAGAGATCGAGCAGCGCGAGCAGATGAAGGCCGAAGGGCGAGAAGTGGCGGCGATGGGCGGGCTGCACATCATCGGCACCGAACGGCACGAAGCGCGGCGGATCGACCTTCAGCTTCGGGGGCGTGCCGGTCGGCAGGGCGATCCGGGCAGCAGCCGCTTCTATCTGTCGCTGGAAGACGACCTGATGCGCATCTTCGCCGGCGAATGGGTCAAGAACGCCCTCACCCGGCTGGGGATGAAAGAAGGCGAAGCCATCGTCAGTCACATGGTCACCCGGCGGATCGAAGGGGCGCAAAAGAAAGTCGAAGAGCGCAACTTCGAGATTCGCAAGAACCTGCTGGAATACGACGAGGTGATGGACCAGCAGCGCAAGCGGGTGTACGGCTACCGGCAGAACATCCTCAACGGCGCAAGCTGCAAGCAGTTGATACTGCAAATGATCCATCAGCAGATCGACCATCACCTGGGCGAGTTTCTGGACCCGGACTACGGGACGGAACGCTTCGCCGAATGGGCCTCCAAGCAATTGATGATCGAGTTCGAGGCCCGCGACTTCCGTGGCATGGACTACGAAGCGGCCAGCCAGTTCGCCCTCGACGAAGCCGAACGCCTGCTGGAAAGCCAGATCCACGAAGGCCTAGAAGAAAACCTGCCCGAGGATGTCGAGCAGTCGGAATGGAACTGGGAAGCGATGGCCAAGATGGTCAACTCGCGCTGGCAGCTCAACCTGCGCGAGCGCGACCTGAAGCACGTTGGGCGAGAAAACCTGGCGGAGTTCCTCATCGAAAAAGCCCGCGAAGCGCTGCACAAAGTGGACCTTAGCGAAGGGGCACGACTGCTCAACCCGGACTTCGGCGTGCAGGCCGCCTGCGGCTGGGTGAAGTACAAGTTCGGCATCGTTTTTGACCCCCAGGAAGTCAAAGGGCTAGAGCCGGAAAAGTTCAAAGAACTGGTACGCCAGAAGGCCGAGGAAGTATATCTGCAAAAAGAGGTCGAGTTGCCGGTGATGGCCGGGCTGCTGCACTTCACGGTCCGCGACGGGATGGGGCACAAGCGGTACGACCGGGAAGGGCTGGTTCAATGGGCCAAACAGCGTTTCCACGTGGAACTGGACCTAGAAGACCTGAAACACAAGCAGCGCGACGAAATCAGACAATTGCTGCTGGTGCATAGCCGCCAGTTCGCCCTGCGTATGCCCGATGCCGCCGCCGAAGCACAAGCCCGCCTGGCCACCGCGCTGGGGTCCGACGAGCCGCAAGAGAGCGACATCCGCGCGGCCTACAATAGCGGAAAACTCCAGGAATTCTCGCAATGGCTGTTGCAGGAGCTGGACTACGAACTGACAGCCGAGGAAATGCTCCGCCTGCGCCCGCACGAACTGAAATGCCAAGTGGCCGCGGCAGTGGAAGAACACTATCGGCCCGAAATGCGCCGCATGGAGCGCACCTTGCTGCTGCACATCCTCGATAGCGCCTGGAAAGACCATCTGCTGGCGATGGACCACCTGCGGAGCAGCGTGGGATTGCGGGGCTACGCACACGTAGACCCCAAGGTGGAATACAAGCGCGAAGGGATGCGAATGTTCGAGCAGATGTGGAACTCGGTCAACCAGCGCGTCACCGACTTGGTGTTCCGCTTGGAAGAGCTGGACGAGTCGTTCATCAGTTCCACCTGGAGCGGCGCCCAAGAGATCAAGCAACAAGCCCCGTCGGGAACCGACATCGCCCAACAGCAAGAGGCGGCCATCAAAGGCACCGAAGTAAGCGAAAAACCGGAACCAATTCGTCATCGCGGCCAGCGCATAGGCCGCAACGATCCTTGTCCGTGCGGCAGCGGCAAGAAGTTCAAACACTGCTGCATGAAAAAGGGCAGTCCCAAAGCGCGATGAACAGTTCGCCTCCGGGCAGCCCGGGAACGTTGCGCCGGATAGATCGGCCATAGTTGTTGCGGGAAAGGACTCCCATGCGTCTGCTACTGGACAGTGTTTACGTAGCTTTGCTGCTGGCCGGATCGCCTTATTTACTGTGGCAGGCGGTGCGCAACGGCAAATATCGCGCCGGATACGGCCAGAAGTTCTTGGGGCTTGCCCCGGAACGCGATTCCGGTGGCCCCTGCATGTGGCTGCACGCCGTCAGCGTGGGCGAAGTCAATCTGCTGGGGCCGCTGCTAAAGCACATCGGGCAGCATTGGCCCGGGTGGCAATGCGTGCTATCGACCACCACCGCCGCAGGCATGGAGGTGGCGCGGAAAAAATATCCACATCTGACGGTATTCTATTGCCCACTGGATTTCTCCTGGTCTGTAAACAGGGCTATGCGGCGCATCGGCCCACAACTGCTGGTACTGGCCGAACTGGAACTGTGGCCGAACCTGATCGCCTCGGCCAGGCGCTATGGGGCCAAAGTGGCGGTGGTCAACGGGCGGCTAAGCCAGCGGAGTTTTTCGGGCTACAAGTTGATTCGGCCGCTGACACGGCGGATGCTCCGGCAGATCGACTTGCTGGCGGTGCAGGATCACACGTATGCCGAGCGGTTCCTGGCACTGGGCGCACGGCCGGAGACGGTGCACGTGACCGGCTCGATGAAGTTCGACGGGGCACAAACCGACCGCAACAACCCGCTGGCCGTGCGGCTAAAGAAATTAGCGGGGCTGGCAGACGACGACATCGTCCTGCTGGCCGGAAGCACGCAGGTGGAAGAGGAAATCGCGGCCGTGGAGGTCTTCCGCCGGCTAGCTGCCGCGTATCCGCGGCTGCGACTGATAATCGTGCCGCGACATCCCGAACGGTTCGACGCCGTCGCCCGCTGGCTCGATAGCACTGGACTCCGCTGGCAACGTCGCAGCCGGTTGGAAGCCGACGGCCCCAGCAGCGACGCCAGAATACTTCTGGTCGATGCCGTGGGAGAACTGGGCGCGTGGTGGGCAGCAGCACATGTCGCTTTTGTGGGAGGGAGCTTCGGCAAACGCGGCGGGCAGAACATGATCGAGCCGGCCGCCTACGGCGCGGCGGTATGCTTCGGTCCAAACACGTGGAATTTCCGCGACGTGGTCGAAGCGATGCTGGCGGCCCAAGCCGCAACAGTGGTCCACAACGCCGATGAGCTTGCCGCCTTCGTGCGCCGGTGTGTGGAGCATCCGGCTTACGCCGCCGAGCTGGGCCGTCGTGCGCAATCGCTGGTGAAAAGCCAAATGGGGGCCACCCAGCGCACAACACAATTGCTCGAGAGACTAACCGGCGCGGCCAATACCGGCCACGATCGTGTGTGTTCAGACGCCGCTGCTTGATGCTTGTGTTTTATGCTGACGTTTGATGCTGGCGCTTGATGGTGATGCTTGATGGTGATGCTTGATGGTAATGCTTGATGGTAATGCTGCGGCGCGTCAGCCCGTGGGGGTTGGTTGCGGTAGCGGCTGCGGCTGGGGCTGCGGCTGCCCACCGCCTCCACCTATCCCGCCACCCTGGCCTGGGCCGAACAAGCCGCCGTAGCCCTGCCCGCCGGTGCCGGCGTTGTACCGGCCCACGTCGCCACTGGCCATGTTGAAGGTGTGTACCTCGGCAATGCCGGAAAACAGCGGCACGCAGGTAATCCGCACATAACGACGATCGGCCGAGATCACCGCCGTGGCCGCCAGATTGGCCCCCTCAGGCAAAGTGATGATCACCGGTTGGTAACCCACCGCTCCACGCCCCACCACAGGCCGCCAGCCAGCCACAAACGGTGTCAAAGAGAGATTCGACATGCTGCCGGACATGGAACGTGAGGCTGCGAAGTTTTGCAGAGCCACCGGGTCCGCAGCCGCGGCAAGCTGTTGGGCCAGGATGTGCCGGGCAACGCCCTGTCGAACCGCCGCCTGCGCAATCGCTGCGTTGGCCGCCTGATGCTCCTGGAGGTTCTCCTTCCGCCGACCGCCTTGCAGGTCGAACACCACCAACGCCTCGTCCCGCTCTAGCGACAGCTTCTTGCCCACGTGACGGCCACCGCTCGGCCCGGTCTGCGTGTACACATCCACCGACACCTTGCCCGCCGTCACCTTCCCAAATACCCGACGCACCAACACCCGATATGTCCCATCGAATCCCTGCGGACATACATACCGCACTACATGCACGTTGCTCTCTTCGGCCCCAAACTCGCCCGCCGGGTCGCTGTGCATCATGCCCCCGGCCGTCGTCCGCGGATTACGCAACGAACATACCGTTCCCGACGGCTCCTCCACCATCACGTCCACATCCGCGTCACCTGTCCACTTCACCACCACCACGCAGTCCCGCCGTAATGCCTCCATCAAGGCCTGCTGGTAAGATTCCAACTCCCCAGTCCGCCCAGCAGCACGGAGCTGATCCATCACTTCCCGCGCCGCCGCTACGGCTGTCCGCACCACCTCGGCCTGCTCCCGCGGCCACTCCTGGCTGAGGATACCCAACGTGGCCCACTTCACTGCCTCGATGTCCTTCAGCCGCTGCGCCGCTCGCAACCCGTGCATGTACGGCTCCGGACGACCCGGCTCCAACAGCGACACCTGACGAAACATCTTCAACGCCCGCGCGTCCAGCCCCAGCCGCGTCAGGTATACCCCAAGATACATCAAATCCATCGAGTTCTGGGCGAACTCGGCAGCCGACATCACTGCCCGCTCGATCTCCTCGGCTGGCCGGTCGTCGGCCTGCATGGCAATCACCAGTGCCTCGTACATCCACGGCTGCACCTGCCCATGACGCAGAGCGGCTTCGATCAGGGCGATAACATGGGCCCGCTTCCACGGCTGTCGGTCCGACTCGTTCATCAGTTTGCGGACCGCTTCGCGCACCGCCTGTGGGGA
>CALGMA010000003.1 GCA_937959265.1 uncultured Anaerolineae bacterium | reverse complement strand
GCGGCAGCTCACTCGATCGGCGGATCAGAATCTCGAAGATCAGAATGTGAACGATGAAGTAGGCAGGCACGAGCACCGTCGGGATGAACCACGTCGCACCCAATCGGTAGCTGGTCAAGTCCAGGCTGATTCCCAGATAGAACGCGTTGATGAAATCCAGCGTGCCCACGATGTTGAAGGCCCACAGCAACGGCAGCGTCAATCGCGAACCGCGCCGCAGCGCCCAGAGCGCGACGAGCGCCAGCAATACGGTCAGCAGATCGCCCACCGCCCCGGGGACGGTGAAAGCGGTGGGCGCATCGGGATCAATCACCGCTGGCGTGAGGAAGGTGGCGCCGACGTAGCGTGTGGCGTGAAACAATAGCAGCGGCGTGAGCGCCTGCACGACGGTCACTTCGGCCAGAGCGGGCCGCAGATACCATCTTGCGACCAGCCCGAACACGATCAAGCTCATGACCACTTGAAAACCGAACAACAGTTGCGAGTTCATCATCTCTCCTTGTCAACAGGGTGCGATCGCGTGTAGGGCAGGTCTACTGGCCGAACCACACGGCCCTCGCCATCCGATGAGCCGGCGGCGCAGCAGCGAGAAGCGCCGCGACGGCTGTCGCTGCCGCCAAACCCGCTGCAACGATCAAGGTCATCATGCTCGGCGCGACGATGCTCTCGTTTCGCAGCGCTTGCCACGTCACCAGCATGGTCAGGCCGAAGTAGAACGCCGCGCCGGTCCACACCAGCGCGCGCTGGCGATTCACGCCCAGGCCGCGCGCGCCGAGCGCCATCGCCACAGCTGCGATGAAGGGGATGAACTGCGCGCCGTGGATGCCAACGAAATGCGGGATGCGCAGGTCGCCGCCATCCATGTTCCAACCCAGGATGGGCAGCATGCGCGTCTCGCCGTCCACCAATGCACCGACGTTGTGCGCGCCGAGGTAGTCGAGCTGGCCGCCGCTTTGCAGCACGGCGAGCTGGGCCGGCGTCGGCGCAGTCATCAATCCGCCCAAGCCGATGCCGATCATGGCCATGCCGATGCCGAGCTTGACGCCCAGGCCGAGCGTCGGATGAGCGAAGCGCTCGCGCGCGATCAGCACAGCGCCGGCGATGTTGAACGCATAAACGACGAAGATCGTGACCGACATGACGCGCCACACCAGCGTGTCGAACGGCGTGCTCTGGTTGTAGTGCACCGCCGCGCCGCGCACGGCTTGCAGGATGATCAACCCCATCTCGAACAGCAGGATGGCGCCGGTGGCCAAGGCGATCACTTTGGCCGCACGCACCCGGCGCCTGACGAACGACAACATCCACAACAACGTGACGCCATAGATGAACACCGAGGCCGAGAACTTGAGCGTCTTGGCCCAATTCGGCGCGTTCAGAATCAGGCGAGGGTCGAAGATGAGGCCGATGACCGCGAGCGCGAAGAACAACACGTTCGCGCCGGTCATCACCGTGAGCATGGGGCTGAATTGCCAGGCGCCCCGAACGAAAGACGAATTTGGGAACAGCGTTTGCGCCGATCGTTTTGCAATGACCATCGTGATCTTCCTCCAACTGAATCTGCTGGCGGAGATCATGCGGTCTCAGGTAGGGTGAGAGTCAAGAGGCATGGCTGGGGAACATCAGCCGGCGCATCTCATCGGGTTTGAACCAGAAGTTCTCGAACATCTCGATGACGTAGGGCACGTGATGCGCAGGCAGCACGACGAACATTTCGGACGATGCAACCTGATTGAAGCCGCGTCCCCCACCCTCGCCCAGGGCGAACACCGTGTTCTGCGTGTGCCACGGCGCGGCGAACAGCGACGAGCACGACGACGGCCCCAACTCGCCGTGGGGCAACGTCCCCTCGCGCACGCTGGCTGCGCCGGCAATCTGCATGGCGCGCTGCGCGTCGGTGATGATGCACAATAAGTCCATCGGCACGTCCGCGTCGAGGTCGCGCAACGGCGCAGCGGCAATGGCGGCAATTGCCCCAACCGGCAGCGTGTAGCTCTGCTGCTTGTTGCGCTTGGCGGCGATGGGCGTGAAGAAGCCCTGCGCCATGGTCAGATATTCGCCATCGCAGATCAGGCTGCCGGCTTCCTCATGCGGCAAAAAGCCGAGGTGATATTGGCCGACGTAGCAATCGTGCTGCTGCGCATCCACGTAGATCTTCTTGCCCTGCTCGGCGTGATGCAGAATGCTGCACACGGGCACGCGCGCCGGCCGGTAGCCGGGCGGCGTCACGCTGTCGCAGTAGGTTACTGCTACCGGCTCGCGCTTGAGCCGCACTTGGTTCATCAAGAGATCGTACAGCCGGGCGCGGTCTACCGGCCGGCCGGCGGAGAGGGAACGCCATTCGCGCAGGTTCATATTCTGTCGGCTGCTCCGTCGAACTCAAAACACAAACGGCACAAAACGCCTGGTGCGCGCCATGTAATCGCGATATGCCTCGCCCAATTCGCGCACGAGCAGCGCTTCTTCGCGCGGCACGCGCACCGCATATGCCCAAATGAGCATGACCGCGCTGATGAGCGCCCCTAGCCATGTGCTCAGCATCAGGGCAAAACCGACGCTGCTCAAAAAGCCGCCGGTGTAGGCCGGATGGCGCACCCAGCGATACGGGCCGTCGCGCACCACCGCATGACCCGGCTGCACGACCACCTCGCCCACAAAGTAGCCCCCTAGCGCGCGCTGCGCCCACAGGCGCGTCCCCCATCCCAGCGCCGTCATGAACGCGCCAATCCATACGACGGCGTCGCGCATCTCCCCGCGAAAGACGCCGATCTTCAGAAAGCCGCACGTCAAACGCGCGATGAGTCCAATGAGCAGCGCCAACCACAAAGGCGGAAATAGGCCCCGCGCGCGCGACGCAGCAACGCCGGCTGTCCGCCTGCGCCGCGATTCGGTGGCCATAAAGCCGAACTGCATCAGCGCAAACAGGGCGGCCAGCCATGCCGACGGGAAGACCCCATCAGGGCCGATGAAATAGGCGTAGATAGGATCGCCCGACATGGCTTAGCTCACCTCTGCGCGGCTGTTGCCGCCAATGCTTGCTCTACGGTGTCCGGCGTGACTTCGCGCAGGTTGTGCCTGACGGCATACACCTCGACCTGCGCGCGCAGCTCGCGGCTGGCGCTGATGCGGCTGATCCACGGGATGCCCTCGAGGCGCCGGTCGAGCTGCGCGCGCGCCGCCTCGCTCCACACCAGCCGGCTCGCCGCCGTCAGCGGGTTGGCCACCTCTTTTGGCTGGCCGGCGGCAGCCACGTTGTCGAAAGGCAGGAAGTTGAACACCAGGTCGTAATAGCGGTTCACCATCTCTTGCACGATGTAGACGACGCCGCTATAGCCCATGAAAGGGGTGCCCAGCGCGCGGCGCACCACCGCGCCGGGGAACGCAGCGGGGATGAAGTGAGTGGCTTTGGCCTGCGCCTCGGTCAGGTAGATCTTCTCGTTCAAGCTGCCGAACAAAAAGGCCGGCTGCTTCTTGTGCAGCGTCTCGCGGATTTGGATGTTGTCCATCTCGCCGGGGCGACGCGGCCGGCCGCTGGCAAAGTGCAGTTTCATGCCCAGCTCGTCGGCCAAGAGGCGCACCAGGCCCTCGGTGTAGCTGCGGCCGGCCACGACGGCGAACTCAGTGGTGGGGAACCAGTCGCCCTGCGGACCGCGCCAGAGGTCCCACAGCGGCGCGAGCGTGGTCTGCTTCTCGCGGGCGATGAACGCATCGGCCTGCGCCCGCGTGCCGAGCAAATCGCCAAGCTGCCGGATGAACTCCGTCGTCTCGCGGATGCCCATTGGCGCGAAGAGATACGGTCTGCCCAGCTCCTTGGCCAGCGCCTCGCCAAACTCGCGGTACATCACCACGTTCACTGCGCCGCGCGACAGGCGCGGCGTGTCCTTCAAGGTCGCCTCGAACGGATAGACCAAGTTCACCTTGCCGCCGGCGCCTTCGATCAACCGCTTGACCTCATGCAGGTCGGAGGGCGAATTGAAGCAGCCATAGGTCGGGCCGATGATGTTGACCGTTTGCGCGTCGTCCGCCGATAGCGGCGCAGCGCGCTCACGCCCAAAGCGATTCCACAGCCAAAGCAGCGCGCGGTCGCGGCCTTCCCACTCGTCGCCCTCTAGCGACTGACTCCAGAAGAACGGCACGGGCGGATCGAGCTTGCCCAGCCAGTCGCTGTGATCCGACGAGATCATCTCGCTCTCGGCGGTGCTGACCACGATGAGCGTTTTATCTGGATGAAGCTGACGCAGCGCTTCAACGGCTCGGCGCACAGCGCCGGCTGTGCCGAGCATGGTCACCTCTTGCTCGCGCATCACGCTGGGCGTGATGTTGTGGATGTGCGGGATGGCATCGGTGTAATCGGGCACGGCCGTAGCGACGAGGTTGAAGCAACCGATGGGTGCGTCGCAAACGAGATGCACGTCGGGCAGGGTGCACATCGTCCACACCGCGGCCCAATAGCCGCTGGTGCTTTCCAGGTCGCGGATAAGCTCGATGGGCGCGCGCGACTCGTCGGCGGCCGGCGCGCGATTGGTCAGGTCATTCGAGTCGGTCATAGCAGTTGCAGGTTACACGCCAGGAAGTAGGGCTAGTCCATCGTGTTGATCGGCGCAGGCGCAGACTCGGGCGGGCGCGGGCCTTCAAAGAACTCGCGCATCCACGCATAGCGCGGGGCGCGTTCGAGCGCATCGCGAATGAGTTGGATGGTGCCGGCCAGGCCCGCGCTGAGGAAGAGCGGACGCACGCTGAGCATGTTGGTGTAGTACATGCCGGGGATGCCGCGTTGTTTTGCTTCGGCGCTGAGCGGCGTGGTGCCGAGCACCAGATCGGGCTTGTAGCGGTCAAGCGCGCGCACGTCTTGCTCCAATGTTTTTTGATAGACGATCTCGCGCGTGCCGCGCGCTTTCAGCCATGCCTCGTCGGCAGCGGTGTAGAGCGATTTTTGAATGCTGGTGCTGATGTAAGGCACTTCGGCGCCGGCTTCCACCAGCAGGCGCGCGTAGAGCAATTCATTGCCCTCATAGCCGCACACCATCACCCGGCCGTTGAGCGAGAACTGGTTGATCACGGCCTTGCACTTGTCGCGCTCTTCGGCGGCGACTCGTTCGGCCAGGTCGGCGTCGAGCTTGAGCGCTGCGGCGATGGCTTTGATCCAGTTGTAGCTCGCCTCTGGGCCGACCGGCGCGCCGCTGATGATCGGCACGCCGGCGGCGCGCAACGTGGCGACGCTACCGCCATAGAACGGATGCACGGCAGCAATCGCGCCGACGCGACGCGCCAGTTTGTAGTCATCGAGGTTGCGCGAGGGCAACGTCGCTGCCAGCCCGCTGCCCAGCCGCTTGAGCACGGCGTCCACCGAGATCGGGTCGGCCGGAAAGACCTCGCCAAGCATGATGACCTTCCGGCGCAGCGCCTCTTCCTCCTCGTTGCTGCCATCGTAAGTCAGCGGCCGCTCCACGCCGTCTTCCGCGACCTCTGCTTGGGCCGGCGCGTATCGCTTGAGGAGGGCATTGATGGCGACATCTTTTGCCTCCGGATGCGAGTGGATGGCATAGGCCGGCACCCGAACGAGGATCACATCCACGCCGTTGATCTGCTTGGGCAACATCTCTTCGGTCAGGCCGGCGGTCTCGGCCACGCACAGCGAGATGGCCGCCACCAGCTTGGTGCCGGGCATTTTGCTCGCCTCGATGCACGAAGCGATCGCCGCCTCGGCGACGTTGCCGGCCACCAATTCTTTCGTGCCGAACGCGGGCGCAGCGATGCTCTTGCGCGCGGCGTAGAAGTGCGTGACGAAAGTCAACCCATACAAACAGCCGGTATCGGTCACCATCGCCGTCTGCACGCCGTCAATTCGGGTGAGCACGCGCAGGCTGCCGAAGGCCGGACACATGGTCTGTGGCGTCAGGTTGTGATCGGGCGAGACGCTATGTCCCGCGGGAAGTTTCGAAGGCGCGCGCGTCTCGATGAGGTCGGGGGTGATCGGGTTGCCTTCCGGGACGGTTATAGTGGACATCAGGGGCCTCCTCTCGTGATTCGGATCATACTAAGTCGTCTGGCCATCGCGCGTCAGGTCAGGCCGGGTTGAAGCGCAACGGACTTGGGATGAATGAGCATCCACGCTGCCCACGCGAAGCCGGCGTTGGAGATTGTGCTGATGATCTGCTCGATCCAGTGCACCTCCAGCGACTTGTTCGGCATGCCGGCGATGCCGCTCAAGGCGAAGGTGACGACAAGGTTGAGCGTAAACAGCCCGGCCGCCAGGCCATTGCGCTGGCGCAGCGCGCTATGGATCAGCAACGTCGCTAAGGCGACGTTCGCCACGGTCGCAACGCCAATCAGCACAAAGACCCAGGTGCGATCCGGTCGAGTGACCGCCAGCGCAAGCGCGAACAGGAGCGCCGATGCGCTAATCAAGGCCGGCGGCAGCCACGCCACCGCGTTAGAGCCGTTCCGGCCGCGCACCTGCTTGCTCAGAAAGAGCGCCCAAGCCACGAATGTGAACCCCGGCGCGATGAGCGGAAAGAGCGACTGGCTCAGCAACGGCGCGTCCACGCGCGCGACGGACATGACCAGCTTCCAGCTTGCCTTCAGAATCCCGGCCAGGACGACCAACGCCACGCCAGCGAAAGCTAGCCGTCCGGCGGCTGCGTGCGTCGCGCGAATCATCTGCGCAATCCAGATCAGCCCCAGCGCCGATAGCGCCACCGGCATATAGTTCTGGAGCGCCATCACAAGGGGAAAGTCAGGATAAGTCATAGGGTTCAAGCACGTTCAGTTACAGGGCTTCGGACTTCAGACCTCAGCACTGGCCATGTTATGTGTAGAACGGCGCGGCAGTGTAGCGCAGGTCGGCCAGGCGGAACTTCTCGCCGCTATGACTCAGCGCAGACAGGATGGCGATTTTGGCATCCATGTCTTCGCAGGGGTTGCCGAAAATCGCTTCCCAGCCGGCCTCGGTCGTCACCACCACGCCGCGTTCCGGCTCTTCGACCAGCCGGGTGACCTTCAACCCCATCTCCTGCATGATGCGCCGCACCAGGACTTTGCTATCCTGGCTGTAGTCTGGGCTGTTCAGGTCAATGCCGACAACGGCTTGGCTGTCGCGTCCCATCAGTTCGTCGAGCGTTGCGCCTTCGGGCAAGTCCGGCGGCTCGCTTGCGCCGAACACGGCCAGGAACTCGTCGTATTCCAACGGCGTGACCTTTTCGGGGGGCGCGTATTCGCGGCGATGGATCTTGTTGACGAAGGCATCGAAGATGGCATCCATCTCCGGCAGCTCGAAGAGCAACTTGCAGCGGTCGCTCAGCGCGCGCGCCGCCGGGCTGAAAGGAATCTTGGCCAAGATGGGCAGGCCGACGCGCTCGGCGAAGCGCTCGGCCACGCCGCTGCCGTCGTCGCGGTTGAGCACCATGCCGATTAGGCGCGTGCCGCCTCCCATGGCCTGGAAGTAGTTGACGGCGCGGGCGATGTTGTTCGCCGCATACAAGCTCATGCGGTCATGGCTGGCGACGATGATGATCTCCTCGGCCAGGCTCTTGGCGATGGGCGTCGCAAAGCCGCCACACACCACATCGCCGAGGAAGTCCATGATGATGTAGTCCAACGCCCAGTTCGCCATGCCGCGTTCTTCGAGCAGGCCGAAGCCGAAGGAGATGCCGCGCCCGCCGCAGCCTCGGCCCACCTCCGGCCCGCCTAACTCCGCGCCGAAGAGCTGCGCGCCATGCCCCAGGTCGGCTTTGAAGATCATGTGGCGCACGTCCAGCTCTTTCTCGCGGCCGGCGTCTTTGAAAAGCCGCCACTGGTCGCCGATGGTTGGCAAACTGCGCCCCTCGAACAGCGCGTTGCAACTGTCATGCTTCGGGTCACAGCCAAGCTGCAACACGCGCAGACCTTTGAGCGCCATCTTGGCGCTGAGATTGGCGGTGAAGAAGCTCTTGCCGATGCCGCCTTTGCCGTAGATTGCGATCATTCGTGGGGTCATAGTTCTCCGTTACACTTTGGCACGCTCACACGTTGACACGTTAGCACGTTCGCACGTTGGTACGTTTATACGTTAGCATGTTTGCTGGCGCGTTTGTGCGTTGTGAGGTTGGCGTGATTGTTTGTGCGCTCCAGATAGGCCATGAGGTTGGCGATCTGTCGGATACATTTGTCGGCTGCATCGTAAAGCTGGCTGAATTCCTCGCGGCTCACATATCCAGCATCAAGGGCGACGTAAGACTGAGCGCGCACCTCACCGCAAGATCCCTTCGCGCGCCCGAGAAACTCGACGAACAGCCTCGTTGTTCGGCTCTCGTATCCCTCCGCGATATTCGACATCACAGACGCAGCAGCCCGCCGCATCTGATCTTTTAAGCCGAAATCATGCGCAAAGCCAGTGCGGTCTGAAAGCTGATACACCAGGCGCGTCAACTCACGCGCCGTCTGCCATGCCTCGATGTCCTCAAAACGTCGAATCGTCGCCATCGTCTCCTCACTCGTTTATCCGCACACAACGTGCCAACTTGGCAACGTGCTAACGTGCCAACGTGCTAACCTGCCAACTTGCCAACTTGCCAACGCACTAACCTGCCGACGCGCTAACGTCCCTGCGCGCCAGACCAAGTCAACGTTATCTTCACGCAGTCCGGGTCGTTGAACGCGAGGTCGAACGCCCGAGGCGCGTCGTCCGCCGGCAGGCAGTGCGTGATGAGCGAGCGCACTTCGACTTGACCGGCCGCGATGGCGTCGCGCGCGCGCGCCAGGTCGCCCGGCGCCCACTCTTTGCTCACCGCAAGGGTCAGCTCGCGCAGGAAGGCCGGCATGTAGGGCAGGTCAATCCGCTCGTAATAGCCCAGCAACACCACCCGTCCGCCTTTCTGCACGTTCATCAGGCGCGGGGCGATGGCCTCCATCTTGCCGGTCGCGTCAATCAAGACCGCAAACGTCTTGTCGAGCGCAGCCACGGCGGAGCCGTCCTCGGCCCTGAGCGCGCCGTCCTCAGCCAGCAGCTTCGCATCGGCTGCGGCCAGCCGCAGGCGCGAAGGCACCTTGTCGCTGACCGTCACGCGCGCGCCGCGCGCTTTCGCGAACCGCGCCGCGAGTTGGCCGACGATGCCCTGCCCCAACACCCACACCTCCGGCGCGGACTCCCCGCCGAATGCCTGCCCTGCGCCGAAGGCCACATCCACGCCGTGCAGCGCCGTCGCGGCCAGGGCCAGCAGCACGCCCTGCTCGTCGGTCAGCGACTGCAGGTCGGTCAGGTGCGATTGCGACGCGACGATGTAGGCGCTCTGCCCGCCGAAGGCCGGATTGACCCCGACGAAGCCATAGTTGCCGCCGACATACACGCGCCTGCCGAGCCAGGCTTGTGCGTTCGCGCCGGCCTCGATCACTTTGCCCACCGTCTCGTAGCCGGGCACGACGGGGAACTGCAACATCGGGTGCGGCATCACGCCGCGCAGCAGCATGCGCTCGGTGCCGGCGCTGATGCTGGTCAGCGTGGTTTGGATTAGCACATCGTCGGCGCCGAGCGGCTTCAGCTCGACCTCGCGCAGCTCCACGGTATGCGCCGCAGGAATCACAATCGCTTTCGTCTTCATGATCTCGCACTCACTTCCTCTTCACGCCCCACGGGTACGCGCCATCGTCCGGCAGCATGGCGCAAATCGCCTCAGGCGTTACCGATACGTCACGCCCTCCAGGCGATCCTCCAGATCGGCATACAGCGCTTTGAGCTGTTCAATCGTGTCGTCATCGGCCTTCCAGAGGCCGCGCCCGCTGGCCTCCAGCAGCCGGCCCACGATGTTGCGCATCGCTTGCGGGTTTGCCTGGGTCAAGCGTTCGCGCATGACTGGGTCGAGCGCGTAGGTCTTTGCCGCATCGGCGTAAACCCAATCGTCCACGCAGTCGCTCACCGCGTCCCAGCCCAGCATGTAGGTGAAGCGATTGCTGATCTCGGTCGCGCCGCTATGGCCGTGCTGCAACATGCCCTCGTACCAGCGCGGATTGAGCAGCTTGGTGCGATACTCGGCGCGCAACACCCGATCCAGGTCGTCAATGCGCGTCTCTGCGGTATAGCTCTCGATGTAATTCAGCTTCACCGGCGCGCGGCTGCGCTTGCGCGCGGCCAGGTGCAACGCGCCGGACGACGAGAAGTAGTGATCGATGTCGGCCACGCCGAACTCCACCGAGTCAATTTCCTGAGCGACGCGGCCGACCGTGCTGAGCATGCGCTGCAAGACCTCCGGCGCGTGCTGGCCGTTGCGCCCGCCGCCGTAGGCGTAGGCGTTGCGGCGCACGAACAACTGGTCAAGGTCGTCTTGCGACTGCCAGGCCGAGTCCTCCACCATGTCATCCACGCAGGTGCCGTATTGCCCTGGCTGCTGGGTGAACAAGCGCGCGGTCGCCTGATCGAACGTCATGCCGTCGCGCATCGCCGCTTCGACGTGCTTCTTGATGAAGTTCATCTCGACTGGCTCATCCGCGCGCGCGGCGTCTTTCACCAACCGGTCGAGGTGATCCATGAGCAGCTCGAAGGTATCGCGGAAGATCGGGCTGAGGTTCATCAGCACGTCAATGCGCGGCCGGCCCAGCTCCTCTAGCGGGATCAATTCGTAGTGGCTGATCTTGCCCTGCCCGTCATGATGGGGTCGCGCGCCGATCAGCCGCAACACCGTGCCGATGGCCTCGCCCTTGGTCTTAATCGTGTCCAGGCCCCACAGCACCTGGGCGATGGTCTCCGGGTATTGGCCGGCATTTTCGGCCAGGTGCCTCTCGATCAACGCCTCGGCGATCTTCGCCCCGCGCGCGTAGGCCAGCTCGCTCGGGATGCGCCACGGGTCAATCGCGTGGATGTTGCGGCCGGTCGGCAACACCCCTAAGCCGTCGCGGATCAAGTCGCCGCCGGGCGCCGGCGGGATGTAGCGTCCGGCCAGGCCGCGCACTACCGCCTCGAGTTCGGCGCGATTGTCGCCGAGCATGCGCGCCATCGTTCGGCCCGCCTGGGCTATCTCCATCAGCGCGGCGGCATCGTCGGCGGCGACGGACGTGCCATTATGGGTGGCCTGATGCAGCGCTGAGGCCGGCGATTCGCTGCGGAACACCGCATGTTCAACGAAGTCCCGGCACGCCTCATCCACTCGCTCGCGCGCGCGCAGGGCTTGCGGATCGCCGCGCCGCGCCAGCGCCGCCAGCTCGCCATACGATGTCGCCGTCGCGGCGTCACCCAGCGTTTCGCGCAACATCACATCGGCCAGCGAGCGATGACCGCCGCGCGCTTTCAGCGCCTCGGTGACCGTGACGACCTGCGACGCCATCGGCGCGGCCTCCCCGAAGACGTGCAACGAAGCCGTGATCAAGCGCTGCTCTAGGTCGCGCAGATAGGCGTAGAGCCGCGCCGCGTAGTCGGCGAACGATTCCCCCTGCAGGCGCGGGCAGTCGGCGTCGAGGTTGGCCAGCGCCACTTTGTTCAGCACAGCCTCCTCGAGCGCGTCATCGGCCTGGCCGCGCCGCTCGATCTGTCGTTCGCGGTAGTCCTGCAACATGTCCTTGAGGGCGGCCAGTTCCTTGTATAGGCCGGCGCGCGCCATTGGCGGCGCCGCGTGCGAGACCATCACAGCATAGCCACGGCGCTTGGCGATGTTCGCCTCGCTGGGGTTGTTCATAGGATAGAGATAGAGTTGGGGCAGCTCGCCGAGCAACGCATCCGGCCAACAACTGCGCGTCATGCCCAGTTGTAAGCCGGGCATCCACTCCGCAGAACCGTGCATGCCGACGTGCACCAGGGCGTGCGCGCCGAAGCCCCGGCTGATCCAGCGGTAGAAGGCCAGATATTGATGATGCGGGGTGTTCTCTTTGTCGAACAACAGGCGCATCGGGTCGCCGGTCACGCCAAGGCGCGGCTGCACGCCGATGTAGATGTTGCCGAGGCGCAGCCCGCCGATGAACACCGCGTCGCGCCCCGCCGGCGCGATGTCGCCCGGCCACGGCCCCCAGCGCTCTTCCACCCGCTCGCGCTCGCGCGGCGTCGTCCACGCCTTGAACTGCGTCTGCGAAACGACCACGCCGTCGGCGCGCGGTGTGGTCGCTTCTTCCAGTTGTTGCAACAGTGTCTCCGGCGTCTCCGGCAACTGGCCAACGTCGTAGCCCTCAGCCTGCAAGCGCCGCAGGATGTTGAGCAACGAACGCGGCACATCCAGCAGCGCAGCCGTCGCCTTCTTGCCCAGGCCGGGCGGATAGTCGTATACGACGAAGGCGATCCGCTTGTCGCGGTTAGGCGTATGGCGCAGCGTCGCCCAACGGGTGACCAGCGTCGTCAGCCGCTGGAGGCGGTCCGGCGCGGTCTGAAAGCGGCCGTTGTTGATCGCGCCGAGGATGACCGGGTCCACCGCGCCGTCCATCTCCGGCAGCGCGTATGTGGCCGCTGCTTGCATCGGCCCGACGCCGATCTTTTGCCAGGAGACGAAGTCTTGCACGTAGAGCGGCTGCGTGACGATGTAGGGCGCGTCCAGGCGCTCCAGGATTTCAACCGCCGCGTCGCGATGCGCGCCGGGCGAGGTCGAGCCGGCCGGCCCGCCCACCAGCGCAAAGCCGATTGTGCTGACCAGCGCATCAACGCGCTCACGGATCAGCCAATCGCGCACGACGACGTGGCCTTCGACGCCGGTGACGAAGATGGGCAGCACATCCAGGCCGGCGCCTTCCATCGCTCGAATCGTCTCGTCTATGTAGCCGCGATCCTGCATCAGATGCTTGCGGAAGAAGAGCAGCGCAACTGATGGTGGATGGCCGGCCATCGGCGATCGCTGTGTTGTCCCATCCGCCGATCGCGCCGTATCCCGCTTGCCGTTCGACTGCGTCTTCGCCCGGTTGTGGCGCTTGCGCCAGTCGCGATAGGCCTTGATGTCTTTGAAGAAGCCGGGGGCGTCGGGGTGATACAGCCCCATCATCGGCACTTCGACCACCGGCGGCGCGTCAATCGGCCGGCCGAAGTATTCGCGCAGGATGAACTTGAACATGCTGCTCACGTTGGCGGCGAGCGGCTGGTTCCAGTAAATGTTCACCTGCATCCAGTTCTTAAAATCGCGCGCCTTGGCCGGCATGAAGCGCATCATGGTCTGCATCAGCTTCATCAGCTTGGTGTAGCCGTAGAGCGTGTCTTCGTCGCGCCCATGCACCAACATGCGCGCGATCTTCTTCACCGGCTCGGGCATGCCGCCTTTGCCGCCCGGCCGGTTGGCGACCACGTAATCCCCTAGGCGATTCAACGCCATCACTTCGGGCATGGATTCGTAGGCGAAGACGACGCTTGCGCGCGATTGCTCTACCTGCGCGCGCAGCCAATCCGCCTGATCCTTGAAGTTGATCATGCTGACGAACAGGCAGTCGGCTTCGCGAATGGCGCGCGCCGCCTCTGGCGAACGCGACTCCAACTCCCATTCGGTGAACTGGGCAAGGTTGGCCTCGCCGGCCAGGTCGGCCTTCACCTCGTCCCACACGCGCTTGTTGAAATGCTCGAGGCCAACAATGGCAACGATATTCGGTTTGTCGCTCATAGCTGCCTATCTTTCGCAGGGCTGCGTTAAGCAGCAACTGCGCTCCTTGCCGGCGCGAAACGATGAGCGTCGCGCCGCAACCCTTCCAAACCCACCCCGCGCAACATCAGCACGCATCCGGCCATAAACAGCGCCTCGACCAAGAAGATTGCTGCATAGCCCGCCGGCGCAGAGAGCAGACCGGCCTCGACCAGCGCCGCGCGCAACACACCACCGGCGATGAATGACGCGCCCAGACCGAGCGCTTGCGCGATGCTCCACAAGCCAAGGTACGAAGCCGTCTGACCCTCCACGGTCATGTCGCTCATCATGGTGACCGCCGCGAAGGTGAACACGCCGACGGTGAAACCCACCACTACAAACGCCAGGTTGGCCAACGTCAACTGCACCGTGAGCGACGAGACGGCCAGCAAGACGAAGCCGAGCATCGCCGCCATACCGCCGAACGTTGCGAGGCGTTTCTTGGCGTCCATGGGAAGCGCATCGGTGCGCGCCTTTACACCCAACGCCCGCGCGCCCAGCGCCGCCGTCATCCCCATGCCCACCGTGACCATGCCGTTGAAGATTTGCTGGAAGACGGTGGACTCGCCCGCGGTGAGGCGAAAAACGTCGCCGGCCCATACCTCTTGCACCAGGTCCTGCGTGAAGATGCCGAGGAAGGTGAAGACGATGAAGACGAAGAACATTCGCGCGGTCGGGTTGGTGCGCGTCAGCAACAGCGAGCTGCGGATCGAGTTCATGGTATTGGCAATCGGATCCGCCGGCGTTGCGCGCAGCCGGACGATCTCTTCCGGCGACAACCGGCGCTCCAGATTCCACACGCTGGCGACGGCCAACACCGCAACGACGAACGGCGTGAGCGCATAGAGCGCCTGCATCTGCGCCGGCGAATAGTCCGGCATGAACAATCGGAACATCAACGCCCAAACCACGATGATGGCTGTCTGACCAGTCCACGCGGCCGCAAACACGCCCCCGCGCTCATCCTCTCGCGTGCATTCGGCGATCAAGTCAAGATACGTGTTGGCCATCAGCGCGATCATCGCGCCGAAGATGAAGAACAAGCCGAAACCCGCAACGACCGCGAGAGCCGAACCGGCCGCCATTGCCTCGGCCACCGCCGGTAGGAACGGAAAGACCAGGCTGCCGGCCACCATGCCGATGACCAGGTAGGGCGAGCGCCGGTAGCCCAGGATCGGATAGCGGTCGGTGACGCGCCGGAACATCGGCTGGAACGGGCCGAAGAACGGATACAGCCCGATCATCACGCCAATCAGCAGCGCCGAGATGCCCAGCTCATAGATCGTCACCCGGTTGAAGTTGATCGTCACCAAAGCAAACATCCAGGCGATGCCTAGCTTGGAGAGGGTGAATTGCAGTTTGGTCTTCATCGCGCATCAGCTCCTATCGAGCGCGCTTAAGCGCATGGGTCACGGTCAACACAAAGCGCCACGTCACGTCTTCCTCGGCATGCAGGTCATCGAACATCTCGCGCACCCAGGGTTCGAGCATGGCCAGCCCGGACTTGAGCAGGTCATCGTCCAGCGACCATGTCTCGTTGTGCATGCGTTGGCGCATGCGATGCAAAATGCGCGCAGGAGTGAGGCACTCCGTCCATTCGGCAGCGAGGATCTCCGCTTCGATCTGGCCGCCCATGCGTGCTAAGGCCTGGAAGAGCGCCGGGCCGGCTGCCGTCGTCGGGCGCATCTCCGGCCGCAGCGTTGCAACAACTTCGCGCCACTTCGTGCGAATCCGGCCGGCGCAGGATTGCGGATCGAGCCAATCGCGTCCCTGGATCAAGACGCCGCCGGGGCGCATGACGCGCACTGTCTCGACTAAGACGGATTCCCACTGCGGCACCAGGTGCAGTAGATTATTGATCATCACCGCATCGAAGCTCTCATCGCAGAAGGGCACGTGCACAGCATTGGCCTGGATCGAAGGCAACTCCACCGCCTGAAGGCTGGCCTCGCGTTGGCCGGCGCGCAACATGGCGAACTCCAGGTCGAGCGCGACCACGCGACAGCCGGCCAGCGCTGCCGGAATGCCCAGCCGCCCTGCGCCGGCACCCAAGTCGAGCAACGCCTCGCCACGCGCGTAGCGCGCAATCGTGCTGCCAACCTGCAACGCTGCATGCGGCGGCAATGCGTTGAGCGCGTTGTAACGCGAGGCGATCTCGCGATAGGACATAGAGGTGTATGCGCTCATGCCAGCGCCTTTGCGATCTGTTCCGCCCGCGCGTTGGGCAAATACACGTATCGCCCGCCCAGCCACTCGGCCAACTTCGGCGCTTCGCCGCGTGAGAGATAGTTGGCCTGCGTGTCAATGACGATCGCGTGAATACCGTCGGCGCGCAACAGCGCGGCGAGCTGCTGAATCTCCCGCTGCAGCGCGGCCTTATCTACAAGCGCGCCGCTACCCGACTCCGGCGCCTGGCTGCCGAGGCCCACATTCGCCCGCCCGTCGGTCATGAGCACCAACGTGGCCTGCGCGATGCCGCGCCCGTGCGCCTGCTGTGCCAGTTCCCAGGCCGTCAGCAAAGCCGAGGCAAGGGGCGTGCCGCCGCCGGTAGGCAACACGTCTAGCTCGCGCTTGGCGCGCTCCACGCTCTGCGAAGGCTGCAACAGCACCTGCGCGCGCGGGCCGCGAAAGGCGATCAAGGCCACCTGATCGCGATGCACATACGCATCCTGCAGCAGCCGGATCGCCGCGCCCTTCGCCTCGCGCATGCGGTTGATCGCCATCGAGCCGCTGGCATCCACAGCGAAGATATAGAGCATGCCAGCCTTGTCGCGGAAGCGCTTGATGCGGATATCTTCTTTGCGAATGGCAAGCTGAGAACCGCTGCGCGTCTCGGCCTGTCGCACCGCCTGCCAGGGGGCAGCCGCCATGAGCGTCTGTAGCAATGCGATGCGATTGCCGTGCGGATCGCCCTCCACTGCGCGCACAAAGCGACCTCGCCGGTTATTCAATGCCGCGCCTCGGCTGCCGCTGCGCCCGCGCCGCTGCATCGCAAACGGCAAATTCAGCACGTCCTTGGGGAGTTCGGCCTCCGCCGCGCTCAGCAATAACGCTTCGAGCTGCTCGGATTGCATCTGAGGCGCCCCGTTCGGCTCATCCTGTTCTCCTCGGCCTTGTTCCTCCGGCGCGCGGGGTTGCTCGTCTTTGGTCTGGCGGCTTTCGTCCGCCTCCGGCAGGCGCGTGGCGCGCGGCAGCAGCACCAGCCGGACGGCCAGCCGCAAGTCGTCGTCGTCCACGCTCTCGCGCCCGTCCAATGCGGCCTTGGCGAGCGCGGCCTGCGCGGCGAACACGTCGGCGCGATTGCCCTCTACGCCCAGGCTCAACGCAGCCTGAATCAGCGCCTGAACCTGCTCATCGCGAATGAGCACCTGCGGCAGGCGCGCGCGCGCATCGGCGATCATCGCGCGCAGCATGTGCGTCTCGTCGTCCGCGGCTTCATCGCGGAGACGCGAAGACGCGGAAGGAAGCGCCTCCTCCTCTGCTTCACCCTTCCGCAGCTGATTGCGGCGCACGACCTCGGCGCGCAGGCGCGCGTCGGTCTGCGGCGCAAAGGGCGCAATCAACCCGATGCGGTCGAGGAGGCTGCGTTGCACCTCGCCGTCGCTCGGATCGTAAGCGCCGACCAGCACGAAGCGCGCCGGATGAACGGCGCTCAAGCCCTCGCGTTCCACGCGCACTACTCCGCTGGCCATCGCCTCTATCAGATGGGCCACGACGCTGCGATCCAGCAGGTTCAACCCGTCTGCGTAGAGCACGCCGCCATGCGCGCGCGCCAGCAGCCCACGTTCGATCGCGCGTGCGCCGGTCGCCAGCGTCGCTTCCAGGTCGAGGCCGCCGAGCAGGCGATCTTCGGTGACGTTCACAGGCAGCTCGACGAAGGGCGCGCCCTCCGGCAACAATGCCGAGAAGGCGCGCGCCAGCGTGGACTTGCCGCTGCCGACCGTCGCCGCGATCGCGACGCCGGCCAGCGCAGGATTGACCGCTAATAGCAGCAGAGCCTGCTTGGCCGTCTCAAGGCCGACGATGTTGGTGAAGGTCAACATCACGTTAGCACGTTGCGCGTTGGCGCGTTGCACGTTGGCGCGTTGATGATGTCATGGCTGCTCTGCGAGTTCGGCCAGCGCGCGTTCGATGCGTTCGCCGGCGTCCGTCGTCTCCAGCGGGTCGCGGCGCAAGCGATGCCGCAGCGCAGGCACGGCAACGCGCTTCACGTCGTCACGCGTCACGCGCCGGCGCCCCTCGAAAGCCGCCAGCGCGCACGAGGCGCGCGCCAGCGTCAGTTCGCCGCGGTGGCCGTCAACGCCCAGGCGCATGCACAGTTCGGCAGCAAACATCAGCGCATCGTCCGGCATCTCCACCTCGGCGAGGCGCTTCTGGGCGGCAACGATGCGCCGTCGCAGCGCGCGCTGTTGCGGCTCCCAGGCAGCGATGAAGGCGTGGGGATCGGCGTCGAAGGCTCGCCGGCGGCGCACGATCTCCATGCGCTGCGCGATGTCAGTGATGGTGACGATGCGCGCATGCAGGCCAAAGCGGTCGAGCAATTGCGGTCGCAGCTCGCCCTCCTCAGGATTGCCGGAACCGACCAGCACGAAGCGGGCTGGGTGGCGCACGCTGATGCCTTCGCGCTCAACCACGTTCCAGCCGCTGGCTGCCACGTCGAGCAGCACGTCCACCAGGTGGTCATCCAGCAAGTTAACCTCGTCAATATAGAGGAAGCCCCGGTTCGCCTGCGCCAGCAGCCCTGGCTCGAAGCGCTTCACCCCGCGCGTCAGCGCCGCCTCGATGTCAATCGTGCCGCACACGCGATCCTCGGTTGCGCCCAGCGGCAGGTCAACGACGGGCACCGCTACCCGTTCAGTTTTGAGCTTCGCGCGTGACGTTTTAAGCAGCGCGCCGTCGTTCGCCGCTGCCTTCGCGATGGGCAATTCATCCTTCTCGATCGCTTCGGGCGGTCGGTTGAAGGGATCGCCCTCGACGCGCGTAATCATCGGCAACACGTCGGCCAGCGCGCGCACGGCGGTGCTCTTGCCGGTGCCGCGATGCCCCATGATCATCACGCCGCCGATGCGCGGGTCAATTACGTTCAACAGCAGGCACAACTTCATCTCCGCCTGGCCGACGATGGCAGTGAAGGGATAGTTCACTGCCTGCGACCAGGAGGAGGCGGCGCCGTTGTGGCTTGCGTTGAGCGCCTGAGCCGATTCAGCCGTGACCTGCATTGCTATCTCCCGCCGCCAACCGTCGCCAATGCCTGCGCGCGCTTCTGGCGGGCCGACCGCATGCCGCGCCTGGCGAACTGGACGAAGTTGACCACGTAGGTGGCCAGGGCGACACACATCACCAGCATCTGCGTGCGATGATCCACGCCGGCAAACAGGGCAACGAGGTAGGCCGTATTACCGGCCAGCGATAAGAGGTTGCCGGCGTCCTCCCAGAAGAACTCCTTCGCCATGAACATCCGGCCGAATACCTCGTCTTCCCAAGCCATGCCGGTGACGGTCATGAAATACAGCATCAGCACCTTGGCGACGTTCGCCACCGTGGTGACTTCGTAGCCTTGGCCGGTGGTCAGGAATCGGATCACCAGAATCAGGCTGGCGAGGAAGGTGAGGAATTGAACCAACGCGCCGACGGCCTGCACTGGCGTCCAGAACGACCGGTTGCGGCGCTCGAGCTGTTCGGGTGTGTAATTCATCGCGAACCTGTTGAGCGTCGTCAGGTTAGTCGGGGCATCGAGGTCATTCGTTTAAAACGGACTCGACCAAGGCGCCCCGACCGACCCGACGCGAATTCACGCCGCCTCCATCGTCATGACCATCTGCTCGCGGGTGAGCTTGCGGAACTGTTCCACATTCACCCGCGCCATCAGGTTCATGGCCACGAAGCACATCGCGATTGCGATGATGAAGATGAAGCCATAGGATGCGGCGTAGTTGCCGGTGGTCTGGATGCCGATGTCACGCATCGCGCCGCCGGCGAACTGCGCGAAGCCGTTGGAGAGCGCCTGCGCCATGCCCCAGGCGCCCATCAGCGAGCCGGTCTCACCGGGCACGGTCATATCCATCATCATGGAGAGCGCGCCGACGTTGAACACGCCCATGCCAACGCCGAGGATGGCGATGCCGGCATACATCGCCGGCAACAGGTGCGCCATTGCCGAGGCGAACAACAACGCAAAGCCCAGGCCGGACACAACCAACCCCCAGTCGGCGATGCGGCGCTTGGGGATGGGCCACTTGCTGGCCACGACGCCCATCACCAACATGGCGATGATCGTGCCCATGCCCATGATCGGCTGGAACTGCGCTGTCTGGCGCGGGGCGAGCTTGAACACGTCGGCGCCGAACGGCTCGAGGATGCTGTCCTGCACGAACAGCGCGAAGATCGCGATGACGATGAAGAAGAAGAACACGCGCGCCTGGGAATTGGTGAAGATGCGCGCATAGGCCTCGCCCAGACGCAAGGCCGGGCGCTGCTCGGCTATGACAATCTCCTCCGGCGTGAGCCGCCGCTCCAACCCGATCAGGGAAAGCAAGCCGACCAGCGCCACGATTGGTCCGGCCAGGAAGAACTTCGGCATCATCTGCACAGCCACCTGGCTGCGAATGGCGGCGCACTCGGCAGTGGTGCAGGCCGGTGGCGCGCCTGCCTGCGTGTCGGCGATCTGCAAAATGATCGAGCTGACGATGCCGGTGATCACGATGAACACGATCTGGAACAACCAGACGGTGGCAACGACGGCCGGGCGATTCTTCTTGCCTTCGGTCATCTCGGCGATCAGGGTGTTATGCGCATCGCCGTTGGCCGCAAAGCCGAAGCCGAAGCCCAGTAAACTCAACAGCATGAACAGCAGATAGATCGTCTCGCCTTCTGCATAGCGCAGGGCAAATAGCGGCAGCGGCACTAACGAGATCGCCGAGAACATCAGCCCGGCGGCCATCACCGGCGTGCGGCGCAGCCCGAAGAATGCGCGGCGGTCGGCGTAGCGGCCGGCCGATACCTGGAAGATGTTCATCAGGCGATAGGCGAAGTACAGGCCGCCGATGACGGCAGCGGCGATGCCCAACTCGTTGATCATCACGCGGTTGAACACGCTGAGCAGCATCGTAAACAGATAAGCCACGCCGAGCTTGGGCAGCGTCAAACGCGCGATGGCCAACACCGGCAGCCGATCCGCCGAACTCTGCGTCCGGCTGCGCGTCGCTTTGCACGGTCGAACGAGCGATGATGACATTTGATTAACCTCCTGAAATATGAAAATCAAAAAAGGCGAGGGCTCGATGCGTCAGATCATGCATCGAACCCCCACCCTGTAGGAACGAGTGATTGGACGTCGGGCGCGGAGGCGCGCCACAAGACAGATGCGCGCGGCGGATGAACTCAAGCAGCTCGCGCAACGCCCATGCACGGCGCGTCTCGCGCAGGCAGTAGATGAACGGCGCGTCCGGCTGCTGCGGCGTAACTGCAACCCGCCATCCTGTCTGACCGGACAAGCCAACGAATACGAGCGCCAGAAGCGCGCCGAGGCCGAACGCCACGTGCAAGCTATGCATCGGATCGCGCCAGGCGCCCAGCAACGCCACCAGGCCGAATGTGATCACCGCAAAGTGCGCCACGAACAGGCGGTCGGAGTAGGCCGTGCTGGATAGATGTCTCGTGAGGCATTCCGCATTCCAGACCGCCAAGTGCAGATGACGAACCTGGTGAGCAATCACATCTTAGAGTATGCTTAACGCTCCGCGATGCACAATCAGGTGTATGTCATGTTTTTGATATGACATTCGTCGGCTGAACGAAATTGCTACAACAAATTTACAATCTCTGCGCAAATCAATCGCCGAGTGTATGTCTAGGGATCACACAAGGTTTGAGCCGTGAGAGGGTCAAGCGCGTGATAAGCCTGTATGAAGGACGCGCAGATTTCCGCATAGCGGGCGACGTTTGTCACATCCGGCTCAATCACCATGACGGTGCGCGTCTTCGCTTTCGCGATACGCCAGTCGGCGTAGACCCCGGCGCCGACGCCACCGGCCACCGCCGCACCCCACGACGTGGCCTCGGCCAGCAACTCTGGAATCTCCAGCGGCACCCCCAATACATCGGCCAGGATGCGCTGCCAGACAACGTTGCGCGCGCCGCCGCCGATCAGCCGCAAGCTGCGCAGCGGCCGGTGAGCGCTCAGCGCATCCAGGATCAATTTGAGGTTGAAGGCCACGCCCTCCAGCACGGCGCGATGCATCTCCGCCGGGCCATGGCTCATCGTCAGGCCGATGAACGCTGCGCGCGCGCGGGGATTCCACCACGGACTGCGCTCGCCGATCAGATAGGGCAAGAAGATCAACCCTCGACAGCCCGGCTCGACGCGCGCAATCGCCTCATCCGACATTTCGCCCATCGCTCGCACCAACCACTCGCGCGCGCCGCCGGCCGCCTGCATCGTGCCCATCGGGATATAACGTCGGGGTAGCAAGTGATAAAAGGTGAACGTGCGCCGCTCCGGGTCGAGCAAGGGCTGCGACGACGTGTAGGCGATCCACGACGAGGTGCCCAGTACGCAGTAAGCGTCGCCTTCCTCTACCGATCCCGCGCCCACCGTCGCGCAAGCGCCGTCGCCGCCGCCGATCACCACCGGCGTGCCAGGTGCCAGGCCGGTCTCCTCCGCTGCTGCGCGCGTCACCTGGCCGACCACTGCGCTGGACAGCGCAAGCGCCGGCAAACATGCCGCATCAAGTTCGAGCGCATTCAGAAAGTCGGCGCACCAAGCCCGCGCCTCCAGGTCGAACAGGTTGCTGCCCGAAGCGTCGGAATAGTCAGTCACCACCGCATCGGTCAGGCGCATGACGACGTAATCTTTAGCCATCACGAAGCGCCGCGCGCGGGCGAACACCGCTGGCTGATGTCGCTTGATCCAGAGCATCTTGGCGGCGGTGTAAGCCGGGCTGATGCGATGGCCGGTGCGGCGATAGATTTCCTCCTCGCCACAACGCTCGGCGATCAGCGCAGCCTCCGCCGTGGCGCGCTGATCGGCCCAGATGATCGCCGGGCGGAGCGGGCGATGCGCATCGTCCAGCGCGATCACGCCCATCATCTGCCCACTGAAGGTAACAGCAGCGATGTCGCGCGGGGCAACACCGGTCTGCGTCAGCAGTGCGCGCGTAGCGGCACATACGGCGCGCCACCAATCCTCCGGGTCTTGTTCCGCCCAGCCGGGCTGAGGATAGCTCACCGTGTAACCCTCGCTGTGGCCGGCCAGCAACGCCCCTGTCTCGTCGAACAAGCTCGCTTTGTTGGCGGATGTGCCTAAGTCATGCGCCAGAATGTAAGCCATAACGGCAGATTATCACAACCTCGTTGTCACGCAAATGCAGTTGACAAGTTGCTGAGAACGATTACACTCTCCTTGAGCCGTCAGTGGTAACGATTTCAGCCTGCACCCATGAAGGATAAGGCCACGATTAAGGATGTTGCCCAGCGCGCCGGCGTCTCGACGGCGACGGTCTCGCGTGTGCTGTCCAACAGCGGGCCGGTCAGCGCCGAGGTACGCGAGCGCGTGGAACGGGCAATCCAGGCCTTGGGCTACCGGCCCAGCCGGATGGCGCGCAGCTTTCGCGCCCAGCGCAGTAAGTTCATCGGCCTGATCATCTCCGACGTCGAGAACCCTTTCTACACCAGCCTGGTGCGCGCCGTGGAGGATGTGGCCTACGCGCACGACTACAGCTTGCTGCTGTGCAATTCGGACGAAGACCCCGACAAGGAGCGCGCCTATATCCAGTTCATGGCCGACGAGCGCGTCGCCGGCGTGATCGGCTCGCCGGCCTCGGAAGCCGAGACCTCCTTCGCTGCCCTCTTCGATGCCGGCATCCCGGTGGTGTCGGTGGATCGTCGCTCGACGTGCACACCGGTGGATACGGTGCTGCTGGACCACGTGACTGCAGCGCGCGACCTGGCCCGGCACCTGATCGCACACGGTCACCGGCGCATTGGCGCCATTCTGCCCAACACCAGCATCACATCCGGCCGCGAGCGGCTGGCGGGCTTCCTACAGGCAATGGAGGAAGTCGGCCTCACGCCCGATCCAGCGTTGATTCACGAGGGCAAAGGCATCGAGGCGTTTGGTGCACAGGCCACACACGCGCTGCTCGATCTGCCCGACCGGCCAACGGCGATTTTCACCGGCAACAACCTGATCACATTAGGCGCGTTGAAGGCGATCCAGGAGCGCCGCCTGCGCATCCCGGACGACATTGCCGTGGCAGGCCATGACGAAATGCCGTGGATGTCGCTGCTGGCGCCGGGTATCACAGTCGCTGCCCAGCCAATCCGCGAGATGGGCCGACTGGCGATGCAAATGCTGCTCGCGCGCATCGCCGGCGACCGCCAGCCGCTGCGTGAAGTGAAACTCGCGCCGCGGCTGATCATCCGTAGCTCAATCGCATCGCCGGCGTTCGCCTGAGGCTGCGCCGCCGGATTGCGCATAAAAGGAGGTGAGGCCACGATCTGAGCAAACGTTCTCCGTAATCCGATCTCCGTTTCAGTTCGCATTTGCGCTCACTCAAACGCGCTCGACTCGCTTCGTTCAAATTTTTACAGAGGAGGATGAAACCATGAACCTGAAGAAGTTTGCAAGCCTGGCAGCACTGGGCGCCCTCGTCCTGGCCGCCTGCGCTGCGCCACCGGCGGCGCCTGCCCAACCGGCGCAGCCCGCTCAACCTTCTGAGCAGAAGCCGGCCGAACCGGCCAAGAAGTTCGCCGGCATCACCGTTAACGCCATCACGTTCTCCGGCCCGCAGATCGCCGAGCCAATGCAACGACGCGGCAAAGAGTTCAGCGAGATGACCGGCGCGACGATCAACGTCGTCACTGTGCCGTTCGCCGACCTGTATCAGAAGATCCTCAACGACTTCGCGACCGGCACCAACAGCTTCGACGTAATCGTGTTCGCCCCGCAGTGGATGGGCGACTACATCGAGCCGGGCTACCTGGAGGACCTGACCGACCGGGTGAAGGCCGACGCCGACCTCCAGTGGGAGGACATCGGCTTGTTCTTCCGCGACTTCTCGGCCACCTACAACGGCCGCATCTACACCATCCCGCTGGACGGCGACTTCCAGATGGTGTACTACCGCACCGACATCGCCAAGGAACTCGGCCTGCAGCCGCCGCAGACGTGGGAAGACTACATCGCCTTCGCCAAAGCGGTCAGCGAGAAGAAGCTCACCACCGACGACGGCAAGCCGGTATATGGCTCGTGCATCGCCAAGAAGAAGGCCGCCCAGTCGTACTGGATGATCACCTCCATCGCCTCGGCATTCATCCAAAGCCAGGGCACCGCCCAGGGCGCGTTCTTCGACCTGGAAACCTTCAAGCCGCTCTACAACAACGAAGCCTTCGCCCGCGCGCTGGAGGTCTACAAGGAAACCACGCAATACGGCCCGCCCGACGAGATCAACCTCGACGTGGGCGACACCCGCGGACTGTGGACAGCCGGCCAGTGCGCGCTGACCATTGACTGGGGCGACATCGGCACGCTGGCCATCGAGGAGGGTAGCAAGGCCAAAGACAAGACCGGCGCGGTGATCCTGCCCGGCAGCAAGCAAGTGCTCGACCGCAAGACCGGCAAGCTGGTGGATTGCACGTCGGAGCTGTGCCCGCACGCGATAGACGGGGTGAACCATGCGCCGTTCGCCGCGTTCGGCGGCTGGTCGGGCGCCATCAACAAGGCCAGCAAGCCGGAGGTGAAAGACGCCGCGTTCGCCTATCTCTCCTACATGAACCAGCCTGCGCAGAGCAACGTGGACGTGACCATCGGCAAGACCGGCTTTAACCCCTATCGCGTCTCTCAGTTCCAGAACCTGGACAACTGGATCAAGGCCGGCATGAGCGAACAGGCCGCCAAGGACTACCTCGGCGCCATCGAGGCCAGCCTGAACAGCCCGAATATGGTGCTCGACCTGCGCATCCCGCAGAACCAGTACTACCAGGGCATCGTGCTGGACGGCGCAATCGCCAAGTTCCTGGCCGGCGAGCAGGACATCGCCGCCACAATGAAGGAGATCGAGGACGGCTGGGAGCAGAAAACCGAGGAGCTGGGTCGCGATAAGCAGCTCGCCGTCTACAAGGCGACGCTCGGCGTGCAGAAGTAAGCAGACCAATCGGCAGATTTGAGCGCATGGGGAATTGGGCGAGCGCGACGCTTGCCCAATTCCCGATTCTTGTTCCAAAATCCGCTTATGGCCACGCTCACCTCGACGGCGAACCCACCGGCGACGCGTGCGCGCGCGTCGCGCAGCGAGCGGCTTGCGCCGGCCGTGTTTTTGCTGCCCGCCGTGCTGGTGGTGCTGCTCGTCTCGATCTTCCCCCTCCTCCTGTCGTTGTTCCTTTCGCTATCGCGACTGCGCTTCGAGGCCGGCGGCCTGAAGGTGCAGTTCGTCGGCCTGGACAACTACCGCAAGCTGCTGTTCGGCAGTGAGCAAAAGGTGCTGTTCGGGACGATCGCGACGCCCTCGCCGATCGGCTGGGCCGTGTTGGCGATCGTGGCTTTTTTGGCGCTGGCGGCGGTATATCGCGCCATTCGCGATGCGCGGTCGGGTCGCGCCGTCGTCGGCCGGGCGATCGCAGCGATGGCGCTGATCGGGCTGACGTATCTGGTCGTTTCGTCGTTGCTGGCGCCGGAGGGCCGGCCGGGCACGATGGTGGTGACCATGCTCTACGTGGTCGTCGGCATCACACTCCAATATCTGATTGGGCTGGGTCTGGCGATGTTGTGCGCGCAGCCATTGCCGGGGCGCCGGTTCTTCCGCGTGGTTTTTCTGCTGCCGATGATGATCACGCCGGTGGGCGTGGGCTACTTGTTCCGCATGTTGGCCGACACGAACAAGGGGCCGCTGGAACCTTTGTGGGTGGCGCTGGGCATGCAGGACTTCGCCTGGTCGAACAACGCTTGGGGCGCGCGGATCGCCGTGATGATCGGCGACATCTGGCAGTGGACGCCGTTCATGTTCATCGTGCTGCTGGCGGCCATCGAGGCGCAAGACATCGAGCCGATCGAGGCGGCCATCGTGGACGGCGCGAGCAACTGGGACATCTTCCGCCACATCACCCTGCCGGCCATCCTGCCGGTGAGCACCACGCTGATCCTGATCCGCATGATCGAGGCGTTCAAGATCATTGACCTGCCCAACATCCTGACCAACGGCGGACCGGGCACGGCGACCGAGACGATGACGCTCTACGCCTACCGCATCTGGCGCGCGCTGGACATCGGCGGCTCGGCGGCCATCGCCTATCTGCTGCTCTTCCTGGTGACGTTCTTTGCCACGCTCTACGTGCGCGCGTTGCGCGGGCGCGTGTCAACCGTGCGATGAAATCGTTCTTCCGCAGCGCCTCCCCTTTCAAGCCCTCGCCGTTCAGGATGCTGGTCTCCTATCTCATCCTCGGCGCATGGGCGCTCATCATCCTCTTCCCGCTCTACTGGCTGACAATCACCGCGTTCAAGCTGCCGGCGGCGGTGAACAACGGGCCGTTCTACCTGCCGTTCGTGGACTTTCAGCCTTCGCTGCACGCCTGGGAGTATGTGTTGGGCGAGGTGGGCAACGACACCATCCGCCTGTTCACGAACACGGTCGGCGTCTCGCTCATCAGCGCGACGCTGACGCTCGTCATCGGTTCGGGCGCGGCGTATGCGCTCACCCGCTTTCAGTTTCGGCCAAAGGTCGGCACGGTGCTCGTCTTCCTCGGCTGCGTCCTGCTGGCGGTCATCCTCACAGTGCTGGGCGCGCCGTGGGCGCTGGCCGTCGCCGTGGCCATCGCGCTGTTCGTCATCAGCCTGCTGACGATCGCCCGGCGCTTCACGCGCGCGTTGAGCAACAACGACATCGCCTTCTGGCTGATCTCCCAGCGCATCATGCCGCCGGTGGCCGTCGTCATCCCGATTTACATCATCTTCCAACAACTGCGACTGCTGGACACATGGCCGGCGCTGATCATCACCTACGTCGCCACCAACCTGCCGATCGTGGTGTGGCTGATGCGCGACTACTTCGCCAGCATCCCCTATGAGCTGGAGGAGAGCGCGCAGATTGACGGCGCGTCGCGCTTCCGCATCTTCAACCAGATCGTGCTGCCGCTGTCGGTGCCCGGCCTGGTGGCCACCTTCCTCTTCGTGCTGGTGTTTTGCTGGAACGAATACCTGCTGGCGCTGTTCCTGACCAACGCCCGTGCACAGACTATGCCGCTGGCGGTGGTGGCGCAGAATGCCACGCGCGGCCCGCAGTGGTGGTACATGTCGGTGCTGGTGCTGATCATGATCGCGCCGGTGATCGCCATGGCCGTCGCGCTGGAACGTTACATCGCCCGCGGCCTGCTGGTGGGCGCGGTGAAGGGATGAAACGGGCGTCCGGCGCCGATCCCGCTACGCCACGCCGGCGAAAAGGTCAGGGCGGTCGGCCGGCCCGGCGTCGGGCGCGTTGACGATCTCGACGATCTTGTTCTTCGCCTCCGGCTGCAACAGCGCCTGAACCATCACTTCGGCCACGTCATCGCGCGAGATCATGCCGAAGCCATGCAGCGTCCGCGCAATGGCCACGCCGCCCCCGCCCGGCTCATCGGTCAGCCCGCCCGGCCGCACGATGGTGAACGGCACACCGCTGCCCTCTAGGGCCAGCTCGCCGCGCCGCTTCTGGCGCAGGATCGGCGCCAGCGGCGGGATCAGGTCAGGGATTTCCACGCCCATCGAGGAGCACAGCACGAAGTGGCGCGCGCCGGCTTCCTGCGCCAGTTGAGCCAGCTCAGCGATGGTGGTGTATTCGATCAGCTCGATGTGCGCCGCGTCAGTTGCCCCCTTGCTGCCCAGCGCGCTCATCACATAGGTTGCGCCGTCGAGCGCACGGCGCACGTCCTCTTCCCGGGTCACATCACCCACGAACACCTCAACGCCCTCACCTTCGACCAGATCGCGCCCAGCAGTGTCACGAATCATGGCGCGCACGCGGAAGCCATGCCGGCACAGCGCCTTTACCACACGCCGGCCGGTGCGCCCGGACGCGCCTACCACTAACACCAGTTCGTTTGCCATACCGCGCGGATGCTAAAGCCCACAGGCAGCCTGTGTCAAGCCGCCGCAGGGCTGTCACAAGGGGGGCGAAGGCAGTGCTTTCGCCCACCCGGTTATCACATCGGGATCAGTTCTTTCGCACGACCGGCACATAGACGCCATACGGCAGGCGCCACCCCAGAAGCCGCTGGTCAGCGTGTAGCTCCCCCCGGATAGTGCGCCGGCGTCCGCCTGGCCCACTATGCCGCCCAGGCTATAGCTTCCGCCCGCGCTGAACGTGTAGCCGCCGCCGGACTGGGCCAGATCCATGGACAGACCTCACGCCGTGTACGGCAGGGCTTGCGTACCGGACGATCGCTTTCGCGGGCATGATGATGAAGAGAACAAGGGCTGTAGTCCAGCCCTGGCAGCCATCGGTCAAATAGAATGCGTCCGTGCGCAGGTCGCCGACTGTGCCGTTTGCACTGCTGAGCCTGGGATTGCTCCCCACCTGGCTGGGCGCAGCGTCGCTGGCGTTACAGCGCAGCGACCCGACGCTGCTGCTGGCGCCGGCTGTGCTGAGCGCGCTCGCCATCGCCGCTCATCGGTGGCTGGCGCACGTTGCGCCGGCGCGCGACCCCTTCATCATGCCCATCGTCGTAATGCTCACCGGCCTGGGCTTGCTGTCCATCGCGCGCACGGCGCCCAACTTCCTGCAACGGCAAACCCTGGCGTTGGTAATTGCGTTCGTAGCCATGCTCGCCATTGCCGGCCGACGTGACCGGCTGCGCTGGCTGCGCCGCTTCAAATACACCTGGTTGATCGCAGCGCTGGCGTTGTTGCTCATCTCGCTGGCCTTCGGTGTGAACCCGTCTGGCGCGGGCGCGCGCCTTTGGCTGAACATCGGCAGCTTCTTCGTACAGCCCTCGGAGCTGCTACGGCTGCTGATGATCGCCTTCCTGGCCGCCTACTTTGCCGAGCACTCGACGCATAGCGGGAGATGGGCGCCGGAAGAACAGCTATCTTCTCTCTTCAATCGCCGATCCCTCGCCCCCACCATCGCGATGGGCGTCATCGCGCTGGCGATGCTCGCCATCCAGCAAGACTTGGGGGCAGCGTCGCTGCTGGTGATCACGTTCGCCTTCATGCTCTACCTGGCAACGGGCGACGCGCGCTTGCCGCTGGGGCTAGCTGTCGGGTTGGGCACGGCCGCCGTCGCCGGTTACTTCCTCTCCGCGCGCGTGGCGCAACGGCTGAGCATCTGGTTGAACCCATGGGCCGACCCACAAGGCAGCGCATTTCAAATCATGCAGTCGTTGATCGCCCTGGCCAGCGGGGGCGTACTGGGTCAGGGCATCAACCAGGGCCGACCGGGTTATGTGCCGGCCGTCCACACTGACTTCCCGTTCGTGATGATCGGCGAAGAGCTGGGGCTGGCTGGCGCGCTGGCCGTGCTGGCCGGCTTCGCGGCGCTCGTCCTGCGCGCCTGGCGCATCGGCCTGCGATCCGGCGACCGCTACGGGTTGCTGCTGGCCGGCGGCATCGCTGCGGCGTTGGCCACGCAGGTGTCCGTCATCGTCGGCGGCAACATCGGGCTATTGCCGCTCACCGGCGTGACGCTCCCATTCATCAGCTACGGCGGCACATCGCTGGTGGCGAGCTATTTCATGACCGGCCTGCTCATCCGCCTATCGGCAGACGCCGCCGAAGCCGGGCCGGCAAGCACCGCACTCGCGGTTGACCCATCGGCCCCATGGACGCAGTCGGCCGCTCGCCGGGCGATGCGCCTTAGCGCCGCCTTGCTGGCCGCGCTGGCGCTGGGGACAGGCTACTGGAGCATGGCACGCGGGCCGGAGCTGGCTGCCCGCGCGGATAACCCGCGCCGGGTGGAGGCGGAGCTGGCGACCTTTCGCGGCGCAATCTACGCTCGCGACGGGGTTCTGCTGGCCTATTCGTCATGCGCCGGCGCACCGCAGCCGCTCAGCCCTTGTGCCGCGCGCGCCACCGGCCCATCGGCGCCACTGCGTTATGAACGACGATATCCGCTGCCGGAAGCCGCGCCGGCTGTCGGCTACTACAGCCAGCGCTACGGCGTGGGCGGGCTGGAGGCGTTCGCCGATGCCACCCTGCGCGGCAGCTGGACGTGGCTGGACGACTTCTTGCACCGCCCCCGCATCGGCCAAGCCATCACCACCACGCTCGACGCGAACTGGCAACGTCGCGCCGCCGCTGCGTTGCGCGCCGGCTCAACGTTGACCATCGCGCGCGGTGCGGCGATCGTGATGAACTGGCGCACCGGCGAGGTGTTGGCGCTGGCCGGCGCGCCGACGTTCGACCCCAACCGGCTGGAGCAGGACTGGGAGCGCTTGCGCGCCAACCCGGATGCCCCGCTGGTCAACCGCGCTACCCAGGGCTTGTACCAGCCCGGCCTGTTGCTGCGCTGGCTGATCGAAGCGCGCGCGCCGATGGCCGATCGCGCCGTCCTCAATCGGCCGGACGATTTCATGGCACAACTCGCGCCGCTGAACCTGCACCGGCCTGTGCCGTTCGAGCTGCCGAACGAAGTCACACTGCTGCCGGCGACGGCGACCTACAGCGAAACCATCGGACAGGGACAATTGCGCGTCACCCCCCTGCGGGTTGCCGCCACCCTCGCCGCGCTGGCCGCAGGCCGGCCCGTGACACCGACGCTGCTTTCAAACTCACCGACGGCACATGCCAGCACGCCGGCAGTCGAACACAGCGAGCTTCGCCCGTTCAACGGCTTTGCCCAAATCGCGGATAATCGGTTTGTTGGCTGGTATACCCACATCGCCGGTGATCTCGTGCTCGTGCTGGCCATCGAAACGCCCACGCGCGATCACCTGGCGCTGATCCGGGCGAGTGCTGTGTTGGAAGGAAGGTAGCTGCTTTGCGTGTTGCATACTGCGTTTACATCTGACACGTGACACCTGACGCATGACACCTGACACTGATCTCATGACCGATACACACCCGACACGATTCAAAGATCAAGTCGTGGTGATCACCGGCGGCGCGCAAGGGCTGGGCGAGGCGTTTGCGCGACGCTTCGCCGCTGAAGGCGCGCGGGTGGTGATCATTGATCTGCAATGTGAAAAGTGCGAACAACTCGCGGCGCAGCTTGGGCGCGCGTATGGGGTGGAGACGATGGCGATCAGCACGAACGTCGCCGACCATGACGCGATGCAACAGGCGGTGTCCGACATCTGCCGCGCATTCGGCCGCGTGGATGTCTGGGTGAATAACGCCGGCATCTACCGCGGCACACCACTCGAACAACTCGACATGAATGAATGGCACCTAATGATCGAAGTGAACTACACCGGCGTCTTCGTATGCACCAAAGCCGTCGCGCCGGTGATGAGGCGGCAGCGCTACGGCCGCATCATCAACATGAGCAGCATCGCCGGCCGCACCGGCTTCAAGAACAGCGTCGCCTATTGCAGCAACAAAGCCGCCGTGATCGGGCTGACCCGTGCCACGGCGATGGACCTGGCCCCATTCGGCGTGACGGTGAACGCGGTGTGCCCGGGCTCCATCCTCACCGACATGCTGCGCAAGGTGGACGCCGAAATCTGCCGCAACGAAGGCTGGCCGGTCGGCACTCACATCGCCCGCAAGGCTGAGCAAATCCCCATGGGCCGGCTGGGCACCCCCGACGAGGTGGCTAGCGTGGTGACCTTCCTGGCTTCGCCCGACGCCAGCTACGTCACCGGCCAATCCATCGAGGTAGACGGCGGCGAGATTGTCGTTTGAAGCGCTGTGACCACGACGAAGACTCTCAAGCTGCGCAGTCGCAACCTGCTGCCGGCGTTGCTTGCGCTGATCGCCATCGGGCTGCTGCTGGGCCTGTTCGCCCGCAGCATTCGCTTCGACGATCCGTTCATCACCTACCGCTTTGCCGGTAACCTGGCGCGCGGCTTGGGGTTCACGTTCAACCCCGGCGCCGCCGAAAACGCGCTGATCACCACTGCGCCGCTGTATGCGTTGCTGTTGGCCGCGCCGGCCGCGCTGGGGCTGGACATCCCCACGGTCAGCTACACACTCGGCGTCGGTGGATTGATCGCCGCGGCTTGCGCGCTGTGCGTGATAGGCTGGCGGCGGAGCCAGGACGCGCTCGGCTTCATCGCCGGCCTGGTGTGCCTGATCTCGCCGCTGCTCTGGTTGACGATGGGATTCGAGACGCCGCTGTTCATGGCGGCTGCCCTGTGGGCGTTCGTGTGCGTAGACGCGCGCAAGCCGGCGCCGGCGGGCGCGCTGGCCGGCCTCAGCATGGGGCTGCGCGGCGATGGCGCGATCGTCATTGGTTTGTGTGCGCTGTTCGCCCTGGATCTCGACGCGCATTGGGAACACGACTGGCGCAGCCGGCTGGCAGTGATCCGACCGGTCGGCGTGCTGCTTGCCGCCGCCGGCCTGGCCTATGCGCCGCTGGCCGTCTTCCTGATCGCGCAGTTCGGCTCACCTATCCCCGCCACGTTGCAGGTGAAATCGGCTCAGGCCGCGTCGGGGCTGACGGGCTTCTACCCCGGCACCACCTTCCCTGAGGGCACGCTGCTGCTGATCCAGGCGTATCTGCAACAGTCGGCGCTGTTCATCTTCATCCCCATCATCGCCGGACTCGGCATATATCGCGTGGCATGGCTGAGCATCGCGGCAGCGCACAAGCACGACACACGTTGGCTGCATCACCCGCCGTTCATCATGCCCATTGCCTGGGCAGCACTGCACTTCATCGGCTACTCCTTGCTGGGCGTCGCGCCCTACGCGTGGTACTACGCGCCGATTATTCCCGGCCTGGCCGGGTTGATCGCCATCGGGATAGATTGGGTGGCCGTGACCACGACGCATCCGCATCGCACCATGCAACTGCTGACGACGCTGGCCGTCATCCCGTTGCTCATCGGCGATATCAACATCATCCGTGTGTTGCAAGGAATGACGCCACCCGATCCGGCCGAAGTCGTCTCCAAGGCGCTGCCGGAGACGAAGGTGGCGATCTACGAGCGCGTCGGGCGCTGGCTGAACAGCCATACGCCGCCCGATGCAACGCTCGGCGTGACCGAGCTGGGTGTGATGAGCTACTATGCCGATCGGCGCACCAACGATTTCCTGGGGTTGGTGCAGCCATCGCGAGCGAGCGCCATCCGTCGCGGCGACTTCGTCGGCGGCTTGATCCGCACCCAGCCCGACTACGTGGCGTTAACCCACTTCAATGCGCTCTACGACGCCAACCCGCAGGAGGAGGACTGGTTCCAGGCCATCTACACACCGGTGGCCACGTTCAGCGATGCACGCTTTTGGGGTTCACCGATGACGGTATGGCAGCGCATCACGCCGCCGATCACGCCGGCGCTCGTGATCGCCGAAGGCGCGCATGATCTTGGCCAGGGCTGGCAAGTGACCGGCATCGCCGTCAGCGCGCGCGAGGTGGTGACGACCACACCGCTGATCGTGAGCGTGCGCTTGAAGGCCGGCGAACCGCTGGGCAACCGCGAGCTGCGCGTCCAGCCCATCGTGGTGCAGCGCGGCGACGGCCTGCCGGTACGCTCGCGCGTCATTCATACCGACCTGTTCCGACCGGGCGAAGAAGCCTGGTACGACTTCCCGATCATGCCCTACCCGGACGCGCGCAAGGGCGCCTACGACATCAGCGTGCGCTGGCTGGACGACGACCGCGAGGTGATCGCCGGCCGGATCAAAGTGCCGCTCGGCGAAGCGCCGGTTGCCAACGCGCGCGTCGCGCCGCTGAGCGGCGGCATCGGCGTCGAGTTATTCGCGCAACCGATTACCGCCTGCATCGGCGCCACGGCGACTATCACGGTCAACTGGCGCGGAGGCAATCCAGTCACGAAGGACTACAGCGCCTTCGTCCACCTCCGCAATACAGCCGGCCACGTCGTCGCGCAACACGACGGTCCACCGCGCAACGGCAGCTACCCGACATCGGTTTGGTCGCCCGGCGAAGTCGTCCCCGACGACCACGCACTAGCCATCCCCGCCGAAGCCGCGTCGGGCGCATACGCTATCGTAGTCGGCCTGTATGACCCACCCACCGGCGAGCGCTTGCCAGTGGATCAATCGCCATGGCGCACGGCGGATGGCGGCGTAGCCATCGGTTACGTTCGCTGCCTGCCCTGCAACTAACACGCCGATATGCGCTACACCGGCTATGCGGATTTCTGGTTTCTCGATTCGCCGCTGCCCGAACGCGCGGCCCGGTTCGCTGCGCTGGGCATCCATCACCTCGACGTGTGGGCGTGGCGCAGCAAAGGCGCATTGATGGACGAGCTGGCCGACGCCTGCCGCACCCACGGCTGCGTGATCAACTCCACCTTCGACGAAGCCGGCGGCTCGCTCACCGATGCGCATGACCTGTCGCTGTGCCTCGACGCCTGGGCCGAGTCGCTGGAGCGCGCACAGCGCTGGGGCATCCGGCATCTGTTCATGTTTAGCGAGCAAATTGACCCCTATCCCGCTCCCTCTTCGGCTAGGCGGGGGAGGGCTGGGGTGGGGGTTATCCAGGGCTGGGTCAAGCCGCCCTCGCGCGACTACACCCCCCAGCAGAAATACGCCAACCTGCTGGACGGCGCGGCGCGTGTGATGGAGCTGGTCGAGAAGACGCCGATTGTGGTGTGGTTCGAGGCGCTGAACACGTATCACCTGCACGGTGGCATCACCGTGAGCACGCACGAGCTGGCCGCCGACGTGGTGCGGCGCATCGCCCATCCGCAACTCCGGCTAGCGTTCGACTGCTACCATCAGCAACGCAGCGCCGGCAACTTGATTCAGGGGCTGCGCGACTACTGGGGGCTATACGACAGCGTGCACATCGGCGACGTGCCCACGCGCCAGGAGCCGGGCACCGGCGAGATCAACTTCGCCGGCATCGCGCGCGAGCTGCGCCGGCTCGGCTTCGACGGCAAGATCGGTCTGGAGTTTTACCCCTCGACAAGCGAGGCCGAGGCATTGGCGGCGGTGCGTGCGCTCTTCGGTTGAGTTCAGCGGCGCACCAGTGGCGCGAATACGCGCGCGCTGACACTGATCGCGTCTCCATAGGCGATATCCAGGCGCGGTCGGCCGGCTTCGTTCCAGTCACCTGTGTCCGACGAGACAAAGTATTTGCCGGTGTGATACTCGCTGTCGGCAGAGTACATCGCCAGGCGTAGCGGCTGGCCAGCAACATAGGCTTTTGCCACGGCGTAGCTCACATCCCAGCGATAGGGGATGCCGGGGAAATTCACGTTGCCGCGCACCGGCTGCACCCATGTCCGGCTGACGTTTTCCAGGGCCAGCGGCGCGTTGTTCCAGTTCAGCGTCGCCTCGCCCCAGTCCTCGTTGACCGTGAGCACCTGGATGAGCGAGTCAGGGCGCTGGTTGGGATCGCCGGCACTGCCGAACAAATGGAGCGTGAGCGTCGCCGAGATCACGATCGCGCCGGGCGACAACGCCGGCAGCGGGAAGGTCACGTAGTACTTCGAGAAGCACGGCCAATCGGCAATGTCGGCCTGATTCTGGATGTTGAAGTCGCCATACTCGTCGTTCGAGTTGGGGAAGGTGTAATAGACGCGCTGGCCCCACTCCGTCCAGAAGTCCATGCCATCGCCGCAGGTGGCATAGCCGCCCACGGCGCCGTCGGGCACGTTCACGCCGCGATACTTGTGATATACCGTGGCGACGCCACGCACTGCTGCAGGGGGCGGCGCGTAGGCCGGTAAGCCGAAGTGCAACTGCGCCCAGGTGGCCGGTTGGTCGGGCGACATCACCTCCGGCCAAAACTTGTCGGCAAGCGCCGGGCCGCCGGCGCTGTCGCGATCGTGCAGACGCATCGCGATACCCCAACGCTGGCTGTGCGGCGTGCCGGCGACGCCAAGTGCGGCGAAGGGAATGTTAAAAGTCATCGCCCAGCCGCGGTCGCCGGTATCGGCATTGTCGTTCAGGCGATCGCCGCGCCAGCCCGGCTGCGCCTCAAATGTGATCGGCGCCGTCTGCCAGCCCGCCCCATTGCCACGCAAGGCCAGGCGGTAGCGCGGATCGGCGCTGCCACTGAGCTGCGCTACGAAGCGATACGCATTCTCGTTTGGCGCCGCGCCCACGTTGCCGTCCGTTTTGAGGAAAAGCGTAACGGCATCCCACTGGGCAAGGTCGCCGGCAGAAGGCGTCTCGTCGTACCACAACCATTGATCGAAGACGGCGACATACACCCAGAGGTGTGTGTCGTTATAGCCGACGCGCACATCGGCGTAATTCTCGTTGGGCGTTACACGACCGAACCAGAAGATGGCACCCTCGACGAAATTGACTGCGCCTGATGGGCCAAAATACGGGGCGTTGACGACGCGCACCGGCGCGGCCATTGGCTCGGCGTGGGCGCCTGGCAGCGCCACCAACATAGCAATCAACAGGGGGATCGGAACCAGACGTCGCTTCATCGCTGCTCTCAATTAGCACGGTTGAATCGCGCATACTTGACAAGCGACCGGCGGCCGGCGGCGCAGTCCAGCCGTAGCACAGCCGGCACGTGGAACGCTCATCCATCTTTCAGCAATGCAAGGATAATCCGCGCCGATGTTCGCCCCTCGCTGGCGCAAGGTGATGCGCGACCTGTGGCTGAATAAGACGCGCACGCTGCTCGTCGTCCTGTCCATCGCCGTCGGCGTGTTTGCAGTCGGCGCAGTCGTCGGCGCGCGGACGATCCTGGCCCGTGACCTGCAGGCGCAATATGCCGCCACAAACGAAGCCAGCATGAGCATCGCGGCCTCGGCCTTGGACGAACAATTCGTGCGCTCCATTGCGCGTATGCCGGAGGTGGCCGATGCGCAGGGTCGGGCGGTCTACGTCTTGCGCGTGCGGCTGGGCGAATCGCGCAGCAACCTGATCCTGTATACGCACTGGGACTTCGACGACATCCGGCTGGATCGCTTCCGGCACGAGCAAGGCGCTCGCACGCCGCCGCGCCGGGAAATGCTGCTGGAACGTAGCGCGCTGCGGTTGTTCAACAAGCAGATCGGCGATACGGTGACCGTGGAGCTGCCGGACGGCAAGACCCGTGAGATCCGCATCGCCGGCACGGTGTTCGACGTGAACGCGCCGCCGGTGACGTTCGCCAACTTCGGCAGTGCCTACATCACGCCCGACACGTTGGAGTGGCTGGGCTTTCCGCGCGTCTACACCCAGATTCGCGTCCGCGTGGCCGAGAACCCGACCGACCGCGCACACATCCAGCGCGTCGCCGACGCGATCAAGAAGCGCGTGGAAGACAGTGGGCGCGTTTTCTTCAGCGCGAACATCCCGCAAACGCCGGGCCGGCACTACGCGCACGACCAGATTCAGTCCATGCTGCTCATCCTGGTGGTGCTCGGCGCACTGGCGCTCTTCCTCAGCGCCTTCCTGGTCATCAACACGACCACCGCCATCCTCGCCCAGCAGATCAAGCAGATCGGCATCATGAAGTCCATCGGCGCGCGCACGCCGCAGCTCACGAGCATGTATCTCACCAATGTCGCGGCGTTTGGGTTGATCTCCCTCATCGTCGCTGTGCCGCTCGGCGCATTGGGCGCGGTCGGGCTGGTAAGCTTCGTCGCCAGCCTGCTGAACTTCGACGTGCTGACGATCATCCCGCCGCCGAATGTGGTGCTGATCCAGATCGCGGTCGGACTGGCGCTGCCGCTGCTGGCCTCGCTGGCGCCTATCTTCACCGGCGCGCGGATTACCGTGCGCGAGGCGATCACCTCCACGGGTATCAGCGATGACACACCCGGCCACCACAACCCGCGCATAGATGCGCTGAAACAGCGGCTGGCCAGCTTCGTCATCATCGAGCGCTGGCTATCGCGCCCGTTCCTGCTTTCGGTTCGCAATACCTTCCGGCGCAAAAGCCGGCTGGCGCTGACGCTGGGCACACTCACCCTGGCCAGCGCCATCTTCGTCTCGGTGTTCACCGTGCGCGACTCACTCAACCGCACGCTGGCTACCTCGCTGCGCTACTGGCAATACGACATCGAGGTCAATCTACGCAGCTTCCAAGGCGAGGACAAAGTGTTGAGCCAGATGCGCCAGGTGCCCGGCGTAGCCTACGCCGAAGCGTGGAGCACCGGCGGCGCGCGCCGCATACGCGAGGACGGCAGCGAAAGCCGCAGCATCAGCGTGATTGCGCCGCCCGCCGACAGCCGGCTGATCCAGCCGGTGATGATCCAGGGACGCTGGTTGCTGCCCGACGATGCCAACGCTGCCGTGATCAACGCCGACGCGCTGGCCGATGAGCCAGACATCCACACCGGCGACACGATCACCCTCAAGTTCGGCGCGCGTCGCGTGCCGGTGCAGGTGGTCGGCGTGACGCAGAGCACCCTCACCGGCCAGATTCGCAATCCGCGCGTGTTGTATATGAACCTGGCCGGCTATCGCAATGCGCTCACCTCTGGCCGGCAAGTGCGCAACGTGGTCGTGGTCACCACCGAGCACGATCCCGTCTTTCAATCCGCGGTCGCCAGGGCGATTGAGGCGCACTTCCGCGCCGTCAATATGCCAGTGGATACCACCGAGACGCTGAGCGAACGACGCGAGCAAATCACTTTCCAGTTCAACATCCTGATCGTCTTTCTGCTGATCATGGCGGCGCTGCTGGCTGCCGTAGGCGGGCTGGGGCTGGCCGGCACGATGAGTATCAATGTGCTGGAGCGCACCCGGGAGATCGGCGTGATGCGCGCGATCGGCGCGAGCGACGGCGCCATCCGGCGCATCATCATTGGCGAAGGTGTGGTCATCGGCGCACTGAGCTGGGCGTTTGGCGCCCTGCTGGCGCTGCCGATCAGCAAGCTGCTATGCGACGCAGTGGGCATGGCCTTCCTGCGCCGGACGCTGGATTTCGCCTACTCGCTGGAGGGCGTGGGAGTTTGGTTCGCTGCAGTGCTGGCCGTAGCAGCGGCGTCCAGCTTTCTGCCGGCATGGCGCGCCTCGCGGCTTACCGTGCGCGAGGTGCTGGCCTATGAATAGGCGTGCACCCGTTCCTGGCGCGACAGGTTCACGCTGCCGAATAGCACGATCAGGACGAGCGCGACGAGCACATACACAATCGCCAGCGCAGTGACGGACACGCCGGTGATCACAACGCCGAGGGTGTTCAAGGCGACGTGAAACAGCGTTACCGGCAGCAGGCTCCCCGCCGCGCTATTGTAGAGCCAGGTATAGATCAAGGCGACCGCCACCGTGCCGGCGAACCAGGGCAGAAAAGGATACGCGGACATCGGGTTGCCTATCCAGAAGAAAACGGGAAGATGCCACAGCCCCCACAGCACCCCGATGATCAGGGTGGCGATGAGCGCCGTGTGTCGCCTCTGCAGATGGGGCAAGGCAAAACCGCGCCAGCCCACTTCCTCCCACGGGTTGGCCAGCAGCGAGGTGATCAAGGCTGCCACGGTGAGCGTCACCGGCTCACCCTGCGGCACTGGCGGGACATCGGCTAGCCGGAGTGCGTCCGTCACGATCCGCCCGGCAAACAGGAGGACGAGCGGGCCGAATATGGCGACGACGTACCAGGCCGGGTCAATCCGCCAGCGGACGAGCGCTCCGAACAGAGCGCCGCCGGCTGCGGAGCCATCAGTCGCCCGTGTCACGATGACCGCTGCCAACGCCGGAGCAATTGCAGGGAGGATGAGGAGCAACTGGAAGTAGGATGCATCGAATGGAGCAACGCCGCGCGATCCCAGCACCGCTGGAATCCAGCCAAGCCACGCGATACCAAACGCCAGGATGTAGAACCAAACGACGGGACGTTTGCTCATACGCTCATTTTAGTTTCGGCCGGTGAGCGCCGCGTTCCACCTCGGCGACCAAGAAGACTATAGCAGCGCATGTGTGGCTCATGCGCTGCGCCGGAGACAAAAAACTGTATTACGCCGCGCTATTTCGATGGCTGTAGAGACTCAAGGTAAGCGATGATGTCCGCCAGTTCCTGATCGCTCAGCATTTGCTCGGTGAAGGCAGGCATGGGGGGACGGCCGGCACGAACGACGAGAGCAACGACTTCAGCGTCCGCGTAGCGCACCTTGAAATCTATCGTGTTATGCGCCGGGCCAACTTTGGCTTCCGGGACGTGGCAGCCGTAGCAACGAGAGCGGTATAGGGCCTCGCCCCGCGCCGCATCACCGGCGTCAGTCGGCAGAGAAACATATTCCGGCCCGATAGGTCTTTCCACAAAGCCGGTGATGAACGGCTGAATCAGGCTGAGCAGCATCAGGGCAGGGAGCAGGACAAGCAGACTGATCACATAGTGGCGCATAAAACTTCTCCAGCGTGGCGCAACTCAGAGAGTTGCCCTACAGTTTCCGACCGAACGAATTCCAGCGTCAACTCGACTAGGGCGCGGTAGAGCGGATGCGCGCCTACAGCGTTCACCTTTTCGACAAAGGCAGGCAGCCAGGAGAGCAGATGATTTTGCAGAAAATCCTGCTGCATGGCGCGCCAGCGGTTGGCTTCCTGTTCATTCTGCTGATTGAGCGCGTTGGCTTCGCAGCTGCACAAATGCTGCATGAATTGCAACTCCAGCGCCAGGTGGTCCGGCAGGCGCGGCTGACCGGGGGCAATCTCCAAGCCAGCCTGTTGATAGAGTTCCCCAACCGCCGCCGCTTCCGCGCCCATCAGCAAGGGTTTGCCGCCGCGCGATTCCGCTTCGAGGTAAATTGAAGCATAGGGCGGCGCGTACCCCTCCGCGGGTCCGAGCAGGAGGCGGGTGTAGGCGAGGCGCATCTCGTCGAGCGAGGCGTCCGCCGCTTCGGGCAGGATTTCCTTCCACGCGGTCAGCAGTTGCGGCGTGGGAAGGTCGCCAAACGAAGCCGCCAGCAGGTTGTAGAGCGCGGCGCGCGCCAGGGCGGTTTCCATCATGCCTTATACACCTTGACGCAAACTTCCTTGTGCAGCGCCATGCCGGAAATCGGGTCGCTGACGGTTTTGTTGAACATGCCGTCCACCGTGCCTTTGCCTTTGGCAATGTGACCCAGCGCCCAGTGACCGAAGCCGTGCTGCCAGCCGACCGTTTCGGGGTGAATGCCCTGCGTCACGCGCGCCAGCGCCTTGGCTTTGCCGTAAGGCGACTCGACCCAGATTTCATCGCCGTCTTTGATGCCCAGTTTCGCCGCCGTCGCCGCGTTGATGGCGAGACGGTTCCAGCCTTGCAGTTCGATGAGCCAGGGGTTGTTCTGCGTGCGCGAGTGCGTGTGGCTGGCTTCTTTCCAGTTGATGAGGTAGAGCGGGAACTCAGCGTCGGGGAACCACTCGCGCGGGGTGTAGGCAGGCAGGGCGTCTATGGCGTTGCCGTTGCGGTCTTTCTTTGCCGCCGCCTGCGCCGAGACAAATTCAATCAGGCGCGAGGGCGTGTTCCAGCCTTTGATGAATTTTTCGCCGCGCAGCAAGCCCTTGCCTTTGCCGTCTGCGCCTTTGAGGACGCCGCTGGCATCCACGAAGCCCCACAGTTTTCCGTCTTTCTCGAGGATGACCTGACGGATGGATTCGTCCACCTGCGCGTCGCGCGGGACATCGAGGCGGGCGCCGTCCACCCGGAGCGGATTCCCCGCTTCGTCCCGGACCCCGAGCGGGGTCTTGCCATCCGCAGCGAAGACCACCGCCCAGCCGCTCTTCGTCTGCGCGCCTTCGGGGAGTTTCACTTCGTCCTTGTATTTCTCGTAGCGCGTGCCGACCGGGTCAATCCACACCGCGCCGGGCTGTTTCTTTAACTCTTCCAGCGACATCTTCGGTCCGCCCTTGAGCAATTGCTCCAAGAGATATTCTTCGTACCAGGCTTTCGTGCTTGCCACCGGTTTGCCGGAGACGCGCCCGATGTTGAAGAAGTCGTTGCCTTCAGCGTCTTTCAGCCCCAGGCGCCGCCCCAATTCGACCACGAACTCGTATTCGGGCAGTTGCCCGAAGATGGGTTCTACCACCGGCTGGCGCAGGCTGACCGAACTCCACGTGACCCAGTTGGTGTTCAGGTCGTAGCGTTCCAGATACACCGTGCCGGGGATGACGATGTCCGCCAGTTGCGCCGTCTCGGAGAGCATGGTATCTACCACGACGAACAATTCCAGTTTTTTGAGCGCTTCGATGACGGTTTCGGTGCCGGGAACGGAAAGGACGAGATTTTGGAAGACGGACACACCCACTTTAGGCAGGTAGGGCGCGCTGCCATCGGCAATGGAGCGCAGGGCTTCGGTATAGACGCCGGAACTGTGACCGAAGGGATACAGGTTCAGGTTGTCAATGCGCGGCTGTTCGATTTTGGGACCGTGGACTTTTTGGTGGGCGTTTCCCTTGCGCTCCGGGTTCATCATCCCGCCGGGGCGGTCCACGTTGCCGAGCAGGGCATTGAGCAGGGCAATGGCGCGCCCGCCCTGCACGGCGTTGGAATGCTGTCCGGGACCCGACCAAAAGTCCACGACTGCCGGGCGCAAGTTCGCCATATCGCGCGCCATGCGGCGGATGGCAACCGCGGGCACGTCCGTGATCTGCTCGGCCCATTCGGGCGTTTTGTCGGCGACGAAGGCGGCGAACTCGTCGAAGCCGGTCGTCCAGTTTTCCACGAAGTCCTTGTCGTAGAGATCCCACTTGATGAGCAAGTGGGCGAGCGCCAGCGCCAGCGCGCCGTCGGTGGCCGGGCGGATAGGAACCCACTCGTTGGCACGGGCGGCGGTCTGGCTCAGGTAGGGGTCCACTACCACGAACTTGGCGCCGTTTTCGATGGCGCGGGTGAAGATGCGCGGCAGGTGACTCCACTTGGTCGCCGAGAGCGGATTCCAGCCAAAGAGCAGGATGTAGCGCGCGTGGGCGAAATCGCCCAGCGGACGCTTGTCGCCCATCGTCAGCGTAAAAGCGGCCTGACGGCTGGCGTCGCACAAGTTGGAGTGATACAGGTAATTGGGTGTGCCGTAGAGGGTGGTGAAATCTTCCTGAATGTCCTTGAAGGAATGGTCTTCGGAGAACCAGATGAGTTTATGGGCTTCGCCGGCCTCGCGCAACGTTTTGAGTTTCGTTGCGATCGTGTCGAGGGCTTCGTCCCAGGAGATGGCCACCCAGCCGGGGTCTTCGTCCTTGCCTTTGTTGGGGTTGGTGCGCTTGAGGGGCGTCTTGACCCGGTCGGGGTCGTAGAGCGCCATCGGTCCGGCGTTGCCTTTGGGGCACATCGCCGCGCCGTCGGTGTTCTTCCAGCGCCAGTAGTCGGTGGAGATGTTGGCAACGCCGATGGGATTATCGGGGTTGGGTTCGATTTTCATCACCCGCCCGTTTTCCACGCGGACGAGGATGCCGGTCTGCCCACCGCACATGTTACAGGCGGTGGGAATCCAAGTCTCCTTTTCAGCACCCTTTTGTCCAAGAGCAGCAAATGACGGCGCAGGTTGGACCGGGATGAATCGGCTGCCCAGGGCTATGGCGCCGGCGCCGAAAGCGGCTATCTTTAGAAAGTCGCGTCGAGTGAGTTGTCGAGTCATAGGTTATGCTCCGCGTACGCCCAATCCTATTTCCAGGCGCTCGAGCTGTCCTTTGCGAATGAGATCGCGGCGCATGAGCAGCCACAACTCGGAAAGCAGGATGGCGAGATACAGGTTGTAGAAGTGAATCTCCCATTCCAGCACGGAGGTGGAGCTGCGATTGAAGAACACCGTCCAGAAGCGCTCCATGTGGCCGAGGTCAATCAGGATGAAGACCAGGCCGGTGCTGAGGGAGATAAACGCCGAGAAAAGGGCGATGCGTCCAATCGGCTCGAAGCGCTTGAGGCCAAAGACGTAGATCATGGTCGAGATGAGAAAGGAACCGGCGCTCAGCCCGATGAAGTAGATGTAGAACGCCACCCATATCCCCCAGGGAATAAGGCTGGTCAGGTTGGTGACGGCCATGCCGTTGACGACGCGCAACCACAGCGCCGCCAGCCCAACGGCAGCGGCAATACCCAAGAGCGCCCAATAGGCGAGGGAGAGCATTTTGATGCGCATGGGGCTACTCCAAGTAGAAGACATTCGGTTCGGTGCCCAGGTCTTCCTTGAGGCGGAAGCCGCGCCGCTCGGCAATCAGGCGCGAGATCTCCGACTCAGGGTCATTCAGGTCGCCGAAGATGCGGGCGCGTGGCATACAGGTCTGGACGCAGGCAGGCTGCTCACCGCGCGCCAGGCGGTGCAGACAGAAGGTGCATTTACGCACGTTGCCGATGGGACTGCCCCCCTGAGTCCGGTCGCGGTTTTCACCGTATTCGGGGGAGGGCTGCCGCTCGAACTCATTCATCGGCTCGTGATAGTTGTCCCCAAAATCGAAATAGCGCGCTCCGTATGGGCAGGCGGTAACGCAATAACGGCAGCCGATGCAGATGTCGTAATCAATGACGACAATGCCGTCTTCTTCGCGCTTCCAGGTCGCGCCCACCGGGCAGACCGGGGTGCAGGGCGGATTTTCGCAGTGATTACACAACACAGGCAGGAAGCGGCGGCGCACATGAGGATACTCGCCGACTTCTTCCTTGATCACTTTGGCGTAAGCTACGCCGGGTGGGGTATGATTCTCTTGCTTGCAGGCAACCGTGCAGGCCTCACATCCCACGCAGCGGCGCAGGTCAATCGCCATTCCGTAACGTTTTTTTGCCATAAGCTCTCCGCAGCGATGGAAGTAAGCAGCTCGTAAGCACCGCTTCTGCCACAAGCGTAGCGGAAAGCACCCGGCAAGGCTATCGGGGAAAGCGTGGATTTTTCGGAAGGAGGCATCAGGGAATTCCCTGATGGGCGTGCAGTGCAAGTCTTCGACTTGGCCTACCCCAGCAGACCCATCGCGCGCGCCAGTCGCAGCCACTCCACGCGGCTTTTCGTCCCCAGTTTCTCAGCGATGTGCGCCTTGTGCGTCTCGACGGTCTTGACGCTGATGGAGAGTTTCTCGGCAATTTCTTTGTTGGCGTAGCCTTCGGCGGTCAGGCGCAGCACGTCGACTTCGCGCGGGGAGAGTCCGCCGGGCAGTGCGGCAGATGCGGCAGTGTGTTCCTCCCTGCCGAGGTAGCCGTCAATCATGACTTTGGTCAGCGCCGGGTCAATGTATGCCTCGCCGCGCGCCACGGCGCGGATGGCGGTGAGCAGTTCGGATTCGGCGGCTTTCTTCAACACGTAGCCCACCGCGCCCAAGCCCAGGGCTTCGCGCAGCAGCGACTCGTCCTCGTGCATGGTGAGCAGCAAGACGCGCGTTTGCGGGGCGCGCTGACGGGCGGCGCGCAGGGCGGCGAGACGTTCGTTGCCGGGCATGGTCACATCCAACAGCAGCACGTCGGGGCGCAGGCTTTCGGTCAGACGCACGGCTTCGCCGCCCTCGCCGCTCTCGCCGACTACTTCCAGATCGGGCTGGGTGGCAAGCAGCGCCCTCAATCCGGCGCGCAGGACGGCATGGTCATCTGCCAACAGGACGCGGATGGGGTTATCGTTCACCGATTGACTCCTGCCATTCGTCGAGCGGAATTTCGACGAAAATGGTCGTTCCCTGCCCAGGGCTAGATTCAATGGTCAGCCGGCCACCCAGCAACGCGGCGCGCTCCTGCATCCCGAATAAGCCGAGATGTGGACGTTCGCCGGCTGCCGGCTTGAAGGCGGATTCAGCGTCGAAGCCACGCCCGTCGTCCTCGACGATGGCCACCAGCGCTCCCCCACGCCATTCGAGCAGGACTTCGGCATGAGAAGCCTCGGCATGTTTGGCAATGTTCGACAAGGCTTCCTGAATTAGGCGGTAAAGGGCAGTTTCGACTTCGCCCGGCAGCCGCACGCCATCCAAACCGGATGCCTCGAAACGGACATTCAACCCTACCCGCTCGCCGAACTCATGGACGTAATTTTCGACGGCGCGCGCCAATCCCAATTGGTCGAGCGCTTTGGGGCGCAGCTCCACCGCCAGGCGGTGAATCTCCTCGTAGATTCGCCTAGCGAGTTCTTTCAGGCTGGCAACATCCTGCCGGGCAGAAGCAGAGACGGCAGGGATTTGCTCCAGCGTGCGCAGCCCAACCATCAGAGCGGTAAGCAGTTGGCCAGTCTCGTCGTGCAGTTCGCGGGAGATGCGCTTGCGCTCCGCTTCTTGGGCGTTGATGACCTGTGAAAGCAGTTGCCCGCGCAGGGCGTCGCGGCGTTTCACTTCTTCCCACAGCTGGGCGTTCTCCACCGCCACGCCGATTTGCCGCCCGACCGAATCGAGCAGGGCGATCTCTTCGGGGGTGAATTGGCGCGCTTCGGCGCTGGCGACGTTCATCACGCCCAGCGCCCGCTGACGCGCAATCAAAGGCACACTGACATGGCAGACCAGCCCCTCGGCAGCGATGGTTTGCGGGTTGAGGCGCGTGCACTCACGGCAAATATCGTTCAGGACGACCGCCCGCTTTTGGCGCAGCGCCAGTTTGCAGACGCAATCGCCCAGATCGCGCGCTGCCTCCTCGGAGGCAAAAGCCGGCGTCAGTCCCGAATGCGCGACCAGGCGCAGAGGCGCATCGTCTTCTTCAGTGGTGAGAAAGATCCAGCCGGCGCGCAGATTCAGCACTTCCAGAATTTTCTCAAGGGCGGCGTTGAGAATATATCGGTCAGATTCATCTCGCCGCTGATCGCAGTGGCGGTGGCGTTGAGCGTCCCGATCTCATCCACGCGCCGCAGCAGGTCGGCCTGAGAGCGCTGCAACGACTCGGTCATGCGGTTGAACGCCGAGGTCAGTTCGCCGATTTCATCGTTCATGAATCGGCGGGCTTTGGCGCTCAGATCCCCTTGTTCGACTCTTTTCGCCGCACTCACCAGTTCCAACACCGGCCGGGTAAGCAAACGGGTGAGGATCAGCGCAATGGCAAGCCCGAAAGCCAGGGCGAGGGCAGTGACACCCACTAGATTCCAGGTTGCCTCCGTGATGGCGTTGGCGAGGCTGCGCTGGGAAAGGCCCACCCGCGCGATGCCGGCGCGTCCACCCAAAATCGGCACAGCGATGTCGGTGATGAGACCTTCCTCGGTTTCGATGATCTGGACGCGACAGGACTCCCCGTCGGCGATGGGGTTGACGGCGAGCAGGCCGGGCGGCACGCGCTGGTCGAAGGAGTGGACGAGGGCACTGCCATCTGGGTCGAGCAAAAAGACGTAGCGCACATCGGGGTTGTTTTCCAGCGTGTCGCGGAGGAGTTGGTAGAGCGAAAAGGTGTTGTCGGTGAGAATTGGGTCGGCGGAGCGGGCGGCGAGGTCGCGGGCGATGGCGATGCCGCGCGCTTCCAGGCTGGCGCTCAGTTCGGCTTGCAAGCGGGCGCGCACTTGCAGGATGACCGCCAGGCCGAGCAATAGGACGATGCCCGTCGCCATGCCCAACACTTTGAAGCCGACGCTGACAGTGGTGACAAGCTCAAAGCTGCGGCGCAGGATGTGCTCCAACTTCCCGTCAAGGCGAAACATTCCAGCCTCGCAGCGCGGACGCCATCTGCCGAATGGATGTGTAGATCGAATCGTTCACCACCACAAAGCGATCCATCATCAGTGCGTCGAGAACAGCCTGACCGCGTGGGTCATCCGCCATGTCGAGCAAGGCGGCGCGCAGCTGGGCTTTGAGCACCGGGTCGAGGTCGAGGTGAACGACGACGGGCGGAATGCCGAACGGTCCCAGCTTGGCAATGACGCGCGGGTAAGACTCGCCGGCGCAGGAAGCGAGAAGCAGAGCGAGCACAGCCAACAGGAGCCAGTTTCGGCGCATGAGAATGCTGCGAGAAAATTATTCCGGGTGCAATGCAACCCCAACGGTTTGCGTTAATCTACTCCGACCTATACATTCATAACAGAAAGAACCGTTCTCTTGCCTTCACGCACAATTGCCATTTCATTATCTCCAGAATACCGTGTTTTGCTTCAATAAGGGAGATGTTTCTTTTGCGTGGGCTAACAGTTTGCATTACCTGCGCCGGGGCGGGCGTGGGCCCTGCTTGAAAGCAAGCATAAACTCAAAGTCAGAAATGCTCGAAATCGCGCAGAATCCCCAGCATCCAGTGCCAGTGCACACTGTGTTAGGCGCTTTGCTTCTCATTTAGGCCAGCGTGAAGAATGTGAGATTCTTTCACACTTTCTCTATAACTTAGAGAGAAATTTCAAAACTCTTTTTAGTAGAAGCGCGGTTGCCTCAGCGTCGTAGGATGGAAGAGAGCTGTCCGCAAAACAATGTTGATTACCTGGGTAGAGAAAGAGCTCTCCATCTTCGGCTTCTTCAACGAGTGCCCAAGCTGCGTCAATGTCTCCCTCACCAACGAAGTACGGATCGGCATCCATTCCATGTATCTGAACAGGCACTCCCTTCGGCCAAGTCTGTCCAAACTCCGAAACCGGGATACAGGAATAGAAGAGCAGTGCCCCGCGTGCTCCGGGCCAAGTTTGAGCTAGCTTCTGGGCTGGCACCACACCCAGAGAGAAACCAGCAAAGACCAACGCCGAAGGCAACGCTTCCACAGCTCGCTCCCCACGCGCTACTATCTCGCCCAACCCAATTTCTTTGACAAAACTCATGCCCTTTTCAATAGAGTCGAATGTGCGACCCCCGAAGAGATCAGGGGTGTGGACGATGTGACCGGCATGGCGCAGCTCATCGGCAAATGCCGCAACACCAGGGGTAAGCCCTTGTGAATGATGGAACAATACCACTTCTACCACTTTTCAAATCTCTCCTTTCAATTGCTGAAACAACTAACACCTAACGACACGCGCATCACCCGCAAGCGAGCCGAGCGCAGCGAGGCGAAGCCTGTCGGGTGCATGCGCTGGTTGGGCGGCATTCATCCTTTTTGCTGGCGTCGTTGAGGCCATCGCTCGAAAGACGCTGGGCTTTCAGTTGACTTCTTTCCTAGCAGCAAACCTTCAATACCAATGTCTTCATCAAGTTCCGGCCAGTGGATGCCACAGCCCGCGCCGCTAATTTGGAAGTAGGCACATTCTTCGGGCGTTCCATGTGCCAAACGCGGATACCATGCAATCGGCACAGAAATCGTGCGCCCATCTTCCAGATCCACAGATAGCGTATCGTCTGTCACCAAGACATTGGTGATCCTAGGTAGAGCGAGGGTTACCACTGCAGAAAGTATCCCATTCATGTCTCAATTTCTCCAGATTTTCTCGCATGAGGCGTTCAATATCGCGCAACAGCCACGATTCTCAGCCAACGCCACATCAGGGTCAAGCCAAAACTTGGCGCTCTGGTTCTCGCAGTCTACGTGCATGTGACGTGGTTCGCTACAGTCGTAGGAGTAAAAGTAGAAAAGATACGGACCGAGACGTAAAGCCGTCGGCATAGATGATCCAAATCTTCCTGTCAAGACATCATTCGTTCATGCGTTTGCCTTCTCAACTCATGACCACCATAAAGCAAGCCACCCAACTTATACTACACAGACTAAACCCCGCACCTGCTTAGGCAGACCGGAGTCAGTCCAAAAAGAGTCTTATGTCATATTATGCCGACTCCAGTCGGCTTTTTTGTAATCCCCACGTGGCCGATGCGACAGCTTCACCCTCAAACCCACCTCACCCCCGAAACTACTCAACCAGGTGCGCAATGTCATTTGCCTGAAGCATGACTCCCATCGCATCGAGGAAAGCTACGTCCAGCCCGGCAGCTCACAGGAATGCGTCGCCCTCTTATTCGTCCATCGCCACATCCTCCATCGCAACAAGGCCGGCCCTGCACTAAACGCTCAACATGACATGCGCCTGCCCACCATGCTGACCAGAGAGGAAATCACGCGGATTCTACAGATCATCCCAAACGAACACCAACGCGTATCACAGCCGCCTATCGAGGACTGACGCCGCGACAATAGCGCGCAGGCTCTGTGGTAACCTAACCCATGCTATGCCATCATTGCGCGACGCCCTGGCCCGCACACGCAGCAGCCTCTTCGGGAAAGTCCAAGCGCTGCTGGGCCAGGCCGACATCACCGATGAGACCTGGGATGAACTAGAGGCGCTGCTGTTGCAAGCCGACGTAGGGGCAGCGACCACCGAAAAACTACTTGCTGCGCTAAAGCAGCGCGCCAACAACGAGGGCATCGTTCGCGCCGATAAGCTGCGCGACGTGCTCAAGGACGAACTGCGTAAGCTGCTGTTGCCGGGCGGCGCGCCGGCGCCCTACGTCTACGACAAGACGCGCCTGCTCGAGGTAATCCTGGTTGTCGGCGTGAACGGCAGCGGCAAGACCACCAGCATCGCCAAGCTCAGCAAGCTGTATCAGTCCAAGGGGCGCAGGGTGCTGCTGGCGGCGTGCGACACCTTCCGCGCGGCAGCGATTGACCAATTGCAGATCTGGGGCGAGCGCGTCGGCATTCCGGTGATCGCCGGCCTGCCCAACAGCGACCCAGGCGCGGTCGCCTTCGACGCCATTCAGGCCGCCTTCGCCCGCAAGTGCGACCTGCTGATTGTGGACACCGCCGGCCGGCTACACACCAAGCACAACCTGATGAAAGAGCTGGAGAAGGTGCGCAACGTGCTGCAGCGCTCGGTGCACGAAGCGCCGCACCAAACGCTGCTGGTGATTGACGCCGCCAACGGCCAGAACGCGATCAACCAGGCCAAGGGCTTCACCGCCTCGGTCGGCGTCACCGGCGTCATCCTCACCAAGCTCGACGGCACGCCCAAGGGCGGCGTAGCTTTCGCCATCGCTGGCGAACTTGGCATCCCCATCCGCTACATCGGCACGGGCGAGAAGATTGACGACATCCAAGAGTTCGACGCACGGGCGTTCGTAGACAGCCTGTTCGAAAATGGACAAGGATAGCGCGGGCATGAAGCCCGGCGCCTACTGCTGTGTGCCGCCGGCAGCCTTCCAGGCTTCGTATTCCTTCCAGCCTTCCTCGCTCAGTGGGTAATACTTCCAGATTGAGCCGCCCTCGGCCAGCTTCATGCGGCTGAACACTTCCCAGTCTTCATGACGTAGGGTGTGCTCCAGAATCACGGGAGCCATCTGCTGCGGCACACACACCGCGCCGTCGTCGTCGGCAATGATGATGTCGCCCGGCAGCACCAGCACGCGATCCATCGCGATGGGCACATCGTAAGCGTAGGGCATCAACGTGGCTTGCGAAGCGTAGTTCGGGGTGAAGCCCTTCGTCCACATCGCAATGCCGATTTGCTGAATCTTGGGCCAATCGCGCACGCAACCGTCCACCACCATGCCGATCCCGCCGCGGCCCTTGAAATAGGTGCAGAGCATCTCGCCCACGCAGCCGGTGTACATGTCACCCCAGGCCTGAATGCACAGCACATCGCCGGGTTGCACGCTGTCGAACACGCTCCACAACGCGCTGGCGCGCTCGCCCTGCTCCTGGCTGATGCCGCTGTAGATGTCCTCGCGCTGCGGCATGAACTGCAAGGTCACCGCCGGGCCGACGATCTTGCGACCGGGCGTGCGCGGTAGCGGGCCGGCGATGAACGTCTGGCGGATGCCCATCTTGTGCATCATCGCGCTGGCCGTGGCCGAGCTGACCGCGTAAAGCCGCTCGACGATCGCCGGATCGGGCCGTTCAAAAGCCGGACCGCGGATCGGCAGGCGAATGCTCTTCGGAGCAATGAGTTGGATTTCGACTTTTTCAGACATGTTCGTTAGCCTCGGGTAGATCAAACAATGGAGTATGTGGGCGGATTCACGTTGCGCGTCATCGTCAGCTCGAGTCGGATTTCGCTCGCCGGCGGCAGCACGACGCCGAATCGCGTTGTGCCGATTGGCTCGCGAACGGCGTCGCCCAGGCGCGCGCTATACGCGACTGCATCCCAGCGATGCTCGCCGAACGCGCCGGCTTGCAAGATGACTTCGCGCTGCATCGAGGGGTGGATATTGACGAGTCGCACAACCAACTGCGTTACCTCGGAACGTTCCACCAGAGCAGCGACATCGGGCGGCAATCCCGGCCGGCGGCGCTGTGCGTCGAAGTAGCGCAGCGGCGCAATCAACAACCCGCCGTTGTAGATCGGCTGCGGCGCGCCGAGTGTGAGCTGCACCAGCGCCTCGGTCGTCACCGGGTTGCGCACCTGCCAGTGATGGACGTTCACGGTCGTCAAGTCGGCGCAGTCTTCTTCGATGGATCGCAAACGTCGCGCGACTTGCTCCAGGGCAACGTCGAGGATGTGTTCCGGGTAGTCTGGATTCTCGCCTTGCAGGAAGCACAGCCAGGGTTGTTCGTGGCCGGCGTCTTCTTTCCCGCGGAAGGAGATGACCTTGCGCCAGTCGTAATGCTCGGCTTCGCGCAGGGCGACCAGGCGCGCAAAGTCGGCATCGCTGCGCGTCAGATTCCAGAGCGCGGCCGAGTAGATGGGCGACATCGGTTGATAGTCGAACCAGCCATGATCGCCGTGGCGATAGGGGACGACGCACATCGGCGCGTCTTCTGTCCCATCGGCGCGGCCCTCCATGTCCAGCCGGCCGACGTAGTGCACGGCATCCGGATCGCCCGACGCCACGAGCTGGCCGACCCAGTGATGGCCGAGGCTGCTGTGCTTGACTTCGCGTATGGGCAACAGGGCGCGCTGAGACCAGACGCCGTCCAACTGCCAGCGCGGCAAATCGAAGTAGCGCGCATCATCGGTAGCCAGGAACGCTGCAGTAGCAGCGACCAACGTCGCCATGGCCAGGTTATAGAAGCCGTGCGGCCATTGCCAGCCATATAGTCCGCCATACCATTTGCCGTCCAGGTACTCACCCACCCGCCCCGACAAGCCGACGTTGTCGGGGATCGGCCCGCCGTTGGCCTGCGCGCGCGCCATCCACGCGCCGACGTATTCGGCCAGCCAGTCGCGATAGCGCGGCTCGCCGGTCAGCAGCCAAGCGTTGGCGATGAGGCTGGTCGCACCGAGATTGGCCGCAACATCGCCCTTGCCGTAACGCGCGTGCACCACCTCGCCCATGCGGCGCGCTAGGATTGGGTCTCGCAAATCGTGGAGGGTGGTTACGCCGGGCACATCGTCGAAGGGCAGGCCGTAGGGCTCCATCCAGGGGCTATAGGACCAAAGACGATCCTGCGAATCGAAGAAGCCCCAGCGCGGCCCACCGCTGCCGTTGTGCGGCGCGCGGATGAGCTTGTGCACTGGGTCATAGTTGCCGGCGCGCGGATCAACATACAGCTCGGCGAAGCGCCGAGCGCGCGTGATGTTCTGCGCATGCGTCGGATCGGCTAAGCACAAGAAGTAGAAATAAGTGTAGTGCTCGCTCTGGTGGAACTGGTCGTAGCCGCGCTCGTATTCGTCCAGCACCGGCCCCAGCGCGGTGAGCTGGCGGGTGATGGCGTCCCATTCACGCTGCGCCGTCCCGAGGAACCAATCGTCGCCGCCGAGTAGATACAACAGCGGCCAGTTGACGAACGCCTCGTAGAAGTCGTCCACACCATCCCGTGTATCCGGCCAGGTCGTCGCCCAGATCAGCGCGCCATCGTCGCGGGTGTACTTGTCGAGGTAAACCTGGGCCGCCGCGCGCATCGCATCGAACAGCCGGCGCTGCTTGAGTGCCCACGCCGGCGGCTGTGCGCACGGCTCTGAGGCAATGATTTTGTGCATTGGCGTTAACTCCACCCCCACTTTTTGTCTCGGGGAGAGGAATAGGGTTAGGAATCCGCCACTGCGCCGTCCTCGTGCGCGGCGTAGTAGTGGCGCATAACCATGCCGCCGGACTTCTCGATGGAGAAGTCAGGAGGACGTTTGGCGCATTCAGCCTCATCCACCTCAACGCCAAGGCCGGGCTTGGTCGGCGGCAGGATGTGGCCATCCACCACCGGCAGCGGCTCTTTCACCAGCGCCTGCGCTTCCGGCGCGACATCCGGATCAATCATCTCCTGGATGACGAAGTTCGGGGAGACCAGATCAATGTGAACGCTCACCGCCGTCGCCAGCGGACCGTAGGGGTTGTGCGGCGCGAGGCCAGCGTAGTAAGTCTCGGCCATCGTCGCGATCTTGCGCGTCTCGCTGATACCGCCGCAATGGCACGGATCGGGCTGCAGCAGGCTCGCCCCGCCCGTCTCAAGGATCTCGCGGAAGCCCCAGCGCAGGAACAGGCGCTCGCCAGTCGCTATGGGGATGGTGGTGGCATTGGCCACGCGGGCCATCACCGCCGGGTTCTCGGCCTGGCATGGCTCCTCGATAAACAGCGGCGTGTAAGGCTCGAAGCGCTTGGCATATTGAATCGCCATCTGCGGCGTCAGGCGCCCGTGCATGTCGAGCAAGATGTCCACGTCGTCGCCGACGGCGTCACGCACTGCACGCAGGCCGGCTTCCGCCGCATCCAATTTGCGCGGACCGTCGAGAACATTGGTAATGGGCACGGGCACGGTCTTGATGGCCGTCCAGCCTTTCGCCTTCTTGCTGAGGGCGCTCTCGGCCATCGCTTCGGGCGTATCGCCGCCGAAGTGGGTGTAGCAACGCACTTTGTCGCGCACGCGCCCGCCGAGCAACTCATAGATCGGCACACCCAGATCCTTGCCTTTGATGTCCCACAGCGCCTGCTCGATGCCGCTAATGGCCGTGAGGCCGATCACACCCATGCGCCAGAAACCGCTGCGATACAGGATTTGCCAACAGTGTTCGACCCGGCGCGGGTCCTGGCCGACGATCATCGGTTCCATGTCTTGGATGCAGCCAACGACGGCGCGCGGCTTGCCCTCCAGCGTGGCCTCACCCCACCCGATCAAGCCCGGCTGATCGGTTTCCACTTTGACGAAGACGATGATGCGATGGCCGCCGTCGGCCATGATGGATGTAATGCGGGTTATCTTCATGGGGAAGCGCAAGCGAGCCGCGGAATCGCACAGATTTCACAGATGAACCTTATCTCTGTGCAATTCGTGGGCCCCCAACTCAGTGCAAATCGAGCTTGTCCGGAGCGATTTTGTAGATCACCCGTACTTCGCCGGGGCGCAGCGGGCCGAATGGCTTGCCGGTGTATTTGATCGAGAGCTGGTCTATGTGCTCACGCACGCCTGCTTCTGTCACCTCGGCGACATGCCCACGCACTTGGATGTAGCGGTAGGGATTCTCGGCATCCATGATCTCGATGGCAACCTTCGCCCCCGGCGACATGTTGCGATCTTTCACCCGGCCACGTGCAGTGTTGATGACGACGTAGTCGCCGTCATAGTCCACCCACACCGGCGTTACCTGTGGACTGCCATCCGGCATGACCGTCGCCAGATGCGCAAACGATTTCTTCTGGAACAGATCGAGGTACTCGCTGGGAATCTTGGGCATGGATAGTCGAATTCTATGCGCAACGATCAGATTTGCTTATAAACGGGCAACGATCTTGATGTTGCGCGCCTCCAGCCCATCGTTGCGCATACTCTTGTTCAAGTCAAATTCGAAGATGATGTCGCGGTTGGGAATCTCACCGGGCTCCAGGCGGTCGAGCAAATACGTATCGTGGAAATACGCCGTCTTGTAAGGTGAGTCCTTGCGGCGCGTGTCCGAGATCCACAGATCGGCATCTACGCGATCCAGGAAGCGCATGAAGCCGTAACCTTCGACTTCTTTGTGGTAGTAGCACACGCCGCGCACGCGCGAGCCGATCTCGCCCCAAGCCGGCGCGCCGCGTTGCGCGCTTTTGATCGGCAGCAAGTTGGGGATGAGCCAGCCGGGCGTGAACACGTCCACTTCGCGGCGCAGTTCAGACGACACGTTTTCGAACGCCACTAACTCGACACGGCAGCCACGGTTCTGCAGCGCGCGCACGACCTGCACAAAATCCCCGTCGCCGGTGAGCATCAACACGCGATCGAGCTTCTCGGACTGCAGCAACATGTCTACCGCCATGTCGAGGTCGGAGTTGGCTTTGGCGATCGTGTTGCCTTCGGCGTCGGTATAACGCTTGACGTTCTTCTGGATCACCTTATAGCCGAAGTCGCGCAACGAGGAATGAAAGTTGCGCTGGCCCTCGGCATAGCTCGGATCTTCTTCGGCGCGCGCTGCATCGTAGGCGACATAGGCATTCAACCGAACCACTTCGGCGTCGTCATGGCAGGCAAATTCGCGCAGCACATCGAACTGCATGCCATACCCGCCGTTCATGGCAATATTCGCGACATCCACATAGATTCCTACACTGGTTCGATAGCCTGGCATCTGGGTGGATTATAGCGAGGCGCTGTTCAGTACTCTCAACATGGAGCCGCGGGAAAGGCGAAGGAGAGTTGAGTACCTTTCCGGCCTCTCCGCCCCGCTGTGTTCGAAACGTGCTCACGCGCGCCGGTGCGAGGGCTGGGAGGCATCGTCTGGCTCGGTGTGAAAGACCTGATCCCACAAGCTGGTGCTCACGCCAAAGCGCGCATCGGGCGTCTTGTAGTGATGTTCCATGTGATGACGCTTGAGGAACTTCATCGCGCTGCCTTTGGCAGGCAAGTGATGCGTGGCGTAGTGAATCATGTCATAGCTGACATAGCCCAGCACAGTGCCGGCGAACATCGGCGCAACGAGAAACGGCAGACCCAGGATGACGTCGAGCACGAGGTAGAACAAGGCGTAGAAGAGAATTGCGCCCGGAATGCTCACCGCCGGCGGCATCACCAGTCGGGTCTTAATGTGCGGCTGGTAATGGTGCACGCCGTGGAACAGGAAGATCAACTGCCACTGCGTCCGGCTGCGTGGCCGGTAGTGAAATACGAAGCGGTGCAGGATGTACTCGAGAAACGTCCACAACAATACGAAGCCGAATCCAAATGCGGCGAGATACCACAACGGCGACGCGCCGGCCGGCCAGTTCAGCACCCCTGTGACAGCGAAGAACGCGATCACCGGCAACCAGATGCACAAGATCGCCTGCGGCGTGATATGCGTGAACTTCTCGAGAAAGTCGGACTTGAACAAGCGTACCGGCGCCTGGTCGTAAATGATCTTGTCATGGGGGATGGCGTCAACATCCACTGCCATCAATCGATCGAGCAATTTCATACTGCCTCCTTGTCGGCGCGCTGTATTGTAATTGAGCGCCTACGTGTGCAAAGCAACCGTGTCAACGCGCGGCGTGAAGTGCAGGCAAGCATGAGTTTGACGGCAGTTGATGTCACGTCAGTTAGGCCGGAGCGACTACTCCCGTTCGACGGGGATTTGAATCTCCATCACCCGCGACGTGTGGATGGCCTCTTCTTCATTGGGGATGTCGTGCTCGCGCCCGAACAGATGCACTTCGCGAATCGAGCCAGCCGAGCAATAGCCGTTGCTGCCGATCCACCGAAAGAGCGCGATGATGGCTTCCGGAATGTCGTACAGGCGACCGTGATGGATGGTGGTCGCCATCGCCTCGACGCGTGGCAGTTTATGCACCTGTACCGGCCCGTCCCTGCGCTCATCCCGCGCCAGCACCTTCAATGCAGTGTTGTCCAGCCCGACCGCAACCTCCATCTGGATGTTCTCGTCGCTGTATTCGGAGTTGTGATAGATCATCAACTCCGGCTGCGCATTGTCCTCCGCAACGCCGCGCGCTTTCAACCAATCGTACAGGCGATCGAGCGTGGGCCAACGCAAGTCGCCCATCTGCGAGACATGCGGGACGACCTGTCGCAGGCCGGCGATCGTCATCGCGTCCACTTTTTTCAGCACCACGTCGTACTTCGACGCCTGCCCCTCGCTTTCGATCTGCCGCAGGCGCGCCTCCACCCGTGCGAGCCGCGCCTGCTCGACCTCGATCTGCTGTTCGATCGCGGCCTGCTTCATCGCCAACATGCCACGCAACTGCGCTGGCGGCACGTCGTCCTTCAACAGGCGCTTAATCTGGTCGAGCGACAGGCCCAAATCCTTCAGGGCAAGGATGCGATTGAGGCGTGGCAGTTGTTCCACTGTGTAGTAGCGATAATCGGTGAACTTGTCCACGTGGGCAGGCTTGAGCAGGCCGAGTTCGTCGTAGTGCCGAAGGGTAGGCACGCTCACCTGCGCCAGTTGCGAGAAGTCGCCAATGCGGAGCATGGCGCTATTCTATTGCGCGACCGTGCGACTGCGCGATGCGGGCGCCGAACGCGTCCGTCCGCTGGCTCAACCAAACACACGCTCCACATCTGCCATCGTCACAGGTCCGCCATGGCCGACGTACCACGTGCGAGGCACGAGCGCGATCAGCCGGGCAATGCTCTGGCGCAAGGCGATTCTGTCTTCAGCGAAGTAGTGCAGGCGTGGCTGGACTGGCCAAATCTCCCCGCCGAGATGCCCACCCATCATCACATCGCCGGCGATGGCGACATCCTCAACCAGCACGCTGACCGAGCCGGCAGTATGGCCCGGCGTGTGAATCACTCGGCCAGGCATGCCGTGCCCGCCAAATGACGCCAGTGACGACTCGTCCTCGAAGCAGATGTCTGGCTCAAACGCCTCGAACGGCTTATCCACAAACGGCCTGAGGATGCGCGCCGTCCAACGGGTAGCCGAGAGAGAGCGATTCCGCCCCCGACGCACCATGTCCACATCCGCTACATGCAAAGCGACCGGCGCGCCGGTCAACGCGCGCAGTGCCCGGGCGCTGCCGGCGTGATCGCCGTGGCCGTGCGTCAGCAAGATCAAGGCGATGTCGCGCGGCGCAATTCCTTCACGCGCCAGCGCAGCGACGATCCTGGCATGATCGCCCGGCGCGCCGGTGTCCACCAGCACTGTGCAATTGCCGGCGAGCACGTAGGCGTTGGCTAGAGGCAGCTTGATCTTGACCACGCGCGTCCGCTCAGGCATTGGCGACTCCTTGCCGCCCCAAGCGCCCGCGCATGGTCTCGCGGCGTCTGGTGACGGGCACATGCTCGCTCACTGCAGCCAGGCTAAAGTGCGGCATATTGCCGTAGATGCACTCATATTCGCCGACGCGCACGCGATGCGTCTCATATAGGATGCCGGCCGAGCTGTCCATGCCGATTGCCTGATTGAACTTGCGCCACGCGAGCAGGCGCGGGTCGGCTGTGTAGCGGCCGTTGAAAATGCTGGACTGTGCCATGCCGCCATTGTGCGGTCTCAGGCAGGGTGAGAGCCAAGAGGCTGTGCTAACCTGCGGGGGGGTGACCCTGAACCCGCACACTCACAACAGCGCCTTCGAAGTCGGTATGCATTTGTTCGTCGAAAACACGCCCGATCCCATCACCGTCCAGACCATCAGCCCGGTCGAGCGCATGGCTAACTTGATCGAGACGATCGAGCTGGCCGATCAGGTCGGGCTGGATGTGTTCGCCATCGGCGAGCATCATTGGCCCGAATTCCTCGCCTCGGCGCCGGCGGTGATTCTGGGCGCAGCGGCAGGGCGCACGAAGCGCATCCGCCTGTCCACCGCCGTCACCATGCTCAGTTCCGACGACCCGGTGCGCGTGTTCCAGAACTTCGCTACGCTCGACATGCTCTCGAACGGCCGCGCCGAGATCATGGCCGGGCGCGGCTCGTTCATTGAGTCGTATCCACTGTTCGGCTACGACCTTGCACGACTACGATGAGTTGTTCGCCGAGAAGCTCGACCTGTTGCTGACGCTGCGCGAGAGCGAGCGTGTGACGTGGTCGGGCAAGCACCGCCCAGCGCTGGGCGGCCTCGGCGTGTATTCGCGGCCGATGCAAAACCCGTTGCCGGTATGGATTGCGGTCGGCAGCACGCACGTGTCGGCGGTGCGCGCGGGAACGCTCGGGCTGCCGATGGCGCTGGCCATCATCGGCTACCCTTGCTCCTCCCGGTGAATGAGCTCGTCTGACGCTGTACCTTGGGCCCGAGCAAACGGTGACGGCGTTATTTTGTCGATCTTCGCGATCGCTTACACCTCGCGCTTGAGCACGACAAGCGTTTGATCGTCGAAGGCAGCCTCATCGCCGATGAACTCGTCCACAGCCTGCAGCAGCGCATTAGCGATACCCTCGGCGTCGAGGTGACGGGATTGCGCCAGCGCCGCTTGCAAGCGCGGCATACCGAACGCCTCGCCGCTTTCGTCAATCGCGTCGGTCATGCCATCAGTGTAGAGCAACAACACATCGCCGGCCTGCAGTTCGAGGAAGACCGACTCCGGCAACAACCGATCCACTACGCCCAGCGCGATGCCGCGCGAGCGAAGCACACTGACCTCACCGTCTACACGGCACAGCAGTGGCGGATTATGCCCAGCATTGGCCAAGGCCATATTTCCAGCACGCGGGTCCCAGATCGCGTAGATCATGGTGACGAACAGATCGGAGGTCGAGTCGGCTTGAATCAGTTGGTTGGCACGCGCCAGCGCCTCGTCCGGCTCCCGGCCGCTGAAGGCCACTGCGCGAATCAGCGTACGCGACAGCGCCATGAACAGCGCGGCAGGCACCCCCTTGTCGGCCACGTCGGCGATCACGAAGCCCCAACGCGATCCGGGCAGGGCGATGAAATCGTAGAAGTCGCCGCCTACCTGCCGCGCAGCGCGCCACTTGCCGGCCACGCTCCAGCCCTCGACCTGCGGCCAGACTTTCGGGAGGAAGCTGGTCTGGATTTCGCGCGCGAAGTTCAGCTCCTGTTCGAGTTGCTGACGTTCGACCGATTGCTCATACAACCGGGCATCTTCGACAGCGATGGCAACCTGCTGTGACAGCACCTCTAAATAGTGTGCCTCATCGCGATCGAACGCACATAGCTGGTCCGATTGCAAGTCGAGCGCACCGATCACGCGCTCGCCGATCTTGAGCGGCAGCACGGCCTCGCTTTGCGTCGCCGGCATCTCCGGCATGAAGATGAAGCGTCCGTCACACGATGTGTTGTCCACAACGATCATGCGCCCTTCAGCGATGCACGCGCCGACCAACCCCTCGCCCATGCGCTGGCGCTTGCCGATCACAGCCGGATGGCTGGCTGCGCTGCATACGATCTGCCCCAACTCATCCACCAGAAAGATGCCGACGAAGTAATAGCCAAAAGCGGACTGGATGGATTGGACAAGACGCGGCAGGAGTGACTGGAGGTCGAACAGTGAGGCAGTCGAGCGCGCCACCTCGCTCACCAGCTCCATCTGCCGGGCACGCGTGCGTTCGCGCTGCAAGGCGCGCGCGTTTTGAATCGCCGCAGCTGCTTGGTTGGCAATGATGCTGAGCATGCGCAGGTGCGCATCGGTATAGGCGTTCGGTCGCTCGCTTTGGATCGCGAGGGCGCCGATCACCGTGTCGCGCGTGACCATAGGGACGAACACGGCGGAACGCGGCGGATTGGCACTGCTGTAGCGCGGTTTGGCCGGCAGATTATCCATCTCGATTCGGAAGTCATACACAATCAGCGGCTGGCCATGATCGCGCAGCCACCCCACGATGCCGCCCGTCTCCGACAAGTCGAACTGAGAGCCGGGTTGCGCTACGCCTTGCCTGTAGCGCAACTTGATCACATAGCGGCTACCGTCGAACAGGCCGAGCTGAAAGTCGGAGGCGTCCACGACCTGCGCGGCGCGCTCGTACACCAGCCGGCAAAGCTCATCTTCGTCCAGCGATGCAGCGGCGATGGCGCTCACAGCATCACTCAGGGCCTGGAGTTCGGCCACGCGTGTGCTCAACCGGTGACGGGCCTCGCTTCGGCGACGCAGACAGACCATGCTGAGGATCGTCGCCGCAAGGAGCATGATCGCCACTGTGACAGCGATGACGATTGAGGATTCGAGCATCATCGCGAAGGCGAGAATACCAGATTTATAATCGCCGTGCAGTGATGAAGAGGGCGCGAACATCCACCCTTCTCGCGCTCGCGTGCGTCGCAGGCATCGTCGCTCTCAGCAACCCTTCCTACGCCGAACCAGCGCGCCAACCAAACATCCGCGTCAGCGTGGTCGTGGATGCCGGGTTCAACTCCTACGTAAAAGAGAACGCCTGGACGCCGCTGCGCATCACGCTGGTCAACTCTGGCGACCCGATCGAAGGCGAGTTAGAAGTGACCAATACCAGCCTGGCTACGACCGAACGATTCGTTCAGCCGGTCTCACTGGGCCGCAACGCGCGCCGGCAGGTGATGCTCTACGCGCCACCAGGCAGCGACTCGTTGGAGGTGCGGCTGATTTCCGGCGACCAGGTCATTGCATCCGTCACTCCCGTCACACGCCAGCTCGCGCCCACCGACCGGCTGGTGCTGATCGCCAGCGATCCGCCCGATGCGTTCAACTTCATCGGCGACGTACGCGCGCCCAACGGCAGCACCAGCGCGCTTGCCTTGCTCCGCCTCGACCAGTTTCCGGATCGCGTCGCAGCCCTCGCTATTGCTGACGCCATCGTCCTCGACAACGTGGACACCAACGCCTTCACCCAGGCGCAGCGCGACGCCATCCGACAATGGGTGGCAAGCGGTGGGCACTTGATCCTGGCCGGTGGGCCGAACGCCGAGCTGGTGCTCGGTGGATTGAACGAAATCGCGCCCGGCCGGTCGGAGCGTGCGCTCAGCGACACCGACGCCGGCGCGCTGATCGCGCTGGCCGCACCTGTTGCGTTCGAGTCGCTCGACGTGCTACCCTCGTCGTCCGTCCCGGTCATCCGCTTACAACCGGCAGCCCCACACGTGCGCACCCTGGCCGGCTCGAGCGAGACACCGTTGATCCTACGCCGCGAGATTGGCCGCGGCATGGTGGACCAACTGGCGTTTGATCCTGCGCTCGCGCCTCTGCGCGACTGGCCCGGCCGGGCTGCGCTCTTCACTGCCTTGCTCGGCGGTCGCGCCGGCCTCGCCAACGACGTGGGCATCATCGGCGAAGGCACAGCAGCCACTTTCGCTGCTGCTGCGTTGACCGCCGCTAGCCCGCCGCCATCACTCGTCGTCGGCGGTTTCTTCGCACTCTACGTGCTGGTCATCGGACCGCTGAACTTCCTCATCCTGCGCCGGTTGCGCAAGTTAAGCTGGGCATGGGTGACCGTGCCAGCCATTGTGATTGCCTTCACTTTGCTCGGCCTGCTCACGGGCTTTCGCCTGCGAGGCAACCAACCGCACGTACACCGGCTGAGCGTGACGCTGGGCGACGCAACGACAGGCGACGCACAAACGTTCGGCGTGTTCGGCCTGTTCTCGCCACGTCGCGTAGAAGCTTCCCTGGAAGCCGGGCGCTCACTCATGCGCCTGGTAGAGCCGCCGCGCAATCCGGACGAGCCGGCGACCTCTGTTACCTTCGCCATCGGCGAACCTAGCCGTATCATCGGCATCGCCGTGACGAACAGCGACGTGCGCACGGTATACGCACGCGATGGCGCGACGCTGCTGCCGGTCAACGCATCCTTACGCTTCATCTCCGGCACGGGCAACACCGCAGCAACCATCGCCGGCACGATCCGCAACGATACGCCGCATCGCCTGCGCAACTGCGCCGTCGTCGCCGGCAAGGACTATCAAGCGATCGGCGACGTCGCACCCGGCGTGACGACCGACGTCAAACTCAACCTGGTCGTCGGCCATCCGCATTCCCTGCCGCTCCTACGCACCATCAACGCCAGCCGCGAACGGTTGACCGGCGGGCGAACATTCGGCTTCGGCGCTTCCGGGCGGTCATCCAGACCGAGTTCATCGGGCAGCTCCGTGAGCCTGGCCGGGAGCGCGTATCCCTTCGAGCAGAACACGCCGCCCTTAGCCGATGCCCTGGTGAACTGGCAGGATTTCAGCGATGAACCGATTCGCCAGGATGCCCAGTTCGGGTTGGTCAGCACCGTCTTCGGCGCCGAAAGCGTTGGGCCGGGGGTGTACCTCGGTTGCTGGGAATGGCGCGATGAGACCGGCGCGCAGATCGAAGGGGCAGACTACACCGATCGTGCGCTCCGCCTGTGGCGCTTGCCGGTCGAACAGCACCTGGTTGCGGCAGGGGAGATGTTGCCGCCCGATGTATTCACCTGGAACATCATCGCCACCAACGCAGGCGCCGAGCTGAACGACAACGGCCTGCTGATGGAAACTGGAGAACACATCATCGCACTTACGCCCTGGCTGGATGTGCGCACGACGAACACGATGTCTCAAATCACGTTGAACATCGAGTTCGATAACGCCAGCACATCACTCAGCGCGCTGCGTGACGCGTCCATCGCACTCTTCAACTGGCAGACGCGCGCCTTCGAGGCAGTGATCAACGACGCTTCGGACCTCACGACGCAAAACACCCATAGCGGGCCATATCTCTCGCCCGGTGGCCAGATCTTCATCAAGGTCAGTTCGCCCACGGATTCGCTCACGCTTATCCGGCTGGCGACGAGCGCCGAAACGCCCAAGTGACGTAAGCATTTGGCGACTGCAAACGTGCCAACTGTAGGCCACGATGATCCGTCAGTTGCGATAAGATAGCGCCTCGGATGTATGGAGGTAGACGCATCGTGGAACCCCTGATCTTCGAGCTGTCGTCGCCCGGGCGCCGAGGTGTTCACCTGCCCGAGAGCGACGTGCCCCTCTACGTGTTGCCCTCAGCGCTGCTACGTGAGCGGCTGCCGCTGCCAGAGGTGAGCCAGATTGACGTGACGCGCCACTTCACGCGGCTTTCGCAGTTGAACTTTGCGATAGACACAACGCTGTATCCACTCGGCAGTTGCACCATGAAATACAACCCGCGCGTCAATGAGGACGCGGCGCGGTTGCCCGGCTTCGCCCTACTCCACCCGCTCACCGATGCGGACGCAGCCCAGGGCGCGCTGTGCCTGATATACGAGCTACAGACGTATCTGGCCGAAATCGCGGGGTTCAAGGGTGCAAGCCTGCAGCCAGCCGCCGGCGCGCAAGGTGAGTTCACCGGCATCCTGATGATGCGCGCTTATCACACCGACCGCGGCGACCACAAGCGGACGAAGATGCTGATCCCCGACAGCGCGCATGGCACCAACCCGGCCTCCTCAGCCATGGCCGGCCTGCACGTGGTCGAGATCCCATCCGACGCGCGCGGCAACGTGGACCTCGCCGCGCTCAAGGCGCAGCTCGACGACACGGTGTGCGGCCTGATGATCACCAACCCGAACACCCTGGGCATGTTCGAGGAACACATCGAGGAAGTATGCGCGTTGGTTCATGCCGCCGGCGGCCTGGTCTATGGCGACGGCGCGAATATGAATGCGCTGCTCGGCATCGCCAAGCCTGGCGAGATCGGCTTCGACGTGATCCACTACAACCTGCACAAGACCTTCAGCACACCGCACGGCGGCGGCGGCCCGGGCAGCGGGCCGGTGGCAGCAAACGAGAAGTTGGTGGACTTCCTGCCCGGCCCGATCGTGCGCGCCGTGGAAGAAGGAGAGGACGACTGGCGCTACGAATGGCACATGCCGCCCAAGAGCATCGGGCGCATGCGCGCCTTCCACGGCAACTTCGGCATGCTGGTGCGAGCGTTCACCTATATCCGCGTACACGGCGAAGCAGGCTTGCGCGCAGTGAGCCAGCACGCCGTGTTGAACGCCAACTACGTGCAAGCCCGGCTGCGCGACGTCTACCCTTTCCCACACGGCGAGCGCTTCTGCATGCACGAGACGTGCGCCCAGGGCAAGATTGCCGGCGCGCCGTCGGTCGTTGCACTGGACATCTCCAAGCGCCTGATGGACTATGGCTTCCACCCCCCGACCAACTACTTCCCATTGCCCAAAGTTGTGCCCGAGGCGCTGTTGATCGAACCGACCGAGACCGAACCCAAGCAGACACTCGACCGCTTCTGCGACGCGATGCTCCAAATCGCCGAAGAAGCGCGGCAAAATCCGCAACTGTTGAAGGACGCGCCCCACACCGCACCGATGAAGCGGCTGGACGAGGTGAAGGCTGCCAAAGAGCTGGTGCTGTGCTGCGTGATCGCAGATGATGAGTGATTGGCGATTGGCCATCAGAGGCTGAGGACCTGACGGACTTGACGACTTGACCGATGTCGAGACAACTTTCGAACGCCTGGCTGATCATCGGAGTGATCGCTCTTGCAACTGTCCTGCTATTGGCGCTCTCTTTCATCGGAGGCGGCTCGAGCGCGCCGGCGATGGCCCCTGCCCCGCAAGTGCCGCCGCCCCAAGCCATGGCGCAAGTGCCCAACGCCGCGGCGCAGCTCGTTACCACAGCCTCAGGACTGCAATACATTGACGAAGTGGTCGGCGCGGGTGCGCAGCCGCAGCCCGGACAGACGGTGATCGTGCACTACACCGGTTACCTGGATAACGGCACAGTGTTCGATAGCTCAATCAGCCGCGGCCAGCCGTTCGAGTTCATCCTCGGCGTGGGACAGGTCATCCGTGGCTGGGACGAAGGACTGGCCACCATGCGCGTGGGCGGTAAGCGCCGGCTGATCATCCCGCCGGAACTGGCCTACGGCGCAGCCGGGGCCGGTGGCGTCATCCCACCCAACGCACGGCTCACCTTCGACGTAGAACTGATCGGTGTGAAGTGAATCACGGCGCGCCGAACCAGCGCTGCGTCAACTTTTGGTGCGTGCCGTCGATGTAGAGTTCCAGTACGGCTTGACTGATGACCTCGCGATAGGGGCTGCTCGGCGCAAGCGCAATGCCGTATGGCTCCGGCTGGAAGACCTCGCCGACCATGCGCACTTTGCCCTTGCCGGCGTTCGCAGCGTAGTAGTTCAGAATCGGCGCATCGTAGACGATCGCATCGGCGCGATCGGTTTGCAAGCGTGCATAGGCTTCTTCGATCTGCGCGACCGTGCTGTGGACGACGCCTCGCGCAGTGAGAAACTGGTCAGCCGTCGTGCCCGTGACGGTGACGACGCGCTTGCCGGGCAGGTCGTTCACGCCGTCGATCTGGCCTTGTAGCCCTTGTAGCGTCAGGCGCGCAGTGATTGTAGCCGTGAGCTGGGCGATGAGGAAAAGGCTGGCGAACATCCAGACGATGGCGATCACCCGGCCCAAGGGCCGCTTCGGCGTGCGGTCACCATAGCCGACGGTGACGACGGTGACCACAGCCCACCACACCCCTTCACCGATGCCGCGCAGATATCCTTGTGGAAAGTCCGGGTTGCATCTTCGCTCAGCCAGCCAGATCGCATGCGCGGCGATCACGATCAAGAAGAAGAACCCACCGACTACCTGTAGCAGATCCAACCAGGGAATGTTGCGCAATGCATCGAAGAAGCCAGCCTGCCGGATCGGCGTCATGATCTGGAGCCCGGATTGGAAGTATGGATGCGCGAAATCTATACGCGCCTCGCGTTCGGGCGTCATGCTGATCGCTGCGATGGCTATATCGGCGTCCCCACGCTCAACCGCTTCGAGCATCTCCTGCACACTGTCTACCAAGACGAACTCATATCGCAGGCCAGCGCGACGCGCCACTTCGCGCCATACGTCAATGCTGAAACCGCTCAACGAATCGCCCTGCTGCACGACCAGTGGCTCGACGATGCGCGTCGCCACTCGGACCGCCTGCTGCGACTGAGGAGATGCCGGGACAGCCATGACCGGACGCGTAAGGGACTGTGGGGCAACGAGCAATATGCTCGCCGTGCAAAGCGCGATCACCGCTGCGATAATGGGAATGCGAGAGATACGATCCATCAGCAGGTATTCTCATTTCACGATAAGCCTTAGAGCCGGTCGTCGAGTCACTTCCGCATTCGCAGAAACAATGCTCACGCGAGCGTCTCCCGACAGCCGATTCTATTGCAGAGAAGGTCAAAACGAGATGAGCACAGACACGAACGGTGGCGCACATGTCAGCGGCAACGCGCATGCCGGCAGGGACTTCATCGGGCGCGACCAGATCAACCAGATCACCAACAACGCCGTGTCGCTGTTCTTCCTTGATCCGATGAACAGGGCGTCGGACGCGATTCGCCGCACGCTCGGTGCGGACACCAATAAGCAAGCGCTGCTGGACGGACTGGAGCCGCGTTACGACGAGAACAAGCAGAAGCTGGAAGAGACGAACGACTCGATCGCGTCGCTCTCGTCAGGCGGTTGACCTATGCGCCGGCCCGTCATCGCCCTAATCGCCCACGACCGGAAGAAGGACGCGATGCAGGCGTTTTGCCTGCGCCATCGCGAGGCGCTCGCGCTCTTTGACCTGATCGCGACCGGAACGACGGGCGAACGCATCGTACAAGCCACTGGGCTACCCGTGCATCGCTATCTATCCGGTCCCTACGGCGGCGACGCGCAAATCGCGGCCTGCGTGGTCGAGGGCAATGTGCGCGCGGTGATCTTCTTCGTAGATCCGCTCTACGCTCACCCACATGAGCCGGACATTCAGGGGTTGATGCGCGTATGCAACGTGCACAATGTGCCGCTGGCCACCAATCCGGCAACTGCAGAATTGCTGATCACAGCGCTGGCGGCATCTGCGGCATAGGAGCAGCAGAACCTCAGGTTCTCAGAGAACCTGAGGTTCTGCCCTGCAGTTGCAGTCGTAGGTAAGTCAGGAGGTCAGACCGGCTAGTGCCTCTCAAGGCGCCTTACCCTACGGCTTGGGTGTTGCCCACTGCACAATGGCAAGCTAGCCTTGAGCAGGCATAGTTAATCAGGCCGCTCTGCAAGGCTCCGTTCACATCAACGTCGCGCGATCTCGATGACCGGCTTGGGAGGTTCTTCCGGTGGATGCGCTCCGCCGGTAGCCGCTTCTTTCGACGGATCGTACCTGGGCAGGATCTTGCGCGCCTGCACCATGATCTTGGTCAGCTTGGCGCCGAGGTCGGTGCGATCTTGTTGGGCGAGTTGGTCGGCGAACTGCGCCATGATGGCGATCAGCCGGTCATCGGCAGCATCCTTGAATTCGTTGAGGAGCTTCTCGGTCTCGTCGGGATACTTGGCAGCGAGGAGCATGTTGATCATCTGCACCTCGGGCGGCTGTCGCTCGGCGATGACCTGCATGACAACCTCGTTCACAGCGGACAGCGCTTTGAGCATCTGCTCATCACCGCGGCGCTGAGCATCCTGAGCACTGGCCTGCAACACGGCGAAGAAGGCATCGTCAATCTCGGCATCGTGCTCACGGGCAGTCTCCAGCGGGTTATCACTTGAGGCAATGGCCTGGATCAGCGCGGCTTTCTCCTCCATGTAGGCGCGTGAAGCAGCATCAATCCTATCGCGCGTCTCCTGGATCTCTTTGCGTAGAGCGATCAACTTTTGCTTGTCAGCTTCGTCCGCTGACTCGATGCGCATCGTCAGTTGCTGGAAGAAGGCATAGTCGAGCAACTGGCGGCCCAGGGCAATCAGCATCTCGCGCGACTCGGCATCGGGCGCAGCGATTAACTGCTCGAGCAACGTCTCGCGCGTCGGTGATTTGCGGAAAGCCTCCAGCGCTGCCATGCGCACACCGATAGACTTGCCGTAGGTCGTCTCCTCGATCAGCACTTGCTGCAGGTTGGCCAATTGCTGGGCGGCTTGCTCGCGGCCGGATGCCAGATTCGCCTCGATGCTAGCGGAGAGAATATCGAAGAACGTCGCGTCAATCTTCGGGTCGTTCTCGCGCGCTTTGGCGCGCAATGTCGCTTCGTCGGCGATGCGCACGAGCTCGCGCAACAAATCCACCCGCTCTTGCTGGGCGCGCAGCATCTCCGGCGTGATGCCATCTTGTTCCAGGATCGCTTCAATCAGCGATTGCAGGCTAAAAAAGATGCGCGGTTGCAACAGATAGGCGCGCGGCGCATTCTCTGGCAAGCCGCGCATCACAGTTTGCGTCAACTGGCCGATGATGCGCTGCTGCTCCATATCGCGCAGGTTCAGCTCCATCGGCATCAGGATGTAGGCAATTTGCTTGGACGGATCATGATAGATAAACGGCGCGACGAGATTGGTCAACCGACCCGACAACAACGCCGACTTCAGCGCCGGATCGTGGCCGACATCAATCACCTGAATCGGTTGCTGACCGCGGCCGGCGATGCGCGCACTGTCGGGGGTGATGAGTTGAGGCATTCGGAGAGGCTCCTTTCATCGAAGATGATAGACTTGCAACGCAAGTCGGCATCTCGAGAACTTCGCTTAAGATTCGCACGTGATTATATAGCGAGTGCACTTCACGCTTGAGAGGTGCAAGGTGCGGGCTTCGATGGGCTCAGCCCACGCCGGTTTGCAAGACACACAACGGCTAAGCGTCGCATGATTCCCTGGTTACGCAAAGATACGCCTTTTCCACCCATCGCACGCGCACTGCGCCGCCCTAACGGCTTGCTATGCGCCAGCGGTGATCTTTCGCCCCAGCGCCTGCTCGATGCCTATCGCCGCGGCATCTTCCCATGGTATAGCGAGGGCGAGCCGATCCTATGGTGGAGTCCGGATCCGCGTCAGGTGCTCTTCGCCGCTGAACTTCACATCAGCCGGTCGCTGCGCCGGCGACTGAGCAGCCGCCGCTTCGAGATTCGTTACGACACCGCCTTCCGCGACGTGATGCTAAACTGCGCTGCGCCGCGACCGAAGCAAGCCGGCACATGGATCACGTCGGAGATGATCGAAGCGTACTGCGCGCTGCACACGATGGGTCACGCGCACTGCGTCGAAGCGTGGTTGGATGGCGAACTGGTCGGCGGCATCTACGGTGTGCAGATCGGTCGGATGTTCTTCGGCGAGAGTATGTTCAGCTGCGTGACCGACGCGTCGAAAGTCGCACTGGTGCACCTGATCGCCCGGCTGCGCTGTATGGGCGTGCCGATGATGGACTGCCAACAGGAGACGCCGCATACGACTTCGCTCGGCGCGCGAGCGATACCGCGCACCGAGTTCGTTGCGTGGCTGCGACGGTTGGTGGATCTACCGCCGCTCGCGCCCTTTGCGCCGGCGCTCGTCAGTGAATCGCCTTAGAAGCCCGCTTGAGCGCTATGCGCCGGCTGCGGCGAGATTGTGCGACGCCCGAGGCGGGTCGAGTTCATTGACCGCGCGCTGACCGGCGTGCAGGAACGCCTGCACGACGGCGTTGCCGTGCGCGGCTATGCCTACCGGTCCGCTTTCGATAACTTCGAGTGGACGCTGGGCTACGAGATGCACTTCGGGTTGATCGCTGTGAACCGCACCACGCAACAGCGGATCAACTTGTGTGCTTGCTCATCATGCTCAATAATATCCTTTGGCACTGACGGCTCGGCGCGCAGGTGGATCAACCTGCCTGACCTAAACCGCGTCCAACAGGACTTTCCCACTCACCACTATCAAGGCGCGTCAGGGGTGTGACTCCTTCGCGTTCGACCGGGCTGAGCTGCTCTGCCAAGCAATTCACTCAAGGAAGGAGGAGAAATCATGGGTCAGATCATCGGTTTCATCGTTGGCGTCATCATCGCCGCTGTCGTCCTGCTCATCGTCAGCCGGCTCAACTTAGGGCTGAGCGTAGCTGGATTCAGCGCAGCGGTGATCGGCGCTATCGTCATCTCGCTGGTATCCAGCGTGGTCCTGTGGTTATTGGGATTATTCGGCGTCCAGATAAGCGGAGGGAGTTTGTTGAACGTCCTCGTTTGGCTGGTCGTCTCGGCTGTGATCCTGATCATCGCCGCCAAGTTCATCCCCGGGTTGACAGTGCAAGGGTTCACCGGGGGGATCATCGCTGCCATTGCGATGGCAGTGATCTACTGGCTGTTCAGCCTCATTCTGGGCCCGTTGGTCTCGCCGCTGCCGGCACCCTAGACACCCGGCCTTCGCACAACCCCAACGCGCAGGCGCAACCGGTTGGCGCCTGCGCTCATGCGACAATCATCGCATGCGTCGCTTCATTCGCCTTTGGCTCGGGCTGGTCCTGGTCATCGCCTTTGCGCACGGCTCACCTATAAGCAATGCGCCACCGCGCGTCGCCGCACAGCCGTCCCAACCGGATTTGCCCTCCGAAGACAGCCTGCCCCCAGCGATCGCGCCGAGCCTGCGACGGACGCTAGTCCACGCTTCTCCCGACGAGCGCATCCGCTTCATCGTCCGCATGAAGCCGGCCATCCGCGGAGCGGACCAGTGGATGGAAAACATGCGCGATGCGCCGCGATCCGCCCTGCGCGAAACGCGCGCGGCGTTCGTGCAGGCGCTCAAGTCCATCGCCACAGAATCACAACGCGGCATCCTGAGCTACCTGAACACCTCCGAAGTCGCAGCACAGGCCGACAACTTGCGGACCTACTGGATCTTCAACGGCCTGGCATTGCGCGCCACGCCGGCAGTGATTCTGGCTATCGCACAGCGCGATGATGTCGAGTCTGTCCGGTTGGACGAGTGGGTGCGTTCGGTTGCACTGCCCATCGCCAACGCCGGCTCAATCACCGAGACGCTACGCACGCAGCTTGAGAAGCCGGCGCCACAGCCCACGGCACTGATCGGCCATACCTTGCGTCCCAACATCGCACAAGCACCGGCATCCGGCGAAGTGACCTGGGGTGTGAGCAAGATCCGCGCCGATCAGGTCTGGCGCGGCCTGGGCATCCGCGGCGAACGCGTCGTCGTCGCCAACATTGACGGTGGCGTGGACTGGTTACATCCTGCGCTGCAGGCCAGTTACCGGGGATGGACGGGCGGCCCGGCGGCCGATCACCTTCACAATTGGTTCGACGCCACCGATGAAGGCGCGATCTATCCCTCCGACGCTAACGGACACGGCACGCACACGATGGGCACCATGGTCGGACAGAGCGGCGTAGGTGTCGCACCAGGCGCGCGCTGGATGGCCGTGAAGGGGCTGAACAGCCAGGGGTTTGGTTTGTTCAGTTGGATCCACAGCGCGTTCGAGTTCGTGCTGGCACCTGGCGGCGACCCGGCCTACGCGCCGGACGTGCTGAACAATTCGTGGAGCTCGACAGATGGCACGAACACCGAGTTCAAAGAGGACCTAGCCGCGCTGCAGCGCGCCGGCATCTTCGTCGTCTTTGCCAATGGCAACCGCGGACCCAATCCGAGTTCGGTCGGGTCGCCGGCCAGCATGCCCGGCGTGATCGGCGTGGGTGCCACGGACGAAGAGGACGAAGTGGCCTACTTCTCGAGTCGCGGACCCTCGCCAATTGACGGCAGCGTGAAGCCGGTGATCAGCGCGCCGGGAGTGAACGTGGTCTCGACCTTCCCCGGCGGCGGCTATGCCAGCTACAACGGCACCTCGATGGCCGCACCGCACGTAGCAGGTGTAGCAGCACTGATGTTGAGTGCTGCGCCGGAACTCAACTCGAGCGCGATGCTCTACGCCCTCACCAGCACCGCTCGACCGTTGACGAACACGGTCCCCAACAATGCTTCTGGCTGGGGCCGCATTGACGCCTACAACGCCGTGCTGTCAATCCTGCCATCGGGGGTGATCGCTGGCAAGATCGGTGATGGCGCGCAACCGATCAGCGGCGCGAAGGTGATCGCCCGGAACCAGGCAAATGGGCTGCAGGCGCAAACCACGACCGATGCGAGCGGCGACTATGTGTTGCGCGTGCCGGGCGGCATCTACAGCATCGAGGCCGGTGCGTTCGGCTACTTCACCGCCACCTCGCCCGCCCGCCTGGTGGCGAACGGCAACGCCGTCAACATCAACCTCACCCTCACTTACCAGCCTTCTGGGAGCGTGCGCGGCGTCGTGCGCGACGCGCGAACAGGCAGCTACATCACGGCTACGGTGCGCGCGCTGGGCACGCCGAAGTTCTCCATCTCCAACAACAACTGCCTGCCATGCCGGTATGCGCTCGATCTGCCGACCGGCGTCTACGTGCTAGAAGCGCGCACCGCTGGCTACCTGGTACAGACCCGCACAGTCTCTATCAGCAACGGCGCGCTGGTGGACGAGGACTTCTTCCTGGAACCCACGCAGCGCATCGCCTTCGTGGACTCGGGCGCGTTCTACTATGGCAGCGTCGCGCCTGCCTATCGCGAAGCCCTCGACGCACTTCGGCTCGGCTACGACGAGTATCGTGTGAAAAGAGTCCCGCAGGACACGCCGACGATCACGCAGCTTTTACAGTATGACGCGGTGATCTGGAGCGCGCCCTTCGATTCGCCGGGCATGGTTGGTGCAAGCGACGTGCTGTCGCGTTACCTAGCCACCGGGCGCAGCCTCTTGCTCACCGGCCAGAGCGTGGCATTCCACGACGGCGGAGGCGACTTCATCTACTACCCCTACTTCGCCCGCGTGAATGCCCAATACCAGGCCAAGAACTTCAACGCCAGCGCGGTGGTCGGTGTGCCCGATGGTCCGCTGGAAGGCAAGATGATCTCGTTCACCCAGGCAGCCGGCGCGCTGATGCCGGACCTGGTCACCGTTCTCCGCCCGGATAACGGCCAACTGATCGGTAAATACACCAACGCTATCAGCGACGACCCAACCGGCATCGGCGGCGCGGGGGTGTGGGCTGCGCAGTGCTTGAAGTGGCGCGCAGCCTACTATGCGTTTGGTCTAGAGGCCATCGCTTCAGTCGACGAGCGTGCAGCGATCATCAGCCGCACGCTCAACGCGTTCGTCGCGCCTAGGCCGGCATTCGGGGTAGAGATGCTCTCGCACGATGGCTACTTGACGTCGGCCGGCATTGCTCCGCCCGGCGGCACGGTCACGCATGTGGTGCGCCTGCGCAACACCGGCGACGGTGGAACGGCTCAGACGATCGTGTTGGAGCCCAGCGGCAACCGCTGGGATACTCGTCTGAGCGACACCCGTGTGACACTGGCGCCGTGCGCCACGACGCTGGTGACGATGACGGTAAACGTGCCGGCGACAGCGGGCTGGAACGCCAGCGACGTGATCACCCTAACGAGCTATCTGCAAGCTGCGCCAGACTATCGGGCTTCAGTCACCTTCACCAGCAAGACGCCGGCCGGCATTCTGCTGGTGGATGATGAGCGCTTCTACTCCCGCGAGGCCGATTACCTGGACGCGCTCGCGGCGATGGGTAACGCGGCCGATCACTGGGACCTGCGGTGGAGCACATACATCACCGATTCACCCTCCATCGCGACGCTGCAGCGATATCCCATCGTGATTTGGTTCAATGGCTATGACTGGTTCGACCCGCTCAAGCCGGAAGAGGAGCACGTACTAAAGCAATATCTTGACGGCGGCGGACGGCTGTTCCTTACCTCTCAGGCGGCGCTGGCCTACACCGGCCTCAGCCCGTTCGCGCGCACCTACCTGGGCGTTGGCGCGATTGACTACGACGACGTGACGTCTAACGTGATCGGCCTAGCGGGCACGGTGTTGGGCAACGACGTCCCCGGCGGACCGCTGCTGCCATTTCCCTACAACTGGAACCTGAGCAGTGCTGTGCAGCCGGTCAACGGCGCAGAGGTGATCCTGCGCGGAGACAGCGGCCAACCCTTCGGATTGGCGCGCAGCAACGCGCGCGATCCTGCCATCGGGCCACAGTCACCGATCTGGCGCACGGTGTTTGTGCCGTTCGCCTTCGAGGCGCTGCCGGAATCCAGTCGCGTCGAGTTGATGAATCGCATCGTCGGCTGGCTATCGCCGCTGGGGCAGTCGGCACTCATCGCAGACCGGCCCAGCGCGCGCCTCGGGGAGACGGTGCTCTTTACGTTGACGTTGCGCGCCGACGCGGTCTTCCCGCCTTCGCTATCGCGCTCTGCCGATCGCCACTCCGTCTCCGTGCAGGTCGGCGTCTCGGACGACATGACGATCGTCTCTTCATCGCTCCCCAACGCCGGCGGGCAACAAGCCGGCATATGGACGGGGGACGTACGTGCCGGCGATGTGTTCATGTGGACCTTCGCAGCGCGCGTTGACACGGCAGACGCTGGGAAGCCGCTTACGGCGACGGCACGCATCAGCATGAATGATATGGGGCTGCACTTCACACGCGCAGCAATCGTGCATGCCAACGCACCCACCCTGCGCGGCACGCTGCAGATGCAATCGGCACCGTTGCAATGGAACCGCCCGATGACCATTGCGTTGCGCGCCATGAATGCCGGCAAGATTTCTGCGCCGCAGACGACGATCACCCTCACGCTGCCAACCAGCTTGACCTTCCCGGCGCTGATCACGCACACCGCCAGCGCGGGGATGCTCCAGCGCAAAGGCGCACAGTTGATTTGGCGTGGCGGGCTGCCGCCTGGTGGTCAGGTGGAGATCCGCTTCGCCACGTGGCTGCCGCCATTGGAGGCGTGGCCGGCACACAGCTTCCTGCTCGACGCACGTCTGGATGACGGCTTCGGTCGCGTCGCGCCGGCCACGATGTGGCTCGCGCCAGCGACTTACGAGCTGTACCACCCGTCCGTTGCACGGCGGTAGTTTCTCCATGAACCACTCGTCCGCATAACAGGCGCGACGCACAGCCGTACGAGCGCGGCGTCGCGCCTCTGATGGCATCGCACTAGCGCTGGATGATGGGGAGATGAACCCTGGTGTCGGTGATAACCACCGAGCTGGTCGCTGTCACAGTATTGTTGGCCAGATCTGGATCGGCGCTGAGCGTGCTCACGACCGCCGTCGCTGTCAGCGTCGTCTCATTCACAGGCGCCTGGAGGGCGATGATGATGATGGGCGCCAAGCCCACGGACATATGCGAGGGCTCGTAGTTGCATGTGAGTGTGACGCCGCTCAGCCCGCACGACCAATTGTTGCCCTCCGCACTGATGAACTGCGCATTCGCCGGCAGCGTGGTCGCAACAACCGGACTCTGCGCGTCGTTCGGACCGAGGTTCTTCACCTGCAACGTGATCGAGTAACCGCTGGATCGCGGCACGGAAGCCGGCGCAACGGTAGTGATCTCGAGATCGGCTGCATTGAGTTCGGCAGCAGTCGCTTCATGCGCGCCGACATCGCACTTCGCCCCTTGTGGCCGGGCCACCCCGCGCTGGTCCGCGGACAGGCAAGCAGTTGGGTCTACGATGTCGAGCAGCGGGCTGCCTTGCAGCAGCGCATGCGTATAGGTACCATGGCCGAATTTCAGCGGAGCCAGCTTCGGATTCACATCAGTTGCATCTTGCGGCTGAGTGAGAAAGCTGCACTTGTCATCGCTGCTGACGTTGTAGTTGAAGGATTGGAACACCCCACCGCTGCCAGTGTAACAATTTCTAATCGTGTTGTAGGCGATCACCGTCGCGGTTAGCGCGACGGTGCTACCCACCGCGGACAGACCACTCACGTCGGTGCTCGATGTGTTCTTGACGGTGTTGCTGACAATCGAAACGAAGCTGAGCGAAGCACTCCCGCCGCCCGCGTTCTGCAGCCCTGCACCCGGTCCCGCCAACAGCGAGTTTCCACTCAGCGTTACGTTGCGCAACACTAACGTGCTGCTGTTGTTGATTCCCCCACCCTGATTGCTGCCGGCGTTCTCGACGATCGCCGAAGCCTCGACAACAAGCACACCGGCGTTGCCGTTCTCGATGCCAGCGCCGCTGGCTGCTTCGTTCTTACGAATGACTACACGAACCAAATTGGCCTGGCCACCAAAATTCTCGATGCCGCCGCCGTAGGCGCCACCTTTGTTGTGCTCGATGAAAGTGTCGGACAAAGACAGCGTGCCGGTGTTCTCGATGCCGCCGCCAGCCTCACCCGCGCCGATGATCCGGTTGCCGGCGATCCTGCTGTTCGTCATCGTCAACGTGCCGGCGTTGTAGATGCCACCGCCGATACTGGACGCCATATTGGCCGTGACGACCACGTTGCTGGCAATGAGCGTGCCCTCATTGCGAATACCCCCACCTTCGATGGCGTTGCCGTCCTTGACCGTCAGCCCGCTCAGCGTCACGCTCACCCCAGCGGAGACGCTAATCACGCTGCCGGGATTAGCGGCTCGAATGGTCGCGTCAGACGTGTGGCCGATGATCGCTGTCGAGCGACCGAGGTTCACATTCTCAGCAAGCGTTCCGCTTACGCGAATCACATCGCCGTCGGCGAATCCGGGCACAGCGGTCAAGATGTAGGTGATGGACCGGCATGGATTGGCAGACGAGCCACAGCCAGGCGCATCCGAGCCGTCGGCAGAGACATGCCAGTCCGCAGTTGCGTGGACTTGGCGCACCGGCGATGCAGCCCACTCCAGGATGACGCAGGCCAACATCCCCGCCGCAACCGGGCGAAGAAAATGTCGTACGAAACTCATAAGCTCCCCCTAAGTGATTCGTCTGCGCGCGCCGCATGGCAGCGCGTTGCCCATGCAGCGTCACGCAAGACTGAGTTGACGACCAGTAAGGCGGTGGGTGGATAGAAACCTCGACCAGACCTTATCAAATATATTCTACGCAAGATTTTCGCACGCTGTAACAGTATTGGTTATGAGATTGCAATCAGAAAACGGTTCCGTCATCCAAAGAGCAATCGGAGTGCCGCAAGTGCCGACAAGCTAAGCGCCAGCCCGTTGAACACACCCTGCGGCACACGCGACAGCGCCCAGCGACCGGCGGTCACACCGACGACGATTACCGGCAGCATGAATGCGTCGAAGATGAGACCTTCGACTGTGAACAAGGGGCGTTCCGGCGCCAACGTCATCACGATCAGATAGAGCGGCACTTTAGCGACGTTGAAGATGAAGAAGTACCAGGCCGTCGTGCCCATGAACTCGTGCTTGGGCAGCCCAAGGCTGGTCATGTAGATGGACATGATCGGGCCGGCGGCGTTCGACACGGTGGTAGCAAAGCCTGCAGCACTGCCGGTCGCCACCAGGCCGGCGCGTGACGAGGGTTGTAGCCGGTCGCCCCACTTCAGCCGGGCCAGATACACCGCCAGCATGACGAGCACCAACGCGCCGATCCACACATTGATCTGGTCTCGTCCGCGCGCGTCTTCGCCAACGACGAACAGGGTAACCACGCCGGCCAGCATACCGACGGCAACCCATGGCAGCAACTGCAACAATTTATCCCAGCGCGTATAGCGGCGATACCAATACACTGCAAAGAGGTCGGCAAAGATCAACAGCAACACCGTCGTTCCGACGGCGGCGCGATTTTGAAAGACGAGCGCCATCAACGGCACGACCAGGATGCCGACGCCGGGCACGCCGGTCTTCGAAAAGCCAACCAGCAACGCGGCTAGCGCACCGAGCAACCATTGTTCGGGAGTGAAAGGCATAGGTCAGGGTGAGAGATCAGAAGTCAGCGGTCAACGGACAGGGGGGAACAGAGGGGTTGGGAGCAGAGCGAGGCAACCGGCTTGAAAGTGCGGCGGTGCGCCCAGCACGCGCCGAGTCGAACCAACGCTTCGGTATGCGCACGCGTGCCGTAGCCTTTGTGACGGGCAAAGCCATAGCCGGCCGCCGACGCATCCAGCGCGCACATGATCGCATCGCGCGATGTTTTGGCCAGGATGGAGGCAGCAGCGACGGACAGGCTGATGGCGTCGGCATGATCGAAGGTGTGCTGGACGATGGGCAACTCCGGCAAGTCAACCGCGTCAATCAACAGCGCATCCGGTGCAATGTGCAGCCCGGCAACGGCGCGCGCCATCGACAGCCGGGTCGCAACAAGGATGCCGAGCGCATCAATCTCAGCACTGCTGGCGCTGCCGACCGACCAAGCCAACGCCACACGCTGGATCCGTTCACGCATAGCGACGCGCTGCACCGGCGTGAGCTGCTTGGAATCGTTGACACCGCGCAGGAAAGACAACGTGCAGCGATCACAGGGCAAAATGACGGCAGCAGCGACCACCGGTCCAGCCCAAGCGCCGCGCCCAGCCTCGTCCACGCCGGCGATGAGGCGATGGCCGGCGCGTTGCAGCACGCGCTCTTCTCGCAACGATGGGGAACGTTGATGAACGATGGGCATCGTCACGCGATGATAATTCAGCCCTCCAATCGGCACCACCTGCTACACCACCCATTACAATCCCTGTCATGAGCAAAGCCGCACACCCCGACCTGCCCTTTCGCTTCGGCACTGTCGGCGCGCCGCTCAGCACGCCGAAGAACGGCGGCAGCGCCGGCGGCGTTCAACGCATCCGCGAGCTGGGCCTCTCCGCCCTTGAACTGGCCTGGGTGCAGAGCGTGCGGGTGAGCGACGACGCCTGCGCGCGCATCCGTCAGGCCGCCGAGCAATACGACGTGGCGATCAGCGTGCACGCGCCCTACTACATCAACCTGAACGCCACGCCCGAAATGTGGGCCGCCGGGCGCGAACGGCTGCTGGCCGCCGCGCGGGCCGGCGCCAAAGCCGGCGCCACCGACATCATCTTTCACCCCGGCGCATACATGAAGCGCGCCCCGGAAGAGGCTTACCACCTCGCCCTCGAACGGCTGAGCGAAGTCGAGGAGACGCTGCGCAAGGAGAAGGTCAACGTCCTCCTGCGGCCCGAGACGATGGGCAAAAGCGCCATGCTCGGCACGCTGGAGGAAACCATCAACTGGAGCCGCGAGATCGAAAACGTCCTGCCGTGTGTGGACTTCGCGCATCTGCACGCCCGGCCAGGCGATGGCTCGTTCAACTCCTACGACGAATTCGCCGACGCCCTGCGGCTGATCGCCGCCGGCCTGGGCGAGCGCGGACTTAAACACATGCACATCCACTTCAGCGGCATCGCCTACACGCCCAAGGGCGAAAAGAACCACCTCAACCTGGCCGAATCCGACATTCAATACAAGGCGCTGTTCAAAGCGCTGGCCGATCTAGGCGCGGCGGGCCGCGTGCTATGCGAGACTCCTAACCTGGAAGAAGACGCCGTGCTGATGCAGAACACCTATGCGCGCGCGTTCAAAGCCGCCGGTCGCCGACCGGTCAAGGCGACGCTGACCTGAGCGGCGATGTTGCGCGCGCTGGCACTACTGCATGCCAAGATCGCCTCGTGCCGCGCCTGCACCGAGGCCGGCTTCTTCGTCGCGCCGTCGCTGATCGTCGTCAACCAACCTGCCGCGCGGCCAAGGATGATGCTGGTGGGCCAGGCGCCGGCGGCTGCGTCGCGCTCGCGCGGCAAGCCGTTCAGCGGCCAGGCCGGGCGCGCGCTGTTTCATTGGCTTGCGCAAGCCGGCTTTAGCGAAGATGCGTTCCGCGCCCGCTGCTATTTCACCGCCATCACCAAATGCTATCCCGGCCCGGCGCGCGGCCAGGGCGACCGCGTGCCCACCGCGCGCGAACGCGCGTTGTGCCGGCCCTTCCTCGAGCGCGAACTGGCGCTCATCCGGCCAAAGCTCATCCTGACGGTCGGTCGCCTGGCCACGGCCCACTTCCTCGGCGACGACATACCGCTCACCGAGGCCATCGGCCGGTCCTTCGAGCGCGACGGGCGCATCATCCTGCCCCTGCCCCACCCCAGCGGCGTCAGCCGTTGGACGAACGACCCGCGCAACCGCGAGCGATTAGCCCAGGCGCTCTCGCTATTGCAGCGATACCGCGAACAGTACGCCCTGGCGTGAATCGTCGCATGCAGCAGCGCTACAATCTCAACCATGCAAGTCACCGTCGTCAACAAGCAGATCCAGGCAATCAACGCCGATGCCGTCATCGTCAACCTATTCGAGGGCGTGACTGCGCCCGGCGGCGCAACCGGCGCAGTAGATACAGCGCTCGGCTCATCCGACGGCGTACCGGGCAGCGGCGCGATTAGCAAGCTTATTCAGTTGGGCGACTTCACCGGCAAGCTGAACGAAGTCGCTGTCGTGTACACCTCCGGCCTGATCCCCGCCCCGCGCGTCATCGTCGCCGGGCTGGGCAAGCGCGAGCAATTCACGCCCGATCGCGCCCGGCAGGCCAGCGGCTCGGCCGTGCGCAAGGCGCGCGACCTGGGCTGTCGGCGCGTCGCGACCATTGTGCACGGCAGCGGCATCGGCGGCCTGCAACCGCGCGAGGCCGCGCAGGCCACCGTAGAAGGCGCGTTGATGGGCGCGTACCGCTTCCGCGAACACAAGTCGAAGGACGACGATCGGGCGATCGAGGAACTGATCATCGTCGAATACGACGCCGCTAAGCTGGCCGAGATCGAAGCCGGCGCGCGCGCCGGTCAGATCGTCGCCGAAGCCGTCAACGCGGCGCGCACACTGGTCAACCGCGCGCCGAACGCGCTATATCCCGAAACCTTTGCCCAGGCCGCGCAAGAGATGGCCGCGCGCACCGGCCTGAGGTGCACCGTGCTAGGCGAAGCCGGCATCGCCGAGGAGCGCATGGGCGGCGTGCTGGCCGTGGCGCAAGGCAGCGCACATCCGCCGCGCTTCGTCGTCCTAGAGCATAAGCCGCGCGCCGCCAACGCTGACCCATCCGCTCCCGACCTGCGCCCCCTCGTCTTCATCGGCAAAGGGGTGACCTTCGACACCGGCGGCATCTCCATTAAGCCGAGCGAGAACATGCAGAGCATGAAGGCCGACATGAGCGGCGGCGCAGCCGTCTTCGGCGCGATGCAAGCAATTGCCGGCCTCGATCTTCCCCAACACGTCGTCGGCCTGATCCCGCTGGTGGAGAACATGCCCGGCGACCGAGCCTATCGCCCCGCCGACGTAATCACGATGATGAACGGGCTTACCGTGGAGGTCATCAGCACCGACGCGGAAGGACGCATGATCCTGGCCGACGCGCTGCACTACGCCAAGCGCTTCAAGCCGCGCGGCGTGGTTGACCTGGCGACGCTCACCGGCGCGTGCGTCATCGCGCTCGGCGAAGGGGTCGCCGCCGGCCTGTTCAGCAACGACGACGCCTGGGCGAATGCCGTGTTGCGCGCCGCCGAGGCCCAAGGCGAGAAACTATGGCGTCTGCCGCTCTATCCCGAATACGGCGACAAGATCAAGAGCGACTATGCCGATATCAAGAACAGCGGCGGGCGCGTCGGCGGGGTAGGTACGTCAGCCTACTTCCTGTATCGCTTTGTTGAGGGCGAAGACGAGTATCCCTGGGCGCACGTGGACATGGCCGGCATGATGTTCAGCAACGAGAACAAAGGCCATCTGGTCAAAGGCGCGATGGGCTACGGCGTGCGCACGCTGGTCAGGCTGGCGCAGGCAGGGCTTGAATAGTGTCGTTAGCGTCATCGGTGTCGTTGGTATCGGTTGCTGGGATCATTAGTTTAGTAGTGTCGTTGGTGTTGGTTGCTGGTGTCGTGAGTGTCAATGGAGTCGTTGATGTCTGATATCGTTGACACCAGTGACACTACCGAGACCAAAGACACTTCCGACACCTTTTCGATACCAGCGACACCAACCCCGTCATGCCTTTCGAATTCCGATTGATCTACGACGGCGCGCATGACGGCGCAACAAACATGGCCCGCGATGAGGCTATCTCGCGGGCGGTGAGCGCCGGACAACAACCGCCCACACTTCGACTCTACGACTGGCAGCTGCCGACCATCAGCCTGGGCCAATCACAACGCATTGACTCCGTTGACGAGGCGCGTTGTCGGGCCGACGGCATCGGCATCGTGCGCCGCCCGACCGGCGGGTTGGCCATCTTGCACGCCGACGAGCTGACCTACAGCGTGTCGCTGCCCATCACCCACCCGATCGCCGAAGGCGACGTGATGACTTCGTATCGGCGCATTGCGGAGGCAATCATGGGCGCGTTGCGTCTGCTCGGTGTGCCGGGCGTCAGCGCCAACCGCGTGGCCAAAGAGAACAGAGCCAAAGGCCCGGTGTGCTTTGAAGCGCCCAGCGACTACGAAGTCGTCGGCGCCGGCCGGAAGCTGGTGGGCAGCGCGCAGTGGCGACGCGTAGACGGCGTGCTTCAGCACGGCAGCTTACCGCTGCACGGCGACATTGCGCGCATCTGCACCTACCTGCTCGATGCACCCCCACCGGAGCAGGTGCGCGCCCACGCTGCAACGCTGCAGGATGTGCTGGCGCGCCCTGTATCATGGGACGCAGCCGCGGAAACGTGGCAGCGCGCCTTCGCCGAGGCGCTGGACATCCGATTCACCGTCGGCGTGTTGACGGCGGACGAACTGCGCTGCGCAGCAGAGCTGCGCGCCACAAAGTATGCGAACGACGAGTGGACGCGCCGGCGCTGAGCCAGGCGCCGAACCGGTTTAAGATTACGACGTACCGATGAGTGAACGACCCACGGTCAGCCCACGGTTGCAGGTGGGCGATGTCGCTCCAAACATTGCGTTGGCCAAAACCACCGGCGAGTGCGTCACGCTGGCGGAGTTGCTGCGACAAGGGCGCGTCTTGCTGGTCTTCCTGCGCCATTTTGGCTGAGTGTTCTGCCGGTCGGAATTGGCCAGGTTGGCCAAGCTCAACCCGCGCATCGAAGCTGCCAGCGCGCAGGTCGTCGTCGTGACGATGGGCCGGCCTGAGGAGACCGAGCGATTCTGCGGCGAACGCGCGCCCGGTGTGCGCTGCTTCTGCGATCCGGAGGCAACCTCGTACCGCGCTTATGGTCTGGCGCGCGGCAACACCGACCAGTTGTTCGGGCCGGCGGTCTGGCTGAAAGGCGCGCAGGCAACACTAGAGGGCAAGTTCGACGGGCTACCAATCGGCAGACCGGTGGGCGATCCATTCCAAATGCCGGGCATGTTCGTGATCGGCGAAGATGGACACGTGAGCTTCGCCTATTACAGCAAGCACGCCGGCGACTATCCTGACGATGCCGAGCTGCTGCGGGCAGTTGGAGCAGTTGGCAGCAGCCAGACTGACTGAAGCGATCTGACCTGTAACTACGATGATGATTGAGACGCGCCGGAAATCGCAGCCAGCTTCTGGTAGGTGTACTCGTTCAAACCTTCGGTGACCACGCTTGCGCCGGCTTCGCGCATAAGGCGCTGCACCTCGGCCGAAGAGTCCGCCGTCGTCATAGCAACCACGGCGGCAACGCCGGTCTTTAACCCCTCGCCCAGCCGCTCTAGTTTGCCGTCCTCGATGCCGGCGTCATGCAGCTTCTCGGTCAACGCGCCGATGGCTGCGCCGACAGCCGCAGCAGGGACCGCCAGCGGGCCAAGCAACAGCCCAATCACGCCGCCAACTGCGCCCCCCACGACGGCGCCGCGCGCCGCGCCGGGATCGTCCATCTCCTTGATGTGCAAGCGTCCATCATCGTCGCGGTGCACGATCGCCCTTGCCTTGAGTTCGATCTGGCCTTCGCGTCGCATCTGTACCAGCCGATCCATCGCTGCCGTTGCCGCCATCGCATCATTGAACGCAGCAACCACGACATCAATCAACGCATCGCTCATGTTCGTCCTCCCTGTGCGGCAAGTTTAGCCGACCCGATGTGATTCAACAAGAGCTGCCGAACGCTCGGACGCGGCGAGCCGTCAGAGGGTCCGAGCATCGGGCGCGCACCACGCGCGATGCACCAGAAAAAGAACAGGGAGGCCGTTTTCGACCTCCCTATCACAGAGCGGCATCCAGGCCGACTAGTAACCGCCGGGCGCGTTTTCTTTCAGCACCGCGTTAGCCTCTTCAACGGCCTTATCCAGGGCTGCCTTCACATCACCCTCGCCCTTGATCGCGACCATCGAAACGACCTCGCTCATCAGCTTGCGCACAGGGTCATAGCCGGCGACGGGCGCCTCGACCGCGCCAAACGCCACCATGTCATACAAGCGCGCGTAAGCCTCGGCCGCTTCGGGGAAGTTCTTGTAGCGCTCGTCGTTCTTCACCGTCTCGATCGCTTTCGGCGCGGCGCTCTTGCGCACGGCCATGTAGCCCGACGCGTTCGCCCAGCCGGCGATGTTCTCCGGCTCGGTGAACGCCTTGAGGAACAGCCACGAAGCCAGCTCCTTCTCCGGCGCGCTCTTGAAGACCGACCACGACGCGCCGTAGATGTCCACCACCGGCTTGGCCGCATCTTTCTGCGGGAACATCACGTAAGTCCAGCGGAAGGGCTTCTCGGCCTTCGCCACCGCATCCGCGTAGAACGGCAGGCCGGTGCTGGAAGCCATCACGAACAGCACTTTCTGGCCGGCAAAGCGCGTCTGCTCGCCGAAGCGCTCGGCGCTAGGGATCTCGACGGCGCACTTGTTCTCGAAGAGGCGCTTGAGCAACGACAACGCCTCCACGCCGGCCTCGCTGTTGAAGGCATAGCTGGTGGCATCCTCGCTCAGCACGCGCCCGCCGTTGGCAAACACCAACGCCGCAAAGTTGCTGATGTCGTTCTGCCAGGCCAGGCCGTAGCGCTCATTGGCCGGGTCGGATGCCTTGCAGGCCAGCTCCTCGAACTCGGCCAGAGTCTTCGGCGGCTCTTCGGCGCCCAGCTCCTTCAACCAGTCCAGGTTGACGTAGAGCACGGCGGCCGAGCGGCTGGTCGGCCAGCCCAGCACCTCGCCGGGGAACTGCGGATTCTTGTCGCTCTCCAGGAAGAAGGCGAAGTAGTCGTTGATCTCTTCCTGGGTCAGGCCGTACTTCTTGCTGGTGATGAACGGCGCGAGGTCAATCACGTTGCCGTCCAGGCGATAGAACGATGCCTGGTTCTGATAGGCCTGCGCGATGTTGGGCGGCGTGCCGCCTTGAATCGCGGCGTTGATCTTGCTGTATAGGTCGGCGTAGCTGCCGTCAATCTTCTCGGCGGTGACTTTGATGCCGAACTCGTTCTCGGCGTTGAACTTCTCGACGAACTGTTCGACGAACTTCTGCGCGCCGCCGGAGTAGCGATGCCAGAACAGGATCTCCGTGGGGTTGTCCTTGCTCAGGGTGATCGCATCCACGCCGGTGGCCGGCTCGGCAGTCGGCGCAGGAGCCTCGGTCGGCGCGGGTGCTTGTGTGGCTGCAGGCGCCTCAGTCGGCGCGGGTGCTTGTGTGGCCGGTGCCGCGCAGGCCGCCATCAACATGGCCATCGCAGCCACAAATGGAATGAGTTTGCGTGTCATAGTTTCCTCCTAGTCTCTGATTGTCTTCTCTAGTTGTCTGTTGTCAGCTACTGGTTACCGGTCGTCATTGGTCGCCGGCTTGGACTCAGCCGATCACCAATCCGCGATTGTCAATCATCAGTTACAAATTACGACATCCACCGTACGGGATAAGCCTATACCCATCACCTCCCCTTACCTCGAGTCAACCCTTCAAACCGGTCGTTGTGATGCCCTCGGTAAAGTAGCGCTGAGTGAAGAAATACAGCACGACCACCGGCAGCACGACCATGACTGCTACCGCCATGGCCAGTTGCGTCTGTGCGCCGCCGTCGGTCTGCAAGAAGCCCACCAGCCCCACCGACACCGTGCGCATGTTCGAGCTGGACGTGACGAGCTGAATCCAACGGAACTCGTTCCACGTCCAGATGAACTCGAGCAGCGCCAGCGTGAGGATAGCCGGACGGGCGAGCGGGATCATCACCGTGGTGAGGTAGCGCATGTGGCCGGCGCCGTCTATGCGCGCGGCATCGTACAAATCACGGGGAATTTGCAGAAAGAATTGCCGGATCAAGAAGATGCCGAAGGCGTTGACCAAAAAGGGCGCCACCATCGCCGGCACGGTGTTGTACCAGTTCAGGTAGTTCTTGTTCATCATCACCGCGCGCGGCACCAAAATCAGCTCCTCTGGGATCATGAAGGTGGCCAGCACCAGGATAAACAGGACATTCTTGGCCGGAAAGTCCAACTGGGCAAAAGCGTAGGCCGCCAGTACCGACGTGGTGACCGAGGACGCGATGACAATCGCCGTCACCAGCGCCGTGTTCAGCACGTGGCGGAAGAACATCGGCAGGCCGGTGTCTTGATCCACGCCAATCAGACGGATGGCCTCGGCAAAGTTGTCGAAGCGCGGCGCGGAATTGCCGAGCGGCGGCCAGGGCCAGAACCTGAGCGAGACGACATCGCCATAGTCTTTCACGCTCGTCATCACCATCCACACGAACGGGATCAGCGAAGCGACGCCGACGATGATCAGCACAAGATAGATCAGCGGATTCACCCGGTCCAGCGACCGGCCGGGCGCACGGCGCGTTTCGACTTGCGCAAGTGGGGCAGCCGTTGCGGTAGCCATGGCTCAATAGTTCACCCGCTCGGCAGCAACGCGGTTTTGCAGAATGGTTACCAGCAAAATCACCGCGGACAGCAGGAAGGCGAGCGCACTGGCGTAGCCGGCGCGCTGGAACTCGTAGAACTGGCGATAGATCAGGATGCTGGCCGTCTGCGTGCCGTTGTCGCCTTGGGTCATCACCCAGATGTGGTTGAACGCCTTGAGGGTGCCAATCACCGTGATGAGCACGACGAAGAACGTGGTTGGCGAGAGCAACGGCCAGGTGATGTGACGGAAGAGCTGCCAACCGTTGGCGCCGTCAATTTTGGCTGCCTCGTACATCTCGCCAGGAATATTACCCAGGCCGGCCAGGAACAACGTCATGTTGTAACCGACGAATACCCAGGTGGTGTAGATCACTACCGCGACCATGGCCAGGCTCGGCCCGCGCAGCCAGTCCGGCAGCGTGACACCCAGCCAGTTGGCAATCAAGGTAAAAACCCCCTTGTCCTCCAGCAGCCAGCGCAACGGCTGCATACCCAACCCGCGAAGTACGCTGTTGATAAGGCCGATGTCGGGGCTATACAGCCGTGCCCACACCGCCGCTGTCGCCACGGTCGAGGTCACCCACGGCAGGAACATTATCACGCGAAAGAGCGATTTGCCGCGGATCTTCTGGAAGAGCAAATACGCCAGCGTCAGCGCGATGCTGATCTGAAACGGCACGGCGAGCAACGAGTAGGTCAACGTCGCGCCGAGTGAAGGCCAGAATTCCGATCCGGGTGTCAGCGCGCGCAGATAGTTGCCCAGGCCGAGGAACTCGCGCGGCCCCAATCGCCAATTGTGCAGGCTGATGTAGAAGCCGAAGCCGATAGGGAAGACCGTGAATGCAAGAAAGAGCAGCAGTGCTGGCGCGAGCAGCCCATATGCCAGGATATGCTCGCTGGTCTTTGCAGATCGCCGCCTTAATTTAGATGGCATGCCGCTGGCAGTTGCCATATACACCTCCTTCAAACTAGCATAGCCCAGTTAAAGCGAAATTAAAAACAGTCAAAGACGTCGTAGTATGCCTTACCCCGGATCAAAGCGTCCGCGATGCAGCCTCGATTTTGCCTCTCTTTCAGCGCTCACCGACCGAGCCCCTCCAGTGCGCACAGTGATACAGTGTCCTCTATGCACATCCCAATCGGCCTCAACATATGGTCGCGGCTGGTCGAGGATACATTCCCGTATCTCGACCGTGTGGTCACGCCCTTCGATTCGCTGTGGTTCCCCGATCATGTTCAGTACGGCAGTCACAAAGTTGCTGAAGGATGGACGCTGCTGGCTTTCGCGCTAGCGCGTTATCCAGAGAAGCTGTGCGGTCATGAAGTCTTGTGCAACAGCTTCCGTAACCCGCCGCACCTGGCCAAGATGGCGGCAACCGCGCAGATAATTTCGGGTGGGCGCTTCGTATTGGGCATCGGCGCAGGCTGGAACGAAGAAGAATATCTGGCTTACGGCTGGCCCTTCCCCCCGGCGCACACCCGCATCGCGCAACTCGCCGAGGCGATTCAGGTGATCCGCGCATTGTGGACAGATGCGCCAGCGAACTACATGGGCGAACATTATCAAATCACCCGTGCTTACTGCGAGCCGCGACCCTCGCCGTTGCCGCCGATCATGGTTGGCGGCGCTGGCGAGAAGCATCTGCTGCGTGTCGTCGCACAGTATGCCGACTGGTGGAACTACCCCTACACGGACTTGGAAACCTATGCGCATAAGCAGAACATCCTTCGGGCACACTGCCGCGCCGTTGGTCGCGATTACGATGAAATCGCCCAAGTCGTCCGCGTCGGCATCCTGATCGCCGAAAGTGACGATGCCGTGAGACGCCTGCAGACACAGCCGTTCGTGCGACGGCTGGAAGGGGGCGTTGCCGGCACGCCAGAGCAAATCGCCGAACAGCTGCTGACCATCATTGCGCAAGGCGCAAAACGAATTACCGTGCACTTCGCAGACTCACCGCGCATCGAAGGCACACACTTATTTGCCGAAGCGGTGATGCCGTTGCTGCGCGCTTGAATGCTACTTCGGCGCCATGCGAATTGCGCCATCCAGCCGGACGACTTCGCCGTTCAGCATCACGTTCTCGATGATGTGTTTTGCGAGCGCGGCGAATTCGTCTGGCCGGCCAAGTCGTGGTGGGAAGGGCACTTGCTGAGCGAGCGATTGGCGCGCCAGTTCGGGCAACTTGGCCAACAGCGGCGTGTCGAAGATGCCCGGCGCGATCGCCACGACGCGCACGCCGTAGCGCGCCAGCTCACGCGCCATCGGCAGCGTCATGGCCACCACACCACCCTTCGACGCTGCATATGCCACCTGACCAATCTGTCCCTCGAACGCGGCCACTGACGCCGTGTTGATGATGACACCGCGTTCGCCTTCGGCATCCGGCGCGTTGGCTGCCATCGCCGCCGCCGACAAACGTGCAACGTTAAAGGTGCCGATGAGGTTGATCGCGATGACGCGCGTGAAGGAATCCAGCGCGTGTGGCTGACCTTTGCGCAGCACCAGCTCGACGATGGCAACGCCGGCGCAGTTGATCACCCCGTGCAACGCGCCAAACATCGTCGTCGCCCGCGCAATTGCGCGCTGCACATCGGCCTCGCTAGTCACATCGGCCAACACAAAGCGCGCACGATCGCCCAGCATACCGGCCAGCGCCTGTCCCTCCTCGGCATTCACATCGGCGATCACGGCATTGCCGCCGGCTGCGATGACCATGCGAGCACATGCCGCGCCCAGGCCGGAGGCGCCGCCACTAATCAAGAAAGTGTGATCGAGAATGTGCATGTGAAGAAAAGACAGGAACCTGGTTTCTTCGAGAAACCAGGTTTCGCCACTGCCGCGGCTACCATGGCATGTTGACCTCGCTCTCCGGCACGCCATCCAGGAGATGGAATTTGCCATCGCGAACCAGCTTGCCCAACTCGACCAACCGGGCATGTTGCTCGCGCGTGCGCCGACCACCGCGCAAGCGCCGCAACTGTTCCTCGCAGAAGGTCTGGGCGGCCAACTCCACAATAGGATCGCCGGCATGTCGCGCATGCAGTGCCGTCACCAGCATGGCGATGTACTGGTGCGCTTCCAGCGCCAGCTCCTGAACCACGCCCTGGCGGTTGATCAGGTCTTCGCGGTGCTCGCGCATGGCGCCATCCATGACGATGGCCATACCTTGCAGCCCGTGGACGGCAGCCCGGGCACAGCGCGCCAACTCGCGCGACATGGGCGGCAGCGGTGTGTGCCCGCGCAGATCCACCTGATGACCGACAATCCATTTGCCGTATTCGGGCAACTCCTTGCGCAACTGCCACAGATGCGCCGGATTAGCCGGATCGAAGCGCTTTAGCCCCAGTTCCTGGACACGTTTGAAGATTGGCATCATGAAGCGCGCGCTGTGTCGCTTAGTGAGCGCGGCGAACCAAGCCAGACACAACATATTGTTGTGCCCTTCATAGATCTCGGCTGCTTTCAGCTCGGCCACCTGCCGCGAGTAGGGATGGCATACGTCGAGCGCCCGGCCGCCCCAGAACTGCGGATAGATGCGGTCCATCGCTTCGTTCAGCAGGCGCGTCACCGTAACCTTGGCCGCGCCGGTCTCCAACTCGCCGCGATAGCCTTTTTGCAGCAGCCAGGCCGTCCAATCGCGAAAGGCATCAGCACAGACGATCAGGCCGGCCATGCGCGCATAGTCCTCCAGCGGCAGGTCGCGCTGGTCAATCGGCTTGCTCATGCTGATGCGCGTACGGCCCCACAGGCGCATATGTTGCAGCATGGTGCGCAAGCGGCCGGCCGCCACAGCGCACACACTCACCCGGCCGCGGTTGAGCAAGTGATAGGCGATGGTCAGGCCGTTCGGGACGTTCTTGGGATGGATCCAGTTGGCGAGCGGCACGCGCAGGCCGTTGAAATTCACGCCGTAGTTGCGCAGCTCCTGCAGCGCAGATAGCTTATAGCGCGTCAGCCAGTAATGCTCGTTCTCCTCCTGCGGCAGCTCGACAATCAACACCTGCGGGCTAGAGGGTAAATCCGGACCCTCCAGCATGCACACCAGGCACATTAACCCACCGGGATACACGTTAGTGATGAACCACTTCTGGCCGGTGATGAGGATCTCGCCATCGGTGATGACGCCACGGGTGAGCATGTTCTTCAAATCAGAACCACCCTGCGACTCGGTTAGGGCAAAGCAGCTCTGCGGACAGCCGGTCGCCAGGGCGCGCAGCCATTCTTTTTGCTGCCGGTTGCCAAAGAACAGCAGTGGCCCGACGGCGCCGATGGCTTCGTGCACACTGTTCTGCATCGCTACCGACGGCGCAATAACTGCCATGCGCGTCTCTTCGACGGCGAACGTGGGGAAGTCAAGCCCTAAGCCACCATACGCCTCTGGAATGAGCGCGCCGTAATATCCCACCTGGCCGAGGTCGGCGATGAGGGCGTCGGAGAGTTTGCCGGCGTAGGGACCGTCGCTGTTGACATAGGTGCCAGCATGCTGGTGACGCTGAACGATGTCGAAGGCGGCATCCATGGCTGCTTTTGCGCGGCCTTGCGCGGCAGACGGCGGGGGAGCATCGAACAACTCTACGGGACAGCGGTCATCCCATATCGCGCGATGGACGGGGCTGTTTTCGGTTTGATACTCCGGGGCGAACAGCGCGTTAGCGGCATCATCCGCTCCGGCTACCTCACCGAGGGCTTCAGCTTCGGCCTGGCTGGCGCCGGTTGACAGCGCAACCTGAGTCACCAGCTCCCTGCCTTGCGACATTTCCATCTCACACCTCCTGGTGTTGGGGTTATTGAGTTGTCACGTGTTGCTTCTTGCGTCTCGCATCTCGCGTTTTACGCTTCACGCGCCGCGCGTCTCACGCACACGCGATACGCAATGCGCCGATGCAGACATTATAAAATCCCGACTGCGATGGCCGGCAAGTATTACGAAGAGCTGGAAGCCGGTATGCGCATCGAGCACGCACTTGGCCGGACGATCACCGAAGCGGACAACGTGCTGTTCTGTGCGCTGACGATGAACACGCAGCCGTTGCACCTGGACGAGTATTTCGCCGCCCAGACGCAGTTCGGAACGCGCATCGTCAACGGCCTTTTCACGCTGGGTTTGGCGGTGGGGCTAACGGTGGCCGACCTGACCGCAGGCACGATCATTGCCAATCTGGGCTATGACAACGTCCGGCACCCCAGGCCGATGTTCCACGGCGACACGCTCTACGTGAGCAGCGAAGTGCTCAGCAAGCGCGACTCCCGGTCGAACCCCGGCGCCGGCGTGGTATGCCTGCGCCACATCGGCCGCAACCAGCGCGGTGAAATCGTGATTGAGTTCGAACGAACAGCGTTGTTTCGGAAACGGGACGGGGATGTCAATCCGGCCACATTCTCCGAGTAGTGGCCACTGAGCCACCAGGTCATTAAGTCATCAGGCTATCCAGTTACCAGTCACCATCCATGTTCCCCCTACGACGTTCGCTCCTATTCATGCCCGGCGATAGCCTGCGCAAGATCGAGAAAGCTACGCAGCTCGATGCCGACAGCGTCGTGATGGATCTGGAAGATGCCGTCGCACCGGCCAACAAGGCGATGGCGCGCCGAACTACGCGCGAAGCGCTCCAGACTATGGACTTCGGCCGCCGTGAGCGGCTGGTGCGCACCAACGCCTGGCAGACACCATTCTTCGCCGACGATGTGGCCGAGACTATCATGGGCCGACCTGATGGCTACGTCATTCCCAAGGTAAACAGCGCCGAAGACCTGGCCGCCGCGCGCGACCTGATCGCGGCGCAGGCGCGCCAACATGGGATCGAAGCCGGTGCAGTCGCGCTGCTAGCCATCGTCGAAACGGCCCAGGGCGTGTTGAACCTGCGCGAGATCGCCCAGTTAGGCCCGCCGCTGCAAGCGTTGATCTTCGGCGCAGACGACCTGGCGGCCGACATCGGCGCAGTGCGCACGCCGTCGAGCATCGAGGTGCTCTATGCGCGCAGCGCAGTGGTAATCGCTGCCGCCGCCCATAAACTGCAGGCGATCGACATCGTGTTCTTCGACTTGAACGACTTGACCGGCCTGGAGGAAGAGTGCCGCTTTGGACGGCAACTTGGCTACACCGGCAAGATGGTGATCCACCCCCGGCAGTTGGAAGCAGTCAACCGCGCCTTCGCGCCGTCGCCGGAGGAGATCGCTCGCGCACAGCGCATCGTGCAAGCCGCACACGAGCAGGCCACCGCCGGACTAGGCGCGTTCGCCCTGGAAGGGCGCATGGTGGACGGGCCGATCATTAAGCAAGCCGAGAACGTATTGGCCCGAGCGCGAGCCGCGGGGTTACTCTAGCTCGACCAACACCTGGCCGCGCTCGACCGTTTGGCCTTCCACGCAGTGAACGCGCCGAACGCGACCCGCCGCCGGTGCAGTCAAGCGCGTCTCCATCTTCATCGCCTCGAGCACGACCAGCGTGGCCCCAGCCGCAACCGCATCGCCCACTCTCACCCGCACATCCACAATCTGGCCGGGCATCGGCGCTTCGATCTGCCTCCCGACCGAAGGGCGGCGCGCCGGCACATCTGGCCGGGCCGCGGTTGACATCGCCTCCGAGCGCGCGCGATTGGCTGGTTGACCAGCGTGCACCACGCCCTCGCCTATGCGGAAGCGATCACGCTGGCGCCACGGGTTCGATGACATGAGCAACGTCGTAGGCCGCTCGGCGCCAGCATCGCGCAACGACGGCCAACTAGTGAAGTAACGCTCGATGAAATCGGTCGTCGTGTCGCCACGGCGAAAAGCCGGATGGGCAATCACATCGCGCAGCAAGGCGAGGTTCGTCGCCACGCCCTCGATCGCGTAATCGCGCAACGCGGCATCCATCTTGCGGATGGCGTCACCGCGTGTTTCACCGCGCACGACCAGCTTCGCCAGCAATGAATCGTAGTGTGGCGTCACTTCGCTGCCGCGCTCGATGCCGGAATCCACGCGCACGTCTGCGCCCAGCGGCTCGACCACCCGGACGATATGGCCTGTCACAGGCAGGAAGCCATTCGCCGGATCTTCGGCAACGACCCGACACTCGATGGCATGTCCGCACTGGCGCAGATCGGCCTGGCTGAAGGGCAGCGGCTCGCCCTGCGCGATGCGCAACTGCCACTCCACCAGATCAAGGGCAGGCCAGCGCGCCCCGGCAAGCACGACACTCTCTGTGACCGGATGTTCCACTTGCAGGCGTGTGTTCATCTCCAAGAAATAGACGTTGCGTTCCGGGTCAACGATGAACTCAACCGTGCCGGCATTGGTGTAGTTCACCGCCCGCGCCAGGGCGATGGCCATCTGCCCCATGCGCTCACGCAGAGCGACGTCGAGGAAGGGCGACGGTGATTCCTCGACGAGCTTCTGATGCCGGCGCTGAATCGAACATTCGCGCTCGAACAGGTGCACTAGATTGCCGTGTGTATCGCCGAGCACTTGCACTTCGATATGGCGCGGGCGCGCGATGCACTTTTCGACGTAAACGCGGTCATCGCCAAACGCTTTGAACGCTTCGCGACGCGCCGATTCGAGCGCCGCGCCGAATTCATCTATCGAGGTCACGATGCGCATGCCCCGCCCGCCGCCGCCGGCCGATGCTTTGATGAGCAGAGGGAAGCCGATCGAATTCAGAATCGCAAATCGAGCATCGAGAAAGGACTGATCGTCTCTCTCAGCGCTCAATCTTTCATCTTCAATTTCGAAGCCAGGGGCAACCGGCACACCAGCCTGCTGCGCAATGAGGCGCGCCGCGATCTTCGACCCCATGCGACGGATGACGTCCGGTGTAGGGCCGACGAAGAGCAACCCGGCATCGGCAACAGCCTGCGCGAAATCGGCGTTCTCGGCCAGGAAGCCGTATCCAGGGTGGATAGCGTCGCAGCCAGCGCGCTGCGCTGCCGCGATGATGCGCTCGCCATGCAAATAGGATTCCTGTGCCGACGGCGCGCCAATGCACACTGCCTCATCTGCCAACCGCACATGCAACGCACCGGCATCCGCTTCGGAATAGACCGCCACGCTCGCGATGCCCAGCCGACGACAGGTGCGAATGATGCGCACGGCTATCTCGCCGCGATTGGCGATCAGGAGTCTGGTGATGCGAGCCATTCGTGTCGGCACTGCCAGTGCTGCTGGTGTCAGTAATGTCCGATACTACCGACACCGCCAACACCAACGATGTTACAACCTCACATCCTGAACACCCCATAGCGCGTCTCGCGCATCGGCGTGCAGGCGCACACCGCAAGCGCCAGTCCCAGAACACGCCGGGTCTCGACCGGGTCGAGGATGCCATCGTCCCACAGGCGAGCAGTGGAGTAATACGGGCTGCCCTCGCGTTCGTATTTCTCCAGGATAGGCCGCTTGAAGGCAGCCTGTTCATTGGGCGTCAGCGGCGGCTGGTTGCGCCGGGCGAGCTGATCTTGCTTGATCGTCAGCAGCACGTTGGCTGCTTGTTCACCACCCATCACGCTAATGCGCGCGTTCGGCCACATCCACAGGAAGCGCGGGCCATAGGCGCGTCCACACATGGCGTAGTTGCCGGCGCCAAACGACCCGCCGATGATTACGGTCAGCTTGGGCACGCCCGCGTTGGCCACGGCGTTGACCATCTTCGCGCCGTCCTTGGCGATGCCGCCTGCCTCATACGTCTGGCCAACCATGAAGCCGGTGACGTTCTGCAGAAACAGCAGGGGAATATTTCGTGCGCAGCACAACTCGATGAAGTGCGCGCCCTTCAGCGCGCTCTCGCTGAACAGGATGCCGTTGTTGGCGACAATGCCAACTGGATAGCCATAGATGCGCGCGAAGCCGCACACCAGCGTCACGCCGTAGCGCGCCTTGAACTCGCGAAACCGGCTGCCATCCACCAACCGCGCGATCACCTCGCGCACGTCATAGCTCACGCGGAACGTAATGGGGAGGATGCCGTAGAGTTCGGCGGGAACATAGCGCGGCTCTTCGACCTGACCTCCCACTTCCAACTCCCCACGCGCGACTCTCGAGTCTGGTGGAGCGTCAGGAGTCAACGTCGCCACGATGCTGCGCACGATGACGAGCGCGTGCTCGTCGTCCTCGGCGAAGTGGTCGGCCACGCCGGACTGGCGGGTGTGCACGTCGGCGCCGCCTAACGCTTCCGCCGAGACTTCGACGCCAGTCGCTGCCTTCACCAACGGCGGTCCGCCGAGAAAGATAGTACCTGTGCCTTTGACGATCACGACTTCGTCGCTCATGGCGGGCACGTAGGCGCCGCCAGCGGTGCAACTGCCCATCACCGCCGCGATCTGCGGGATGCCCGCTGCGCTCATCACAGCCTGGTTGTAGAAGATGCGCCCAAAGTCGTCTGCGTCAGGGAATACTTCGTCCTGCATTGGCAGGAATGCGCCGCCGGAGTCCACCAAGTAGATGCATGGCAGGCGATTCTCCAGCGCAATCTGTTGGGCGCGCAGATGCTTCTTGACCGTGATCGGGTAGTAGGCGCCACCTTTCACGGTGGCATCGTTGGCAACGATCATGCACTCGCGCCCCGCGATTGGGCCGATGCCGGTGACGATGCCAGCCGCGGGCGCTTCGCCGTCATACATCTCCCACGCCGCAAGCGGCGACAATTCGAGGAAGGGCGCGTCGGGGTCAAGGAGACGATCTATGCGATCACGCGCGAAGAGTTTGCCCTGTTCGGCATGGCGCTGCCTGGCCTGCTCACCACCGCCGCCTCGCACCTGCGCCACGCGCGCTCGCAATTCTGCGGCCAGCGCGCGATTGCGCTCGGCGTTCTGCTTGAACGAATCCGATTCCGGATCAACCTGCGATTCGATGACGTCCATCGTGGGCAGCCTCCAACAGGATATAGTATTGCACACTAGCAAGGACTGGCACACCACTGCCATAGCCAGCAAACAGCGAATCTATCAGATAAACTTGCTCAATTACAGGCGCAGGTCAAATCAACTCCTGCGGCTGGAAGCGAGACAACCACAGCGGACTGCAGCGTGCCGTGTGCAGCGTGTGCGTTCTATGCGTCACAGTGCGCCTTCTGGACACTTTTCTGCTTGCAGGGTGATCCATTTGCCTGCGCGCTGGCTGCGGTCACATGCGGTCTAGCTGGCAACTACTGTTACGAGTGCGATAGGTGCAATCGCTGCGGCTGCTAGCTCTGGCTTAGCGGGTATATATAGTGAGGTTGCGCTGTTCTCAATGAACTTTTGCAACCTCACTAAGTCACGCTGATGCACACATGCCGAAACGAAATGCGCAACTCACACACCTTCCGTTTGCAGTTCACGCCGCTCCTGGTGATCTTCCTTACCACCGCCTACTTCATCAGCTCAGTGGCAAACCGCTTACAGGTTAGTTCACAAACGTTTGGCCTGCCCGACTTGGTGAATGGAGTCGGTTGGTTGCTTCTCGTTGCCACCATCTTGACAGCGCATCGCGCCACACCGCTGTTCGCCGCTCTGGCTGATCGCATCCCTCCGCGATTACAGGCGGTTGCCATGGTCATTCTCGGCGTGGCGTCCACCTACTTGATGGTCTGGCCGCGCGCTGGCTTCGAGGTAGCCATCACTGCCGTCGTGCTCGCTGCCCTGCTCTTGACGCTCGTCAGATTGAACAACCGCGTCGCCGTACTCGTGTTTCGCGCGCTCGCACTGGCTGGCGTCGCTGTGCTCCTCATCCGCCTCATTCGATAGCACGGCGCTGACCGAGATCAGAGCAAGTCGTTTTCAATGCTCGGCAGCCGCGTCTCAATATTTCGCTGAATGTCCGACGCGCTGCCGTAGATCGGCCCGCCTATAGCGTCGCACAAATCGCGCACGATCTTGAACTCGGTCAGATAACCGCGCCCGCCATGGATGCGTGTGGCGTCCCATCATCGCAGCGAACCAGTCGCCTTCAGCTACGCTGCACGGGATGTCAGCAACCCAGCCGTTCAGTCTTTTCACCTACGTGTTTGTCGGACAACATCCCTTGATCGCGAACGTCACAACCGGCTACAATACCGGCGCAACGGTTCGTGATTCGAGAGGCCTACAGCGCCGCACCGTGTTGTTCGGCGCGATCAAATAAAACTGAGATTCACACGAACTACTTGCAACCAACACATGGCCATGACGCTTGTGGGAGGTTGGACGCGAGTCGCCTGCTCGTTCTTCGTTTGCTCGCTCCGGCAGAACCTTCGCCAAAGGCGAACTCCTTTTACTCTGCTGTGCTCCATCATTCCGAGTTCGCGATTACCGCGGGCAAAACGGCGCAGCAGAAACACTACCAGTCATTCCGAGCGGGTTAAAAACCCGCGAGGAATCTGTGCCTTGAACCAGCGCGTATGTGGATCGAAGCTTAGACTCCTCGCCCCGCTTCGGAATGACAGATTTACATCCGCAGTCGAGAGTTGCGCTTGTGCAGGCGGGCGAATCGTTCCGAAGGTTATTTTTATTTGATTCACAAACCAACCGCGATGTTTGACCAACGATTCCTCGACCAACTGGGTGAGAAGCACGCGCAGTGGCGCGAGACCGTGCTGCACCGTTCGTTGGCGCGCCTGCCGGAGCGAATGGACGAATTCGTCACCACGTCGTCCGAGCCGATCAATCGCCTGTACACCCCGCTCGACATCGCCGGCAGCGACTACTTCTGTGACATCGGTCAGCCCGGCGAATACCCGTACACCCGCGGCATCCACCCGACGATGTATCGCAGCAAACTATGGACGATGCGCATGTTCGCCGGCTTCGGCACCGCCGAGGAGACCAACGCCCGCTTCAAGTACCTGCTCGAGCGCGGCCAGACCGGCCTGAGCATCGCCTTCGACCTGCCCACGCTCTACGGATACGACACAGACGCGCCAGAAGCGCATGGGGAATTCGGGCGCTGCGGCGTAGCGTGCTGCTCGCTGGCCGATATGGAAGTGCTGCTCGATGGGTTGCCCCTCGACCGCATCACGACCTCGATGACCATCAACGCGCCGGCTGCAGCAGTCTGGGCGATGTACATCGCCGCAGCCGAGAAACGCGGCATCCCCAGGACGAAGCTCGGCGGCACATTGCAAAATGATATCTTGAAAGAGTACATCGCCCAGAAGGAATACATCTTCCCACCACAACCCTCGATGCGCCTGGTCACCGACACCATCGAGTTCGGGACGAAACACATGCCGCTGTGGAACACGATCTCTATCAGCGGCTATCATATCCGCGAGGCCGGCAGCACTGCTGCACAGGAACTGGCCTTCACCTTGGCCGATGGCATGGAGTATGTGCGCTGGGCGATGGCGCGCGGCCTTGACGTAGATGCGTTCGCACCGCGGCTGTCGTTCTTCTTCAACGCCCACAACGACTTCTTTGAAGAGATCGCCAAGTATCGCGCTGCCCGGCGCATCTGGGCGCGCGAGATGCGCAAGACATTTGGCGCGAAGAATGAGCGCTCGTGGTTGATGCGCTTTCATACCCAGACGGCTGGTGTTTCGTTGACCGCGCAGCAGCCGGAAGTCAACGTCGTGCGCGTGGCGATCCAGGCCCTGGCCGCCGTGCTGGGTGGCACACAATCGCTGCACACGAACTCACTCGACGAAGCACTGGCCCTGCCATCGGAGGCAGCCGCACAAATCGCGCTGCGCACACAGCAGGTGATCGCACACGAGAGCGGCGTGACGAACACGGTAGACCCGCTCGGCGGTTCGTACTTCGTCGAAGCGCTGACCAACCGCATGGAGCAGGAAGTACGCCGCATCTTCAAGGAGATCGCCAACCAAGGGGGCGTGATCCCAGCCATCGAACAGGGGTATTTCCAGCGCGCGATCGCCGACTCGGCAGCGCTTTACCAGCGGGAGATCGAGGAGCGCAAGCGCATCATCGTCGGCGTGAACGAGTATGTAGAAGATACACCGATCCGCATTCCCCTGTTGAAGTTAAACCCGGACGGCGAGCGCCGTCAGCTCGAACGGTTGGCGCGCGTCCGGCGTGAGCGTGACAACGCCGCGGTCGAAGCCCGACTGAACGCACTGCGCGACGCCGCCCGCTCGACCCAAAACCTGATGCCGTTCATCCTCGACGCAGTGAAGGCCTACGCCACTTTGCAGGAGATCATGGATGTGCTGCGTGCGGTATTCGGCGTATACGAGGAACCGTTGGTGGTGTGAGGAGGAACCGATCATGCCGGAGTTGGATATTGCCAATGTCAGGGATCGCAACAGCCACGCGCTGGAAGCGCCAAATCGGACCGCGCGGCCTGCAACACCATCGCCTGAATGCCTGCGCGAGATGTACGAAGTGATGGTGCGCTCGCGCCGGCTAGACGAGCGCTGCTGGGTGCTACATCGCCAGGGTCGGATCGGCTTTCACATTTCTGGCATCGGCCACGAGGCAGCACAAGTCGGCATCGCCTTTGCCATGCGGCGCGGCTACGATTTTCTCCATCCCTACTATCGTGATCTGGCGATGGTGATCGCGCTGGGTATGTCTATGCGCGATGTGCTGCTCGGCTCATTCGGCAAACAGGGCGACCCCAGCTCCGGTGGGCGTCAGATGCCGAACCACTACTGTTACAAGCCAGCCAACATCCTGAGCATCTCCAGCCCCGTAGGCACTCAACTACCTCAGGCCGCCGGCGTGGCACTGGCCGAGAAGCTCAAGGGGGGCGACCGGGTGACAGTGACATGCATTGGTGAAGGCGCCACCAGCGAGGGCGACTTTCACGAAGCGCTGGATTGGGCCGGCGTACACAAGCTGCCGCTGGTGGTCGTGGTTGAGAACAACGAATATGCCATCTCAGTGCCGATGCGCTTGCAAATGGCGATCGAAAGAGTGGCGGACCGCGCCGCCGCCTACGGAATTCGCGGCGTTAGCGTGGATGGGCTGGATGTGTTCGCCAGCTACGCTGCAGCGAAGGAAGCTATCGAACGGGCGCGCCTTGGCGAAGGAACGACGCTCCTGGAGGTGCGCGTAGTGCGCATCACGCCCCACTCGTCTGACGACAACGACAACACCTACCGAAGCCAGGAAGAGAAAGTGCGCCTGCGTATGCAGGACCCGCTGCCGCGCTTCCAAAGTCATCTTCTGGAGATGGGCGTGCTCACACCGGCGATGATCGCCGAGATCGAGCAACGCGCGCAAGCTGAAGTGGATGACGCGCTGCGCCACGCCGAGAGCGCACCCTATCCGACGGTCGCGTGGGCGATGGGACCTGTTTTCGCCGAGTAGTTTGAAGTTCTTCGTGTTGAGTTGCGAGTTCAAGTCATCCGCATCGGTTCTGCAGCTTAGGGCTCGAAACTCAAAAACTCTTTCACAATGGCAGAAAAGACCTTGATCGAAGCGATCCGCGAGGCGCTGGACGAAGAGCTGACACGCGACGCGCGCGTGTTCATCACCGGCACCGACATCGGCCCGCGCGGCGGCGTATTCCTGGCTACGCAAGGGCTCTACGCCAAATACGGCCCCACTCGCATCATTGATTCGCCGTTGTCCGAATCGTCTATCGTCGGCGTGGGCATCGGCGCGGCGATGAACGGCATGCGACCGGTGTGTGAGATCCAGTTCGCCGACTTCATCCACCCGGCCTACAACCAAATCGTGAACGAGGCAGCCCGCATGTTCTATCGCTCCGGCGGACAATACTGCGTGCCGATGGTGATCCGCTGCCCTTACGGCGGTGGCGTGGGTGGCGGCTTGTATCACTCACAATCGGTAGAGGCCACCTTCGCTCATGTGCCCGGCCTGAAGGTCGTCATCCCCTCGAACCCGCGTGATGCTAAAGGGCTGCTGAAATCGGCCATCCGCGACGACAACCCTGTGCTGTTCCTCGAACCGAAGAAAGGCTATCGCGCCATCAAAGGCGAGGTGCCGCAGGACGACTACACCGAGCCGCTGGGACAGGCGAAAGTCACGCGCCAGGGTCAAGACATCACCGTCTACGCCTACGGCATGATGCACTTCTACTGCCAGCAAGCTGCCGAAGAAGTGGCCAGGGAAGGCATCAGCGTCGAGCTGGTAGATCTGCGCACGCTCAACCCACTCGACAAAGAGACGGTGCTGGCATCCTTCAAGAAGACCGGCAAGGCGTTGATCGTGTACGAAGACAATCGCTTTCTCGGCTACGGCGCAGAGGTCGCCGCCCTCTTGTGCGAGGAAGCATTCGAGTATATGGACGCGCCGATTATGCGCCTCGCCGGGCCGGACGTGCCAGCCATGCCCTACAGCCGCCCACTGCAGGATTGGTTCATGCCCGACATACATCGGATCGCCGAGGCGATGCGAAAGCTGGCGGTGTATTGAGCTTATCGCGTGTCGCGTAACGCGATTATGCGATACGCGACACACCATACGCATCCAAACAGGAAATCCATGGGCACTCCAATTGTCATGCCCCAGCTCGGCGAGAGCGTGGTAGAAGGCAAGATCAGCAAATGGCTGAAGAACGCCGGCGACGAAGTGAAGTTGTATGAGCCGATCTTTGAGGTAGAGACCGACAAGGTAACTACCGAGGTCACTGCCCCCGGTGAGGGCACGTTGCTCAAGCTATATGTCAACGAGGGCGACACGGTGCCGGCCGGTGCACTGGTCGCCTACATCGGCCAGCCCGGCGAGACGCCGCCAGAAGCCGGTACATCTGACGTGCACACGGTGACAGGCGAAGCGCGCAGTCCGGAGACGCAGTCGGCACCCAGACGCGCCGCGACCAGGCTGTCGCCGGTGGTCGCGCGCATCGCCGCCGAACACAACGTGGACGTGTCCCAGGTCATCGGCACCGGCGAGGGCGGCCGCATCACCAAGCAGGATATTCTGGCGTTCATCGCGTCGCGGGCCGGCGCAAGCAAGAAATCGGCTGTAGAAGAACGGGGGGTGGGCAGCAGGAGCGAAGTCGAACCGGCGCCGTGGGACTATCCGAGCAGCGGCGAGCTGTTCAAACCGAGCGAAGAGACCGGCTCGCCACAGCGCACCGAGGTACAAGCGTCAACCTCGCCAGCCCCGAGCGATCAGATCATCCCGCTTAGCAGCATACGCCGCGCCATCGCCGAGCATATGGTGCGATCCGTCCAAACCAGCCCACACGCCACCACCGTGTGGGAAGTGGACTGCGCACGCATCGTCGCCCATCGCGAAGTGAACAGAGTGACTTTCGAGCGAGACGGTGTGCGCCTCACCCTCCTGCCCTACTTCATCGCCGCTGCCGTCAACGCGCTCAGACAGCACCCGCGTGTCAACGCCTCCTGGGACGAGCGCGGCATCATCCTCCATCGCCAGATCAACATTGGCATCGCGGTATCGCTGGACGACGGACTGATCGTGCCGGTCATCCACGACGCCGGCACGCTGAACCTGCTCGGGCTTGCGCGCGCCGTGCAGGACCTGGCGGACCGGGCACGAAGTAACCGGCTGCGACCCGAAGACATACAGGCCGGCACGTTCACCATTACCAATCACGGCGGGCTGGGCAGCTTGTTGGCGACGCCGATCATCCATCAGCCGCAGTGCGCCATCCTCGGCGTCGGCAAGGTGGAGAAGCGGCCAATTGTGGTAGAGGTAAACGGCGCGGATGCGCTGGCGATTCGCCCCATGGCTTACTTGAGCTTGAGCTTTGATCATCGCGCGTTGGATGGTGCCGATGCCGACCGCTTCATGGCGACGCTGAAGCGCGCGATCGAGGCGTGGGAAACACGCTGAGGCCGGTGCGTAGAGCCTCGTCTTCGGATCAGGGACGCACGTTCAGTGAGGGAACGCTACGAAGCACACCCCCTCTCGGATCAAACCGCGAGCGTAAAGATGAGAAAGACAGCGAACAGCGCCGGCGTAATGAAGATGGCTGTGTAGATCCACTTCTCGTAGCGCAGGTGCATGTAATAAGCCGCGACCAGGCCAGCCTTCACAAACGCGATCGCCAGTAAGATCGGCACGATTATGTTTTGCGGCAAGTGGAACAGCGTGACTACGACTTCGAAGATGGTGGCGATAGTCAAGATGCCAAAAACCAGGACGGGGTTAGTGTGCTTGCGCTGTGCGCCAGAGTGGCTGTGTGAAGCAGGAGTATTCGCCATAGGAACCCCTCAGTTGGTCAGATAGACCACAGTGAAAATGATCACCCAGATCAGATCCACGAAGTGCCAATACAGGCCGAAGATCTCAACGGTAGTGTAATTGTAGGACGAGAACGTGCCGCGCCGGGCCACGAGTAAGGTCATCAGGCACCAAAGCACGCCGACGAACACGTGTAACCCGTGAATGCCGGTGAGGGTGAAGAAGGCCGTGCCGAACGGATCGGCAAACGAGTGACCTTCCTCGAAGATCAGCAGTGAGTACTCGATTGCCTGGCCGCCCAAGAACATCGCACCCAGGATCGCCGTTAGGATGAGGTAACGCTGCAGCTTGCGCTGGTTGTCGACGCGAATCGCTTCGATACCGAGCACCACCATCAAGCTACTGGCCAGCAGGACAAAGGTGTTGATACTGACGAGCGCCAGGCTGAGGGTGTTTGGCTCCCACCACTCCAGGCCATTCTGGAAAGCGTTCCGACGGGTGAGGACAAACGCACCAATCAAGCCGGCGAAGATCAGAAGCTCCGAGCTAAGGAAGAGCCACATGCCGAACTTGCGGTTCTCGTTGGCATGCACGGCTTCTGCGCTGATCGGCCGCGGAGCGACGGTTGTTTGGTTCATAGGCTTGCGATTTTATCAACGATGCCGGCAGAGGATGAACGATATCTGCGCAATGGATCGATCGGCGCAGCACATGGTGAAACCGGCATTGAACCGGCCTGCTGCCGAAAACGCCCTTGCTCGCCGGCGCGTGGGTTACAATCCAGTAGAACAGAAGTTCGACCAACAATCACACATCCTGCCTTGCAACTGGAGTTGTCATGCGAGAGATTACCGTCGCCGTCGTCCAAATGGATACCAAGCTGGGAGAACCCGAAGCGAACTTGGCCAAGATGTCCGACTTCGTGCGCAAGATCAGCAGCGCGCAGAAGGTGGACGTGATCGTCTTCCCCGAGCTGGCCACGACCGGCTATGAATGCGGCGTAAAGTTCACGCAGCTTGCCCAGCGCGTGCCCGGCCCTTCCACGAACGTCATGGCCCAGCGCGCAAACGAACAAGGCGTGCACATCGCCTTCGGCATGGCCAGCAAAGAGCGCGTCGAGAGCATCCTGTTCAACTCCGCCGTGCTCATCGGGCCGGAGGGGGATGTGGTGACGCAGTACCGCAAGATTCATCTCAAGGGCGAAGAGCAGATGCTGTTCCGCCCCGGCTTTCGCCTGGAGGTCGCCGAGACCGCCGCAGGCGTCATCGGCCTACAAGTCGGATGGGACGTATTCTTCCCAGAAGGGACGCGCGCGCTGTGCCTGGACGGCGCCGAGGTGATCCTGGTGAGCGCGGCCTGGGACAACGCGCGGGCCGAGGAGTGGCGCACGTTCATATCAGCCCGCGCCGCCGAGAACGCTTGCTTCGTGTGCGCGGCCAATCGCGTCGGCGAGGAGCCGGCCACCACCTTTGCGGGCGAGAGCATGATCGTCGGCCCGCGCGGTCAGGTGATCGTAGACCTGGATGAGACGACGGAGGGCTACATCGTCGCCAAGCTCAACCTGGACGAATCGCGCCGCATTCGCGAAGAGACGCAAATCTTCCAGACGCGCCAACCGCTCAGCTACCGCGCAGTGGTGCGCAAATACTAGCGCGCCACGAAGAGACACAAGGCGACGTCGCTTCGGACATCGCCTTGTGCCCTTCGCGGCTCCGCGGTCAAATCTCTACGACCGCCCCACCCTGCCGGGCACTCTTCTTGATGGCGTCCCAAAGCTGGATCATGCGCAGCCCATTCTCTGCCGGGCTGGGGTTGTCCATCTCGCCATTGCGCACCTTGACGAAGGTCTGCCACACGCCGAGGTCGGGCGGCAGCTCGACCGGCTTGGGCTGCGGCTCGCCCTTCATCTGCAAGTTGAAGTAATCGCCCCACACGCCCACTTGTATCAGGCCGTTCTCGCAGAACAGCTTGACGTCGGAGTTGGTGACGGGCGATGCGCCGCAACCATTGATCGTCACAAGCGCGCCGGAGCAGGTGCGAGCAATGGCTACGGTCAGGATGTCCACTTTGGTGTTGCGCTTGTCAATGAACGCGGCAACTTGGCTGAACGGCTCGCCCAGCAGGTCGGCTACGGTATTGAGCAGATGCGCGCCGGTGTCGAACATGAAGCCGCCGCCGGAGATTTTTGGGTCCTGCCGCCACAAGCCGCGGGTACCTTGCTCCCAGCTCTGCCAGACATTCGCGCTGACAGTCAACACAGCGCCCATCTGACCGGAGCGCAACATCCCGGCCGCCTTGCGGATGGAAGGCGACATGCTGCCGTTGAACGCGACGGCCAGCAATCGCTTGGTCTTGTCGCGCACCTTGATCAGCCTCTTGGCTTCCGAGGTGTTCATCACCATCGGCTTTTCCACCAACACATCCTTGCCGGCCTCCAGCAATGCTTTGGCTTGCGGGAAGTGCTGGTTGTGGGGAGTGACGATGAACGCTGCATCAATATGCTTGCCGTACTTCTGCAAAAACTTGTCGAAGTCAGGCTCGCAAGGGGGCACGGGCTGGCCGGCCTGCTCGAACAACTCTGCCGCCTTCGCATAGTTGTCCTTATTCGGTTCACACAGCGCAGTGATCTGGGTCGTATCGGTCTGTTTGAGGATTTGTCGAATGTGGTGGCGGGCCATACCGCCCACGCCGATCATGCCGAGTCGAACGATGTTCATAGGTTGTCGTTGTCCTTTGATCGCGATGAGGATATGAAGCAGGAGTGTAGCAAAAGACAACCCGTGTGCAACGCTTATGCGCTGCCGGGCGCAGGCGTGTCCAGGATGAGCGTGACTGGCCCATCGTTCGCCAACTCGACCAGCATATCGGCGCCGAATACCCCCTGTTCAACTGGCACGCCCTGCGCGCGCAAGGCATCGCACAAATAGGCAACAAGCGGCGCAGCGACCTCAGGCCGCGCCGCGCGCGTGAAATCCGGGCGACGCCCTTTGCGCGCATCGCCAAAGAGAGTGAACTGGCTGACGACCAGCGCAGCCCCGCCGACATCCAACAGCGAGCGATCGAAGTGAGACGTGGCATCGAGCGCCGAGAAGACGCGCAAGCCGGCGATCTTCTTCGCCATCCATTCCGCCGATTCGCGTGTGTCGTCATGGGCAACGCCCACCAGTAACACCACGCCGCGCCCAATCGCGCCGACGACTTGCCCTGCTACCGTGACCGAGGCGTGTTTGACGCGCTGTAGGACGACACGCATGGGCGTAAAGGATACACCGCGCGCCGGCGAGTAGAATCGCGCCGTCATATGAACCCATCACCGCTTCGCCACACCACTTCATCCGAGATCTCCGCGCGCGACCTTTCGCTCATCCTCCACGAGGCGACCACCATCGCGCGCGGCGCCGGCGCCATCTTGCGCGAGGGCCTGCGGCAAATCGAAGCGCAGCGCGACGGCATTGCCGTGCGATACAAATCGCGCGACACCGATCCAGTCACCGAATTCGATCACCGCAGCGAAGCCTTCATCGTCGAGGCGCTGCAGAGCGCCTTTCCCGATCATCGCGTCATCGGCGAGGAGGGCGGCGCATACGAGACGAGAATCGAGCGTGAAGAACGCAGACATCCCGACGGCGAACTGCCCGCTCGATCTTCGACTTCTCACAGTCAACTCGAATGGCAGGTAGATCCCCTGGATGGCACGGTGAACTTTGCCCATAGCTTCCCCGTGTTCGCAGTATCGCTCGGGCTGCTGGTGAACGGCGCGCCCGTGCTCGGCGTGGTCTATGCGCCGATGAGCGACGAGATGTATGCGGCAGCGCATGGATTAGGCGCGACGCAGAACGGCCGGCCGATCCACGTCTCGAATATCTACCCGCTCGCCTACGCGCTGCTCAATACCGGCTTCCCCTACGACCGGCGCGAGAGCGAAGAGAACAACTTCGACTACTTCCTGGCCTTCCAACGCGCCTCTCAGGAGGTGCGGCGCGTTGGCTCTGCTGCGCTCGACCTGTGTTGGGTCGCCTGCGGGCGCATGGATGGCTACTGGGAGCTGAAGATTCAGCCGCATGACATCGCCGCCGGCATCGTCATCGTGCGCGAAGCTGGCGGTGTGGCGACCGACTTCGACGGCGGCCAGGCCATGTTCGCGCGCCGACAAGTGGTCGCCAGCAACGGCCTGATCCACGCTGCGATGCTGGACGTCATCCGCAAGACGCGGCAAGACAGAACGGATGGGCAGCCTTGAGGGCAGCGCAGAGGCGCGTTGTTCATGCGCTGCTTATCTTTGTCGCTTAAGGTTAGCCTATCATGACGTATGTGACCACAGCGCCGACGGCCGAAGCGCCGGCTGCGTTCGACTGCCCCGGCAACTACCAGGCCGCAGCGCCATCCACGCTGCGCTGCGCAAAGTGCAACCGGCCGCTGGCCGTCAAGGATGCACAGCGCACACCGACCGGCTACGTGTGCCCCTACTACGTCAAGGCGCGCGTCGCGACGTTCTACACCGCTGGGCCGAAGCAATACATCCTCGCCGCGCTGATCGCGTTCGTCCTGGGCATCGGCATCGGTTTCGTGCTGCAATTCGTCGGGCGCATCGGCTTCTTCGCGCTCATCCTTACGATCTTCGTGGGGCCGGCCGCCGGCAGCCTGGTCGCCGAGGCGATCCGGCGCGTGAACGGCAAAGACCGCGGCCAACACATCTGGCTGGTCGCGGCCGTTGCGATGGTGATCGGCGCAGCCTACTTTGCGGTGTTACCGGCCCTGTTCGCCCTGCTGGCAGGATCGCCCGGCTTCATCTTCGCCTTGATCCCGGTCGTCGGGTTAGCCATCGCCGTCACGACGCTGGTCGCGCGCTTGAGGTTCTAGCCACACCGACCGCGCTGCGCCGCTCACAGCGCCACGACGAAAGCGACGGCATATTCCCGCTCGTGCGTGAGCGATAGCGCCCATTGCGTCAGGTGAAGCTCGGCGGCCAAATGCGCCGCGCGACCGTGCAGGCGCACCCCTGGCTTGCCGCCGCGCCCGTTGATCACCTCCGCGTCGTGCCAACCGATGCCGTGCCGCGACAGCGTGCGCACCCCCACACCCAGCGCTTTCGACACCGCTTCCTTGGCCGCAAATCGCGCGGCCAACTCCGGGATGCGTCCTCGGCAATACGCCAACTCGTGCGGCGTGAACACCCGTTGCAAGAAGCGATCGCCATAGCGCGCCACCGCTTCCTCAACGCGCGGGATGTGAATGATGTCAACGCCGGTCGTCAACATGCGCGATGAATCCCGTGCGCCTCACGCGCTGTCTCCAACTGCAGGCCCGGCCGTCGCCAGGACATAGTGCTCCGGATCAAGCCATCGCTGCGCCGCCGCCTGGACATCCGCAGCAGTGATTGCATACACGCGCTCCGGATACTCCAGGAGCCAGTCCAAACCACGCCGGAAGCGCACCATGTTGAGGATCTGGCCGGCGATCCCCTCGTTGGTCTCCATCTGTAGCGGCAGCGACCCCACGAAGTAGGCTTTGTTGTCGTCCAGCTCGGCCGGGTTCACCTTGCGTTCGCGTATGCGGCGCATCTCGGCACGCACGATCTCGACCACGCGATCCACCGCGCCCGGATTCACGCCGGCGTAGACGTTCCATGGCCCCGGCCCCAACCCACCTTCAAATCGGCTGCCGATGTAATAGACCAGCCCCTCCTCCTTGCGCACGCGCTCGCCCAGACGGCCGTACATGCCAAACTGGCCGAAGATGCTGTTCATCATAGCGCAGGTCAGCCACTGTGGGTCGAGCTGGGACGGTCCGGGGTTGCCGAGGAGCATGGCGGTTTGGCTCTTGCCGGGGATGTGGACGTGTCGGCAGCGCCGTTCGGTGATCGGCGGCGCCTCCAGATTCACGCTGCGCGCCGGCCGCGTCGTCGCCCAGTCCGCGAAGTGCGCCGCGACCAGGTCGTGCGCTTGCTCAGCCTTCACCGCGCCGACGATCACAATCACCATGCCGGCCGGCGCGTAGAACGTCGCGTGAAACTGGCGCACGTCGTCCAGCGTAATCGCCTGCGCCGTCTCCAGGTAGCCGTCTGCAGAATAGTGATAGGGGTGGCCCTCCGGATAGCACAGCTCGTTGAACGCAAGGCCGCACATGGCGCGGGTGCTTGTCGCGCGCTCGTGCAGGTCGGTGAGCCACTCGGCGCGCTCCTTGGCCACCTCGGACTCGGGGAAGGTCGGGTGTCGAATGACGTCGCTCAACAGATCAAGCATCAGCGGCAAATCCTCGGCCAGGCTCTTGGCGAAGAAGCCGGTCGTGAACATACCGCCATAGATGTTGAGGCTGGCACCCACGGCTTCGATCTGCTCGTAGAGTTGCTCGTAAGTGTGACGCTGTGTGCCGCGCGTCAGGCAATCGGCTACGAAACCGGCCAGGCCGGCCCCTTTCGCGCCCGACTCGTCGAGCGCGCCGACCTCCAGGTAGCCGTTGACTACGACAGACGGGCTGGAGAAATTCTCGTAGACATAGAGGTTGACACCGTTGGCCAGCGAAAGGCAGGCAACATTGCCGCTGTGAGGCAGTGAAGGCAGGCGCGTGCGAGATTCAGCGCGCCGGTTGAGCGGCCTCGACCGATGCGTCACTTTTCTAGGCATGCAGGCATCTTCTGTGTAACAGCCGGCTATGGGAAGGCCGCGCCGGCAGGCCCAACGGCACGTTCGACATTCTACCTGTACACCCGTAACGCGTAGCAACGCCGGGCTTCACACACCGCCACGATTGGCCTTGTCCTGCGCCAGATAGCAGCCGACGGTCACGTTGTCACGTGTGAGATACCGATGGGCGATGCGAACGACATCCTCCGGTGACACGTGCCCCAGCCGCTCCAGAAAGGTAGTGAACCACGTGTAATCTGCGATGACCTCGCTGAAGCCCAGCCAGAACGCCTGGTTGGTCGCCGTCTCGGCGCTGAAGGCGACCTGCGCCCGCGTCTGCTTGATCGCCTTATCCAGCTCGGCGCGCGTCACCCCGTCGCGCCGGACACGATCCAGCTCGGCCCACACTTTCGCCTCCACCTCGGCGACTTCCCTGCCGGCCATCACTGTAGCCTGCAAAGTGTAGAGGAAAGGGTCAATGGTTGGGACGAGGCCACCATCAACATCGGCTGCGTAGCCGGCATCCACCAGTGCTCTGCTCAGTCGGCTGCTGCGATTGCTGCCGCCTCCGCCGAAGAACGACAATCCGCTCGCGCCACACAGCACCGAGTCGAGCGCGACGAACGCCATGTAGTCCTCGTGCGTCGCCGCCGGCGCGTGAAAGGCCAACGCCAGGTAGTCCGTATCCCCCTCGCCGCGCACCACGACGCGACGTTCGCCCTTCTGCGGCGGCTCGACAGCGGCCACCGAGGGTGCCTTCGGCGCCGGCTTGAGCTGCCCGTAGCGGCGCTCGATCTGCGCCAGGATGTCACGCACGTCGAAATCGCCGGCGATGGCGATCACCACGTTGTTCGGCGCATAATACTGCCGATAGTAGGCATACAAGTCGTCGCGCGTGAGCGCTTGCAAATCGCACGCATAGCCGATGACCGCATGCCCGTAGGGATGCGCCTTGAACGCCGCAGCCTGGATCTCCTCACCCAGCCGGAAGCCGGGGCTGTTCTCGTACATCTGCCGCTCGTTCAGGATGACGTCGCGTTCGAGCGCCACTGCGCGGCTGTCGAAGCGCGCGTTCGCCATGCGGTCGGCTTCTAGGTCCAAAGCCAGTGTGATCTTGTCCGCAGGCAGGGTCTCGTAGTACGTCGTGAAGTCGAGCCAGGTGAAGGCGTTATTCACGCCGCCGTTGCGACTGATGAGGCGGTCGAGGTCAGATTCGGAGTACTTGCGGGCGCCCTTGAACATCATGTGCTCGACCCAGTGCGAGATGCCGGTGATGCCGCCATGCTCGTTGCGTGAACCGACGCGATACCACACACTCAGCGCCGCGACTGGCGCGACGTGCATCTCTTGAGCAATCACGCGCAGGCCGTTGGGCAATTTGGCGCGCACAATGCCATCGCCGAGGCGCATGACCTGGGTGCGTGCGGGCTTTCTGATCGTACTGCTGCTTCGCTTCGTCATACCGTCGAGGCATGACTCTACCGCAAAAACGAAAGGCGCAGACTCGCACAAGCCTGCGCCTGGAACGGACGCACCAGCGTCGGTTTCTCAATACCCTCGCCCAACGCCGCGATAGATGAATCCGAGTTCGCGCATCACGGACGGGTCGTACAAGTTACGGCCATCCACGATCACCGGTTGCTTCATCATTCGCTTGATGCGCACCAAGTCAAGGTTCTTGAACTCGTTCCACTCGGTCGCCAGGATCAGCGCGTCGCTGCCCTCGGCCACCTCGTAGGCATCTTCGCACAGCTTGACGTTTTGCAGCACTTTGGCAGCATTCGGCATCGCGACCGGGTCATAGGCCTTCACCATGCCACCGTCGGCCTGGACCATGCGGATGATGTCTATCGGCTGTGATTCGCGGATATCGTCGGTGTTGGCTTTGAATGCCAGGCCCAAGACGCCGATGGTCCTACCCTCCAGCCGGTTGAGATGCGCGCCATTGTTGCCAACCAACGCGCGCACCTTAGCCACGATGCTGCGCCGAGCGTCGGCGTTGATCTGCATGACGGCTTCGAGCAGTTGTGGGTGCTTGCCCTGCACATTGGCCATGTGCGCCAGCGCCTTGACGTCCTTCGGGAAGCACGAACCACCGTAGCCCAGGCCGGCATCTAGGAAGGCGCGGCCAATGCGTTTGTCATAGCCCATGCCGGCAGCAACCTCTTTCACGTCGGCCCCCAGCGCCTCACAGATGTTGGCGATCTCGTTGATGAACGAAATCTTCGTCGCCAGGAAGGCGTTGCTGGCGTACTTGATCATCTCGGCGGTGCGCAGGTCGGTGATCATGATCGGGCCGCGCAGCGGCAGATAGAGCTGTGCAACTTTTTGGGCCGCCTCCTCGTCCAGCGAGCCGAGCACGATGCGATCGGGGTTCATGAAGTCGCTAATGGCCGAACCCTCACGCAGGAACTCCGGATTGCTGACCACACTAAACGGGATCGGCTTGGGCTGCTTATTCTTCACGATGTCGGCCACCCAGTCGCCCGTGCCGACCGGCACCGTGCTCTTGTTCACGATGATCAGCGGATGATCCATCGTCTGGGCAATCGTCTCGGCCGCCGCGCGCACATAGCGCAGTTCAGCCTCGCCATCCACGCCCGCCGGCGTATTCACCGCGATGAAGACCAGCTCCGCAGATCCTTCCGGACAGTTCAGCGCTTCGGCGTAAGACGTAGTGAACGAGAGACGCCCAGCAGCCATATTGCGCCGCACCATCTCCTCCAGGCCAGGTTCATAGATCGGCAGGATGCCCTGCTTAAGGTTCGCAATGCGTTCCTCGTTCACATCCACGCACGTGACGCGATTGCCCAGATCGGCAAAGCACGTTCCCGTGACCAACCCCACATAGCCCACTCCGATCACTGCGATGTTTTTCATAGTTGGAAGCCCCCTCCTTGGTGCTGGTTGTTGATGGCTGGTTGCCCCTCATGAATCGCCGGCCGCCAGTTGATAGTTGCTGGCTACCGGTTGTCAGCCCCCATCATCAAATCATCGATCATCAATCACCCGCTAACCCCATCCGCCAGGCGAGTTCGGCATTCAACACACTGCCGCCCGCTGCACCACGTATGGTGTTGTGTGCCAGTGTGACGAACTTGACGCCATAATCGCCGAACAACGGCTCGCGACGCACCCGCCCCACGACCACACTCATGCCACCCACGGGTGAACCGGTCAGCCGGTCGCGCCGGGGTTGAGGGCGATCGGGCTCCTCGCGAATCACGATAGGACAGTCGGGCGCGGTGGGCAACCCCGCAACATGCTCGCAGCGAAATTCGCGCATGACACGTACTGCATCCTCTGGCGTGACGGGGCGCTCCGTCTCCACCGACATGGTCACCATATGGCCGTCAATCACCGGCACGCGGTTGCAGTGCGCGCTGAGGCCAAAGCCAGCCTCGTGGATCGTGCTCCCATCCAAACGGCCCAGCAACTTGCGCGCTTCGGCTTCTAATTTCTCCTCCTCGTTTTTGATGTAGGGCAACACGTTGTCGGTGATATCTAGTGACGGCACGCCTGGGTAGCCGGCCCCGCTGATAGCTTGCATTGAGACGCAAAACACACGCCGGACGCCGAAAGCGTCATACAGCGGCCGCAGCGTCATCGCTGGCCCGCTTACCGTGCAATTCGTGTTGCACACGATGCCGCCTGTCCATCCTCGCTTTTGACGCTGATGGCGAAGCAGGCGCAAATGCTCGGCGTTGACCTCGGGGATGATCAGCGGCACATCTGGCACCATGCGATGATAAGACGCATTCGAAAAGACCAGCACGCCGGCCTGAGCGAACGCCGGCTCGGCAATGGCTGCGATCTCGTTGGGCAACGCGCTAAAAACCGCCCGCACGTCTGGCGCAGCGCGCAAGACGACGTCGGGATCGGTCGCCAGCAGCGTCATATCCCGCACTGCTCTAGGCATCTCACCTTCCAAAACCCAATGCGCAACGTCGGCATAACGCTTGCCTTCACTGCGGTCGGAGGCCGCTAATGCGACGATCCGAAAGGTAGGGTGGTTGTGCAGCAACTGAATGAAACGTGCCCCGACAGCACCGGTCGCGCCGAGGATAGCGACAGGAACCTTGTTGGCAAACATACGCGGAGATGATACCGCAGCCGCTTCGACGATAATTCACAGCGCCGGGGGTCAGATTCTCTTTCTCTCAATGGTATAGAGTCATGAAAATTTTGTTGATCGGCGCAAATGGCCAGCTTGGACGCGACTTGATGAAAGCGCTCGCCTGCCACGACGTACTGGGCACGGCGCGCGGGGCGATCACGGTGAACGATCTCGAGACCGATTGGCCCTCTCCAATCGCGCTCGATGTGTGCGACGCAGTCGAGGTGCGCACCACCATCGCCGGCTTCTCGCCGGACGTGGTGATCAACTGCGCAGCCTATCATCGCGTAGACGACATTGAGTCGGACGCCTCACAGGCACTGGCTGTGAACGCGCTGGCAGCACAACGGCTGGCGCTGACCTGCCGCGAGCTGGACGCTGCGCTGCTACACGTCAGCACCGACTACGTGTTCGACGGCGCCAAGCGCATGCCATATGTCGAGACCGACTCACCCAACCCGATCAGCGCCTACGGCGCCAGCAAGCTGGCCGGTGAACTGCTCATCCGCGCCGCCTGGCGCAAACACTACATCGTGCGCACATGCGGCTTATATGGGCTGGCCGGCGCCAGCGGCAAAGGCAGCAACTTCGTCAACACCATGCTGCGACTCGCCCGAGAAGGTAAGCCGATTCGGGTGGTAAACGATCAGACTTGTACCCCGACCTTTACCAAGGACCTGGCACAACAGATTGCCCGGCTGATCGAAACCGAGGCCTACGGCATCTATCACATCACCAACGATGGAGCGTGCACCTGGTACGAATTTGCCTGCGAGGCCTTTCGCCTGGCCGGCTTACGACCCGATGTACATCCCATCACCAGCACCGAGTTCAACGCACCAGCGCGTCGCCCACCTTACTCTGTGTTAGAGAACGCCGGGCTGAAAGCGCTAGGTATAGACCAGATGCGCCACTGGGGCGAGGCGCTGGCGGAGTACGTGGCGCTGAAGATAGCACGCGGCTGAGGGTCGCTTCGAGCCAAGCGCTGTCACCTCTCCGGCTCCTCCCTCACGTTCCAATGTTTCGCGGGTTACGCCGATTGCCTAGCCGCGGTGTGCTTAGAACGGCGAACCACAAACATCGCATGCCCACAAGGGCGAGCGTCTGGCGTGCTGTTGGTCCGGATTCCCACCCGGGAATGACATTGCGCGTGTTATCTGGCCGACGAATTAACCGACTTTGGCCGTGCAATTGGTATTAGAAGTCGGAAGTCGGGAGTAGCCCTTGCGCCGGGCAGGAGCCCTGCCGAGCTGTTAGACTTACGAGCCAATTGCCTGCAGACGATGTCAATCACAACGTCCAACGCCATCGAGTTCCACAACGTCTCGAAATTCTTCCGCATAGATCGAGACCGGCCGCGCGCGTTCCAACAGTTGTTCATTCAACTCTTCCAGCGTGATCGCAGGGATGCAGCATTGCGGCGGAACGACGTCTTCTGGGCATTGCGTGATGTGAGCTTCGCCGTCGAGCGCGGCAGCAGCGTCGGCCTGATTGGCACTAACGGCGCCGGCAAGAGTACGGCACTCAAGTTGATCAGCCGCATCATCCAGCCATCATCCGGGACGGTAGAAGTCCGCGGTCGGGTGACGGCGCTGCTCGAGTTGGGCGCCGGCTTCCACCCAGAGTTGAGCGGCCGCGACAACATCTACCTGAACGGCGCGGTGATGGGACTCACGCGCAGAGAGGTGGACTACAAGCTCGACCGCATCGTCGAATTCGCCGAGCTGGAGGATTTCATTGACGTGCCGGTGAAAGACTACTCCAGCGGCATGTACGCCCGGCTGGGCTTCTCGGTCGCCATCCACCTCGACCCCGAGATTCTGCTGGTGGACGAAGTGCTCTCGGTGGGCGACCAGGCCTTCCAGCAAAAGTGTAACGAGTACATGACGCGCCTACGCAAGAGCGGCGTCACCATTCTGTTCGTGTCGCACAGCCTGGATGCAATCGTGCGCAACTGCTCGAAGGCAATTTGGCTGGATCGTGGCCGACTGCAAGCACAGGGCGATACACAACTTGTAGCCGACGCATATTACAAACATGTTCTGGCACAAGGCTCGACGCGAGCGGCATCGGCGAACGGCGACAGCCGTTTTGGCAGCGGCGAGGCGCGCGTGACGCGCGTCGAATTGCTAGACAGCGACCTGCGGCCGTTGCGCGTGGCGATGACGAACGACGCGATCGTGGTGCGCATGCACTATCAGGCAACGATGCGCATCGAACACCCACTCTTCGGCCTGGCGTTCTACGACGCACAAACCGGCGCGCACCTGGCCGGGCCGAATAACGGCATCGCCCGCTACGACATCGTGCACATCGAAGGCGGTGGATACGTGGACTATCACATCGCGCGCTTACCCCTCCTGCCGGGCGAATATGCGATTAACTCGGCGATCTACGACGCCGACGGTGTGCACCCATACGACGCATGGATCGGCTGTGCGCGCTTGAAGGTGGCGCCCGGCGGTACGCGCGAACGCTATGGCATCATCGCACTCGAAGGGAACTGGTCGCATACGCCTGCGCAACCCGAGCCGGCGGCTCACGCGCACCTGGACGAAGTGGCGCACGTTTCAACTTGAAACGCGACCGAGAGACTGCACATGAATCCGCTGCCATCCGACGCCTTGTGCTTCGACGCCCGCTACTACGCGACTGGCTGCGGCATCCCCTACGAGCGCAACGCCACCTGGCTGAGCTTCTTCGGCAGCATCGCCGACCGCATTGTGAGCGACATCCAACCACGCACCGTGCTGGACGCCGGCTGCGCGATGGGCTTTCTGGTCGAGGCGTTGCGCGCGCGCGGCGTACAGGCGTGGGGTATAGACATCTCCGAATACGCCATCGGCCAGGCACATCCCAGCGTGCGCGATTTCTGCCGCGTTGGCTCAATCACCGATCCGTTCGAGCGCCACTACGACCTGATCGTGTGCATCGAGGTGTTGGAACATATGCCGGCTGCCGAAGGCGAACGCGCCATCGCTAACCTGTGCAAGCACACCGATGACGTATTGTTCTCGTCCAGCTCGAATGACTTCACCGAAGCGACCCACGTCAACGTGCAGCCGCCAGAGTATTGGGCCGAGCGCTTCGCCCGGCATGGCTTATTGCACGACCTTGGGTTCGACGCCTCGTTCATCACAGCATGGGCGATGCGATTCACGCGCTGCAACCGACCGGTTCACCGGCTGGTGCACGACTACGAGCAGCAGATGGCACGCTTGCGCGAGGAAAACCGCCAACTGCGCGCTGCATTGAACGAAGCGCGCAATGCGCCCGACCTGGCACAGCTCCGTGAGGAGCGCGACGCCCTGCGCCGGTTGGTGCAGGGTTACGAGCGGGGTAAGTTCATGCGCTTTATGCGTTGGCTGAAAGGTGGGTGAGCAGCGACCGCATGACGAATGCTTCCTACGATAACGCCGCCGAACACCTTACGCGCGACTTTCACCTCACATCCGTCGCCGTCATCGCCCGTAGCTCCGAAGCGATAGCGCTGGTCGCCGCGCTACGACGGCGACACGTGCGCGCCTGGGGCGTGCTGCCGGAAGAAGCGCTTGCTGACGTCACGCCCGATGTGCGCGCGCATTGCTTCGCCGGCGAACTGCTCGACCCGCTACCGCGACAATATGACCTGATCGTGTGCCTGGGCGCTCTAGCGAACCTGCCGCAGCTTGATCTGGAACGCGCGACGACGAACTTGTGCGATCACGCCGAGATGGTGTTGCTGTCACCGAGTGCAGCGCAGCCAGCCGAAGAATGGGCGATGTTGTTTGCTCAGCGCGATTTCTTCCACGCCGTGTACTACGATGCAAGTTTCGTCGCGCCGGATGCGATGCTTTTCCACAAGCTGCGCCACCCGATCGCCAACATCGTGTGGGCCTATGAGCGCCGGCAGCGCGAACTGGTCGAGATGATCGCGCGGTATGAGCAGGGCCGATTCGTCCGGTTGACACGCTGGCTGCATGCAGCCGGCTACAGGCTGGCCCAGGCGATCAGACGAACGCCCCCCGCACCCGCGCCGCCATCGCCTGCCATAGACAACAGCTATGCAGCCTGGATCGCAGCCAACGAGCCCGGTGCAGATGAGTTGGAGCGACAGCGTCAACACCACTTCGCCTACAACCCGTGCATCAGCCTTATTACGCCGGTGTTCGACCCGCCCCCACATGCGCTGCGCGAAGCGATCGAGTCCGTGATTGCGCAGACCTACACCAACTGGGAGTGGTGCATTGCCGATGGCGGGTCGAGCCAAGCTGAAATCCGCGAAATCCTCGAACGCGCTATACAGCGTGACGCGCGCATCCGCGTCGCGTGGCTGGGGGAGAACCTGGGCATCACCGGCAACTCGAACGCCGCACTGCGCATGGCAACCGGCGACTTCGTGTTGTTGTTCGACCATGATGATGTCCTCGCACCCTTCGCCTTGCACGAGATCGTGAACAAGCTGGACGAGGATCCGGCGCTCGACATCGTGTGCTTCGACGAAGACAAGATCACCGCCGACGGCCAGATCCGCCTGCAGCCGATGTTCAAGCCGGCGCGCTGGTCGCCGGAGCTAATGCTCTCGGCTAACTATCTGATGCACAGCGCCGTTCGACGTTCGTTGATCGAAGCCGTGGGCGGGTTCGACCCAGATGCCGAAGGGGCGCAGGATTGGGATCTCTTATTGCGTTGCACAGAGCAGACGAGCCGAATCGGTCACGTGGCGAAGGTGCTGTACCACTGGCGCATGCTGCCCGGTTCCGCAGCAACCGGCTTGGCCGCCGGCAAGCCCTGGGCGGTCGGAGTGCAGCCACATGTGGTAGCCAACCACCTGCAGCGCATTGGCGTGCCGCAACCGAAGGCGGAGCTGATCGCGCCAGGCTACTTCCGGCTGATCTGGCCGGTGCGCGAGGAGAAGATCTCGATCATCATCCCGACACGCGATCGGCTCGCGCTGCTGCGGCGCTGCCTTCGGTCGCTGCTCACGCTGACGGCCTATCGCAACTTCGAAGTGCTCGTGGTCGATACGGGCAGCACCGATCAGCGGGTGTGGGACTTTTACGCAGAGCTAATGAGCGAGCCACGCGTGCAGGTGCTGCACTGTGAAGGCACGTTCAACTACTCCGCCGTCAACAACTTCGGCGCGTATCATGCCGCCGGTGCGCACCTGCTCTTTTTGAACAACGATGTGGAGGCGCTGTCGCCGGATTGGCTAGAGGAGATGCTGCGCTGGTCGCAACGGCCGGAGATCGGCGTAGTTGGTGCAAAGCTGTTATATCCTGAAGGCACAATCCAACATGCCGGCATTGTGCTGGGTTTGGGGCATCTCTTCGCTGGCGTGCCCGAGGGCTACAACGACAGTTTGTTTGGCGGACCGAATTGGTATCGTAACTTTTCGGCCGTCACTGGCGCGTGCCTGATGACGCGCCGAGAGATATTCGAACAGGTGGGCGGTTTCGACGAGGCGTATGCTGTCGCGTTCAACGACGTGGATCTGTGCCTGCGCATTGCGGCGCGTGGCTACCGCATCGTCTACACGCCCTTCGCCCGGCTGCGTCACGAGGAAGGCGCAACTCGGGCAAACTACGTCCCGTGGGAGAATCATGCGCTGGCCGGCCAGCGCATGCATACCATCTTTGCGCAGGGCGACCCGTTCTTCAACCCCAATTTGGATATCAGCTCGAAAGTTCCACACTTGAGACCGCCAGCCAAGGAGACATCATGAGATTACTCAACAAACTACTCGGAGAGCGAAGCGAGCAAAGCACGCCCAAGCCCATCGAAACGGCGCCTTTAGTGGACGAGGCGAGAATTGAGCCGCCGCATACGGGCAGCCGTGAATCGCTGGTTGCCTTGGTCGACTCGTTTCCATACTGGTATCAGAACATCTACCTGGGTCAGGGCGTATATACGCTCAGCTCGCCCACGCTGCACAATCGGCTTTGGCAATGTCTTGAGCCTATGCTGCCGGCCGATCTAGCCGGCGCTTCCGTCCTAGACGTAGGAACGAATGCGGGTTACTTTTGCCTCAAGACCAAGTTGAAGGGCGCGGGCAGAGTGGTCGGCGTGGACAACATGGATGTGTTCCTCCAACAAGCCGAAGCATGCCGCGCCATCTGGGGCCTCGACATCGAGTACCGCAAGCTCGACGCCAATCATCTCCACATGCTCAATCAACGCTTCGACATCGTGATCTTCACCGGTATCCTGTACCACTTGAAGAATCCGCTCGGTGTGCTGGAGCAGGTGGCCGAGCTGTGCAACGATGCCATTGTCGTTGAGACCGAGGTGATCCCGCCTACGCGGGAAAGTGTTGTTCATGTCCGCCTGGGGCGGCGAGGCCAAGTAGCCGTCACCGCCTGCCGACAAGGTTTCATGAAGTTCATCGAGAAGGATGAACTCAACGAGGACGGCTCGAACTGGTGGGTGCCGGATACGGAATGTGTGGTGGGGATGCTGCGCACAGCCGGTTTTACGCGCTTCTCTCAACCGCACTACCTGGAAGAGACGCGGATGATGTTGGTAGCCGCTAAGCGCTCACCGTCTTTGCTGAAGTTGACGCCGTAATTTATGAACTCGTTGCCGTTCGTCTCCGTCATTGTCCTAAACTACAACGGCGAACGGTTCCTGCCGACCTGCCTCGGCGCGTTACGCGCGCAAACCTACTCTACGGACTGCTTCGAGGTAATCGTAGCTGACAACGGCTCGACAGACAGTTCTCTACATCTGGTGCGCGACGCCTACCCATGGGTCACGGTGCACGAGACCGGCGGGAACCTCGGCTTTGCAGGCGGCAACAACGCAGCGATCGCAGTTGCACGCGGGGATTACATCGTGCTGCTCAACAACGACACGGCGCCTGCGCCGGATTGGCTGGCGCAACTCGTCGCTGTGGCAGAGGAACACCCGCGCGCCGGCATCGTCACTGGACGCATGCAACTCTTCTACGATCAACTCGAGGTGACGCTGTATTGCGATGCGCCCCTCTCCACCCCCTCCCCCAAAAAGGGAGAGCGAGAGGAGATTCCCAGTGAGCTTCATGTGTTCGACGTGGACAGCCGCCTGCCGCTCGGTGTAGTGCAATACCTGGACGGCTTTGGCGGCTGGGAGCGTGCTGCGTCGGGCGAGCGCTTCCGGCGCATGCGGGGGCGCGGCGTGATCGGCGTGCCGGTCCCACACGGCTCCGGCAGCTTCACGTTGCGCCTTCACCTGGCAGCGCAGCCGCCTGCGACGGCGACCATTTGCGCAAACGGGCAAACCCTGGCACGCGTCCACCTCACGCCAGAACCACAGCATCTCTGCCTGGAGATCCCTTCATCTGTTGCTGCCACAGCCAGGCCGGTCATGCAGAACGCCGGCTCGATCCTCTTCGCCGATGGCCACAGCCGCGATCGCGGGATCGTCGTGAAGAATCACGAGGCGCTCTACGAGACAGATCGAGATCAGTTCAACGCCATGGAAGAAGTCTTCGCCGGCTGTGGCGGAAACATGCTGCTGCGCCGCACCATGCTGAACGATGTCGGCTTGCTGGATGACGACTTCTTCATGTACTATGAGGACACCGATCTGTCCTGGCGGGCCCGGCTGCGTGGATGGCAGGTGCTCTATGCGCCGCATGCCGTCGTACGCCATGTACATTGCGGCTCGTCCAAGGAATGGTCGCCGCTGTTCCTGTTCAACGTCGAGCGCAATCGGCTGGCGATGCTGATCAAAAACGGCGCACCGCGCCAGGCAGTGGGAGAATGCACCCGCTATGCCGGCTGGGCGATGCGATCGCTGATCGAGTCGTCTGCAGCAGCGTTGCTGGCGCGGCCTGGCGCCAGCGAACGATGCGCGCGTGCGCTGCTGTCGATGCGTGTCGTAGGCTCACTCGCACGCAGCCTGCCGTCACTGCTGCGCAAACGCGCTCACATCCAGCGCACACGAATCACACCGCAGCATGAAATCGAGAAATGGTTTCATATGACTCATCATGGATGACTGACAAGGGGAAAAGGGCGAAAGATGCAGAACTGATATGAACATCGGCATATATAACCGTTGGCTTGCGACCATGGGTGGTGGCGAGAAGATGAGCCTTTCGGCAGCGGAGCATCTCAGCCGTGCCCACACGGTGACGGTGATCAGCCACACGCCGGTCGAGGTAGATATGCTAGCGCAGCGTTTGAACCTCGACCTGTCGCGGGTGAACTTCAGCTTCATCGCCGAGGAGCCGCCGGCGCTGCTCGAAGCACTCACCGAAAACTACGACGTCTTCATCAACGCCTCGCACATGGATATACCGCCGACGCGCGCACGGCGCAGCGTCATGCTGGTTTATTTCCCCGGCCAGATCTACCTCGACCTGCCAGCCAAGATTCGCGCGCATGTGGGAATGGCAATCCGCAAACTGTTGTTCGTGCCGACATTTGCCGAAGGGTGCTATGGTGTTGAGATTGTGAACGGCAAACAGACCCGGCGCACACACGAGATGATGCGCATCAAGTTGCCGCCCAGCCAATCCAGGCTTGTCGTCAAGTTCGACCTCTCCGCCGAACAGCCAAGTGTCGACCGTGCAACGATTTACACCGATGACAGCCCGGTAGGACAAGTTGCATTGCCCAGCGATGGCGCGCCGGTGCACTGCACCGTCGAACTGAACGGCGACGGGCGACACGCCAGTGCAATTACGATACGTTGCCCTCCGCCCGCTTCCAAAGACCGCTTCTGCATGGCGCTGTCTGACTTTCAGATCGAGCATCCGCGCTACCACCTATACCGATGGCTCTTTGAGGACAAGTTCAAGGAATGGGGATTACGCCTACACGGCGTACCGGCGCAACTCTCCACAACGCGCGTCAAAAACCTGGCAAACTATCATGCCATCTGGTCCATCTCCGAATTCACGCGCACCTGGGTGCAGCGCTACTGGCGACGTGACAGCGCGATTCTGACGCCGCCGGTGGACGTGGAGGCGTTTGCCCCCGCGCCGGGCGGCAAACGCAATCTGATTCTGAACGTCGGGCGCTTCTTCGCCGGCAGCCACAACAAGAAGCATCGGGAGATAGTGGCCGCTTTCAAAGGGATGGTGGATCAAGGCCTGTGCGGATGGGAGCTTCACTTGGCCGGCAACCTAGGGCTTGAGCGCATGCACGTTGAGTACTTCGAACGCGTGCAGCGCGAAGCGCAGGGATATCCCATCGTACTCCACGTCAATGCACCGTTCGGCGAGTTGCAGCGGTTATATGGCGAGGCGGCCATCTACTGGCACGCCAGCGGTTTGGGCGAGGACGAAACGCGCGAACCGATCAAGTCCGAGCACTTCGGCATTACCACGGTCGAAGCAATGGCGGCCGGTTGCGTGCCGGTGGTGATTGCAAAAGGTGGTCAACCAGAGATCGTGCAGCATGGACGCAACGGTCTTTTATGGCAGTCACTAGCCGAGTTGCAGTCGCTTACGTTTAAGCTAATCGCCGATTCGGCGTTGCGCGAGCGGCTGGCTGCGGCGGCACTGGCCGACAGCCAGCGCTACGACAAGTTGCACTTTCAAAAGCGGTTGGATGAGTTGATGCGGCTGTTAACGTGAAGAAATAAGTGTCCCGAAAAGGTCACGCTAAACTTACTCAAGCAATTTGCTATCTCAACTGTTACGGATAATTACTGTCTGAAACACAAGCGTTTACCTCTCCAGGATAAGCTGGTGCAATATACGGATTGCTCCAACCGAAGCATTTAGCAGGATGATCCATATACAGCGTCAAGTATTCACCCGGTTGAGAAATATCAAGTCGTATACGAACCTTCCTGATCGGTGGCCCTTGACGATTCCCTACCGCATCCACTTGATACTTGTCAATGTAGACCAAATACCTGCCCACATATAATGGACCTGATGTGTAATACCAATACGTCTCTTGTTGAGACCAATTGGTACCACCATTACTAATCGACGAGAACGCCACATATGGTTGACCGTTAGTTGTGCTTCGAAGTGCAGATTCACCAAAATACGCAATGTCTACAGAATTGTAAGGCGCAGGTGTTCCACCTGAAGTGCCGGCGTACAAATATCCGTTAATATATCCCGAGGTTCTGGGATTAGAGTAGTAACCATTAATTGAAGGAAGATCGGTAAGGTGCCCAATATTGTTAGTGTAGTACCCTCCGTTAGCACTGATAGGGAAGGAGTAAAAGGACATGCGAACTGCACCATATGTGTTTTGGCGTGGCTTATAGATTGAGCCTGCTGCTGTTGAGAAATGAGGATAGATCTCAAGACCCACGTATCCAACCTTTCTCCCAAAGTTGTGGGTTACATCGTTGTTCACGTTGTCAACAAAGATGCCGTAAGGAAAGGTCGAAAACCCAATGGCTGTATTGAAACTCTCTACTTTGTAGTAATAAACTGGGTTCCAAGGTTCCGCACAACCATTTTTGCTTGGGTCAGTAGGAAAGTGACAAGGCACATAAGGCGATTGAGTAGTATATGGGCCAACGCCATACAATCCCACATCTATACCAACATGTCCCTTTACATTACCTACAATAACTCCCTTAAAGTCAACGGCTGTAAAGTTTCCGTTGCGAATAACAGGGAAGCTATTACTGTTTATAGCTTGAGCATTCACTGGTCGAAAATACGAGATGAGAAGAACAAGCGCAAAAACCAGCGTCACATGTTTGAAAGCTAGCTGGAGCATAGAACCCTCCTCGTTAAATTACTTGTGGAATCACTTTTCTTAACTCAGTGCGACGATGTGCGGTAGAGGAGGAAGCTGCGGAGAGTTGGAGGGTGTATATCACAACAGTAAGAATTTATCAACTATCTAACCAATGATGCAACAGGCCAGCTAAACACAGAGCCTGTTATTACTTTTGTAGGATGAGGCTGTATCCAATTGCTCGCCGATCACCCACCTTGGTTGAAAGAGTTGCACTAAATCGTCATGGCATCGTCGGCTTTTGCACCGTTTGTGGACATTGGTCGCGGATGACGTTATGGACTGACAACTACCGTGAATCCGGTAAGTGCTTGTGCTGCCAATCCACCAATCGCCATCGCCAAATTGCCTACGTGCTCTGCAACGCGCTGACTGAAAAGTTCAGCGTGCCTGTGCATGCTTTGCCTAACCTCCTGCGAGGCCACGGCAATAATCTGGCGATTTACAACACGGAGACGCGCGGGCCGGTGCACGATCAACTGCGCCGATTGCCGAATTACGTGTGCAGCGAATACTTCGGCCCAGATCGTGCACCGGGCGAGATGGTGAATGGTATCCGTCATGAGGATTTGCAGCAACTCAGCTTCGCCGATGGGATCTTCGACGTGATGTTGTCATCCGACGTGTTCGAGCATGTGCCCGATCCTTACCTGGCGTTCCGCGAAGTGCATCGCGTACTCAAGCCAGGTGGTCGGCACATCTTCACTGTACCGTTCCATCAAACCGAGTTCCGGGACGACGTGCGCGCCGTGATCGAGCATGGCGAAATCAGGCTTCTCAAAGAGCCGATCTATCACCTCGATCCACTGCGGCCGGAGGGCATCCTCGTCTACACCATCTTCGCGCTGGAGATGCTGGTCAAGTTGGACGAAATCGGCTTTCGAACGTACATGCACCTGCTTTACCAACCGCGGCTCGGCATCCTGGGCAACAACGCGCTGGTGTTCGAGGCGATCAAGACATGACTGATGACTGGTGAAGTTTATCTGGATTACGACAGTAGCGTGTATTACCACGGCATCTACTGGAACAGCTACGACTACGTGGTGCGCGAGTTGAATCGTCGCATCAGCGGCGATCACGAAACGCCGTGGACGGAGCACTTTCGCAAAACGGTCGGCGGGCGCGTGTTCAAGAAGGCGCTCATCCTGAATTGCGGGAATGGATGGGTCGAGCGTGACCTGTTGCAGCGAGGCCTGATTGCCGAAGCGGTCGGGGTGGACTATGCAGACTCGCTGCTGGAGGAGGCGCGCGCAGCCGCCGGCGACCTGCCCGCGCGCTACTACCAGCTCGACACGAACACCGCGGCATTTCCAGAGGGCGACTACGATCTGGTGGTCAATTTTGCCGCCGCCCACCACATCACCTACATTGATCGCGTGTTTCGCAAGCTGGCCGAGCTATTGCCGGAAGACGGCTACTTCGTCAACTATGACTATGTCGGCCCCCACCGCAACCAATACAGCACGCAGCAATGGCTCGCTGCGTTAGCGCTCAATGCACGCTTGCCGGCTCACATGCGCCAAGTGATGCGCTATCCCTACCTGCTCACCATGAAGCTCACCGATCCTAGCGAGGCTGTGCACTCCGAGCTGGTGATCTCCGTGATGAAGCGCTACTTTCGCATCGTTGATCACAAACACATGGGGGGGGCACTAGGCTACCTCATTTTGACACACAATGACCGATTCTGGAACGCCAAGCCAGAGGAACAAGCGCACTGGCTGAAGATCATCATGGACGCCGACGCCGATTATTTGCGCCGCCATCCCGGCTCGTCCATGTTCGACTACATCTTGGCTCAGCCAGACAAGCATAGTCTGGAGCGAACGGCTCAACTAGAAGCATGGACACGAGAAGAGGAAACACGCGAGGCAACAGCCCGGCGCAACAACGGCTTGTACTATCGCCAGACGCTCTATGCCGTGGTCTTCTATCAGTTGATGAGCGTAGTCGGCATGATCAAGCGACGGTTGCTGCGGCATAATTCGTAGCCTGATCACCCTCGATTCCCACAACGCCTACCGACACCCCAACACTACATCGACACTACCGACACCAACAGCTCACCACCCATTTCTCAACACCTTCGCGTTGCCTTCTCAACTCCGACGCACACACGCGTCGGCCAAGCGTCAGATCCGCGGATCCACATTACACCCTAGCTGACGCATCACCGGCGCTCACCAATAGCGCCTAGGCGCAAAGCAAGTAGCGAACCGCTTCGCTATGGTCTCTCGACGTGTTGCGCAAACAGCGATCGAACGCCACCGCGCAACCAAGATAGCGGAATCGCGGGTGCATCCCCGTCGCCGGTTATCTCATCATTACGTAACGCAGTGTATCTGTACACGACTTTCCGCGTCTTAATCTGATGAAGCGCAGGACTCTCGGAGGTTAAAAGCTGAATGCAAGAAACGGCTCAAGTTGGGATGATGATTCTGTGTGCTGCAGGATTCATCGCCGCGTTGGCAACAGCAGCGTTCGGATCAGGCGTGCCAGTTGTCGAAGCGCAGTCACCGGCCAACACCGAAGCGAACATCATCCGTGTTGCACCATCAGGCAGCGACACACTTGGCTGCGGCTCAGCAGCAATGCCATGCCGGAGCATCGCCTTTGCCGTCAACCAGGCCGCCTCTGGCGACGAAATCCGCGTCGCGGCCGGCATCTACCAGAACACCGGCCTCGACGCAGCCTGCTCGTTCCTGATAGATGCAGTCGTATGCGTCAACAGCAAATCGCTGACGCTGCGCGGCGGCTTTTCCGCCGGCAATTGGTCGTCCCCCAACCCTTCGGCCAACCCCACGATCATTGACGGGCAGAACACCTACCGCGGCATAAATGTCGTCAGGGCCAACCCGCTAACGATGGAAGGCTTCATCATCCAGAATGGGCGCGCGGTTCCCGACCCAGGCGATCCAAACGCCTTCGGCGGCGGCATGTCAGCGATCGAGAGCGCGCTCACCCTGCGTGACATGGTATTTAGGAACAATCAGGTCATCGGTCCGAACACCAGCTCGGATCGCGGCGGGGCAGGTGCTGGCGGCGCACTAGCAATCCGCTCATCCCCAGGAAGGATATCATCTACGCTGGAACGCGTTATCTTCGAGAACAACACATCTCTGGGCGGCACCAGCGCGGGCCGAGGCGGCTTCGCATTTGGCGCGGTGTTCATCTATGCGTCCAACGTGAACATCACTCACTGCACATTCACCGGCAACCGCGCGCTGGCCGGCAGCGACGGCAGCGGTATCGGCGGAGATGGCCTGCGGGCCGATGCGCTGGGCGGCGCCATTGCGCTGGAAGGCGGCACTGTCGCCGTCCTCATTGGTGTTCAGGTGAGCAACAACGAAACCGTCGGCGGCAATGGCTCACAATATGGCGGCGGCGCCTTCGGCGCCGGCCTCATATCGGAAGACTCGACGCTCATAGTGGCAGACTCACAGTTCAGGTCGAACGTCGCACGCGGCGGCAATGGTTCGGCCGACGGCGGAATGGCCGGCGGGGGCGGCATCCTCGCCCTCAACTCGAACGCCAGGATCGAGCGCGTTCAGGTCATCGCCAATCGCCTATCCAGCGGAAATGCCAGCGGCGGCACAGCCGGCGCCATAGGTGGTGGCGGGCTGTACCTGTGGCGCGGCCGACCAGACGCCCCTTCGTTGAACGAGGTCATCAACACCATCGTCGCCGACAACTCGCTGGAGAAAGGCCAGGGCACTAGCGTCGGCGGAGGCGGCGGTGGCATCCAAGTGCAGGGATTGACCGCCAACCTCATCCACGTCACGCTGGCGCGCAATTGGCTAGGCCCCGGGCTGGTGGTTGGCCAGGCGCTCGTGGTCGTACAAGCGCCCGGCGTAAGCGCTGCCACAGCCAACCTGAGCCACAGCATCGTCGCCAATCACACTGCAGAGACGTCGGGAGCGACGGCCATCGTGGTATTGCAGGGCAACACGTTGAACATGAATCGCGTGCTCTTCGCCGGCAACACGAACAACCTGAACACCAACTCGGTGCCGCTGTTACCCGGCGCAATCAATGGCCTGAATACGGTTATCAACACCGGCAGCGCCGGGTTCGCGTCGCCCGGAACACCAAACTACGACTATCGCATTACGACGAATTCGCCTGCGGTGGACCAAGCCATCGGCAGCGGGATACCACATGACTTCGAGATGCAATCGCGTCCGAATGGCCAGGCCCCCGACCTGGGCGCAGACGAATTGGAAACCAGCGAGCCCCCCCAACCGCCATCGCCACCACCCGATCTGTCCACGCTCACAGAGAGGGTTTATATACCGATCGCTATTCGGTAGAACGAGGGCGCAAGTTGTGCTCTAGCCGCCGGGGCACATGCCACGGCGCAACGAGCGGATCGAAGGGCAACGCCTGACGCATGCCGGCGCGCTGGCAGGTAAACCGCCATGTGCGCCGGATCCCCTCAAGCCGTCCGGCCAGGTGGCTCCATTCGCCGCGCACTATCCCCGCATAGACCACTGCGGCCAGATCGTAGAACGCGATGATCGGCGCGTCGCGCAGCCGCGCGTTCTTGGCCGCCAACCACACCTTGTTGCGCCCCAGTAAGCGGTTTTTGAACGCCGATCCCTCGCCACTGGTAGCGCTCGTGTAATGCAACACGCGCGCCTGCGGCACATACAGACAACGCCAACCGGCGCGCTGCGCCCTCCACGCCAGGTCCACGTCTTCGAGGTAGGCAAAGAAGCGCTCGTCGAACAAGCCGATCTCGTCGAGCATGGCGCGGCGATACAAACACGCGCCCCCCGACGCCCCGAACACCTCGCGCGGTTGCTGAGCTGCAGCAGAATCAGCCGGATAGCCGCGCAGGCGATCCCAGGCAATGGCCGCACGATCCACGGCGATGCCGGCGCTTTGCACGATCTCTGGCCGATCGGCAAAGAGCATCAGGCTGGCGCAGGCGCCAACCCGCGCCGATTGGACGCCGGCGACAAGAGTCTGAGGATCCCGCATAGCCCGCGCGAGCGCTTCGAGCCACTGCGGTTCGGGTTGCGCGTCGTCGTTGAGGAGCGCAACGAAGGGCGCGTTGCCGGCGCAGATGCCTTGATTACACGCCGCGGCAAAACCGCGGTTGCTTTCATTGCGGATGACGCGCACATCAGATTGATTCGCCAACCACTCCGCACTGCCGTCATTGCTCGCGTTGTCCACGACGACGATCTCGAAGTCGCGGAACGTCTGCGCGCGCAGCGCAGCGATGCACATCGGCAGCCACCGGCGCCCGCGCGCGGTCGGAATGACGACGGAAACGAGCAGATCGTTCACGCTGCGGTCAGTATACTGTCCGCCGCTATGAAATCCGATCTGCCCCACCTGATGCAAGCGCGCAACCTCGATGCGCTTGTCATCATCGGCCCCGACGGCTTCGGCCCGGCCAATGCGCCGTTCACCTACTTCGTCGGCGATGCACATGTGACCACCGGCGCGGTGATCGTGAAGCGACGCGGCGAGAACACAACGGAAGCCTACCTGGTGCACAACCCGATGGAGCGTGAAGAAGCGGCAAAGACCGGCCTGCAGCTCATCAACAAAGCCGGCTACAGGCTGCCGGAGATCATCCGACAGAAGAACGGAGATCGCCTGGCTGCCGATGTCGAGCTATGGCGGCGCGTATTCGCCGACCTCGGCGTCGGTGGGCGCGTGGCGTTTTACGGTGCCGATCACGTCAATACATCGTTTAACTTCCTCAACGCGCTCATCCGTGAGGGTGTGTGCGAGGTGGTGACCGAGCAGGAAAGCGATGTGATCAGCGCGGCGCGCCTGACGAAGGACGCGGACGAAGCGGCGCACATCCGCCAGACCTGCCAACTGACCGAAGCAGTGATCGGCGCGACGCGCGACTTCCTGCGCAACCACCACGTCGCCAACGAGACGCTGATAAAAGGCGACGGCAGCCCGCTGACCGTAGCGGACGTCAAACGCTTCATCCGACGCGAGGCTGTAGGGTTGGGCCTGGACATGCAAGACTGCATCTTCGCCATCGGGCGCGACGCCGGCATCCCTCACAGCAGCGGCACGCCGGACGACCGGATTACGCTCGGCCGCACGATCGTGTTCGACATCTTTCCACGCGGGCCAGGCGGCTACTACAGCGACATCACCCGCACCTGGTGCCTGGGCTATGCGCCCGACCACATACAGCAAGCCCATGAGCTGGTGATGCAGGCCCATAACATGGCCGAAGCCGCCTTCAACACAACCGACCTGACCTATACCTTTAACGAAGCAGTATGCGATCTGTTCGAAGCGCACGAACATCCCACCGTTCGCCAAAACTTCGAGACGACGTGCGGCTACATGCACGGCCTCGGCCACGGCTTCGGCCTCGCAGTCCATGAGCCGCCCAACATGAGCCTCAAAGGGCTGCGGCCGGACGAGACGTTCCAACCGGGCACGATCGTGTGCAACGAGCCGGGGTTGTATTACCCCGACGACCCGCGCGGCGGCTGGGGCGTGCGCGTCGAAGACGATTACTGGTGCAACCTGGAGGGCCGCTTCGAGCGCCTGACCGAGTTCGACCGCGTCCTCGTCATTCCGATGTGAGGGCGCGCAACCCACATCCTACGGCAACGTCGCCAGCCATAAATTGCGATCGCGCGCAGAGAGGAAGACGAGCTTCGAGCCATCGCGCGCCACGTCCCAGTCGCCATTGGCGATCTTGAACGGCGAGCCGGCGTCGGCGGCGATCAAGCGCTCCGCCCGTCCTGTAGTCACGTCGAGCTGCCAGAGTTCGTCGCCGGGCGCGCCGGGCCGCAGCGGGATGTAGAGCAGGCGGCCGGCGTCGCGCCAGCGGAACGGGCCGAAGAAACTCAGGCGTTGCGGGACGGGCGAAGGGGGCGTCAGGTCAAGCAGATACATGCCGTTTTGCGACGCATCGCGCGCCAGGGCGACGAAATAGACGAGCATGCGCCCATCCGGCGAGATGGACGCGCCCCGCAGCCGCTCCACGGCGACCAGGGGGCGCATCGCGCCTGTGTCCACATCCAGTACGCTCAACGTCGGGCTGGGGTCGCTGCGGTTGGCTCGCCCGCCGATTAGTAGGCGCCGCGAGTCCGGCAGCCAGCCCAACGGTCCGCCGCCGAAGCGCGTCGCGACGAGCCGTGCATCGCTGCCGTCTAGGTCGGCGACGTAGATCTGTGCACGGCGCACGTCGAATCCCCCGGATTCTTGCAGCACTGTCCATACGATGCGCGTCGCGTCGGGCGAGAAGACGACGGGACGGCCGCCGTTATTGATCGTCCAGCGCACGCCATCGCGCAGCCGCTCGATGACCGTTTGGCCATTCTGAAGGTCGAGCGCCAGCGAAAGGTCACGGCTGAACGGGCCGAGGCGTTCGGTGAACAGCGTCGGCGGCGAGAGCGGCGCCTCTACCGCAACTGACCAAATGCCGACCGGCGCAGTCGCAGCCGGCTTGTCGAGAAAGAGCACATGGCGACTGTCCGCCGAGAAGAAGGGCTGCACGCAGCAGCCGCCGTCAGTGATTTGCGCGAAAGTCGGCGATGGCTGAGGCGCAGCAGCGGGCGCTCCCGCTGCCGGCCTCGCCTGCGCGACTTCGTTCGACATAGCCATCGCCGCGCCCGCGCAACCCATCAGCGCGCAAGCCGCCAGGAACGCAGAAGGCTTACTCACGGCTTAGTTCCAATCCCTCGGCCAGGTGTTCTTGAATTCGTTGATGAGCGGCCGGCCGAAGCGGATATCCGGCTGATCGAACACGGTCTGCCACTTGCGCGGGTCGTCCAGGTCACGCTGAAATCCGCGTCCGAACGAGCCGATCAGCATCAATGCGTCCCAGTCGGCGTCAATCAGACGATGCGCGTTGAAGGCGCGGCCCAGCGTGCGATCGCGAATTTCCAGATGCAGGTGCGGGCGCGAGGTGCAGGTGAGATCCGGATCGCCGGTCAAGCCGATCACTTCACCGCGCCGTACCCGTTGGCCGACGCGCAGCAACGGCCGTTCCAACAAATGGCCATAGAGCGACACGTAACCGTTGGGATGAGCGATGAGCAGGTTGTGCGGCGCCGAGCCGTGTTCCGACGCATCCACCTTGAGCACCACCCCATCACCAATCGCAACGATCGGTGTGCCGCAGCGCGCGGAGAAGTCAATGCCGAAATGAATGCCCTGGCCAGCGCGATACCACTCTCGCCGTCGCGCAAACGCGCCGGTGCTGTTGCCGTATACCTGCCCGAGCAACCACGTATCCGGGCCGGGCGGCTCGGCGAAGGGAAGGCCAAAGACCGCCCTGGCTTCACCCTGCGCCGCAGCAGGCTGCACGGCCGGCGCGAAACCTATCATCAGGGCGATCGCAGCGGCGTATGCGAATAATCGCGCGCGAAACTGAGCTGCTTTCACGCGAGACATATTCCCGAGGCCAATCAACCAAAAACGATCCGGCCCTCGCTCATATCCACAATGCGCGCGAGCGACTCGATCGGCACACCCAGCACGCTCAGCGCGGCGCGCCCACCCTCAAAGGTCTTTTCGATCAGCGCGCCGATGCCGACGATTTCGGCGCCGGCAGCCTTGGCGATGCGCGCCAGCGCCAGGATGGTCTGACCGGTAGCAAGGAAGTCGTCAATAATCAGCACGCGCTCGCCGGCCTGCAGATACTCCGGCGAGGCCATGATCTCCACATCGCGCTTCTTGGTGTGCGAGGGCGCAGTGGTGAGGAAGACCGTATCCGGCATGGTGATCGGCTTGGTCTTTCGGGCATAGACGACCGGAATGCCCAGCGCGTAGCCGGTGGCCAGCGCCGGCGCGATGCCGCTGATCTCGCAGGTCAGCACCTTCGTCGCGTTCAGGTCCCTAAACAATCGGGCGAACTCCTTGCCGCATTCCATCATCAGCACGGGGTCCACCTGATGATTGACAAACGAGTCCACTTTAAGGATGCCCTGCCCCATGTTCTGGCCCTCGGCCAGGATGCGTTGTTCGAGCGCTTTCATGACGAATCGGGATTATAGGATTCGCACGCAACTGCGGGTAGACGAAGGCAGTGCCTTCGTCTACCCCAGGCACCGCCTTCGCCCATCCAAGCCTTATGCCGGCGTCCTCTTCTGCGGGCGACTTGCCGCATAATCGTATACGCGTACAATCGCATACGCCTTGACCGATCTCACCCTTCCTCGTCTCACCAGCGCCGTCACCTCCGAGTGGATCGCCGCCGCGTTGCGACAAGCCATCTTGCAAGGCGAATACAAAGGCGGCCAGCCCTTGCCCCAGGATGAAGTCGCCGCGCGCTTCGGCGTGAGCAAGATTCCGGCGCGCGAAGCCCTGTTGCAGCTCAAGGCCGAGGGGCTGGTCACGTTCTATCCCAATCGCGGCGCCGTCGTCTCCGAACTCTCCGCCGATGAGGTGGACGAAATCTACGCCATGCGGATCGCGCTGGAGACGCTGGCGCTGCGCCGCGCCATCCCGAACATGACCCGCGCCGACTTCATCCGGCTGGATGGACTGATCACCATCATGGACGACGAGCGCGACGCGCTGAAGTGGAGCGCGTTGAACTGGGAATTCCACGCGGCGCTATATCGCCCCTGCGCCATGCTGCGCCTGCTCGATGCAATCCGCGCCTTACACACCAACGTCCAGCGCTACGTCGTGATCTACCTGACCAGTGTGGATTACCACGCCGAGGCGCAGCGCCAGCACCGTGTGATCCTGCGCGCATGCCGGCGCGGCAACGCTGACCTCGCTGCCGACCAGTTGGCCAAACACCTGGGTCAGGCCGCGAAGAAGATGGCCATTCTGCTGAAGAAGTGAGCGACCGAGGAGCGCCATGACTATTGTACGAGAGATCCCGACAACCGACGCTACTGACCATGCCGACACCATCGGCATCCTTCAAAACATCGAGCGCCGATTACTCTGGCTGAGCACGCTGATGATCCACCACGCCAACAACGTACGCCCCAACCCGGACAAAACCAAGGTCGGCGGACACCAGGCCAGCGCCGCATCGTCGGTCAGCATCCTCACTGCCCTCTACTTCCACTTCCTCAAACCCACCGATCGCGTGCTGGTCAAGCCGCATGCCTCGCCGGTTTTCCACGCCGCCATGTATCTCATGGGGGTTTTGCCGCGCGCGTATCTCACCCGGCTGCGCGAATTCGGCGGCATCCAGTCCTACCCCAGCCGCACGAAAGACATCTCACCGGTGGACTTCAGCGGCGGCTCGATGGGGCTGGGGCCAGTCGCGCCCACCTTCGCCGCGCTGGTGCAGAAATACGCCGAGGCGCACTTCGGCCACACCACCGCCGACCGCTTCATCGCTATGAGCGGCGACGCCGAGCTGGACGAAGGCAACATCTGGGAAGCGCTGATCGAGGAAGAATTACAGCGCTTACCGAACACGATCTGGATCGTTGATCTGAACCGGCAGAGCCTCGACCGCATCACGCCAGGCGTGCGCGCGGCCAAGCTCAAGAAGCTGTTCGCCGATTGCGAATGGCGCGTGCTCGAGGCGAAGTACGGCCACGACCTGCAGGCCGTCTTCGCCTGCCCCGGCGGCGAGGCGTTGCGCCAGTGCATTGACGACATGAGCAACGAGGAATACCAGCACCTCATCCGCAGCGACGGCGCCGCCGTCCGCGAGGCGCTCGCCCGACGACGCTACGGCCAAGACATCCTGCGCTGCCTGCGCGACGTGAGCGACGCGCGATTGCCGGCTTTGCTGGGCAACCTCGGCGGCCACGACCTGCGATTGCTCATAGATAAGCTTCACGAAGCCGAACGCGCGACCGATCGCCCCAGTGTGATATTCGCCTACACCATCAAAGGCTACGGCTTGCCGATTTACGGCGATCCGGCCAACCATGCCGCACTGCTCACCGCCGAGCGCATCAACGAGCTTCGCGCTTCCCTCGGCCTGACCGAGGCCACGCAATGGGACGGCTTCGATCCCGACTCGCCGGAGGGGCGCCTGTGCGCGGAACGCGGTAAATTGCTGCGCTTGAAGGAGCGCGCCCGCGACATCCCGCCGACGCCTGTGCGCGCGGCGGACGTGCCGGATGAATTGAACGCCACCGCGATGCCCGTCGTCTCGACGCAAGAGGCGTTCGGGCGCGCCATGATGCGCCTGGCCGATGTGCCCAAGGTCGGCACGCGCATCGTCACCTCGTCGGCGGATGTGTCGGTCAGCACGAACCTGGGCGGCTGGATTAACAAAGTCGGCACGTTCTCCCTGCGTGAGGCAACCGACTACGAGGCCGGCCGCGCGCGCATCCTCAACTGGCAGCTCGGCAGCAAGGGACAACACATCGAAATGGGCATCGCCGAGATGAACCTGTTCTCGCTGATCGGGCAGGTGGGCATGGCCCACGAACTCATGGGCCAATTGCTCTTCCCCATCGGCACGGTCTACGACCCATTCGTCTGCCGTGGGCTAGACGCTATCATCTACGGCTTGTACTCAGGGGCAAAGTTCATCTTCGTCGCCACGCCCAGCGGCGTGACGCTGGCGCCGGAAGGGGGCGCGCATCAATCGTCGGTCACACCCTCGCTCGGCATCGAGCTGCCCGAATTGGACTACTACGAGCCGACCTTCGCCATCGAAGTGGAATGGGCGCTGTGCGAGGCGCTCAAGCAGTGCTGTGACCGACAAGGCGGGCGCTCTTCGTACTTGCGCCTGTCCACCAAGCCGATCGAACAAGCCCTGCTCGAGCCGGTGATGGCGCGACTAGGCAAGGACGAACTCCGGCGACAATTCCTGGCCGGCGGCTACGTCGTCCATCGCTCCCCCGGCCGCCATGATCCGCACTCGGCGCTCCACATCGTCACTACCGGTGTGATGCTGCCGGAGGCTATCGAGGCCATGCACTATCTCGAAAACGAGGGGGTCGCAGTCAACTTGATCAACCTCATCAACCCACGTCGCGCCTACGACGACTGGCACGCAGCGCAACAGCGCGGCGATGAGGTGCATCACCTCGCGACGCTCATCCCGGAGGACGCGCGCTGGGCGCCCATCCTTACCGTGCACGATGCCGCACCGCATGCCCTGGCCTGGGTCGGCAGCGTCTTCGGCCAGAAAACGCACGCACTCGGCGTGACCAAGTTCGGCCAGTCGGGCTACCGCGCCGATCTATACCGCTACTTCCACATTGACGCGGAGAGCATCATCAAGCATGGCTTCGCGCTGGTGGATGAATCTCTACACGGTTAGGCGAAGGCAATGCCTGCTATCGGCACGGGTTCGAGTGTGCCTGAAGGTGGTAGAGTTAGCGCTAAATGGCCAGGCTCGTCGTCCTTGGCGCGTCGCTCAGCACCATCCTCGGATTAGTGGCATACGCGACGCTCAGCATCAGCGCCCCTTTCACATCGGAGTTAGGCCGACCGCACAACGAGCCGATTCCGGCGACATATTACCCAACGGCGACTCCGATTCCCACCTGGACGCCGCTGCCGAGACCAACCATGCCTTCGCCGACCATCGCGCCGCCGAACACAACGCCGGTGCCATCGGCTACCGCGACACCCGAACCGGTTGGACTCCTGCCCATCCTACCGCCGCCAACGGAAGTGCCGCCGCTGCCAACACCCACATTCACACCCGCGCTTCCTCCCACGCCGATCCCACTGCCGACGATCGCACCCACCGCAGCCGAGGCCGTGCCACGTGCGTTCGCCATTGCCGCCGACACACAAGATGCCTCGACGAGCGGCGCCGCCTGCCCGGTCGTTGCCTCTGGCTATGACCTCGTGCCAATCGAGGGACCACCCTACAAGAACAACGCGCTAACCGACTACAACGCCGATTTGCGCCTCTCGGTGATTGGGATTGCGCCGGCAGATGCCCCTCCGGCGCTGGTGGACTACAACGGCCCAACCGACCCCGATGCACCGAAGCTGCATGGCCTGTTCCAGACAAACCGCGTGCCGGCCTTCTTGCGCGCCTATCTGCGCTTCGACTGGGTATGGAGCGAAGGCCAGGGCGAACCCTATGGCGGGCGAGGCGGGTTGAACCTGGACTGGCCGGCCGCCGCGCTCGAACTGGCGACGACGCCGGGTGAAATAATCTATCCGCCGACGCGCAGCCCGGCCATCTATAGCGGCGGCACAATCGCGCTCGTGCTCTTCGCCGGCGAACGGGAACTCACACTGGGCTACTCGAGACACGACGACGTGGGCACCGGCTATGTCGTCCACCTGCTGAACTTGTGTGTGGACCCCAACTTGGTTGCGCTCTATCGGGCGCAGCTCAACGGCGGGCGACGCGCCACCGGCTACCTCCCCGCCGTGCGCAATGCCCAGCCGGTCGGCACCGCTACCAACGCACTCATTGTCGCCATACGCGACCGTGGCGCCTTCCTCGATCCTCGTTCGCGGAAGGACTGGTGGTAGCGCCCAATCCCTTCTGAGATCTACGGGTTATTTTTGCCATTCGCTGGCAGCCACAGGCCTAGCGTAGGACAGGCCTGCGACGGCGTCGCCCACTCGCAGCCGACAAAGTCCGGCCTGCGCAGAGTAAGCCGGTGTGCCATTGGCTAGGATGCTCTGCGTTCATGTGATTGCATTGCGCACATGACCATCCGGCGACGCAGAGCAAGAGAGATCTGCCGCTCGCCAGGCCCAGGCTCGAACGGAGGCTGTCCATGTCAAAAGCCAGCAGCATCTTGGCCGCACACGCACTCCTGCTGACCAGCATGTTCGTTTTTATCGGCGTAGCAAATAAGAATCGTGCACACGCCTACATCAGCCGGCAATCCTACGCTTTGCATCAGCCAGAAGCCTGGATGGCACAGTCCGCCGAACCGACGCGCGAGCCGCAACAGGCCGACGCCTCACCTAAAGTCTGGTTGCCACACGTTAGCAAACCCAGTGGCGGCCGGTGCGGCGAGTCCATGACGGAGTGGCATCCACCGGTAATCAACGGCTGTGCCACCGGCCATGAGCACGGCGACCCGCCGCCGCAGTGGGTCTATGACGCAGGCTACATGCCTGGTTTCGAGCATCCGGCCAATACGCCGAACGAGAACCAGCTCAAACACACCAGCTTCAAAGGCTTCCAGCTGCGCGACGACGGCGTGGATATCTACGTTATCGCACACATAGACACCAACCCCAGCGGGCATAGCTCGCGCTTCCATTCGTATCAGGTATGGGCCAGAGATCGCGCCGGCAACCTCTCGCACTGGCGCGGCTGGATGGACTTCGGCGAAGGCGACATGACCGGGCCGCAAATCAGCCGCGACGGTTGCGACCCCGACGTTCGGCCGATCATGTCGGTGTTCACCCCTGAGTGTTCGAGCAGCCCGGCGCGCTTCGAGTCATGGTACTCGCGCGCCGCCGGCAGCGGCAGTTGGTCGTGGGACTTCGGCTTCACGATCAAGGCGAACTACTTCTTCGGCGGCGACCCGAACAACTACGCGACCTGGGTGCCGACCGGCGCAATGAACGATCGGCGGCGCATCGAAGCCGCCTGGTATGCAGAGCGCTCACAGCTGCGCGGCAGGTTCTATGCCAACCAATGGGGCGAAATCATCAGCGGCCCGAACGACCCAACCTGTGGCACCAGCCGGCAGATTGGCGCGAAGACCTATCGGGTGTTGTGCCTGGAGCAATACATCGCACCAACGATGACCACGGTCAGCTTCCCAAACAACTCGATCGAGCGCGACTACGACATGACCGGCGTACAGTTGCCGAATTGACCTCGATTTGGGTATAATATGGGGCGCAGAAACTTCGGCGCGTGGGCCGCTAGCTCAATTGGCAGAGCAGTTGACTCTTAATCAATTGGTTGGGGGTTCGAGTCCCTCGCGGCTCACTGAGCGGACGAACGGGAATGGTTCGTCCGCTCGCTTTTCCGCTCAGTTTCATCCTCCTCTCAGCTTGCCTCCCTATAGTCACGACACCGATCGGAACGCACGCCATCGCAGCACGTCCATGCAGTGTCCGAGCGGAACCACCAACGCTTCCGAAGCAAGAGAGGAGGAAGGGTGATGTACAAGACGACACAAAAGGCAAACCGGCTGACAAGCCTGGCATTCTGCGCAGCGCTCGCACTTAGTGCATGCAGCAACCCTCTCAGACAGGAATCTACGCCTGAACCCGCCCTCTCCCCGACGCGTACACCCGTCTCTCAGCAGGAGCAAATCGCGCGCGCCCAGTCTACGCCGACGACGCCTCCTCCTGCCGCTGCAGGCGCAACCTCCGAAACGGAGCCGAAGCAGCCTACGCCCACCGCGGCGATCCGCATGCGCTACGCCGCATGCAGCACGGTCAAGCCGGCCGTCGGTCGAGTCGAACCTAACCTGGCAAGCGACGGGGGACAGATCGTCTACGTGACCACTGACAACAATATCATGCTGACTGACCCAACCGGTCGCAAGATCACCCCGATTACATCAGATGCCTTCGTCTCTGAAAGCCGGCAGGCCGGGCGCATCTATCAATTCCCGACCTTCTCGAACGATGGCCGCTTCATCGCCTTCGTCAGCCTGAGCGCTTCCGAAGGCTTCAGCGGCATTACGAACACCGTCCATGTTGCGCCGGTCTCGGGCGGCATGATTACCGACCTATACAGCACGTCCGAGTGGAATATCCCCTACGTGGACTGGTCGCCGGACAGCAACCAGGTGGCCTTCCTCACCATCAGCCCACGCAGCGGCGCCATCCGCGTCGTGGGGCGCAGCGGCGGCGACATCTCGATTTTCGACACCGGTTCGCCAACCTACTGGCACTGGCGCGCCGACTCGGCAGCAATGGTCACCCACCTGGGCGGCCGAGCGACGACGCAGGGCCTGGCCAACGTCTCGGTCATCGAAGCGAAAGGCTCGGTCAAAGGGGAGCAGACCATCATCGAAGCGTTGCCCGGTGCGTTCCAATCGCCGCATTGGTCGCCGGACGGCCGACACGTGCTGTTCGTCGCTTACACGAACAATCAAGACGAACTGGTATTGGCCGATGCGAGCGGCAAACCGGTATGCGCACTCGAATCCGTCGAGGATAGCGCCTATTTCGCCTGGTCGCCCGACGGCCAACGCGTCGCCATTCTGGATACTGCGCCATCGCCGCAAGGCATTCTAGCTCCAGCAGCGTTGACGGTCTACGACCTCGCCGCCGGGACGAGCGAAGTCGTTCACGAGGAAGCCTCGATGTTCTTCTGGTCGCCGGACGGCAACAAACTGGCCGTTTACTCGATCGTGTTCGACGCGAATCTTACGCCGTTGGGCGACGGCGCGGGGAAGCTCGGCGCGCCACTGGCACAGACACGTTCGCCGGCTCTGCGCATCGAGATCGTAGACGTCAACACCGGTGCCAAGATCAAGGTTGCCGACACCTATCCATCGCGTCAGTTCATCCGGTACTTCCCTTACTTCGATCAATACTCGCGCACCATCACGCCCTGGTCGCCCGATGGGCGCCGGCTCGTCCTGGCCAGCATCTCGCCAGCGCGTGAGACGGCGGACATCGCCGTAGCCACCTTGAACGCGGCCGGCACCGGCGTAGACCTGAACCGTATCGCTGCCGGCACGATTGCATTCTGGTCGCCCAGATGATGAAACAAATGAGACAGATGGAAAGAGCGAGCAACCATTACCTCCTTGCGGCGACGGCTGTATGCGTAGCCTTGGGATTGAGCGCGTGCAGCTCCGGCGGGCCTGTCCAACAAAAGCTGCGCGTGGAACTGCCCCAAGAGTTTCGTCTGCCGCAAAACGATCTGGTCAAGACGTTCGAGCGCCGCGTGGGGCGCATCGCCGTCGTCGCCGAAGACGGCAACATCCTGGTCATGGATCAAACCGGCGGCAACATCGTGCGCATCACTCGCGACGGCAACCAGATGACGCGAGGGACGAACGAAGCGCTGTTCTACAACTTGCCGGTCTGGTCGCCCGACGCTAAGCAGATCGCCTTGGTGGAGTTGACCGCACGGCGCACGCCCGCGAACGCCTTGATCGAGCTCAACCCGGAGGCAGTGGTGATCCAGCGCGGGCCGAACAGCATCGTAATCGAACAAACAGAGGAAGGACAGACGATGCAGCCTGCCGAGCCGGGCATGCACATCGAGCGTCGGCCACAACGCGTGATCATTCAGCGCAACACAGAAGGCGGCGAACTCCTATCCAGCGCCGTGTATCTGGCGTCGGCGGACGGCAAGCGCCCGCTGCGCGAGGTTTTCCTGTCCAAGACTCACGACATTCCGTATCTCGACTGGGCGCCGGACAGCTCACACATCGCTTTCCTCGCCCAGAATATCGAGGATCAGACCTATGAGGTCAACCTGATTGCCACGCAAGATGGCGCCCGCCCGCGCAAACTGTTCACAGGAGAGTCGGTCTTCTGGAACTGGAACCCCGATGGCAAAACGCTGATCGCCAAGGTCAGCGCATCGAACGGCGCGCCAGACCGACTGACCCTGGTGGACGTCATCAGCGACCAGATGACGCGCATCACGAACAAAGACCGGCTGGCTTTCCAGTCGCCTCACTTCTCGCCCGACGGTGGATACATGCTCATCACCGAGTCCGCAAGCAAAGGCCGACACAAGTTGGTGCTGGCCGACCGGATGGGCAAGCCGGTGCGGACGCTGACCGAGTTCGATGGGCGCATTAGCTTCGCATGGTCGCCAGCCGGCGCCAAAGTCGCTTACGTCGTGCATGCCGACGAACGCGAGGCAGGCGGGCCGCTCACGATACTGGACGTGAACACCGGCGTCAAGAAAGTGATCAGCAACAAACCGGTCGTGGCTTTCTTCTGGTCACCCGACGGCCAGCGCATCGCCAGCTTCAGCAGCGCCAGCGCCACCGACGTCCCACCGGGCTTCAAGGGCTTCGACTTCACGCCTCCGCTGGATATACCGTATATGCTGCTGGAGACGATCAACCCAGAGGACGGCAGCGCACGCGGCCTGTTCTACTTCGCGCCGACGGCAGCCTTCCAGCGGCTCGCCGCCGAGTTCGACCGCTACAGCCGGTCGGTCACGATCTGGTCGCCGGACAGCCGTAAGCTGGTGTTCACCTTGACCTATGGCAACGCCAACGGCACGCGCGACTACGTGCTGGAGACGGAGGCTTCGGGAAGCATCAACCCACGCGTGATCGGCAATGGGTCGCTGGCCTTCTGGTCTCCCAAGTGAACCCCGGCGGCAACTTACAAATCGGGATAGATCGCTTCGGCCCCGCGCACGAGCACGTACATCGGCGTGCCTGCGCGGCGCCACGATGCCACAGCGTCCTCGAAGATATCCATCGCTGTTGCCCAATCGCGCGGCGCGCTTAATTCGAACCGGCCGGCGTGATCGAAGAGGATGACATAGCCCTGCGCCGACGCCCAAGACAGATCGTTTATGCACTCCTCGAAGGCGTCCCAATTCGGACGGAAGTAGGCGGGGAACTCCATCGCTGCGGCGCCGGCTCGCAAGAAGGAAGCCTTGTCGCGAATCTCGCGCCCATCCAGATAGAACAAACGCCACCCCGCCCTTTCCAATGCGCGCCTGAGCGTTGCCTCTGATGCGCGCGACCGGAAGCGATATATCCCCGGCGGGTGGACCTGGGAGAGGACAGCCTGAATCTTGCTCATCGTTTAATCACCCGCACGAAGCTCTCATAGTGGTCCGCGGTGTAATAGATCTCGCCTCCGTTGCCGATCACGAGGCGCCGCGCGCCGCGGTCGCGTTCGCCCGGCGTTCGCACCGTGTATTCGCGATAGTAGCCCCGCGGCTTGATCGGTAGCCGGCGTTCGCGATTCTGGAAGATCGTCCCATCCTGGCGGTAGGGGAAGGGACCGCCCTGCCGGATAAGCGCCAACGTCTGTTGCGCTTCACGCGGCAGCTCATCCACGAACACCACCGGCAGACCGTCTATTCGCGCAGGCCGCGTTCGGGGCATCAGGGTGGGCTGGACCGTTGCAGACGGCGTAGCCACGATGGTCGGCGCCGGCGATGCAGTGGACGCAGCGACCGATGCGAGCGCCTGCGGCGCAGCTTGCGCCGCGCTGCACGATGCGATCAAGCCGGCGACGGCCAGACACCACAGCGCGAGCGCGATGACGAACCGGCGCCACCGAGCGTCATGTGTCACGGCCACTCCTCCCTTTTCGGCGCATCTGCATGGATTGCCAGTATATACACAAGACAGCGAGGATCGCCAAATACGACGGACGCTCTACAATTCACGGCGACATGACGTCCCCTACCCTGACCCAACGCACGATCGGCGACGCATGCGCCCACATCGCGCAAGCAACCCACTGTCAGGCCGGCGCAACCATCGCGCTTGGCGGCGCACTGGCCGCCGGGCTGGCGCAAGCCACGGCCAACGCCAGCCTGGACGAGGGCGTTTCCGGCGAGGCGCAAGCGGCCGCCCGGCGCATGCAACAAGCCATGTCACAAGCACGCCTGCGCTTCCAGGCGCTGGCCGACCAGGACGCCGAAGCGATCACAGCCTTCGCGGCGCTGCGCAAGCGCGGCGAAGCGCTACGGGGTTACGAGCTGCTGTGCGACGGCCCGCGCGAGATGGCCGACCTGGCCATCGGCGCAGCGCAGGCCATGCAGGACTACCGCGCGCACGTGTGCACACGCACAAAGGATGATCTGGAATTCGCACTCGCCTTGATGAGTAACACGGCGCACGCGGCAATGCTCCTGCTCGATAGCAACCTGCGCATCTGGCCACTGCCGGAGCTGATTGCCCGCTATGACCCGCACATCACCCGGCTGGCAGCAGCGATCACAACGCTACAGCCGGTAGGGCGCATCCGTCCACCAGGCTGACGGCAAACCATGTGGGAATCACCCAGGGGCACTCGCTTCCTGGCGTATCCCGCTCTGATGCTGAGTTAGCGTCCCCGGCAGATAATCCGAGTGCATTACCGGCGGAATCTTCTAAATAGCAGGGATCGCTGCAGAAAGCGATCCCGCGCAGCCCAAACGCAGCATCGAACGAAAGACGCATCATGAGAATCGAAGAACTCGATACCCCCGCGCTCGTGGTAGACCTCGACAAGCTCGAGGCAAACATCGCCAAACTCCAGTCTTATCTTTCGTCGCACGGCATCGCCAACCGCCCCCACATCAAGACGCACAAGATCCCCGAGATCGCGCACATGCAGATCCGCGCCGGCGCAATCGGCATCACCTGCCAGAAGCTCGGCGAGGCCGAGGTGATGGCCGACGCCGGCATCCGCGATATCTTCATCCCCTACAACCTGCTGGGCGAACACAAGCTGACCCGCCTGGCCAGGCTGATGCAGCGTGCCACGGTCAGCGTCACGGCCGATTCCGAGGTGACCGCGCGTGGCCTATCCGAGGCCGCTCAGATGGCCAACCGGCAGTTGACCGTGCTGGTGGAGTTCGACGCCGGCGCGCACCGCTGCGGCGTGCAATCGCCGCAGGAGGCCGCCGCACTGGCGAAATGCATCGCCGGCCTGCCCGGGTTGGCCTTCGGTGGCCTGATGTGCTATCCGAACACGCCGCAACTCGACCCGTTTGTGCGTGAGACGCGCGCATTGCTCGAAGCCGGGGGGCTGGGCGTCGCCCGCGTGAGCGGCGGCGGCACGGCGTGTATGTGGCAGGCGCACACGCATCGCGAATTGACCGAGCACCGCGCCGGCATGTATATCTACGGTGACCGCGCCACCGTGCAGGCCGGCGCGATGCGCCTGGAGGAGTGCTCGTTCACCGTCATCGCCACCGTGGTCAGCCGGCCCACCGCCGACCGTGGCATCCTGGACTGTGGCAGCAAGACGCTTTCGTCCGACCTGCTCGGCCTGCAAGGACACGGCCTAATCCTGGAGTATCCCGAAGCGGTCATCTATGGCCTGTCGGAGGAGCACGGCCATGTGGACTTTTCGGCCTGTCTGAAGAAGCCGGCGATCGGCGAGCGGGTGACCGTGCTGCCCAACCACTGCTGCCCGGTCAGCAACCTGTTCGATCGCGTGGTCGGCGTGCGCAACGGCAACGTCGAGCTGACCTGGCGCGTGGCGGCTCGGGGCGCCGTGCAGTGAAACGCGACGCATCACCCGATGCGCTCGAAGCGCGCCGGGCGGGTTTAGCTGCATTCGGGCACGTGCGCGAACAACGCCTGCGCCAGGGTTTCCAGTTCGGCCTCGGTGGTGTAGGCCTGCACCGACAGCCGCGCCAGCTTGAAGTGATGCCATCGGATCAGTGGCATCTCGATTCGGTAACGCTCATGGAGAATCGCGCGCAGCGCATCGAGGTTCACCCGATCCGGCAACCGGATGGCAGCCATTTGGCTGAACCAGTCGAACGACTCAGGACAGATCGGCTCAGCGTCGAAGTGCGCCTCGATGCGCCGACGCATCTGGCAGACCATTTCGTGGCAGCGCATGCGCACGGTTGCCCAGTCGTACCGGCGCATGAAGTCAATCGCCGCCGGCACGGCCAGGAACGCTGCCAGGTCACGCGTGCCGAATTGTTCCACGTAGTCCTGCATCGGCTTGTCGGAGACGGCGTCCGGCCGCCAGCCGTGGCCGACGATGAGCGGCTCGATCAGGTGCTGCACGTCGCGCCGGGCGTAGAGAAAGGCGCTGCCCTTTGGCCCCATCATCCACTTGTGGCAGTTGCCGGTGTAGAAGTCGGCGCCGATCTCGTCGAGGAATAGCTCCCGCTGGCCGGGGACGTGCGCGCCGTCCACCACCGAGAGGATGCCGGCCTCGCGCGCGCGGCGGCAGACCTCCTGCACCGGGAAGGTGAGCGCCGTGGGCGAGGTGATGTGGCTGAGATACACCACCCGCGTGCGCGGCGTGACGCCTTCCCAGAACGCCTCGACCCATGCCTCCGGCGTGCTCACCGGCAGCGGCGCATGCCGGCGAATGTAGCGCGCGCCGGTCTTGCTGCACACAAACGCCCAGGCGTTGTTGCATGCGCCGTACTCATGGTCGGTCGTCAGAATGTGGTCGCCCTCGCGCAGCCACGATCGTAGCGAATGGGCGACGACGTTGACGCCCATCGTGGCGTTGGTGACGAAGGCGAGCTGGTCGGGCGTCGTATGCAGGTAGTCCGCCAGCGCAGCGCGGGCGCCATCCATGTTCTCCAGCCAGTGATGCACGTAACCGCCGGGGTGACGCTCGAACTCGCGCTGCCAGCGTTGGTATTCCTCGAAGACCGGGTGCGGACATGCGCCGAACGAGCCGTGGTTGAGCAGCACGATGTCCCGGCGGAGCAGGAAGAGGCGAGATAGGTCGGTCGAGTCGGTTGCAGAGGTCATGGCGTATGAATGGTCGGATAGATCGCGATGGTGTGTATTCGGTGGGGGTGAGTGTACCGCGTCGGTAGCCGTCCCTGCCATCATACAACGGATAGGCGCAGGCAATGCCTCGCCTACTCTACCCCTGACACTCAAAATCTGCGGTATAGTTTCGAATACTCATCAAGTGAGTATTCGACGCCGATGCAACGCCCACCAAAGCGTTCCCCCTTCGCCGAGCCGGTTGTGCTGGGCCTGCTGGCCGAAGCGCCGGCGCATGGCTACGCCCTGTTCGCGCGCATCCACGACGACCTCGCCGGCGTATGGCAGGTGGGCATGAACCGGCTGTACGCCCTGCTCGATGCGATGGAGCGCGACGGTCTGATCAAGGGTCATGCGGAGCAAGCCGGCAACCGGCCGGAGCGGCGCGTCTTCCGCCTCACCGCCAAGGGACGCCGTCGCTTCGAAGCCTGGCTGCGCGCGCCGAGCCGGAGCATGCAGGATATGCGCGTGGAGTTCCCGCCCAAGCTATACTTCGCCCTACGCCGCGGCCCACAAGACGTGGCCGAGCTGCTGCAAGCGCAGCGCATCGCCTGCCGGGACGAGCTGGAACGCCTCGCCGCGCGCTTGCGCAACACCCAGCCAGGCGATGACTACCACGCACTGGTTTACAACTTCCGCATCCGGCAGGTTCGCGCGATCCTGGACTGGCTGGATGCATGCGAGGCAGAACACGTCGCCCGGCGCCGCCGCTCACACCTAGTTCGCCTCATTCCATAGCGCTATGCTCAGACCAATCGTCCTCCCCATCGCTCTCGCCTGTGTGCTCGTCGCTTGCGCTGCGCCGCGGAGCGCGGCGGACGCAGCTAAACCAGCGTCCGGCGCCATCACCGTCGCTGGCGCGGCCGACCTTCAGTTCGCCTTTACCGACATCGCCAGGTTGTTCGAGGGACAGACCGGTCACAAGGTGACGCTGGTATTCGGTTCCACCGGTCAACTGGCACAGCAAATCGAGAACGGCGCGCCCTACGACCTGTTCGCTGCCGCGAACATCAAGTTCGTGGAAGACCTGGCGCAAAAAGGGCTGATCGTCCCGCAGTCGGTTGCGCTGTACGCGCGCGGGCGCATCGTGCTGGTCGTGAACAAGCAATCCGGCATCGCGGCGACGAAGCTGGAGGACTTGACATCGGCTGAGATTACGCGCATCGCCATCGCCAATCCGGACCACGCGCCATACGGCCTGGCTGCTCAACAGGCGTTGGGGAGCGTCGGGCTATGGGAGACGCTCAAGCCCAGGCTGGTGCTCGGGGAGAACGTGCGCCAGACGCTGCAATTCGTGCAGACTGGCGACGTGCCGGCGGGCATCGTGGCACTCTCGGTGGCCGACGTGCCGGAGGTCACCTATACCCTGATTGACGGCGGCTTACATCAACCGCTCGATCAGGCGCTCGGTGTAGTCAGCACATCGAAGCATCAGGACATCGCGATAGACTTTGCAAGGTTCATCAATGGCGAACAGGGCCGGCCAATCATGCGCAGATATGGCTTCCGGTTGCCCGACGAGATCGAATGACCGACAAACATCGCATCTGCAATGCTGCTCGACCGAGACTGGACACCGCCTGAACTATCGCTGTGGATTTCGACCTGGGCCGGCGTCTTCGCACTCATCCTGGGCACAGCACTGGCATGGGTCTTCGCGCGTGTGGACTTTCGCGGCAAGTGGTTGGTCGAAGGCATGACCATGTTACCGCTGGTGCTGCCGCCCACGGTGCTGGGCTACTACCTGCTGGTCGCACTGGGCCGGCGCGGCATTGGCCCAATCTTCGAACAGCTCTTCAGCTTACCGCTCGTCTTTTCGTGGATGGGCGCCGTTGTCGCGGCCATCGTCGCGGCCCTGCCGCTGGTAATTCAAACCATCAAGCCCAGCATCCTCAATCTCAGCCGCGAGGCCGAAGATGCCGCGCGCGTAGATGGGTGCAACGAGGCGCAGGTATTCCGCTTCATCACGTTGCCGCTCATTCGAACCAGCCTGGTCGGCGGCGGCATCCTCGCTTTTCTGCGCGCCCTGGGCGAGTTCGGTGCGACGCTGATGGTGGCCGGCAACATCCCCGGCCGTACTCAAACGATGTCTATGGCCGTCTACGACGCCGTGCAAGCCAATGACGTCAACCTGGCCAACCGGCTGGTGTTATTACTCTCAGCGATCACTTTCGCCCTGCTGTTCGTGGCGCTGCGCATCAGCGACCGGACGCGCCAAGGCGATCTCCAATGACATCCTCCACAATCGCCACGGCACGCGCGCGCCATACGCGCCTCGCCCTCCTAACTGCCATTCCGATCGCCATGCTGGGCGGGCTGATCGGACTGGGCGGCGCGGAGTTCCGCCTGCCGGTGCTGGCCGGCCCGTTAAAGTATTCCGCCAAACAAGCCGCGCCACTCAACCTGGCCATCAGCTTGATCACGCTGCTCACCGCGCTGGCGATCCGCAGCCGCACACTGTCGCTACACACAGTGACGCCGCATGCCGGGCCGATCGCGACGATGATCGGCGGCGCGATGGTCGCCGCCTTCATCGGCGCGACGCTGGCCGGTCGGCTGTCCAGGCAACAGTTCGAGCGCATCATCTTGATGCTGCTGATTGGCATCGGCCTGGCGCTAATCGTGGAAGGGTTTCTGCCCGAGTGGATTCCGGCGCTGATTCCCGATGTCGCCCTCATGCGCGTCGTGGCAGGCCTGTTGTTCGGCCTGGGCGTCGGCCTGGTCAGCAGCCTGCTGGGCGTAGCCGGAGGCGAATTGATCATCCCGACGTTCGTATTTGCCTTCGGCGCAGACATCAAGACCGCCGGCACGTGTAGCTTGCTCATTGGCATCCCCACCGTCATCGTCGGGTTGATCCGCTACGCGCATCGCGGCACATTTGCCGACCGCGCGCCACTTGTGCACACAGTGGCACCGATGGGGATTGGGTCGGTGATCGGTGCGCTCATCGGCGGCCTGTTGGTGGGCATCGCGCCGGCGTCGCTCTTGAAGATCGGACTGGGCATCATCCTGATCATTTCGGCGACGCGCGTCTTCCGGCGCGGCTGAGCCTTGCGACTCATGCGTCACGGCGCACGGCTGCCTTAGAATCGGGCCATGCCTGTAGTGAAGGGAGCGACACCCAGAACCAAAGCCGCATCGAACGGCGCTGCGATCATGCGCGCCGAATTGCAGCGCAAAAAGAAAGAGCTAACCGCCATCCGCGAAATTTTGCTCTCGATCAACGCTTCGTCCGACCTACGATCCATCCTGAACGGCATCACACAGACGACAACGCGCGTGATGGGCGTGGACTCGACTTCGATCTACCTGCTGGACCAGTCGTCGCAGCGGCTGATCTTGAAGGCAACGACCGGCCTATTTCTCCAGGCTGTAGACCACGGCTATCTCCGCATGGGCGAGGGGCTGACCGGCTGGGCTGCGCAGCATCGCCAGTTGGTCGCCGTGCGCGACGCACAGCGCGATCCGCGCTTTCACGAAGTGCCCAATACACGCGAGCGATCGTTCAAATCGTTGATGGCCGTGCCGTTGATCAGCCAGGATCGCGTCGTTGGCGCGATGAACGTGCAGACGCACCGGCGGCACACCTGGACGTCGGGCGAGATCGAGTTCGTTTCGCTCATCGGCGAAGTTGTCGCCGGCATCCTCGAGCGCGCCATTCTGCAAGAGGAGAGCGAACGCAAAGTGCGCGAGATGCAAACTGTCGCCGAAGTCAGCCGCGCCGCCATCTCCCCGTTATATCTGGACGAGACACTGCGCGTGGTAGCCGAGATGGGTGCGCGCGCGGTGAACGCTCGGCATTGCTCGGTCTTGCTGCTGGACGAGGCGGTCCATGCTTTCATGCCGCGGGCGATTTACGACCGCAAGCCGAACATTCCGCCCGAACCACCCTGGCGACTGGACGATCTGCCGCTCCTGAACATCGAACGATTGAGCGAACCGGTGTTGGTGAACGAGGCGTGTTGCGAGTTACAACCGGCGCACGCCGCCTGGGCAGCTCAGGCCCAACTCAGCGGGCTGATGTGCGTGCCGATGCAAGTGCGCGACCGCACGATTGGCCTGCTCAATATGTGGACCGAGGAGGCCGGTGAGTTCGCCGAGGCGCAGGTCGAGCTGTGCACCACGCTGGCCAACCAGATCGCGCTGGCCATCGAAAACGCGCATCTCATCGGCAACGCCGCCATCGTCAAAGAGATGAACCACCGCGTGAAGAACAACCTGCAGAATGTGGTGATGTTGCTCCAGATGCAACTGCACGACGCCAGCGACAAGCTCACCGCCAAGGAAGTGCTGCACGAAAGCATCAACCGCATCATGAGCATCGCCGCCGTGCACGACGCGCTGGCGCAAGAAGGCTTCCGGCTGGTAGACGTGAAAGACGTGATCACGCGTGTGGTTGGCTTGACGCAGGCGAACATGACCCGTCCTGACCTCCAGCTCGCCATTCACGTGATCGGCGACTCGCTGCGCATGAGTTCGCGCGCCGCCACAGCGTTGGCGCTTTGCGTGAACGAGCTGGTGCAGAATGCCATGGAACACGCCTTCGTCGGCCGGGACCAGGGCGAGATCACCATCAGCCTCATTGACTGCGGCGGCACGCTCGAAGTAGAAGTGCGCGACAACGGCTTGGGCAAGGCTGCCGGCGGCACGGATGTACCCAGCCTGGGGTTGAACATCGTCAACATGCTGGTGCAGGAAGACTTGCGCGGCACCTTCACCCTGAGGCGCACCGCGCATGGCACGACGGCCCTCATCAAAGCGCCGTTCAGCTACACCGACATCGCCGGCTGATGCGGCGCCAGGTGATCCTCGATCAGCTTACCGTCGCGCAGGCGGAACACCCGGTCGGCCACGCCAACTACCTCCTCGCTATGGGTGACCATGACCAGGTTCTTGCCGGCCTGCCGCGTCAGCGTGTCCAGGAGATCGAGCACCAGTTTGCCGGTGTCGTAGTCCAGATTGCCGGTCGGCTCATCGGCCAGCACCACCAGCGGATCGTTGATCAACGCACGGGCGATGGCCACGCGCTGCTGTTCGCCGCCGCTCAGCCGATCGGGGAAGGCATCTATACGGTGCGCGAGGCCTACCTGATCCAGCAACGCTTCGGCGCGCCGGCGGGCATCGAGTGAAGGCCGGCCGCTTAGCTCCAGCGGCAACATCACATTCTCGCGCACGCTCAACGTGGGAATGAGATTGAACGCCTGGAAGACGAAGCCGATGTGGCGGCGCCGGAAGCGTGTGCGCTCCGCATCGCTCATGCGGGTAATGGCCTGGCCGTCAATCCACACATCGCCAGAGGTCGGTGCGTCAATACCACCGATCAGGTTGAGCAGCGTGCTCTTGCCGCTGCCACTCTTGCCCAGCAACACGGTGAACTCGCCGCACCCAAACTCGATGCTGACGTCACTCAGCACGACGCGTTGCACACCGCCTTCTTCATACGCCTTCGTCACGTGATCGAGCTTGATAACGCCGACACAGTTATCCGTTGTCTGATTAGTCATCGGAGGGAATCATAGCGGCCGAAATTGAGCGTTGGGTGAGTTCGAAGCGCAACGCGCCGTTCACCCCGCGCGCCGATGAGGGACACGCTTTCAGTCGAGGCAACTCGGCGAGGTGCCAACGACAGTCGTCGGCTCCGGCCGAATGACACAGATGATACAATTGTTCTGCGCCGGGCGGTTAGCTCAGTTGGTTAGAGCGTCTGTCTTACACACAGAAGGTCGGGGGTTCGAGTCCCTCACCGCCCATCAGGTCAACCCCTCGGGCACAGTCACCGTCATCGTTCCGGCATCGAGGTCTATTGCACGGATCACGCTTTCGATGGCCGGCAAGAGCAACTCCCCGGCAGCCGCCTTCACAACGTAGACATCGCTGCTGCCCGTGCGCAGTACTTCGCTCAGCGTACCCAGCAACTCGCCCGATTCGTGCACCACGCGTAGCCCGATCAGTTGGTGGGCGTAATATTCGCCGGACGGCAACGCCGGCAAGTCGCCTGTATAAATGAGCACACGCGCGCCGCGCAGCGCCTCAGCAGCGTCGCGTGTGGCGACGCGCTCCAGCTTGAGCAGCACGCCGCCCTGATGTGCACGATGCGATAGTATGCGGTATGGATGTCCGGCATCGTTGAGGTAAACGCGCTTGATCCCATCAAGGACGCCTTCATACGCCGGCGCTAACTGCACCTTGATCTCGCCCGCGATGCCATGCGGGCGAGATACTTTGCCGACGACGAGAAACTTACGCCGCGACTCCGCCACGATAAGAAGGAGCGCATTCTACTGCGCTGAGCCTCAATCCCGGATGTCCAGCACCACGCGCTTGCGCGACCGGGCAGCAGAGATACGCAGCAGCGTGCGTACGGCATTAGCCAGTTTGCCTTCGCGTCCGATTACGCGCCCTACCTCGCCGGGCGCCACTTGCAACTCGAGGAAGACCGTATCACGGTCAACCGACTCGGTCACTTTCACCTGGTCAGGATGGTCCACCAGGCCTTGGGCAACGTATTCGACCAGCTCTTTCATCGCTCATCGCATGCCGGCTCACTTGGCAGCGGCTTCGGCCGTCGGCTCGGCCTTCTTCGGCTTGGGGGCAGGCTTGCGGCCGATGCGCGTCTTGGGGCTGATCGCCGGCGCAGCCGCGACCTGCGCAGCCGCTTCGGCCAGCAATACTTCGGGCGATTCGCCCTTCTTCAGCCGCTCGAAGCGCGCGGTGGTGCCCGTCTTTCGGAAGAGTTGCTGGACCGCCTCGCTGGGCTGCGCGCCCACCTTCATCCAATATAGGGCGCGGTCCTCCTGCACCAGCACTGTCTCCGGCTCGGTGCGCGGATTGTAGGTGCCGATGACCTCGATGAACGCACCATCGCGCGGCACTTCCTTATCGCACACCACGATGCGATAGGTCGGCTGCTTCTTTGAACCCATACGGCGTAGTCGAATTCGAACCATCGTATCTCCTTGGTTATCTCCTTCTGGCGCCCATCAACCCGCTCATCATGCGCAAGCGCGGGTTGTTCGCCAATTGCTTCATCATACGTTGCGCTTCACGGAACTGCGAAAGCAGTTGATTCAGCTCCTGCACACTTGTGCCGCTGCCTCTAGCGACGCGGCGCTTGCGCGAAGCATTCAGGATGTTCGGGTTGCGACGCTCCTCACGCGTCATCGAGCTGATCATCGCTTCCACGCGCTTGAACTGTCGCTCGGTCATCTCCGGCGAAATCTGCCTGGTCAAATCTTTCATGCCGGGGATCAATGCGAGCAGGTCATTGAGCGGGCCCATGCGCTTGATCTGTCGCATCTGCGACAGGAAGTCTTCCAGGTCGAAGCTGGCCGAGAGCATCTTCTCGGCAGCTTTCGCCGCTTCCTGTTCGTCGAACTGCTGCTGCGCTTTCTCGATCAGCGTAAGCACATCACCCATGCCCAGGATGCGCGAGGCCAGCCGGTCGGGATGGAAGACCTCAAATGCGTCGGGCTTCTCGCCGGTGCTGAGGAATTTGATCGGCACGCCGGTAACGGCGCGCATAGAGATGGCCGCGCCGCCGCGCGCGTCACCGTCTATCTTGGTCAGGATCAGGCCGGTCAGCCCGACGCGCTTATTAAACGCATCGGCGATGTTGACGGCCTCCTGGCCGGTCATGGCGTCGGCGACGAGCAACACCTCGGCCGGCTTGACACGCGCTTTGATCTCTTCCACCTCGCGCATCATCGCCTCGTCAATTTGCAAGCGGCCGGCGGTGTCTATGACGATGACATCGAGCGCGCCCTGGATGGCTTTTTGGATGGCGTGCTGCGCGATCTGTGGTGGAGGCGTTTTGTCGCCCTCCGAGAAGACGGGAATGTTGATCTGCTTGCCCAGTGTCTCCAGTTGCGTGATAGCCGCCGGTCGGTAGGTGTCGGCGGCGACCAGCAGCGGCTTGCGGCCGTCGCTGCGCAGGCGCAGCGCCAACTTGGCTGCCGTCGTGGTCTTGCCAGAGCCTTGTAGGCCGACCAGCATGATCACCCGCGGTGGCGGGCCGCCCAGGTCAAGCTTACCGCCCTCACCGAGTGTCTTCAACAGCTCCTCGTGCACGATCTTCACCACGGCTTGGCCGGGGGTCAAGCTCTTGTGCACCTCTGCGCCGATCGCGCGTTCCCGCACGCGCACGAGGAATTCCTTGGCGACTCTGAAGTTCACGTCGGCTTCGAGCAAGGCAACACGCACCTCGCGCAGCGCAGCATCCACATCCTGCTCGGTCAGGATGCCGCGCTTGCCGAGGCGGTCGAAGATAGCTTGCAGCTTGTCGCTTAGCGATTCGAACATGATCCCCAGAATGAACCCGAAAGGCGTACTGACCTTCCGATCAAAGCGTAGTATTTTACCTTAAATTCGCACGATCCCTGCGACATGGAGAAGCGTCCCCTGCCGCGATCGCAGCCGTAGGTTCTCCTGGGCGAATGCGCTGCGGACATATGCGAGCGCCGCGCCGCGTGCCGCGCTGGTGACTTTGCCGACGACTTCGCCGCCCTCGGCGAGGAGCTCTTCGCCCGGCGAGAGCGAGTCGGCGCCGCCAGTCAGTCCGACCAACTTCCTGGCAATTTGACCTCGGCTCTCCATGCGGGCGATGATCTCCTGGCCGGTGTAACATCCCTTGTCGAAGCTCACTGCGTTCCATAAGCCGGCTTCAAGCGGGATGTAGTCTTCATTGATCTCGTTGGGGAAGCGCGGATAGCCATGCAGGATGCGCCAGGCGTCGAAATCCGGCGTGATAGGAGGCGCATCGGCAAGCGACGACGCCAGGTCAAGCCCCGCGCCGATCAGAAAGAAGCTCAGGCCGAGGGCCTGCGGCGCGCGCGCCACCACAATCTGCCCATCGGCACTCAGCGGCGATTCAACTGCGCGATGTGCATACTCCGGCAGCGCGAACCGGCCGATGTCGGGGATGACCTTCTCGATGAAGCGCGGGTCGCCCTCCGCGCCGACGCCGAACATGCGCGTATCGCCCGTCTCGTCACTCACCTGCACGTCGTCATTGAAGAAGACGTACTTGCGCAGCCAGTGCACCACCTTGTTCTGATTGCCGCCACCGCCGATGAGCAGGATGGAATCGTCGAAAGCCAGGACCATGAGGTAGTCCACCATACGGCCGATCGGCGTCGTCAGCACGGTCGTTTTGCCCTCGCCCGGCTTCAGGCCGCGCACATCGCCAGTGGACATGCGATGCAGGAAGTCGAGCCGTGTGCTGCCCCGCAGCCGGATGCGGCTGTAGATCTCGGTCAGGTCGAAGAACAACATCGGATGAGCGATGGTCAGTGCGCGGCGCGAGAGCGGCCCGCGAGCCACGATTCAATCTGAGCGCGATGTTCGGCGGAATGGCCGCCGGTGTAATCCCACAGGTAATCCGCCAGCGCGCGCCCTTTCAGCGCCGGATAGCGTCGCGGGTCGAACAACGCCGCCTCGTCCGCCCAAGCGTTCAGCCGTTTGATCAACTGCTGATGCGCCCCGTGGAAATCGGCCTGGATGCGATCCAGCGGGCGATCTTTCTGCGATGCGTAGTCGCGCGCGTTGATGTCCGACCAATCCGGCGCGTTCGACCGGGGCAACTGCAACGCGCCGCCGCGCTCGGCCTGAAAGAGCAGCGTGACCGCGCGCGAGTACCACATTGCAATGTGCGCCAGCGTGTCTTTGACGGACCACCATCCGACGACGCCCTCCACCAGCATGTCTTCCGCCGGAATGCGCGCCAGGGTCTCCTCCAGCACGCGGCGCTCGGACTCAATGCGCGAAATCAATTCGGCTTTACTCATCAAGACGCAAAAGAGCGTCCTGGCAGGATGCCCCTTTAATCGAGCGCACGATGGAAGCGCGCTACGGCTCGTCCTTGTGTCGCACTTCGATCCAGGCCAGGATATCGGCCATCTGCTGCGGGCTGAGGATTGCCGCGTAGTTCTGCTGCATCAAGCCGGCCTGGTAGCCCTCGACGATGTAGGCGTTCGGGTCAACGATGCTCTGGTAAAGATACTCACGCGCGCTCATGTCCGGGACGCGCGTCTGGGCAGTATTCCACAAATTGTAGAAAGAAGGGCCGACCAACCGCTCACCCTTCTTTTGGCTGTGGCAACCGACGCAGCCAGCTGTGTTGAACAGCTTTGCACCGCTCTCCGGGTCGCCTACAGGTAGGCCATCAGTGATCTTGCCGAAGTCACCTTCTTTGGGGAGCGCAGCGGACTCCGCCGGTTTGGCCTCTTCGCCCTGGGGTAATGACTCACCACGCACCGGTTGCGGTACGGCGCTCAATGCCAGGCTGAAGATAATCAGGCAGGCCACGAAGCCGATCGCCGAAAACACGAACGGCTCAGCGCTTGGGCCGATCTCGAAACGGATCTGCCGCGGCCGGCGTTGATCCACTGCACGCAGCTCGGTGCGCAGTTCAGCCATCTCCTCATCGGTCGGCAGGTTGCGACGGAAGAAACGGCTAACGCTGTTGGCTAATACGGCAATGACCACGCCACCAGCCACACTGGCCAGCAATGCCATCAACACACCGCCGATCACGACAAAGATCAGGTTATCGAACACAGCACTGCCGCCGCCCAGTTGGACCGGCGAGGCCGCCAACGCCACATCCGCGCCGATGAGCATCGCGACGATCGTCGCCACGAGCGCGCGCAACTTCGAAGCAATCGAACTCATCATGTTCAAGTCTCAGACTCCCGAATGAATTGCACGCGTATTCTAATCACGACGATGTGCACAGGCTTCGACGAAGATGCAAAACAGGCGCATCATGTCTTCGCGGTCGGCAGCCATCTCTTCGGGGTGCCACTGCACGCCAATATAGTAGCGCTTACCAGGGAGTTCAACCGACTCGACGACGCCATCGGGGGAGCGCGATGTGACGACCAACCCGTCGGCGATCCTTTTAAGGGCCTGATGGTGGAAGCTGTTCACTTCCAACTCGCCTGGGCCGATGATCTGCGCAATGTGCGTCCCCGGCTCGACACGCACCGTGTGCGCTACCTGGTGCCGAGCGAAGCCGTTGGCCGTTCCATCGTGTGGGACGTCGCCACCCCGCTGCGAAGGCAGATCCTGAATCAGCGAGCCACCCAGCGCGACGTTCACGACTTGAATGCCGCGACAGATCGCGAAGAGGGGTTTGTCATCCTGCAATGCCCAGCGCGCCAGCGCCATCTCCACCTCGTCGCGTTCAGGGTCGACCCCGTAAGTCTTCTCGTGCGGCAACTCGCCAAAGCGCGCTGGGTCCACGTCGCCACCGCCGGAGAGCAATATGCCATCCGCCGATTCATACATCGCCCGCCAGGATTCGAGCGAAACGACTGTAGGGAGCAGAACCGGAATTGCCCCGCATGCGACCAAGCTGTTCACGTAGTTCTTGCCCAGCGCAAAGCGGCGCTTCTCGGGGTCTTGAATCGGTGTAGGGATGAGGATGCGCGGGCTATTCATTGCAACCTTCACACTGGCAACGAAAGAAACTCCCGAAGCGACGACTTCGGGAGTTCAAGCTTCATGCCTCGCTCGCTTCGCCGGACTCGGCCGGCGCTGCTGCGCGCTTGGACTTGACGCCGGCCGAAGACGGCAAGCGCTCCTTCAGGCGAGCGGACTTGCCGCGCAAATTGCGGAAGTAGTAAAGCTGCGCGCGGCGCACTTTGGCGTGGCGCATCACTTCCACCTTGTCTATGCGCGGCGAGTTCAGCAGATACGTGCGCTCGACGCCGATGTTGTTGCTGGCGATCCGGCGCACGGTAAAACTGGCGTTCGCGCCGCCTTTGCGCAGGCGAATGACGGTGCCCTGGAAGACCTGGATGCGTTCGCGGTCGCCCTCGATGATCTTCTGATGGACGCGCACTTGATCGCCGGGCTGAAGCGGCGGAATCTTCGGATTCGGTTGTAAGCTCTTTTCGAGCGATTCGACGAGATTCATCGCTTTTCTCCTGCTGCGCTGCCATGAGGCTGCTAGCGCTTGGTGTAGGTTGGTCCCTTGCGGGCGCGCTTGAGGCCGGGTTTCTTGCGCTCCTTCTCGCGCGCATCACGCGAGAGATAGCCAGCCATCTTCAACATCAGGCGATATTCCGGATCCACTTCCAGCAGGGCGCGCGCAATGGCCATGCGCGTCGCTTCTGCCTGGCCGGTGATGCCGCCGCCCGTCACTTTGACGCTCACGTTGAAGCGCGCATCGGCGCCGGTCAGCTTGAGCGGTGCATGTACGGTGATTAGATCAACCTCGCGCCCAAAGTACTCATTCACGGGTTTGTCGTTAACCAACACGCTGCCGCTGCCCTGCGGATACAAGCGGGCGCGCGCGGTAGCCTCTTTACGACGACCGATACCCTCGTAGTATTGCTGTTGAGTCTCTGTCATAGGCTATACGTCCTCGGCAGCGGCGAAGCAACTCGCATCTTCGTCGCACGCCGGTCCCTATCACTTGTCCCGAATCTCCAGCGGCTGCGGTTTCTGCGCACCATGCTCATGATCTGGGCCGCCATACACCTTCAGCTTCTTGATCATCTTGCGACCCAGTCGCCCATGCGGAATCATGCCCCAGACCGCTTCGCGAATGACGCGCTCCGGATTGCGCGCCAGGAGATCGCGCAGATTCTCCTCCTTAAAGCCGCCAGGATACAGGGAGTGCCGCTGATACTTCTTCTCGGTCATCTTATCGCCAGTGACGCGGATTTTCTGGGCGTTTACCACGATCACGTAGTCGCCGCAGTCCACGTGCGGCGAATACATGGGCTTGTGCTTGCCCTCGATGACTTTGGCAACCTGGCTGGCAAGCCGGCCCAGTGTGACACCCTCCGCATCTACGACATACCAGCGTTGGCTGGCGCGGGCCTCTTCTGGCTTCGCCATGTATGTCTTGATCGTCCTCATCTTGCACCTAGTATTTCACATCCACGAGGCACAGCCCACATGCGGGCGCCAAGCCCTTGATCCGCTGTGCATCTCTACTTTCCAGTATGTCCGCGATCTCGTCCGGGCCGTATTCACCTCGGCCCACGCGCACCAGGGCCACCACGATCCGGCGCACCATCCGAAAGAGGAAAGCATTTGCCTCGATCGTGAACCACAACCGATCATCCATCGCTTGCCAATCTGCGCGCAGCACTTCGCGCACCGTTGTCTCTCCCGGTCTTCCCAATGGCGGACTGCCAAACGCAGCGAAGTCGTGCAATCCAATCAATCGCCGAGCCGCCTCATTCATCACCGATACGTCGGGTCGCTGTTCGAGCTGCCAAGCGAAGCGTCGCAGCAGCGGCTGTCGCACTTCACTGACGTAGACTGTATAAACGTAGGTTCTGCTCTTCGCGCTGAAGCGCGGATGAAACCCCGCCTCACATAGCGCCAAGTCACGAACGGCTACGTCTTCCGGCAGCGTCGCATTCAGCGCCCGGCCAAGCGCGTCGAGCGGATGTTTCCAATCCACCTCGAAAGCGATGACCTGGCCGGTGGCATGCACACCGGCATCAGTACGACCTGCGCCTACGACGGCGACACGCGACCGACAAACTTTCTCTAGGGCTGCCTCCAGTTCTCCTTGCACCGTTCGCCCACGCTGCGCGGCTTGTCGTTGAAACCCGATAAACTCCGTGCCGTCGTAGGCGACCTTCGCGCGAATCTTCAAATCCACTCGATAATCGCCATCGGCGCGTTATCGCCTTTACGTGGGCCGAGTTTGCTGATGCGGGTATAGCCACCATTGCGATTCGCATAGCGTGGCGCAATGTCCTCGAACAACTTGCGTACCGTCGCCGGCCCGCCGTTCACCCGCGCGGCGACCAGTCGCCGCGCATGCACCTGCTGAGCCTTGTCGTCCACCAACCCGGACTTCGCAATCGTCACCAGCTTCTCGGCTTGGTCGCGGATCGCCTTGCACTTCGCTTCGGTCGTCTGGATGCGACCGTGATCTATCAACTCGGTCACCAGGCTGCGGCGCAGCGCCGTGCGTTGCGCCGTCGAACGGCCAAGTTTGTAACCCGATACCTTGTGCCTCATGTCACACCTCGTCCACTTCTTCTTCCGTCTTTTCTTCCTGCGGGAGCAACCCGCGGGCGCGCAACTTCTCTTTCAGCTCCGCCATGGACTTCTCGCCGAAATTACGCAGATTGGTTAAGTTGCCGCCGCTCCGCTCCATCATTTCAAGCAATTCACCGACGGTGCTGATGCCAGTGCGCTTGAGCGAGTTATAGACACGAACGCTGAGGTCGAGTTCCTCGATGGGCTTGTCGCTCCATTCGCTCGGTATGCCCTTGTTGTCGCTCTCGCCCTCGAGCATCACTTCTTCCAGGCTCACACCGGCGATCAAACGCAGGTGTTGCACCAGGATCGCGGCTGACTGTGACAGCGCGTCCTGGGGGCGGATCGTGCCGTCGGTCCAGACCTCCATGATCAACCGATCATAGTTCGTCGTCTGGCCGATGCGCGCCGGCTCGACGCGATAGTTAACGCGCCGCACCGGGCTGTAGATCGCATCTACAGGGAGCTCGCCGATCGGCAGTCGGCCGCGCTGCTCAGCCGGTGAATAACCACGCCCCATCTCGACTTGAAATTCGATGTCGAGGCGCGCCTTGTTCGAGTCGGTCGTCAGCAGATAGAGATCCGGGTTGACGATCTCGATCTCCGGCGGCGCCTGAATGTCGCCGGCAGTGACCACACCTTCGCCACGGACTTCCAGACGCATGCGCAGTGGGCCTTCGCTGTGCATGCGCATGCGAATCTGCTTCACGTTGAGCATCAACTGAGTCACATCCTCCTTCACATCGGGGATGTCAGAGAACTCATGATGCACGTCGGTGATGCGCATCGAAGTCACGGCTGCGCCGGGCAACGAGCTGAGCAACACACGACGGAGCGCGTTTCCCAGCGTGATGCCGAAACCAGGTTCCATGGCGCCGATGATGAAGCGGCCATAGTCGCGCGTGAGGGCGTCGCTCTCAACTTTCGGAAAGACAGGTGCAGATAGCATGTGCTTCTTCCTCGTCCGGCGCCCGCGCCATAGCGCAAGCGCCAACACAACTTGCTACCGCGAGTAATACTCTACGACGAGCTGTTCTTTCAACTGCACGTCAATATCTTCGCGCTTCGGGAGGGCATGAACGACGCCGGTCAGTGTGCTGCGATCAGCTGACAGCCAAGCCGGCGCCGGCGGCGTATCCTTATCCGCCATCAGCTCCTTGAAATAGGTCAACTTCCGACTGGCTTCGCGTACAGAGATCTTGTCCCCCGGCTTGACCAGGTAGGACGGCACGTCGATCGGATGATCGTTCACATTCAGGTGCGCGTGGTTGATCAACTGACGTGCCGCAGCGCGCGAGGGTGCGAAGCCCATGCGATAGACCACGTTATCGAGTCGGCGTTCCAGCAAGATGAGCAATTCTGAGCCGGTCACGCCGCGGCGCTTGAGCGCTTCGCGGAAGTAGCGGCGGAACTGTGCCTCGAGCACGCCGTACATGCGTCGCATCTTCTGCTTCTCACGCAACTGCAGCGAGTAATCGCTCGCCTTGCTGCGGCGCGTGCGCATGTTCGGTCCATGCTGGCCGGGGATAATCCCGCGTCGCTCCAAAGCGCACTTTGGTGTGAGACAACGAGCGCCCTTCAGATAGAGTTTTTCGCCTTCGCGGCGACACAATCTACAAACAGGTTCAATGTGTCGAGCCATCTTTTCTCTAATGTGAGACGTTCGATTTGTTTACAACGGGCCGTCTTCCTCCAAATCGCGCGTCTCGAACGAACAATCGCCGAATGCGCTCACACGCGGCGGCGCTTCTTAGGTCGGCACCCGTTATGCGGCACAGGTGTGATATCGGTAATGGACTTGACGCGCAGGCCGGTGCCTTGCAACGCGCGCACGGCTGCTTCCCGACCCGGACCCGGCCCCTTCACATAGACGTCCACTTCCTGCATGCCGTTCTCCACAGCCGCGCGATACGCGTTCTGCGCGGCGATGCGGGCAGCGAAGGGCGTGCTTTTGCGGTTGCCTTTGAAGCCAGCCGAGCCGGCGCTGCCCCAGCAGATCGTGTTGCCGGCCTTGTCGGTGATCGTCACGATCGTGTTGTTGAACATGGCGTGGATATGCACCACGCCCTGAGCGACGTTTTTGCGCGCGCGTCGCGGGTTGGTTTGGCGACGCGGACCACGTGTGCTTGCTGCTTTACCCATAGGCGAGTCTTATTCGAACAGGCGCGAGAACGAAGCATATGCCCCGCTCCCGCGACGCGCTTTACTTCTTCTTCGCGCCACGCCGGCGACCACGCCCGGCCACCGTCTTCTTCACACCCTTACGCGTGCGCGCATTCGTGCGCGTGCGCTGGCCCCGAGCCGGCAAGTTGCGCTTGTGGCGCAGCCCGCGATATGAGCCGATCTCGATCAAGCGCTTGATATTGAGCTGCACTTCGCGGCGCAGATCACCCTCCACCTTATATTCTTTCTCCACAATCTCGCGCAAGATGGCTGCTTCTGCCTCGGTCAGGTCCTTGATGCGAGTCGCAGGGTTGATGTTGGTGCGGGCGAGGATTTCCTTTGCCAGCGGACGGCCGATACCATAGATATAGGCCAACCCGATGTCAACGCGCTTGTTGCGCGGCAGATCTACTCCAGCGATTCTTGCCATGGTCGTCTCCTAACCCTGCCTCTGCTTGTGCTTTGGGTTCTCACAAATGACGTAAACGCGCCCGTGCCGCTTGATGATTTTGCATTTCGGGCAGCGCTTTTTCACTGATGCTGCTACTTTCACTTTTCACCTCGTTCCCGAGCCCGTGGTGCTCCCCATAGATAGGGAACGCCTGAAACTCACATACATGCGACGTCCGACTCGCACGCTTCGCGCGAGCCGGACGCCAGCCAATCTCCCTGAGCTTCTAATCGAGCTTCGTCAATATCTCAGCTTCACCATCGGTGATGGCCACGGTATGCTCAAATTGGGCGGAAAGTTTACCATCAATCGTTACGACTGTCCAGCCATCTTTCTTAATCTTTGTTTCAGCGCGTCCCTCGTTGATCATCGGCTCCAGCGCGATGGTGAGTCCCGGGCGCAGCAACATGCCATGCTCGGCCTGTCCGGCGTTCGGCAAGCCAAACCCTTCATGCAATTCGCGACCGACGCCGTGACTGGTGTACTCGCGCACCACCGAATAGCCGCGCGGCTCGGCGACGCCCTGAATCGCTGCGCCGATGTCGCCAAAGCGATTGCCCTTGCGCGCCGCAGCGATCGCCGCGGCCAGACACTCCTGCGTCACCTGCATCAACCGTTGCGCGCGCGCTGGGATGCGCCCAACACCAACTGTGATCGCCGAGTCAGCATGATAGCCTTTGTACATCGCGCCAACATCGAGCTTGACGATTTCTCCCTCTTTGAGGCGTCGCTGGCCAGGGATGCCGTGCACCACTTCATCATCGACCGACGCACAGATCGAGGCCGGGAAGGGATACGGCGCACCACTCGGCGCATAGTTCTTGAACGACGGCGTAGCGCCGCACTGCGTGATGATTTTCTCCGCCAGCCGATCCAGCTCGATCAAGCTCACGCCCGGTGCGACGCGTTCCTTCAACTCTGCCAGCACGGTCGCTACGATTCGACCCGCCTGACGCATAATGGCGATCTCTTGCGCCGTCTTCAACACAATCATCGCTGCTACTCACTACTCGATCCCATACCAGATGTCGCTCAATCACACTCGTGGCTGGTCATGATCAACTGACGCAGCAAGTGATGGACGTAGGGGATCGTGTGTTCGCCGTTCACCTCGCGCAACAGGCCGAGGTTGCGGTAGTAATCAATAAGCGGCGCAGTCTGCTCTTGATAGACGCGGATGCGGCGGGCTTGTGTTTCGGGGTTGTCATCCGAGCGCTGGTACAGCTCGCCCGTGCAGACATCTTTCTTACAGCCTTCGCGCGGCGGCACGGATTCGTAACTGAACACCGCGCCGCAGTCACGACACGTCCAGCGATGCGAAAGACGCTCCATCAACATGCGCTCGCGCACACGAATATAGGGCACGATGGTGATGCATTTGCCGAGTTCCTGAAGCAACTGCGCCAGTGCATCAGCCTGCGGAATCGTGCGTGGGAACCCGTCCAGGATAAAGCCTTGCGCAGTATCGGGACGGCTCAACCGTTCGCGCACCATGCCGATGGTGACCTCGTCCGGCACGAGGTCGCCGTGGTCGAGATACTGCTGCGCCAGCTTGCCGAGTTCAGTCTGGTTTTTAATGTTCTCGCGAAAGAGGTCGCCGCTCGAGATGTGTGGTATGTGCAGATCCTTCGAAAGCAGGACGGCCTGCGTCCCCTTGCCCGCTCCCGGCGCGCCAAGCAACACGATGCCGTACATCGTCATCAACCTCTTGCGCAGCGGACCAGCGCCCGTGCACTCATATGATCCGTCGCAACAACGCAGGGAAGCCAGGTTTTCACTTGATGAACCCCTCGTAGTTACGCATCATGAGCTGGGCTTCGAGCTGGCGCATCGTATCCAGCACGACGCCGACGACGATCAACAGCCCCGCGCCAGACAACAGCAAGTTGTTGTTGCCCACCGGCCTCAGGAAGGCGAACCCAGGCACGTGAGACAGGAAGTTCAGCAAATATGGCAAGATGGCTAACAGTCCCAGGAACAAGGCCCCGACGAGCGTGAGCCGCCGCATCACGCGCGTGATGAATATCTCCGTGGTCTTGCCCGGCCGGATACCGGGGATGAAACCACCCTGTTTCTGCAGATTTTCGGCCAGGTTCTGTTGCTGCATCATCACGTCGGTATAGAAATATGTGAAGCCGATGACGAGCAGGAAGTACACGATGGTGTAGAACACCAGGCTCCACGACAAAGCATCAGAACTGGCCTGGCCGGCGCTGAACAGGCTGACGACATCCTGCGCAAACCGCTGCACGCCGGCATCGCTGCTGTTGACGAAGAAGCCGGCGATAATCGCCGGGAAGACCAGCATGGCTTGCGCGAAGATCAGCGGAATCATCCCCGCCGTGTTCACTTTGAGCGGAATGTGCGTGCCCGCACCACCCAACATGCGCCGGCCGCGCACCCGCTTGCCATACTGCACAGGGATGCGTCGTTCGCCCTCCTGGATGTAAACGATCCCAACCACGGTGATGACGGTGATCGCCAGGAACGCCAGCAAAGTGATGAAAGCTGTGTTGGTCGCTGCAATCTGGGCGATATTGCTCGGAATGCGGGCGACGATGCCGCCAAAGATAATAATGGACAGGCCTTGACCAATGCCCTGCTCCGTAATCAGCTCGCCCAGCCAGACGGCGAACATCGTGCCGGCGGTCATCGTCACGATCGTGACGATGGTAGGCAGGATGAATTCAGGCCGGTCTAACCCCCACTGTGGCAGCACGCGCTGGCCACCGGTCACTTGCGCGCCGATGCTCTCAAAGATGTTGACCTGGCCAATCGCGTTCAGTGCCGCCATCGGCACTGTCAAGAAGTAAGTCAAGCGGTTAATCTTGCGCCGGCCCTGGTCACCCTCTTTGGCCAACTCTTCGAGACGCGGGATGACTGGGATGAGCAGTTGCAAGATGAGCGAGGCCGTGACGTACGGATAGACGCCCATCGCCAGCACGGAGAAGTTGAACACCGCACCACCTGACAGCAGACTGAGCAGGCCGACGATGCTGCCCAGACCACCGGCTTGACCTTGCTCCACGGCGTTGCGAATCTGTTGCAGCACCTCCGGGTTTACCCCCGGCACCGGCACGTGGGCAATCAGCCGGTAGATGACCAGGATGAACAAGGTGAAGATGATCTTGTTCCTGATTTCCGGCAGCGCGATTGCGTTGCGTAATGCCTGTAACATGTGTTCAGCGTTTCGCTTCGAGTTGGGCTCCACCCATGAGCGCGGCTTCGCCCATGAACGGAAGCACAGCGCTTAACGCGTGCGGTAGCCGCCGCGTTTCACTTCGAGCGTCGTCACCGTGCCGCCGGCCTGTTCGATCTTCTGTTTGGCCGTTTCGGAGAACTTGTGCGCCGTTACTTTCAACGGGATATTCAGCTCCCCTACGCCAAGGATGGCAATGTGCTCGTCGCTCTTGTGTGCGATGCCCGCTGCCACCAGCGCTTCAGGTGTGACCTCGCTCCCCGCTTCGAACTTCTGGGCCAGCAACCCTATGTTCACCGGCCGATATACGATCCGGTAAGGATTGTTGAAGCCGATGCCGCGCATGAATGGCAACTTGCGCACCATCGGGAACTGACCACCTTCGAAGTATGGGCTCTTCACACCGCCAGAACGAGCCGCTTGACCTTTCTGGCCACGTCCGGCCGTTTTGCCCTGGCCGGCGGCGATGCCTATGCCCTTGCGCTTCTTGCGCTTTCGTGAACCCTCTGCGGGTTTAATCTCGTGTAGTTTCATTTGACTTCCACCAAATGCTTCACCGTATTCAGCATGCCGCGGATCTGCGGCGTGTCGTTGTGCTGCACTTCTTGGCCGAGCCTGTTGAGGCCGAGAGCCTTGAGCGTGCGCTTCTGGCGCACGTCGTAGCCGATTGCGCTCTTGACCCATTTCACTGTGATTCGCTTGACCCCGGCGTCAGTTGTTGTCGCTGCCATTGCCCCGCCTCCAGAATGGCTGGATGTCGGCGACGCTCTTACCGCGTCGCCGCGCCTCCTCGTTGATGTCTTTCAACGAGCACAATCCCTGGAATGTTGCGTAAGTGGTGTTGAGTTTGTTCGGCGAACCGAGCGACTTGGTCAGTACATCGCGCACGCCGGCGGCTTCGAGTACAGCGCGCACGCCACCACCCGCGATGACGCCGGTGCCGGGCGACGCCGGCTTCAACATCACCTTGGCGCTGCCGTACTTCTGAATCACCTGATGCGGGATGGTCGAACCGGTGATCTCCACACGCTGCATGTTCGCGCGCGCGCGGTCGGTGGCCTTCCGAATGGCATCCTGCACGGCGCGCGCTTTACCCAAACCGACGCCAACGCGCCCGTTGTTATCCCCTACCACAATCAGCGCACGGAAGGCAAAACGACGGCCACCCTGAACCACCTTGGCGACGCGCGTGACGTCCACGATCCGAATATCAAGCTCAGGCGCCTCACTCTCGGGTCGCGACGCGCCACCGCGCCGAACCTCACGTTCTCGGCTCTTTTGTGGATTCTTGTTCACCATGTGTTAAAACTCCAGACCACCCTCGCGCGCGCCCTCGGCGACTGCCTTGATGCGGCCGTGGTAACGATAGCCGGCACGATCGAACACAACGCGCTTGATCTGCTTCTCCTGCGCCCGTTGTGCAACAAGCCTACCGACCAGCATGGCTTCCTCGATCTTCTTTAGCCCAGTCTGGGTGCGCACTGCCTTGTCCAGGCTGGAGGCAGCCGCCAATGTATGGCCGGCCTCGTCGTCAATTACCTGCGCGTAGATGTGTTTCAGGCTGCGAAATACGTTCAGACGCGGACGACCGGCCGTGCCGGCCACTTTGGCGCGCACACGCTGGCGTCGCCGCTCTCTCGATTCTTCTCGTTGCTTCGTCATGTCAGATCCTTCGTCGCCGGCAACTCATCGCCTGGGTCAGGTCCACGGACGCTCGCCGACGACAATAGCGTGCGATCACTTGCCCTTGCCGGTCTTGCCTGCCTTGCCGGCCTTGCGGCGGATTACTTCGCCCTGATACCGGATGCCTTTGCCTTTGTATGGCTCTGGCGGACGCAACTTGCGAACCTGTGCCGCCACCTCACCGACCAACGCTTTGTCAATGCCGCTGACGGTGATCGTGCGCGTTTTAGCATCGGTGGCAAAGGTGACGCCAGGCGGCGGTGGGAACTCGATCGGATGCGAGTAGCCGAGATACAGCATGAGCTTATTACCGCTCATCTCGGCACGATATCCCACGCTCTCCGCGCCGATCTCCAGCACCTTTTTGTAGCCGTCAGAGACGCCCTTCACCATGTTCGCCAGCAGGGCGCGCGTCAGGCCATGCAAGGCGCGCGCTTCATCTTCGTCGCCGTCGCGTTGAACGCTCAGCACGTTCCCTTCTTTCACGACGCGGATTTGCGGCGGAACCGCGTGCTTCAATTCACCTTTCGGCCCCTTGACTGTGACCAAGCTGCCATTGATGGCCACATCCACGCCCTTAGGCAACTCGATGGGCTTCTTCCCAATTCGCGACATGATTTGCTCCTCCCCTCCTCCCATCAATACACGTAGCACAGCACTTCGCCGCCCACGCCCAGCCGCCGCGCTTGGTTGTCGGTAATCACTCCTTTGGGCGTCGAGAGGATAGCGACGCCGATGCCGCTCAACACACGCGGGATCTCCGTCTTCGGCACATAGATGCGCTTGCCCGGCCGACTGATCCGCTGCAAACCGGTGATCGCCGGCTTGCGCGAGCGACGTTCGCCGCTGTAGCGCAGGGTCAAGCTCAGCATCTTCTTGCCGTCCACCTCGATGACCTGATAGGCATCCAGGTAACCTTCTTCCTTCAAAATTTCTGCCACGCGCTCATTGAGTTTGGACGCTTTCACCGCCACCGAAGGATGGCCGACGGCTGCTGCGTTGCGAATGCGCGTGAGCATGTCACTCAACGAATCGTTCGACATGTCTGCTCCAGTCCAGAAATCAGCGTTCAGAGATCAGATAAGGAGGCGCTATGGGGCGAGTGGCCAAGGATCAGCCATGTTCGTTCCCGACCGCTGATCTCTGATTTCTGACCTCTGACGACCTGCCAATCACCACGATGCCTTGCGTACGCCCGGGATTTCGCCGCGCAACGCCATCTCGCGGAAGACGATGCGCGACACGCCAAACTTGCGCATGTAGCCGCGCGCGCGGCCGCTGACGGCACAGCGGTTGCGCACGCGCACCTTATACTTGCGGCGCTTCTCCCGATACATCATCGCTGTTCTTGGCGTCTTTGCCATGTGCTTTTCACCTTTCAACGACCGGCGGTTCATCGCAGAATCGCCGGTTCACTGAATCACCTGCTTACCTGCTATCTCCTGGTTTGCTGAACGGCATGCCAAATGCGCGCAGCATCGCGCGTCCTTCATCGTCAGTCTTGGCCGTAGTCACGATCGTCACTTCCAGGCCACGCACCTTGTCAATCTTGTCGTAGTCAATCTCTGGGAAGATGATCTGCTCCCGCAGGCCAAGGGTGTAATTGCCGCGGCCGTCGAATGCGTCGGACGATACGCCCCGGAAGTCGCGCACGCGTGGCAGGGCGAAATGGATCAGGCGATACAAGAAGTCATACATACGCTTGCCGCGCAGCGTCACCTTCACACCGATCGGTCGGCCTTCGCGCAACTTGAAGCCGGCGATGGACTTACGCGCCTTGGTCACGATCGGCTTTTGACCGGTGATCGCGGCCAAGTCGTTGACGGCGAAGTCAACCGCTTTGGGATTATCGGCCGATTCACGCCCCACGCCGATGTTGACGACGATCTTCTCGATCTTCGGCGCCTGCATGATGTTCTTGTAGCCGAACTCCTTCATGAGGGCCGGCCGAATCTCTTCCAGGTATTGTTTTCTGAAATCGGCCATAGCTAATCCAACACCTCATCCAATTTGTTCGAATAGCGCTTCTTCACGCCGTCCACAATGCGATAGTTCACGCGCGTCGGTTGGCCGCTGGGCGCGATGAGCTTGACATTGGAGACATGGATTGGCATCTCCACATCGATGATGCCGGTCTGAACCACCCGGCGACCGGCGCGGCGCGGCTTGGCATGCTTCTTCGCGATGTTCACACCCTTCACGACGATCTTGTCCTCTTTGGGAAGCGTACGCACCACCTCGCCGCGTTTGCCCTTGTACTCACCGGTGATCACCAGTATGGTGTCGCCTTTCTTGATCTTCATGAGCTTCTTCCTCCAACGGACTGCTGGCCAGTCCAGACAGCCTCTTTGTACGTATTCCTTATAGCACCTCGGGCGCGAGCGAAATGATTTTCATGAAACCCTTGTCGCGCAATTCGCGCGCCACCGGCCCGAAGATGCGCGTGCCCCGCGGGTTGACTTCGTCATCGCTCAGGATCACCGCAGCGTTATCGTCGAAGCGAATATATGAACCATCCGGGCGGCGATACTCTTTTGCTACGCGCACGATGACTGCTTTGACGACCGCACTTTTCTTCACATCAGCAGTTGGGCTGGCTGACTTGACCGTAGCCGTGATCACGTCGCCGACGCGCCCATAGCGCCGTCGGTGGCCGCCGTGGATGTGCATGCACAGCAGCTCCTTGGCGCCGGTGTTATCCGCCACCTGCAATCGCGTCTCTTGTTGAATCATGGCTCACCCTTCCTTCTTGCGCACAATCTCTTCCAACATCCAGCGCTTGGTTTTGCTGATCGGCCGGTGTTCGACGATGCGCACTAAGTCACCCTCGTGCGCCTGTCCGTTCTCGTCGTGGGCCTTGTATTTTTTGCTGCGCGTCAACACCTTCTTGTACAGCGGATGACGCACGGTTCGCTCCACGCGAACCACGATGGTCTTTTGCATCTTGTCGCTGACGACCATACCGGTCAGACGACGTCGCCGCTCTTCTGCCATTGCTCTACCCCATCCTTCACGCTTTATCGACGCTTTTTACCGATTGCGCAGTAAGCTGCGCCGCCAGTTCACGCTGACGCAGGATCGTCTTGATGCGCGCAATGTCATGACGCACGCGTCTGATGCTGTTCATATCAGTCAACTGCCCCTGCGCGCGCTGGAAACGGAGATTGAACAACTCGCGATAAGCATCGTCCAGCTTCGCTTCCAGCTCCGGTGTCGGCAGCTTGCTCAATTCACGCGCTTCCATAGCTCACCCTTCCATCTGCGACTCGGCGACCACCTGCGTCCTCATCGGCAGCTTGTAGGCAGCTTGAGTCAACGCAGTCCGAGCGACGTTCTCGGGCACGCCCGAAACCTCAAACATGATGCGTCCGGGCTTCACCACAGCGACCCAGTGATCCACGGCGCCTTTGCCCTTGCCCATGCGGGTCTCGGCCGGCTTGGCTGTCACCGGCTTATCCGGGAAGATGCGTATCCACATCTTGCCGCGACGCTTCATTTCGCGCACTATCACGCGGCGCACAGCCTCGATCTGCCTGGCCGTCACCCATGCCGGCTCCAATGCTTGCAAGCCGAACTCGCCAGCTTCGATCGTATTGCCGCGGCTGGCAACGCCCTTCATGCGCCCACGCATCTGCTTGCGATATTTCACTCTCTTCGGCATCAACATGATGTCTACCTCGTTAGCAGTCCTGACCGCATCCCAACCTTATTCCGGCTTGCGCCGAGTTGAGCTGCAGCAGCCGGATTCTTACTCGCTCGCCGGCGCAGCACCATTGCTCACTTCGCTGGCTGTCTGGGAGGCCGAAGTCTGACGTTCGCCACCGCCGCGCCGGGATCCACGGCCGCCGCGTCGTTCACGACGGTCACGCGGCGCCTGCTGCTGCGTGCGAGACGGCCGCGTGAGTTCCTCCTGCGGCATGTCAGGCAGGATGTCACCCTTGTAGATCCACACCTTCACACCGATCTTGCCATAGGTGGTATCCGCCTCTGCTTTGGCGAAGTCAATATCAGCGCGCAGCGTATTGCGCGGGATACGGCCTTCCATCAGCTTGTCGGTGCGCTTCATGTCACTGCCGTTCAAACGGCCGGCGCATTCGATCTTGATGCCCAGCGCACCGCGCTGCATCGCGCTCTGGATGGCTTTCTTCATCGCCCGATTGTGCGGGATGCGCCGCTCGATCTGCTGCGCGATGTTGTTCGCCACCAGTTGGGCTACCAGATCCGGCTTGACGATCTCTTCTATGTCAAGCTTGACCTTCTTGCCAGTCATCTTCTCGACGCCTTCGCGGATCTCCTTCACCGCGGCGCCCTTGCGGCCGATCACGACGCCGGGCCGCGCGGTGTGCACGACCACGTGCAACTGATTCGGCGGGAAGCGCTCGATGGTGATGTCGGATACCCCGGCGTTGTCGGCATCCATCTTGCTGCGCAGATACTCGCGCAATTGCATGTCTTCTATGAGCAGCTTGGTGTACTCACGCTTGGGCGCATACCAGCGGCTCTTCCAGTCCCGGATGATGCCGAGCCTGAATCCATACGGATGAACTTTTCGTCCCATGTCGTTCGGTTCTCTGCTCTGAATTCCGAGTGCCAGGCCATAGGCACAACCACTCGAAATTCACAATCGCCTAGTCTTCATCTACCACTTCCCGCAAGACCACGGTGATGTGCGAGCTTTTGCGCTCGATAGGCCGAAAGCGACCGCGCGCAGCAAAACGGCGCCAGCGCCGCGTTGGCCCACCATCCACATAAATCTGGCTGATGACCAGATCGGCCTCCGTGAACTGTTTATTTTCGACTGCGTTGGCCACCGCCGAAGCGATCACTTTGCTCACCGGTTCGGCAGCTGCCTTCGGTGTGAAGCGCAGGATATCGAGCGCTTCCTTGGCCTTCTTGCCGCGCACTAGGTCGGCCACCAGGCGCACCTTCTGCGGCGACATACCGATGTAACGCGCAACGGCGCGCACCTCATTGTCAGCCAGCTTAGCCATGATTCACGTCTACTCCTTGCCGCCGGCCTTCTCTTCCTTGGTGATGTGACCGCGGAAGGTACGGGTCGGCGCAAATTCGCCCAGCTTGTGTCCCACCATATTCTCGGTGATGTAGATGGGTATGTGCCGGCGGCCGTCGTGAACTGCGATGGTATGACCGACCATCTGCGGGAAGATGGTCGAGGCGCGCGACCAGGTCTTGATGACTTTCTTTTCGCCGCGCGTGTTCATCGCCTCGATCCGCTTCAGCAACTTGGCTTGCACGTACGGTCCTTTCTTGAGTGATCTAGACATTGAACAGTTATCAATCTCAGGTTTTGCGTTTACACAGAACTCAAAACCCAAAACTTAAAACTTCTACTTCTTGCGCTTCTTCTCTCGCCGGCGCACGATCAGATGATTCGTGCGCTTGTTGCGGCGCGTCTTCACGCCGAGCGCCTTCTTGCCCCACGGGGTGCGTGGCGCATCCTTGCCGATCGGCGAACGGCCCTCGCCGCCGCCGTGTGGATGGTCGCGCGGCGACATCGCCGAGCCACGCACCGTTGGTCGGACGCCTAGCCAGCGCTTACGACCGGCTTTACCCAGCTTGACGTTGCTGTGATCCACATTGCCCACCTGGCCGATCGTGGCCATGCAGGTCTGCATCACCATTCGCACCTCGCCACTGGGCATGCGCAGCGTCACGTAGCCGCCTTCCTTGGCCAGCACCTGAGCGCTGGCGCCGGCTGAACGGACGATCTGGCCGCCTTTGCCCGGCCGCAGCTCAACGTTGTGCACCGTCGCACCAAGTGGGATGTTAGCCAATGGCAGTGCATTGCCGGGGCGAATCTCGGCATCCGGGCCGCTCATCACTTCATCGCCCACCTGCAGACCGACCGGCGCAAGGATGTAACGCTTCTCACCGTCGGCATAGTGCAATAACGCGATACGCGCCGAACGATTGGGATCGTATTCGATGGTCGCGACGCGCGCCGGGACGCCAATCTTATTGCGCTTGAAATCAATGATGCGGTAGGCGCGCTTTACCCCGCCGCCCCGATGGCGCGTCGTCACTTTGCCGCGCATGTTGCGCCCGCCGGTCCCACGCAGATCGGTCAGCAGCGATTTCTCTGGCCGATCGGTGGTGATCTCCGCGAAGTCGCTCACGGTCGTCCCGCGGCGGCTTGGCGTCGTAGGTTTATACGTCTTGACTGGCATAATGCTACGCAACTCCTTCGAAGAGCGGGATGCGATCCTTCTCGCTCACTTGCACGATGGCTTTCTTCCACTGCGGCGAGCGCTGGATATGCTTTGCCTTGCGGCCGGTGATGCGGCTGCGCGGGCTACGGCGGCGTTTCTCCGGCATCACAACGACGTTGACGCGCGTCACCGTCACGTTGAACGCAAGCTCAACCGCTTCTTTGATCTGCTGTTTGTTCGCGCGCGCGTCTACTTCGAAGACGTATTGCGGCTTTTCGTAGCCGACCTGCCATTGCGTCTTCTCCGTGATGACCGGGCGCTTCAAGACTTCGTAAGGATGCATCTCTCTCTCCCTACCCCAACCAGGCTTTGATCACCTCGAGGGTATCCAGCGGCATCACCAACTGGTCATACTTGAAGATGTCGCGAATGTTGAGATAGTTGGCATGCAACGTCTTCACGTTGGCAAGGTTGCTCGCCGACTTCTCGACTGCCTCCATGCGGCCGGGCAGCACGACCAGCCCCTTGGTCACGCCGAGCGCCTGCATCGCTGCAGCGAACTCTTTCGTCCTGGGCACGCTCATCTCCAACTTGTCCACGATCACGATCTGCTGATCGGCAGCCTTCTGAGACAGGGCGCTGCGGATCGCCGCGCGGCGCATCCTTTTCGGCATATCCTGCTGATAGCTGCGCACGACCGGGCCGAACGCCACGCCGCCGCCCACCCAGTGCGGCGCTTTGCGACTACCCTGGCGCGCGTTGCCGGTGCCTTTCTGGCGATACACTTTTTTAGTGGTGCGGCTGACCTCACTGCGCGTCTTCACTTTGTGTGTGCCCAGGTGAGCATTGGCATTCTGGCGCAGCAGCGCCTGGTGCATCAGCGGATGGCTAATCCGAGCCGCAAAGATGCTATCCGGCAACTCAACCTCGCTGACCGGCTCGCCTTTGAGATTCTTGACTGGAACTTTCATGGCTACTTCTTCCCACCCTTGCGCGCTTCCTTAATCACGACGATGCCGCCTTTCGCGCCAGGCACCGATCCAGACACGGCAATCAAATTCCGTTCCGGGTCCACGAGCATCACGCGCGCATTCATCGCCGTCACCCGCGTATTACCATAGTGGCCGGCCATACGACGTCCTTTCGGCACACGGCCGGGCGTCGTGCCTGCACCAATCGAGCCCGGCGCGCGCTCGCGGTCGGACGCGCCGTGCGTCTTCTTTTGGCGATGGAAGCCGTGTCGCTTGATGCCGCCGCTGAACCCGCGACCTTTCATCGTGCCGGTGACGTCCACATATTCGCCCACGGCAAAGATGTCGGCCTTGATGACATCACCTTCTTTGTAGGACACTTCCTTTACACGCGCCTCTTCGAGATATTTGAGTGGCAGAACGCCCTCCAGCTTGCGCCGGTTCGGGTGTTTATCGTTCGGCTTGAGCAGGCCGAGATGACCTAACTCCCCGCGCGTGAGCTTCTTCGCCTTCACCTCGCCAAAACCGAGTTGAATGGCGTTGTAACCGTCCTTCTCGACGGTCTTGACTTGCGTCACATAATTGGGGCCGGCTTCGATTACCGTCACGCCGGTGACGTTGCCCTTCTCATCGAAGAGCTGCGTCATCCCCACTTTGCGTCCGATCAGTTTCTTCATCTTTCATCATTGGCTCTCCGACCATAAAGGCCGCTGGGCGCACATGCACGAGAGCATGACTGCTGCCGGCGCATGACCAGCAGACTACAGTTTGATCTCGATATCCACGCCGGCTGGCAAGTTCAACCGCATCAGCGTATCAATCGTCTTCGAGTCCGGGTCGAGCACGTCAATCAGGCGCTTATGCGTCCGGATCTCGAAGTGTTCGTGCGAATCCTTGTCAATGAAGGGTGAACGCCGCACGGTGTAGCGCTCGATCTTCACCGGCAACGGCACCGGACCAACTACCGTTGCGCCCGTGCGCTCAGCCGTCTCTACAATCTGCTGTGCCGAGCGATCGAGTGCACGGTGGTCGTATGCCTTCAGACGGATGCGAAGTCGTTGCTTGGCCATTTCACTTTGCTTCCCGCTCCTGTTCCCGACTCCTGGCTGTGATGAGGCGTGAGGGAGTCGGGAATCAGCGGTCTTCCTCTATTCAAACACCTTCGTGATCGAGCCGGCCCCGACCGTCAATCCCCCTTCTCGGATCGCAAACTTCGACCCTTGCTCCAACGCC
>CALGMA010000002.1 GCA_937959265.1 uncultured Anaerolineae bacterium | reverse complement strand
CAAGGGATTCGGCACCTACGATACGGAGTATCGAACGGCGGCCAATTGCACCACGAAGCGCTACTTCTTCGAGTTGTCCGACAGCCCGAGCGTGATCTGGGTGGACCTGAAGAAGTTCGACCTCAAACGCGGCGCGCCGGTGAGGATACTGGATCCGGACAACATCAATCTGTTGGGCGACGTGTCCTCGAAATTCAAGAAGGTGGCAAAGACGCCGTTCTAGTCAAAAGGAGTCATCAGTATGTTAGGCAATATTTTGAGCGCGATCGTTTTAGGGATCATCGGCTTGGCGTTGCTCACCAACGGCTACCGCTGGTTCCGCATCCTGCTGCCGTTCTGGGCGTTCTTCGTCGGTTTCAGCGCCGTCACGGCGCTGGTATCCGGCATCTTCGGCCAGAATTTCTTCAGCACTGCGCTGTCGTGCATTCCCGGCGCGCTGCTCGGGTTGATCTTCGCCGCTCTGTCGTTCGTGTGGTGGTCGCTGGTCGTGCTGATCTGGGCGGGGTCGGTGGGCTTCGCGCTCGGAGCAGGACTCATCTCGGCGTTGGGTATGACCGGCTGGCTGATTGTCTTCCTGTTCGGACTCGTCGGCGCGATCGCTTTCGTCGTACTGGCCTCGCGCGCCGAGTTCAAAAAATACCTGCCCATCTTCCTGACTGCCAGCGCTGGCGCGACGATGGTGCTGGCAGCAATTCTGCTCTTGTTCGGACGGCCGTTCGAGGAGTTGGGCTGGGGCCAGATCTATGGCCCGCTGTCCAGCGGCAACAGCTCGATCCTGGCGATCGTGGTGTGGCTGGTGCTGGCCGGGGTGGGCATGGGCATCCAGTCGGCGATGAACAACCGCAGCCTGGCAGTGGACATGGCACAATATCAATTGTCGCGCTAAAGGCATCACGCTAAAAGCTGGATGCTTAACGCCAACGCAAAGACCTGATGAGCACGCTCAATCCCACACTGGATCAAACGCACGTCGAGCAGAACAGCACCAACAACCCAGTGCTGAACCAACAGGCTTTCCAGCGCACCATTGCCAAAAGCGATGCGACTGATCGAGCTGGCATGACGGCGCGCGGCGCCTACCTCAAAACGGGCTTGCTCCTGATCGTGTTGGTGGCCGCCGCCGCGTTCGGCTGGTCGCAAGTCCAAATCGAGACGATTCGTGGTGTTCAGGTCGCTCTCACGCCGCCGTGGGTGTGGCTGGCGTTTCTTGCCACATTCGTGCTGGGATTTGCCGGCGTGTTTGCGGGTCGTGCCATCCCGTTCATCGCCGCCGGTTATGCCCTGGCGCAAGGCGCGCTGCTCGGCGTAGCCTCGCACTATTACAACCTGGCGTTTGGCGGCATCGTGTTGCAGGCGATTTTGCTGACCCTCGCGCTGTTCACCGTCACTTTGCTCTTGTATCTGACCGGCGTCATCAAGGTGAGCGCGCGGCTGGCCATGGGTGTGACCATCGCTATGGGCGCGGTAGTACTGCTGTTCGTGACGTCGTGGTTGTTGTCGCTGTTCGGCATCAACTTCCGGTTCTTGTCTGAGCCAACGCCGCTCGGCATTCTGATTGCTCTGCTCATCGTCGGCCTGGCTGCGCTCAACCTGCCGCTGGATTTTGAGTTCATCAAACGGGCGTCGGCCAGCGGCGCGCCGAAATTCATGGAATGGTATGGCGCATTTGGCCTGATGCTCTCGATCATCTGGATGTATACCTCGCTCTTGCGGCTGCTTGCGCTGACGCGCGTACGCCGGTAATGGCAGCCCTGGCGCTGGGGAGCAGTGCAGGCGTATCGAAATCGTGTATAGGCGCGCTCGCGCCTGCACTCGCACGAGTGTGAGCGCGTTGTGAGAAGGTGTTTGGTTAGGCCCGGTCGAGCCAAGCGGCTGGTCGGGCACAAGGAGAAAGAAAATGGCAACCTTACTTGAAACTCTGGGATCTCTCGCGACGCCCGAAAACGTCGGCATGATCGGCGATGTGTTGGGCGTGGATACCTCGCTCGTACAGCAGGGCCTCAAGGTCGTCGGCCCGACCCTATTGGGCAGCCTGGCCAAAACCAGCAGCACGCCCGACGGCGCAGGCTCACTAATGAAGATGCTTCCCACCGACGCCGCCAGCGGCAGCGACGCCGATCTGCTGAGGAGCGTGCTCAAGTCGGTCACCGGCGGCGGCACCAGCGCGGACATGATGCAGAACGTGCTCGGCAGTGGCGCCAATGCCATCTCCGGCTCACTCAGTAAGAGCCTCGGCTTCGACGTCGGCCCGCTGCTGAAGATGGGCGTGCCGCTGGTGATGGGACTGCTGGCCAAGATGGCCAAGGCCAACAACCTGGACGCGTCTGGCGTGGCAAACATGCTGCAATCCGAGAGCAAGGCCTTCATGGCCGACCCGGCCAACAAAGCCGTAGCCGACATAGTGCAGAGCACGCTCCAGGCTGGCGACGAGGCAGCGGCTTTGCGCAAGCGCTATACCGATGCGGAATGGACGAAGGTGCGCGGCGGGCCTTTGGCGGCCATGTATCTGGTGGCCATGGCCTCGCCGAGCAAAGGCGCCGGCGCGGTGGCCGAATTGGCTGCGGCAGCAAGCGCTGTGGCGGAGAGCGTCAAGTCTGTCTCGCCGACCTCACTGATCGGCGTAGCCTTTGGCGGCGGCTTGACGAAGGCTGAAGTGGACTTGCTCAAGAAGGATGCACCGCCAACGGATCGCATCCTGGGCATGATCCGCGAGGGCGTGGCGGCAGTCAAGGCCAACAGCCCGGGCGATGCAGCGGCCTACACGGCCATGGTGATGAACGTGGCGCAGAAGACGGCTGAGGCGGCCAAGGAAGGCGGCTTTCTGGGCATCGGCGGCACGCTGGTGACCGATGAGGAGCAAGCTGCGCTTGACGCGATCCGGGCTGCGCTGAATTGAGCTGTGAGTTGTGAGCACGCTACGTACACCGAAAAGCGATGATGTGGTCTGCCTGAGCGACGCCGAGTGGACGCGCATCGCACCACTCCTCCCGCCGCAACGAGCCCCTACCGGCCGGCCGGCACACGACCATCGCATCATTGTGTGCGGTATCTTGTGGGTGCAGCGCACAGGCGGGCCATGGCGGCGCATGCCGAGGCGATATGGCTCATGGTCTACCGTAGCCAGCCGCTATCACCGTTGGAAGAAGGCCGGCGTGTGGGATCATGTGCAGGCCGCGCTGCGTGAACATTGCGCGAGCATCGAGGAGGTGTAATATGAATCTAGGACCAGTTGAATTGATCGTCATTGAGTTTCCGGACGGTAAACTCGACAAGCGGGTCGCTCCTGCGCTCAAAGAAATCGTGGACAATGGCACGATCCGCATCATAGACTTGTTGTTCGTGAAGAAGGACTCGCAAGGCAAAACCACCGTTGTCGAATTGGAGGACAGCGGCATCGCCGATTCGTTCAAGGACGTGGACGGCGATGTGTTCGATCTGGTCAACGCCGACGACGTCGAGATTCTCGCCGCGGACCTGGACAACGGTAGCGCCGCAGCGCTGATCGTATGGGAGAACACCTGGGCGACGAAGTTTGCCGAAGCGGTGCGGGCGTCGAAGGGACGGGTTGCTGCGAACTTGCGCATACCGCATTCGGCGGTGGAAGCCGCGATGCAGGCAGTGCAAGCCAGCAAGGTGGCATCCGAATAAGCTGTTGAGGAGGTAATGAGACATGAGAAGCACCAATAAACGTGGGCCAATCGTAGTGCAGACACAGCCACAGCGGCGTGGGCCAGGGCTGTTAAACACAATGGCGACCACTGCGGTGATCGCTGGCACAGCCACCGCGACCTCGAAAGCGGTCTCCGGTGCGATGAGTGGGGCGCAGCAGCAGGCGGCGGCACAGCAGCAGGCGATGGCACAGCAGCAGGCCGCTGCCCAGCAGGCGCAGATCGAAGCAGCGGCACAGCGCGCAGTGGCTGAACAGCAGGCTATGCTGGCGCAACAGCAGGCGGCAATGGCTGCCCAGGCAGCCGCACCAGCGTCTCCCGCGGGCCTGAGCGAAGAAGCGATGGCGCAGTTGCAGAAGCTGGCCGAACTGCACAAGGCCGGCATCCTCACCGACGAGGAATTCCAGGCTCAGAAAGCCAAGGTTCTGGGCATGTGAAAGACACCAGACGCGACGAGCGCCGACGCAGCGTACGCGGCTTCATCGGAAGCGGAGTGATGCGTCTGCGGCATTGCCGTCGCATTCGCCTGGGAGAATACCAATGGCAGCGAGGAAGAACAGCAACAAGAAGGCGAGCGCCGGGCAGCGACGCAAGGCTATCGCCAACGACACTGCGGATATGCTGGAGGCTGCAGCGACCGTTGATGCGGTCGCTGGTGCTGTCTCCGCCGCCGAGGGCGCGCAGGACATGAAGGCTGCCGCTAAGGGTGCGCGCGCCAGTAAGGCCGCCGCAGCGGCTGCAGCCAGCAACATCACGCGTGGCGTCGGGCGGGTGCGCGTCGCCGCTGGCATGGCTGTCGCAGGTGACATCGCTGCTGCTGGCGGCGAGGCCGACATCGTGCAGGGCGTGACCATGCTCGAGCACGCTGACGACGTGGCTGCGCTCGGTCGGATCATGAAAGAGCTCAGCGCGGCCGATCTCGAACAGGGTCTGGAGATGGCTGCCATGGCCGGGCAGGTCGCCGCCGTCAGCGACGTCGTGCGGGCGCTGGATATGCGTGCGCTGGGACGCTTCTTGGCGGGCATGAGCCGGCAGATGCGGGCACACGCCGTGGAAGACCTGATTCGCTCACGCGGCACACGCGCGTTGGCCAGGGCCATGCGCGCGACCAGCGAGCAAATCGCTGACTTGGGTATGAATGAGGTTGAAGAGGGCGCGTTGCGGCTGGAAGCCTCGGAAGCGTTGTACGAAGCCGGCGAGGCGATGGCCGAGAGCGGCGTGGAGCATGTGCTGACCGGGCTGGTGGATGCAGAGGCAGCGCGGGCCATGGGCGAGGCGAGCAAGGATATAGCCGCGGCAGGTGTGGCCAAAATCGCAGCCGGCGCAGCGCAGTTAGGCCAAGCAGATGTCAAGAGCGCCATTGCCAATGGGCTGCGCAATGAGAGCGCTGTCGGGTGATGCCTTCGAGCGGACATCGTAGCGCCGCTCACGCACATCAGGGTCACACGCGCGTCTCTGCGTTGCCGTCTCAACGGAAGCACCCAGTTGGGTTGCTGGAATGGCTGAACGACGACGGCTCCGTGGAGACGGTCACTGGAATCGTGCCGCACAATGGCGCTGAGGCGAGCAACCGTCGCGCCGAGACGTCATCCAAGTAGCCTGTTCAGTTGTAACGCGCCACACAATGCCAAAAGTGAACTTGGCGGCATCCGCGCCGCGTCCATCGTTCTGGTCACGCCACCGCACCTCAAAGAGTATTGCTACTGTCCTTGTTGGGCTAGTTTTCGCCCTGGCCTTCGTGCTGTATCTGGCCAGCAACCTGGTGGAGGATCGCCTGCTGGACGGCGCGACGTATGCCGACGTGCTGCGCTCGCAGAACACGTATCAGCGCATCTATAGCGATGTGTTCGCCGACCCGGCCTTGCTCGATCTGACAAAAGATTTGTTGGCCGACACCAGGATCGAAGGGCTGTCGGACAACGTCCTGGCGCTGACGACCTCGACGATCAACACGCTGCTGCCGCCCAAACGTTTGCAGGTCGTCGTCGAGGGCACGATTGACCGGCTGACGCGCTACCTGCGCGGCGACACAGCGCAGTTGGATGCGCAGACCGGCCTGCTCAAAGACTTCGACCGCGAGCGGTTGCGTGAGCGCATCTCGAACACGCTGCTGGTCGTGCTCACGAGCTTCTTTGCCGAGGCGCGCACAGCCGCCGGTGCGGCTGCGGCCAACGTGGATGTGACGAAGCTCAGCGCCTACATGGACCGGATCGGCGACGGCGTGCTGGACAAAGTCCCGCCGGAGCTCGTTCGCGCCAGTGTCGGCAAGCTGCCCAAAGAACGCCGCGACCAGATCGCTGCTGCGCTGTTGGGCGCGCGGGCAACGGCAGCCGTCGTGCGCGATCAGATTGACGCCGCGCTGGCTGCCGACGACCTGCCCAGCGCGATGGCGCTGGCGACGCGCGAGCGGCTGCGTGACCGTGCAACTGCTGCAGCCGATCGCGCCGCAACCCGCATTGCCGGCTCCAAATATGTGAACGGCGTCGCGGCAGCCTCGGCTTACCTGAACGAGACCGAGACCAAAGTGATCGAGCGGCTGAACACCGTGCGCGGCTACGTGCTCACGCTCCGTGCGCTGCAGCCGTGGCTGCTCGTGCTCATGATCGCGTGCGTGCTGTTGCTCATCTGGATCCACGGCGGCGACGGCTTGATGAGCGCGCTGCGCATCGCCGGCGTCACGTTGGTGATCGCTGGCGTGGCGGCGGTGGTGCTGTGGTTCATCCTCGGCTTGATCCTGCGCAGCGAAGCGCCGCCGCTGTTGGACGGCAACCTGTCGGCCGTGCCGCCCGGGGCCGAACGGCTGATCCGCGATCTGCTGGGGGCGTTCGCGAGCGAGATCTTCCGGACGCTGTTCGTTTGGGCGGGGTTGGTTGCGCTCCTGGGTGCGTTGTCGATCGTGCTGTCGTACATCGAGCCGATCGCCGACGCGATCTCTCGCGCGCTCGCGCCATTGGGCAAGCATGCGTGGTTAGCTGTCGCCGGCGTGATCGGGCTGTTGCTGCTTGGCTTGCCGCTGGCCCGGCTGGCGATCAATGCAGTGCGACCGAAACCGTGCAACGGTTCCGTCGCGCTGTGCGACAAGTCGGTCAACGAAGTGGTCTTCCCGACCACGCACAACTCGATGTCCATCTCGGAGTATGGCTGGCTGTGGCCGACGCACGACGGCACGGTGACCGACCAGTTGAACGACGGCATCCGCGGTCTGCTTGTGGACACGCACTATTACGATGTGGGCGCGTCGCTCAAGGCCTACCTGCCGAACGCGCCGGAGGCGGCGCTGGAAGTCGCCAACCAGGTGGCGGCCAAAGTCGGGCGTGCGCCGCGCGAGGGCACGTTCACCTGCCACATGATCTGCCCGATCGGCAGCACGCCGCTGGTCGAGATGCTGGGCGAAGTGCGCGCTTTCCTGGACGACAACCCGCGCGAAGTGCTGATCGTCGTCATCGAGGACAAGATTTCGCCCGAGGACACGGCCAGGGTCTTCGACGAAGCGGGCCTGGCGCGGTATCTCTACACGCACACCGACGGCCAAGCATGGCCGACGCTGCGGCAGATGATCGAGCAGGACAAGCGCCTGATCGTGATGGCCGAGGTGGAAGGTCCACCGCCGGCGTGGTATGCCCACGTGTGGGACTACACGATGGAGACGCCGTATTCGTTCTCGTCACCGGATCAGTTCAGTTGCGAGCCCAACCGCGGCGGCACCGGCAAGCCTTTCTTCCTGATGAACCACTGGATCGAGCGGGTGTCGCCCAGCCGGGTGGATGCCGAGATCGTCAACAGCTACGACGTGCTCAAGGCGCGCGCGCTGCAATGCGCGCGAGAGCGCGGCAAGATGCCTAACTTGATCGGCGTGAACTTCTATCTGAACGGCGATTTGATGCGCGTGGTGGATGAGTTGAACACTATGCCGAGGCCGTGACTCGAGCATCCAGAGTTCTAAACTCTAAAGAAGCCCCAGGCGGAGCGTCAGCTCCGCGATACAAAGCCGGAGCTGACGCTCCAGCAGGAGCACACTTTTCGACAGCTGAAGCTCGCGGATGAGGGTGTCGTTGAGTCAGTCGTATGGGAGAGAAGCGGAGAAGAGGATGATATCGAATTGCCGAACATGGATGGCAGCCGTGACGCTGGTTGCTGTCGCAGGCCACCTGGTCGCCCAGCCGGCGCTGGCGGCCAGCGAGGCAGCGCCGCCGAGCCAAACTGTCAAGTCGCTGAATTTGAAGTTGCCGATTGGCGACGTTCAGTTGCTGGATGCCAACCTGCAAGTGCGGCCCGGCCAAAACGATCAGCCCGAGGGCTTCCGCGGCTCGGCGAGGGTGAAACTCCCCGCGGTCGGCCCATTGGCCAGCATGCAGATGTCCGATCTGGTGCGCGCCGAAATCGGCCTTGACACCGGCGCAGCGTTGGCCGATCTGGGCGCGCCGCTGGACGAAGATCAACGCTACCTGTTTCTCGACTTCGGCGGCGGCCTGAACGTCACGCGCAAGATTACGGATGAGGCGGGCGTGGCGCAGAACGTCGGCCTGGCCATCCCCCCTGGCCAGCGCGTCGTGCTGGTGATTGACCCCGAGGCGCCGTTGGTTTTTATCCTCGGCAACATCAACGTGACGTATACCGGCGACCTGGCCGTGATCGGCAACCTGCTCGCGGCGCGGGGACTCAACATCTCTCTCCTCGACAGCGTGCGAATTCCTGGCCTCAGCAGCGTCGTCATCAGCGGTACGCTCGCGCCCGGCACGGGCAAATCGTCTGTCGGCGTACAGGCGCGCACTGGCCTGGATGCCGGCGCGATCGGCGCGGCGCTGGGCGTACAAGCTGCGCCGTTGGTGTTTCAGGGTGGTGCGCGGCTCGACGCGGGCGGCCTGACCGTCACCGGCATCACTCAGTCCAAGGTTGCGCCCGAGGTGGGTTGGGACGGCAAAGCGGTCGTGCAATTGCGTGTGCCCTTCGACGGCCAACAGGCATTCGTGGACTTGACCGGCGCGCTGTCGGCGCCGCTCGCCCAGCTTCAATCGGAAGGCAGCAGCCGCGTGGTGGTGGACACGCAGGTCATCGCCAACGTTATCAACAGTGCTGCAGCCGCGGCTTCGGCGGTGATCACGACTGCGGTGCAGGCGGGCAGTTCAGCCGTCACGGGCGTGCAGGGCGCGGTCGGTCAAGCGGCCACCGCTGCGCCAGCTGCGGCGGCTTCTGCATCGGCAGCGGCTGGCGCGGGCTGGCAAGCTGTCATGCAGCAGGTGTGCAAGGCCACGCGCCGGTGTTGACGATTGATGGAAGCAGTCCGACTTTGGCACAAATCTATCACGGTCGGTATCATCGCGTAGCGCGCAATCATCAATCGCCGCGTGACGGGTGAAACCCATCCGGCTTGGCATTGGTTTGCAGATGCGGCTGCCGTACGCCCATCCCGTACGTCTATCAGGGCAGCAACACCCGTGTGCAGGGCGAGGCTATGCGGCTGGGTGAGGCGGTGTGGCGTCAATCCGGCTCCGCCACATCGCTAACCACGAGTATCGCCATGCTGATCAACGAGAATGATTGTACGGTTGGCAACGAGATGGCGCAGATGCAATTGGAGGCGTGGGCTGCCCGGGGCGTTCCTTTTGCAGACCTAAGCCTTTGCCAAGAGCCTCGGCCTGTCGCACGACCTGATAGACGTGCACTAACCGGCGGGCGATGTGGATCGGATGTATCCAGCCATCATTAACCTCGTGAAAGGACGCGAGCCGAATAGGTTGGATAGGTGATGGAGCCGGAGAACACCAACTTCGCTGTGATGACAATCGCCGATGCACCGAATGAAGCCATCTTCGACTTCCCTAGCTTCATGAGCTACCTGGGCTCGTTCGAGGATAAGCCGATCTCACTGGAATCCGCGGCTAATCGTGTGTTCGACGACTTGTTCATCCGCTTGCGGCCGATCTGGGCGCTTGTGCACGTGCGCACCGCGCGCGAGCGCGGCGCTGCCGTTGTTGCGGCAAGCCAACGCCAGGAGCGAGATCCCAGCCGTGTTGCACAACCTCGCCCATGTCAGGCAAGACGGGCGGCGGCGATGGCGCGCCAGCTCCAGTCCATGGCGCGGAAAACACGCAGTCCCGTCGATATGTCGGCGGGACTGCGCTGTGTTGCTACTTCCCGGCTACTTGTATGCCGACTGCAGACCGTGCTGGCGCGCCTTGCGTACCCAGCGTCGCCCGCTTGCTACCGATGACCAGCGCCAGCGCAACCACAATGAAAATCGTGCCGGTCCAGTAAGGGGCACCTATGCCGATGGTGTCAAAGACAAGGCCGGCCCACAGCGGTCCGAACACGCGGGTGAGCGCGTTGAGCGATTGCGTCACCCCCAAGATGCTGCCTTGCTCCTGATGCGATACCTGATTCGACACCATGCTGGTCAATGTCGGTGTGGTCAGGCCGTTGCCGACGCTCAGCGCGCCGAGCACCGGGAAGAGCATCCAGGCCTGTGGCACAAAGGCGATCAGCGCATAGGTGGCTGCCTGTAAGCCCATGCCGAAGATAGCCAGCCGGTGGTCGCCGAAACGCGGCACCAGGCGCCGGACGATGGCGGCCTGCATGATCACCCCGACCACTCCGACGAAGCTAAACAGGATCGCGTTCTGATTCGGCCCCCAGTCGAATCGCTCCAGCGTGAAGAGCGAAAAGTTGTTTTGCAAGCCGGAGAAGGCAAAGTTGAAGCCGAACACGGCCAGCAACAGCGCCGTGAGGTTGGGGCGCTTGAGCGCATCCCACAATGCGCCGGCGGGGTTGACCTTAGCCAGGGCAAAAGGTTCGCGTGCGCGTTGCTCGATGGGCAGCGACTCAGGCAGAATGAAGTAGCCCAGCGCGACGTTGGCCAGGGCCAGCGCGCCCGCGAAGTAAGCCGGCGCAGAAAGGCTGATGTTGCTCAGCGCGCCGCCCAGCGCCGGGCCGATGATGAAGCCTAGTCCGAAAGCAGCGCCGATCAGGCCGAAAGCCTTGGAGCGATCCTGCGGCGGCGTGACGTCGGCGATGAACGCCTGCGCGATTGAGATGTTGCCGCCGGTGATGCCGTCAATGATGCGGGCCAGGAACAGCAGCCAGAGCGCGCCGGCTGCGCCAAAGACAAAGTAGCCAACCGCCGTGCCGAACAGGCTGAGCAGCAACACTGGCCGTCGGCCGTGGCGATCGCTGAGCCAGCCCAGCAACGGCGCCGCAGCAAACTGGAAGAGCGAATATGAGGCGCTGAGCAAGGCTACGGTCAGCGCGTCGGTGTTGAACTGACGCACGATGAACGGGGTGATAGGGATGAGGATGCCCACCCCCAGCAGGTCAATGAAAACGGTGATGAAGATGAACGTCAACGCGCCGCGTCCGACGCTGTTATTTGATTGCGCAAAATTAACCCTTCTGTTGAACATGTGTGCTCTCCTCTCGTGTCCTCGAAAATCAGCCGGAAAGATGAAATCCCGTTCTGTTCTACAAGCTTGCTAAGCCCGCTGCGCGCCGGCGATGCCATGGAAGAACGTTTCGAGCAGCGCGCGGGTCAACGTCGTTCGATCCTCGTCGCGGGATGGGCTACTTGACTCGGTGAACAGCCGGCGAAAGGCCAGGGCGATGACCTCCGGGTCTATGGCGCGCAGCTCGCCCGTAGCGATGCCCTCTTTCACCAGTTGAAGCAGCGGTTCGTTGAGCTGCGCGAACGCTTCTCGTAACCGCGCTTGCTGGTCTTCGCTCAACTGACGCATGGCAGCGTCCATCATGGCAGCGTTGTAGGTGGCGGCCAGCGGCCGGCTTTGTCGTTCGATCGCCAGGCGCTCCAGGCGCTGGCGCGCGTTGAGCGACCGGTCGTTGACGATGCGCTCAATGTCGCGCCGCACGCGACGCAGAAGGTCTAGCGCGCCTGTGGTGAGCAGGTCGGCCTTGCTCGGGAAGTGGTAGTACAACGTCGCCTTGGTCAGCCCGGCCGCGCGCGCAATGTCGCTCATAGAAACTGCCTCGTAACCGCGCTCGTTGATCAGGCGCATGGCGTGTTGGAAGATGGCGCGTCGGGTATCCTCTGCGCTGCCCAGCGCGGCGGGCTGCCTGCCCGGTCTTCGCCTGCTTACACCAATGATCAACGACTGACCCATTTAATCAAACTGACCAGTATGATTAATTGAGCTGCCTTAATGCTAGGTGAACGTTTGCACAGTTTTTGTTTAATGTCACTTCCCAGATGCCGCCTGCTTACTAGAATCGCGCAACACGCGCAGTTTCGCGGCAGACCACCTCGCGGCGACTCGCATGCAAACGAACCGCGCGAGCGCATCCTTGTCGCCATGGATGAAGCGCACTGGGGCTTCGCTCCGGCTTAGGCGATCCGTTTGGCGCGCACGCGGTCGAGCAGTTGCTCGTGAACTTGCTGAGTCCGCGACGAAAGACGCGCGTCCCGCTGTATGATGCGCACCATCGCGCATGAAACGCAGGCAATTTATGAAGGGCATTGGCTGGTTGACGCTGCTCTTGGGCAGCGCAGGCGCATTGCTGTGGTTATGGCAACGTAACACCGGTGAAGAGCGGCGCATAGCGGAGATGCTGGGGTTGTCGCCCATGCGGGACGGCGCCTGGGAGGATGTGGACGAACCGGCCAGAGCAGTCGCGCTCCGCAAGCAGCGCCCCATCTTGCGCGGCTCGCTCCATGGTTACGCCGCCTCCGTCTGGCAACACGCCTATTATCTTCAGCAGGGCGACTCGCGCCCCTATCTGCGCGCGCCGTTCTATGCGCTTGCGCTCGAGCTTCCAGCTCCGGCATCGGTGAGGCTGACCATTGAACCCACAGGGCTTCAGGAGGATGTGCCCTTGCTGGCGAGCCGATGGCCGGAAGTGCTCACTGGCGACTTAGCCTTCGACGCCGAGGCGCGCGTGACCAGCCCGCAACCCATCGAGGCCGGCGCATACTTGTCATCCGAACTGCGCAGCGCCGTACTGGACTTCTTCGCCCGTTTCGCTTGTGACAATCCCACCGACCATCGGCCTGACCTGCGCAGGGCAGTGCTCGGCTGGTTCGAGGTTGAACCCTCACGCGTTACTTACACCACGTTCTGCCTGCCTGAGAAGCTCAGCGCAGGCGCCGGACGCATGCAGTGCGCCCTGCCGCTGCTGGACGCGCTGGCGCAAGCGGCCACGCCCATGTAGTAGCGTTGCTCTATCGTCATCAGGAGAGCGCTGGCCGTGATGTGGGCGTAGAATTGCTGCGCCATGTCTGCCTCTTCACTGAACCCACAGCGCACCATCGCTGACCTGCGCGAACTGGCGGCCTTGACTTCCGATGAACGTGGCGCGCAGCGCGTGGCCTGGACGCCCACCTGGGCCAAGGCGCGTGACTGGTATCGCCGCAAGCTGGCCGAACTGCCGGTGACGGTCGAACAAGACGAAGCCGGCAACCTTTGGGCGACCTTGCCCGGCGCATCGCCCCGCGCGCTGATCATCGGCAGCCACCTGGACAGCGTGCCAAACGGCGGCTGGCTGGACGGTTGCCTGGGGGTGCTGGCTGGCCTGGAAGTCCTCCGGCGCATCGCCGGCCAGGGCGCGCCGCCGGTCACCGTGCGCCTGGTGGACTGGGCCGACGAGGAAGGCGCGCGCTTCGGCCGCAGCCTCTTCGGCTCCAGCGCCGTCGCCGGCCGGTTGAACCTCGAATGGGTCAGCCGACTGACCGATACCGACGGCGCACGGCTGCCCGACGCCGTGAAAGCCTATGGGGTGGACTTGATGACGGCGGAGCAAGCCCATCGGCAAATTGCCGACGCCGGCGCCTATCTGGAGATGCACGTTGAGCAGGGGCCAGTGTTGGAGTCGCTGGGCTTGCCGCTCGGCGCGGTGATCGGCTGCTACGGCATCGAGCGGCATCAGCTCACGTTCAGCGGCATGGCCGCTCACGCCGGCGGTTTTCCTATGCACCTGCGGCGCGATGCCTTTCTGGCCGCGGCGCGCTTTGCGCTGGAGGTGCGCGAAATCGCCAAGCGCCACGGCGGCGTAGGCACGAACGGCCGCGTGCGCAACACGCCCGACATCCCTACCGCCGTGGCTGGCGAATGTGCCCTCACCTTAGACATGCGCCATATTGACGCCACTCGGTTGCAGGCGATGGTGGACGACGCATGTGCGGCCAGCACGCGCATCGCCGGGGAAGAAGGCGTGGATGTGACCTGGCGCACGATCTACCAGTCTCCTCCACAGCTCTTCCACCCGCACCTAGTGGACCTGTGCGACAAGGCGATCTGCGAGGTGAATGCTGGCGCCTCGCATCGCATGCCCAGCGGCCCCGGCCACGACGCGATCGAGATGGCCTGGGCCGGCGTGCCCACCGTCATGCTGTTCGTGCAGAGCCTGCGCGGCCTCTCGCACAACAAGGACGAGGACACGCGGGCCGAGCACATCGAACTCTCCGTGCGCGCCCTCGACCGGCTGGCCGACAAGGTGATGGCCTGGTTGGCGACTTAGGCGCGCTCGACGCGCGGCATTGCTCACGCTGCGCTGAGCCGGCGGTTCGCCTCGATGATGGCGGCATCGGCGGCCCAGAAGATGTTGTGTTCGCCAATCTCCTCAGTCAGCCGCGAGCGGTCGAGCATCTCGCGCACGGCCGGCTGCACGGCGCAGAGCATCAACTCACCGCCGCACGCGTGTTGTGCCTCGAGCACTTCTTCGATCAGCTCCAATCCGCTCACGTCGATCAGCGGCACGCCGCGCATCGAGAAGATGAGCACCCGGGCGCACTGGTGATCGCCGAACTCGCGGCGGAAGGCTTGCACCGCTGCAAAGAACAGCGGGCCGGTGACGTACACTACTTGAATATCAGGATGCGTGTCGTCAATCGCGTGACCGCGCGCCTGCAACATCTTCACGTCCACCTCCTTGCGCGTCACAGAGACGTTGCTGGAGCGATAGATGTAGAACAACGCGCTCAACGCGACGCCGATGATGATGGCCTGCGTCAGGTCGAGCAGCGCCGTGGCAAACATGGTGACGAAGAACAGCGCAATGGCGCTCTTGAAGCGGTGGCGGAACATCCAGCGGATCTCCTCCCACTCGTTCATCTTGATCGCCGTAGCCATGAGCACACCAGCCAGCGCTGCCAGCGGCACGCGCGCCAGCACCGGTCCAAGGAAGAGCGCACATAGCAGCAAGATCACGCCGTGCAGGATGCTAACCAGGCGGGTCTGCCCGCCGCTGTTGATTGCTACACTCGTGCGGGCGATGGCCGCTGTGGCCGGAACGCCGCCGAACAGCGGGATGAGCAGGTTGCCGATGCCCTGTGCGATCAGCTCTTGATCGCCGTCTATCTTCTTGCTGGTAGCTTTGCTGCCTACGGTGCCGCAGAGCAACGACTCGATCGCGCCCAGCGCAGCCACGCTGAGCGCCGGAACGACCAGCGCCGGTGCCTCCTGCAACAGCGAGGCATCCAACCGCAGACGTTGGTCGAGGATGATGGTGCGCGGAATCTCGCCAATCACCGGCTCCTGCCACCCGAAGGCCAGCACGATGAGCGAAGCGACGATCAGGCCGATCAACGAGCCGGGCATGCGCTTGCTGATCGGCTTCGGCAGCAAGAAGATCATGGCGATCACGATGCCGGCGGTCACCATTGTCTGCCAGTTGATCGGGTAATCGAAACGCAAGAAGCCGAGCAACTTGAGCACCGTGCTTTCCTCGCTCACGCCCAGCGCGGTGAGTAGCGGCACCTGTGCCGGCTCGACCTTCGCGCCGAAGAAGTTGCCCAGTTGGCCGACGAAGATAATGATGGCGATCCCGCTGGTGAAGCCGGTGATCACCGGTCGCGGGATGAGCAGCACGGTCCGTCCCAGCTTGAACAGGCCGATCAGAAGGATGATCGCGCCGGCCATCACGCCCACCAACAGCAGCGCCTGCGGGCCGTACTGGTTGGCCACCAAAATGAGCACGGCGGACATCGCGCCGGTGGGCCCGCTGATCTGGAACGGCGCACCCGAGAGGCCGCCGATCACGATGCCGGCGATGACGGCGGTGACCAGGCCGGCGGCCGGCGTGCTGCCGGAAGCAATGCCGAACGCCAACGCCAGCGGCAACGCCACCGCCGCCACTGTCAGCGCGGCCAGTAGGTCTTTTTGAAAGACGGCCAAATTGTAGCGATCGAACTCTTCACGCAACATGCGAACGAACGACGAGAGCAAAGACATAGGTAAGACCTCTGAAGATCCTTGAAATGTCCGACGAAGCGAAGCGTATCGAGTGCGTCACCCCGTTCGGCTGCGCGACTCGTTCCTCAATTGCCGCAGCAATGCCTGCCGATCCACCAATTGGTTGTTGAAAATCTTCTTGGCGACGTCCATCAGCTCGAAGATGGCCGGATCACGCACGGCGTAATACGTCGTTGTGCCTTCCTTGCGCGCCTGGACCAAGTCGCTCATGCGCAAACGCGCCAGGTGTTGGGAGATCGTGGGTTGGTCGGCGTTCAGGCTCGCTTGTAGCTCGCCCACGCTCTTCTCCCCGGAGCGCAGTTGCTCCAGGATGGCCAGGCGCGCGGGGTGAGCCAGCGCCTTGAAGAATTCCGCTTTGAACTGGTGGATCAATTGGTTCATCAGGTGACGGGTATTATATATGAATATTTGTATATTCATATATTACCGAGACTGTGCGCTCATGCGCTTTTCAGTTGTCGGACGCGGCGCTAGAATGCTTGTTATGAGCACCCTCGACCCTAAACGCACCGTCCAAGAATTGCAGGAGCTGCGTACATTGACCAGCGACCCCAACACCGGTGGCGCGATGCGCGTGGCCTGGACCGATACCTGGTTGAAAGCGCGCGATTGGCTGCGCGAAAAGGCCAGCGGAATGCCCCTAGAAATTCACAACGACGAAGCCGGCAATACCTGGTATACCTTGCCCGGCAAGAGCAAGCAGGCGCTGCTGATCGGCGGGCACATGGACAGCGTGCCGAACGGCGGTTGGCTGGATGGCTGTCTGAATGTGCTTGCCGGCCTGGAAGTGCTGCGCCGCATCAACGACCAGTATCAGGGCAAGCCGCCGGTCACCGTGCGGCTAGTGGACTGGGCCGATGAGGAAGGCGCGCGCTTCGGGCGCAGCCTGCTCGGCTCCAGCGCCTGCAGTGGACACGGCACGCCTGACGAAGACCGCAACCGCACTGACAAAGACGGCATCCGGCTCGAAGACGCCCTGCGGCGCTGTGGCGTGGATATTGACCAGATGGGCAAAAGCAAGAAAGAGCTGAAGAATGCCGCCGCTTACTTGGAGCTGCACATCGAGCAAGGGCCGGTCTTGGAGAGCCTGGGGTTGCCGCTGGGCGCCGTGCTGGGCACGTTTGGCGTCGAACGTCATGCCATCAAGTTCGTCGGCCAGGCGGCCCACTCCGGCAGCACGCCGATGGACAAGCGCCGCGACGCGCTCGCTGCGGCGGCCAAGCTGGCGCTGGAAATTCGCCCCATCGCCAACAAGTACGGCGGTGTGTGCACCGTCGGCAGTTGCGTCACCAAACCCGGCATCGTCACCGCCGTCGTCGGCGAGTGCGATATTACCCTCGATCAGCGTAACCTGAGCGCGAGCAAGCTGGCGCGCATGTATAACGATGCCGTCAAAGCCAGCAAGCGCTTCGCCAAAGAGGAAAAGTGTGAGGTGAGCTGGAGCCATATCTGGAGCATCGAACCCATCCTCTTCAACAAAGACCTGATCAAGATGTGCTACGACAGTTGCGTAGAGGTGGCCGGCGCAGCGCACAAGATGGCCAGCGGCCCCTTGCACGATGCCGCCGAGGTCGCCCGCGCCGGTGTGCCGACCGTGATGATGTTCGTGCAGAGCCTGCGCGGCATCTCACACAATGCCATCGAGGACACCAAGCTGGAACACGTCGAGATGAGCGTGCGCGCCATGGACAAACTGGCCGATAAAGCCATGGCCTGGATCCAACGTGGTTGACCTGTGCGCTCGCGCGAGCGCGGGGTGAGAGGCGGTCATGGACATTGGCATCCTCGGTGTAGGACGTGTGGGCAGCGCGCTGGGACGGCGCTGGGCGGAGCACGGCCATGCCATCTGCTTTGGGGCGCGCGACCCAAACGGCGAGAAGGCAAAGGCTGCCCTGGCACAAACACCTGGCGCGCGCGTTGGCTCTCTGCGCGAGGCAGCCGCCTTCGGCGAAGTCGTGTTGATCGCTGTGCCAGGCATCGCCGTGCTCGATGCCGTTCATGCCTGCGGCAGGCTGCATGGCAAGATCGTGATAGATGCCAACAACTGGTTTGGCGAACGGCCGCCCGGCGTGATGCGCTCGCTGGCCGAGGCGATCGCTGAAGCTGCGCCGGGCGCGCGCGTGGTTAAGGCCTTCAACATTACTGGCAGCGGCAATATGCTCGACCCATGCTACGGCGAACACAATGCCGACATGCTCATCTGCGGCGACGACGCCGAAGCCAAATCGCTGGTCGGCGAACTGGCATCGAGCATCGGCTTCGAGGTGGTGGACGCCGGCCCGCTCGGCGCCGCCATCGGCCTGGAGCACCTGGCACAGCTGTGGGTGCATCTGGCTTATCGGCAAGGCATGGGGCCAGACATTGCCTGGAAGCTGCTTCGGCGCTGAGCGCTCACTGGGTAAAAGTCCGTCGGGTAGGCGAAGGCACTGCCTTTGCCTACCCTAAATTCGCTACAAGCGCTAGGGATACAAACGATTGAGCAGTCGCGGGAAGGGCGATGCCTCGCGCACGTGCTCGATGCCGCAGATCCAGGCCACCGTGCGCTCGACCCCCAAGCCGAATCCGCTGTGCGGCACGCTGCCGTATTTGCGCAGCTCGACATACCACTTGTAGGGCTCCATCGGCAAACCGTGTTCGCGGATGCGTCGCTCGAGCAGCGCGCCATCGCTGATGCGCTCGCTGCCGCCGATGATTTCGCCGTAGCCTTCAGGGGCGAGTAAGTCGGCGCTCTTGCACACTTCCGGCCGGTCGGGATACGGTTCCATATAAAACGCCTTCACCGCGCTGGGGAAGCCGGTGATGAACAACGGCTTATCGTAGAGTTGCGTCAGCGCGGTCTCGTGCGGGCTGCCGAAGTCTGTGCCCCAGGTGATGCGCAGCAGGTCTGGGTCTTCGATGCCCTGCAGCGGCGCGCCGTCATAGGCGACGACGGCCTCGCCGGCGCATAGCCGGGCGTGCATCTCTTGCAGCGTTCGCACGGCGTCATCGTAGGTGACGCGGGGGAAGGGCGGCATGACGCGCTGCAGACGGCTCACGTCGCGGCCGAGCAGCTTGAGTTCATCGGCGTTCTCGCGCAGGCATGTCTGCACAATGTGGCTGACGAATTGCTCCTCGATCGCCAAAAGCTGGTCGAGGTCGCAGAACGCGATTTCCGGCTCCACCATCCAGAACTCGGTCAGGTGGCGGCGGGTTTTGCTCTTCTCGGCGCGAAAAGTCGGCCCGAAGCAATACACCCGGCCGAAGGCGAAGATGTTGGCTTCGTTGTAGAGCTGGCCGGTTTGCGCCAGATAGGCTTTCTCATCGAAGTAGGCTACCTCAAACAAGTTTGTCGTGCCTTCGACGGCGCTGGGGGTGAGGATGGGCGTGCTCACCTCGATGAAGCCGTGGCTGTCCAACCAGGCGCGGATGGCGCGCATGACCGTGGCGCGCACGCGTAACACGGCCCACTGCCGCGATGAGCGAATCCACAGGTGGCGGTGGTCCATCAAGAATTCGACGCCGTGTTCCTTCGGGCCAATCGGGTAGTCCTCGGCGCGTTGGACGACCTGAAGCGATTGCACGTCCAGCTCGTAGCCGCCCGGCACGCCCGGCGCGCGCGCGTCGGCGCGGACGGCACCGGTCACGATCAAGCTGCTTTCTTGCGGCAGCTTGTCGGCGATGGCGAAGGTCTCGTCGCCGACGTTGGGCCGGAAGACCACGCACTGGCAGATGCCGCTGCCGTCGCGCACTTGCAAGAAGGCCAGCTTGCCTTTGCCGGTCTTGTTGTAGAGCCAGCCGCGCAGCGTGACGACTTGGCCGACGTACTGCGAAAGCGCAGCGATGGGGACGATTGGCGCGTGCATAGGCGCGATTCTATACGCGCTTGCATTCGGTGCAGATTGCCTGCCTCAGCGGGGCGCTTACCCACCGGCAGTTGTTCATTTCGCAGGCTCGGCGCGCCTACCCATCACACCACCCGCGCAACGCTGCCGCGCGGGGTCTTGCGCACTTCGATCTGCGCCGGGAAGGCGTCCTTCAGCTCGTCAATGTGGGTGATGACGAAGATCCGCTCGAAGTCATCCTCGATCGCTTTGATCGCCTCGATCAGTCTTTCCCGGCCTTGCGCGTCTTGTGTGCCGAAGCCTTCGTCTATGAACAGCGTCTGTAGCCGGGCGTTAGCGCGGTGGGCCAGCAGCCGGCTCAGCGCAATGCGAATGGCGAAGTTCACCCGAAAGGCCTCGCCGCCGCTGAACATCTCGTAGGCGCGCTCGCCCAATTCGTCGCTGATGCGAATTTCGAGCGTCTCGCTGGTCTCGCCCTTTTGCGTCAACCGCTGCGTCTCGAAACGCACGTTCATCCGGCCGTTCGTCATGCGGCCTAGCAGGGCACTGGCTGCAGCCTCCAGCTCCGGCAGCACGCTCTCGATGATCATGGCCGGCACGCCGTTCTTGCCAAAAGCAGCGCGCAGTTCCTCGAAGAGGGCTTGCTGCTTCTTGCAAGCGGCCAGTTCGGCGGCCAGTCGGTCGCGCGTGCCGCGCATCGCCTGCGCCGACTGCACGCGCTGATTGGCTTCGCCCACCCTGCGCTGCGCGCGGAAGAAATCGTCGCGAGCGCGCTCTAGCGTCGCCCTCACCTGTGGTTCGCGCCGTAGCTCGCGATCGCAATCGGCAAGCGCGGTTTGCAGTTCTGCGCGCGCTTTCTCCTCCCCGGCCTGTTGTTCCCGCAGCGTCGCCTCGCGTAAGTCGAGCGCGTCCAGGGCGCGCTGCTCACTTTCGATGGCGATCTCGGCTCGGTCGAGCTGCGCCTTGCGCTCGGCATACGGCGCCAGGCGCGCCTGAATGTCCTGGCGCAGCCGGTTGTGCTCTGCGGCGTCGTAGCCCAACTCGGCGAGTTCCTGCGTCACTTCTGCCAAGGCGCGATGCGCGTCGCGCGCGTAGTCGCGCTGCTCCAGCCGCGCTGTCAGCTCATCCACGTTTGCCTGGGCCGCCGGCAGTTGCGCCTCGGCTTCCTGGGCGCGCGCGATGCGGTCGGCTAACGCGGCATGCTCGCGCTGGAGGGCCGGCAGTTCGCGCAGCGCATAGTCCAGCGCGGCAATCTGCGCTTCGAGTTCGGTGCGTTGCTCGTTGAGCTGCTTGACCAGCGCTTCGTTGGCGCGGTAGGCATCGCCGCGTTCCTTGCCGCGCGCTTGCCATTCCGCCAGCAGGCGCGCGCGGTCTTCCTCAGACAACTCGCGTCCGCAAGTCGGACAGATCGCCCCCACCTGGCTGAGCGCGTCAATGCGCGCCTTGAGTTCGCGCATTTCTTGGCGTAAGACTTCGTTTTGCGCTTTCGCTTCGCCCTGCCGCTCGCGCGCCTCGCTCAGTTGAAGCTGGCTTTCTTCGCGCTCGCGTTGGTTGGCCATCAGCCGGGCCAGTTGTTCGCTCACTGCGCGTTGCTTTGCTTCCAGCGACTGGTCGGCGGCCAATTGGCCCAGCTCGTTCAGCTGCCGGCGCGCCTCGGCCAGTTCGCGTTCCAGGGCATGGCGCGCCTCGGCAATGATGCGTTCGGCGGCGTATTTGCGTTCGTTCAGCCCGGCCATGCTGGCTAGCTTCAGGTTGAGCGCCTCGTTCAGTGCGCGCGCCTGCTCCAGCTCGGCGAAACCGCGCTCGATCTCCTCGCGCTGGTGCAGCGCGCTCTGGTACTGTTGGAGCGACGCTGCATGCTGATCGCGCTCGACGCGCAGCTTGTCGAAGTCGGCCTGCAGGCTGCGCAGGCGGGCCTCAATCTGTGCTTGCTGCGCGCGCAGCGTCCGGGCGCGTTCGCGCTGGCGCTCGATCTCGGTCATGGCAGCCTCGGCCTGCTGCATGACGTGTTCTGCATCTTGCGCAACGGCCTGTGCTTCTTGCAGCGCGCGCTCGTATTCGGGCAATCGGGCAATCTCGGCTTCGGCCTGGTCGAGCTCGGCCTTGAGCTTGAGTTGATCTTCCTCCAGGGCTGCAAGACGATCCCTGGCGCGCGCCTCGTATATCTGCCAGATGTCGAGGTTGAGAATTTCGCTCAATACGGCTTTGCGCTGGGCCGGTGGCTTGAGCGTGAATTCGTCGGCGCGACCCTGCTTGAGGTAAGCCGAGTTGATGAACGTCTCATACGTCAGGTTGAGTGTGCGGATGATTTTCTCTTGTGTGTCGGCGATGCGCGCTTCGCTGAGCACGTTCCAGCCGTTGTCGGCAGTTTTCACCAGGAAGTCGAGCGTGCCACTGGAAGTCGGCGCTTTGCCTTTGGCGGCTTTGCCGATCTTGCGCGTGCGCACCACCTGGTAAACGTGCTGGCCTTCGCTGAAGGTGAGGGCGACGCGCATCTCGGTCGCGCCTTGGTGGATCAGTTCATCGTCGCGCTTGGCACGGGCCTGGCCCCAAAGCGCCCAGGTGATTGCATCGAGCAACGTGCTCTTGCCGGCGCCGTTCTCGCCGGTGAGCACCACGACGTGCAACCCGCGGAAGTCCAGCGGCTCCAAATCGCGGTAAGCCATGAAGTTCTTCAGCTCGAGTTTGAGGGGGATCATGGCGAACCAGGGTCAGTTCCCAGGTGTCAAGCGTCAGGCGTTGCGACTGCGTCGAGCGCCTGCCATTCGTAGTCTACACATCCGTCGTCGTGCAAGGTCAGCCGGCCGATACGCGGTGACTCTTTGGAGCGCAGCTCCGCCGAGGCAGAGATAGCGCCGGGGTTGAAATATAACGCGCCGTCCCGCCGCACTGCGCAGCTCAAATGCGAATGTCCGAACACGACAATCGTCGCTTCGGGCGGCTTCAGGCGCGCCAGCCGGGCGATCAATTTTTGGTTGATGTGGAAGAGCGCGTGTCGTCCGCCGATGCCGGCAAACTTGTCGAGCACGGAGTGGGCGAAGCTGATGTGCCCGTGCGTCATCCAAATGACGTGCCGACCTGCGCGCAGCGTCACGCACAGCGGCAAGTCTTGATCGTGCAGGCCGGTGCTGAACTGCCAGTGCAAGTTGCCGCGCACGGCGTAAGTCGGCGCGATGGCTTGCAGCGGCGGCAGGATGTCCGGCGTCTCCAGATCGCCGGCGTGCAGGATGACATCGCTGCCGCGCAGCAGCTCGTACACCTGCGGCGGCATCTCGTTCAATCGGTGTGGGATGTGCGTGTCGGCCAGTACGCCGATGCGCCGGCAGCCGGTCAGCTCGATCGTTGGAGGATGAAGTGCGTCGTTCACGGTTCGACGCGCGATGTTACCATTCCCGGCATATCATTCGTTCGGACGCAACCATGACGCATCGCGACAATCGCTCGATCCTGGAGATCATTCTCGAACACAAGCGCAATGACGAACTGCCCCAACGCAAACGTCAGATACCGCTGGGCGAAGTGCGTCGCCTGGCCGAAACATCCGGCGCGCCCGTGCGCGATTTTGCCGTGGCGTTGCGCCGGGCCGATGGGCGGGTCGCCCTCATCGCCGAGATCAAGCGCGCTTCGCCCTCCAAGGGTGAGCTGGCGCGCGGCGCGTTTCGGCCGGGCGCGTTGGCGCACACCTATGCGACCAACGGCGCATCGGCCATCAGCGTGCTGACCGACGAACGCTTCTTCAAGGGCTCACTGGATCACCTGCGGGAGGTGCGTGCCGTAGTAGACGTGCCCCTGTTGCGAAAAGATTTCATCCTCGATCCCTACCAGATCTATGAGGCGCGCGCCGCCGGCGCTGATGCAGCGCTGTTGATCGTCGCCGCGCTCGACGACGTTGTACTGCACGACCTGTTTGCGCTGACGTGTGAACTCGGCTTGACGCCGCTGGTCGAGGTACACGACGAGCATGAGACCGACCGCGCGCTTGCCGCCGGCGCACGCGTGATCGGCGTCAACAACCGCGACTTGCGCACGTTCGCCGCCGACATTGAGACCACGGCGCGATGCGCGGCGCGCGTGATAAGCGCCGGCTCGCATGCGGACGATTACACGCTCGTCTCCGAGAGCGGCATTTTCACTGCTGACGACGTTGCGCGCGTCGCCACCATGGGTGTACATGCGATCCTGGTCGGCGAATCCATCATCACGTCGGACGACGTGGCGGCGCAGGTGCAAACGCTATCGGGAGTGGTCAGACCGGCTGCTCTGCGCGGCGGCCGGTCTGCGTAAGGCTCACTGTTTCTTGAGCAGGTCGCGAATTTCGGTGAGCAGCTTGACTTCTGCCGGTGGTTCGGCAGGCGACGGGGCCGGTTGCTTGTAGATCTTGTTCACCGCGCGCACCAGGAAGAACACCGCGACGGCGATGACCAGGAAGTTGATCACCGTCTGGAGAAACTGTCCCCAGGCGATCACCGGTGCGCCACTTTCCTGCGCAGCAGCGAGCGAGGCATACTGCCTTCCGTCGAGCGCGACGAACAAATCAGAGAAATTGACGCCGCCCAGGATCAAGCCGATAGGTGGCATGACGATGTCGTTGACGAGCGAGTTCACGACCGCCCCGAAAGCGGCGCCCATGATCAAACCGACGGCCAGGTCCACAACGTTGCCGCGGGCGATGAACTCTCGGAACTCTTTCCACATAGTGCTCTCTTTCCTCCTGTTTCGATGTCGTTTACGAGCTTGCCGAATCGGCATGTGTTATACCATCGCCAAGCTATTGGGGCCGACCGCTCAAAGCGAGCGGACGCTTCGCGCCCCTCGCGCTGTTCTATAATCTCGCGCCCACACCTTCACATGGGTGTGCATCCCTAACAAAAGGACGCGTCAATGAGAATCTCGTGCCTGCAGGAAAACCTCGCACGCGGGTTGAGCATCGTCAGCCGCGCCGTCGCCCCACGAACGGCTACGTTACCCGTGCTTACGCACATCTTGCTCGCCACCGACCACGGGCGTTTGAAGATTGCAGCCACCAACCTTGAGCTGGGGATCAGCTGTTGGGTCGGCGCGAAGGTGGAGGATGAGGGTGCGATCACTCTGCCGGCGCGCACATTCACCGACCTGGTTGCTCTGCTGCCCGCCGATCGGGTAGACCTCGAGCTGAACATCCGCACACAAACGCTTCGCGTACAAAGCGGTCGCACCGACGCCAACATCAAGGGCATTGACGCGCAGGAATTCCCGATCATCCCAACTTTCCAAGACGCTGCCACAGCGTGCATCGAACCGGCCGTGCTGAAGAAGATGATCGCCCAGGTGGTGTTTGCGGCCGCCACCGACGAGAGCCGCCCGACGCTGACCGGCGTGCTCACCAAACTGGAAGGTGACACCATCACGATGGCGGCGACGGACGGCTTCCGCCTGAGCGTGCGATCCGACCGATTGAAGGAGCCGGTGAGCGAACCGCGCACGATCCTGATCCCAGCCAAAGCGCTGGTTGAAGTTGGGCGCGTCATGGGCGACCAGGAAGATCCGGTGGCGATCAGCATCACGCCCTCGCACGGCCAGGTACTCTTCCACATGAAGGACGTGGACGTAGTCGCGCAGTTGATAGATCAGAAGTTCCCCGACTATGAGCCGATCATCCCGAAGCGTCACGACACGCGCACGATTGTGAACACCGCCGAGGTGCTGAAGGCGTGCCGGCAAGCCAGCATCTTCGCCCGCGATTCGCTGGATACTGTGCGTGTGTTGGTCAAGCCGGGCGAAGAACTCGAACCGGGCAAGGTGACTGTGGTCGCCCGCGCCGACGAGACCGGCGATAACCAGAGCGAGCTAGAGGCGACCGTCGTCGGCGACGAGATCGAGATCGGCTTCAACGTCAAGTATCTGATCGAAGCTTTCTCTGCGGTGGACACGCCGCAGACCGCGATCGAGACCACGCAGCCGCGCAGCCCGGCCGTCATTCGCGCCCTTGGCGACGACCACTTCTTTCATCTGGTAATGCCAATGCATCTGCCGAAGGGATGAGCTGCGCGCTACGCGCTTTGAGCCATGGGCGATGAACTGAGCGGATGTGGGGGGTGCACGTGTTGCTGTGCGCATGCCGGCATTAGCTGATCTTTGCGGTGGCTATGGCTATTACCTACCTCACTGCAGAGCATGTTCGCCGATTGTGCGATCCACACTCCTTCCCGTTCGAGACCACCGCTGAGCTGCCATATACCGACGACATCTTCGGTCAGCCGCGTGCAGTGCGCGCCATTGACTTTGGCGTCAGCATGGCCGGTCCGGGCTACAACCTGTTCGTGGTGGGTCCGGAAGGCACCGGACGCGCCACAGCTATCCGGCGCTATTTGGAGCGCACTGCACCTAAGGCCGCACAAGCCAGCGACTGGGCCTACGTCCACAACTTCGCCGAGCCGCGCAAGCCGATCGCCCTGCGGCTGCGGGCCGGCCAGGCAACACGCCTGCGCGACTTGATGGAAGACGCCATCGCCCAGGTGCTGCGAAAGCTTCCCCGCGCCTTCGAGACCGATGAATACGACGATGCCGCCGACGCGATCACGGCGCAGTTGCAACGGATACAAAGCGAGGAACTTGCGCAGGTGCAATCCCAGGCCTTACAGGTCGGCTTCACGCTCACGCGCACAGCGTCCGGCCTGGTGATCGCGCCGGCGGGTGATCCTCACCCCATCGAAGGTCAGCTCGAACAGCAGGCACACCTGAATGATGCGCTGGACGACGCGCTCCGGCGCATCTACAACGCGGAACGCGAAGCGCGTGCAGCGCTGGCCAGCCTGGATGCGCAGATCGCGCGCTTGGTTACTGCCCCGTTGGTGGAGGGCATTGCGGGTCAACTGGCGGACCTGGCCGATGAAGCGCATCGCCCGGCTATCGAGGCCTATCTGCGCGCAGCGCACGACAACCTTGTCGCGAACGTCGCACTCTTCAAGCCGGTGAATCGTGGCGGCGTCGAGACGACACCGACAGCTTTCCAGGTCTTCCTAAATTGCTATCGCGTCAATGTGCTGGTAAACAATTGCGACACGTGTGGCGCGCCAGTGTATGTGGAAGATTACCCCACCTATTTCAACCTCGTCGGCCGGCTTGACCGCGCATTGACCATCGCGAACGATCCTACCCTCGCCGGCAGCGTCAGCCACATGATGCTGCAGCCGGGTGCGCTCCACCGCGCCAACGGCGGCTATCTCATCGTGCGTGCGCGCGACGTGTTCCGTTTCGATGATGCCTGGTCTGCACTCAAACGTTGCCTGCTCAGAGGTTCGGTCGTGATCGAGGAGCCGAACGCGCAGGCACAACTGGTCACTGCGCCGACGCTGGAGCCACAGCCCATCCCGCTTGACGTCAAGGTCATCTTGCTCGGTAACGCGACCGACTACTGGGTGGCCAGCCGCGACGAGGACTTCAGCGCGCTGTTCAAGGTCAAAGCTGAGTTCAGTGCGCACATGCCGCGCACGCCGGAGAACGAGCTGGCCTATGCGCGCTTCCTGCGCAACCGCATGAAAGATGAGGATCTGATGGCCTTCGACCGGACGGGCGTCGCGGCCATGGTGGAGCACGGCTCGCGCTATGTCGAAGACCAACGCAAGCTCACCACGCGCTTCAGCGAGATCGCTGATGTTGCACGCGAAGCGGCATTCTGGGCGAGGCATGCCGGCCGCGCCGCCGTGAGCGCCGAGGACGTGCGCACGGCGCTGCGTGAACGCCGCCAGCGGCTCAACCGCCGTGAGGAGGATCAGCGCGAGTATTTGCTGCAGGGCTTCTACTATGTACAAACGGCCGGCAGCGCTGTCGGGCAAATCAACGCGCTATCGGTGTTCGATCTGGGCGAGTATGAGTTCGCGCAGCCCAGCCGCGTCACGGCACGCAGCTACCTCGCGCGCGGCGGCATCAGCGACATTGACCGCAACGTGAACTTCACCGACGCGACACACAACAAAGGCCTCGCGATCGTGGATAGCTACCTGAGCGGCTTATACTCGGTCGAACGGTCGCTGACGTTGACGGCCAACGTCACATTCGAGCAGAGCTATGGCAGCCACGAAGGCGACAGCGCGTCGTGCGCACTGTTAATCGCGATGTTGTCGGCGGTGACCGGCCTGCCCATTCCACAGCACTATGCGCTGACCGGCACGCTCGACCAGTTCGGCTTCGTCCGCCCAGTCGGCGGTGTGAATACGAAGGTCGAGGGCTTCTTTGACGTGTGCCAGGCGCGCGGCTTGGACGGCACGCATGGGGTGATCATCCCGGCCGCCAACATCGAAGACTTGATGCTGCGCGAGGACGTCGTTGCGGCGGTGCGCGATGGCCTGTTCAAAGTCATCGCTGTCGAGCATGTAGACGACCTGATCGAGTTGATGTTCGGCATGCCGGCAGGCGCGCGCGGCGCGGATGGTCGCTTCCCGGAGGGCACGCTGCACGCGCGCGTCGAGGCGATCCTGCGCGAGATGGACGAGAAACTGGACAGCCGGCGCAAAGGCGACAAAGACGAGGATCCGGAAACGCTCCAACCACGTCGTCCCGAACCGGAAATGCCGCCTCCGCCGCCCGAGCCGCCGGCCGATCCGGTTGTGCCGTCTTCGTGAGGCTACATCACCCTGGTTACACTCAGCCAGGCATCGCCCATCTCGACGTTGGCACTTTCGATGTTCTGCGGCGCGCCCATCACCACGACACGGCCGTGCGCGTTCACATCATCCAGGATGTCTGCGAAACGCGCGAAATCCCGTGGCGTGGTGCCGAGCACTTCGTCGCGGATGCGCTGGCGCGCTTCCTCGGTATCGCTAGCCAGGTAACGCACCATCGAAGTGAAGCCCTTGGCGTCGGGCAGCATGTAGTCGTCCATATCGCCGATCACGCCAATGATGGTGCGCGTCACCTCCTCTTCGCCGGGCGGGTGCTGGCGCAGGAAGGCGGCGGCGCTGTCGTAGTTGCGAATCGTGCCGAGCAGGTTGGGGTCGCGGTATGAGAGGAAGGTAAATGCGCCGCTGCGCACGTCGAAGGTGCAGAAGCCACCGTAGGCGCCGCCCTGCATGCGCACGCGCTCCCACAAGTAGCCGGTGCGCAGGTAGTTCTGCACCGGCAGCCAGGTCCCGCTCAGCTTGTGGCCGAGCGCATAGAGGTCTGTGCCCTTGCCTACATAGTTGACCTGCGCCGGGATGGTCAGCCCTTCGTTGCCGGCTTCGCCGCCGTCAGGCCAGTCGGACGGTGGATGATGGATGATCGGGAGCTGTGTGATGAAGTCGCGCAGCCTCGGCTGTAACGCATCCCAATTCTTTGCGTCGAGCGTGACGTTTGCGACCATGCCCTGGCGCGTGATCAGCCGGTCGCGCACCCGAATCAGCCGGGCCAGCACACCGTCCCAGTCGCGCTCCACTTGTTCGGCCAGCCGGCGCAGGAAGAAGAGCTGGCTCACGCCGCCGATCTGCTCCGCAGCCCAGTCGGACTGGCCGAAAGCCGATCGCAGGCGAACGTTGACAAACGCATGGCCGCTGGGGACGAGGCTGCTCTCCATGCCGGCCTTGTTCTCCAACACGATCTGTTTGAAGCGTTCGCGGTTGTCGAGCCGGGCGTTCAGCAGCACATCGCGCAGGATGTCGAGCAGGTCGTCGAACTGGGCGACGGTGCTCTTGGCGCGCAGGAAGAAGCGCCCGACGGCTTGGCGGCTCTCGCGTGAGATGGTGTTCAACGTGCTAGGGCTGATGCCACCGGTCTTTCGCCCGATGCGCTGCAGTAGCTTGACGAAATCCTCTTTGTCCGTGCCCATCTGCAGCAGGACGCGGCCCATCAGCGCGGCATACGGCACATCTTCAGGCGGCAGGGTGTGCAGGTCGAAGCCGAGATCAATGTAGACGATGCCGTTGGTAAAGAGGTCGTGATACAGAATCGTCGCGCCGTCCGGCCCATCGAGGACTTCGATGGGAATTACTTTGTTGTGACGGTCAAGGTCGCTGAGCTTGAGCGAAGGGATAGCGGCCAGCGCCTCGGGCGGGTCGGGCATGAGCTGCATCTCCTTGAGCGTCTGAGTTTCGGCGAGGATGCGCTGAATGTCGGCGTCGCTCATTTGCGCGCGCGCCGCATCCAGCCGGGCGCGCTCTTTCGCGGCCAGTTCTTGGCGCACCGTTGCGTCGGGGGTCAGGATCACCGTAGTGCGGTGCGGGTTATCGAGGAAGTATTTTTGGATCAAGTCGGTGAAGACCGGTTCGCCGCGCCCCAGACGATCCTTGATGGACTGCAGCGGCCGCTCGAAGGCCAACGGCGCAAACGGATCGCCGCCGTAGAGCCAGGTTTGCAGCGCCACGGTCATGAAGACGATGCCGCGCGGGAAGCTGCCGAAGTTGCTCTCGCGCAGACGGAACTCGATGGTGTTGACCGAGGCCTCAACCTGATCCGGCTCGAACCCGTCGCGGGCCAGTTTTGCCAAGGTATCGAGCACCAGTTGCTCCAGCTTATCGGCGTCGGCGGGATTCATGCCTTTCAATCCAACGGAGAACGTGGACTGGCGCAGCTCGTCATCGTAGCCGCTGCTGGTCAAGTTCTCGCCGAGCCCGCTGTCGATCAGCGCCTTGCGCAAGGGCGAGGCCGGCGTGCCCACCAGCATGTGCGACAGAATGTTGAGGGCAAGCGCCGTCTCCGGGTCGCTTTCGTCGGTCAGCAGCCAGTTGATCGAGACCATGCCGCGCTTGGCCTGCGGCTCGTCGCCGGCATCGTAGTGCTCAACGATGCGTCGCGGCGCCTGCCAGCGCGGTTGTAGGCCGATCTCCGGCTTCACCTCGATGCGGTCGAACGCGCTCAACCAGGCATCCAGATAGCGCAGCCGCTCTTCGGGGTCGTCGTTGCCATAGAAGACGATGCGCGCGTTGGAGGGGTGATAGTACGTCTCGTGGAACTTTTTGAACTGCGCGTAGGTCAGGTCGGGAATGACTGCCGGGTCGCCGCCGGAGTCGAACCCATAGACAGTGTCGGGGAAGAGCGTATGCTGAATCGTGCGGGCGAGCACGTTATCGGGCGATGAGTAGGCCCCCTTCATCTCGTTGAAGACGACGCCCTTCAACTGTAGCGGCTGGTCGGGGGCTTCCAGCTCATAATGCCAACCTTCCTGCATGAGCGTCCACGGCGTGATGCGCGGGTAAAACACTGCGTCGAGGTATACGTCTATCAGGTTATAGAGGTCTTTGACGTTCTGGCTGGCGACCGGGTAGATGGTGCGATCGGGATACGTCATCGCGTTCAGGAAAGTGTTCAGCGACCCTTTGGCCAGCTCGATGAATGGCTCTTTGACCGGATATTTGCGCGAGCCGCACAGCACGCTGTGTTCGAGGATATGGGGGAGGCCGGTCGAATCCTGCGGCGGCGTGGCGAATGCGATGCCGAAGACTTTGTTCTCGTCATCGTTGATCAGCGAAAGCAACTGCGCACCGGTCTTGGCGTGGCGATAAAGCCGCGCCGTCGAGTTGATCTCAGGGATGGTCTCTTCACGAACCAGCTCGAAGCCATGGATAACGCTCATGGTGGAGAGGATACCACCGGCGGCTGAGGGGCTATCCGATGACGCACAGCGTACAGTGAGCCTGGTTGGCGAAGGCATTGCCCTTGCCTATCCAGAGCATTTCATTGCCGGATAGGCTCCAAGGGTGGGTCGTATCAGGTAGTTTACCCCGGCCCTTTCGAGACAGCTTTCCGCGATTAGAATAGAAGGTGTGAAAGGCGGGCGAGGCGCCTAAGCGGGATGGAGGAGCACCGTGCGGTCAAATCCCTTGATGAGCTGCTCAGCCTGATGGCGCCACGGAGCAGCAGCGCAGACCTTGCGCTGATCGAGCGTGCCTATCGCTTGGCCGAAGCGGCGCACATTGACCAGAAACGCTCGACCGGCGAGCCGTACATCACGCACCCGTTGGCCGTGGCGGGCATCCTCGCCCAGACCAAGCTTGATCCTCCGACCATCGCAGCAGCGTTATTGCACGACGTGGCCGAAGATACACCGGTCACAGTAGACGACATCCGCGCCCAGTTCGGCGATGAGATTGCCAAGCTCGTGGATGCCGTGACTAAGCTCAGCAAGCGCGAAGGCATCAAGCGCGAGTTCACCGCCGGTGAAGGCGCATCTGATGGAGCGCCGCAGACGTTCAACTACCGCACCGAGCGTGACGCTGAGAGTTTGCGCAAGATGATGCTCGGCCTGGCCGAGGATGTGCGCGTGGTGCTGATCAAGCTGGCCGACCGGCTGCACAACATGCACACGTTGGACGCGCTGCCGCCGGAGAAGCAGCGCCGCATCGCGCGCGAGACGCTGGACATCTATGCGCCGCTGGCTAACCGGCTGGGCATCTGGGAGTGGAAGATACAGCTCGAAGACCTGGGCTTCCGCTACGCGGATCCCGATCAGTACGCCTTCCTCTCGCGCATGGTGGAGGCCGGCGCGGAGGAGCGCGAACGGCGCGTGCGCCGTTACATTCTGGCGCTGCGGGACGCCTTGGCCGAGGCCGGCATCTATCATGTCGAAATCACCGGCCGCGCTAAACAAATTTACAGCATCTGGCGCAAGATGCAGCGCAAGAATGTCTCGTTCGACCAGATTAACGATACGCAAGCCATCCGTGTCGTCATTGAAGACGGCAGCGACGAAGCGCCCGAAGCCCCTCCCTCGCCTGATCTACCGGCGGACGACGAAGGTGGCGAAGTGAACGTGGATGCGATCGTGGACGAGCTGCAACGAGAGGCGCAGCAGGATCGCGCCGCCAAGAACCGCGAACGCAGGCTGGCCGAGCAAGCGCAATTGATGGCGCAGCCGGCTGTGCAGACCTGCTACATCGTGCTCGGCATCGTGCATCGGCTGTGGAAGCCCATTCCCGGCGAGTTCGATGACTATATCGCTGTGCCGAAAGACAACCGCTACCAGAGCCTGCACACTGCGGTGATCACCGAAGACGGCAAAACGTTGGAGGTGCAAATCCGCACGCGGGCGATGCACCGGGCTGCCGAATATGGCGTTGCCGCACACTGGCTCTACAAAGACGACGCACAGATCAGCGGCGCATATCAAAAGCACATCGAGCAACTGCGCGAGGCCATCAAGTCCATCGGCAGCGAAGCTGAGGACGCCACATCGTTTGTGGATGCGCTGAAGACCGATCAGTTCAAGGACACCGTCTTCTGCTTCACCCCCAAGGGCAAGTTGATCGAGCTGCCTGCCGGCTCGACCATCCTCGACTTTGCCTATCGCATCCATACCGAGATCGGCGACCATTGCCGGGGCGGCAAGGTGAACGGGCGCATGGAGCCGCTGACCTACAAACTCAAGAACGGCGACCAGGTCGAGGTAATCACCCGGCCGAATGCCCAGCCCAGCCGCGACTGGTTGCACGATCCATCCTATATCGCGACCTCGGCGGCGCGAAACAAGGTGCGCCAGTGGTTCCGCAGGCAAGATCGCGCGCAAAACATCGCTGCTGGCCGCGAGATGATCGAGCGTGAACTCAAGCGCATGGGTGTGTCGGATTGGATGAAGTTAACTGACGTTTATCGCCTGTTCAACGTAGAGCCGGGCAAAGAGGAGGACTTCCTGGAGAAGTTGGGCTACGGCACTATCACGCTGATGAGCGTGTCGTCGCGCGTGCTGGAAGAGGAGCGCCGCCGGCAGAAACAACGCGAAGAATGGCTACCCGGCCTGGCCGGCTTGACCAGCCTGATCCGATCCAAGCGTAACGGCGGCGCGCCGGCGAAGGGCGGTCAGTTTATCGTCGCCGGCGTGCATGGTATGTATTGCACGCCGGCGCAGTGCTGTAACCCGCTGCCCGGCGATCCGGTGATCGGCTATGTCACGCGCGGTCAAGGCGTTAAGGTGCATCGGCGCGACTGCAAGAACATCCTCAACGCCGAGCAGGAGCGCTTGATCGAAGTCGTCTACGTCGGCAGTTCCAACGAGACGTACCCTGCACAGTTCATGGTCACCGCCGCCGAGCGCCCCGGCCTGCTGGCTGAGCTCACCCAGGTGCTGGCGGAGAACAAAATCAACATTACCGACGTGAGCATCGTCAAACGCGACTTGCAACATGGCGAAGCGCAGGTGTGGCTCAAGGCCGAGCTAGCGAATGCCGATCAGGTTGTGCCGTTGATGAACAGACTCAAGCAGGTCAGGAACGTCTTCGAAGTCAACCGCGTGTTCGGTGGGCGCAGCCGGTGAGACGCTCAGGCCAATGTCCTGCCTTGCATTGGCGCCGGCACAGGCAGGCCAAGCGCCCGCAGCACCGTCGGCGCAATGTCCATCAACTGCGCGCCCTCGACTTTGCGGCCGCCGCCGGGACGGCGTGGGTCACACCAGATGAACAGCCCGTGTTGGGCGTGATTGCAGTCATCTGGCCCGGTGTCGTTGTCGAAGGTGTAGATGCCGTCGTGGCCCAGCGAGCCAACCGAACGCCAGAACAGATCGCCGAAATACACGATCAAATCCGGCGCGACGCCGTTGACCTGCTGGTAAATCTCCTGCGGCTTGAAGGTGCGCGTGCCGATGGCTTTGCCGTGATGGTCCGGGATGGCAGCAAGCCGCTCTGCCAATGCGTCGCGCACGGCCTCGTATTCATTAGGTGAAATCACCCCCTCCGGCTCGCGTCCCTGCACGTTGAGAAACACCCGGCCGTAGTAGCCGCCGCTGCCCCATGCCCGCGTGCGCGACCAATCCACTGCGCCTTGCTCGATCAGCTTCTCCAGCGTGACGATTTGGCCTGGCGGCGGCGCTTCCTTTAGCGCCAGGTATCCTTCGCGCCATAGCCACTCGTTCAGGCAAATGCCGCCATCCATGCGCTTCGCGCCGTGGTCGGACACGACCAGCACGATGGCGTCCTCGGGAATCATCTTCAGCCATTCGCCAATCCTGGCATCCAGATACACGTAGTAATCGTGGATGGCGCGCTCATAGGGGTTGCCGGGCTGATAGCGAAAGTGCCGCAGGTCATGGTAGTGCCAAAAGCCGTGATGAATGCGATCCACGCCGATCTCCATCACCATGAAGAAGTCCCACCGCTCGCTGGTCAGCAGCGCGTCCACCACCCTGCAACGCGCCTCGGTCATGGCATAGATTTGCCGGAGCAGCCAATCTTTGTCATCGGTGCGGAACTCTTTGACATCGAATGCGTAGTCCGGCGCAATGCGCAGCACCTGATCTTTGAGTTGAGGAGGGTAAGCGAACGGACTGTGCTGGCCCGGCGTGAGGAAGTCCGAGATCAGGCAGCCGTTGAGCGGCTTCACAGGGAAGGTCTGCGGGACACCGATGATGATGCTGCGCTTGCCGGCCTCGGTCAGGTAATCCCATACGCGCTTCTTTGTAACGTGCGTCGCGTTCGCGGTAGTCATGTGCCCGTAGGAAGTATCCGCGCGGTTGCGAAATCCGTAGATGCCGAGCACGCCGGGATCGTGCGAGGAGAGCATCGAACTCCATGCCGGCACGGTAATCGCTGGGATGCAAGATTCCAGCTCGCCCCATAGACCGCCGGTGATCAGGCGCGACAAGTTGGGTAAATCGCTGCGCCAGTGGCCGAACACCAGCTCGGGCGCGGCGCAGTCCAGTCCCACGACAAAGACGCGTGGGGGCGAACGCCGGAAGAAGGATGGCAGTTTCACGCTAGCGAATTCTATTCGCCTGCTGTTGATTGAAGTTAAATTCGCTTAACACAAAACACCTATACTCTCCCTAGCATGGCTCATCGCCGACCCGATATTGTGCTGCTTGTGCTTGACACGCGCAGGGTAGATCGCTTCGCTTGTTTTGACTATCCAACCCAGACATCGCCGAATCTCGACGCATTTGCGCGCGAATGCAGGCGCTTCCAATGGGCCATCGCACCGGCGCAATGGAGCATCCCGGCACATGCCTCGCTCTTCACCGGCGAATACCCATCCGTCCACGGCATGTTTCAAACGACCAGCGTGCTCTCCGATGCGCTCCCTACGCTGGCCGAACGCCTGCGCGACGACGGCTACTTCACCGCTGCTTTCTGCAACAATCCACTCATCGGCGTGGTGAACAATGGGCTGCGGCGTGGCTTTCAGAGCTTCCTCAACTACGTCGGCCTGATCACGACCCACCCGAATCAGGCCAGCATGAAATCCGGCCTGCTGGACAAATACCGACAGTGGTTCAAGCGCGCGTTTGCCGAGTTCGTCTCCGGCGTGCAGGGCATCGTTGCGAATTCGGAGCGGCTGACCGAGCTGTCGTTTACTCCGCTGTTCTTTCCCATTTGGCAAGCAGCGCTGAGCCTGAAGGGCAACTCGGCGCGTTCACTCAGCGATGCCGCTCGGTTGCTCATTCACCGCGAGGGGCTTTCGGCGGGCCAGCCGGTCTTTTGCTTTATCAACCTAATGGATACGCACATGCCGTATCATGCGCCGCGCCGGCTGGTGGAACGCTTCGCGCCGGAGTTCCTGCGCGATCGCGAATGGCAACGCTACCTGCGCCGTTTCAACAGTGATGCCTTCGGATGGCTGGCGCCGCTGGAGGACGAGATCTTGCCGGCGCATAAGGCGCTGTTGGATGGCATGTACGATGCGCAGGCAGCCTGGCAGGATGAAATGGTCGGGGCATTCCTCGACCGGTTGCGTACGAGCGGTGCGCTCAACCATACGCTGTTCATCATCACATCCGACCACGGCGAGCATCTGGGCGAGCGGCAACTGGTCGGCCATACGATCTCGCTCTATAACGAATTGATCCATGTGCCGCTGTTGGTGCGCGACCCAAGAGGCGAATTCGCGCCGGGAACGTGCGAGGATCGTTTCGTGTCGTCGCGGCGGCTTTTTCACACAGCGCTTGCTGCTGCTGACATCGCCTCGCCGACAGAACGCGCGCTCTCGCTGGCGAACGCAGGGGCAAACGATCCAGAGCAGGGCGAGGCATTCTCCGAAGCCATCCTGCCGGAGAACGTGCAACATCTGCTCATGCGCCGCAAGCCGGAGTTGGCCCAACGGCGTGGCGCAGACCAGCGGCGCATCGCCGTGTGCAGTGGGTGCTACAAGCTCATCCAGACCGGCGCTGATCGCTTCGAACTGTATGACCTGGCGCGCGACCCCGGCGAGACGGAGAACCTGTGCGATGTCCTGCCGGCGCAGGTCGAGGTGCTGCAGGATCGGCTGCGCACGTTCACGCTGCAGCAGTCGAGCCGGCAGGCGACGGAGCAGGTCGTGACAAGCGACGATCCACTTGTGTTGAAACGCCTGAGAGATCTGGGTTATCTGGAGTAGATGTCATGTATCCACCGGTTGGCCCTGTGTTGATCGAGATCGGCCCGCTCTCGCTGCGGTGGTATGGCGTGCTGATGGTAACGGCGTTCATCGTCGCAGCCGCAATCGCGGCGCGCTATGTAGAGCGCAAAGGGCAGGACAGCAGCAACGTGTGGGATGGATTGCTCTGGGTGCTGGCAGGTGCGGTGATTGGCGCACGGCTGTACTACGTGTTCATCCAGTCGCCGCGCGGCCCGAATGGCATCGAGCGCTACCTTGCCAACCCGCTCGAAATCCTGAACGTGATGGGGGGCGGGCTGCATATCTTCGGCGGGTTTATCGGCGGCGCGATCGCGCTCTTGCTCTTCGCGCGCCGGCGGAAGTTGTCGGCAGCGATCTATCTCGACGCCACAGCGCTGGGGATGCCGCTCGGCCAGGCCATCGCCCGGCTGGGCAACTTCATCAATCAAGAGCTCTATGGGCCGCCGACAACGCTGCCATGGGGTCTGCGCATTGACCCGCCCCATCGTATCCCGCCGTTCGACGATCTAACGCGCTACCCGGAGAGTACGCGCTTCCACCCGCTGTTCCTGTACGAGGCGATCTGGAGCCTGGCAGGTTTCGCGCTGCTGAACTACATCTCGCGCCGGTTCGAGAAACAACTGCACGATGGTGATTTGATCCTCATGTACGCCATCTGGTACCCGCTGGGACGGTTCTGCTTGGAGTTCCTGCGCACCGACTCATGGTTCTTCCCAGGCACGCCATTCAACGTAGTGCATGTGCTGTCGTTTCTGACGATCTGTGGCGCAGCAGCGCTGCTGGTATGGCGGCACCGCGCGCCGGCTAAGGTAGCGTCTGCGCAGGCATGACGCCAGCCTCTAAGAGCGTGTCCAAAGCCGCTTGCTGTGCAGGCGAGCGCGCTGCCTCTACCTACCCCGGCTTGTGCCGCGAGGGTCAAGTCTCAGACACATTCTCAGAGGGCGTTCGAGAATAGACGCGCAAAATTAGCCGGCGACCGAAGCCGCGACAAAGCTGACCCACGGTCGGCGTGGTTGCGATGGTATGCGGATTGATCTCTATGGAACGGCGAGGTTATTTGGCTGTGGCTGCGCGCGCCCGGCGGGCATCCACGAACGACTTCACGCATAGGGCGAAGAACGCGCCGCTGATCACGAACATCGCGACGTTCGACCAGAACGCGATGCCCAGTTCACCGCCGCTCGCCAGGCCGGGGATGATGCGCGACAGCGGCGCCAGCGTCCCAATCAGGCCGACGACCGACGCGATGTGCATAGCGGTCTTTTCGCTGCCCCGGCCGGCCCACCAGCCCAATCCGGCCAGCAGCAGGCCGAACAGCGCTGGGATCAGCGCGGTGAAGCTGGATGCGCCGCCCAGCAAGTATCCGCCCAAACCGACGACGATCAACGCAATACCGAAACCGATCGTTGTCCGAGACATTTTTTAGTCACCTCCTGAATCTCATCGTATCTTGCCAAGGTCGCCGATGCATCCGCGGAATGCATTTGACGAAGCAGCAAATATGATATGCAGTAAATTAAGCGTTGCGTTAACGTCTGGTGGATTTTGCGCATCCTCCTATAATCATTCGGTGTTCGAGGTTGATATATCCGCATGCCCCGGCTTCTCGCCTTCCTAAAACCGCATCGGAAGCTCGTCGTCGCCCTGGTCCTCGTCAACTTCCTGCTCTCTGCAATGTTGATCGTCGCACCGCTGGTCATCAAGGCCATTGTGGACGATGTGATCGGGGCGCGGCGGCTCGAACTCTTATTGCCCTATTTGGCCCTGCTGTTGCTCGTCACCGGCGCGCGCGCAGCAGCGACCTATTTCTATTCGTATGGGCAGAACAAACTCGGCCAACTGGTGATGACCGACGTGCGCGCGGCGCTGTATCGCAAGCTGCTCGTGCTCCCCTACAGCTTCTATGACAAGGAGCAGACCGGCCGGCTGATGAGCCGAGTGAGCAGCGATGTGGAGAGCACGCGCCTGTTCCTGTCACAGATCCTGATCGAGTCGCTAAACCACGTGACGACGATCATACTGGCAACCGTCGCTCTGTTCGGGCAGAGCGTCATTTTGGCGTTGCTTGCCGCAGGGCCGATGGTCGCCTCTGGCCTGGCCATGTATTTCGCACACCGCCGCCTGCGTGAGCCGTGGGCACGGCAGCATGAACTGATTGCCAAGATGTCGGCCACTTTACAGGATAGCCTGGCCGGCGTGAAGGTGGTCAAAGCGTTCGCGCAAGAGGCGCAGGAAGAACACAAGTTCATGGCGACAGTGGCCGAGGTGCGCGCCGGCAGCCTGCACATCAACGACCTGTGGAACAGGCGCTGGGCGGTGATTGGCAGCATCGGTCGTTTTATGCAACTCTTGATGATCGGGGTTGGCGGGTACATGGTAATGGCCGGCAGCCTGAGCCTGGGTGCGCTGGTCGCGGCGATCAGCTTGAGCCTGCTGCTGCTCGGCGCGGTGAATGCGCTCGGCACGCAGCTCAACGCCTTCAGCCAAACTGCGACGGCGTCGGTGCGCATCTTCGAGCTGCTCGATGAGCCGGTGACGATCCGAAGCCCGACGCGCCCACAGCGCCTGGACGGCGAACTGCGCGGCGAGATCGAATTCGAGCAGGTGAGCTTCAGCTATCCCACGTCGCGGGCGAATACGTTGCAAGATATCAATCTGCGCATTCCTGCTGGCTCGTCGCTTGCCGTGGTGGGCGCGACCGGCAGCGGTAAGAGCACGTTAGTGCACCTGATCGGGCGTTTCTACGACCCAACGGCGGGCCGGGTGCTGGTGGATGGGCACGACGTGCGGACGCTCGATCTGGCTGAGCTGCGCCGGCAGATCGGCATGGTGGCGCAGGATGCGCTGCTGTTCTCGGCCACAATCGCAGAGAACATCGCCTTTGGCCGGCCCGATGCGCCGCGCGAAGCGATTGAGCGCGCCGCAAAACTGGCGCAAGCGCACGATTTCATCGTCAAGCTGCCGGACGGCTATGACACCAAGATCGGCGAGCGCGGCATTGGGTTGTCCGGCGGGCAACGCCAGCGCATCGCTATCGCCCGCGCTATCCTGCTTGACCCGCGCATCTTGATCCTGGACGACTCGATGTCGGCGGTGGACGCCGAGACGGAGAAGCTGTTGCAGGCCGCCATCCGCACGGTCATGCAGGGTCGGACGACCATCCTCATCGCCCACCGGCTGTCTACTGTGGAACAAGCCGATCACATCATCGTGCTGCGCGGCGGCCGAATTGTCGAGCAAGGCACGCATGTCGAGCTGGCGTGCAGCAGCGGCTACTATCGCCACGTGCTGGAGATGCAGCGCATGAGCGCCGCCGAGACCATGAGCGAGACGCTCCCCATCACCCCACAGGTGGTGGGCGTTTGAGCATACGCTGACCTTTTAAGATTGCGATGCTCCGCAGTTTAGTCAAACCCCTCGCGCGCGCCGGTCAAGACGAACCGCCCTCTTCGCCGCCGCGTCACACGCTGAGCCGGCTGTTCTCGTACCTGCGGCCCTATCGCCTCCGCATGCTGGTCACCCTGGGCATCTACGTCGTGTGCGTCACGCTGACGCAGCTCTACCCATTCATTGACCGCAAGTTGATTGATGAGCACATTGCCGTCGGCAACCCGGATGGCTTTTTGCCGCTGCTGTTCCTGGCCGTGGTGATGCACGCCGTGAACTGGGGTGGGGTGTATGTGCGGTTGCACCTGATCCAGCGCATTAGCTGGAACATCCTCGTTGATCTGCGCCAACAGCTCTTCCGCCATGTCGCCGGCCTGTCCTTCAAGTTTCACGAGAACGAGCCGGTCGGCAAGACGATGACGCGCTTCATCGGCGACGCCAACACGCTGAATGATTTCCTCACCAACCAGGTGGCCAATGTGGTCAACGACGTGATGTCCGGCCTGATCGTGATCGTGCTGATGTTCGCCATCAACCCGACGCTCACGCTGATTGCGCTGTGCATGTTGCCGGTGCTCACCGCAATCGGGCTGTATATGCGCCCACGGCTATACGAGGGGTGGGAGCGCGTGCGCGAGAACATGACGCGCTTCAACATCTTCCTGGCCGAGAACATCGCCGGCATGCGCGTCATTCAGGCGTTCGTCCGCGAGAACGTCAACCTCGGACAGTTTCAGGCCGCTAACCAGCGCGTGGTGACCGAGTGGATGAAGGTGATCGGCTTACAGTCGTGGTTCTCGCCGCTGGTGGAGATCACCCGATCCACCGCGCTGGTCATTGTGCTGTTCATCGCGGCCAACCGGCTCGGCGTCGGCGGCGAGGTGCTCACCGTCGGCACCTTAGTCGCTTTCACAGCCTACATCAACAACCTATGGGCGCCGATCAGCACGCTCACCAACATGTACGTGGTGCTGCAGGCCACGCTGGCCTCGGCCGACAAGGTGTTCCAGTTGCTGGATACCCAGCCGACGGTCACCGATGCGCCAAATGCCGTCGCCCTGCCGCCCATCAAAGGCGAGATTGTCTTCGACCACGTGTACTTTGGCTACGACGAGTCGCGCAACGCCCTGGAGGATGTTTCGCTGCGCATCGCGCCGGGGCAACTGGTCGCCCTGGTCGGGCAAACCGGCTCCGGCAAGACGACGCTGGCCAGCCTGGTGTGCCGCTTCTACGACGTGACCGGTGGGCGCATCACGGTGGACGGCTACGACGTGCGCGCAGTCACGCAGCAATCGCTCCGCTCGCAGATCGGCGTGGTGTTGCAGGAGCCGTTCATCTTTAGCGACACGATCGCCAACAACATCCGCTATGGCCGTCCCGACGCCACAATAGAAGAAGTGATCGCCGCGGCCAAGCAAGCAAACTGTCATGACTTCATCATGCGACTGAGCGACGGCTACGAGACGGTGGCGCACGAACGCGGCTCGCAGTTCTCCGTCGGCCAGCGCCAACTCCTCTCGATTGCGCGGGCCATCCTGGCCGACCCGCGCGTGATCGTGCTCGACGAAGCGACCTCAGCGGTGGATACCGAGACCGAACGGTTGATTCAGGATGCGTTTGAAAAGTTGATGGCGGCCGAAGATTCGCCGCACGGCCGGCGGACGGCCATCGTGATCGCGCATCGTCTCTCGACCATCCGCAAGGCCGATCAGATCGTGGTGTTAAAGCACGGCCGGATCGTCGAAGTGGGCAACCACCAGACGCTGGTGAACAAGCCAGGGGGCTACTACGCTGCGCTTGTGCGGGCGCAGGCCACTGGTCATTGAGCCTTCTCCCCCGCGACCCAGCCGGCTAACTCCGCGCGGCCTACCAAGACGCAGCCGGTCTCCTGGGCCAGCTTGCGCGCGTCAGCGCGAAAGGCGCCGTTGGTGATCACCATCGCCGCGCCGCAACCGTGGCGCGCCCGGCAGTCGTTGGCGTAGCGGATCGTTCCGGGCGAGAGCGGCTTGTCGTAGCGCACGGCGCAGACGACGCACGACCCCCCATCTTTAACGGCGATCAACTCTAGTCCTAAGTCTTGCCCGGCCTCGTCGTGGCCAGGCGACGGCAGGCGCACGGCGTAGCCCTGCTTTTGCAACAAGCCGGCCACAAAGCGGCGAAATTCAGCCTGGGACATGCGATCCACGCCGAATGTTGCCAGCGCCTCCTCGACGCGGGTTTGCTGCTGTCGCGCGTCGGCCTGATCCTTGATGAACGCGACGGCCACATAGCCGAGGAAGGCGAACAGCGCCAGGATGGGCACGCTCAAGCAGAGCGAGGCCGGATTCGTCACCAGATCGAAGCTGAGGTTCAGGCTCATCGTAAGAAGCGGTGGATGTTGTCTGAGCGCAGGCTTGGGATGTTGACTTCTAGCCGAGCGTCGGCGCGCAGCTCAGCAGCCGGCGGATTTCGACTTCTGCCCAAACTTCAACGTGTAACACATCGGGTTCGACTCGCGGGCTTGCAGCGCGAATCCGGCATCCTCGGCCCATTGCGTCACCACGCGCCAGCCGACGTACTCCGGCTCGATCCACTCCTCGCCAACGACGAGCACGCCATCGGGTTTGAGCACGCGGCGCGCCTCGCACAGGGCAGCGTCGCGGTCATGCAACATTGGCAGGATGGAGATCATCAGCACGGCATCGAAGGTGTGCGCATCGAAAGGCAACTGCGACGCCGGCGCAACCTGTGCAACCACGTTATCCAGGCGCGCCTGGCGCAGGCGGCGGCGCAGCGCGTCCACCATCGCCGGCTGCACGTCCACCGCGTGTATGCGGCGCACATAGCGCGCGAGCGGCAGCGCAAACGCACCGTTGCCGCAGCCCAGGTCAAGCATTGTCCAGTTCGGCTTCGGGTCGAGGAAACGCGCGAGCTGCGGTGGCGCGCGGTAGGTCATGCGCAGCGGGCTGAGCAACAGGGGCGCGCAGGCCAGCGGCGTGATCAGCGCGGCGCGCCGCGTAATCCAGCGCACGCCCAGCGTTGCGCCGGTGGCCAGGCCGAGCGCGAAAAGCGCCGAACGAACGATGCTCGCGCGCATTCCCAGCCCGGATTGTAACGGCGCGCGAGGGGAATACTCCCGATCACTTGGCCGCGACGGCCAGGGTCGTGACCGTTGGCCTCTGGCCTAGCTTGCGCAACGTTTGCCAGTGGCTCACGAATGCCTCGCGCCAAGTTGGATGGCTGTGATACGCGATCCCAAACTCCTCACACGTGCGGCGCACGACCGGCGCAAGCGCCGGGTAGTTCAGATGGCAAATGTGCGGCAGGAGATGGTGCTCGATTTGATAGTTCAGTCCGCCGATGTACCAGTTCAGGACGCGGTTATGCGGCGCGAAGTTCACCGTCGTCTGAACTTCGTGGATAGCCCATTCGTTAGCGATGTGCAACGGATCGCCGGACGGCTCGGGGAAATCCGCCGCCTCCATGATGTGCGCAAGCTGGAAAACCAACCCGGTCAGCAGGCCCACTGTGAGCACCACCACCACGAACCCGATCAACACCTGCCACCATGGGAAAGTCAGCAAAGGCAGCCCGATCATGATCGTGAAGAAGAAAGCCTTGCCCGCCCAGAACACCAGCTTGTCGTTGCGGCTCATCTTCGGATACGTGTGGTTTGCGTCGCTCTTGCCGGTGAAGATCATCAAGAAGTCGCGGATGATGAAGTCGAAACCGATGAAGCTATAAATCAGCGGAAAGTACCAGTGCTGGAATCGGTGGATCGGCTTCCAGGCCTCGTGGGGTGAAAGGCGCATCGTGCCGAAGGTTTCGACATCGTCATCGAGGCCGGCGATGTTGGTGTAGGTGTGATGCCACACGTTGTGTTTGGTGCGCCAGCGAAATCCGCTGATGCCCAGGAATTCGGCGCTGAAGCTGAGCAGCTTATTCACGCGCGGCCGGTTCGAGTAGGCGCCATGATTGGCGTCGTGCATGATGCTGAAGCCGATGCCGGCGATGCTGAACGCCCACACAACGCACAGCAGCAGGTTCACGAGTGGCGGGAAGCCGCCGAGCATGATTGCCAGATAGACGATCAGCCACCAGGCTAGCACGATGGCCGTCTTCACATACATCGCCGGCACGTCGCGCACCGGCAGGTTGTTGGCTTTCAGGTAATCGTTGACGCGTTCGTTCAGCGTCTGGCGAAATCCACGCTGTTCGGTGAAAGGCAGCGCTTTAGCGGGACGTTCTTTGAGAATGGGCAAGCAGCAAGATTCCTTTGTTTAGATCTATGGTGATGTTATCACCGAAGCATGAGCGCAAGGTGAGATTCTATTTCCGCCTTCGCGCCAGGCGATGCTGCCGCGTGAAGGAGATGTTTCACACACTCCGCAGCGCTTGCTCCAAGTCGGCAATCAAGTCGTCGGGGTTTTCTAACCCGATGGACAATCGCACCATCTTCGGCGTGATGCCCATCGCCAATCGGTCTTCGAGCGCGACGTCGGCGTGGGTCATCGTATAGGGGTGCTCAGCCAGCGATTCGGTCCCGCCCAGGCTCACGGCTAGGTGGAAGAGTCTGAGGGCGTTCAAGAAACGAAAGGCCTCCGCTTCACCATCGCTGCCTTCCATCGCGCGTACGTTGAAGGTGACCATGCTGCCGGTCGAAAGGCACTGTTTCTTGAAGATATCGTATCCGGCGTCGGAAGGTTCGAGCAACCCGGGGTAATACACCCATTCCACTTTGGCATGGTGGGCCAGGAAGCGCGCGATGCGGCACGCACCAGCAGCTTGCGCTTCCATACGCACCTTTAGCGTCTCCAACGATCGCAGCAGCAACCAACTTGTATGCGCATCGGCCATTGTGCCGAGCATCAGCCGCATCCCCTTGATGCCGTCAATCAGGTCGGCCGGCCCCAGGCATGCACCGGCGATCAGGTCGCTGTGTCCGCCGATGAACTTCGTCGCCGAATACAACACCAGATCCGCGCCCATCTGCAGAGGATGTTGGAAGAGCGGCCCCAGGAAGGTGTTGTCTACTGCGACGCGCACGCGCTTGGTCGGCGTGGAAAGCGTCCTGGCTGCTGCGACGCATGCGCCGATGTCCACCAGTGCGTTGGTCGGATTGGCCGGCGTCTCGACGAAGATCAAGGCAACCCGCTCCGCGACCTCCGGCTGCGCTAGCGCCGTCTGGATGTCGTCCGCCTGGCCGTTCGCTCGGAAGCCTGCGTGCCCGATGCCGAAGCGCGGCAGAATACGTTTGATCAGATAATCGGTGCCGCCATAGAGCGGTTCGCTGTGCACAACCACGTCGCCCGGATTCAGCAGGTAAAGCAGCGTCGTGGCAATCGCCGACATGCCACTGCTGAAGACCGCGCACGCCTCGGCGCGATCCCATAGTGTCAGGCGATCCTCCAGGATCTCCAAGTTGGGGTTGTTCAGGCGGCTATAAATCAGCCCCATCGGTTCGGCGCCGCGTGGGCGCTCGCCCATGGCGATCTCGAAGAACGCCTTGCCTTCCTCCGCGCTGCGGAAGACGAACGTCGAGGTCTGAAATATCGGCGGTTTGACCGCGCCTTCCGAGAGATGTGGATCGTAGCCGTAGCTCATCATCAAGCTTTCAGGGCTGAGCGGCCGGCCGTCGAGGGTCGGGTAATCGTCTTGGATCATGCCGTCATGTTAGGCGTGCAGCACGCCGCCGGCAAGCGCAAGTTGGCCGGTCACTCAGCCAGCGCGCGTTCGATCCACGCGCCGATGCGCAGCGCCCGTTCATCTTCGCCGAACGGTGTGATCACCTGGACGCCGACCGGTAACCCGTCACACTGCGCGAACGGCAGCGATAGCGCCGGCACGCCGGCAAACGCCGCTGGTGCGGTGAGGTGCAGGATCGCCAGGCGCAGGTTCTTCGCGCCGGATTCCAGGTTGATCTCGACCGTACCGCGCGGCGGGGCGACGCACGGCGCTGCCGGCATAAGCAGGGCGTCGGCGTCTTGCAGCGCGCGGTGGATCGCCGCGCGCATTTCCCCCTGGCGTTGTTTGGCCTCCAAGTATTGCACCGCGCTGAACTCATAGCCACGCATTAGCGCTTCGCGCACGCCGGGCGCGAACGCCTCCGGCTGCGTCTCTAGCGTGTGGCGATGCACCATCACCGACTCCGCGCGCAAGGGTAGAAAGGCTTCGCCGGCGTTGCCGATGTCCAGCGTTACGTCGGCGACAGAGGCGCCGGCTGCCTGCAAGTGTGCGACGAACGCCTCGAACGCGGCGCGCACATCGGGCGTTAGCGCACCCACCATGTAGGCACGCGGAACGACGAACCGTGGCGCGCTGCTGCTGAATTCCTCCAGGGTGTGCAGAAGGCTATTGCGAGCCGACAGCGCTGCGAACATCGCTGCGGCATCGGCCACCGTGCGGGTGATCGGTCCGGCATGATCGCAACTTGGGATCAGCGCTAGCGCACCTTCGAGCGAGACTGCGCCAAACGATGGCTTGAAGCCCACCGCGCCGCAAAACGAGGCCGGCAAGCGGATCGAGCCGGCGGTGTCGCTGCCCAACGAGCCATAGCCGATGCCGATCGCTGTCGCAGCCGCCGAGCCGGACGACGAACCGCCTGCTTGTCGCGCCGGATCGTACGGATTCTTCACGTCGCCCGTCCACGGGTTCTCGCCGTTCAGCCCCAGCGCGATTTCCTGCATGTTGGTCTTGGCCAGGATGATCGCCCCCGCTTCGCGCAGCTTCGCCACAGCTACCGCTTCATCTGGCTCGATAGGCGACAGCGGCGCATTCGTGCCGGCTATCGTCGGCATGCCGCGCACGTTGAACAGATCCTTGACCGTGATCGGCACGCCGTGTAGCGGACCACGGATGTGCCCATCGCGCACCTCTCGTTCGAGCACACGCGCTTCGGCCAGGGCGCGGTCGGCATCGAGGAAAGCGATTGTGTTCAAGTCGCGAAAGCGTGCGACACACTCGAGGGCTTCTTTAACCAGGGTGACGGGCGAGCAGTTGCCGGCACGCACAGCGGCAACTGCGGCGACGAGCGTTTGGGGTATCGGGTTCTCCCTTTGCATTGGCATCTGTTAGAACGAGTAGAAGCGCTTTCCTATGAAGGCCATCGTGCAGGTCGGATGATCGGCTTTGGTGCGTCAGCCCGTTGCTTGTAGCGCCCGTCGCAGCCGTTCCGGTGTGACTGGCAGATCGTTGATCCACACGCCAGTCGCATCGTGAATCGCGGCGATGACCGCTGGCGCGACGACCAGGAACGGCATCTCGGCCATGCCGCGGATGCCCAGCGCGCCGTGCGGGTCTGGGTTCTCCACGATCACCGACTCAACGCGATCGGGGATATCGAGCACAGAGGGGATCAGGTAGGTGCTGAAGTGCGAAGACAGCACGTGCCCATCGCGCGTGACGAGGTTTTCTAGGTTTGTCCAGCCCAGCGCCTGCACCACGCCGCCTTCGATCTGCCCGACCACCTGTTGCGGGTTGACGGCCAGACCCACGTCGTCGGCGCATACGATACGCTGCACATGCACGTGGCCAGTGTCTACGTCCACTGCGACCTCCGCGAATTGTGCGACGTAGCCGTAGGTAATGTTCGGGTCGCCCTGGCCGGTCGCTTCGTCCATTGGTGTCGTGGGGCGCGGACGATAGACGTGATGCGCAATGGCCGGCCGCTCTTCGTCGCGCCATTTGTCCAGGGCATCGGCGATCGCGCCCTGGATGGCGTGCGCCGCCATGAACGTCAGGCGCGAGGCGGACGCGCTGCCACTGCTGCCGCTGGTCGCGGTGTCGCTCAGCACCAACTCGATCTTCTCGACCGGCAGATGCAATATCTCTGCGGCAAGCTGAAGGAAAGCGGTGTGCGCGCCTTGGCCGCATTCGGCGCCAGCATGTCGAACCACCGCGCGCTCGATCTCCGCGTCGCCATGCAGCTCCACTGTGGCTTCGCAGTGCTCCGGGAAGCCGAACGAGAAGCCGACGTTTTTATGTCCGCAGGCGAAGCCGCGCCCTAGGCGGAGTTGAGAAACAGGGATTGAAAATTGGGGGGCGCGCCAGCTTTCGTCTTCTTGTGATTCTGCATGGTCGGCTGCGGCGGCGCAGCGCTCGATGACGTTGGCGATGGTGCAGCCGGGCGGGATAGGCATGTTGTTGACGGTCAGGCTACCATCGCGCAGGGCGTTCTTCAGGCGCAGGGCAATCGGATCCATGCCCAACTTCTCGGCCAGCTTATTCATTTGCGTCTCGGCCACGAAGAGTGCCTGGGGTGCGCCGAAGCCGCGGAACGCGCCACTGGGCACATTGTTGGTGACGACGGCGCATGCATCCACTGCAACGTTGGGGATTTCGTACGGCCCGGTACATGTCACCGTCGTGTTGCCCAGCACCTTGGTCGAGGTGTAGGCGTACGGCCCAGCATCGGCGTGCACCTCGACCTGGGCAGCCAGCAGCCGGCCGTCGCGCGTTGCGCCGAGCCTAGCATGGAACCACATCGGGTGGCGCTTGTGGTGGCCGATGATGCTCTCTTCGCGCGTCCAGACGATCTTGACCGGCCGGCGTAGCTTCCACGCCGCCAGTGCCAGCACGATCTGCACGCTCATATCTTCGCGACCGCCGAACGCGCCGCCGATGGCCGGGTAGATCACGCGCACTTGATCGAGCGGTAAGTCTAAGGCATGCGCGATCTGATGTTGGTCTTCGTGCGCCCATTGGCCGGCTACCTGCACCGTGACGCGGCCTGCTTCGTCAATATAGGCCAAGCCGGCCTCGGGTTGTAAATAGGCGTGCTCCTGCGCGCCGGTGGTGTAGGTGTCTTCGACGATGACATCGCACTGTGCAAATGCGGCTGCAACGTCGCCCTTGCAGATGCGATAGCGCTTCATCACATTGCCGGGGTAATGTGGATGAAGCTGCGGCGCATCAGGCTGCAGCGCGGCGTGCAGGTCGGTCAGCGGCGGCAGGTCGTCGTATTCCACGCGGATCAGATCGCGCGCGCGCTCGGCGATGCGCTCGGTCTCGGCCACGATGAAGGCCAGCTTTTCGCCGATATGGCGGACGACGCCGTCGAATTGCGAATTGGCGAACGCGCGTTGAGACCGCTTGCTTTCCCCGGCCTCAATCCTCCATTCTTCACTTGCAGAGACCATGACCGGTGCATCGAAGAGCACCAGGCCATACTCGTTTTTCGGCACATCCGCGCCGGTGAAGATGGCGATGACGCCGGGTAGGGCCAGCGCCTCCCGCAGGTCAATGGACTTGACGCGCGCATGCGGCCGTCGCGCAAATAGCACCTTGGCGTGCGCCATGCCCGGTATGGTGAGGTCGCCCGGGTAGAGCGCCTGGCCGGTGACTTTTGCGCGGGCGTCTATGCGCGGCAGAGAGATGCCAACAGCCATAGGTCGGTCAGATCACTTCTGGGAAGAGCTGCGCTACTAAGATCGCAGTCATAGGTGTCACCTCGCTCTTGCGCTCGCTGGTGTGAAGGGATGATAGCAGAGCGCGAGGTGGCGGGGATGGGGCGTCCCATTGCGCCGCCGGCGTAGCGGCTACGCAGCGACGAGCAATCGCGCGCCGAAATGCGGCGCTGCTTACCTGCTTATTGGTAGCGGTTCTCGAACCGCAGGCCGTGGCCGCGCACGGTGACGATGTATTCGTGGTCGGGGTCGCGCTCGGCGATGCGGTCGCGCAGGCGTCGCACCAGCGCGTCAATGGCCTGCTCGCTCACGCCGTAGGCGCTTTCGCCCTCCCACACGCGCTCGACGATGTCCTGACGGGAGACCAAACCGCCATTTGCGTCCATGAGCAGCTCCAGCAGGCGATACTGCTGCAACGAGAGTGGCGGCTCAAGCTCCTGCTCGGCGATGTAAACGCGGCGGCTCTCTTTGTCAATGCGAATGCCGCGCACCACCGGACGCATGGCCTTGCTGATCGGGCGGGCATTGAGCGGCGCTGTTGCGTCGCTGCCGACGAAGGCGATCTTGACGCACAGCGCGATCTGGATCTCATCGCCATCTTGGAGCAGCTTGGGCTCCTTCACCTCTTTGCCATTCAGAAACGTGCCGTTCTTGCTGTTCAGATCGGTCAGCACGAATCCTTCCGGCGTGCGTTCGATCTTGGCATGGCGACGCGACACCTGGCGCTCGGGCAACATCAGATCAGCGATGCCGATTTCGCGGCCGATTACCACGACGTCGCTGTCCACCAGCCAGCGCTGACCGGCCAACTGGCCGCTTTCAATGATGAGCATGGGTGCGTCTTGGTTCATCGCGCTTCAATTCTATCAGTGTGTGCGCTGGATGCGCTCGCAGCATGCTTCGCCATCCACGCGCCGGCAATCAGACTGTCGCTGATGCGCGGGGTGTCGCGCCCGCTCTCTGCCTGACGAGTTGTGCATTTTGCAATGCGATTGCCCTACGCAGGGCATCGCAGAGGAATCGAAAGATGAACGACTAACGGTACAATGCGCGATATGCTCCAGCCCGGTACGGTCCTGCGCCGGCGTTATCGCATTGAAGCAGCCATCGGACAAGGCGGCATGGGTTCCGTCTATCTGGCCGAAGACCTCCGACTCGAGGGACGTAAATGTGCTGTGAAAGCGGTGCGCATTGACCCCAATATCGAACCGGCCTTGATCGCCGAGTTACAGCACCAGTTCTCCCGCGAAGCGAGCATACTGGCCCGACTTGACCATCCTAATCTGCCCAAAGTGTCGGATTACTTCAGCGAAGATGAGCTGGACTATATCGTCATGGACTATGTGGCGGGCAAGAACCTGAAGGAGTTGATGGACGAGGCGCGACGCAACGGGCAATTCTTGGTCGAAGCCGAGGTGCTTTCCTGGGCGCGCCAATTATGTGACGCGCTGGAGTACATGCACAGCCAGGATCCGCCGGTGCTCCATCGTGACATCAAGCCTAGCAACATCAAGCTCACACCCACTGGGCTGGTCAAATTAGTGGATTTCGGCCTGGTCAAGTTGCTCTCGAAGGACATGTCGCAGACGATCACCGTGCTACAAGGGCGCGGCACAGCGGCCTATACACCTCTGGAGCAGTACGGCGAGGACGACTCGCACACCGACACGCGCTCTGACATCTACGCACTGGGTGCTACGCTCTACCACCTGCTTACCAACACGCCGCCGGCCGATGCACGCCAACGCTTCCTCAGCCCAGCGGCGCTCGCATCACCGCGCCAGCACAACCCGGCCATCAGCGAATCGGTGGAGCGCGCGTTGGTCGCTGCGATTGCCATGCATCCGGATGATCGGCCATCCAGCATCGCTGAGTTCAGGGACATGTTATTCAGCACCGAGTCGCTCTCACGGCCGAGCGCCGCGCAGCGGTTCAGCAAGCCTTCGATGCGCGACGTCCTGTACGAGAATCGTGTTTGGTTCGTCATCGCAGGAATCGCGGCGCTGGCGGGGTTGATCGCCTCGCTTGTCGGCTAAGCGCGCCCGACGGCTCTGTCTCCATGAACCGATCCTGCGTCTTGCTCGACTGTGATCCAGGCATTGACGACGCGCTGGCGATCTTGCTGGCCTGCGCCTCGCCGGAGATTGACCTCATCGGCGTCACTACCGTTGGCGGCAACGCACGGGTCGAGCATGAAACCCGCAATGCACTGGCGGTATTGGAATTGGCTGGCGCGGCTCATGTGCCGGTGGCGCAAGGATGTGCGCGCGGGCTGGTCAAAGACCTGTCCCCCGCTACCGAGACACACGGCTTGAGCGGCCTGGGCTATGCCGAGTTGCCGGCTCCGCGCGCTGGACCGCTTGCCCGACATGCCGTGGACTTCCTCATCGAGACGCTGCTCGCTGCGCCGGGAGAGGTCACGCTGGTGGCGACCGGACCGCTGACCAACGTCGCGCTGGCCGTGCGCCGAGAGCCACGCGTCGTCTACGCCGTTCGACGCTGCATCATCATGGGCGGCGCGTTCCGGCACGAAGGCAACATGCCCATGCGCGGTGAATACAACGTGTGGTGCGATCCGCACGCTGCACGCATCGTCTTTCACAGCGGCCTGCCGATCACGCTCGTCCCGCTGGATGTGACTTACCGGTGCTTGTTCCGCGAGGCGGACATGCAGTACATCGCCACTCAGGCCGGCACACGCACCTCGATCGTTCGCTTCATCGCCGACGCGACGCGCTTCTACATCGAGTATCACAAGACGGCCCAGAACATCGAAGGCTGCGCCATCAACGACGCGCTGGCGATGGCGCTAGTCTTCGCCCCCGACCTGGTGACCACGGAGGCGCTGTATGTGGACGTGGAAACAGGGGATGGCCCGGCCCACGCTGCCACCTGCGCTGACTTTTGGCGGCTGACTGGCCGGCCGCCTAACATGTGTGTCGCGCTAGACGTAGACGCCGAGCGGTTCATGCGGCTGTTCGTGACGCGGATGATCGAATTGGCTGGCGCTTAGAGCCTATCCGGAAATGTCCATCGGGTAGGCGAAGGCATTGCCTTCGCCTACCCGCGCGCATTTCATGCTGCGTGTTTTGGATAGATTCTCAATTGCGTAGCTGACGACCGTCTTCGCATCACTCATCATTGAAACCGGCTCACCGCGAACAGCGTGCGCAGCAGCTCGGCGCGCTCCTCCGGCGTCATCGGGCGTGGCTGCGATAGGTCCTCGATGAATGCCGTGCGCAGGTCGGCGCCGAGATAGCGGTTGTCGTAGAACACGTGGCGATCCACCATTGTCGTCAGCGCGCCGACTGAGAAGGTCTGGTCGCCGAAGAAGATGTTGCCCGTGCCCCAGTGGATGAAGCCGTCGGCGTTCACATCGAAGCCCTGCACATGGTGGCCCTGGCTGCCGTTGACTGCCACAGCGCCGGCGTCGCGCAGCGCAGCGAAGTCGCGTCGCTGCTGAGGGGTGGACTGGTAGAAGTAGTACTCCTCGTATTGCAGCGTGGCGATCACGTTGTAGCCTTCGGCCTTCAGTTGGCGAATGGTCTCGATCTGGTAGGTTAAGTCCTTCGGATCGTCTGGGCTGCATGGCGCTGAACCCGGCAGCCGCTCGGTGGCCCAATTTGCGCCAAAGTAGTTGCAGCCGATGAAAGCGATCCGGTTGCCGTTCACCGTCATCGTCAGCGGCTTCAGCGCATCGGCCAGGTCGCGTCCGCCGCCGAAGTAACGCCAACCCTCCTGCTCATACATCTCAATCGTTGGGATCAACCGTTGGTAGCCGTAGTCCCAGAGGTGGTTGCCGGTCAGCTCGATCACGTCTGTGCCGACGTAGCGCAGCAGTGCGATGTAGCGCGGGTCGGAGCACATCACCACGCCGGATTTGAACGAGGGCGGCGGGCAGTTTTCCCAGAACGAGACCTCGTTGCTGATGTGGGTGATGTCGGCGGTGGTTAACCAGTCGCGGATTTTCTCGGCCGGATAGGTGATGCCCTTCTCCTCCATGCGCACGGCCGTGCCGCGCACAAGAGCGGTGACGCCCGTCATGGCGACGATGGCCATCTTGTCCAGGTCGCGGTTGTTGGCCGTCGGCACGGCAGCCGCGATCTCGGCGATCAGCGCCGGCTTGCCCTGCGCGCGCACGCTTAGCGTGAGCGGGTAGGTGCCCATGTCGGCCTCGCGCTCGAATAAGTTGACGCCGTCCACATGCAGCAGCTTCCAGCGCACCTCCAGCCGGTCGAAAGGCACGACGGCGAACGAGGCCGGCCGAGCTGCCCAGGTAGCCGTGAGCACGTCTTCGGCCGCTACGATTTGAATGTTGGGCGACTCGGCGGCCGGGCCGAACAACAGCGTCAATGCAGCGCGCGTCTCCGCATCTACGAAAAGCGTCGGGGGCGTCTGCCCATCATCCGAGAGGCCGGCCAGCGCGGCCGGTTCCCCACGCCAGAAGCGTATGAAGTCGGCCGACGCGATGCCGTCGGCCACAGTGGGGAAGGGCGCAGCAACCGCGAGGGTGTGGGTGATGAGCGGCGCGCCGGCATCGCCTGCGCTGATGCGCGCGTCGGCGTTCGGGTTGTCGGTTATGGCGACCTGCCGCTGTGATGACGTGGCCTGTCGAGCAAAGTCGCTCACCTGCTGCGCCAGCCACTCGTGCCAGCCCTCCGGCAGCGCCGGGTCTATCCAGATCGTCTCAACCGGGATAGGCGTCGGTGTGGGTTCGGGCGTCGGCGTGGGCGTTGCGTAGAAGATGACGGTGATCGCGGGCGTCGGTTCAGGCTGGGGCGCGCCGCCGCACGCGGCCAGGATGAGCGCGGCGCACGCACAGCAGCCGACGCGCTTGAGCATTCGGGCAATCATCGAGCGGCGATTGTAGAACTGAGCGGGGTGCGCGAGGCTCACAACTGCAACTTGCGCTGTTTGCGGCGCACCGGACGCGGGTAGGCTGCCTCGTAATCGCTCACGTTGCCCACGAACCAGCGCACTTCGCCATCGTCCTCAATGGCCAAGATGTGGGTGGCCACGCGATCCAGGAACCAGCGGTCGTGACTGATGATCAGCGCGCAGCCGGCGAATTCCTCGATAGCGTCCTCCAGGGCGCGCAGGGTGTTCACGTCCAGGTCGTTGGTCGGCTCGTCGAGCAGGAGCACATTAGCGCCTTCCTTCAGCATCTTGGCTAGATGCACGCGGTTGCGCTCGCCGCCGGAGAGCGCGCCGACCTTCTTCTGTTGGTCGCTGCCGAGGAAGTTGAAGCTGGCCACGTAGGCGCGGCTTTGCACTTTGCGCGGGCCGAGCTGGATGAAGTCTTCGCCGCCGCTGATTTCCTCCCACACGGTCTTGTTGGGATCGAGCGTGCGGTTCTGGTCCACATAGCCGAGCTTGACCGTCTCGCCCACGATGATCTCGCCGGCGTCCGGCTTCTCCTGCCCGATGATCATGCGGAACAGCGTCGTCTTGCCCACGCCGTTGGGGCCGATGATGCCGACGACTGCGCCGGGCGGTACTTCGAAGCTCAACCCCTGATAGAGCACGCGGTCGCCGTATTTCTTGGTCACGTTCCGCGCCTCGATCACCACGTTGCCCAAACGCGGGCCGGGTGGGATGTAGATTTCCAGGTCTTCGCGACGCTTCTCGGTCTCCTGAGAGAGGAGCTTCTCATAAGCGTTGATGCGCGCCTTGCCCTTTGCCTGTCGGGCCTTGGGCGACATGCGGATCCACTCCAGTTCGCGCTCCAACGTGCGCTGTCGTCTAAGATCGGCTTTCTCTTCCAGAGCCAGCCGGTTCTTCTTCTGCTCCAGCCACGACGAATAGTTGCCCTTCCACGGGATGCCGTAGCCGCGGTCGAGTTCGAGGATCCACTCGGCCACGTTGTCCAGGAAGTAGCGGTCGTGGGTGACGGCGATGACCGTGCCCTTGTAGTCGCGCAGGTGTTTCTCCAGCCAGCTCACCGACTCGGCGTCCAGGTGGTTCGTCGGCTCGTCGAGCAGCAGGATGTCCGGCTCGGTGAGCAGCAGCCGGCAGAGCGCTACGCGCCGGCGCTCGCCGCCGGAGAGCACACCAACCGGCGTGTCGGGCGGCGGACAGCGCAGGGCGTCCATCGCCACTTCCAGCCGCTGATCCAGCGTCCAGACGTCGTGCTTGTCCAGCTCCTCCTGAAGCCGGGATTGTTCTTCGAGCAACTTGTCGTAGTCGGCGTCCGGCTCGGCGAATTTCTCGTTGATCGCCTCGTACTGTTTCATCAAGTCCACCAGCGGCTGCACGGCTTCCTCGACCACCTGTTTGACGGTTTTGGTCGGGTCGAGCTGCGGCTCTTGCTCCAGCAAGCCACGGGTGTAGCCCGGCGAGAGGACGGTCTCGCCGATGTAGTCCTGATCCACGCCGGCCATGATGCGCAGCAGCGTGCTCTTGCCGGCGCCGTTTAGGCCTAGCACGCCGATCTTCGCGCCGTAATAAAAGCCGAGCGAAATATCGCGCAAGACCTGTTTGTTGGGCGGGTGGATGCGGCCCACGCGCACCATCGAGTAGATGACTTTGTTGGTTTCTGCCATAGCCGAATGAAACCAGGCTTCTCGGCGAAGCCTGGTTTCCATGCGACGGCATTCTAACATTCGCATTTTGCCCGAGCGCGTTTCTCGTTGGGCTTAGGCGCAACATACGAAAGATCGGCTGGGTAGGCGCAGGCATTGCCTGCGCCTACTCATGTCGGCCTCTGCGGAGAAATGCGCTTGTGGACAAAGACATTGTTCTCTGCCAGCCCATGTGCGATAGTGCGATACAGTTCGGCCTGTGAAATCGCCCTTTGTGTCCCTCGCCTCACATCGCTGGTTCCTCCTCTCGCGCGACTATGCCTTCATCGTCGCCGGCGCGATCATCCAGGCGATCTCGGTCGCGGTCTTCCTTGCGCCTGCCGACCTAGCGCCGGGCGGTGTGAGCGGATTGGCGCTTATCCTGAGCCGCGCCCTGCCATTTGCCATCGCCATCGGCGTCTGGGTGCTATTGCTCAACCTGCCCCTGTTCGCCCTGGGCATGCGGTATCTGGGCGGGTGGCGCTTTCTGATTCGCACGATAGTGACCGTCGTGCTCTACGGCGGAGCGACGGCGCTGCTCGAACGCGCTGGCGTGGGCGGTGTGACAAACGACATCGTGTTAAACACGCTGTTCGGCGGCATCATCGGCGGTATCGGGATGGGCCTGGTCTTTCGCGCCCAGGCCACCACCGGCGGCACCGACATCCTGGCCCTGTTGCTGGTGCGCTGGCGCTCAATCCCGCTCAGCCAGAGCTACCTGTTCACCGACGTAATCGTCATCGCGCTGGCTGGCCTCATCTTCGGCTGGGAGAAGGCGCTCTACGCCGTCATCGCGCTATATGTAAGCGGCGTCGCTGCCGAAACAATCAGCGAAGGCGTGCAGATCGGGCGCACGGCGCTCATCATCACGCAGAAGCCGGAGGAAGTGGCGCAGGCGGTGATGAGCCGAATGGGGCGTGGCGTGACGCGCTGGTCAGCAACCGGCGCTTACACCGGCGCGCAACGTCCCATCCTGTTCGTCGTCATTAGCCGCGCCGAGACCTCGGTGCTCAAGGCGCTGGTGGCGCAGACGGATCCACAGGCGTTTATGGTCATTGGCCAGGCGCAGGAGGTGTATGGCGAGGGCTTTCGCCAGTTCGAGCAAAGATGATCGGCGCACCCAGGAGCGCGTCTGAAAGCTCTTTTCACGAGATGCATGGGTTGAACGAAGGCGCTTCCTTCGCCCACCCCTACAGCCTTCCAGAAAAGTCCTGCCGCGCCTCTCATCGAAGCGCCGCAGCGGAATCAGCGTGGTGCAGGCGGTTGGCTCAGGCCGGCATACCGTTCTGCGAAGGCGTAGGGGCCGGTAACGCCGCTATGCCGACGACGGCTCTAAATTCATTAGCGTCCAGCGTTTCGCGTTCGAGCAGCGCCTTGGCGACGGCCACCAGTTTGTCGCGATTGTCAATCAGCAACTGCTTGGCCCGGCTGTAAGCCCGCCAGATGATCTTGCTCACTTCGCTGTCAATTTTCTCGGCGACTTTCTCGCTGTAGTTCCGGCCTTCTGCGATCTCTCGACCCAGGAATACCAGGTCGCTGCGCTCGCCAAAGGACACCGGCCCAAGCTCGTCGCTCATGCCATAGGCGCGCACCATGTTGCGCGCGATATTCGACGCGCGCTCCAAGTCGCTGACCGCGCCGGCCGTCACGTCCTCGAACACGATCTCTTCGGCAGCGCGTCCAGCGAGCATGTAGACCAGTTGCGCCTCCATGCGTTTCTTGGTCATCGAGAGCGCCGTTTCGTCCTTCTCCGGCGTGAGCCAGGTCACGCCGCCGGCCATGCCGCGGGGCACGATCGTCACCTTCTGCACGGCGATCTCTGCCTCCGGCGTCAGCGCCGCAGCGACGGCGTGGCCGGCTTCATGATAGGCGACGATTTCCTTCTCACGCGGCGTCATCAGGCGGCTGCGGCGCTCCGGACCGAGAGCAACCTTCTCGATGGCTGCCTGCAGTTCGGCCTGGCCGATCTCGGTCTTGCCGCTGCGCGCGGCGAGGATGGCCGCCTCGTTGACGAGGTTCTCGATGTCCGCGCCGGTGAAGCCGGGGGTCTGACGCGCGATCAGCGCCAGGTCCACATCGGACTTGAGCGGCTTGCCGCGTGTGTGTACTTTCAAGATCGCCTCGCGCCCTTTGACGTCGGGGGCGTCGACGGTGACGCGCCGGTCGAAGCGACCCGGGCGCAGCAGCGCTGGGTCGAGGATGTCGGGCCGGTTGGTGGCTGCGGTGATAATCACGTTGGTGTCGGTGTTAAAGCCATCCATCTCGACCAGCATCTGGTTGAGCGTCTGCTCGCGTTCGTCGTTGCCGCCGCCCAGGCCGGCGCCGCGCTGGCGACCGACGGCGTCAATTTCGTCAATGAACACGATGCAGGGCGCTGCCTTCTTGGCCTGGTCGAACAGGTCGCGCACGCGGCTGGCGCCTACGCCGACGAATAGCTCGACGAACTCCGAGCCGGACAGGCTGAAGAATGGCACGCCGGCCTCACCGGCCACCGCCTTCGCCAGCAGCGTCTTCCCCGACCCAGGCGGTCCGACGAGCAGCACGCCCTTGGGGATGCGCGCGCCGAGTTGGATGAACTTCTCCGGATTCTTCAGAAACTCCACGACCTCAACCAACTCTTGCTTGGCTTCGTCGCAGCCGGCCACATCGGCAAATGTCACTACCGGATTTTCGCTGGTCATGCGGCGCGCACGGCTGCGGCCGAATGAGAACGCTTGATCTGCGCCGCTCTGCGCCCGGCGCATAGTGAACAGGAAGAACCCACCGATCAGCAGCACCGGCAGCAAATACAGCAGCACGCTTGAGATCTGGGTGATGAAGGGAACGGACTCGACGGAGTAGGTCAGGCCGTTCAGCGCTTCGGTGGGCACGCCGAAGTTCTTCAGCAGCGCGCTGGCGTCCACGTTCGTTTCCTTGTTAACGATAATAGGCGTGTTGGGGGTGTCTTTGCGACGCGCGCGGATAGTGGAGCCATCGGCAGAGATCGTCAGCTCGGTGATATTGCCGGCGTTAATCTGGCGAACGAGTTCGGTCAGGTCGGAGTTCTCGGCTCTCCGCGTGGTGCTCGCAAACTGCATCACCGCGTATGCGATCACCAGCGTAATCAGTATGATCGGAATAACGTTATTTCGTAGACTCTTAGGCATCGCTTTGTCCCTCTAAATAAAAGCCGGATGATCACCCGCGTAACCGATCCAGTCTCAGACCTCTATGAGTATCACGGGTATATTAGTCGAGCGTGAGATTACAGCCGCCAGTATAAATCACTTAGCCGCCGTTCAGAATAGGAGGAAAATGCTACCCGACTACCGCGTCCGCCAGCGCGATTATCTGCTCGAGATCAGCCGCGCGCTTACCTCGCGGCTCAACCTGAGCGAGGTGTTGCGGCTGATCTTGCAACAAGCGACCGACATGCTGAACGGCCAGGCGGCGCTAATCGCGCTGGTTGAGCCGGACGCGCGTTACACCATCCGCCAGTCCTATGGAATCCCCCAGCCGTTGCTGGATCAACTGAAGCCAATTCTGCACCAGACGGAGAATGTGGACGAGGCGGTGACGGCGCTGGAGCACAACCTCGTTGCCATTGCAGAGAGAGTTGGGTTGGGGTTCTGGGAGGTGGTCTCGTTGCCGCTGAAGGTGGAAGGGGACGAATTTCTGGGGGCGCTCTACGTCTTCCGCATGCGAGGCGGTGGGTTTAGCCGCGACGACCGACGGATATTGCAGAGCTTCGCCGACCAGGCCGCCATTGCCGTAAACAACGCTCGCCTGTATGAACAGCTCACCCATGAAAAACGCCGGCTGGATGCGATCCTCGAGTTCAGTGCTGACGGCGTGGTCATCATGGACGGCGCACACCGTATCCAAATGTTCAACCGAGCGATGTCGAACCTCATCGACGTGCCGGCGGCCGAGGCGATCAGCAAAAGGTTCGAAGAAGTGCTTGTGTTGAAGAACAAGCGCGCCGGTGCTACGCTCGAAGAGGCCGAGGCGAAAGGCTGGCCCTTGGTAGGATCGTCACAGACGCTGTTTGTCGAGGGCGATCTGCAGCGGCGCAACGGCGGTGTGATCAGTGTCGAGATTGCCTTCGCCGCCTTGCTCAACCGCGAAGGGCGGTTGGTGAACATCATCGCCGACGTACACGACCTCACCCGGTTTCGCGCTGCGGAGGAGATGAAGGCTACCTTCATCTCTGCCGTATCACATGAGTTGAAGACGCCCGTTGCGCTGATCAAGGGTTACGCCAGTACGCTGCGCCGCGCCGACGCGAAATGGGACGAGGCAACAGTCCGCGAAAGCCTGAAGGTCATTGAGGAGGAAGCCGATCACCTAGCCGAGTTAATCGAGAACCTGCTCGACGCATCACGCGCTCAGGCCGGCAACTTCAAGCTGACGCCGGTGGAGTTGGATATTGATGATTTGGTGGTGCGGGTGGCGAAGAAGTTCGAGGCACAGACGCAGTCGCACAAGGTCATCGCCGACATTGCGTCTGACATGCCGCTGGTATTTGCCGACGAGGCGCGCATCACTCAGGTCCTCAGCAACCTGATCTCGAACGCGGTGAAATATTCTCCGCCGGGCAGCGAGATCCGCATCACCGGCCGCGCTACGCCAAACGAAGTCATCATCACTGTGGCCGACCAGGGTGTGGGCGTGCCGCCGGAGGAGCGCAGCAAGATCTTCGAGCGCTTCTACCGATCGGAGAGCGCCATCCGGCGTGGCACCCCCGGCGCCGGCCTGGGGCTGTATCTGAGCAAGGCCATCGTCGAGGCCCACGGCGGCCGCATCTGGGTGGAAGGCAATGGCGACGACCGACCCGGCTCACGTTTCAGCTTTAGCCTGCCGCGCGCGGCGTAACTCACCGGTCGCCTTTCCTTGTCGGATTCCGTCAACTGACCAGTTGACATAGAGGCAACCCGTCATACAATGTATTTGCAATATCCATCTGCTCGCTCGAGGCGCGTGGCCGCAGCCGGGCGCCATCTCTGAACAAAGGAGGTGACAAGACAGATGAACGACAAGGTCCCAGAGCGATGGAGGCCACTGTTCACCAACGAGGAGTGGTTGCAGCACCAACTCGTCGTGTTGGGTTCGTGGATCTTCTTCATCCTGGCCGGGCTGATTCACATCATCATCGCGATGTATAAGCCCTGGATCTCGCCGAATCCGTAACCACAGCTTTTTGCTCTCAACAACAGGAGGTGAGCAGACATGAGAGATCCGAAGTTCATTGACTTCAAGACGGCACTGGGGATCTACGTCGTAACAGCGGTGCTGACGACTCTGTTGATCCACTTCGTGCTACTGAGCTCAAGCTGGAACACGTTCTGGCTGAAGTGAAGCGTTAGTCATCATTCGCCGGTGGAGGGCTGCAGCGCTGGAAAGGCTGAACGAGCGAGATCAGTTGGATAGCGCGGCGATGCACCCTCCGCCGGTTTCTTATCGAATCAAATCGTTGAGTCTGGGCTGTCGGGTCGTTGAGGCGCTTGTGAGCGCGGTGGGCCGTGTTCGAGTCAGCGACGCTGCGAGTGTTTTCATCATCTTTTATCCATCATTCGCCCCGCCTCCACACGGACGACCGCATAAGTGACGACAAGCCCATGCGCACCCCAGCTCTGGCTCTGAGGAGACAGGCTTATGTTGTCGTTCGAGGCGAAATATCGCCAAGAGGCGATGGCTGTCCCCGCGCGTGCCTCGTTCGGTCTGCTGAAGATTTGGATTGGCCGCTTCTACCTCGGTTTCTGGGGCGTGGTGGCGCTGTTCTTCGGCATACTCGGATCGGGCGTATGGTTCTGGCAGGTGTTGTTCGTTGACCCCAATCGGACAAACAACCCGTTGCTGAATTTCATCCGCGGGCAAATTGCGCCGCCGCCGCCAAGCGTCGGCCTGGCCATCACCTTCGACCCGAACAAAGGCTTCTGGTGGCTCTTCGTGGTCTTCTGCGCGACGGTCACGTTCTTCGCGTGGATGATGCGGCAGATAGATATCTCACGCCTGCTGAAGATCGGGTATCAGGTGCCGATTGCCTTTGGAGCGGTGTTGTCCTCTTGGGTGACGATTCAGATCGTGCGCCCCATCCTGCTCGGCAGTTGGTCCGAGGGCTTCCCGCTGGGTGTAATCGCTCACCTGGACTGGCTCTCAGCCTTCGGCTATCGCTACTACAACTTCTTCTACAACCCTTTCCACGCCATCGGCATCACCCTGCTGTTCGGCAGCGCGTTCGTGCTTTCCCTGCATGGCGCTACCATCCTGAGCGCTGCGCGCAAGAAGAGCGAGGGCGTGACGGAGGAGAACGTCAACCGCTTCTACTGGGACTTCGTCGGCTACAGCATCGGCGAGATCGGCATCCATCGCCTGGCTTTCTGGGCAGCGGTGATGTGCGTGCTGATGAGCAACCTGTGCTTTGTGCTGTCCGGCACAGTGGTCCAGGACTGGAGCGGTTTCTGGGACTTCTGGAACTACGCGCCGTTTTGGAAGGGCTTCCCCTTCAACTAGCTCGGATGGCGGGACTCAGGTTCGGGTTGGGATTTAGGCTGATGAGGCTTCTGATGACCAACTCTGGATTCTGAACGCCGACATCTGACTTTGGAGAAACGTATGGCTACAGAAGTGTATCGTGAGAGCTTCGAGCGGCGCACCAAAACCGTAAGGTATCTCCGCTTCCTGGAGGGTCTGGCCGATACGCAGATCGGCCCGATTTACCTCGGGATGTGGGGTGCGCTGGCGTTCTTCTCCTACCTGCTGTGTGTGTTCATCACCGCTATTGGCTTTGGCGAGCAGGTGGGCTACAACCCGATTCGCTTCCTGCGCGAACTGCCGGTGCTCACGCTCTATCCGCCGCCGCCATCGGCCGGCTTGCAGATGGCGCCGCTGCAGGAGGGCGGCTACTGGCAGCTCGCCACGTTGTTCCTATCGTTGACGCTGGTGTTCTGGACGATCCGCATGTGGACGCGCGCCGTGGCCAACGGTCTGCGTCCGATGGTGCCGATCGCCTTTAGCGCGGCGCTGTTCCTCTATGCGGCCATCTACATCATCCATCCAATCTGGGTGAACTCGTGGAACGAGGCGCCGCCCCATGGCCTGCGCGGCATCCTGTTGTGGACCAATCACTTCAGCGTCAAGTATGGCAACTTCTACTACAATCCGTTCCACATGGTCTCGATCTTCGCGCTGCTGGGCAGCACGGTGATCTTGGCCATGCACGGCGCCACCATCCTGGCTACGCTGTCCTACGGCGCGCATCGCGAGGTTGACGAGATCGAGGACAGCGACGAAGGGACGCACCGCGCGCAGTTGCTGTGGCGCTGGGTCATGGGTTTCAACGCGACGGCCTACACCATTCACCAGTGGGCTCTGGGCTTTGCCACGCTGGTCGCCGTCGCCGGCGCCATCGGCGTGCTGCTGAGTGGGCCGGCCGAACCCAACTGGTTCGATTGGGGCTGCCGCGCGGGTATCGTGCCAGGCTTGCAGAAAGCCTGCGTGCCATAGGAGGCTGTCATGTCCTTCGAGAATGACCCCGCTCCTCCCGGCGCAATCGCCGTTTACGATGAAAGACAACGCGAGATCCTGCGTGGCGAGTTGGTTGGCTTGGTTGCCATGGTCATCCTCGCGCTCGGCGGCGTGATCGCCCTCTCCATGGCGCTCACTGACTGGCGCGCGTTCCAGGGCTACCGCGCCGAGAGCACTTACAACTACGCTGGCGTGCAGCGGATTGACTACGTCGAGTACCTCAACCGGCTAAAGCAGCCGATTGCGCAGCCGAGCGCCGAGGCGCTTCAAGCGTACAACGTCTGGCAACAGCAGAATCCGCAGACAGTCAACGTACAGGTGCTCACCCAGTATCTCGGACCACAATACAACACCACGGCCAAGGTGTTCGAGTACATGAGCAAGTACTTCACGCCTGGCGTTGGCCAGAGCTGCGAGTACTGCCACAACCTGCAGAACTTTGCTGCCTACGAAAAGCCGCAGAAGACCGTGGCCAAGGCGATGCTGATCATGCAGTTCGAACTGCAGAACAAGTGGATCAGCAGCATTCCGCGGCCAGAGGGTCAGCCGCTGTATCAACTGCAGTGTGCGACCTGCCATTACGGCAAGGCACAGTTCTGGAACACCAATCAGAAGAACGTGCCCACGATCGAGAACCTGGCGATGTTCGGCATCGCCGGCGGCGGCAACCCGACGCAGTACGACATGAAGCACTACGGCATCACGCTGAACGGCAAGCCGCCCGCTAGCTACGAGATTGTGGACGACAAACTGTTGGCGGCCCGGCCCGACGCGCAGGGCAACGTCAACTACTTCCAGGTGACCGCGAACAAGGATACGCCGGCCGGCCTGAACGACACCTACCGCAACCAGGCGGCGATGTACCACATGAACACGGCGCTGGCCGTCGGCTGCGACTTCTGCCACTACGGCGGCTACTTCAAGTCCTACGTGCTGGAAGACGGCACGTTCAAGTGGCCCAAGTCGCAAGCACGCCATATGCTTGGCATGGTGCAAGACATCGCCATCAACTGGTTCCCGCAAATGCCAAAGGCTGACCCGGCGCGCGGCAACCTGGCACAGCCGAACTGCTGGATGTGCCACCGTGGCAACGTCGTGCCGCCCGGTGCCTACACGCCCGGCGAAGGCGAAGTGCCGCAGAAGGTGAGCGATCCGCAGATCAAACCGTTGGTGGATCTGTCGGTGCCTGCGCCGAAGTTGCCGTCGCAGTAGTTCGAGAGATTAGAGATTGGCGATTGGAGATGGCAATTGACCTTCCAATCAACTAATCTCTAATCTCCCATTCGAAAGCATCGTGATCAACAAACGCCTTCTGCGACTCAGCCTCTTTCAGCTCGGCTTGGGGTTCAGCGTGGTCGTGTTCAACGGCGCGCTGAACCGCGTGCTGATCGCGGAAGAGGGCATTCCAGCCGGCATCGTCGGTTGGCTGCTCAGCCTCGGACTGTTTGTCGCTCCTGTGCGCGCGCTGATGGGCTTCCGCTCCGATAAGGAGAAGAAGACCTTCGGCTACCGGCGCTTGCCCTACGCCTGGTATGGCACGATGTTCGTGTTTTGCGGCCTGTCTGCCGCGCCATTCTCGTTGTTGCTGCTGAGCAAAGCGTCTCAGTTGAACAGTGACGTGCCCTTCCCCGTCGCCGTCTTCTTCTGCACGCTGATCTTCCTGCTGTACGCCGTCGGGACACACGTCGGGCAAACCGGCTACCTGGCGCTGGTCACTGACCTCACCCCCAAGCACGAGCGCAGCCGCGCCATGGTGCTGCTGTGGATTGCGCTGATCACCGGCCAGATCATCAGCGCGTTCGTAATCGGCTTCTTCTTGCAGGACTTCCATCCGATGAAGCTGATCCAGGTGATGCAATCGGCCTCGGTGATCTTCCTAGTGTTGGCCATCGCGGCCATCTGGAAACAGGATCAGCCCGTGGAACTGGAGGACGATGCAGAAGACTTCTCCAGCCAAATCTGGACGGTGCTGGGGACGCACAGGATGCGCTTGTTCTTCGCTATCTTGTTCTTCGGCACGCTCGGGCTGACAGCGCAGGATGTCCTGCTGGAGCCGTATGGCGGGCAGGTGCTCGGCATGAGCGTTGCAGAGACGACCCGGCTGACGGCCATGTGGGGCATCGGTATGCTGATCGCCATGCTGATTGCCTGGCAGGTCATCCCACGCCTGGATTCGCCGATCCCGGCCACGCTGGCTGCCTGTCTGGTCGGCCTGGCCGGCTTTGGCCTGATCACTATGGCCAGCGCAGGCCACTCGGTGGTGATGTTCATCAGCGGGACAGGCGTGATCGGCGTGGCCAGTGGCTTGTTCCTGATCTCCACGCTATCGCTGGTCGTTTCTCTGGCCGACATCAAGACGGCTGGTATGTACGTCGGCATGTGGGGACTGGCGCAGACGTCGGCAGCTGGGCTGGCTGCGCTGGCTGGCAGCAACCTGCGCGATATCGTCTCGCGCATCACCGGCGACCTAGCGCGAGGCTATACGACCGTATACGCGGTCGAGATGGTGTTGATCGCCGTGGCGCTGGCGCTGTTGATCGCGATGCCGCGCGAGGCGTTCGTCACTCGCGAGAAAGGCCAATCGGCATTCGCCGGGTTGACGGATGTACCTGGCGCATAGGTGTATGACTCATGAACGGCGATTAGCGGTTGACGACTGGCGACCAGCAACTAATCGCCAAAGCGGGAGGTTGAACATGCTCATCCCAAGCACAGAAGCGCTGTTATGTGTGGTGCTGTTGTTGCTCGGCTCAGCCGGGCTGTTTGTGCTCTTTCTGGCGACCGATCGAAACGCCGTCGAGGAGAGTAAGTTGCCACAGCACGCCACCGAGAAGCGCGACGAGCAAGCCGCTCGTTAGCTTGCCAGACTGCGGGGACGCGCTGTGTGACTGGATCGCCCCACAGCGCGTCTCTGCACCACGTCCTCCGCCCCTGCTGCGTCAGCCATCGCGTCCGGCTGTGCCCAAGGCTACGCTGGCTGGCATCACCTCAATTCGAGTCGAGCCGCCTCGCGCTGCGTCGGCCTCCTTCGGTAGAATCAGGCGAATCAAAAGGTTGAGGCGACAACCGTGACAACACAACTGCACATTTGCAACCATCCCCTCGCGCTGCACAAGCTTACCATCCTCCGCAACCAGAAGACCGAACCGAAGAAGTTCCGCGAAGTCGTACGCGAGCTGGCGATGATGCTCGTTATCGAGGCGACATCCGACTTGCCGTTGATAGAGCTACCGATCACGACGCCGATGGGTGCAGCGATCGGCCACAAGCTGGCCGAGAACGTGGGCCTGATTCCGATCTTGCGCGCCGGCCTGGGCATGGTCGAGGGCGCGCTGGAGATGCTGCCGTCCGCCGAGGTGTGGCATATCGGCCTCTATCGCGACGAACGCACCTTGCGGCCGGTGGAGTATTACAACAAGCTGCCGATCAGCCCGACGGTTCAGGTGTGTCTCGTGCTGGATCCGATGCTGGCGACCGGCGGCAGCGCTGTGGCGACTGTGGACATCCTGAAGCGTTGGGGGGCGCAGCGCATCAAGTTCGTCGGCCTGATCGGCGCGCCGGAGGGGGTGAAGAAGCTAAGCGAAGCGCACCCAGACGTGCAGATCTACCTGGCGGCGCTGGATGATCACCTGAACGACATCGGCTACATCGTGCCCGGCTTGGGCGACGCCGGCGATCGGCAGTTCGGCACAGCTTGAGAGATAATCTTTCGCATTCACGCAATCTCACGAGGCAAAATCGTATGGAGTACCGCATCGAGAAGGATTCGCTGGGCGAAGTGCGCGTGCCGGCCCACGCCTATTACGGCGCTCAGACACAACGCGCCGTCAACAACTTTCCCATCACCGGGCGCAAACCCTACTTCGCTTTCGTATGGAGTATGGCCGCCATCAAGCGTGCCGCCGCCGAGGTGAATCGCGACCTGGGCCTGCTGGAGCCGCGCATTGCCGAAGCGATTATCCAAGCCGCCGAGGAGGTGATGGCTGGCAAGTTCGACGATCATTTCGTCGTAGATCCGTTCCAGGCCGGCGCAGGCACCAGCCACAATATGAACACCAACGAGGTCATCGCCAACCGCGCCAGCGAGATCCTCGGCGTGCCGCTGAACAGCGGCAAAAAGAAGCCGGTCAGCCCCAACGACCATGTGAACATGGCGCAGTCCACCAACGACACCACACCCACGGCGATCCGCCTAGGGGTGTTGTGGCGTTTGCCGGAGTTGCAAGCTGCAGTGCAAGGTCTGATTGACGCGCTGTGGGCCAAGGCGAAGGAGTTCGATCCCATCGTGAAGTCCGGCCGTACCCACCTGCAAGATGCCGTGCCCATCCGGCTGGGTCAGGAGTTTAGCGGCTATGCGCGGGCGGTGGAACGCGACCTGAGTCGCATCAATCGCGCTGCCGATGCGCTGCGACGCATGCCCATCGGTGGCACGGCCGTTGGCACCGGCCTGAACGCGCATCCCGAATACCACCGACGCATGGTCCAGACGCTCTCGCGCCTGCTCGGCCAGCCGCTCCACGAAAGCGACAACCTGTTCGAGGGCATGCAGAGCATGGCCGATCCGGCGGACTTCAGCGCCAGTATGCGCACACTGGCTATCACGCTCACCCGGATTGCCAACGACCTGCGTCTGCTCAGCTCCGGCCCCACCACCGGTTTGGATGAGATCCGGCTGCCTGCCGTGCAGCCCGGCTCGTCTATCATGCCGGGCAAAGTCAACCCGGTGTTGGCCGAGATGCTGAACATGGCCATGTTCCACATTCAAGGCTGCGATCACACGGTGGCACTGGCGGCGCAGGCCGGCCAGCTCGAGCTGAATGTAATGATGCCCATCATTGCCCACAACCTGAACGAGATGATTCAGGTGGCGATCGGCTCGATCAACGCCTTCGTCAAGTTCTGCGTCGTCGGCATCGTGGCGCAGCCGGAGAAGGCGACCGGCTGGTTGGCGAAGAACGCCATCGTGGTCACAGCGCTCAACCCCATCATCGGCTATCTGGCCGGCGCCGAGCTGGTAAAAGAGGCCATGAAGCGGAACGTCACCATCCGAGAGGTGGCGGCGGAACGCATCGCCGGCGGCATGCTGACCAAGAAGGACGGCTCGCCGCTCACGCTCGAGGAAGTAGACGCCGTCCTGTCTGACCTGCGCCGCTTGACCGAAGGTGGGTTGGGCGGGCCTGCCGGCGGTGGGTGAAATCGAGAAAGGAGAGCGCTTCAATACCGATCTCCGATTCTCCAATCTCAGCTCCTGCCACGCCCGCACTTCGATAAAATCCCGACATGGCACCCAGCGCGACACCACAGGACGACCCGGATGATTGGGGGATGCCGGAGAGCGCCGCTGGCCGGTGGGAGAATGACGAAGTAGCGGGCAACGCACGTAAGCAGCGGGGCGGTGTGCTGAATGCTGCTTTTGGGCCGTTGTGGAATGACCCACGCGGACGTCCTCTGCTGCTGGTCAGCGGGTTGGCGCTACTGGGCATTTGTGCGCTGTCGTGTTTCATCCTCAGCCTGGTGCTGCTATCGGAACGTGAGAATCCCTTCCTGCCTGGCCCGGAGATCGCCGAGGAGACGCTGATACCGGTCACCGACACGCTCATCATCCGCGTCAACGACAGGATCCAGCCGGTTCCCATCCCCAACCGCCTCAACATCGGCAGCAATACGTACCGCGTCGCGCCACTGCGCGTGCAAGGGGCACGCTGGGAGTATGATCCAGGCGCGCAGCGAACGGCGTTTTGGGCGCCCGGCACGCTGGTAAATTACGTGATCGGCCTGCACGTGTCGCCCGAAAATCGCGAAGTCATAGACGCCCTGCGCCCCGGCGATTTGATCACACTAGACACCAACCTCGGCACGCAGCGCTACCGCGTGGCACAACAGGCGACCATTCGCGACGACGACACTGCGACGCTGCTCGAGCAAAACAGCCCACGACTCACGCTGGTGCTGTTAGGGGAGGGTGGCGGCCAACGCCGCATCGTGCTCGCGCCCTTCACCGACGAAAGCACGCCCAACCAGCTCACCGCCGTCGGCACGCCGATCAATCTGGGTGACGCGCGCGTGCGGGCAATCACCCAGCGACTGGTGCCGGGTTCGGCCGTCGGCTTGCCGGCGGGTAAGAATTACCTGCAGGTGGACTTCGAGGTCACCAACGTGGTCACGCGTATCCTGGACGCCAGCCAGTTCTTCAGCGAACTCGCCGACATCACCGGCGTAGTCTTCCCGCTCTCGCGCGAAGCCTCCGCGGCCGCCGGCGGTCGAGGCTTTACTCAGGGCGCGTTGCAGCCTGGCGAGACGGTGACGGCGACCGCCGGATTCGAAGTACCCAGTACGCTGCCCGGCCCCAGCCTGGAATGGCGCTTCGCGCTGGACAACGCGAGCCCCTACATCGCCAGGGTTGCCATCCCGTATCGCCCGATCGCGCTCTTGCCGACGCCAGTGCCCACCAATGCGCCGATCGCTGACGTCACGATCACCAGCGCGCAAATCTCGCCGGAGGGTAACGAGCTGCGCGTCGTCGGCAACGTGCGCAACCTGACCGGTCAGTTCCTCTCCGGTTCGTTGCGCGACGTGTCGCTGAGCGGGCCAGGCGGCCAACTGTACCCGCTTAACTCCAGCCTGCCGGCCTTCCCGTGGAACATCACACCGGGCGAGACGCTGGTGTTCCAGCTCTCCTTCGCCAGGCCGCAAACATCGCAACCGGTCATCTTCACGTTGTTCGGGCAGAGCTATCGCATTTGTGAGCCGGCACAGCCCTGCGATTGACTACGCACTGTGAGACGATACGTTCACCGCTTTCTCAGCGCTATGCTGCTTGGTGCCGGTTTGCTTGCCGGCGGGATGTCGCCGGCGCGCGCGCAGCTAACCTCGCCCAACGAGAGCCTAATGCCGCGCGTCTATCTCCCCATCATCATCGGCGACGAGGGAACGCGTGCAACCGGTTGCCCGACGACCTCGACCAATGCCTATGATGTCATCCCGATCGAGGGTGGCTACTACAAGGATAACCGCATCACCGATGAGAACCCGGACTTCCGGCTTTCGATCCTGGGTTACGCGCAGGTGAACGAACCGCTGACGCTGGTGGACTATGGCGGCGGCAGTGACCCAAACGCGCCGAAACTGCACGGCATCTTCCGGCCCAATCGCCGCCCACGCTTCACCGCGGCGCACTTGAACTACCTGTGGGATTGGAACGACGGCCCCGGCGCGACGCCGCCCTACGGTTCACGAGGCGCGCTCAACAACGACCCATTCTTCCGCGTCACCGTGCTCGACTTCGAGACGATCGCCGGAGAGGCGCTTTTCATCCCCGAACGCGGTGTGCCGATCTACGCGGGCAACGTCGTGGCGATGGTGCTCTACGCCGACGAAGACGAGCTGACAATCACCTACACGCGGCATGACGCGGTGTATCTGCCGGGCGGCATCTACGTGGTGTATATGCTGGGCTTCTGCGTGGATCCACAGCTCGTCGCCACCTATCGCGCGCAGTTGAGCGACGGCAAACGCAGCACCGGCCAGCTGCCTGCCATCCGCAACGATCAGCCGGTCGGCATTGCCCGCGACGGCCGGCTGACGGTCGCGGTTCGCGATGTCGCCAGGTTCATGGACCCGCGCTCGCGCAAGGACTGGTGGCAGGGCGCACCGTAGGCAGCGACCGACGACGCAGGTCGCTTGTAGGCGTTCGTTCGGCCTCAATGGCCGTGCAGCGACGGGTCCTTGGTCAGCTCGCCTACGCCCAGGTCTTCGAGCGGCTTCGAAGGCCGTGATACATCGCGCGTGAACGAGGCGACGCGCGTCGGCGCAGCCCAGCGCGCGCCATTGGCGATGACCTGTCGGACCAGCGGATTGAAGTAGGTCGGATAGGTTTCATGGCCGGGGCGGAAGTAGAACACCTTGCCCATGCCGCGATGCCAACAGCAGCCGCTGCGGAAAACCTCGCCGCCGGTGAACCAACTGATGAGCACCAGCTCGTCCGGCTCCGGGACGCCGAAGAACTCACCGTACATCTCCTCGGAATCCAACTCGAAGTAATCCGGCAGGCCCTGGGCGATTGGATGCGCGGGGTTGACGACCCAGAAGCGCTCCTTGTCGTTGGCCTCGCGCCAGCGCAGCGCGCAATCCGTGCCCATCAGTCGCTTGAACGGCTTGGAGAAGTGGCCGCTGTGCAGCACGATCAACCCCATGCCGTCCCACACGCGCCTGACGACGCGCTCGACCACGTCGTCACGCACTTCGCCGTGCGCCGCGTGGCCCCACCAGATCAGCACATCGGTGGCGTCCAGCACAGCCGGCGGCAGGCCGTGCTCCGGCTCGTCCAGCGTGGCGGTGCGGATGATGAACTCGCCGCCACGGTCATTCTGACGTAACCCTTCGGCGATCGCTTGGTGCATGCCCTGGGGATATAGGTCGGCGACGACCTTGTGCGTCTTCTCGTGGCGGTACTCGTGCCAAATCGTGACGTTAATCGCGTTTAAGGTGGACATGCGAGGATTCTAGAGCAGATTTTCGCGCTTGGCGCTCAGAGCGCGTCGAGCGTCAGGTGCGGTAAAGTAGGCGGGCAATCGTTCCATTCGTTTCTTCATCACCCAATGGCCACCCCAGCCTCTGCCCAAGCCAAACCCTATGTATCCGATTCGGCCGCAGCGCCGGCCTCTGCTGTCAAAAGGCTCCCGCTATTCTCCGTCTTCCTGACGCATATCAGCGTGGACATGCAGACCAGTTCGCTGACCGTGCTGCTGCCGTTGCTGCTCGCCTCGTTTGGCCTCAACTACAGCCTGGCCGCGCTGATTGTCAGTGTGAACAACCTGGTGATCGCCGTGGCGCAGCCGCTGTTCGGCATCGTTGGCGATCGGAAGCCGATGCGCTGGTTGATGTTCGCCGGCGCGATGCTGTGCGGCGTGGCGATGGTGAGTGTGACGCTGCTGCCCAGCTACTGGCTGGTGCTGGTCGCCGTCGTGTTGAGCGGGCTTGGCTCGGCAGCCTTCCATCCCGAAGGGCTATCCGCCGTCCGTGCGGTGAGCGGGGATAAGCCGGCCAGCGGCACGTCGTTCTTCTTCTTCGGCGGCAACCTGGGCTTCGCCCTCGGCCCTTTTCTGGCCACGCTGCTGATCGCCACCTACGGCACGCCCGGCGCGCTAGGCATGATCGCGCCAACCCTGCTGGCGACAGGCGCATTGTTCGCGCAGCGGCAGGCGTTTGGCGCGCGCGCTGGCGTTGCCGGCAGCCGGCTGCCCGGCGCAGCGATGCCGGCGAACGACCTGCGCGTGTTCTGGCTGGTCGTCTTCCTGCTCGCGTTGATTGCCGTCCGCTCGCTGATCCTGAGCGGCCTGCAGACGTTCATCCCGCTCTACTTCACCGGCTACAGCGACTTGCCGAAGGAACGCATCGGCGCGATGGTATCGGTGCTGATCTTCAGCGGCGCGTTCGGCACGCTCCTCGGCGGCCCGATCAGCGAACGCATTGGCCGGCGCAACACCATGTGCCTGGCGATGCTGATCGTGCTGGCCGCGCTGTTCATCTTCCTGCGCAGCGAGGGCCTGGCTCAACTCATCGCAATCAGCATCGCCGGCGCGTTCATTACCATGCCGTGGCCGATTAGCGTGGTGATGGTGCAGGAGGCCATGCCCAACCATGTCGGCCTGGCCGGCGGCCTTACGCTCGGCTTGGCCTACGGCGCCAGCGGGTTGGGCGTTAGCCTGCTCGGTGGAATGGCCGACGTGGCCGGCTTGCCTGCGGTGATGACGCTGATCACCTTGCTACCCATCTTGGTCTTCTTCATGAGCCTGTTCGTGCCGGAACGGCCGGGAACTCGGCGCGCAAAATAGGCTAAGCCGCCGGCCGCCGACAGCGCCTATCCCGAAACGCAGTAAAGTGCGGTTCGGGCCGGCGAAGGCACGATCTGCGCCGCTTGCGAGGAAGTATCCATGTCTCAGTCATCCATGAAACAGCCGCTGCCGATCAACGGCGACTTGTACGACATCGAATCGGAGCTAAGCGACGACGAACGCGACATCCTGCTGCGCTGGCGCGCATTCATGCGCGACGAGGTTGCGCCGATCATCAACGATTACTGGGAACGCGGCGAATTCCCCATGCAGCTCATCCCGAAGATCGGCGCGCTGACGATGGACACCATCGGCAAAGGCCAGACGCACTACCCGCGCATGTCGCCGTTGCTGTCCGGCATGCTCACCGCTGAAATAGCGCGGGTAGATCCGTCGCTGTGCTCATTTATCGGCGTGCACCGCCGACTGTGCATGACCTCGATCTGGCTGTTTGGCTCGCAGGAACAGAAAGACCGCTGGCTGCCGCCCATGCTGCGCTTCAAGAAGATCGGCTCGTGGGTGTTGACCGAGCCGTTGGTCGGCAGCGGGGCGGCGCGCGGCCTGCTCACCACCGCTCGTCGCGAGGGCGACTCCTGGGTGCTCGACGGCGAGAAGAAGTGGAGCGGCAACGCCACGTTCGCCGACGTGAACTGCATCTGGGCCAAGCACGCCGAGACCGGCGCCGTCAACGGCTTTTTGGTGGAGCGCGGCACGCCGGGCTATCACGTCGAGAAGATCCACGACAAGATCAGCAAGCGCGTGGTGCAGAACGTGATGATCCGGTTAGAGGGTTGTCGCGTGCCGGAGGCCAACCGGCTGCCCGGCGCGCGCGCGTTCGACGACGTGGCGCGCCAATTGACGAACGCGCGCGCCGATGTGGCCTGGGAAGCCGTCGGCATCGCGCGCGGGGCATACGAGCGCGCGCTGGCCTATGCGCTGCAGCGGGAGCAATTCGGGCGCGCGATCGCCGCCTTCCAAATTCAGCAGCTCAACTTGGCCAAGATGCTCGGCAACGTCACGGCCATGCAGAGCATGATGGCGCAATTGGCCAAGCTGATGCAGCGCGAAGGCAGCGTCTCGCCGGAGCGATCCTCGCTGGCCAAAGCCTGGTGCACCGAGAAGATGCGGGAGACGGTCGCCATCGCCCGCGCCATGCTGGGCGGCAACGGCATTCTGCTGGAGCATGACGTCGCGCGCCTGTTCGCCGACGCCGAGGCGGTGTATTCCTATGAAGGCTCATACGAGGTCAACAGCCTGATCGTGGGCAAGGCCATCACCGGCTATTCGGCATTTGTCTGAGCGCGCCATGTGCCGGCCTGGACTTCGGCGGCCATGCGGTTGAGCATGTCCTGCGCGCGTCGAACCGCTTCGCCGAGCGGCACGATCTCCCGCGCATCGGCATCGCGGCGCTTGAACTCGGCGCCGCCGGCGGCCAACGACTTCGGCGCGACGGTGACGCGCAGCGGCAGGCCGATCAGGTCGGCGTCGGCGAACTTCACGCCAGGCGATTCGGCCCGGTCGTCGAAGAGCGTCTCGACCCCGGCGCGCTGCAGCGCTTGATAGAGCGCCTCGGCTTGGGCCAGGGCGTCGCCGTCGCGGCCGGCCAACGCGACGAGATGCACGGAATACGGCGCGACGCTCGGCGGCCAGATCAGCCCGCCGTTGTCGTGATGCTGCTCGGCGATACACGCCATCAATCGGCTGATGTTGACTCCCGCGCTCAGCATCATCGCCGGCCGCGATGCGCCATCGCTCACCAGGTATGTCGAAGATGCTTCTGCGCCCTGCGCACCGAGCCGGCGCAGGTGGCCGATCGCGACGCCGCGCGCAATTTGTAGCGGCGCGCCGCAACGCAGGCAGGCATCGCCCGCATTGGGGGCGGCGATGTCGGCCACGATGTCCGCAGCATAGTCTCGGCCATAGTTCGTATTGAGCAGATGATAGCCGACTTCGTTCGCGCCGGCGACCAGGTTCGGCGAAGCCGGCACACTATCATCCACGACGACGACCGCCGGCCACGGCGCGCGTCTGATGCGCTCCGCTAGGCCAATCGGCGAAGCGTATCCCGGCGCTGCGCCGATGGCGCGGATCTCGTCATCGGTCGCCGGCCGCAGTTCGGCCGCGCCAAGCGTGGCGGCCAGCTTGACCGCGCTCACCTCCAAGTCGCCGCGAATGACGACGAAGACGAAGCGGGCTTGTTGGCCCTCGGCTGCCTGGTGTGCCGTCACGAGGAAGACTGCCTTGGCCGTCCTGCGCTTGGGGATGTCGAGGAAGCGCGCCAGCGCTTCGATCGTCTTGGCGTCGGGTGTAGCGACTTTCTCCATCGGTCGGAGCGGCTCGGCCTCCCCCGGCGGTTTACGGAAGGTTGCCATGCGGCGGTCGGCGGCATAACCGCATCCGTCGCACGTGACGATCTCATCTTCGCCCTCCGGCATGAGATAGACGAACCGGTGTGCGATTGCGCTGCCCAGGCCGGCTTCGACGATGCTCACCGGCAGCGCGCAACGTCGGAAGGCGCGCTGCAATGCCCCGCGCAGCGCGTCTGCTTGCGCTCGCGCGCCGGCTTCGTCTGCGCAAACCCCAAACGCCTCCAGCGCTGTGAACTCGCGCGCGTCGAGCAGGCCAGCGTGTGGGCGCAGCTCGTCGCGAAACTGCGGCTGGATGTGGAATAGCAATTGCGGCAGTTGGCGATGCGAGCGAATCTCCTTCCTGACTATCTCGGCGATGGCTGCTTCCCAGGATGCCCCCAGCGCCAGGTCGCGCGCTTTGCGGTCTGCGAAGCGCGTCGCCTCGCCGTCAGTTGTTTTGATCATCTCGGCCGGCAGCGCCGCCGACAGGCGCATCTCTTGTCCGCCGATGGCGGTCAACTCTTCCCGCAGCACGCCTTCGACCCTGGTCAGCGCGCGATGGGCGAGCGGCAGGTAGGCGAACAGGCCCGCGCCGAGCGGACGGATGAAGCCGGCGCGCAACAGCAACCGTTGGCCGGCCGGTTCTGCGCCGGCGGGCGCCTCGCGCAACGTGTCGCCAAGCAGTGAGGATAGACGCATCTCAGGGCAATTCGCGCTCCAGCCACGCCAGTGGATTGACGGTCACGCCGCCTACGGCCAGCTCGAAGTGCAGGTGTGGGCCTAAGCTGCGGCCGGTGTTGCCGGTATAGCCGATCACGTCGCCGGCGTTGACGATCTGGTTGACTTCGACCTCGAACTTCGACAGGTGACAATACACGGTGAACACGCCGCGCCCGTGATCCAGGATGATGACGTTGCCGCGAATCGGGAACGTCTGCGCGGCGGCGACCCGCCCAGGCGCGGCGGCTTTGACCGGGGTGCCGATGCGCGCCGAGAGATCTATGCCGCTGTGGAAGGTGTTCAGCATGCCGCGATTGAAATTGCGCCGCGTGCCGTAGTACGACACAATCTTGCTGTTGATCGGCCACTGGAGCGGCCCCTGCCACCATTGCGTGCCCGAAAAGTCGCTGAAGATCGCGTCGAGTTCAGCGCGCTCTTCCTGGTTGACCTGGGGTTCGAGCAGCGGCATCAACTTGGCGCTGAGGTTGAGGGTCTCGTAGCCAAATCGGCCGGCCCCCACCTGCAGTCTCCCCTGCGCGACGCTAGCCAGGCCGTTTTGCGTGATGGCGCGAATGACGATCGGGTAGATCCCCGGTTCTTGCAACGCCGCCACGCCGCTCAGCGCGATGTATTCGCCGTCCTTCTGGGCGAAGCGCATGGGCTGGTCGGCCAACAAGCCGGTGATCTGTTGCAGCGGCGCGCGCGCGGCGACGCGCACGACGACGACTTCGCCTTGGCGCGGCACGATCGGCGCGACCTCGATCCGCTCGAACGGCTCCGGTAGATTGCTTGCCGCGCCGGCCTGCGGGATGCGCAGCATTTGGCCGAACACCAGGCACGTGCTACACGGCAGATCGTTGACGCGACGTAGCGCATAAGGCGAGACGCCATACTGCGCTGCGATGCTCGTCAAGGTGTCGCCGGCTGACACGCGGTACAACCGGATGTTGTTCGATGGCAGCGCCGGCAGGCGGATCTGCTGCCCGGCCAGCAAAAGATAGGGACTGGTGAGCCGGTTGCGCTGAGCGAGGTCGCTGACCGAGAAGCCGGACTGCGCCGCGAGGCTATGCAGCGTCTCTCCCACTTGGACGAAGTGCGCCAGTGGGTCGTCGCTGCGTGGCAGCATGATGGGGGGCTCCGTAGGCTCCGGCGTCGCTATTACCTCGATCACCGCCGTGGGCAGCTCGACGGGTTGGGCTTCGGCTGGCGGCTGAGATGGCACATTGGGATCGGCGGTGGGTGACGCAGACGGATCCTCGGCCGGCGCAGGCGGCGGCTGATCTTGCGCGTAGGAAGCGGACAAACGAAGTGATGGCAGCGTGAGCGCCGCAGACAGGAGCGCAGCAATGGCGCAGCGGACGAGGTTGTTCAACGAAGGTCGGACTCTGGACACGATGACGCGCGGATTGTACCAACGACAGGCGAATAGGCGGATGATCTCGCCCTCACTCGTCGAACAGCACCGTCGGCTCGACGTAAGTCCGCACACGCCGGTTCATGATGCATTCGTGAATCCACTCGCTCAGGTGGCCTTGCTTCTGTGCCAACGGCATGTCGCTGCACAGGATTGTCATAGGGTAGTTCACGCGCAGGGCGCGCAGCGGCAACACGTGGCGCGTGATGCCGGCGGGCAGCATCACGCCGGTGCGTGCCAGCTCGACGATTTCCGCCGGCTCGTAACGCGGGAAGACCACCACCGCGCTGGCGTCGGAGAACGACTGCTGCACCTCGCGCAGGTTGTCGCTGGTGGTGCGCTGCACTTTGGCGCAGCCCTCATACATGTCTACCAACTGGTTGAGCAGCTCGGTGCGTTCGCGCACATCGCTGCCACCGCACAAGATATCGGTCTTGTGGGTGTGATCGCATGAGATGAAGGCCAGCGCTTCGCGCCGCGCCAGCATAGCGCGCGCGTGGGTGAGATCACCTTCATAGATGCGCAGCCCAGGGATGCTTCGGATTTGGGCCAGCAGTTCCTCCACGCTGCACTGAGTGATGGCATGATGCCACACGAACAACTGCACCTGGCTATAGTCCACTACCTGGACGAGCGCATGCGGCACCCCGAGTGTGCGCATAGCTGTGATGCGATTTGCGCCGTCGAGCACGACGAATTGCTTGTCGCCGTTGCCGAACGGCGCGACGATGGGTGGGTTGCGCAGGATGGCTTCGTCGCGGATGCGCGCGAGCAGCGGGTTGACGCGGCGCGGGTCGGTGCGCTCGTGCGGGATGAGCAAATCGAGCGGCAAAATGCGCAGGTCAGGAAGTTGCATAGACTGCCGATTGTAAGCAGCCATGAACATCGCGTCATTCGAGCAGCTTTGGCCCTATGTCGCCGGCGCGCTGCAGGTGCTGGTGTCGTTTCGTGCGCTGGCGGCCATCGGCCTCGGCGCGATTGTCTACTGGCTAATTCCGCATGCATACCGGCCCAAAGCGCTCATCCCCATCAGCATCGCGATCGTGCTGTTGGGCTATCAACGGCCGGTGATGCTGGTTATGGCCACTGCGGCGATCTGCGCGCTGATCTATCTCGCCGTTTGCCGGGGCGCGCCTCGGGCGTGGATCGTCGCCGGTGTTGTCGCGCTCTATGTCGCGCTGCACGGTTTGTTCGGTTTGCTCACGTTCACGCCCTGGCTGGACTGGTCGGGCTTGACGCCGGAATATGTGCTGCCCACGATTGGCCTCACGGCGGCGTTCACCTTTCTGCGGTTGGTGCACTTCAGCTTGGACTACGGAGCCGGACCATGGCCTTATGAAGCAACGCCGCGCGCGCCGATTCCGCCGCATCCGCTCACCTATGCCGCGTGGTGTCTGTTCTTCCCGACCTTCGTGCATCTGCCGCTCATCCGCTACCAGGATTGGTCAGCGCAGTTCACGAAGCTGCCGGGGCGATTGGAGGTCGCTCACCTGCGCAAGGGCATCTTCCGCATCGGTCAGGCGTTGTTCAAGGGCGTCTTCCTGGCGCTTGTCTTCATTACGTTCAATCCGAACACGATCTTGCTCAGCCCCGCCGGACGGCCGTTCCTCGAACTCTTCATCGCAGCGATCGTCTCGGCCATCGCCTACTACATCGGCTTTTCGGCGTTCATGGACCTGGGCATCGGCGCAGCTAGCCTGTACGGTATCACGCTGCCGGAGAACTTTGCGCCCGTGCTCAAAATGGTGCGCATCAACCGCATGCGCGACTTCTGGCGTAACTGGAACATCACCACGACGCGCTGGTTGAACGATTACGTGTATCAACCGCTAGGCGGCCACCGGCGCTATCCGCTGCGCAACGTGTTGCTGACCATGACGGCGTGTGGGCTGTGGCACTCGGTGAGTGTATTCGGCGCCGCGTGGGGCTTTGGATTGGGGTTGATATTGGTGGCCGAGCACGGATGGAATCGTCTGCGCATCCGGCGCGGCTGGCCGGATGCGCCGCCGTTGCTGCGCAGCGTGCTGTTGCTGTGCGCCGTCGCGTTCGTCAACCTCGCGCTCACGCCTTACGGCTACGCTGCGCAGTCCGCCAAATATCTCTACCCGCTGTACTGGCTGGGGCTGGTTTAGGGAGATGCTCTGCGTACACGTATGACCTTACCCTCTTTGATGAAACAGACACTGCGGGCTAACCTGCGATGGTGCTGTCGCTCGGTCAACGGGGGAGATCGCGCAATTCACCCGCGTGTAATCTGGCTGAACAGCCGCGCGATTACAGGGCGAGCCGTGCCGGACTCCAGCCGATATTTTTGTACATGTCGTACTTGGACTTTCGCCGGTGATTCTTCAGCGCACGTTTGCGGTTGCGATAGACGGTGATGATCCGTTTCCCCTTGCATAGGACGGCGATGCCCTCCAGCCGCTCGGCGTGGGCGATCCCTGCGGGGATGCGTCGCTTGCTCATGAAGTAGAGCACAGTGCCGGCGCGGTACTCGACCTTGCCGTGCTGCAGGACGAGCAGCACGTCCTCGCGCGAGACGTTACGCTGGGACATGCGCAGTTGCGCGTGTTGCGTCAGCGTGTAGTTCATCGCCAGCGTCTTCATCGCTTCTCCCCATTTCATTTGTCGGCCAGTGCGATAATTTCTGCGCAGCAGGGATGGAACTTTCTGCCGGCCTACCACCTTTGGACGAAGCGCCCGACTACCGTCTCTTCGACCTCCATGGCAGCCACGCCCAACTCGGTTACGCGCTGGGCGAGGCCGACCCGCCCTTCCGCATGCAGTTCTGGTGGTGGCCGCCACCGCCGGCACGCTTCGCGGACGCTTGTCACGATGTGCTGCGCGACATCCATCCTCACTTGGTGGACGAGCTGCACGCCTACGCCGACGCCCAGCGCCTGCCAGCCCGCGAGCTGTGGCGAAAGTGCTGCCGAGTGAACCTGAAAGCCCGACTGTCGCCGACGCAGACCGTCGGCCGTGAGCTGGCTGAGGGCTGTTCGACCTTCGTCTGGTTCATCTCCAACCAGACAACCCCCAGCGATGAAGTGCGCCGAGTGGTCGTCGGCCGCAACTATGACTACCTGCCACGACAGGCCCGCCGGCAGCGCATTCGCTTTGTGCCGGACTGCTGTGCCAATCCCAGCATTGGCGCGCGTGGCAGCGTGCCCTGCGGCCGATATGATGGGCTGAACAGTCATGGCCTGTTCGCCTCGCTCCACGTAGTAATGACCGAGACGCCGGCTGAGGACGAGGTGAAGCCAGGCGTGCCGTTTCACCTGGTGCTGCGCATCGTGCTGGAGCTATGCCGCACGGCGCGCGAGGCGCGCGACCTGTTGATGCGTATCCCGCACCTCAGCTCGCTGAACTACCTGTTGGCCGATGCGCGCGACGCCTTCGTGATCGAGGCCGACCCGCGCCGCGTGCGGGTGATCGAACGCGACCTCACATCGGGCGCACAAGACATCTGCGCGGTGACCAACCACTTCCGCCATCCCGATATGCGCCCCCTGCAGGGCAACCGCGCGTTCGCGAACTCGGAATGCCGGCTGGCCTTTCTGCTGGGGCAGGGGAACCGACAGACGCATCGCGCCGATTTATCGGTAGATGCGTTGCTCGCTCACGCCGAAGCGGTCATGGCCGACCGGAGCGCGCCAATGTGCGGCCTGAACGGCTCGCTCACTACGCTGTGGTCGTGCGTGGCTGAGTTGACGACGAAGCGCATCCGCTATGCTGCCGGCCCGCCGTGCTTCACGCCCTACTTGGAGATGCCGGCGTTCTCATCGTCTCCCTGATATCAGGGGCTATCCGAAGACTTGCGACTTGAAGCGCCGTTGAATGGGCGAGGCAACGCCTCGCCCTCTCTTTTTGCTATACAGGATGAACCGACGCTTTTGTATTTGTAGTAGTAGAGGCAAACCAACAGCTCCTGCTACCGTTTACCGTTCGCCGTTTGCCACCGCTCGCGCATGCTGAACACCGCCTCCAGCACGCCGCCGGCGACGGCCAGCGCCTTGTCGCTGATCGAGAAACAGTAGCGCGGTTCGCCGCGCGGGTCAATATCGGCCACTTTCAGCCCTGCGCTTACCTGCACGCCGTCATGCAACAGCCCGCGCAGTACGCCGCTGAGCGGCGCGTGAACCGGTGCGTCTTCGATTTGGGCGATCACTTCCCCTTCCTTGACGCTGTCACCGATGGCGCGCCGGCCATAGAACAAGCCGTCGCGCGGCGCGCGCACGACGCGCCGCGCATCCTCACCGCCGACTTTGCCGGGCATCCCTGTATTTGGCGAGGCGCTGCCCGACCAGATCACACGACCGAGGTCATGCCCGCGCTGGGTTTCGATCACTGCATGGCAGTCCTCGCCGGCGGCGAAGCCTGGTCCCAGTGCGACGACGCATGGCGCGTCATGGATCGTCGTGCCGACGTTGCGCTTGGCCATGATGGCATCTACGACAATTTCCGGCTGTAGCGACTCGACCACGCGCCCGACCGGATCGGCGACCACGGCCAGGGTGTTGCGTTGCCACAGGTAGATCGCCTCGTCGGCGTAGAACACACGCTCGCACTGTACGCCCTCGACCGTAATGCGGCCGTCGTAGAGCGCCGAGGCGAATGCGACCGTGCGCCGGATGACAAGTGGCTTCTCCAGGTCGGTGCACAGCACGCGAAAACCGCATTTCCACAAACGATACGCGACGCCGGTGCCCAGGTCACCTGCGCCTTTGACGACGGCGATGGGAATGTCGCGACGAGCCATGATGCGATTGTAACGACGCGACGACCGTTGCTGATGAGCGACTCAGAAGGTTGGGAGCAGCGCGGTCTACTTATAATGCTGCATCATGGCCAACGAAGACTCGAAGCTGGTGCTCGTGGTGGACGATGAGCCGCGCATGATCAACTTCATCCGCATGAACCTGGAGCTGGAGAACTTCCGAGTTGTGCAGGCCCAAGACGGCCTGGAAGCGGTGCGCAAAGTGCGCGAGCTACTGCCCGATTGCGTGTTGCTCGATGTGATGATGCCCGATATGGACGGCTTCGAGACGTTGCGCATGATCCGCGAGGAGAGCAATGTGCCGGTCATCATGCTCACGGCCAAGGGCGAAGAGGATGACAAGGTGAAGGGACTCTCGCTCGGCGCCGATGACTACGTCACCAAGCCGTTCAGCCCGCGCGAACTGGTCACGCGCATCAAGGCCGTCATTCGTCGCGCCGAGCTGCCGGCCATGGTGGAGAAGGCGCCCATCAAGGTGGACGATCGGCTTTCGATTGACTTCAACCGGCGCGAAGTGATCGTGGAGGGCAAGCCGATCAAGTTGCGCCCCACCGAGTGGCGCCTGCTCTATCACCTGGTGCAAAACGCCGGATGGGTGGTGCCGCACGAGACGTTGCTCAGCAAAGTGTGGGGCTGGGAGTATCGCGACGAGACGCAATATCTGCGCCTCTATATCACCTATCTACGCCAAAAGATCGAGAAAGATCTGGCTCATCCGCAATACATCCTCACCGAACGCGGCACCGGCTATCGCTTTGTGGACTTCCGCAAGAAGGAGCGCGAACAGCGCGAGCGTGATAAGCAAGGGGAAGGGCCACAGAGTTGACCAGGCGCTGACGCTCATCCATCACAGCGATCACCTCAGGTACGCACATGATGGGCTTCGTCTCCGTAGCAGACGTTATCGCAGCACCGCCTGCATAGCGGCGGCGATGAATGCCAGCTCGTCTTCGTTCACTGCGTGACCCAGGCCGGGATAGATGCGTTCGGTCACCGCGGCGCTGAGCTGGTGGAAAGCCATCGTCGTCCGATGCACCCGCTCGAGCGGGATTTGCTGGTCGGCTTCGCTGCAGCCCAGGAAGACTGGTGTGCCGGCCATGTCCCCGGTGTAGTCGCGTGGCCGGTCGCCGTTTTCGATCAATGCGCCGCTGAGGCCGAACACGCCGCCGTAACGACACGGGTTGCGCGCGGCGAACTCCAACGCCAAGCACGCACCCTGCGAGAAGCCAAGCAGCAGGATGCGCTCGTGCGGGATGCCGCGCGCAACGATCTTTGCCATCAAGTCGCTCAACATTTCCAGTGCGGCGGTGAGGTGCGGCTCGTTCTTCTCCACCGGCACGATGAAGCGATTGGGATACCAGCTTCCGTTCGCTGCCTGGGGCGCGAAGAATGCCACGCCAAAGCGCGGCAGCGCGCTCGCTAACGACAAGATGTCCTCGGCGTTCGCCCCTCGGCCATGCAGCAGGATCATGACCAGGCGCGCCTGGTCGAGTGGCGCACCGCGCATCAAGATGGGTTGGTTCTGGTGGAACATAGGCAACAATTCGGGATTGGAGATCAGAGATTGGGGATGGGGTCAGGTCAGTCCAGCGCGATGAACAGCGAGCGGCGAGGGTTGCCGCTCAGCTCGCGCGTGCGATGGCCGCGGCCGGTCGTGTCTTCCACCAGCAACACGTCCCCACCGCGAAACTCACGCTTCGTCCCATCGCCCACCTCGACCTCAATGTGACCGTCGAGCATCACAATGTACTGGCGGCGCGGGGCGACGTGCCAGTCGTAATCGTAATCCGCTGCCGTCTCGCGAAAAGCCAACCGGGTCACCGGTTGCCAGGCCGATAGCTTGCCGATCGGTCCGCTGCTGAGATATTCGATTTCGATGTCTTCGAAATGCGATTCGCCGTCGAGGCCGGTATAGATGCGTGTGATCCTCATCGTCATGGTCAATGCGCGGCGAATTATCCTCGAACGGCGATGGGCCTGAGGCCGGCCTCGATCTCGCTCCGGTAGCGCTCCAGCCAGGGTGGCAGCCGGAGCGATGTGCCGAGGTTTGCTTCGTCCTCGTCCACCAAAAAGCCAGGGTTGGCTGTAGCCAGTTCGACGATGTGTCCATCCGGGTCGTTCGTATAGATGCTCTTGAAGTAGATGCGATCTATCACCGGCGAGACGCGATAGCCGGCTTGCATCAACGCCTCGCGCCACGCTCGTTGCGTCGCCTCATCGGGCACAGACAGCGCGAAGTGGTGTGTCTGGCCGCGGCCGATTTGCGCGCGCGGCTCTGTGCGCGGGTCGCGCGCGAAGTAAGTGATGAGCGTTCTTGGGCGTCCGTCACCCACGCCCCAGTACCAGTGTTCTGAGCGCAGATCGTCGAAGTTTGACGTTTGCTTGACCAGGCGCATGCCCAACAGGCCGGTGAAGAAGTCGTGCGTGCGGTGAATATCCGAGCTGATGGCGGTGATGTGGTGCATGCCGTGCGAGAGCGCCATGTCAGGCGTGATGTCGGGCACGGGCTCTGGCCAGGTGGTTGCGGCGATCGTCGCCTCGTTGCGGTTGGCAACGGTCATCTCTGCCGGTGGGTCTATATGGCGCGCGCCAAGTGCGTCCGGCGCTTCATCCACTGTCCAACCCGGCCCCAATGTGGCGAGCTCGACGATTGCGCCATCGGGGTCGCGGAAGTAGATGGACTTGAAGTAGCGTCGGTCGTAGGGGCCGTCCACCTTCACGCCGAGATCGGTCAGACGGCGCTTCCACTTGAGCAGACCTTCGTCGTCGGCCACGCCGAGCGCGAAGTGATGCGTGCCGCCGATACCTGGCCGGCCGCGGGCTACGCGCCACTCGAAGAAAGTGATGACGCTGCCTGGGCTGCCGATGCGATCACCGAAGTAGAGGTGGTACGCGCCGGGATCGTCGAAGTTGACCGTCTGCTTCACAAAGTGCAGCCCGAGCGCCTGCGTGTAAAAGTCCGCGCAGCGTTGCGCATCGCCGGTCACCAGCGTGATGTGGTGCAAACCTTGGATGGTCATCGCTCACTCCTCGGCCATTGGTGCTGGGATGTCCGACGCATGTTGACCTCGATCCAATCTTCCCACACCTCGCCCGCTGCATTTCATCATCCCCTAAACTTGCGCGGTAACATTCAGCCCGTGTTAGGGCTGCTGAGAGGACGCAACCATGCGAGGTCGAAAGCCTTCAATAGCCACGCATCGGATGAGCCGGCCTGTGAAGATCCATACCGGCACGGCAACTGCCACCTGATCGAGCTGAAGCGCGTGGTGAAGATCTATGACACGCCGGCGGGCAAGTTCCACGCCCTGCGAGGCGTCAATTTGCGCGTGGACACGCATGAATTCGTCGCCGTGATCGGGAAGAGCGGCAGCGGCAAGTCCACGCTGATCAACATGATCACGGGCATTGACCGGCCAACCTCCGGAGAAGTCTTCGTGGGCGATACGGCCGTGCATAAGCTGAGCGAGGGTCAGATGGCGGTCTGGCGTGGCAAGCATGTTGGCGTGATCTTTCAATTCTTTCAATTGCTGCCGACGCTTACGCTTGTTGAAAATGTCATGCTGCCGATGGATTTCTGCAATACATATGCGCCGCGTGAGCGATATGAGCGCGCCATGCAACTCCTGGCGCATGTGGACATGGCCAATCACGCGCATAAGTTGCCCTCGGCAGTTTCAGGTGGACAACAGCAGCGCGTCGCCATCGCGCGCGCGCTGGCCAATGACCCTCCCATCATCGTGGCTGACGAGCCCACCGGCAATCTTGACTCGAAAACGGCCAATCAGGTCTTCGATCTCTTCACCCAACTTGTCGAAGAAGGTAAAACCATCCTGATGGTTACCCACGACCAGGATCTTGCCCGACGCGTCACGCGTGCAGTGTTAGTAGCGGATGGTGAGATCAAGGATGAGATTTGCTGACGTAATGGCAATCTTCTTGCTGGTGATCCGGCGCCGGATTAAATTCAGCAAATACGAACACAAACGCAACAGTTCTCCTAATTTGTCGCACTTTTTATCTTGCGAGTATAATCTTGCCGGAATTGCGACCAGCCGAGCTCTGACATAGCAAAGTGGCTGGCGGTGCTATTCACGCATCACGTTCGAACAGGAGTCCACGCCGGGCAAGACGCTGCCGCACGACAGCGATCGAAAGGGGTGAACCGAAATGATACACTACGAGGACGCCGGGGAGACGCTGTTGATCGTCGGCGCAGGCGAAACCAGCGATCGGATTGCCAAACAAATCACGGAGCGCGGCTATCGTATAGCGCTGGCCTCGGGTGCGCGTGATGCCGTATCGCGCGTGAGCAATGGCGAGGCCGGCGTCGTCTTGCTTGATCTCATCACCGGCCAGACCTCCCTTGAGCTGGCCGACACGTTGATGGGGTTGCCGTCCTGTCCACCGATTGTCGTGCTTGACCGAGATCCGACGGTGGAGCGCGTGGTCGCTGCTCTGCGCATCGGTGTGGTGGACTATCTGTCCTTATCTGACGGCGAGGGCGAGATCGTTGACCGGCTGACCACTCACCTGACCAAGGCTCAGGTTGTCGCCCGCACGGCGCCGGCGCGTCAAGAGTCGGCGCCGCGTGGCAAAGAGCCGAGCAACGGCGCGCCGTCGAGGCTGACCGGCCTGGAACTCAACACGGCCCGGCGCATGTTGATCATCGAGGACGTGCCGATCTTGCTCTCCTCGATCGAGCTGAGTTTGATCGAGCTGCTCATCCGGCGTGCTCCGAGCCTGGTGACGTATGAGGAGATGGCGCGCGTGGCCTTTCCGACCACGACCAATGTGGAGCATGCCCTTCGATTGCTGCGTCCGCACATCGCGCGCCTGCGTCGCAAGTTCGAATCGGTTCACAACACCCGCTGGCGCATCGCCAATTTCCGCGGTCAGGGCTATGTGCTGCAGCGCATCGGTGCGCCGGTGAACATTCCCGCAGCTCGGCCTCCCCAGCCGGCACGTGAGGGGTAGCCGCGAGCGATTGGCGAGAAGTGCGCCTTATGCTTCGATCGCTTGCGGGATGGACGACCCACAGCGCACCACGCGCACGACCGCGCCGGCATTCACCAGCGCAGCGATCACGTCGTCACTGGATCCTGCTGCCCCGAACGACCGGCTGTCGAGTACGACAGCGACCACGTGGACCCCGTTGTGAACGATCTGCTGCACCGCTAGCGCCCAGGCGGTGTCGGACGACGCAGAGATGGCAATCAGCGTCGTCCCGCGCGCTAGCATCACCGACTCCACACTCAGCACGCGGTCGAATGGAATCTCGCCTTGTGCGCGCACCACGGACAGCGTCTCCAAGATCTTGGTGAGCTGGCGTTCGCCGCGCTCGCCAGGTATGACCTCGCGATGCGCGCTGTGAGCGATGAGGCCGACGACGCGACCCTGTTGCAAAAAGTGCTTCGCGACGGATGCTGCGATCGAAACGGCATATTCCTCGGTATGCGGCGGCAGCTGAACCGTTGCAGGCGATTCGCCACCAGCGGTGACGGGCGGCGGTAATTGTTCCACTGGTGAGCCTTCCTCGCCTTTCTCTAGCCCGAATTGCGCCCCGCGGAACAGGTCCAGTGCGACCCAGACGTCCGAAATCGGGTCGAGTTCGAATTCTTTGACGATCAGGCGCTGACGCCGGACGCTGGTGGGCCAGTGGATGCGGTTGATGCTGTCGCCTGTGACGTAGTCGCGCACGCCGGCGGCATTGGTGGTCACGTAGTGCGTGCGCCGGCGCAATGCGTCGCCACCGGTCAGGAAGGTGGCTGGCAACGGGAAGTCGTGGAAGTCGAACGTAGCGGGATAGACGAGAATCGTGTGCACAACGTCGAGCTGGCGTTGCATCTGGTAGATACCCAGCGGGTCACCGCTGCACACGATCAGCGGGCCGAGCGTGTAGCGCCCGCGCTGCTCGCAGCGCGTCTTCACGCGCCAGCCACGCCACTGCCGGCCGCCGACAAGGCTGACTACCCGGCTGGCGTAGTGCCCCGGCAGGGTGGACTGGTCGCGCACCTCGACCCAGAGCTTGGGGATGCGGCTGAGGTTGGTTAGCCTAAACTCTTCCTCCAAAATTTCGCCGACCTGCGTCACGCGCGCAAACGTGCGGCGCGCGATGCGCAGCCAATTCACGCTCAACCAGGCCCAGGCGATTGGAATGACGATCAGTATGAAGAGCGCGCCGGCGAAGGTCCACCACAGGCCGCGTCCAGTGCTCAGCGCGCCGGTGAGCGCAATGAGGAAGAGGCCCCAGACGACACGATAGCGAGTCATTTCACGCGGGCGCCTGGCACCGGCGTGACGCGCAGCAACTCGTCCAGAATATCGGCTGAGGTAACGCCTTTGATGCGGGCAGCCGGGCTGATGATGATGCGGTGACCGAGTGTAGCCGTCGCCAGTGCTTTTACGTCATCCGGGATCACGTAATCCCGGCCATGTACGGCTGCGCGCGCCTGCGCGGTGCGAAACAGCGTCCATGCGCCGCGTGGGCTGGCGCCCAGATACACGTCGGGATGGGCGCGCGTGGCATCTACCAGTTGCACGATGTACTGCTTGACCAACTGGTCGCAATAGACCGATTTCAATAGTTCCTGCGTCTTCACCAGCTCGGTCGCATCCGTGATCTGGCTCAGGTCCTCGATGGGATGGGAATACTGCTGTGCGTCGAGGATCGCCATTTGCTGTTCCGGCGTGGGATAGCCGAGCGAGACGCGCATGAGGAAACGGTCGAGCTGCGCTTCGGGAAGCGGGAAGGTGCCTTCATATTCGATCGGGTTCTGCGTGGCCAGCACCAGGAAGGGTGGGTGCAACTCGCGCGTGACGCCGTCTACCGTCACCTGCCGTTCTTCCATGGCCTCCAGCAGCGCGGCTTGCGTCTTGGGTGTGGCGCGGTTGATCTCGTCGGCCAGCACGATCTGCGCCATGATCGGCCCGGGGCGGAACTCGAACTCGCCGGTCTTCTGGTTGTAAATCGAGGTGCCGGTCACATCCGACGGCAGCATGTCGGGGGTGAACTGGATGCGCTTGAACGTGCCGCCGATCGAACGTGCCAGGGCCTTGGCCAGCATTGTCTTTCCAACGCCCGGCACGTCCTCGATCAGCAGGTGGCCCTGGCAGAGCAAGCAGATCGCCGTCAGTTCGATCACGTCGCGCTTGCCGAAGATGACGCGCTCGACGTTATCTATTAATTTCGCGGCCAGGTCGCGGACGGCTTGCATCCTCTAGATGAGTTTCTTAACTGCCTCGATGGCGGCGTCGTAATCGGGGTGCTGGGCGATCTCCGGCACGTACTCGGCGTAGGTCACCGTATCATCCTTGTCCACGACGAAGATGGCGCGCTGCTCGATGCGCATCTCCTTGACGTGCGTGCCGGCAGCGTCGCCGAATGCCATATCCTTGTGATCGGACAGCACAGTGATGTTCTTCACCTCGGCATCGTTCACCCAGCGCCGCTGCGCCCAGGGGAGGTCGGCGCTGATGGTGATGACTTTTACCTTGTCACCGAATTGCTCCGCCTCTTCGTTGAAGCGCTTGGTCTGAGCGTCGCAGATGCCCGTGTCCAGCGACGGCACCACGCTGATCAGCCGAACAGCGCCGCGCATCGCCCCCAGGTCCACGGCGCTCCAGTCGGTTGCCGTCAGGGTGACGGCCGGAAACTTGTCGCCGGGCTTCAACTTCGGCCCGATGACGGTCAGCGGCTGACCCTTGAGCGTCAGTTCGCCGGTGCGTTCCACTTGTTGTTCACGTAACATCTCGATTCAACTCCATTTCAGCTCGGGTTTTGAATGCGGCGCGACTATACCATGCAGACCGAGTCACTTACAGCGATGCAAGTGCATTGCTCTGTGGGGCAAGCAGGGTAGGCGCGCAGGCATTGCCTGCGCCTACCCCCGCGAGAAACGCCCTTAGCCGTGCTCTTCTCCTGCAACCAGTTTCTGCTAGATTAGCGCAGATATGACGCAATCCCATTTGCCGGACTCGCGCGCAGCGGCTGCCGCGCTGGATGTGCACGACCAGCTGGCTGCGTTCCGCGATCGCTTCCACCTGCCGGAAGGCGTGATCTACCTCGACGGCAACTCGCTCGGTCCGTTGCCGCACGAGGCGCGGCAGCGTTTGGCGTGGGTGATCACGGCTGAGTGGGGCGAGGGGCTGATCCGAAGCTGGAATGCCGCCGGCTGGATCACACTGCCGCAGCGCATCGGCGATAAGCTGGCTTGCCTGCTCGGCGCGCAACCCGGCGAAGTGGTTGTGGCCGACTCGACCTCGATTAACCTGTTCAAAGCCCTGGCTGCCGCGCTGACGCTGCGGCCGGATCGGCGCTGCATTGTGTCCGAGCGCGACAACTTCCCCACCGACCTTTATATGGCGCAGGGGCTGATCGAACTGATGGGCGGCGGTTATGCCCTGCACCTGGTGGCGGCCGATGAGATTGCCGACGCGATCGGCGCAGATACGGCAGTCGTGATGCTCACCCACGTCAACTACCGCACGGGTCGGATGCACGACATGACCGAGGTCACGCGGCGCGCCCATGCCTGTGGCGCGTTGACGATCTGGGATTTGGCACATTCGGCGGGTGCCGTGCCGGTGGATTTGAATGGCGCCCAGGCCGATTTCGCAGTTGGCTGCGGCTACAAGTACTTGAACGGCGGCCCAGGCGCGCCGGCGTTTATCTTCGTCGCGCAGCGCCATCAGGCGCACTTTCGTCAGCCGTTGGCTGGCTGGATGGGACACGCGCATCCGTTCGCCTTCGAGCCGGACTATCGGCCGGCGCCGGGCATTGTCCGCGCGTTGTGCGGCACGCCGCCCATCCTCAGCCTGGCGGCGCTAGAGTGCGGCGTGGATATAGCGCTGGAGGCGCCGATGGCGACGGTGCGGGCGAAGTCGCTGGCGTTGACCGATCTGTTCATCGCGCGTGTCGAGCAGCGGTGCGCCGCGCATGGCTTGCGGCTGGTCACGCCGCGCGAGCACGACCGCCGGGGCAGCCAGGTCTGCTTTGCGCATCCAGACGCCTTCCCTATCATGCAGGCGCTCATTGCGCGCGGGGTGATCGGCGACTTTCGCGCGCCGGACATCCTGCGCTTTGGTTTTGCGCCGCTCTATCTGCGCTATGTTGACGTGTGGGATGCTGCGCATGTCCTGGCCGAGGTGCTCGAATCGCGTGCCTGGGATCGCCCGGAGTTCCATCAGCGCGGGCGTGTGACGTGAGGCGCGCTGCCTCGCCGCAGCGCTTCGGTCGCGCGTTTATTTGCGCTTCCTTGGCCTGACGGCTTTTGCCAGCGCTTGTTCTTTTGCCGCCCATGCCGTGGCTTGCTCGAGCGCACGCTTGAGGAAGCGGCCGGTATAGCTCCCGGCGACCTGGGCTACCTGCTCCGGCGTGCCCTGGGCGACGATGCGCCCACCGCCTTCGCCGCCTTCTGGCCCGAGGTCAATTACCCAATCGGCGACTTTGATGATGTCGAGGTGGTGCTCGATCACGACGACGGTGTTGCCGTCATCCACCAGCTTGTCAAGCACGTGAATCAGCTTGTGCACGTCGGCGTGATGCAAGCCGACCGACGGCTCATCGAGCACGTAGATGGTGCGTCCGGTGGGGCGCTTGCTCAGCTCGCGGCTGAGCTTCACCCGCTGCGCCTCGCCGCCGCTGAGGGTGGTGGCCGGCTGGCCCAGCCGGATGTAGCCCAGGCCGACCTCTTCGAGCGTTTGCAGCTTGCGCGCGATGGGCGGAATATCCTTGAAGAAGGCCATGGCCTCGGTCACCGTCATATCCAGCACCTCGGCGATGTTCTTGCCCTTGTAGCGCACCTGCAGCGTCTCGCGGTTGAAGCGCGTGCCGTGGCACACGTCGCATGTAACGTAGATGTCGGGCATGAACTGCATCTGGATTTGCAGCACACCCTGACCTTCGCACGCTTCGCAGCGGCCGCCCTTGACGTTGAACGAGAAGCGCCCGCTCTTGTAGCCGCGGATTTTGCTTTCGGGCAGCTCGGCGAACAGCTCGCGCAGCGGCGTCCACAGGCCGGTGTAGGTGGCCGGGTTGCTGCGCGGCGTGCGCCCGATGGGTTGCTGATCAATGTTGATGACTTTGTCGAGGTGCTCCAGCCCGAGGATGTCGTCCAGGTCGCCGGGATGTTCGAGCGCGCCGTTGAGCCGGTTGGCCAGCGCCTTGTAGAGGCACTCGACGATGAGCGAGGATTTGCCGCTGCCGCTCACGCCGGTGACGACGACGAATTTGCCCAGCGGAATTTCGACGTCAATATTCTTTAGATTGTTTTCGCGCGCGCCCTTGATGATCAACTGTTTGCCGTTGCCGGCCCGCCGCTGAGAGGGGACGGGGATATGCTTGCGGCCGCTCAAGTAGGCGCCGGTGAGCGAGGCCTTGTTTTTCATGATCTGCTCCGGCGTGCCGGTGGCGACGACCTGGCCGCCATGTTCTCCAGCGCCCGGCCCCATGTCGATGATCCAGTCCGCTGCGCGCATGGTGTCGTCGTCATGCTCGACCACGAGCACGGTATTGCCCAGGTCGCGCATGCGCGTCAGTGTGTTGATCAAGCGCTGCTGGTCGCGCTGGTGAAGGCCGATGCTAGGCTCATCCAGCACATACAACACGCCCATCAACTGCGCGCCGACCTGCGTGGCCAGCCGGATGCGCTGCGCTTCGCCGCCGCTCAGCGTGTTAGCGCTGCGGCTGAGCGTGAGGTAGTCCAGCCCGACGTCCACCAGGAACTGTAAACGCGCGCGGATCTCTTTCACGATCTGCCGGGCGATTTGCTTATCGCGGTCGCTCAGAACCGGGAAGGTGGGGGTAGGAGATGGGACTTTCCCATTCCTTTGTGCATCCGGCTGCCGACTCCCGGCTTCCGTCTCGTCAATTCCCAGCGAATCTATCCAGGCCAGCGCCTCGCTGATGCTCATGTCGGTCACTTCGGCGATGTTCTTGCTGGCCACTTTGACGCATAGCACATCCTCCTTCAGGCGCTTGCCACCGCAGGCCTCGCAGGAGCGGAAGGTCATCACTTCCTCGATGCTCTGTTTGATGTAATCGCTGGTGCTCTCCCGATGGCGCCGCATTAGATTGGGGATCACACCTTCAAAGCTAACGTCATATTGCCGGCGTTCGCCGAGGCGATTGACGTAGTTCACCCGCACGCGCTCGCCGCCGGCACCGTAGAGAATCAGGTCGCGCTGCGCCGGGCTGAGTTGCCGCCAGGGTTTGTTCATGGGGATGTCGTATGCCTTGCACACGGCGCGCAGCATCTGCCGACCCCAGCTTTCGTCGTCGTCGCTGTTCCAGCCGCTGGCGTTGATGGCGCCTTCCTCTAGCGACAGGTCAGGGTTCGGCACGATAAGCGCCGGGTCAATTTCGCGCTTGCTGCCCAACCCCTGGCATTCCGGGCAGGCACCCTGCGGCGCGTTGAACGAAAATAGCTTTGGCTCCAGGTCTGGGTAGCTCTTGCCAGTGGCCGGGTCCACCTTCTTTTCGCTAAAGAAGATGTCACGCCAGGCCGGTGTTGGGGATCGAGGATCTGGCTCCCTGCCACCTGACCCCTGACCTCCATCGGATACCATGGCAATCATGAAGCCGTCGCCCAGCTTGAGCGCAGTCTCCACTGAGTCGTTTAGCCGCGTCAGGAATTGCTGGCGTGATTCGTCCTCGCGCTTGGCTCCTGCTGCCTGCCCCTCAAGTTGCGACCCCAGATCGCCGCCCGGCACGACCAAGCGGTCCACTACGGCTTCGATGTTGTGTAGCTTGTAGCGGTCGAGTTCGATGTCCTCATCCACGCTGTGAATCTCGCCGTCCACGCGCACGCGCGCGAAGCCTTGCTTGCGCACGTCTTCGAATACTTGCTGGTGATGGCCTTTCTTGTCCTTGATGAGCGGGGCGAGGATTTGCACGCGCGTGCCAGGCGGAAGCGCAGCGATCTGATCCACGATCTGCTGCGGCGTCTGCGATACCAGCGGCAGGCCGGTGACCGGCGAGTACTGCACACCGATGCGCGCGAACATCAGGCGCAGATAATCGTAGATCTCGGTGACGGTGCCGACGGTCGAGCGCGGGTTGTGGCTGCTGCCCTTTTGGTCAATCGAGACGGCCGGCGAGAGTCCCTCGATCTGATCCACGTCCGGCTTCTCCATCTGGCCGAGGAACTGCCGGGCATAGGCCGATAGGCTCTCGACATAGCGGCGCTGGCCTTCAGCGAAGATGGTGTCGAACGCCAGCGACGATTTGCCGCTGCCGCTGAGGCCGGTGATCACGACCAGTTTGTCGCGTGGGATCTCGACGTTGATGTTCTTGAGGTTGTGCACGCGCGCGCCGCGCACCACAATCTTGTCCTGTGCCATGTCCTTTCACCCAACCCTTATATGCCCTTTCAAACGTGAGGCTGCATCGAATCGAAGCAAACTAATATAGCATGTGCGTTCTGCGCAACGGGTAATGCAGAACGCGCAGTTCGCCAGACCGTGTAAGAGGGCTGACGCGACCAAATCCGGCGACCGACGAAGCCTCCGCCGTACAGATTTACGGCTGAAGGGTCGCTTCGCTGGCCAGCACCCGCCGCGTGTTGATCATCCACTCGTTCAGGCTGCGGAAGCGGTCGCTCGGATAGACGATCGGCGCGACCTGCACGTTGCGCACACGCGAGGAGATGATGTAGTCGAAGGCCGGATGGTAGAGCATGAGGGCCGGCAGTTCCTCGACGAACTTTTCCTGGAAACGCCGATACAGCTCGAAGCGCTGCGCGCGGTCGGTCGTTGTGCGCGCCTGCTCCAGCCACTGGCTGGCCTCAGCGTTTTCCCAGCCGGTGAAGTTCTGGCCGGCATTCGCCTGACTCTGATGCCAGAGTGGGAAGGGGTCCGGGTCGCCATCGAGCAACGTTTCGGTGAGGGCGACCTGGAACTGATGTGTGGCGAGGAAGTTGCGCACGATGTTTCGCACCGGAATCACTGTCACCTGCACGCCCAATTCGCGCCACTGCCTGGCGACGGCTTCGGCCACTTGCGGGTAGATGCCGCCTTCCGGCGTGAGCAGGGTGAAAGCGATCGGCTCGCCGCCTTTTTGCCAGACTTCGACGTTCGACGGCGCGACGATGGCGATTTCGTATCCGGCGTCGCGCAGCAGTTGCCTGGCCTGACCTAAGTCGCGACTGTAGGACCTGATGCCAGCGTCGTGTGCCCATGTGCCTGGGATAAAGGGTGTGTCGGCAAGGATGCCCCGGCCCTCGAGCACGTCGCGGATGATTGCTTCCCGGTCGAGCGCCAGCATCAACGCCTGGCGCACCGGCAGCTCGGTGAGCGCCAGCGCGCCATTGTCCTTGCGCAAGTTGATCATCAGCGCAACAAAGCGGGCGCTTGGCATGCTGTAGGTCGTCGCATTCGGCAATCCCGATGCTTCGGCTGCCTCGGCAGTCGGGCTGAAGTCGGCCATGCCGTCCACATCACCGTTTCTGAACGCATCGAGCAAGCTCTGTGTATTGGGGTAGTAGCGCAGCACGAACCGGCCGAGCTTGGGCCGGGGGCCAAAGTAGGTGGAAGATGGTTCCAGCGCGATGGAGGAGACGCGCCCGCCGGCGGTGTTCAGCTCGGCCACGCGCCACGGCCCGTTGCCTTTGGGCTGCTGGTTGAACGGAATCTTGTCCAGGTTCGCCGCCGGTGTTCCCGCCAGAATGTGCTTCGGCAACAGGCCGATGGCCGTGTAGTCAATGAACGGCGCATAAGGTTGGCTGAGCCGAAACTGGACGGCGTAGTCATCCAGCTTGGTCACCTCCACCTGTCGCCACAGTTCGCTGATGTCTTTGCGGCCGGGGAAGTCAGATTGCTTGATCAGGCTGGTCGTAAAAAGGACGTCGTCGGCCGTCACTGGCGTGCCGTCTTCCCAGCGCGCGTCTTGCCGCAGTTTGAAGGCATAGGTGAGACCGTCTTCGGAGATGGACCAGGTCTCGGCTAGGTCTGGCACGACTTCCCCGCTCTCGTTCAGCCGGGTCAGCCCGCTGAACACCAGGCTGCACAGGTCGCGGTCGGCCTCGTTCAACTGGCACAGCAGCGGGTTGATGTGCTTCGGCGTGCCGACCACGCCCTCAATGTAGGTGCCCCCTTCGGCTGGGACGAGGACGGTGTCGCGCGAGACGACAAACTGGTAGACCAGGAAGGTGATGCTCGCGATTCCGAGCGCGATGAAGAGCAGGGAAAGCCGGAGCGTGCGCATCTCGGAAGCCTGGTCGGGGAGAGCGCCGGAGTGTTGCGATTAGAGACTGGGGATCGGCAAACGCCGATGTCTACCGGTTTGCCGAGAAGAAGATGACGTTGATCAGCGCGAGCACGAAGAAGGCGATGGCGATGAAGATCGTGATGGTGAAGAGCACGCGGTCAATGCCGCGACGCGTTTGGTACACGCCCTGCGCGCCGCCGAATACGCCGCCAAGCTCCTCCCCCTTCGACTGCAGCAATACGCCGGCGATGAGCGCGACGCCAAGTAGGATTTGTGCGATGCTGAGAAAAGCGTTCATAGCGAGCGAGATTATAGAGGATGCGCTTACGCCTGGACGAGCGTGTGGTGTCGCTGGCCGCACGGCGACGCGCGTTCGCACCAATCGAATTCCACTTGCAAGTCGCCGATGACTTCTGCATTGGTAAGCCTGGCCAGGTTGTAGAGCGTCGGCTTCATGTTGTTCAACTCATGCATCAGCCCGCGCTCCATGAACCACGAAAAGGGTGGGATCTCCGGCACCGGCATCAGCGGCCAGCGCATCAAGTGTGATACCAGCGTCGCGCGCGCATCCAGCGGCTGCAGGTCGAAGCCCCACAGTTGGCCGAAGGGCGGCTTTTTGAAGCCAGGTCCGGAGAGCCAGATGAAACGGTGAGGCGGATCGTAGACCTGCACGTAGGATCGCGTTGGATATTGATACCAGCCGATGCATTGGCGTGACCGGAAGCCCGACCCCACGCCCACCGGTGGCGGCGTGATCCATTCCACTTCCATCACCTCGCCGCTGCCGGCCAGTTGTGGATGACGGGTCGGATCGCTGACGACTTCGAACAGCACCTCGCACGGCGCCGTAATCAATCCGGTAACGGTTACGCTTGGAAACTTCACGACTCTTTCACCTCAGGTCAAAAGTGCGCTTGGCGCCTGGTTCGATCGAGCAACTTTGGGTCGAGTGGGCTGCTTTTGCCGCGCGAGGCCGCATTGTCCATATGAAACTGAGACAGGGCTTAGGCCGAAGATGCGCTCGTGGAGTGTTGCGCGAGCGCTCGCTGAGAAAGCAGTGAACCGGGCGACTCGCCAGTCTCTGTTGTTGGAGTAAGCTATGCGGCATGACGCGCACACGCCAATTCATCCAGCTCAAGACCGAACTGCCCGGCCCGAACAGCCGCGCGCTGATCGCACGCCGCGAAGCATCCATGCCGGCAGGCTACGGCAAAGCCACCGACATCGCCGTGCGACGTGCGCGTGGCGCGTTGGTGGAGGATGTGGATGGCAACGTGCTGATTGACTTTGCCGGCGGCATTGGCGTGCTCAATGTCGGCCACACCCCGCCGGAAGTCGTCGCGGCGATCCAATCGCAGGCCGAGGCGATGATCCATGTCTGCGGCCTGGTTGCCACCACCGAACCGCATGTGCAACTGGCCGAGAAGCTGAACGCCCTTGCGCCGATCAGCGGTGCCAAGAAGGCCATGATTACCAACACTGGCGCCGAAGCCGTGGAGCAGGCCATCCAGATCGCGCGCGCGGCGACCGGTCGGCAGGCCATCATCGCCTTCGAGGGTGCGTATCACGGCCGTACGCTGCTCACCCAGACGCTGACCAGCAAATACGCACTGTTCAAAAAAGGCTTCGGGCCATTCGCGCCGGAAGTCTATCGCGCCCAATTTCCCTATCTCTATCGCACCGCCATCGGCGCCGACCTAAGCGAGGTGCAGAAGGTCGCATTGGTGTGGGAGGCGTTCGAGCGCTTCCTGGTGGCCCACGTAATGCCGGAGCACGTGGCGGCGGTGATCATCGAGCCGGTGCAAGGCGAGGGCGGGTTCATCCCCGTGCCACACGAGTTCATGCGCCGGCTGCGCGAGGTGTGTACGCGCTATGACATTCTGCTCGTCGCCGATGAGGTGCAGTGCGGCTTTGCCCGCACCGGCAGGATGTTCGCCGTTCAGCATTACGACATCGAGCCGGATATGGTCGTCATGGCGAAGAGCATGGGCGCAGGCATGCCGATCGCCGCGACGGTAGGCCGCGCCGAGGTGATGGACAAGGTTCACCTGGGCGGTCTGGGCGGCACATACAGCGGTAACCCGGTCGCCTGCGCTGCAGCGTTGCAAGCCATCGCACTCATCGAACGCGATGACCTGTGCACGCGCGCAGCTCATCTGGGCGGCATCGCCTGTGAGCGGTTGAAGCGTATGCAGGAGCGGTTCGCGTTGATCGGCGACGTGCGCGGCCTGGGGGCGATGCTGGCCATCGAGTTCGTCGAGGATCGCGCTTCCCGACGGCCGCTCTCACCCGAGAAGACTGTCGCCATCGTCCGCGATGTAGCGCGCAACGGCGTGCTTGCCATTCGCTGCGGGCTGTATTCGAACGGCCTGCGCTTTCTCTTCCCACTCGTGATCAGCGAGGCGCAGTTGCACGAGGGGCTGGACGTAGTGGAGGAAACGATCGAGAGGGCATCGGTCTGACGCACGGCATGGCAACCGACCTCGCTTTGATCGCGCGGATTAAGCAGCGTGACGCGAGCGCACTGGCTGAGTTATACGACCGCTATGGCGCGCGCGTGTATTCGCTGGCTTGCGCGATCCTGGGCGAGGCGATGGCTGCGCAGGAGGTCACTCAGGACACGTTCATCAAGTTGTGGGAGCATCCGGAAAGCTACCGCTACGACGACAGCCGGTTCGTGGCTTGGTTGCTCATGGTTGCCCGACACCGTGCCATAGACCACCTGCGGCGTGAGCGCTTGCGCAGTGGCCGGACGGTCTCCATAGATAATGGAAGCTTCCCGGAAGTGCTAGATGCCGCGCATGATGTGGAAGCGCGGTGGCGTGACTTGAAACAAGTGCTGGATGCCTTGCCGGCCGAGCAACGCGATGTGATCGTGTTGGCTTATTACCATGGGTTGAGTCAGAGCGAGATTGCGGATGTGCTTAAGTTGCCGCTCGGCACGGTGAAGACGCGCCTGCGGTTGGGCATGGAGAAGTTGCGCAATGTCATCGCTGATTGAGCGCCGGAGATGTAGCAGGAGTGCAGCGTGCATTCGAACGAAGATGCTACGACGTTTTACTGTTCAGAAGTCATGAGCGCGCCGCTTTCCTACGAAGAAGTGTACGAGTTGCTGCCGGCCTATGCCCTCGGCGCGTTGGATGAACGTGAGCGAGCGATCGTGCAGGCCTATCTCGATCGCTACCCGGAGCTGCGCGCCGAAGTTGCCCGCTATGGCGGCGTGCTGCATAGCCTCGCTGCGACCGTGCCTCAACGCACGCCTCCGGCATCGCTCAAAGCGAGCTTAATTGCTCAGGCGCAGCGCACCTCTCGGCCGCCGGCGCGCCGAAGTATCGGGGACCGCTTGCTCGACGCATTCCTCGGTCCCCGCTTCGTCTGGGGCGTCGTCTCCGGCGTGCTCTTGCTCTTGCTGAGCTTGTTTGCAGTACAGACCGCGCGCCTAAGTGCACAGGTTGCACGACTCGAGCGCGTGCTGGGTGAACAACAACGCCTCGTGCGCCTCTTGGCGACCGGCAGCGAACAGCTCACACTGAATGGAACCGATGCCGCGCCCCAAGCCGTTGCTGTCGTGCGCTATAACCCCGGCGAAAGGTGGGCCGCGCTGGAGGCCCACCGATTGCCGCCCCTGCCGGAGTCCCGAACCTATCAGTTGTGGCTGACCAATGCAGCCGGCGAACGTTGGAGCGGCGCGATGTTTAGGCCGGACGACGCCGGCAGCGCCGTTGCGTTGGTCTGGTGCCCGCAGCCGATGGACGAAATCTTGCGCTTCGGTGTGAGCATCGAACCGTTCGGCGGTAGCCCTGCGCCTACCGGGCCGAACGTTTTACGCGGGGTGAGAAGTTGACCTGCTGACGCAACATCTCCTGTGCATAACCGGACGCAACTCCGGCTTTAAGTCGTTTCTCAGCCGCGTTTGATCGAGATTTCACCTAGATGATTAAGGTAGTCGGGGATTGCCAAGAGGAATGAACCTATGAGATCACCGACTACTCCCGCACTGTTTACCGCCCTGGCGCTTCTGGTTGCTGCGTGCAGCGCTGCGCCCGCTGCGCCGTCGCCCACTTCTGCGCCTACCGAAGCGCCCGCCCCAACCCAGGTGCCTGCTCCAACGGAAGCGCCCGCGCCGGCTGCCGAAACGCCTGCGCCCACCGAAGCGCCGGCGGCTGAGGCGCCTGCCGCGCAGATCGTGGAGTATCAGATCAACGCGAATGGATCGGAAGCCAGCTTTACACTCAACGAAGAATTGATGGGTGTTCCCACGGTCGTCGTCGGCATGACGCCCAAGATCGCCGGTTCGATCACCGTGGACTGGAGCAACCCGTCCAACTCCAAGATCAGCAAGCTGGAGATAGACGCGACAGACTTCAAGACGGACAACGAGCGTCGCAATGGCGCCATTCACCGCTTCATTCTGCAGACCGGTCAATATCCCAAGATCGAGTTCGAGCCGACGGCTATCGAGGAGCTGCCGGCGTCGGCAAAGCCTGGCGATGCGTTGAACTTCAAGGTGACAGGCAACTTGAAGATCCGAGACGTCGCCAAGCTGGTGACCTTCGATACTACGGTGACCGGAGATGAGGCGCAGCTCAGCGGTGAGGCACAGACGGTCGTCGCCCATCGGGACTTTGGTCTTACCATCCCCTCAGTGCCGATTGTGGCTAATGTCTCGGAGGCGGTAACGCTCACATTAAAGTTTGTGGCGACGCGCCAATGATGTATGACGCGCTGCGTGGGCTTCACCGGTCCCGCCGGTGAGGCTCACGCGTCTTTGCTCCTCATGCAATTGCGCATTGGCGCGCTCATCCTGTTCATCCTGCTTGCGCTCATCGCCTTCAGCGAGTTGGTCTTCAGCAACCTCGGCACGCTCAACGGCGATTTGGCCGGCACGGCGCAGATGCTGGGCCTAACCCCGGTGCAGGAGCGGTCGCGGCTGCTCATCCTCATCGCGCTCGATGCCATCGCCGGCGTCGGCGCGCTGCTGGCCATCGTCGGTTTGCTGGTGCGAAACAATCTCATCGCCTACGGTGCGTCGCTGTGCGCCATTGGCTTCCTCGCTTACGGCGTGTATCAGGTCTTCGCCGCGTTGACGCAACTGAGCGACGCGGTGCGCTTGCCCGTTGTCATCGCCGGCGCGCTCTATGCGCTGCTCGGCGTGGCCGCCTGGTTCATCGGTCGGCGGGCGGCGCTGGCACCGCAGTGATTGCCGGCTGCGCCATTGACGTCAACCCAGGCTACGACGAAAATGCCCGCGATGAATCCGCAGGACGCAGAATCCTTGCGTGACGCTCCACCCTATTCTCTACATCGTCTCGGCGTGGTGATGCGCGCCGACCCGGACAACCCCGACGAAGCGCTCGGCGTGCTGAATCCGGCGATGGCGCGCGGGCCGGATGGCAAACTGTATCTCTTCGCGCGCGTCGTCGCCGCCGGCAACTACTCGCGCATCGGCATCGCCGAGGTGCTGTTCGATGCGCGCGGCGATCCCGTCGCGGTCGAGCGGAAGGGCTACGCGCTCGAACCGACTGAGTCCTACGAGCGCAACGCGCGCACCGCCGGCTGCGAAGACCCGCGCATCACGTTCGTAGCGCCGCTCGGCTACTACGTGATGACCTACACGGCGTACGGGCCGTTGGGGCCGCGCGTCGCATTAGCCTGGTCCAAAGACCTGTTCACCTGGCAGCGCATCGGGCCGGCTAAATTCGCCTTCATGCCGCAGTATCGGGTTGACTTCGACCTCTATGACAACAAGGACGCCTATCTCTTCCCGCAGCCGGTGCGCGATCCACACGGGCGATTGGCGTTGGCGATGATCCACCGCCCGTCGAACACGCAAGGCGGCTTGACGGTCACGCCGGAGGGCGTCGCCGAAGCGCGCCCGAGCATGTGGATTTCGTATTGCCCCCTCGACCGCGCTCAGGCCGGCCCGGAAGGATTGCTGCTGTGGGAAGCGCACCAGTTGTTGGCCGCCCCGGCCCAGCCGTGGGAAAGCCTGAAGATCGGCGGCGGCACGCCACCGGTGTTGACCTCGCGCGGCTGGCTCACGGTCTATCACGGCGTCTCCGGCCGCATCGTGGAGGGCGTGGATCACCAACCGTTCGTGCGCTATTGCGCCGGCGCGATGGTGTTGGATCGCGACGACCCGCGCCATGTGATTTACCGGTCGAGCGAGCCGATCCTCTCGCCTGAGGCGCCGGAGGAGAAAGAAGGCGTGGTGGCGAACGTGGTCTTCCCCACCGGCGTGGATCTGCGCGCAGGCGGACGTTTGGACGTGTACTACGGCATGGCCGATTTCTACATCGGCGTCGCACGGATGACGCTGCCGGACTAGAGCGGCCGCGCGCTCATCGCCGCCAGCGCGACCACTTCGCCGATCTCGCACATCGCCCCATAGGTGTCGCCGGTCAGCCCGCCCAGCGACCGGGTCCAGCGCGCGAAGACGACGCGCGCGACGAGCAGCGTTAGCCCAATCGCAATCCCGCCGCGCAGCAGACCGGCCGGCCAGGCCTGCGGTGGGCGGCCCACGGCGCACGCGAGCGCGACGATGATCAGCATTTGTAAAGTGGCGACGACCAAGCTGCGGCGGCGGATAAAGTCGCGAAAGTTGCGGCCCAGCCCACCCTCGCGCGCGGCCGGGAAGAAGAAAATGCCGTAGAGGTCGGCCCATCGGCCCAGCGTCGTCGCGATCAGCACGGCGCGCAGCCAATCGGCACCGGCGGCTGCGATGAAAACGACCTTGAGCAGGATGGCTGCTGTCAGCGCGAGCGCGCCCATCGCGCCGATGCGGCTATCCTTCATGATCTCCAGCTTGCGCTCGCGCGGCCGCCAGCTCATCACCGCGTCGAACGTGTCGCTCAGGCCATCCAGGTGCAGCCCCGAGGTGATGACGGCGAGGGCGATGACGACGGTGACGGCGCGCGCGAAGTCACCCCACAACGCATCGGCCAGCCAACCGACGCCGCACGCCAGCAGGCCTATGAGTGCGCCGACGGCCGGAAACCACGCCATCGCGCGCGCGACCGTTTGCTCATAATCCTCGCCGGTCATCGGCGGCATGAACGGCAAGGGGATGAGCGTGAGAAATCGAACGGCCTCGAAGAATGCAGTGAACATGATGATCGCCTCTT
>CALGMA010000001.1 GCA_937959265.1 uncultured Anaerolineae bacterium | reverse complement strand
AGGTCGTTGCTCATCATGCTCATCAGGGTGCAAGGCACGACGCCGAAGAATTCCTCCATCGCGGTCCAGCACTGGATGGAGGAGGCGCGCAGGCGGTTGGCGCTCATCCAGCCGTCCACCGCGACGCCGAACTTAGCCATCTTGAGCAGCGCGTCGGCAGGGACGCGGTCGGTGATCACATAGTCGCGGATGGCTTGGAGCTTAGCCTGGACGCGATGGTCGTCGTCGGTGAGCGCGCCGACCCAGCCGAACAGTTCATAGAGGTCGAGGGTCTCCACCGTGATGCCGTATTGCTCCAGGAGCTTTTCGCTGTAGCGCACGGTGTTGAACGCGGCGGGCCGCGCGCCCAGCGCGCCGATGCGCAGCCCGCGCAGCCCGCTGGTCACGCGGCAGGTGGCGGCGAAATCGGCTAGGTCTTGCTTGAAGGACGGGTGTGTGGGCGCGACGGTGTGCAAGGTGGTCAAGCTGTAGGGGATGTTGTATTGGCGCAGGTTGTTGCAGACTGACATCTTGCCGCAGAAGGAATCGCGGCGATCGGCGATGGTCATGCTGTCGGCGACATCCGGGAAGGCTTGGATCAGCACCGGCACCTGGAGACCGGACCAACGCAGCGCGTTGGCGATGGCGCGCTCGTCGCCGAAGTTGGGCAGGGTGACTAGGATGCCGTCAATGTCGTCGCGGCGCTGCCGGAACAGGCCGGCGTATAGCCGCGCTTCGTTCGTGCTCTCCACCGAGCCATAGGCTGTCGCGTCCTCCGGCGCGATCACCGCCTCGATGCCCAGTTCGCTCAGCGTGTTGAGCACGGCCTTGCGGCCTTCGACACACAGATGTTTGGGGAAGAACCCTCGGTTGCCGACGATAACGCCGAGAGTGGGTCTTTTGTTTGTGACTGTTGCCATAGCACAGTACGTTTAGTTGACCTGGGTCAACTTGGCAAGTGTGGGGCGTGCGATGCAGCCCGGCTCAACTCAGCGATCTGGATATGCAAGCGGGCGCCGGCTGAGCGCGGCCAGCCGGTGTCTCAGCGCGTCGGCCGTTGCAGCGAGGAACGCCGGGATGTTGACGCTGCTCATGATTTGCACGTCTTCCATAGGCGTCGTGTCTTCATCCAGAAAGCGGAATACGCGCTGTGGTGGGTTGCGCGCGAACAGGTCGGTAAATACGCGCCGGCCTCGTTCGCGTCCCTTGTCCAGCACGTTCAGCAATGCGCTGTCGAACAATTCATAGCGCCTGCGTAGCGGCGGCGTTGCGACGTAGGGACGGCCGGTTGCCTTTAGTGCCTGCGCAATGTGCCGGACGCGGCGTTGGATGCGCTGAAAGGTGTAGCCCGTGCTGGGTTTGGTGCAGCCGCCGGCGGTGCCGATGTTGATCACGCGCTCGCCGCGCCGATCAGGAAAGGGCGCATCGGTCATCGGGATCACGCCGAACTCCTCGTGTTGCGTCTCGTAGTCGGTGATTTGCAGCCGACTGCGTATATACGCTTCCAATTGCCAGGCGTATTCGGCACGGGGAAGTAGCTCACCCGAAAACACGGTGTATTCCACCAGCGCCGTATGCGCATCGAGCGGCAGCACATAGACGAAGCGCGTATCGCCGGACTGTTCCACACGGAAGTCCATCAACGTAGCGATCGCCGGATCGAACGCGCGCGCCGGCGTGTGGATCACCCAGCCCAGGAAGTGCTGTAGCAGGTAGTGGTAGGCAGGTTGCCGCGTCGGCCGATCGAGCAGAATGCTGTTGAAGGCCCACGCGCCGCGATAAGCCCGCCCGTCTCGCGTATGGACGACCGCCTCGTCGCCCACACTTTCGACGTTCGTCACCTCGGCGTAGGCGCAAGTGATGTTGGGTTGTGCATCCAGCCAGCGCGCCATGAAATGATAGAAGTCCGCGCCGCGGATCATTTTGTAGCGATAGGGGATGATCTCCAGCGTCATGGAGAGTCCCTCGCCGTGAAAGGTCAGGCGCTCCCAGCGGCGAAAGACGAGCGCCTCGAACGCGCCCTCGCCGATTTCCCAGAAGCACCACGTGCGGTCGTTGGCCGTCTTGGGCGCGCGGTCGAGCAGCAGGATGCGCCGGTCGGTCAGGCCGAACTGGTTCAGGTGATAGGCCAGGCTCAGCCCTGCCGCGCCTGCGCCGGCGATGATGTAATCGAAGCGCTCTGCTGCCTCCAACGGTGTTCTATCCATCATGCCGGCAGTGCCTCGCGGAGGATGCGCAGCCAGTTGCCGCGCATGATCTGCGCCACGTGCTGTGGCTCGAAGCCACGCTCCAGCAGTTCGTCGCCGATCTTGTAGTGGTCGCGGATGGTGTTCAGCTCACGCGGGATGTCGTTGTAGCCCAGCCCACCGTCGTAATCGCTGCCGATGCCGACGTGGTCGGCGTTGCCGGTCACCTGGCAGATGTGATCAATCATGCGCACCACGTCGTCGAGCGTCACGTCTTCCTTCTTACCGCTCCAATCCTTCTTGAGGAAGCGGTTGTAGAGCACCACGCCAATCACTCCGCCGCGCTCGGCGATCATCTCGATGGCCTTGTCCGGCAGGTGGCGCGGTGTCGGCAGGTAGCGATACGGGTTGCTGTGGCTGGCGATGACGTGTCGGCCCTCGAAGGCATCTAGCGCTTCATAGAGCGACTCGTGCGACATATGGCTGACGTCGAGGATGACGCCGAACTGCGCCATCACATCCAGCAGCTCACGGCCAAGTTTGCTCAGCCGGCCGCCGCTCCAGGTGCCGCCGGCGTAACGCGTCGTGTCCCAGGCCGGCCCAACGATGCGCAGCCCGCGCTCATACCAGCGCTCCAATTCCTTCGGCTCTAGGATCGGGTCGGCGCCTTCCATAAGCAGCACGACGCCGACGCAGTGGGGCGTCGAGAATCGGGAGCCGGCCGGAGATGCCGAACTGCTCTTCTCGACGCCCCATCGCCGACAAACCGCTTCCAGCTCTGTCTGCGTCGTCACCAGCATCACATGTGGGTTCTCCTCGGCCCAGCACCGGTAAAAGTCGAGTTGCGCCATACCCAGCGCGTGGGCTTCGCGCGCGTCGCGGTAGGTCGGCCAGCCTTCGCCCAGCTTGCGCGCATGCGGCTCGACGAAAATCGTGCCGAAGCACACCCCGACGCGCCCGCGGATCATGTCCGGCAGGCCGACCGTGCATTGGCCGGATTGTTTCTCGACCGGGCTGTTGCGCTCGATCTCGCGCGTCGCACAGGCCGAGCGGCGATAGTCGCGCCCTTTATAGAGCGCGTTATAAGCCATATCGAGGTGTGCATCCACAATGAGGGGGTGGCGGACAGTTGCGCATTGCATATCGGAGCGATTGTATTCGGCGTTTGGCGCGAAATCGCAACCCGTGAGCGGCCTTTCCCAAATTCGAGAATTTCGCGGGGGATGCTTGACGTAGAACAAATGTTCTGGATAATTAGCCTTGAAGAACATTAGTTCTATCAGGTGTCTATCGGGATGTATCGCAAGCTGTATCACACTGCCGATCGGATCGAAGCTGTGTTGCGCGAACGCAAAGCGCCGGTTGCCGTCGTGGGCGGCAAAGTGCTGCCCGGCTTTGTCGAGATGCTGTTGCGGCCCGCGCCGGGTACGAAGGTGAACCAGGTCAGGGCGCTCCAGGCCGATCTGGCCCTTGCCCTGGGTAACGCAAACGTCCGCATTACGCAGAGCGGTGCTCATCTGGCCGTCCAGATTCCGCGCGAGACGCGCGCGCCAGTGCGCTTAACGACGCTAATGGCATCGGTCAAGGATGTTCCGCCGTATACGGCGGTGCTCGGCCTGGCCGAGGACGGCGCAACGTTGATGGCTTGTCTGTCCTCGCCCGAGGTGGCTCACATCCTCATTGCCGGTGCCACCGGTTCGGGCAAGACCTCGCTCGCGCACAGCATCTTGATCAGCCTGTGCCGATTCCATCGTCCCAGCCAGTTTGGCCTGGTCGTTCTGGATCCCAAGCGCAACCACGATGCGGCGTTTTCGCGTGCGGTGGAACGCCACATGCTTCTCGGCGTGGCGTACACGCCGGACGAGGCGAACGCGGCGCTGGCGCGCGTTGTGGATGTAATGGAGCGGCGGACGAACCTGAGCGACCCACAGCCTCGCATCGTGGTCTATGTAGACGAGATGGCAGACCTGGTGCAGGCCGGCGGCGCGTGCATCATAGATCTGCTTACCCGCATCGCCCAACGCGGGCGCGAAGCCGGGGTTCACCTGATCGCTTGCACGCAGAAGCCTTCCGCGCGGGTGATCGGCACATTGTTGAAGGCGAATCTGCCGCTGCGATTGGTGGGGCGCGTCGTGTCAGCGGACGACGCACGCGTGGCGGCCGGCATGCCCGCCACCGGCGCGGAGAAGCTGATGGGCAACGGCGATTTCCTCGCGGTCGCATCCGGGCGAGTAATCCGCTTTCAAGCAGCGATGCCAATTTGAAAGGGCAATATGGATAGACTCAACAAAGCAGCCGCTGCGGGCCTGGTGATGTTTTCGGCTGTCCTCGCGGCGTTCATCGGCTCGCGCGTAGACCAGGTCACTATTGCGCTCTTGGGCGGCGCGTTCATCGGCCTGCTGATCGCGATTCCGTCCACGCTGCTGGTTGTCATCGTGGTGTCCCGGCAGCGTGATGACACCGGCCGCGAGCGCTATGACCGGCTGCGCTACACCCATATGCCGCCTAGCCCACCGCAATACTGGGTGATGCCAACGCCGGCCGATGCGTCCTACGACGTTCGCACGCCATCGCAGCCTGCCTCTCAGTTTCGCGTGCCCGATGCTGCGCCGGAGTATATGCTGCCCACAGCACGGCGTCGCTTCTACCTCATCGGCGAATCGGGCGAGGTGCAGGAGATCGAAGCGCCGCTTAAGCCTGGCGCCCCCGGAGACGACCTGCGGGACGATCCAGCGCGCTTCTAGCATGCAGCCAGGATAGCGCGCTTCCTATCGCGAGTCCTCTTCGACGCACTTCGCTGCTGCGATACCCGATAGTGTGACCAACGGCACGCCGCCGCCAGGATGCGCGCTGCCGCTGGCGAAGTAGAGCCGGCCGATTGTGCCGTCTCGGTTGCCCGGCCGCATGAACGCCGCTGTGCGCGTGTTCGACGAGAAGCCATAGATCGCGCCCTGATGGCCGCCGTAGGTCACCTGCAAGTCTAACGGCGTGAGCCGGCGCTCCACCTGCACCAGCCTCTGCGCGTCCGACAGCGGAGAGATGCGCCCTAAGTTGGCGACCAGTAATCCTTTGATGTGCTGCGCGTAGCGCTCGGCCTCGGCTTGCCAGTCGTAAGCCTCGCTCAGGTGAGGCGCGTTGACGAGCACGAACCAGTTCTCGCAGCCCGGCGGCGCATGGTCTGGGTCGGTCTTGCTGGTGATGCACACGTAGAGCGTCGGATCGCGCGGCGCGATGCGCCGGACGAAGATGTCGTCGAACTCGCGTCGGTAATCATGGGTGAAGAAGATGTTGTGGTGCGCCAACGCGTCGTGCGCCCCGCGGATGCCGAGCAGGAGCACAAAGCCGCTGCAGGAGGGCTCGAGCGCGTCCTTGCGGCGCGCGCCGTCCGGAATCAACGTCTCGCGCGCCCAGGTGTAATCCACATTGCACACGACCGCATCGGCGCGGATGGTCTCTCCGCTCATCAGCCGCACGCCGCATGCCCTGCCGGACGCGATGCAGATCTCCTGCACCGGGCTGTTGTAGCGCAGCTCCACGCCCAGCTCGCTTGCCAACTGTTCCCATGCTTGCGCAAGCTGGAAGATGCCGCCGCGCGGATACCATGCGCCCTGCGCCATCTCCACGTAGGCGATCACGTTGAGCGTGGCCGGCGCGCGGTAGGGCGATGAGCCGTTGTAGGTGGCGAAGCGGTCGAAGAGCTGCACCAGGTGCAGATCGCGGAAGTGCGCACAGATGGCCTGGTGCATCGTGCGCAGCGCGTCAATCTTGAGCACGTCGCCCACCGGCAGCGATGCTAAATCGCGCAGCGTAGGCTTTCGCCGGTAGAGGAAGGGACCGCTGACCACCTCGTAGAGACGCCGGGTGTAACGCATGAAGCGGCGGTAGCCATCCACATCACGCGGGCCGAAGGCGCGCCGGATGTTCTCGCACATCGCTTCCTCGTCGGCTACCGCGTCAATCGTTGCGCCGTCGCGCCAAAAGTAGCGCGTGATCGGCTGCAGCGGGACGAGGTCGAGATAGTCGCGCAGGTCGCGCCCGGCATCGGCAAACAATCCCTCATAGACGTGTCGCATGGTGATGACCGATGGGCCGGTGTCCCAGCGGAATCCGTCGGCGCGCACCTCGCCCATCTTGCCGCCGGGGCGATCGAGCTTTTCGACGACCGTGACGCGGTAGCCGTGTGCGGCCAGCCGGATGGCCGCGCTTAACCCGCCGATGCCGGCGCCGATGACGATGACATGCGTTTTCATGCGCGGCGTCCGTCGGCGAGTTTCACTTCGTCCAGCCGCAGGCTCAGTGCAGCGCTTGCGCCATCGGTGCCCATGCTGATGCCGTAGATCGTCGTCGCGGCTTCCACCGTGCGTCGGTTATGGGTGATGATGATGAATTGTGTGCCGTCGCTCAGGCTCTCCAGCATCGCGCGGAAGCGCCCGACGTTCGACTCGTCCAGCGCGGCGTCCACCTCATCCAGCACACAGAATGGCGTCGGCTTCACCTGTAGGATGGCGAACAGGAGCGCCGTCGCCGTGAGCGAGCGCTCGCCGCCGGAGAGCAACGCCAACGATTGCGGGCGCTTACCGGGCGGTTGGGCGTGGATTTCCACGCCGCACTCGTCAATGTTGTCCGGGTTGACGAGCGTAAGGCGCGCTTGGCCGCCGCCAAACAACACCTTGAACGTGTTCTGGAAGGCGTTGGTGATGGCGTCGAACGTCTGGCGAAAGGTGTCTTTCATCACGTCGTTCAGCTCGGCGATCACCTGCCGCAGCGACGCTGAGGCTTTCTCTAGGTCGTCGCATTGCTCGGTGATGAAGCGGTGTCGCTCGCTCAATGCCTCGAACTCGGCCTGCGCCTCGTAGTTAATTGCGCCCAGGCGTTTGATCTGACCGCGCAACTGTGCGATGCGTTCCTCGACGCCGGCGGGCAATGCTTCGACGAAGGGCAACGCCTCCAGGATTTGCGATTGGTCTTCGGCCATCACATTTGCGCCTGCAGCGTCTTCCGCTTGCTCCGGTTTCAAGGCTTCGTTCTCAATTTCGACCAGGGCGCGTCGGCGCAAGTTCTCCAACTCATCGTTGTGTCGCGCCAGTTCCAGCGTGGTAGCGTTCAGGTGGGATTCGCGCTCGCGCAGAGTGCGTTCGGCTTCTCGCCGGTGCTCATCCAACTCGGCGAGCTGCGCCTCGACTGCGGCGATCCCGCTTTGTAACGGCGCGATCTCTGCGTCGGCCTCGCGCCAGGCGGCTTCCGTCTGGGCTACGGCGTCGGCCATTTGTTGAAGCGTGGCCTCAGCCGCTTGCAGTTGCGCGGTCAATTCGACCAGGCGTCGCGCGCGTGTTTCGCGCTGTGCCAACGCATCGGCGTGCGCTGCAGCCCGTTCGCGGCTGAGCGATTCGGCGTTCTGCATCGCGCCTCGCGCGGCCGAGAGCATGGCTTGCGCGGCCGTGAGTGACTCCAGCCAGCCGCTCTGGAGCTGCTCGTTCAGGCGAGCGTCGAGTTCGCGCAGCGCCTGCTGTGCTTGGGCGAGCGTTGCTTCGCGTTGGGTGAGCGCGTCGCCGGCTTCTGCCAGTTGCCGGTCGAGCGACTCGATCTCTTCAGTCAGGCGTTCGATGTCGCCGGCCAGCGCGGCCAGGGATTCCTCGAGCAAGCTGACCTTGCGCTGCGCAGCCTCGATGCGGTTGCGCCGGTTGGCGCTTTCGCGGTTGAAGATGTCGCGCGCCTGGGTCGTTTGCTCCAAAAGGCGGCGAGCTGCTTCGAATTCGCGTTGCACCTCGTCGCGGTGTTGCCGGGCACGCTCGAGGTTGGCCAGCACAGTCTCGTAATCCGGCGCCTCCAGCGCCTCGGCTTCCATGCCCAGGATGATGGGCGAGCGTGCGCCTGCCGGCAGCGACAATGTGCCGGCGGCGTGGGCCACTTCACCGTCGCGCGTCACGCACAGGTAGCCATCGGGCAACTGCGCAGCCAGCATGCGCGCAGCGTCCAGGTCGCGCGCGATGAACATTCGGCCGGTGATGATGCGCATGGCCGGCTTTATCCACTCCGGGGCGCTGATCGCGTCGAGCAGCGGGCGGGCGTGGCACGCGCGGGCGCGCTCGCTCAGGATTCGATCCTTCGCCTCGCGCTCGTTGTCGAGGGCGCGAAGCGCGTGCGTTACAACTACGGCGAGCCGGCCGGATGCCTGCTCGACGAGCCAGGCCCGCAGGCGCGTCAGGCCGGCTTCGCCTTCCTCCGACCGATTAGGAGCAATGACGACAGCGTTGAGCAACTCGCCCAGCGCTGCCTCGACGGCCTTCTGGTCGTCCGGGGCGATCTGGATGAAGGACGATAGCACGCCGCGCACGCTGGGCAGCTCGGCCTGCGCTGCTGCAGCAGCAAGCTCGTCTGCGCTGCGGGTAGCCAGCGCGCGCATGTCAGCAAAGAGCGTCATGCGCGAAGTCAACCGTTCTTCTGCCTCCGCCGCGGCCAGAACCGACTGCGCTTGTTCCAACGATGCACGTGCCGATTCGAGCGTTTGGACTGCCGACTCGTATTGCGCTTCAAACAGGTTCATCTGCGACGCCTCGCGTTCCGTTGCCAGGCTCATCTCGTTCAGCGTTGCCAGCTCCATTTCGCGTTGCGCGCCCAGGTCGGCCGCGCGCCTGGTCATAGCGTCGAGTTGTTGTCGCAGCGCATCCTGCCGGGCGCGTAGGCCGGCGATGTGGTCGCGCGCTGCCAGCACAGCATTGCCCGCTTCGGTCAGGCTCTGCTCTACCTCGATGCGTTGCCTTTCCAGCGTTGTGCGCTCGTTGCGCCGCTCGGACGCGGCCAGCTCTGCCGAATCAATCTCGCGTTGGCGTTCCAGGTAGGCGGCCTGCGCCGATGCCAGGACGGCCTGAGCCTCGCTGGCGCGCGCGGCAAGCGCGTCAATCGCCGCAGCGGATTCGTCCAGCTCACGCTGAGCCTCTGCGGCCTGGCGTCCCAAGGCGGCGACGCGCTCGCGCATCACAGCCAGGTCGCGGGATGCAACCTCGGCGGCCTGGCGCGCCGCATCGCGCCGGGGGTGCACCTCGGCCAGGCGCACCTGCAGCACCCGGCGCGTCTCGCGCAGTGTTGTGCTGTGTTCGTCCAGTGCGTTGATCGCACCCAGCGTCTCTGTGACGGCGCGTTGTGCGTCGCGTTGAGCGGCAGCGGCCATTTCGATAGCGGATCGGATGCGCCGGTAGTGGTAGCCCAGCCACACGCGGGCAAGCTGGTTCAATTCGTCAGCCAGCACGCGATACTGGCGCGCGCGCTCAGCCTGCCGTTCGAGCTGCTTCAGGCGCGGCGTGATCTCGTTGAGGATATCGCGGGCGCGCTCCAGGTTGTGGCTGGTCTCTTCCAGCTTCCGCAGGGCGTCCTCGCGCCGGTCGCGATAGCCGGCGATGCCGGCGGCTTCTTCGAACAGCGCGCGGCGCTCTTCCGGCTTTTGCGCCAGCGCCTCGTCCACCAAGCCCTGGCCGATCACCGTGTAGGTGCGTTCGGCCAGACCGCTGTGGGCCAGCAGATCGGTCACGTCGCGCAAGCGCACGCGGTTGCCGTTGAGCACGTATTCGTTGGCACCATCGCGATAGGCCCGCCGGCCGATCTCGATCTCGCTGAACTCGATCGGGAAGAAGCCATCGCTATTGTCGAAGGTGAGAATGACCTCAGCCATGCTGGCGCGGGGGCGCCGAGCGCTGCCGGAGAAGATCATGTCATCGGTCTTCTTGCCACGCAACAAGGAGAACTGTTGTTCGCCAAGCGCCCAGCGGATGCCGTCGGCGATGTTGCTCTTGCCGCTTCCGTTGGGCCCGATGATGCAGGTGATACCCTCGCCGAACTCGAAGCGCGTCTTGCTGGCAAAGGTTTTATAGCCGTTGAGCGTGAGAGTCTTCAGGCGCATCGCGGGGTTGATTCTAATCACACCCGCGCTATCAGCCGGGCCGGCGTTGTGCCGCTTCCATTTTGCCCTCGTGCTCCTGAATCACCTGCAGCCACATCTCGGCATGCGCTTCCAAACCGGTATCGGAGAAGTGACAGCCATCGTAGCGGTATTCCGGTCCAAGTCGGTCGGTATCCGGGCCGGGGAAGATGCCCAGTCTGGGATCGGCCAGGCCAATCTGTGCGGCGCGGATCGTCTCGTTGGGTGGATACTGGCCGCAGCGCGTAGCGATTGCGACGAACGCCGGCGCATCTACGCCCAGCGCGCGGATCGCCTTCAGCATAGCCCGAAAGCGTTGTTGGTAGTCCTCTGCAGGCGTGCCCAACACGGCGTCGCTCTCGCCCTGATGCCACAGCAGGTGGGTGAAGATCAGCCGGGCCTGCCGGGCTTCGCGAACGTTGCGCAGCAAGTCTTTGTGCAAGATGCCCCCCGGCGCCCACTGCGCGATCTCTGTCGCGCCAATCGAGGCCGGCACGAACACCACGCGATCGTAGAGCCTGGCGGCGATGATCTGATCACCCAGTCGGGTCCACACGCTGCCGCCGTTGCCGTCTGCGCCGGCCAGCGGATCATAGGCGCGGCTGTAGCGCCCACGGAAGAAGTTGAGCACACGCGGCCCGGCAGTGCGCCGGCTCTCGCCCCAGTTGCCGGCGTTCGATTGGCCGAACACCAGCGCGACCATGATGCGGGGGCGCGCCGGTCGAGTCGGTGCAGGTGATTGGGCGTGCGCCGGTAGAAGCGCAATCGCCGTGGCGATGAGCACCACCAGCATCGCCGTCCTACGGAGGAGAATAGGTCGAAGGCTCATCGGGCGATGATGCTGGCGATGAGGATGAAGAGCGCCAGCCCAACTAGCGCCGCCGCGACGATGACTAACACGCGGGATAGCCACACTGCCTGTCCGTGGCGGCAGTGCATCGCTGCGCCGCGCTGCAATTCGGCCGAATTAGCCGAGGGTGCGCCGACCACGCTGCTAAGCCACCACGCGCGCGCGCAGTAGGCGTACTGGCCGATTTCGCTGGCCCGGATCACGTGCTGGTGACGGAAGTCAGACACGAGGAATCAGAGATCAGAATTCAGATCCAGAACTCACGGCTTATCCAACCAACTTGTAACCACGCCCACGCAGCGTGATCAAGTAGCGCGGCTCTTCAGCGTTCGGTTCGAGCTTGCTGCGCAGCCGGCTGACCAGCTTCTCGATTCGTGCGTCGTCTACCGCGTCGAGATAGGTTTCGCCCCATACGTTGGTGACGATAGTGTATTTGTCCACGATCTTGTTGAGCCGGCCGTAGAGCAGCAGCAGCAACTTGTACTCCAGATCGGTCAGCGTCTCGATCTTGCGGCCGTCAACATACACCTCGCCGGCTTCCACATCCACCACCACGCCACGTTGCAAGTCCGCGCGCGCCAGGCCCTGCCGGTGGACGAAGGCGCGCCAGATCTCACCTATGAGCGGTTCATCGTCCTGGCCGTCAGCGCCGAGCAACCGCTTCGTGCGCAGCGCCTCGAGCGCTTCCGGCGCGACGGGCATGCCATGCACATAGCCGATCAGCGCGGTTTGCTCCGCTTCGCTCAGTTGCGACCACAGCTTGGCGCATTCGGCGCGGATCGGCGGTTGGTCGTCTAGCGCCTGGCGCACTAGGGCGAGCGCACTCTCTCGCGCGCTGTCCGGCACGCCACCTGCGATACGATGCCACACCTCGGTCGTCGTCTCCAGCAAGCCGGCATGCCCGCCAGCCTGCTGCGCGATGAAAGCGATATCCGCTTCGGCAGTCGGCGCGCCGGTCGTGAACTCATGCGCCAGGGCGATTGCGTCGTTGTGGTTCAGAAAGCCGATCCAGCGCTCGCGGGTGTCGAACAACTCGATGAATTCGCCCGCGTCGGTGTTTTGGCTGATCTGCGCCATCGGCCGCTCGGTGGCCGTCACATAGACCAACGCATTCTTGAAACGATCCTTCATGGCGCGCAGGTTGAGGAAGACGCGGCCGGTCAGTTTCTCGAAAGGATCGTCGAACTCGTCGAAGAGGATGACCAGAGCACGGCCGGATTCTTCGCATACCAGCCGCAGAGCGTTGTCGAAGGCAAGTGGGCTACGAATTGGCGCAGCCGGTTGTACAACCTGGTGATATAGCTCGTTAAGCTGTTCGTCCAGCGCGTCCCGCACACCCAAACGCCGCAGGGCAGTGATGATGCTGCGCAGCGTAATCTCATGTAGCGCCTGTTCGCTGAGTTCAGGCATCAGGTTGCAATCCACGTAGGCAAACAGCCATGCGTCGTCTTCGTCGCCGAGCAACTCAACCTGAACGGCCGGTGCGCATACCTCGCGCAGCAGCGCTGATTTGCCCGTATTGCTCAGGCCGACGATCGAGGTGCAGTTGCCCTGCCGGACGGCGTCCAGGATGAAACGGGCATCTTGTTCACGGATCATAGGGCGATCGAGTCGCTGCAATGGTAATGTGGTGTATAGATGATGCTCAGTATAATCGCGCCGCCATGCCGGTCTGGCTTTCGGCTGTTTTCATCGCGATTCCCACCTACTGGTACGCGCGCCTGGTGCACGGCATTGATCGCTTCGAACAGGAACCTGCCAAGTACCTAATCGTCGCGTTCTTGTGGGGCGCGCTTCCAGCGGCGTTCATCTCGCTCGTCTTGCAATTGATCTTCTCGTTGCCGGTGTCATACTTGTGGGGTGAGGCGGCATCCATGGCGGCCACTGCGATCGTCTTCGCGCCGTTGACGGAGGAACTGGCCAAAGGATTGGCGGTCGCTGCGGTTTACCTCTGGCGTCGGCGCGAGTTCGACGGCTGGGTAGATGGCATCGTGTATGGCTCGACGGTGGGCTTCGGCTTCGCCTACGTCGAGAACATTCTCTACCTGGCAAACACCGGTTCGTTGGGGGAATGGATCCAGTTGTTCGTCGTGCGTGTGATCGTGTTGGGCTTCATGCACGGCTTCTACACCTCGCTCACAGGCATTGGCTTCGGCGTTGCGCGCCATGCCCCATCGCGGTTGCACGCACTCTTGAGCATCGCGCTAGGCTGGGTTGCAGCGATCGTCACGCATGCGATCCATAACGCGTCTGTCACACTGATTGAGGCGAGCGGCGGTTCGGCGCTGTTGGTCACCGCACTCAACTATGGGTTGCTGATCGTGCTGATGTTGGGCTTGCGCTGGCTGAGTTCGCGTCACGACCGTCAGATGTTCAAAACCTATCTCGCCGATGAGTCACCGGATGTCATCACTCCGGAAACCTATGCCGCCCTGGTAGGCGTACGGGTGAATGCAAGATCGCGCAGCGCGTCGCGGCTCAGCAAGTCGTTCTACCACCTCGCGGGTGAGTTGGCGCAGCGCAAACGACAGCTCATCGAATATGGAGAAGAGGTGGCAGAAGAGATAGATCGCTTGCGTACCCAGCTTCGCAAGCTGAGCTATCCGCATGTTCATATGGCATCCGCGTCGCAGTCATTGGATGCTGCCGATCGCGATGAGAGCGGATAAGGTGGGCGTCTCGCTGCCGCCAGCCGGTTCGATGGTCACGCCGGCTTGATCGAACGCACCGAGGCGGTCGGCGGCGTATACGATCAGCTTGCCTGAGCCGCTGGCGTCCACGCTGAATGTGCCGGCCGGCACCGGTTGCCCACCGCGCAATAACCAGAACTGATAGGTTTGGTTCGACGCGAGCGGCGTCAACCCGCTGACGGTCAGTAGGCCAGTCGCTTCGTTCGGTGCAGCGAGAAAGGTGATTTGTGCGGCTGATGGCGCTTTGTCGGCGACGGGCAGCGAGACGACGCGCAGACCGGGGGACTGAAGCAGCGCCAGCTCCTGCTGTGCCTGGGCCAATTGGCGCTGCAACGAAGCTGTCCACATGCCAAGGCCAATAGCAATGAGAATTGAAATCGTCGCCAGAGCCACCGTGGCCGGAAAGAGCGCCCGTGTCAAGCGTTCCCAAAGGCTGGCCTGCCGGTTCATCACACCCCGCGAGGTCAGATCGGCATCTACCCTGGCCAGCAGCCGTCGCTTGATGCGCGCCGGCGGTTCAACCTCGCTGACGCTTGCATTGAGCTGATCCACTATCACGCGCATCTCGTTGAGCAAGGCGCGTGCCCGGGCATTGGTCGCCAGCTGGCGCTCTACTCTGGCGCGATCGTCAGCGTCCAGCGCGTTCAGCGCATAAAGGGCGATCAGATCCTCGACCGGATCGGCGCTCGACCCTGTCGTATGCTTGCTCATGTCACTCATATCGCCTCACGCTTGCAAGCTGGCCAACAGCACCTTGAGTTTCATCAACCCTAATCGGGCACGCGTATGGATGGTGCCCAGTGGCTCGTTCAGTCTTTGTGCGATCTCCTGGCGTGTGTAGCCTCTGAAGTATGCCATCTCGATGACGGAACGCTGCGCCTCCGGTAATCCGGCTAGCGCTGCCTGGACTCGCTCGCTCTGCACGTTGGCCCAGACCTGCTCCTGTGTATCGGCGCTCGAATCGGGGAGCGATTGTGCTTCATCTTCCGATGCGTCCAGCTCAATAGCAGCGCTGCGGATGCGCTGCCGGCGCAACTCATCCACGGCGCAGTGGTGCACGATGGCCAGCACCCACGCCGATAAGCCGGCGCGATGAGGGTCATACGACTTAGCCGCCTGCCACACCCGCCAGAATGCTTCCTGAACGACGTCTTCGGCGGCGACGCGGTCGCCCACCAACCGAATGGCCAGGCCGAAAGCTTTTGCGGCATAGCGGTCGTAGAGCTGCTCGAAGGCGTGACGATCGCCCTGCGCGATGCGCGCTGCAAGTTCAGCGTCGCCGATAGAGCTCATTTGCTGGGCTGATTCGTCAGACATTATGGTGATCATCGCGCGCCGTCGGCGGGCCGCTGCGTTCGCTGCCAAACCTACTCACACGAATCTATACGTCGTCGAACCGACGTTGCATTTCCGAACGAACATCCCATTCTGGTTGGCCCACTCCTTTGTGCAACACTCGGCGCCTCATGAATTTGTTCGCGCAGGCGTGCACCGAACGCAGGATTAGCCCTGCCCGACCAGCGCCCGGATCACGCGACCTACCGTTGGCTTGCTGCGGATGGGCGCGCCGCCCAGCACAGCGTTCGTCAGTTTTTTGCGTAGGTCGTCGCGCCGGTTCGCCATAGCCACCAGCACGTTGAGCGCGATCGGGTGCAGGCACCACGTGCGCACCCACACGCAGAACTCGAACAATGCCCGGAAGCGCTCGCGCAGGGCGCGGTCGTATGCGGCGTGTTGCTGAGGCGTGAAATTGCCGCACTCGAGCATGCCGTAGGCGTGGTCGGCGGCGATGCGGCCCGACTCCAGCGCGTAGTCAATGCCTTCGCCGGTGAGCGGGTTGACTAGCCCGGCGGCTTCGCCCACCAGCAGCGTGCGCTCGCCGAAGGTCGGCGACGTCAGGAAGTCTTCGCGGAGCGGATAACCGCGCACAGGGCCGGCCTGCGTTGCGCCTTCCAGCAATCGCTGCATTGCCGGTGACCGGCGGAAGGACTCGAAGAAGCCCAACGCCGATGCCGTCCGATCGTGTTTGAAGTATCCAACGCCGACATTGGCAGCATCCGAAGCGATGGGGAATATCCAGCCGTAGCCCGGCAGAGGTGCGTCGTCGAAGCGCAGCGTCCAGGCATCTGTCAACCCGCGGATATTTTCGAAGTAAGTGCGTGCGGCGACCATGACCCGGGGTTGAGCACGCAAGATGCTGGTGCGCAGCAGCAGGCCGGTGTTCGCACCCGTAGCGATCACTGCCAGTCGCGCCCCGAAGGAGACGCGCCGTCCGTCGCGTTCGCCCCGGATCTCGACGTGTGGTGTGCCGTTCGACTCCTCGATGTGCATGGCGCTCACGTGCACGCGCGGCTCGAAGCGCGCATTGCTGCAAACGGCTCGCTGGAGAAGTAGATCATCGAGCGTGAGACGCGGCACGACCAGTGCAAAGTCGGGCAGGCCATTGGACATGGTGATCGCGTCGGCGGTGGAGCGGTGGTTCGGCGCGAACACTTCGAAGCGCTGGATGACGTGACCGACGCGCCGGAGATCCTCGACCAGCCCCATGTCCTGCAGCACACTCACCGCTCGCGGCGTGAGCCCGTCGCCGCAGGTCTTGTCGCGTGGGAAGTCGGCCTTGTCCAGCAACAACACGTCGACGCCGCGCTGCGCTAGATAGTGGGCCGTTGCCGAGCCGCCTGGGCCGGCGCCGATGATCGCTACGTCGTGCATACCACAATTGAACCACGGGAAAAGGATCACTGCTTTAGAATGATGACGTGACGATCATCCTCGATGGTGCGATGGGCACGGAGCTGACACGGCGCGGCGTGGATACGACGCTGCCGCTGTGGTCGGCGATTGCGCTTGACACTGCACCGGATGTCGTCGCTCAAATTCACCGCGATTACCTCGATGCCGGCGCGCGTGTCATCACCACGAACACCTTCCGCACCAACGTGCGCGCACTGGCCAAAGCCGGCATCGCCCATCGCGCGCGCGAACTAACCTTCCGGGCAGTCGCGCTGGCGCGGCGAGCGGTGGCGGAATGGCGACAGAGACAAAAGGACACGGAGATAGGGATAAGAGGGGATACTCCCTTCGTATCCTCGTCTCACGGTCTCCCTGTCCAGGTCGCCGGCAGCATCGCTCCCGTCGAGGATTGCTACTCGCCCGAACTCGTACCGAGCGACGCCGAGTTGGCCGAAGAGCACGCCGTCCTCGCGCGCAACCTGGCCGACGCCGGCGTGGATTTGATTCTGGTCGAGACGCAGAACACGGTTCGTGAAGCCGTCGCTGCCGCGCGTGCCGCACATACCACCGGCAAACCGCTGTGGGTGAGCTTCACACTAGACGACGAGAATCGCCTGTTGAGCGGGGAGTTGCTGCCCGACGCCGTTCGTGCGGTGCTGCCGTTTGAGCCACGGGCTATCCTCATCAACTGCATTCCGGTCAAACAGGTTGCCTCGGCGTTGAAGCTGCTGCGAAGCGTTGCGCTGTCTCACGTCGCCCTTGGCGCATACGGCAACGTCGGCCATGTGGATGAGGTCATTGGCTGGACGTTGACCAACGCGGTTTCGCCGGAAGCATACGCCGAAGCTGCGCGCGAATGGCGCGCCGTGGGTGCGACGATCATCGGCGGCTGTTGCGGCACGATGCCGGAGCATATTCGAGCCGTTACTGCGCAATTGGCCGAACGTTGAAGACGCCGGGTTGCGCTGAGAGTCCCGTGTCTCACTCTGCGGTAGCGATGCTTAGGCGATGGGCGTTGTGGGATAGTCGGCGCGCTTGCGGGCTGCGTCCTGGATGACCTTCATCGCCGCCAGCGCGACATGCTCTTGCCATGGTCGTGCGGCTACCTGAACGCCTACCGGCAGGCCGGCGCTGCCGATGTCCACCCGGCGCGCGGCTATGTCCACCACATCTGGCGAAAGCGGCCGTACGATCGCTTCATCGGGTTGCACGCGTGTCACCGGGACAACGCCTGCCGGATAGCCCAGCAAGTTGTAGACAATGCAATATGCGCCGCCGGTGATCAGCTCCCGGCTGGCGCCATGTGGCCAGGCGGGGGAGAAGCAAGCCGGACTCAGCACCCCATCCAGCGGCCCGCCGTCGGCGTGGTCCATTGCCGCTGCGAAGGCGCGACGATATGCTTCCACTTCGTCGGTCAAGCGTGGGATGTCCTCGGCTGTGAAGCCGATGCTGTCGAGCTGCCGGGTGAAATTCGTCTGGCGCATTGTGGCCAGCACATGCCGGATGCGTCTCACCGTTTTTGGCGAGCGCTGTGCCAGCCAATACAGCAAGGCAAGCTGAGGTTCAGGCTTATCGTGCGCCAAAGCAGCGCGAAAGACCGATGCGCCGTTGGCGGTGAGCAGGCGTATGTAGAGGGCTTCGGCCTGGCGGAGATCGGGCGGCTCCCATTCGATCACCTGCGCGCCTGCAGTGCGCAGCATGTCTGCGGCCTCGCATACTGCGCGCGCAACAGCGGGCGATGGTCGCATTAGCCCGTCATATGTGAAGAACCCCAGCCGCAGCTTCGATACATCCACGGCGTCTGGGTCACCCAGCGGCTGCGGCGATGGCAAACGCGGGTGGGGCACAGTGCCAATTAGCCGCAGGGCCAGTGCAAGATCGGCCACGTCACGTGCCATCGGCCCGACAACGCAATTGATCGGCCCGAACTCGAACGCCAGATCGGAGAACCGGCTGTAATCGTGTGTGCGCAGTGATGTGGGTTTGAGGCTTGCGACGCCGCAGAAGTGAGCCGGCAGGCGCAAGCTGCCGCCGATATCGGTGCCCAAGCCGAGGGGCGAGCCGCCGGCGGCGATGATCGCGCCTTCGCCGCCGCTGCTGCCGCCGGACGTGCGCGTCACGTCCCAGGGGTTGTTCGTCCGACCGTAGAGCGCGTTGCTACTCTCGTTGTAGATCAATGCTTGCGGCACATTGGTTTTGCCGATCACGATCACGCCGCACGAAATAAGGCGTTGGACGTAGCGATCGTTGGTCTTCGGGATGTCCCCGCGTCGTGAGGGCATCCCGAAGGTGCTCGGTGTATCCACGAGGTCAAGGCACTCTTTGAGGGTGATCGGCACACCGTGCAGGGGTGGCAGTGGCTCGCCGCGCGCACGACGGGCGTCGGCCTCCTTCGCCTCGCCCAGCGCCTGGTCGAACCGCCTGACGACGACGGCGTTGATCTTGGGGTTGACCGCCTCGATGCGGGCGATGTGCGCTTGGACAACCTCGGTCGAGGAGATCTCGCCGCGCGCCACCAATGCCGCCAGCCGGGTAGCGGAGAGATGGGTGAGGGAGCTTGCCAGTTCATGCGCCATGCCGGCAATCATGGACGCAGCCGCGAGCATGTGCAAGCGCAGCGCATACGCGCACGGTGCCGCCGTCTCAAACGAAAGCGGCCGTGAGCTCAAGACCCACGGCCACCCTTGCAGGGCGATTGCCTGACGATGTTTACGACTACTGAGTCTCAAATTGCAAACAGCAGATACGCCGCGAACAGCACGGCAGCCACCAGCAGCGCGCCGATCAGCCCAACGGCTAGATTGCTCAGCCCGGCTCGGCACTCCTCCGTAATTGGCAATCGCTCCTCGGCGTCAGCGCGATAGCTGGTCAGCGCATAGCGCTGCACATCGGAACCGGTAGTGGAATTGAGCATGTCCCCTCCTTTCGCTTCGAACGACCTTCGAATCCCCTTTTGATTGCGGCTTCGACCTGATAGTCGCACGTCCGTTGAAAATCATCACGCCTATGATCGAGGTTTTTCTCATAATTTTGCTCTGCAAACTTAAACTCGTGCGAAAGGTAGTGAAGTCTGCGCTGAGAATCCGGCATTGCGTATACTTCGCCGGTGCGATACACGCGAATCTGACGATAAGGAAATATCATTCATGGGACTACTCACCGGTAAGACCGCGCTGATCTTCGGCGTCGCCAACGATCACAGCATCGCCTGGGGCATTGCGAAGGCCTTTCACCGCGAAGGCGCAACGCTCGGTTTTAGCTATGCGGGGGAGAAACTCGAACGACGCGTGCGCCCGCTGGCCGAATCGCTCGGCTCCGAGTGGATCGAGCCTTGCGATGTGAGCAAAGACGAGGACATCGCGACGGTGATGGAGAAAGCCCAGGCGCGCTTCGGCGCGATTGACATCCTGGTGCATTCGATCGCCTTTGCCAATCGCGACGACCTGACCGGCCCCTACTTGAACGTCACTCGTCAGGGCTTCATGACTGCGATGGACATCAGCGTGTATTCGTTCACGGCGCTGGCCCGCGCTGCTGCGCCGCTCATGCGGCCCGATGGCGCGTTGCTGACGATGACCTACATCGGCTCGCAGCGCGCCGTGCCGCACTACAACGTCATGGGGGTAGCCAAAGCCGCGCTGGAGGCCAGTGTTCGCTACCTGGCCGCTGACCTCGGCGCGGATGAGCGGCGCATCCGCGTCAACGCCATCTCCGCCGGGCCGATTCGCACGCTGGCCGTCGCCGGCATCGCCGGCTCGCGTGCGCTCATCAGCGAGTTCAGCAAGGTCAGCCTGCTGCGCCGCAACATCACCATTGAAGACGTCGGCAATGCAGCCGCCTACTTGTGTTCCGACCTCGCCGCCGGCGTCACTGGCGAAGTGCACTACGTGGATGCCGGCTTCAACGTCGGTTTCCCGCTAGGCGGCGATACCGACGGTTGATGGCTGGCCTGAGTGCTTCGCTCACTGTGTTTGCTCCTCTGCGCGCCGACGGTACAATTCGCAAAGTTACGCTCGCAATTCATACGACATCCTTCAAAACAGGAGAGCATGGGTGATGAAAACCAAACTGCACTTGCGCGCACTGTCGGCCCTTGTGTTGGCCGCATTGATCCTGACAGGCTGTGGCGGGGGCGGCCCCTTCCGGCTGGTCTTTCCCCGCATTTTCGTGGAAGTGGATAAGGAGGGCTTTCCCACCATCGCCGGCATCAGCCCTGCGATGTTGAGTTTCTTTGGCGTGGATCCCAATCAATTCAAGATTGATCCGGCAACTGTGGGCAAGCTGACCGATTCCAACTTGCAACACGTCGAGTTGCTCTTCCGAAACGACGGCCTGTATTGGTGGGCGAATGGCAAGGCACTTGTCCCGCTTACCTGGGACGACGCTTCGTTCGACAACACGAAAGATCTGATCACCCGCTTCGTCAAATTGGACGAAGCCACGAGTGGCGTTTTGAATAACGTGCTTCTGCCGTCAGCACGCAGTATGGAGCAAAACATCATCATCCGCTTCCCGCGCAAGGACGGCGAGGCCGAAATTCCGTTACGCGAGATGGGCGGGCCGTTGCCCGAACCTGGTACGGCGGTTGATCCTTCGCTCATCGGCGGCCTGCGCCTGACGTTCGACGATGCCGGTATCCCCTCCGTCGCCGGCGTGTCGTTCAGCGAGATCGAAAAGCTGGCCGGCGCCGACCTCAGCGCTGCCAAACTGCCGCCCGACACGGTTCAGCAAATGAAAGATGCCGACATCCAACACGTTACCATCCGCACCACGCCCGAGGGCATCAAGGTCTGGACGAACGACAAGTTGCTGCCAACCCTGCGTTGGAGCGAGGAGACGTTGACCAACACTGCCGATACGTTGGCTAGCCTGGAACTGATCGAGCCGGCGCTGGGCACTGTGATCAAGCAGTTCCTCCCTTATCTGAACCGCGCCGATATTGATCTGGTCCTCAAGTTCCCGACCGGCGGTGCTGCGCCCATTCCCGAACCGGCGCGCTAGCCATATCTGATCTGTGCTGACGTTGTCAAGCCCCTAGCGATCGCTGGGGGCTTGGCGTTTCAGGGGTCGAGTGTGCCTTCACGCAAGTCAGCCGGAAGTGGAGCGGGGCGCTCGCAGGCGCTTTCGATCTGGATATGCCGGCCTTCGTTCGACGCATCGTGGATCGCGTGCATGATGTCGAGCACGTGATAGGTCAGCTCGCTGCTGGCGCGGTGCGGCCGGCCCGATTGCATCGCATAGGCCATGTCGGCTACGCCCAGGCCGCGCGACTGCCGGCTGTAGGGGTGCGTGAGCGTCACGTCCGTCCACTCCTTCTCGCCGGCCCTCGCGACGCGCACCGGCCCGCCGAACGAGTTGGGGTCGGGCACTTGCAGTGACCCCTCGCTGCCGTAGATCTCGATGCAGGGCATCGAATGCTTCCACACGTCGAAGCTGGTGACGATCGTGCCGATTGCGCCGGATGCGAAGTCGAGCACGCCAGCGACATGCGTCGGCACGTGCACTGTGATCTTCTGCCCGTGCTTGGGTTGGCTGGTGATCGTGCGCTCGGGGAAAGTGATGCGGGCCGAGCCGGTGACGCGCTTGACTGGGCCGATCAGCGTCACTAGTGCGGTCAGGTAATACGGCCCCATATCGAACATCGGGCCGCCGCCGGGCTGGTAATAAAACTCCGGATCGGGGTGCCAGCTCTCGTGGCCGTGGCCCATCATAAACGCCGTCGCAGCGACCGGCTCGCCAATCGCGCCTTCGTCAATGAGTTTGCGACAGGTCTGGATGCCTGCGCCCATGAAGGTGTCCGGCGCGCCGCCAACGCGCAAGCCCTTCGCTTGGGCCAGGGCGAGCATGCGCCGGGCCTCTTCCCGGCTGAGCGCCAGCGGCTTCTCGTTATACACGCTCTTGCCGGCTTCCAGCGCGGCGATGCCGATTTCGCCATGCGCCTTCGGGATAGTCAGGTTGATGATGATCTGCACGTCAGGATGCGCCAGCAACGCCTCGACGCTGAAGGCGCGCGTGTCGAACTCGCGTGCGCGGGCTTCGGCGCGCGACATGTCCAGGTCGGCGCAGCCGACCAGGTTGAGGATTTCGAGCGATCTACACGCGCGAAAATACAGCGGGCTGATATTGCCGCAGCCAATGATGCCAACGTTGACTTGAGTGATCATAGGGGTTCACGCTGTCGGTAAGGCTATGCGTATTGCGGCCATTATCAATCACGGCGCGAGATTTGCTGCCGGCAGCACGGTCATCGTCGCAGCTGCCGCCAATGTGAGCGCGCTAACCGCTGCTTCTGCCGTGATGCTGACGCGAAAGCGGCGAGCGGCTTCGTATGAAGATTGTGCTCGTGCGCGCCATGCGCGAAGCTGTGGGCTGATGACGAACTGGTGAAAGGCGCCGAAACCGATCAGCACGGCGAAGAGGCCGGTCTTCACCAGCAGCGCACGCCCGTAGTCTGTGTCGAACAGCGCCTCGAAGCTGCTGACGAAGCTGGCGCTCTGCATGATGCCGGTCAGACCGATCACCAGCACCGACATGATGGCCAGCGGCGAGAACCTCTCGATGGTTGCGCCGAGATCGCTCAGTAGCTGGCGCTGACGCAGCACGATCGGCGCGAGCACGATGGCGAAGTAAGCGACGCCACCCAGCCAAGTTGCCGCGAACGTGAAGTGGATCCAATCCGCCAACACCGGCAACACCCATTCCGGCCGCGACGCGCTGCGGCCCGACAGGCTTTGGGTGAGGACAAGCGCAGCGCTTGCAGCGATCGGGATGGGCGCGTCATTGCGCCCGCTGCGCAGCATGAGTGCCATCCCGATCAGGAACGCCAATCGCACGGCGAACAGGACGGCATCCCTCATCGTCGCAACGCCATCGAAGAGGCGCAGAACGAATTCCAGGACAAACGCGAGCGCGGTCAGGAGGGCTGCCCATTGCGTCAGGCGCGCGCGTGCAGGCGCCGCTGCTGTGCGCAACGCTGCCGTTGCCTTTGTGCGCATCACCAGCGGTGCAAATGCAACGGCGCCGGCCAGCAGGACCAGGGCGGCGAAGACGAGCCAACGTGCCAGCAAGCTCATTTGTGGGCCACCACCCCGAATGCCTCTGGCCTGCGGATAACCTGCCGAAAGCCAACGCGCTTCAGGCGCTCGACGACACCACGCGCCACTCGGCTCCCAGAGGCGCTATTCAGGTGACCGATGTAGTGGAACAATCGGCCGCTTGGCCTGAGCACGCGATACAGCCCGGCGTAAAAGTCGGCGGAATACAGGTCGCCGGCCAGTGCGAAGGTGGGCGGATCGTGGATGATATGCGCGAAATATGCATCGTCGAAGCGTTGCACCTCATCGTAGCTGTTGCCGATGATGCGGGTGATCTTCGGATTGTCGAACAGTGCCTGTGACCACGGATTAAGTCGCGCGATCTCCTGCGCGGCCGGATCGAGTTCGATGGTGATTACTTCGTCGGCGACTTTGGCCGCTTCGATGGCGGTGTAACCCAGGCCGGTACACGTGTCCAACACGCGCCCGCGCGGCGTCGCAGCTTTGATCTTCGCCAGTGTGTCGTGATAAGGGTCGGTATCCTTGATGCGGTGCATGAGCAAGCCCGAGACCAGCAGGGTCGGCGCAAGGGACGTCGGATACAGGCTGTAGGCGCGGCCGGTCGCCTCGGAGTAGGTTTGGATCTTCTCTGCATCGTCGCCGATGCGATAGCAACTGTTCTCCGATGCGGCGACCCTTTCGATGATGCGCCAGGCAATGCGCTGCCCGTCGGGCAAGGTGACGCCGTCGGCATCGAATGCAACGTCGCAGCGCGAGCGGTTGAGGTCGAGCGAGGTGCACGCAGTGGCCTGGCCCGCGCGCCTGGCTTCGAGCAGCGGCCTGGCCTGGTAGTGCGACAGCACGATCGGACTGAAAGCCATCGGCGCGGAGTGTATCGCAACGCGCTTTGCGTTTTGCGTCTTGCGTCTGGCAACCTCTGCGATACTTGGTCATCAACGTATGACTGATCACACTTTTCTCATTACGGGCGCGCTGGGCTGCGTCGGTGCGTGGACGGTGCGCAACCTTGTCCGAACCGATCTGCGCGCCGTCGTATTCGACCTCGGCACAGATCTCCGCCGCCTTAAGCTGATCATGACCGACGACGAGCTGGCGCGCGTGACATTCGTGCGCGGCGACATCACCGACTTCTCGCAAGTCGAGCGGGTGATGAACGAATACGACGTCACCCACGTGATTCACCTGGCCGGCCTGCAGGTGCCGTTCTGCCGCGCTAATCCCGTGCTTGGGGCGCAGGTGAACGTGGTCGGCACGGTCAACGTGTTCGAGGCAGCGCGGCGGCGCGAGGGACGTACGCAGCGCGTGGTCTACGCCAGCAGCGCGGCGGTGTATGACGTGGACGATGCCAAGCCAGGGGAACCGGTGCAACACGACGCGACCGGCCATCCGGCCACCCTCTACGGCGTCTACAAGCTGGCCAACGAGGGCACGGCGCGCGTGTATTGGAAGGAGAACAAGTTGTCTTCGATCGGGCTGCGACCGTATGTCGTGTTCGGGCCGGGGCGTGACCAGGGCCTGACCTCCGCGCCGACCAAAGCGATGTTCGCCGCTGCGGTCGGTCAGCCATATCACATCCCATACGGCGGCCGTGCTGATTACGAATACGCCGACGACACAGCCAAGACCTTCATCGCCTGCGCGACGATCCCATTCGAGGGCGCGGCGGTTTACAACACGCCGGGCGCTGTGCTGAGCATGTGCGATGTGGTGAGCGCCATCGAGCATGCTGCGCCGGAATTGCGTGGCCGGATCACCTTCGACGATAAGCCGCTGCCCTTCCCAGAGGAGATGGATGGCTCGCCGCTGGAGCAGTTGCTCGCGCCGGTGGGCGGCGTGCCACGCAAGCCGTTCGCCGAGGCGGTGGCAGAGACGATCACCCTCTTCCAGCAGGCGGTCGCCGACGGGCGAATGGCGCGAGACGAGATGTTGAAGTGAGCCTGAGCGTCACGCGTCCTCGGTGATGGCGCGCAACGCCTTCGCCAGGCCGCGCAGGTCATCCGCCGGCAACTTGCTCAGGTGCATAGCGAGCGCCAGATGAGGCGCCGCGCCCGGCGCAGCGATGAAAGCGCGCACCTCATCGGGCAACGCATCGAAGCGCGCGTGCCGCTCCAGCCGCAACTGTGACTCGCCGATCGGCCCGATGCCCAGATCGAGCAACTGGTCGAGGTGCAGGTCGTAATGGGTCATGGCGCGCTCCAGCAGCGTGATCGTAATCGGCCGGCGTCCCAGCTCATAGGCGTTCAACTGTCCGCCGGTCAGCCCTACCGCTTGGGCAGCGGCTTTCAACGATTCACCTCGCTCCATGCGCGCCTGCTTCAGCCGCGCGCCGACCACCCGCGAGCGAAGCTGCATCAGCGTCTGCAGGTTATTGACTTGAACCTGCGGCAGGTGCTTGGCCTCTTCCTCGTAGATCAACGCGTGCACCGGCACGTTCAGATAATGGGCGAGCGCCTCGAGTTCGATGAACGTCGGTTCGCGCGTCCCGTCTTCGTAAGCGGCGAACCTTTTGGAAGAGACGCCGATGAAGCGGGCGCAGTCTCTCTGTGAGCGGTCGGCAGCTTCGCGGGCGGCGCGGATCAGCCGGCCGATTGTCATGCGCCTCAATGGGGCGGTGTCGAGCGGTGATGGATCAGGCATAATCTGCAGGGGATTGTAGCCCGCACTCATGAAAATTGCCGTCAACGCTTGGTTCCTCGACTCCCCGGACGCGCAAACGACGGGGAGTGGACAGTATGCTGCCCACTTGATCGCGGCGATCAAAGACTTTGCGCCGGAGGCGCAGATCGAATGCGTATCGCCGCGCCGGCGCGGCGATTGGTCCAAGTTGCACTTCGAACAGGTCGAATTTCCGGACGCTGCCAAGCGCATGCGCGCGGACATCGCCTTCGTGCCGTATTGGGCGCCGCCGCTGCGCAGTGATGTACCGGTGGTGGTGACGATCCACGACGTGATTCCCCTTGCGCTGCCGGTTTACCGCGGCGGCCCCTTGCAGCGCGCCTACTCCGGGCTGGTGCGCGCGGCATCGGCAAACGCGGCCGCCATCCTCACCGATTCCAATTTCAGCAAGGGCGACATCCTCAAGTATCTCGCTGTAGATGCAGCGCGCGTCACCGTCGTGCCCCTGGCCGTCGAGCCGCGCTTTACGCCGAACGTGCCGGAAGAAGACCTCGCCCGCGTCCGCGCGCGCTACGATTTGCCGGAGCGTTACGTGCTCTACCTAGGGGGCTTCGACCCGCGCAAGAACATCGAGACGCTGATGCAGGTGTATGTGTGGTGCGGCGAGTCCATCGGCGAAGAATATCCGCTCGTCATCTGCGGCGAACCTTCTACGTCGGCGGTGACCGACGGCGGCGAGCGGCTCTCGCTGGCGCGCATGGCCGAGCAACTCGAAGTGAGCGATGTGGTGCGCTTCATCGGCCGGGTCGCGGAAGAGGACAAACCGGCGCTGTATGCCGGGGCGCGCTGCTTCTTGTTCCCTTCGACCTATGAGGGCTTCGGCCTGCCGCCGCTTGAGGCCATGGCCTGTGGCGTGCCGGTCGTCGGCAGCAGCGCGGCCAGCATCGGCGAAGTGGTCGGCAACGCCGGCATGTTGGTCGAGCCGAAGGACGCCCGGCGCATGGCCGGCGCGCTGATCGCGGCCTGCATCGAGGACGACCTGCATGAGCGGCTGCGTCAGCGCGCGCTGTTGCGCGCGGCCCAATTTACCTGGGAGCGCACGGCGATCGAAACGTTGGCCGTGTTCCGGCGTGTATGCGATGAACGAAGCCGAAAGTGAGACGGCAAACGGCAGCCGTCGACCCGCATTGCTCAATGCCGCCGCGCACGCGGCGTTGTTCCTGGCCGCCGTTGCGCTCTACGCGCTGACGCTGAACGGCGATGTTCAGCCGGCCGACAGCGGCGAGTTGCAGATCGCCGCCGTCACGCTCGGCATTCCCCATCCGCCGGGATATCCCTTGTTTACCATGCTGGGATGGCTCCTGGCGCAAGCGCCGATCGGTTCACCCTATGCGCGCGTGTCTTTTCTTTCGGTCATCGCTTCGGCGATCACGCTGGTGATGGTGAGCCTGACGGTTCAGCGCGCGCTGTCTCCGGCCGGCTGCGTCCCTGTGTCCCGTTTAGCCGCCGGGTGGCTGGCTGCCCTGGCGTTGGGCGGCAGCACGACGTTCTGGGCGCAGGCCACCACGACGAACATCCGCAGCCTGACGGCGCTCTTCACGGCGCTGATGCTCTATGCCTCGGCGCGCAGTCACGCGACCGGTCGGGCTTCGTCGTTGGCGCTCTTTGCTGCTGCGTTCGGCCTGGGCGTCGGTCATCACATCTCACTCGTCTTTATCGGCGCCGTGCTCGGCGCGCATGTCCTCTACTTGACATGGCGCGCCGACCGGCGCGGCTTCTGGCGCGCGGCAGCCGGCGCGCTGGGCATCTTTGCCGCGACCCAACTGGTCTGGCTGTATTTGCCGATTCGCGATGCGGCCGGCGCGCGCTTTGCGCCGGGCAACCTGACCACGCCGGATGGCCTGCTGTTCCACATCTTCGCGCGCGGCTTCGCCGGCGACATGCTGGCCTTTGCCGCGCCGGAGTTCCTGTTCGACCGGTTGGCGCTGTTGCCCACGTTGCTGACCTTTCAGTTCAGCGCGCCCGTGCTGATCGGCGTGGCGCTCGCAGCGCTCGCGATGCTTTGGCGATTGCGCGTCCTGGGGGCAGTCTGGTTATCGGCCTGCGCCGCGCACTTGTTCATCACCATCACCTATCGCGCGCCGCAGACGGTGGAATACGCCATGCCGTGTTGGGTAATTCTGAGCGTTGTGCTGGGCGCCGGCCTGGGCAGGCTTTTGGAGGGGCGCGCTTCCTTCACCGCAACATCGCAAAGACGCGACGCTATCGAGACTTCCCTCGTACTCTCGCGCCTTCGCAGCCGAGCGGCGCTCCTGCGCGCGTTCGCCTACGCGCTGCTGCTGGCCGTAATCGCGTTCGCCGGTCGGGATGCTGTCCAACGCTGGCCGAGCTTTGTGTATCTGGGCCGTGACCGCAGCGCGCGCGCTGCCGCCGAGGCGGTGTTGCAGGGCGCGCAGCCGGCCAGCGTCATCCTGTCGCAGTGGCATCAGGCCACGCCGATGTGGGCGTTGCAGGACATCGAGGGTTTGCGACGCGATGTGCGGGTGGAATACGTCTTCCCGCGCGGCGCGCAGCCCTACGCCGAGACGTTTGCCGAGCAAGCAGCGCGGCGCGCGCTTTCGCAGACCGTCTACGTGACCTCGCTCTTCGCTGATGAGCTGGCCGGCGAGGGGTTGCAGGCGATGCCGCTTCGCGATCGCCCGGCCTGGCGCGTCGCGCAGCGCTTCGACCCGCCGGCAGAATCCGACGGCGGGCTGTTCGATACGCGCATCGCGATCATTGGCCCTGCCTATCTCGATGGCCGGATCGTCGAGGTCGGGCAGTCGGTGATGCTGGACGTGGGCTGGCATCTGCGCGCCGCGCCCCAACCTGGCGACTCGATCACGGCGCGCATCCTGCGGCGCGATGGCCGGCTGGCCGCCAACGCCGACCTGCGCCTGCCGTCCGACGCGCGGGCCGGCGATCACGCCGTGCAGCGCGTCGCGCTGGGCCTCCCGCTCGACCTGTCCCCCGGCTCGTACGACATCCTGATCGGGGCGTACCGTTTGGCGGAGGGCGGCTTCGTCCAGTATCGCGATCGCCACGGCGCGGAGTTCGTCTCCGTGGCAACGTTGATCGTCGCGCCGGCGTCGCTGCCGCCGGCGACGCAGCACCCGCTCGCATCCGCCGACGGGCCGACCGCCCAGCAGCCCCGGTTGGTCGGCGTGGATTACGATACCGGCATCGCAAGCCGGTTGCGCGTGTGGACGCATTGGCGGCTGGGCCAGTCGGCGGTCGAGGCAGCGCTCGTGGATGCGGCGGGGCGGCAGCTTGCGCCATCGCAGACGTTGAGCGCGGCCACGGCGCCGGAGCGCGCGCAGTATCTGTCGTTGGCTTTCGACATTCCGCCAACGCGCGGGATTCGCGTCATGCCATTTGGCCTGCGCCTGCCCGACTACCGCGACGGCCAGCGCTATGTGCCGTTTGCCGATCAGATGGCGCTGGTCGGGGCGCGCGCGCACGGTGGCGCAGCGCTCAAGGTGGATCTGCATTGGCTGGCGATGCGTCCGCTGGTCAACGACTACGTCATCTCGGCGCGCGTCGAGGGCCACGGCTTGTATCGCGCGCATGACAGTGTGCCGGCGCTTGGCGCGCTCCCAACCCTGAAATGGATCCGCGGTTCGCGCGTGATGGATCGCCATCCGTTCGAGTTGGGGGATTACCACGGCGCGTTGCGCGTCGGCGTCGTCGTGTATGACAGCGCAACCCGCTTGCCCTTGCCGCCGTTGGACGAGCGATACAAGAATGGGGTCAGCGTCATTGGCCCGTAGCCCTGCTTGCGCCGACCGCTGCGCGACGGCGCCGACGGATGAAGCGTAAAGTGACGAACAATCTATGCAGTATGGCTTTCAATCTACCTTGTGGTCTAACGAGCCGCTGAGCGTCTCGGAGTTGACAGCGCACATCAAAGACCTGATGGAAGGTGATCCGGTGCTCTCGGATGTGCGCGTCGCCGGCGAAGTCAGCAATCTGTCTCGCCCGACATCCGGTCATCTGTATTTCACGCTTAAAGATGCGACGTCGCAAATCCGATGCGTGATGTGGCGCAGCCAGGCGGCGCGGGTGGCGCGCACGCTGCAGAACGGCGACGCTGTCATCGCGCGCGGCCGGGTGAGCGTCTATGAGCGGGATGGGATATATCAGCTCTACGTCGAGGCGCTGGTCGCGCAGGGCGCCGGCGACCTGAATGTGGAGTTCGAGCGGCTCAAGCGCAAGCTGGAAGCCGAGGGCTTGTTCGATGCGGCGCGCAAGCGGCCGCTGCCGGCCTTCCCGCGCGTGCTGGGCGTCGTCACGTCACCCACCGGCGCGGCGTTCCAGGACATTTTGAACGTGCTCCGACGGCGCTATCCGCTCATCGAGGTCGTGCTGGCGCCGACGGCGGTGCAGGGCGAAGAAGCGCCGGAACAGATCGTCCGGGCGATCCAGCGGCTCAACGCGCTTGGCGAGTGTGATGCGATTCTGGTTGCGCGCGGCGGCGGCAGCCTGGAGGAGCTATGGGCATTCAACGATGAGCGTGTGGTGCGCGCGATCGCGGCTTCGCGTGTGCCGGTGGTGAGCGGCGTGGGGCACGAGATTGATTTCACGCTGGCCGACTTCGCCGCCGACGTGCGCGCGCCCACGCCCTCGGCTGCTGCCGAGATTATCACGCCCGACATCAACGAACTGCGCATGCGGGTGGATGAGCTGAGCGTCGAAATGGTCGAGCGCATCTCGGCGTGGATTGCCGATGCGCGTGCACACCTGGCTGCGTTACAGCGTGCGCTGCGCCTGCTCAGCCCGGCCAACCAGTTGGCTCGTCAGCGAGAGAAGATGCTCGACCTGAGCCGGCGGTTGACCACAGCGCAGATGAATTTGCTGGCATTGACGCGCCTGCGCTTGGAGGGGCTGCGCGCCCGCTTGGAGGGCATAGGGCCGGCGGCGACGCTGGCGCGCGGCTATGCGATCGTCCGGCGCGCCGATGGCAAATTGCTGCGCTCGGTGAGCGACGCGCGCGCCGGCGACGCGCTGCGCGTGACGGTGTCCGACGGCGAATTTCGCGCGCGCGTCGCCGACGACCCTGCCGCCTAGGCCGAAGGTCGGCGAACGAACGCATAGATCGCAGCCGCAGCAATGGCGACCAGCAGCGCCAACGGCAGCGTGGGCAAGTCCGGCGTTGCTTGGACGCTCAGGCCGGCCAGTTGCGTCAAAGCCAGCAGCGCGGCTGTGAACGCCGACGACTCCGGCAGCGTCCAGGTGAACGTATCACCCCACTGCCAGTAGAACCCAACGAACATCAGAAGCTGGAAGAGCGCGATTATCCCCAGTGGGCTCAGGGCAGTAGCGATTGCGTCGAAGATGTCTTCGCATGCCCCGGTGGTGAGCGCGATCGCCAGGCCGATCAGCCCCATCAGCGCGCTGGAGATGCGCTCCCACTCGCCGAGTGTCGCCACGGGATCGCCGTCTGGAAAGAGCGAAAGCGATAGACTGCCGCCGCGTGCGATGAAGAAGAGCGCCGCCCACACGACTAGATAAGCGAGCGCGCCGGCCAGCGGCCGAACCAGTTGCCGGTTCAAGGTCAGCCCGGCGATGAGCAGCAGGAGCAGGCTGACGCCGGCGGCAAAGGGCAGGCGCGCGATGCGCTCGGCATTCAGCCGATCCGTCGTCGCCTGCCTGACCGATTGGTTTAATTCGGCGAACCACTTGGCGTAGCTCACTGCATCGCCCGCAGATAGGCGGTCTTCGTAGCGGCGCAGTAACTCCGAAGCGAAACGCGGCCGGCGCATGGTTGCGCTCCATAGCTCGTAGAACGCGGTCAACTGCCGGGCGGACGCCATCGGCAGCGCCGGCTCAGGCGCGAGCGCCTCAAGGATCGGCCTGCCTTGGGCGTGGGCCGGGATCGGCGCGCCCATCAGCGCAGCCAACGTCGGCGCGACCGCCGTAGCGGGCGCAATCGCCTGCGCGCCGGGAGTGACCCCCGCGCCCGCTAACACAAGCGGCGCGCGGGTGACCTCCGCTTCGCCTCCCCCGCTTCGTCCATCATAGGTAAGCCCACGGTCGGACAACACGACGAACGCATCCACGCTGGGGTCCAACGCCTGGCCGATGGCTTCGATGCGGAAGTCGGTCGCGGCGACCGCGGCGCGATACGACCCTGGGTCGCTCTGCGCAGTCGCCTCCGGCAGGCTCAGCTCCACCAGCACGAACTGGGCCGGTCGAGCTGAGTCGTTCAGCACGGCGAGCGCCAGCTCAACCGCCTGCTGGTCGCGCTGCGCCGGCGCCAGGTCGTCCACTACCTCGACGCGCTGCAGCGCAGCGCCGAGCCAATCGCTCAACTGGTCGGATCCGACGAACGCAGCCGCCTTGCCGCTCGCCTGCACAGCGCGCAGGATCGTGTCTGGTTGGGGGAGCAGGGCCGGGCTATTCGTGGTCGCGCCGTGCGTCTCCGGCCATGCGCCGGAAAGCCAGGTGAGCGTCGCGGTAAGGCGATAGGTGGGTGGCCTCGATTCGATGAGGACGTCGGCGCCGCGTGCGCGCCATGCGTTCAGCGCCGGCATCTGGCGCGATTCGTCCAGCCGTAAGCCGTGCACCAGCACCACAACGACGCGCTGTGCAAGCGGCGGTCTGGAAGGGCCGGATGGCAGCGGCTCCAGGAACGGGCTGGTGTAGTTTGCATAGCGCTGCCAGAGTTGCGCGCGCGCCTGCTCGGCAAAAGTCGCCGTGAGCGTGAGCGCAATCAGCAACGTGACTGTGATAGCGAAGGCGCTTTCAACGATGCGACGCATGCCAGGCGAGTGGGGAACGTTCGGTGAATGTGGGGAGCGCTGCGATACAATCCGCTGCGCATTCGAATCGTGAGCCGTGCGTAATCGTCATCCGTCTGCCATTATCGGCCATTCGCGGCTGCGCCGAACCGTCGAATCCATCGCCCAAATCGCCGATTCCCTCATGCTATGACTGACTTGATCTGGGTCATCCAGCGGTTGAATTGGCTGGCCGTCATTGACATCGCGCTGGTGTCGTTGGTGTTCTTCGGCGTGTTGCTGCTTGTGCGCGCTACGCAGGCCGTGCCGTTGATTCGTGGCTTATTGGTGCTGGGTGCCATCACGCTGCTACTGGGCGGGACGGCGCAACTGCCGACTTTCAGCCTGATCATGCGCACGGCGCTACCGGCGCTGCTCGTTGCCATCCCGGTGATCTTTCAACCGGAACTGCGGCGCGCTCTGGAGCGGCTGGGGCGCGTCAATGAGATGCTAGTCGCGCCCCGCAAGACTGAGTTGGAAGTGATGGTGCGCAAGATCAGTGATGCGGCCCGGCGCCTGGCTGCCCGACGCCATGGGGCGCTCATCGTGATCGAACGCGACACCGGCCTGCAGGATCTGATTGACACCGGCGTGCTGCTCGACGCTGAACTGACGCCGGACATTCTGCTCACCATCTTCGACCCGCATACGCCCCTGCACGATGGCGGCGTCATCATTCGTCACAGTCGCATTGCGGCTGCCGGGTGCGTGTTGCCGCTGACCGCTTCGACGCCCGAAGACGCGCGCATCGGCCTCCGACATCGCGCCGGGATCGGAGTGACCGAGGGCACGGACGCCATTGCCGTCATCGTGTCCGAGGAGCGTGGCTCGATCAGCATCGCGCACAACGGCCGGCTCATCCGTCGCATCGAGCCCGATCACCTCGAAAGCGCGCTGATCGCCCTGGCGCAACCAGGCATCCAGAAAGCAGCCTCTATGTTGCCTGGCTTCCTGCGCGCGCGTGAGAAGCAGGAGACGCACTGACGAAGGCAGTACCTTTGCCTACCCATCAGGCGCTGAGTCATCGGGTTGGTAGTTCGGCCCGTGAGGTCGTCGGGGCAGGTTGGGCGAGGAGTTCGCGCACGCGCCCGACCAGCGAGCCGAATTCTGGCCAGCTCTCCATCGCCCACGCGCGCGGCCGCGGCAGCCCAACCTGTACGCTTCCTACCACGCTTCCCGGGCGCGGCGAGCACACCACGACTTGATCTGCCAGGAAGACGGCCTCGGCGATGCTGTGGGTGACCATCACGGCCGTTGTTCCCGTTTCGCGCAGGATGCCCTCAACCGAAGCGGTGAGATTTTCGCGCGTCATGGCGTCGAGCGCGCCGAACGGTTCATCGAGCAGGAGCACCGGCGGATGGGTGATCAGCGCGCGCGCCAGCGCCACGCGCTGGGCCATACCACCGCTCAGCTCACGCGGGTAGGCGTGCTCGAAGCCGGCGAGGCCGACGAGGTGGATCAGGTCGGGAATCGGCAAATGACCCATTGTGGACGAGACAGACCGTGCTGCCCTGCCGCCCAACTCCAGCGGCAGCCGGATGTTCTGCTCGACGGTGCGCCAGGGGAGCAAGGCGGCATCCTGAAACATCATGCCGATACGCGACGAGGGCTGCGTGATGTGCTCGCCGTCCAGCCACACTTCGCCGGCGCTCGGTTGGATCAGGCCGGCGATGATGCGCAGCAGCGTGCTCTTGCCGCATCCGCTTGGGCCGACGATAGCGACAAACTGACCGCGCGTGACGCACAGCGAAAATTCACGCAGCGCTTCGACGCCGTTGGGGTAGGTGTGCGAGATGCTTTCAGCGATCAGCACAGCGGTTCAATCCACTTTGACAAGAGCCTCTGGCCCCGTGAGTTCGCAGTGTCACGGCACGAATTCATTGGTGAAGAATTCATTCACGTCCAGCTTCTGCTTGATCTGTCCCATCGCCAGCAAGGTGTTCTGTGTGTTCTCCCAGGCTTGCGGCGACGAGACGCCCAGGCGTTCGCCGCGCATCAACTCGATGGTGGCGAGCAACACCTGCTTTTGGATCGGGTCGTCGGCCTTGAGTCCCTCGACGTATTTGGCCGAAATCTGCATTGCGGCGTCGGGGTCGGCGATGGTGTCGGCAATGCCGCGGAGCAACGCGCGCGCCATGCTGCGCAACAGCGCCGGATTCTCGCGGAGGGTCTTCTCGTTGGTGACCAGGCCGTTGGCGACCATCTCGACCTGGTCGCTCACGCGAAAGACGTTGACGGGGAACCCGTTGGCCTCCAGCACGAGGGGTTCGTTGACGATGTAGCCTACCGCAGCATCTACCTTGCCTTGTTGCACAGCAGCCGCCTGGGTGAAGCCAATCTCCTGCACCTGCATATCTCGCTCGCTGAGTCCATTGGCGTCCAGAAAGGCGCGCCAGCCCACGTAGGTCGCGCCGAAGAAGCCGGGGATGCCCACGGTTTTGCCTTTTAGGTCCTCTGGCTTCTCGATACCTTTCGTCTTCAGGCTGAAGATGGCGATCGGGAACTGGCGATACCACTGCACGAAGTACTTGACCGGCAGGCCCTGTGCCCGCGCCAGCACTACCTGCTCGCCGCTGACCACGGCAAACGGCAACTCGCCAGCGGCGACCAGCTTCATGCCGTCAGTCTCGAACTTGTAGTCGAATTCCAGCTCGATCCCTGCTTCGGCAAAGTAGCCGCGATCGGCCGCCACGTAGTAGGGGGCGAACTGCACATTGGGGATGTAGCCCATCGGCAGTCTGATCTTCTGCAGCGATGCGCCGGACCCGCCGGCGCGCGGCGGAGGCGCCTGCACGGCGCAGGCGCTCAACACGATAAGCAGCACACTGGTAGTCAGAGAAACCTTCAACTTGTTCATACAACACTCCCTCATGTAGATCACGCAGCCCAGTGCGTCATGCGCAACGCGCACTCGGCTAGGCGGACTGCGCCATAGATGCCCAGTGCGATCAGCACGATGGTGAGCACGCCGGCGATGACCAGCGCGGTGTCGTACAGGCCGTTGCCCAGGTTGATCATGAAGCCCAGACCGCGGTCGGCGCTGAGGAACTCGCCGGTGATCGCGCCGATCATCGAGAGCGTGCCGCCCACTCGCAGACCGGCGAAGATAAACGGCATTGCCGCCGGCAACTCCAACTTGAAGAACGTCTCGGCCGGCGTCGCACCAAGCGAGCGAAACAGATCGTGCAGGATGGGCGGCGCGCTGCGCAGGCCGGCGATGACGTTGATGGCGATCGGAAAGAACACCACCAACGCGCATATCAGGATCTTCGCCCCCAGGCCGCTGCCGAACCAAATGAACAAGAGCGGCGCGACGGCGACGAACGGCACGCCCTGCGAGGCGACGATGAACGGCGAGAGCAGGCGGTCGGCCAGCGGTGACTTGGCAATCGGCGCGCCCAGCGCGAACGCAGCGAGCGTGCCGAGGACCAGGCCGGGGATCGCTGCGGACAGCGTAGCAGTCATGTGCACAATCAACGAGCCGTCGGTCAGTTTCTCAACCCAACGCGCCATCACGCTCGCCGGTCCGGGTAGGATGAAAGGCGGATAACGCAGCGAAAGCAACTGCCAGGCCACGACGAACAGGGTCAAGCCGATCAGCGGTGCAAATCGGGACGCCGCCGGATGGCGCGCCGTCACCGCGCCGAACGTCGTGCGCGATCGAGTCACAATCGCTTTGCTTTTCCTCGTTGCAGTCATGAGAACAGCCCCTCGAACCATGCGGCCTCGGGGCTGTACATATGTTGCCAGGTTGTGCAACGAAGCAAAGCATCAGGTGCGTTCCCGTAGTCATGCGTAGCACGTGAGGTACGGCATGCAAAGCGCAGGACGTACTGACGCCATACGGGATGCGCGGTCGCTTTCGCCTTGTGCGCAACGAGCCTTCTTTACATCCAGACTATCACTGTCGGCTCCGGAGTTGCACCGGATCCTGCGCGCCTCTCAACGCGCTCGTGGGCTATACCACCGATCGGGAATTTCACCCTGCCCCGAAGGCCGCTATTCAATTGAGAATCGAAGATCGAAGATTGAGCGTTGGATTGAAAGGCCGGTGTGTGGTTGCTCAATCTTCAATCTTGACCTTAATTTCGTCTCCTTCGATTTTCGTCTCGTAGATCGGAATTTTAACCACAGCCGGAAAGGTGGGCTGGCCGGTGAACAGGTCGAAGTGTGCGCCGTGCCTCGGGCACACGACGCATTGACCTTCGATGTGGCCTTCGGCCAGTGGGCCGTCATCGTGCGTGCAAATGTCGCCGAAGGCGCGCACTTCACCGTTCAGCCTGGTGAGCGCAATGGGCGTCTCGTCAATGACGACGGCCGTGATCTCACCTTCCCTGACTTCGTCCAGCTTTGCTGCAAATACGAACGTTTTAGCCATAGGACAACTGAACTTGATTATAGCGGCGGCGCGGCCTGCGAAGCGGATATGATACCGGTAAGGAAAGGTGCAATCGAGTTCGCCGGCGGAGGCGCATCGCCGGCGTGACAGTCATCACATGAGTATTCACGTTACGAAGACGAGTCTGGACGGCGTGTGGGTGATCGAGCCGGAGGTGTTTTGCGATGCGCGCGGGTTCTTCCTCGAGAGCTACAACAGGCGTGAGTTCGCCGCCCAGGGCATCACCCATGAGTTCGTTCAAGACAACCATTCGCGCTCGGCGCACAAGGTGCTGCGCGGGCTGCACTTCCAGGACATGTCCGCGCCGCAGACCAAGCTGGTGCGCTGCACGGTGGGGCGCATCCTCGATGTGGCGGTGGACCTGCGTGTAGGCTCGCCAACTTTCGCGCAGTGGGTCGCCGTAGAGCTGTCGGCGGAGAATGTCAAACAGTTGTTGGTGCCAGTAGGATTTGCGCATGGCTTCGTCGTGCTCTCCGAGGTCGCCGAGGTGCAATATAAGTGCGACGCCTACTATGCGCCGGCGTCGGAGGGCGTGGTGATGTGGAACGACCCGGACATCGGCATCCGATGGCCGTTCGACGACCCGATCCTCTCCAGACGCGACCAGGCCGGCATGTCGCTCAAAGATTATCTGGCCAGGCCAAGGTTTTTCTATGCGCCAGAGGGTGAAAATCGCTAGGCAAGCAGAGTGCCTACGATAACACCCGGCGTTCTCTATTGGAGCGTGACACTGTGGATGCCTATGTCGAGTATCTTGCCCGGCTGCGTGCTCCACACTTTCGCTCTTCCATCGGGTTCGGTGATAATGGCATAACGAGCGCTTGGGTCGCCAATGACAATAACGTACTCGCGAGGAGGGATATTTGAGATAGCGAACTGACCTGCCCGGTCGGTGACCGTGCTGGGGCTGGTTGCAGTGTTTAAGATGTAGGCGGCTTCGTTGCCTTGCCGAAACACCTCCGCGAGATGTACGGATATGCCGCTCAACGCTTGGCCGCTTTCCTTCGAGAGGATCACGCCAGTGACCGCAGCGACACCTTGCGCAGGAGTGATCATTGGCCTAGCGAGTGGCGAAGATAGGGGTGATTGGAGCGATGTGCTATCCGGCACAGGCGTCACCTGAGCGCTGCTGCAGGCCGAAGCAAGAGTCATAATTAGAGTGAGAGATAAACATAGCGACAAAAATTTCACGCGAAACATGCGCTAAATCTTACTTCAGTCCGTTTAGACCTGGTCTAACACATTTGGACTATTGAGAACTGTGCAACCGACGCTTATACACAGAGCACGTTTGGCACATGCGCCGAGCTAAGGAGTGTGAGACCATGAAGAAAAACAGATTAATTCCTCTTCTCGCCGCCTCTGCCGTTGCAGTCGGTAGCTTAGGCATTGCGCGAGCGGACACGGCCTACACGGCTTCATTTACGACGTCCATAACTTATCAGAATATTGGTTCAGGGACCGCCACAGTCGTGGTGACCTTTTATGCCGAGAACAGCGGCACCGCGATCAACGGTGGCTCGTACACCCTGGCACCTGGCGCCAGCTCTTCCCTCTTTGCCGGGAATGTGACTGGGCTTCCGGCAGGCTTCAAAGGATCTGCCGTTCTGTCCAGCAATGAGCCGATTGCTGCAACGATGGTGCAGATCTCGACTGGCGACGGCACGCTCGTACGCAACCGCCCGCTCTCGAACGGTCTGGCAGAGGGCTCGACCAACGTGCTGCTCGCGACGGTGCTGCGCAACCGTTTCGACACTACGTCGCGCTTTGCGATCCAGAATACAGAATCCACGCCGATCAACTTCACGTTGAGAATCTTCAACGCCGATGCAGGTGGCGCGCTGGTAACGACCGACACCAAGAACAACGTTCCCCCCAATTCCGCGATTTACTACGACATGGGCACGCTTACCGGCATCCCCGACAACTTCAACGGTTCGGCTACGATAGAGGCCACCGGCAAAGTCGTCGCTTCGGTGATGGAGTTGTCGGTTAGTGGTGTGGCCGCGTCGGCGTTCGAAGGCGTGACTGGTGGTTCGAACGCGGTATACATGCCGTCGGCCCTATGCAACGCTTTCGGCGGATATAACTCGTTCTACGCGGTGCAGAACACCAGCAATAGCCAAACCGCGAACGTGACGGTGACCTACAAAGACTTGAACAACAACACTGCCGGCACGCAGACAGCCACAATCAACCCGGGTGCCAAGCAGAGTTTCACCACGTGCGGCGCTGTGGGCGCTAACTTCAATGGCTCGGCGATCATCACCAGCTCCGGTGCGCCGATTGTAGCGATCGGCAAAGTATCCGGCTTGGGCGTCTCATCTGCATTCATCGGTGCCAGCACCGGTGCTGCGAAGCTGGCGTTGCCCTATGTCCGGTGGACGCCGACGGCTATATATAACGCCGCCCAACGACAGCGTGCATTCATCGCGATCCAAAATATCGGTGACCCCTTGGCTGCAAGTGCGGTAACTGTGCGCTACGTGGACAAGAACGGCACTACGCTGCAGACTCAGAGTCTTGGCCCGCTGGGTACCGGAGCAAAGCAGAGCGTCAACTGGTCTCAGGTGGGTGGCGACACTGACTTCGGCTTCTACCCTGCCGATGGGAGCTTTGGTGGCGGCGCCATCGTCGAGGGTCCGCCAGGCAGCCAGCTCGTTGCTGTGGTGCGCATCCAGTCGTCCGATCCGGGCGGAGCCTCGGGCGTAGGTGAAGACTACACGGGAATCCCCATCCCCTAAGCCTTCCGCACGTCGCACGAAGTGTTTTGATGAGGAGTGTCCTGCTTGCAGGCACTCCTCAATTTGTTGTTCGGCGGTTGTGAATTCGAGGCGTCGCTATTTCCACGTGATTTATCCTTGGTGCTGATGCGAGGCCCCCGATTCCAACTCCGTGCGGCGCTCCAACTGGGCGCATTAGCACTTACTGATCCCAACATCGCTACTGCCATACTCCGTGTGCGGCGTAAGCGCCTTACCTATCTGACCGTGCCGGCGTTGCTTGATTTGCACGAAGCTGCCGCTCGCGTCGAGGCCAACAATCTGCCGGGCATACTGATCGAGGCTGGATGTGCGCTTGGCGGGTCGGCCATCGTGCTGGCCGCGTCGAAGCGTGCCGACCGGCCCTTCTACGTTTACGACGTGTTTGGGATGATCCCTCCGCCCTCGCCTAATGACGAACGGGATGCCTGGTCGCGCTATGAGGAGATCCGAATGGGGCGCTCGGCGGGCATCGGCGGCGATCCCTACTATGGTTATCAAACCGAGCTGCGAGAGAGGGTGACGCGCAACTTCGAACGGCACGGGTTCCCGCTCGAGCGTGCCAATATTCATCTCGTGCAAGGGCTGTATGAAGACACCCTGTATGTCGCCGAGCCGGTTGCGCTGGCTCACATAGATTGCGACTGGCATGACTCGGTGTGGACTTGTCTGACGCGCATTGCACCTCATCTGGTTGTCGGGGGCACGCTGATCATTGATGACTATGCGGACTACTCAGGATGCAAAAAAGCGGTGGATCGCTACTTTGCCGACAAGCGCGATCGCTTCGCCTTCGAGATGCGATCGCGGCTACATGTCGTTCGCTTGCATTGAGCGGAGCCGCTGCCGGTAGAGCTGTTCGAGTCGCTCGGCGACGCGGTCAAGTGAGAATGCCTGTGCAGACGAGAATGCGACTCGCGCCATTGCGCCGATGCGTTCGCTTTCGTACGCTGCACGCAGGATTGCATCGGCCAGTGCATCTGGATCGGCCGGCGGCGCCAGCAGCCCTGTGTGTTCGTGACGAATCAGGTAGCGTGTTCCCTCGATATCCGTGGCGACGACGGGTGTGTGCATTGCCATCGCCTCCAGAATGACCGTCGGTAACCCTTCCCACAGCGATGAGGAGACGAATACATCCATCGCCCTATAAGCGTCGGCAATGTTGGGGAGGGAACCGGTGAGCGTGACGACGTCTTGTAAGTTCAGTTGCGCGATGCGCGATTGCAGCGCTGTGCGCAACTCGCCTTCGCCGATGATGTATGTGCGCAGGTGCGGCAGCCGTCCGCGCAAGCGCGCTACTGCGTCGATCAGATAGATTTGCCCCTTTTGTTCAGTCAGGCGACCGACGTTGCCCGCGATATACGCGTCTGTTGGCCATCCCAAAGCACGGCGCGCGCTTGCACAGTCGGTCTGGATATTGACGAACCGCGAAAAGTCTATGGCATTCGGAATGAGCACTGCCCGATGCCCCAGCAACGCAGCGACGGGCCGCCGATCCAGGCGCGTCGAGATCGCGGGTGTGATGCCGCACTCTACATCGAACGTCAGCGGGAATAGCGCGTTCGATAGAAGCCATCGTCGCAGCGGGCGCACGCGCCATTCGATGTCGTTGTGCACCGAGCGCACCAACAAGCGAGCTTGCGTTGTGCGGCGCAGCGCTAACGCTACGACATCGCCGAATTCTTGCTGGCTATGGATGATCTTGAACCGCCGTCCTGTTAACTGGTGCTTCAGTTGTGCGATGCTCGCGATCAGGTTGCGCAGCGGGACTCGCTCATCCTTTGGGCAGCCGACGAACGTTTCGACTCCTGCAGCGTTCAGTCGCTGCACCCAGTCAACCTCGTATGGCGTGCCGAATTGCCAAATGCCGGCGATGCCTACGTGTAAGCCTCGACGCACCAATGCACTGCTCAGGTCGAACGCATAGCGTTCCACGCCGCCCAACGTCTCCAAGCTGAAGCCGGCGACGATGTGCAGCACGCTCAGCGCCTCATCCATGGCGTGATAGATCGTCTGCGATCAGAGCTGTAGCGCACGAGGCCGATTCGACTAGTTCGGCGACGGCAGTGCGAATGCTCTGACGCAATGTGGCGCGAGTGTGCCATGCGCGCTCGATCTTCTCCAGCAGCGCGTCTGCCGTCAGATGCCGGATGTCGATCACGAACGACGCCAAGTTGAGCATGCGCATGATGCCCTCGGTTTTGTGCAGATAGCCGATGGCGACGACGGGCGTGCCACCGCTTAGGGCGAAGATGTTTGAGTGCATCCGCGTGCCGACGAAAAGCTCCATCTGCCCGAAGGCAGCTTTCATCACATCGGGCGAGGCTTGTTCCTCGATCAGTGTCACATCGCAACCCGACAGGCGCGCTGCAATTTGCCGGGCGACGACGCGGTCGTCTTGCTCAATGGTTGGCCCGATTGCGTGAGGAAAGAAGATCAATCGCGCATGGGAGGCTGCGGCAAAACGCGAGAGCGCCCCACACAGCGCATCTTCGTATTGCTTTTGCAGGTTGAAGGCGCTGTTTTGTGCTCGCCAGTTCATTGCCGTCACACCGATGCACGGCCGGTCGGTATCACAGCTCACTCCATGCTGGGCCAACCATGCGCGTGCGATCTCGGCCGGCGCCGGCGGGAAGCCAAACGCCAAATCTGGCACCGCAACCCATCGGTTGTGATCGGCCCCAATTGCAACCATCTCGCGCACTGAGGCTGGTTCGCGAATCATCGTCAGTCGCGAGTGGTTTAGCGCCCAACGCGTCAGCCAACGCTGCCACGGCCGTGTGATCGGGCCGATGGATTGGGGCAGCATGTAGTGTGGCTTGTTGCACAAGATGGCGAATGCGATGGTGTAAATGGTCAGCAGGAAGGGCATCCCCAAGCCGCCGCTGGTGTAGAGAAATCCGCCAGGCTTGCTGACGACGATTCGCGCATTGAAATAAGCTTCGATCGTCTCGCGTTGTGCTTGCGTCATGCCAGGAAAGAAGCGCTTGCCGAACAGGCGAAAGGCAAGCAGGCTGAGCAAGCTGGCCGGCAAGAAGCGGATAAGGTTCCCCACATGCCAAACGGATCGGCCGTCGGCGGCTCTCGTTTTGCACCAGCGCAAAATCGAACCGATGATGTACGTATCGCCATCGAGCGATGCAGGATCGTCCATTGCCATTGTGATCCGGCTATCGGGAAATTGTTGTCTCAACTGGCGCAGCATCTCTAAAGTGAGTGCGGCATCACCGGTGTTGGTGAGCGAGTGCACATTGATGACGAGGATATTCATGGCCTCTCTTGTGCATACCTTTTGTGGAGCGACCAGATTGCGCCTGCAGCATAGAGCGCTAGCAGCACTGCTTCGATAAAGACTTGTAGCCATGTTGCACCCATGGCGCCGGCATTTGGTATCACTACAAACGCGCCAGCAACGCTGAAGAGCGCGACGATGCTTTGCAATCCCAATCGCAATCGCTGGCGTTTTTGCGAGAGCATGACTGCTGCGCAGACGAAGCTGATGGATTTCATCAGTGGAATCAGGCTCATCCCCTGGACGTAGGGTAGGGAGGGGAGGAAAGTTTCGCCATAGATCAAGCGCAGCGCCGGCTCGCCGATCCACCAGATGCCCATCAGTATGCACAAGCCGTACAACGTAGCGCTAGCCAGCATCGTCCCGGCAACGCGACGATAGACCGAGTGGGTCGTTGCGCGGTTGAGCAACGGCAGCCCTACCCAGAAGATGAGGTTCGGGACGACGTAGGTGAGTGAGATGGCTGTGTGAGCAGGTTTGTATAACCCTGCTGCCATTGTGCCAGCGAACCATCCCACTGCTGTGATACCGACGAGTGAGTAGATATTGGCCACAACGTCGGATGCAATGAAGATCCATCCCTCGCGCAGCACGCCCCATGGCGCAGGTGTGGGTAGCTTGATCTCGTCAAAGGTGTTGGCAAAAGTGGCTGCGGTGACGATCGCGTTGCAAACAAGCTGCACGGTCACCAAAGCGACGACGGTGAAACCGATGGCTTTGAGGGCAAACAAGCCGGCCAGTAGTAGTGCTGGAGCAGCGACTTCCAAAATGGCCACACGCCCGTTCTGTGCACGTGCACGCAGCATTGCGAAACCTGTGCGTGAGAAGCCATCTGCAATGACACCGAGGCTGCCGATGATGAATACGGCTGCGTTGGCACCGCCGCTTAGCCAGCTCCACATCAAGATGCCCAACATCGCTAACGAGCCGGCTGCCTTCAGAAACAGCACTTGCCATGCCAGCGTGTTGAGTTGGCGAGGCAGCCGTGCACCTTCGCCCAACAACCAGGTATCCAGGCCGAGGCCGAGAAGGTTGGAGAGCAACCCCAGGCTGGCCATGATCGTGGCATATTCACCGTAGCCGTTCACGCCTAGCTCGCGCGCGACCAGCACAGTCGTTATCGCGCCCAGCAGATAAGCCAGGGTGGTGCCGGAAATAGCGGCGAAGATGCCGCGCACGAAAGTGGCGACGAGAGAGTTATGCTTGCCGAGCTGACCGGTTCGCCACACGATGAAGGCGTCTCGGTAGGACTTGAGGCGCTCTGTAACGGTCATGATGGACGGAGGGAATGACGATTCACTCGGTCGCGACCGAGTATATCCCAGACCACTCCGCAGCCAGCGTATCCCAGCGATAGTGTTCGCGTTGGCGCAGCGCGCCAGCTTGTAGCTCGGCGCGCAGTGTGGTGCTGCGCAACACACCCAGGATGTTGCTTGCCAATGCCTGCGCATCGTCGGGGGGTGCTAACATGCCGGCCTTGCCATCGGCCAGCACCTCGCGTCGGTCGCCCACATCGCCGGTCACGACCGGTGTGCCGGCGGCTAGGCTCTCGACGATCTTGAGCGGCGATCGTGCGCGCATCGTCGGCGTATCGCGCACCGGATCTACTGAGCAGCACGCCGCGCCGTAGCACCGGCGCGCTTCATCTGTCGAAAGGCGACCGAGCCAGTGAACGTTACACAGCGCCAGTCGTTTCGCGTGGGCCTTGAGCGCGTCGCGGTCATCACCATCGCCGACGATCACAAGCTGCGCTGCCGGCATCTCTTGCTCGACTCGGGCGAAGGCATCCAGTAGCAAGTCCACTGCGTGTGAGGCGATGTTGAGCGTACCCACATACAGCACAATCGGTTGTCCAACCAGATGAGCCAGTGCGGGTGGCGGCGGCAAGTCTGCAGGCAGTGCGTCTGCGCCATTGGGTACGTAGCGCAGCCGAACCTGCGGAATGCCCAGCGCGCGATATCGCTCGAACAGAAAGCGCGTGTTTACGGTCACGCCTTGCGCGTGCAACGGCAAACGATCTTCCCACCACACGAGCATCTTGCGTTGAAATGCGCTGTGGGTGCGGTTGGCTTCGGCTTCGTAGTCGTCACAATCCACAAACAAAGGCCGCCGGAGTTGCTGGGCCGCCAACCAGCCGGCCAGCCCGTTGATAGGCTGCGGCTTGCACACATGGATGATGTCGGGGTGTAGACGCATGCATGTGCGCCATAACGCATGTGCAGCGCGAAGTGACACCAGGGCCAACTCCGGCAGAGTGAAGTAACGCCGCTCGCCCGGCAGGCCATAAACATGCATTTGGGCAACATATGCGACATGCACCCCATCGTGAGTGCATTCGCGCTCGTCTGGCTCCAGCCGGTCGAAGGTTGGATGCAGCAAGAGCAGATGCGGTTGGTGGCCCTGCCTAACCAGCTCTCGCGCCAGTGGTAAAAATCGCCCGCGGGGAGAGGCGTTGTCCAACCCAGATGTACATAGCAGGGCGATGCGCATGGCGGCGAGCGTCGCTCAAAATACGCGCGGCGAAGGCTGCCGAACAGCGACTGCTTCGGCTTGTGCCGCCGGCAGAGGTTGTGCCAGCTCCTCGATCAACTGGATCATCGGCAGCCAGGAAGCCGACTCTTTATCCTTGCGAATGCGCTGCGAGAAGGGTTCTGCCATGTTTCGAGTGAAGAACTCGATCAAAGCTATAGCCAGGGCTTGCGAATCGCCGGGAGGAACCACGAAGCCGGTTTCACCATGGTGGACGACCTCGGCCATGCCGCCGACGTTGGTTGCGATGATCGGTCGTTCGAAGCCGATGGCCAGTTGTGCCACGCCACTCTGCGTCGCTTCCAGGTAAGGCAGCGCGACCACGTCCGCCGCAGAGAAGTATACGGTGATCTGGTCGTTTGGGATGTATTGGTTGTAAATTTGAACGGCGTCTTGCAGGCCGAGCTGGCGAATGAGGTCACGGTATAGCCGCTCGTCTTCCCAGAATTCGCCCACGACGAGCAACTTGGCATCCGGAAGTCGGTTGCGCACGCTGCGCATGGCCTCCAGAAGATGGCGCAGCCCCTTGTAACGCCGGACGAAGCCGAAGAACAGCACGACCGGCGCGCTGGGCGAAAGCCCCAGCTTGGCGCGCGCTTGTTCGCGCGGGATCGGTGCGCGGCTAAAGATATCGTAGGGAGGATGCGTCGTGCCCTTGATGCGCGCGCGCGGCAGCGCTCGGCGCAGCAGTGCAAAATCCTCTTCGCTCATCACGATGAAGCCGTTGCCGCGCCAAAGAATGCGCCGTGCCAGAAACCAATCGAAGATGCCGCCATCCGGCGCGATGAGGTGATGGCACAAGAAGATGACACGGATGTGCGACTCGTGCTTGAGCATGCGCGTGAGGAAGAACAGCATCGGCGAAAAGAACGGTGTCCACCACTGCAAGAGCAGTACGTCGGGCTGATCGCTCTTGATGAGCCGATAGGTCTTCCACCAAGTCAGCGGGTTCCAAGGCGTGAGCAGGCGATCGCATTCGATGCGCAGCACACTCGAATCCGGGCTGGGGTCCATGGCGGTATTGCCTGGGTAGAGCCACTTTGGGTATTGCTTGAGGTAGGTGATGAAGCGCACAGTGTGGCGCTCACGTAGGTGCTTCACCAGGAGCGTGGTGTAGTGAGCGATGCCTCCGCGAAAGGGCCACGTCGGGCCGATGACGCACATCTTCACAGTCGCTTCATTTTACAAGCGCGAAGATTTCGACGCCGTCCGCCTCGTAGATCAGTTGAAAATGATCGCTCTTGCGTAGGGCACCCGTATCTATCCAGTCGGCCTGCGCCGGCCCAGGCGTTTGGTTGGCGCCCTTGTACACGTGTGTGAATCCCGCGGTGCGCAGGCGTTGAACGTTCTCCGGCGTCGTCAGGTTGATGGCGCGCGGCGTTGGGTCGGTGAGCGGTGCGCCGCGCAGCGCGGCTGCGAAGGCGTTGGTCTGACGATAAAACATCGGATCCTCGAACGCTTCGCTACCGTAGGTGATCGGCGGAAGGTTAGTTTCGCGTTGAGTCATAAGGGGGATCCACCAGCCGCCGTCGGTGCCGGCGATCAGCGACCCGCCGTAGGCTGGAAATGTGTTGACCACAAAACGGGCGTGCTCAGGCAGATGGTCAGTGATCCACGCCATTGCCTGTTCGTCGGCTGCCGTGAGCATTTGCCGAGTGGGCTCGACGACGCGCGGTAGCCAGGTGACTGCGTCCCACAAGCTGATCGTTAGCGTCGCGGCTGCGGTTATGGGCAAATAGATGCGCATTGCCCATCGCAGCCACGTCCCGAGCTGATTGGTCACCCAAGCGTGCAATTCGGCCAAGCCGTAACCGGCCAACGGCGCGACCGGCACATAGAGAGCGATGTAGGCTGTGAGCTGATCTATGACGCCGTTGCCGGGCAGGCCGAAGGTGTTTGGGGTAATCGTGAACAGAAGCAAGCCTGCCCAAACTGCGAAGATCGTCGGACGCCCCTGTCGTTGTGCGATGGCTATGCCCAGGCCAACGATCGCCGACGCGAGTAGCCAACCCTTCAGATAGAACGGCGTGATCGGCGTCAGCGTCGCATAAGTGGCCACGCGGTCAGCGCTAACACCGCCGCCAACCATCAACGACGTGTTGCGCAGCAGGCCGCCGGTAAGCGTCGTTTGAATCCATGGCCACGCCGCTATGAGCGCTGCCAAAGCGGCACCCAACACCGGCAGCGCTGTGCGGAGTGCCGGCCGGGCTGCGCTGAGCTGCAAGATGCGCGCGATCAAGTAGCTACCCACCATGAGTGCGGCGAAGATGGTGACGATGTAGTGCGTCAGCATCAACGCTGTCGTGAGCAGGGTCGCCAATGCCATCGGTCGCCAGTTGGCCTTGATACCACCGCCCGCACTTCGTTCAATCAACTCGATCCACACGACGATCAGCGCGGGCAAGATGATCTGGCCGGCCAGTTGTGTGTAGCGACCCCAGTTGACGAAGTAGGCCGGCATGGTGTTCACAAAGCCGGTGAAGACAGCTGCCCACAATCCGGCGGCAGCGGCGACCGATGCGCGGTCGGGCACATACGCGCCGATGACGCGCGACGCCAGCAGAAACGCCAGCGGCGCGGCACCCGCATTCAGCAACTGACCATAGATGAGCACACTGCTGGTTGCCGGGGCACCAAGCAGCCAGGCGTAGAACGCGACATTCGCGTGAAAGCCGAAGTGATACGTCAGCGTGGTGAGCGGCGCATAAGGTTGCCAGGACGAGAAAAGCCCGCCATTCTCGAGCATGAGTTGCACGATCATTGTGTGGTGAACTGAGTCGCCAAACATGCCGGCGCGCAACTCGCGCACAGAATACAAACGTGCCCAAGCTGCCATCAGCGTCATGGTGAGCAGCCCGAGAAAGGCCCAGTCAGTGCGCTGCCAGTCAAAAGCTGACGCGCGCACGATGTGACGTCGCATGATTGCCGTAGCGATCACGCTCAGCGCGGCGACTATTGCATAAAGCCAAGTTGCCTCGCGTCCCCATCTGAGCCCGGTGAGATCAGCGAGGTAGATCAGCAGCGGTGGAATCGCGACTCCGGTGCCGATGGCTAGACCGAAGCGTTCGGCAGGCGAAAGCAGCGATGCCCGCGGCCAGAAGATCTCGATCAACGCATAGCCGGGGATCAGATTGATCAGGACGAACGCCGCCAGGCCGAGTATGTGATCTGGGAGCAGCATGGGCGATGGTCGAGTGCCGTCAAAAATAGCGAACGATGTTGTCTGGCCACGTCGAGTCGGCCGATGGGTGAAGACGCGTTGTGCTCAATCCCCTCGACTTGGCGTGTAATCGCCTGCGACCCAGGCGGAGCCATCGGGGCGTGTTTCCTTCTTCCATACCGGCACGATCTGCTTCAGCCGATCTATGCCATAGCGCGCGGCTTCGAATGCGCCATCCCCGCGATGTCCGGCGCTCACGACAACGGCGACGGTCGCTTCGCCAACGGCCATCTCGCCTACGCGCTGCACCAAGGCGATGCCGTGGATCAGCGCAAAACGGGCCCGCATCTCGTCGGCGACTTGCCGAAGTTTGGCCAGCGCCATCTCGGTATAAGCCTCGTACTCAAGCATCGCGGTTTGCTCTGCGCCGGTGATGCCGCGCACCGTGCCGGTGAACAACACCACAGCGCCGTCGCGTGGCGTGGTCACGGCCTGCTGCAGCGCGTTCAAATCAATCGGGTCGGTCGTAATTCGAACGATCGTTGGCTCGGTCATAGGCATCCGCCGCTTACGGGTGGGAAGAGGGCAACTTCATCCGTCGCGCGCACGACGTCCTCGTTGAAGGCAAATTCGCGGTTGACCGCGACGATCGAACGCGCAACCAGCTCGGCAAGCTCAGGGTGTTGCGCAGCGATACGGGCGCGCAGCTCGGCGACCGTGCAGTTGTCCTCTGCTGCCACAGTGATCTCACCTGCGCCGGCGCGATCTTTCAACGTGGCGAACAGTTTGATCAACATCCGTCATCCCTCGCGATCAGGCCGGTTGGTCATCCGCATGCCACTCGCCGGATTTGCCGCCGCTGCGCGAGACCAGCTTCACCTCGCTGATCGTCATGCCGCGGTCAATGCTCTTTACCATGTCGTAGATGGTGAGCGCGGCGACGCTCACGGCTGTGAGCGCCTCCATCTCCACGCCGGTTTTGCCCACGCTTTCGACGCGCGCCTCGACTTCGATACGCCCGTCCACGGGTTCACAGCGAACCTCGACCCGCGTCAGCGGGATGGGGTGGCAAAGGGGGATCAGGTCGCTGGTGCGCTTGGCAGCCATGATGCCGGCGATGCGCGCTGCGCCCAGGGCGTCGCCTTTCTTCACGTTGCCTTGCACGATGGCGTCGTACGCCGTGTGGCTCATGGTCACGGTCCCGCGCGCTACCGCTGTGCGGTGCGTATCGGCCTTGGTGCCCACATCAACCATGCGCGCCTGGCCGGATGGATCGAGATGCGTCAGTTCCATAGTCTTTCACCCGCCGATTTCGCTCATGATCCGATTCATCGGGATCACGCCATGCGCCAGGTCGTGTCCCCAGGGCTTGCGCCAGATCGCTGCGTGGATGAGTTCGAGCAAGTCGTCCTTGTTCGCGCCGCGGCGCAGCGGTGTGCGCAGATCGAGTTCGCCATCCTTGAGCAGACAAAGGCGCAGCGTGCCGTCAGCAGTGAGGCGAACGCGGTTGCAGCTTGCACAGAACGGTGCGGTCACCGGGCTGATGAAGCCGACGGTACCGCGTGCGCCGGGCAGGCGATAGACCTTGGCTTCGCCGTCGAGCTGGCCATCGTTCTCCTCGCTCAGCGGACCGAGTTCGGCTTCGATCCGCGCGATCATCTCGCGGGTAGGCACGATGGACGCCTGTTGAAATTCGGCGACGTCGGCGAACGGCATCACCTCGATGAATCGGAACTGCCATTCGTGTTCGAGCGTCAGCCGAGCGAGGGGCACCACGTCATCTTCGTTGAAGCCCCGAATCACCACAGCGTTGAGTTTGATCGGCGTCAGGCCCGCCTGCTCGGCTGCGCCGATGCCGGCCAGCACGTCACGCACATCTCCCCAGCGCGTGATGCGCTTGAACTTGACCGGGTCCAGCGAATCTATGCTGATGTTCACGCGATTCAGCCCGGCGTCCTTCAGCGGCCAAGCGAGTTGAGCCAGCTTCAAGCCGTTCGTCGTCATCGCCACTTCGCGCGCATTCGACAGACTGGCGATTCGCCGCACGATTTCGACCAGGCCGGGTCGCACAGTGGGTTCGCCGCCGGTCAGGCGGTACTTATCGAAGCCCAGCGTGTTCATCACTTCGAGCACCCGAAACAGCTCCTGGTCGGTGAGCAGTTCTTCGCTGGGCCGGAACACCATTTGCTCTGGCATGCAGTACACGCAGCGCAGATTGCAACGATCCGTTAACGACACGCGCAGATAATGGATGTGCCTACCGAAGGCGTCGAATGTTCTAGCAGTCGTTGGCTCGGCCAGCTGGCCATTGATTTGCGCTGAGGTAGCTAGTTCTTGTAGGCTCAACATAGAATGGGACGGCAACAGGCCGTGGCTACATCATAGCAGCACGGCAAATGCTGCGAGTACACCGCGTGCGGGCTTTGATGAGGGAAGGCGAGACACGCTCACCTGGAGGTCAGGCTTATCAAGTCGCCGGGCGGGGGAGCATGGCGCGACAGATATGGCAAATCAAATCGCCTTCCGGCGTTTCGTCTATCTCAGCGCGCCCGTGGCACTGCGCACAGTTCTCATACTGATCCCAGTCTTTCTGAAGGATGAACTCGCCGGACTCCGTATTAAAGCGCAACCAGGCGACGTGCCGACCAGCATAGAGCGATACGCGCATCTCGGGCGGAAATGTAACGAGTATGTCCCCGTGTGTCAAGCATCTGTCCAGCCCGGTGCGCTCTATGTGTCCTCACGTCTTGCGCGACGCGCTCTGCTGGTTGGTGGGAGCAGCATCCAGCAAGATCGCTTGCAACTCGTCGAACAAGCGATCCACTTCACTGCGCATGGTGGCATCCAGGTGATAGCCGACCGGCCCGCGCACGATTGTGTTCTTGAACACGCCGCGTTTGACGAGCAGATACTTTTCCACGGCCAGGAAGGCATCCAGGCTCGTCAGCCGGCCGACTAGCGCGCTGAGCGGGGCAGAGAGCCGATTGGCCATACTCGTGTCGCCGGCCTCGAGCGCGCGCCACAACACGACGATCACATCAACTAAGTCGGCGCCGGGCATGGCGCCGGCGATGCCGCGCGCGTAGCTTTCGGCCAGTGCTGCGCCGCCGGAACCCTCGAAGATACTAGCGCGATGCCCAGTGGCGCGGTGTAATTCGCTCAGGCGCGGCCCGATCGGGTGCGCCTCCGGCTTGAACATGACGCGTGGGCCGTACGTGTTGAACAGGTTGGCTTGCAGTGCAATGGACATCGTCCGACCTACGTAACCACTGGCGTCTTGCACGACGACTGGAATGGAGACGGCGCCGAGAATGCGCTCGTAGTAGCGCTTGAGCTCGGATTCGTCGGCGTTGGTCGCGAACGGCGGGATGGCCATCACCGCATCCGCGCCGGCGGCCTCGGCGTGCCGGGCGAGATCTTCGGCGACCCGGCTGGATTCTGCGCCAACGCTGATGATCGTCGTGCCATGCGGGCCGCCGATTGCGCAGGCCGCTTCGGCCAAGGCGCGGCGCTCGTCGCTGCTCAGCCGCAATGTCTCCGACACCATCGCCATGACAATGCCATCCGCGCCCTGATCGAAGAGCCAATGGATTTCTTTCTCTAACGTCTCGAAGTCAATCGTTTCGTCCTCGTGGTAGGGCGTTTGGAAGACGGGCAAGACACCGACGATAGGATAGGGGTGTGCGCCATTCATGGCTTCGTTGGCCTGCGCTGAGGGATGCAATGGGTGAGCCCGGACGCGGGATGCTTCATGCGTCTGGGCTTAGGCCGTTGGTTCAGGTGGCGATCATCACGTGCTTGGTGATCTGATAATCGGCCATTGCCTCGGCACTTAGGTCTTTGCCGAAGCCGGATTGCTTGAATCCACCATGAGGCGTCTCGCTCGTCAACGGCAGGTGATCGTTGATCCACACCGTGCCAAACTCCAGGTCCGCGGCCAGCTTCATCGCCCGGCCGATGTCGCGCGTCCATACGCTTGCTGCCAGTCCGTAGAGCACGTCATTGGCTAAGTGCAGCGCTTCAGCCTCGTCCTTGAATTCGGTTACGGTGAGCACTGGGCCAAAAACCTCGCTTTGCACAATCTCACTTTTCTGATCTACGTTGGTGATGACCGTCGGCTCGTAGAAGTAGCCTCGCTCGCTGAACGCCTTGGGCACGTCGCCGCCGGTGAGTACTTTCGCGCCGCCGGCTTTGGCACGTTCGATGAAGCCCATCACGCGCTCGCGCTGTGCGCGGCTGACGAATGGCCCCATCTGCACGCCTTCGTCGAAGGGCAAGCCGATCTTCACGCCGCGCATCGCCTCGACGATCGCTTCGGTCACGATCCTCGACCTGTCCCGCGCCACATATACGCGCGTCGCTGCCGTGCAGTCCTGGCCGGTATTAAGCGTGGCGGCCAGCGTTGCCTTGGCAGCGACGAGTTCGGGGTCGGCGTCGTCGAACACGATGAAGGGTGCTTTGCCGCCCAGTTCCAGGTGCACACGCTTCAACGTGTCGGCTGCAGTGCGCATGACCTTCTTGCCGGTATTCGTCGAGCCGGTGAGGCTGACCATGCGCACATCGGGATGTTCCACCATTGCCTGGCCGGTCTCGTTGCTGCCGGTGATAATGTTGACGACGCCGTCGGGGATGCCGGCTTCCTTGATGAGTTCCGCCAGCATGAGCGTGGTGAGCGGTGTGCTGGGCGCGGGCTTCAGCACCACGGTGCAGCCGGCGGCCAGCGCAGGGCCGATCTTCCATGCGGCCATCATGAAGGGATAGTTCCACGGACAGATCTGCGCGACTACCCCAACCGGCTCGCGTCGGTAGATCGAGCTGTAGCCGGCCATGAACTCGCCGGCGTGATGTCCGTGAGTGTCGCGTGCAGCGCCGGCGAAGAAACGCAGGTTATCCACCGCAAAGGGAATGTCCCCACCCAGCGACACAAAGGCGTAGGGCTTGCCGGTATTCTCGCTCTCGACGCGAGCGATCTCCTCGGCGCGCTTCTCGATCAGGTCGGCCAGTTTCCAGATGGCCAGGCTGCGCTGGCCGGGGGTGAGCTTGCTCCACCGGCCGTCGTAGAAAGCTGCTTTGGCTGCTTGTACGGCAGCATCCACATCGGCGCGGCTGGCATCCGCAACATGGGCGATAACCTCGCCGGTAGCCGGATTCTCGATCGGCACCTGGCCGCCGTCGCTTTCCACCCAGGCGCCGTTGATCCAGAGCTTGTGGTTCATAAAGTCATGTTTTGTGTTAGATAGTGTCGGTAGTGTCAAATGGTGTCACCGGTGTCGAGTAGTGTCGGATAGTGGCAGCAGTGCCGAATGGCGTTAGCCATGCTTGGACACGAATGGCAGATTCGACCTACTGACACCAACGACTCTGTTGACACTATTTGACACCAGCGACACTCACGACTAGCGTCCGCCGATCACGGCCACGTAATTGGTGACCCATTCGTGATACGGCACGCATTCCTTCCGACCGTCGCCGCAATCGGTAGTCGGCGTGCGCCAGAACCAAATCTTATCGAAGTTCTCCAGGCCGTTGATCTTGCAGCCATCCGGACCGAGTAACTCGTTGCCCTGGCATGCTTCGAGCACGACCGGCACGCTGCCGAACCAGGCCGCCAAGTCGCCCTGCAACTTGGGATTGAGCGACCACTCCAGCCATTTGTAGGCACAGTTTGGATGGGCGGCGTCTATGTGCATCATCGTGGTGTCGGCCCAACCGGTGGCGCCTTCTTGCGGAATGGTGCTGGCAATCGGCTTACCCTCCGACTGCAACAAGTTCACCTGGAATGGCCATGAGCTGCTGGCGACGACGCCTTCGTTCTTAAAGTCATCGATCTGGATGAACGCATCGTGCCAATAGCGACCGACGATCCTGCGCTGCTCACGCAGGAGGTCGAGCGCAGCATTGAACTGCTCGCGGGTGAGTGCGTAGGGGTCCTTGATACCGAGTTCGGGATTATGGAACTTCAGGTAGAGCGCGGCGTCGGCGACGTAGATCGGGCCATCGTAGGCCTGGACACGGCCCTTGTTGCTCTTGCCGTCCGGCAGCGTCGTCTCCTTGAGTACCACCTCCCAACTGGTCGGCGGCTCTTTGAAGACCTCGGTGTTGTACATCAGCACGTTGCTACCCCACTGATACGGTACGCCGTAGTGCTTGCCGTTCACGGTATGCCAGGGCGCGTTCTGCAAGCGCGGGTCGATCTTGTTCCAACTGGGGATGAGGCTGATGTTGATCTCCTGCACCTTGCCGCCGCTGATCAAACGGTTGCTGGCGTCGCCCGACGCTGTGACCAGGTCGAAGCCGCCTTCGTTCATCAGAGCGACCATCTCGTCAGAAGTGGCAGCCGTCTTGACGTTGACCTTGCAGCCGGTGTCGGCCTCGAACTTCGTCACCCAGTCGAATCGTTTATCGGTCTCGCCACGCTCAATGTACCCTGCCCAGGCTACGATATCCACTTGGCCCTCGCCTTCGCCGATGGCCTGGAGCGGTGCACCTTTAGGCGGTGCGGTCGGCGCAGCGGGTGCGGCAGCCGGCGAGGCTGATTGTTGTGGAACGGCGCACGCGGTCAAGACGAGTATTGCCCCTGTCACAATGGCGAAAATCGTCCTGGCTGGATAGGTTGCTTTCTGCATCGTTAGCCTCCTTAAATCCTCTCGTCCGATTGCGATCGCGGCCAGTTGAACGCCGCACTAAGAGGCAATCAGTATAGCCAGCCGATGGCGACTCGGCAAACAGCACCCCCTGAACCAGAAGGCTCAGAGGGCTCGAGTGGCGGGGAGATGGCCGTAGCAGTCGCGTCCTGCCAACGTTCAACTGGCGTGCTCAGTGGCGGCGCCAGCGCCGTTATTGGCCGCATTGTCTGCCTGTAAGGCGGGCTTGGTCAGCTTGACGGGCTTCAGCATGCCGCTGGTTGCGCCAGCCGTGGCTGGTTCCGGCGTGGCTTTATTTTTAGCGCGCTTCTTGCGTTTCTTTTCGCCCGTTTCAGGGGAGTATTCGTAATCGTAGTCGCTTTGCCTCTCGATGGGTGCGCGATTGAGCACTATGCCGACAATGGTCGCGCCGACGCGTTGCAGCGTCTCCTTGGCATGTTTGGCTGTGCCGCGCCGTGTATAGCCTGAATCGACGACCAGCAACACGCCGTCTACACGCGCAGTCAAGATGGTCGCGTCGGCCACGCTCAGGATCGGCGGTGAGTCGAGAATCACCAGATCAGCCCTGCGCTTTAGCTCTTCCAGGATGCGCATCATGCGTTCCGAGTCCAGCAGCTCCGACGGGTTGTAGGGGATGGGGCCCGATGGCAGCACGCTGAGCGAATCGGCCATCACTGGCTTCAGTAGCTTCTCGATGTTTGTATGCTCATCGAGGAATGCTGTCGTCAGTCCCTCCTGGTTATCAAGCTCGAAGATTTGGTGTTGGACCGGCCGGCGAAGATCGGTGTCTACGAGGATGACACGCTTGCCGGATTGAGCAATAACCGCAGCCAGGTTCGCCGCCGTCGTGCTTTTACCTTCTTTGGGTTTGCTGCTGGTGACCATCAGCGTGTGAAACGAGTGACCGACCCTGCTGAACTGCAAGTTCGTTCGTAGCACGCGGTATGCCTCAGCAACGCGCGAGTATTGTGGCGAAGCGGTGACGAGCCGGTCGGCATATCCGCTTCCGCCGATGCGGGTAATGCTGCCGAGCAGCGGAAGACCGAGCGCGCGCCGCGCATCGTCCGACGTCTTGATGGTGTCGTCAATCAGTTCGAGCAGCACGATGGCTGCGACGGCTAGCAACAGGCCGGCAATGGCTGCCAGCAATACGTTCTGCACCAATTTCGGGCCGATCGGTACCGTGGGCACGGCAGCCGGTTCGATCACCGTAAGCGAGTTTGGCACGTCCTTGAGCAAGTTAGCTTGGATCTGGGCGTAGTTGCCCTGCCAGGTGGCGATTTGCGTGTTGATGGCGATCTGTCTCTGACGTGCGTCCTCGATCTCGCGCCGGCTAGTCGCTTTGGCGATTTCCTCGTCCAACTGGCGCAGTTCTGCTTCACCCTGTTCGATTCTGGCCTTCAGCGATGCGAGCTGTTGCATGGCAAACTCGCGGTCCATTGCGCGTGCTGCGTCGGTGCCGCCGGGGCCTTGCAAAATGAGCTGCCGCGCGATCTCATCTGCGAAGACCTTCGCACGCTGCGGATCGGTGTCCACGACCGAGATCTCGATCAAGGGTGATTTCAGATCGGTGCGCGTGGAAACTTGCTCGCGCAGTGCTTGCCAGTCCCAATCCAGGTTGAGCGCTTCCAGCGTGCCGCGCAATACGGGTTCGCGCAGAGCAAGGCTGGCGTATACCTGTGCCAGCGTTTGGCCCAGCATGAAGTCGCCTTGATCGGGATTAGGGTTCGTGACCGATCCCACCAGTAACGTCGTCTGGGAGTGGTATGTTTTTGGCAACGATTGCGTGACGAAATAGCTGGTCGTGGCAGCGACGAGGACGCTGGCGACGATGATCCACCACCAGCGACGTAGGGCAGATGTGAATTGGCTCAGTTCCATTTAACACTCTCCACAAGCGCACCGCGAATGGATCACCTGACTTGAACTGGGAATGCTCATAGCCCCAATTGCAGTGCGAGAATAACACATTTTGACCGATTATTGCACTCCCCGTTGGACTCAGAACTGCGCTGCAGTAGGTTGCAAATTCGTCTTTCGGCGCAGATGCTCCGGCCAATCGCGATTCGCTTGCGCATACTTCTCTGGCGAGCCAATGTCCAGCAGATAGGTATCCTCCGGAATGACCCAACCGTAAATGGATAGTCCGGCATGCAACAGCATGGGGAAGATGTGCATGCCGAAGTCGCAGAATGTGTCCTCCGGAATCAACTCGAGCGCTTCAGGTTGCAACACGAGTATGCCGGCATTCGCCAGATCGGTGAACACCTCGGATGGCTTCGGCTTCTCCAAGAAGCGGTTGACTCTGCCCACGTCGTCCATGCCGACCAGACCGACCTCAGTGGGGTTCGGCACGTGATACAGGCTCATCGTCACTGCGGTTGCAGCATCGCGCGCGCTCATTTGCGCATGATGGTTCAGCAACGCGCGCAGATCAAGGTCCGTCAATACATCGCCGTAAACCACGATGAGCGGGCGCCCGTCCACCCAAGTTTTGATCTTCCGGGCAGCGCCGGCTGTGCCCAGGATCTTGGGCTCGTGTGAGTAGTGAATCCGGACGCCGAATGTGCTCCCATCGCCAAAATGCTGCACGATGACTTCGGGCTTGTAATGCAAGTTAATAGCGATGTCGGTGATGCCGTGATCGCGCAGCCAGCGGACCGTGTAATCCAGCAGCGGCCGGCCGGCGATCGGGACCATCGGCTTGGGTCGCTCCAGGGTCAGGGGGCGAAGACGTGTGCCCTCACCGGCAGCCAGGATCAATGCGCAGGTGTTTGGTTGCAAGCCGGCGTTGTAAGGTGGCGAGAGTAGGCTCATAGATGATTTAGGTTACGCAGAAGAGGTGCGCCGCCAGTGCCAAGCGCTGACCGAGCGAGATGAACTCGGCACTAGTAGAGAACGTCTTCCTTGAGGCTCTTGTCTCCGCTCGGCAGCCATGCCTGCTCTTGCTCGGCTGGACGTGACGGCCGCTTGTATCCTGGAATCATGCGCGTAAAGAGCACGACTGCCGTTTCGAACAGGATGGGGAGATCGTTCCAAATTTGCCAGTTGCGCACGTAGCTCAACTCATCGTGCAACGGATCTGAGGATGCAAGGTGATCGTTTCGCATCCACGGCCCGAGAATCCCAGGTTTCACGGCCTGCAGGTTGTGCATGGTGTGCATATCGGTCACGCGGTTGAGCGATGCCCGCGGTCGCGGCCCAACCAGGCTCATCTGCCCACGCAGTACGTTCCAGAGTTGGGGCATCTTGTCTAGCCCGGTGATGCGTAGCCAGCGCTCGAGCTTGCCTCTGCAATTGGGTTGCTGTGCCGGGGATGGCCGCGTGTTGAACCGCAACATGCTGAACGGTCTGCCGCCGCGGCCGAAGACGCGTGTATGGGTGAGCACCGGGGCATGCGGGTTGCGCAGCTTTAGCGCGAGGGCGATCGCTAGGCCGAACGGCAGGCTCACCAGTGCCAGCAGGATGCCCAGCCCATAGTCGAGCACACTCTTCAGCAAGGCGTCTATTCCGACGATGCGACTGTCATGGATCGTCAGCAGTGGAACGAACGTCTTGGTTGTGACCGCCACGCCGGTGGTAAGCATCTCGTAGAAGCCGGGCGATAGGCGCAGCGTGTAATCCTGAGCTTTAGCATCGCGCGTCACCAATTCGCCGAAGGATTCCCAGGCTACAGCGGTGGATATCACGATAACCTCGTCCGCGTGGTATAGGCGGCTCAACTCGTTTAGGGCGCTCGGCCGGCCGATCACCCTGATGTTGTCCAACACGATGCTCCCCACTGCCTTGAAATCATCGAGGAAGCCTACGACCTGCATGCCGGAGTAGGGATTGCTCATCCACTGTTCGGCAATGGCGACGCCCTGATCATTGGCACCGACGATCAACACACGCGAGGTCAGCCAGCGCATCTCACGCAGTCGGTATACGATGCGGCGCACGAAGAAACGCATCGTGCCGACCATGGCGATCGAGAGTGCCCACGATAAGACCAGCCAGCCGCGCGATGGGTCGAAATCGCCCACGCGTGCGAACACGACGTAGACGACCAGTAGCATCAAGCTGGCAGTGCATCCCTTGACGACTTGTTTGTATTCGACGATGCCGCCCAGCAAATTGTCGCGCTGGTATAGCCCGAGGATGGCAAAGCAAGCCAAAAACAAAGGCACCGCGAGGATGACCAGGTTTCGATAAGCCGCGTCGTTTACTGTGGCGTAATAGGGAATCAGACCCTCAATTCGGATGACGTAGGCCAGCGTTAGGCTGCCCAGCACGCACAGCGCATCTAGGATGAGCAGCACGACGATAAGAGCATGCCATTGACGCCGGTTTGTTGAGGACTCGATTGGCTGTGTGGTGAATGATTCGATTTTGCGCATAATTTCTCCCCCTGCCAGACATGCGGGATTCGGCAGCGCTTAAGCGGAGGTTGCCACCGGCTCCTGATGTCCATTGAGTGATCGCGTCTTCTGGAAGGTGCGTGCCTGCCACCGCGGGTTGTGCTTTAGTCGCAAGCCAGCGTTGAACAGCACCCGGCCGCCGTCGCTCTCGAACCGGAAGTCCATCCGGCGCAGTCCTTCGCGCGTCAGCGCTTGATCTACGCGGTCGAGTGTGCCTTCCTCGCAATACAGCAGCAGGAATCCGCCACCGCCGGCGCCGGCGATCTTGCCGCCCAGCGCGCCGTTGTTGCGCGCGATGGCGTAGCAATGGTCAATGTATTCGTTGCTGACGCCGGGTGCGAACTTCTTCTTGTGTTGCCAGGCCACATCCAATAGCGCGCCGAAGCGGTCCACCTCGCCGCGTTGCAAACAGATGCGAGCTTGCAGCGCCAGCTCGTGCACGGCCTGCAGAGCTTCGACGACGATGCTCTTGCTGCTCTTGGTCGCCTTGGTTTGCTGGGCCAGGATGTGTGCCGAGTCGTGCGTCGCGCCGGTGAACATCAAGAGCAAGTTCGATTCCAATCGCGACAACACGTGCCACGGAACTTCCATCGGCTGAACGGTGATGCCGCCGGCGCTGAACGTGATCCAGTTCAGGCCGCCGAAAGCCGCTGCATACTGGTCTTGCACGCCGATGGGCTTACCCAGCTTTTCGATCTCGATATAGCACGCAAGTTCAGCCACCTGCGCTTTGGATAGGTTCAAGCCGCAGGCTGCGCTGATGCCCTTGATCAAGGCAACTGTGACTGCGCTGGACGAGCCCAGGCCGGTGCCAGGTGGCGCTTCGGAGGCGAGGAATATGGAGACGCCATGCTCGACGCCGAATTGTTGCAGCACCGCGCGCGGCAGACTCAAGTCGCCGTCCCATAGCAATGGCTCACCTGGCGTGTGGCGGTAGAACGTCCGGTAGTCCGACGACGTGATCTGCAAAGCGTCACGGGTGTTGGTGTTCAGATGCATGTAGACGTATTTGTCTATCGTGGTGCTCAGAACGGCTCCCCCGTAGCGCTCGTAATAGGCTGCCAGGTCTGTGCCGCCGCCAAAAAAGCTGACGCGCACCGGCGCTCGTGCAATCAACATGCTTAGTAAGCTCCTTGTCCTCGCAGCACCGCCGGGATGGTCAGAAGCAGTAGCTTGAAATCGCCCCATGCGCTGCGCGTTCGGATGAATTCCATGTCGAGGCGCACGCGTTCGCCGGGGGCAAGGTTGGAACGACCGGATATCTGCCACAAGCCGGTGATGCCTGGTTTGACCGTGAGCAGCTCGTCTGCATGCTCGCCGTAGCGGCTCAACTCCTTCGGCGAGATCATGCGCGGGCCGACCAGGCTCATCTGTCCGAGCATGACGTTGAACAACTGCGGAAGCTCATCCAGGCTGAACTTGCGCATCCACTGGCCGCAGCGCGTCACGCGCGGGTCATCCTGCAACTTGTGATCGCGTTCGAGCTGGGCCTTCAAAGCCGGGTAATTGGCGAGGATCTCGTCACCGTTGACATACATCGTCCGGAACTTGAAGGCGTCGAATTGCGTGCCGCCTTTGCCCATCACGCGGCGCCGGTAGAACACCGGCCCGGGACTATCGAGCTTGACGATCATCGCAAGCGCAATCAGCAATGGAGAGAGCAATACAAGGCCGATTGCTGTGAAGCCGTAGTCCATCAACGCCTTGAGTGCTTGATCCAGGCGTGACTGCCGGCGTGCCTGAGCGGGCTTCACAGTCATCTCCCCCTGATCCTTTGCGTCGAAGTTCGCTAACTCTGTTTGGTTAGAAAGCTCGACCATCTGAACTACCTCAATAACTTTCGATAGGCGGAACTGGTATTTGCGATAGCGAATTCGGCCTCAGCGCATCGTCAACCGGCGGCTTCGTTGTAACCGTGATGAACTACCGAAGTGACTGCGCGTTCTGCCCGCGAGCGAACGCCCTCTTCTTCGCGACTGTCCCTCGCCACTCAGATTGTCGCGACCATGGGGGAATACTGCACGAGTTGTGCGACGCTACCGCTTGCGCCTGCACGCAAATGGATAACTTGTAGCGATACCCTGCAAACAGGGTCAATCAGGCATAGGTGCACTGTGTGTAAACCCATATTTGTTTATTGCATTAAAGTACTTAAATTGATTAAATTTGAATTGTGTGTAATGAAATAAAAGGTAAACATCCGGTTAAGCTATGTATTGTGGGGTTGGGTTGTTGTATATCGCCTCGGGTCGCCATAGGCCTGGGGCAACGCGCCGTCGCTTGCGTGATGGACAAATTCGGTCAGGTCGGTACACTTCCGGCGAGCGAACAATGCAGTCCGATTACGCCGTGCGCCTCGATCACGTTTCGCGCCACTTTGGCGATGTGCGAGCTGTGGATGATGTGACTTTCGACATCGCCGATGGGGAATTCTTTACCATGCTCGGGCCGAGCGGCAGTGGCAAGACCACTTGCCTGCGCTTGATCGCTGGCTTCGACCAACCCACTGCCGGCCGCATCTTCCTGCGTGGGCAAGACGTGACTGGCATGCCGCCCTATGAGCGCGACGTGAACACCGTCTTTCAGGACTACGCGCTCTTCCCGCACATGAACGTGGCCGACAACATTGCCTACGGCTTGATGATCCGTAAAGTGCCCAAGCCGGAACGGATGCGACGTGTGCGCGAGATACTCGATCTCGTACAGTTGAGCGGCTTCGAGGGACGCAAGCCGTCGCAACTCTCCGGCGGCCAGCGCCAGCGCGTTGCGCTGGCGCGCGCGCTCATCAATCACCCGCGCGTGCTGCTGCTTGATGAGCCGCTTGGTGCGCTTGACCTCAAGCTTCGCCAGCAGATGCAGATCGAATTGAAAGCGATCCAGAAGAAGGTCGGCATTACGTTCATCTTCGTTACCCATGATCAGGAAGAGGCGCTGACGATGAGCGATCGCATCGCCGTGTTCAACCACGGCAAGGTAGAGCAGATTGGCACGCCGGAGGAGATGTACGAGAAGCCGGCCACGGCGTTCGTCGCCAGCTTTTTGGGCACGTCGAACCTGCTGAGCGGAGAGCACGCGCGCGCACTGACCGGGCTGACGGGCACAGTTTCGATCCGGCCAGAGAAGATTCGCATCGTTGGCGTGGATCAGCGCGTCGCCGAAGACATGCAATCGGCGCGCGGCGTCGTGCGCGATGTCGTGTATTTGGGTACGCACATGCGCTATCTGGTCGAACTGGACAGCGGCGGCGACCTGGTGGTGATCGAGCAAAACCTGGATTCTCGTACCTTGCCGCGCGGCCAGCGCGTCACGCTGGCATGGCATCCGGAACACCTGCGGTGGCTGGCATAGTTGATCAGGCCGTCAATGATGTCATGAGCGTCGCGGGTGATGTGACAATCGTGCAGGAGAGATGTTGACTTCGCTCTCGACGACGATTTATAAGCGGCCGTGGTTGGCGCTGCTGTTGCTGCTCGCGCCGCCGCTGGCTTACATGCTGGTCTTCTACATCGTCCCGCTAGGGGTGTTGTTGCTGAACAGCCTGTGGCGTTTGGACGACTTTACCGGCCAGGTAGTGCGCGAGTTCACGCTACAGAACTACCTAGCGCTGCTGCAGCCGGCCAATTTGGAAATCTTCCTGCGCACGGCGCTGATGGCGGCGACGGTGACGATTGCCTGCGCGATCATCGCTTTCCCACTCGCCTATTACATGGTGCGCTATGCCCCGCCGCGTTGGAAAGGAATCTTCTATCTGGCCGTGCTGTTACCGCTCTGGTCGAGCTACCTGATCCGCGTATATGCCTGGAAACTCATCTTGGCGAAGGAGGGCATCATCACCTGGTTCTTCGAGCGGCTGGGGCTGAGCGGCTTGTTGGAGGCCGTGTTAAGCATTCCGGGCATCGGTGGTCCGTCGCTTTCGTTCTCGCCGCTTGGGATGTTCTTCGTGTTTGTCTATGTGTGGTTGCCCTATATGATCTTGCCAGTGCAGGCTGCCTTGGAGCGCGTGCCGCGCTCGCTGCTGGAAGCGTCAGGCGATCTGGGCGCCCGGCCGAACGCGACCTTCCGGTATGTCACGTTGCCGCTGGCCATGCCGGGAGTGATCGCTGGCTCGATTTTCACCTTTTCGCTCACCCTCGGTGACTTCATCGTGCCGACCGTGCTGGGTAACTCCAGCTTCTTCATCGGTCAGGCGGTATTGTCGTTTCAGGGCAGCAGCGGCAACATCCCGCTGGCGGCTGCATTCACCATCGTGCCGGTCGTCGTGATGATCGTCTATTTGCTGATCGCCAAGCGCGCCGGCGCGCTGGAGGCACTGTGAAGAGGTAGCGTCGGTGTTGTCAACAGTGTCGTTGGTGTCAGATCAGTTGACGCTGCCGACACCAGCGACACTGATGACACGAATGACACCCTAACGATGAGAGCATCACTCGGGTTGAAAGTCGCTGCGTTCGCCGCGCTTGCATTTCTGCACGTGCCGCTGTTCATCGTGTTGTCCTACGCCTTCAACATCGAAGAGGCGGCCTTCACCTTCCCGCCGCCGGGTCTCACGTTGAACTGGTTCGCGGTCACGCTGCAACGCCCGGACTTCTGGCGGGCACTAGGTCTGTCGTTGCAAGTTGCAGCAGCGGCCACGGCAGTCGCGCTGGTGCTAGGCACACTGGCCGCTGCGGCGGTGTATCGCACGCGATTCTTTGGTCGCGAGACGATCTCGTTGCTGCTGTTGTTGCCGATTGCGCTGCCCGGCATCGTCACTGGCATTGCCCTGCGCTCGTCCATCGGCTTGTTCGAGATTCCCTTCAGCTTCGGGACGATCGTAATCGGCCATGCCACGTTTTGCGTGGTGACGGTGTACAACAACGCGTTGGCGCGCTTCCGGCGCATGAGCAAGTCGTTGGTCGAAGCCTCGATGGACCTGGGCGCGAATAGCCTCCAGACCTTCCGCTACGTAGTGCTGCCGGAGTTGGCGACAGCGCTGCTGGCCGGCGCGATGCTGGCCTTCGCATTGTCGTTCGATGAGGTGATCGTCACCACGTTCACCGCCGGCCAGCAACAGACTTTGCCAATCTGGATGTTCGCTCAACTCACTCGCCCGCGCCAACGGCCGGTGACCAACGTCGCTGCCTTCATCGTCATCGCCATCACCACCATCCCCATTTACCTGGCGTATCGCTGGACGAGCCGGACGACCGACGTGCATTGAGCAAACCCGCGTTGACATGTGCGCTCACCCTCATATAATGCGCAGCGAAATGGTGGCTTTCGAGATCTGCTTCCGTCGTCTGCGTTCCATGGGCCGTGTGTCCGGCGCATGCGCGCGCGCGCGACGAGGCTAGTCTCGATTGCGCTCGGTTTTCGCAGCGAAGCCCCTGACACACGGCACGGTGTTAGGGGCTTTCCATTTTGCGCTCACGTCTTTTGTTCAATCGGCTCGGCTGCTCAATAACAAACGAAAGATGATCAAGGTGGGAATCTTCGGGGCGACCGGCTATACCGGCGCAGAACTGATCAGATGGCTGGCGCGGCACCGCCGCGTGCGCATCGTCTTCGCGCACAGCGAAAGCCACGCCGGCGTGAAGCTGAGCGACGTGATGCCTTGCTTATTCGACTTGCCCCTTGTTCAGGCAGACGATGCGCTGCTTGACGAAGTGGACATCGTGTTCTCGTGCCTGCCGCACGGCGCCAGCGCCGAGCTGTGCAAACGGGCGTTGGAGGCCGGCAAGCGCGTCGTGGACTTCTCGGCGGACTTCCGATTGCGCGACGCCGCGACCTACGCCGAGTGGTACAAACACGCGCACCCATATCCTGAATTGCTGGCCGAGGCCGTCTATGGCCTGCCGGAGGTCTATCGGCGCGACATCGCCGACGCGCAACTGGTGGCCAACCCTGGCTGCTATCCCACCAGCATCATCCTTGCCCTGTTGCCGTTGTTGGAGCTGGGCGCATTGGCCGATCCGGTGATCATCGCCGACAGCAAGAGCGGCGTGAGCGGCGCGGGGCGCAAGCCATCGCAAGCTACCCACTTCGTCGAAGTGAACGAATCGCTCGCGCCTTACAACATCGGCCACGCGCACCGCCATGTGCCGGAGATCGAGCAGGAGCTAAACGCGGCTTGGCGCAACGACGCGGATCGCAGCGAATCCGACCGCGATGCGCGAGCGGCGCTCCGCGTCATCTTCAGCCCGCACCTGCTGCCGATCTCGCGCGGCATGCTGAGCATGATCTACGTCCGGCTCACCCCGCAGGCTGCTCGTCAAGATTGGCACGCCATCTTTGTTCGGCGCTACGAGGGCGAGCCGTTCGTGCGCGTGTTGCCGAAGGGCCAGGTCGCGACGATCGCCCACGCCGCGCACACGAACTACGCCGTGCTTTCGGTGCATCCGGTCGCCGACATGCCCGATCGCCTGCAAATCGTCTCTTGCATAGATAACCTGGTGAAGGGCGCAAGCGGCCAGGCCGTGCAAAACATGAATGTCATGTTCGGCCTGGACGAATGCGAAGGGTTGCGATGAACGTCGAGATCGTCGAGGTCATCTCGCCGGAGCAGATCGCACAGTTTCGCGCGCTCCTACAGGACTACTTTCGGGAGCGTCCGAACGGCTTCAGCGAGCGCATGGCGCAGGACTTGCAAGACTTGCCTGGGCGCTACGCGTCGCCGCATGGCGGCATGTTCCTGGCGCTGTATGAGGGTCAACCGATCGCTACAGCCGCCTGGACGCAGCACACGCCGGCGCTGGTCGAGATGAAGCGCGTCTATGTGCGGCCGGAATATCGCCGCAAGGGGATCGCGCGCGCTCTCTCGCAGCATGTCATCGAGATCGTACGCGCGCGCGGATTTGCGCAGGTGGCCATCAGCACCTGGGCCGATGCGGAGGACGCCGTCGCGCTGTATCGCCAACTCGGCTTCACCGAGATCCCGCCCTTCAAGACTTCGACCGTCCCCGGCCTCATTTACCTGGGCCTCGACCTGTCGCCGGCTCGGCCGGCCGGCGCGCAAGTGATCAAAGTCGGCGGCGGCGAGCTGGACGATCCGGCCTTTGTGGCGCAGTTCGCCGAGTCCATCGCGCGGATGAAGCGCGCCGGAGCGCAGCCGATCATCGTGCACGGCGGCGGCAAGGCGCTGACCCAACTGCTGGCGATGATGGACGCGCCGACGCAGTTTGTGGACGGCCTGCGGGTGACCGATGCCCGGACGCGCGACGCGGCGCTGATGGTGTTGAGTGGGCTGGCGAACAAAAAATTGGTTGCCGCCTTGATCGGGCAGGGCGTGGACGCCGTCGGCCTCAGCGGCCTGGACGCCGGCTTGATCCGCGTGGAGCGCCTCAACGACGCACTCGGCTTCGTCGGTCGGCCTGTCAGCGCGCGCGCGTCGCTGATCGCCGCATGGCTCGCGCAGGGCCTCACGCCGGTGATTGCGCCGATGTCGCTGGGCGCCGATGGCGAGATCTACAACGTCAACGCCGATCACGTCGCCGGCGCGATTGCCGTCGCGGTGGACGCCGACATGCTCACGTTCGTGACCAACGTGCCGGGGGTACTCGGTCCAGACCGCTCGCTCATTCCGCATCTCTCCGCGGCCCAAGTCGAAGCGATGATCGCCGACGGCGCGATCTTCGGCGGCATGATCCCCAAGGTGCGCGCGGCGCTAGAAGCGCTCGGCGCGGGCGTGCGTCGCGTGCGCATCACCGACCTGGGGGGATTAGCCGGCGATGGCGGCACGGTATTTGCCCGCCCGAGTCAGCGTTGACGCGCGCAGATGAACGACTCTCTACTTGACTGATCTGATTTACTGATCTGAAGAGCAGCACCTATGTCAAGAATCTTGCAATCTCTACCCAGGGGCGAAAAGATCGGCATCGCGTTCAGCGGCGGCCTGGACACCAGCGCGGCCGTGACCTGGATGCGCGAGAAAGGCGGCATCCCCTACGCCTACACGGCTAACCTCGGTCAACCCGATGAGCCGAACTACGAAGAAATCCCGGAACGCGCGCTCAAGCACGGCGCCGAGAAAGCGGTGCTGGTGGATTGCCGCAAGCAACTGGTTCAGGAGGGCCTGGTGGCGCTGCAGTGCGGCGCGTTCCACATCAGCACCGCCGGCAAGACGTACTTCAACACCACGCCGCTGGGCCGCGCCGTGACCGGCACGATGCTGGTCAACGCCATGAAGGAAGATGGCGTGAACATCTGGGGCGATGGCAGCACCTACAAGGGCAACGACATCGAGCGCTTCTACCGCTACGGCTTGCTGGTGAACCCCAATCTGCGCATCTACAAGCCCTGGCTCGACCCGGAGTTCGTCGCCGAGCTGGGCGGGCGCAAAGAGATGAGCGAGTGGCTGGAGCAGCGCGGTTTCAAGTACCGCATGTCGGCCGAGAAGGCTTACTCCACCGATGCCAACATCTGGGGTTGCACGCACGAAGCCAAGCACCTGGAATTTCTGGATACCAGCGCCTACATCGTCAACCCCATGATGGGCGCGCGGTTCTGGGATCCGTCGGTGAAGATCGAGCCGGAGGTGGTCAAGGTCACTTTCTACGAAGGCATGCCGGTCGAGATCAACGGGCGCGAGTATCACGATCCGGTGGCGCTGGTGATGGAGGCGAACAAGATCGGCGGTCGGCACGGCTTGGGCATGAGCGACCAGATAGAAAATCGCATCATTGAGGCCAAGAGCCGTGGGGTATACGAAGCGCCCGGCATGGCGCTGCTGTTCATCGTCTACGAACGGCTGATCACCGCCATCCACAACGAGGACACGATCGAAAACTATCGCACGCTGGGCCGCCGGCTGGGGCGCAAGCTCTACGAGGGCCGCTGGTTTGACCCCCAGGCGATGATGCTGCGCGAGAGCCTGCAACGCTGGGTGGGCAAAGCGGTCACCGGCACGGTCACGCTCGAACTGCGCCGCGGCGATGACTACACCATCCTGAACACCACCGGGCCGCACCTCACCTATCACCCCGAACGGCTGAGCATGGAGAGCGGCAAAGCCGAGTTCGGCCCGCTCGATCGCATTGGCCAACTGACCATGCGCAACCTCGATATTGCCGATAGCCGGGAGAAGCTCGGCGTGTATGCCAGGTCCGGCGTGCTGAACTTGGATGGCGGCGCCGAATTGGGCTTGCTAGAAGCGGCCGAACGGCCCGCTCCGCCCGCGCCTCAGACCGAGCCGGCCGGCGATGGCAGCGAGTGGATCACGGATTTGGAGGGCTAGAGGGCCGGTTGCCGTGACAGTCACTATTCGACCCGCGACGCTCGACGATGTGCCGGCCATCGTCATGCTGATTGCGCAGAATGCGCGCAAGGGGGGGCTATTGCCGCGCGGTGAGGCGAGCGTGCGCGCGCACATCGGCAATTTCCTGGTTGCCGAGCAAGTTGCCCCGAACGAAGGATCGTCGAAAGAAAGACCGGACGCGCCCGGCGCTTCATCCAGCATCGTCGGCTGTGGTTCGCTCCTGCCGATGAACGCCACGCTGGTTGAGCTGCGTTCGCTGGCGGTGGACGAGGCCGTGCGCGGCGCCGGCGTCGGTCAACGGCTCGTTGCGGCCCTGGTTGAAGAAGCGCGTCGGCGCCAGTTCGGCACCATCTTCGCGCTCACCCGCGTTGTCGGGTTCTTCGAGAAGTGTGGCTTCGCCGTAGCGCCCAAAGAGTTCTTCCCCGAGAAGGTGTGGAACGACTGCGTCGCCTGCCCGATGCTGGAGAACTGTGACGAGGTCGCCGTGATGATGCCGTTGCAGCAAGGCGAATCCGGCGCCATTCGCGTCACACCCGAAGATCGCGAGCGCGTGCTACAAGCCATCCAGGCCGGGCGCATCGCGCGGCGCGGCGTCAGCCGTGAGAACCTCATCCCGCTGGAGACGGTCACCCGGCTGGCCGAAGAGGTCAAGACGCACCGCGTGCAGGGCTTCGTCGTTCCCAAGCGCGATGTGCGAAAGGTGGTGCTGGCCTACAACGGCGGGCTTGATTCGTCGGCCATTGTGCCATGGCTGATTGAAAGCTACGGCTGCGAAGTGATCTGCTTCGTCGCCGACATTGGCCAGCGCGAGGACTTCGAGGCCATCCGGCAGAAAGCGTTGCACACCGGCGCGAGCAAGGTCATCATCAAAGACTTGCGCGATGAGTTCGCCAATGAATATCTCTTCCCGCTGATCCAAAGCGGCGCGATCTACGAGAACAAGTATCTGCTCGGTTCTTCCATCTCGCGCCCGCTCATCGCCAAGCATCAGGTGGACGTGGCCGAAGCCGAAGGCGCGGACGCTGTGGCGCACGGCGCGACCGGCAAAGGCAACGACCAAGTGCGCTTCGAGCTGACCTACATGGCGATGAACCCCAAGCTGCGCGTGATCGCGCCCTGGCGCGAGTGGGAGTTCGACGGCCGGCAGGAGGTCTATGAATACGCCCGCTCGCGCGGCGTGCCGCTGGGCGAGTATGAGAAAGGCGTATACACGATGGACGAGAACCTCTGGCACTTCAACCATGAAGGCGGCCGGCTGGAGGACTTGGAGTACGAGCCGGAGGAGTGCTTGTGGGAATGGACGAACGCCATCGAGGAGACGCCTGATCAGCCAGAATACGTTGAAGTCGAATTCGTCAACGGCATACCGAAGCGGCTGAACGGCGTCGCGCTGGGTGGCGCCGCGCTCATTGAGCGGCTGAACGAGATCGGCTCGCTGCATGGCATTGGCCGCGCCGATCTGGTGGAGAATCGCTTGATCGGCATGAAGACGCGCCGGCTGGACGAGGCCCCCGGCGGCACCATCCTGCGCGTCGCCCATCAGGGGCTGGAGGAGATCACGCTCGACCGCGAGACCATGCACTTCAAGCAGATCGTGGCGCTCAAATACGCCGAGGTGGTCTATAACGGCCAGTGGTTCACGCCGCTGCGCGACGCGCTGCAGGCCTTCGTCACCGTCACTCAGCGCGACGTCACCGGCAGCGTGCGCGTCAAGTTGTTCAAGGGCAACGCGATGGTCGTGCAGCGCCGAGCCGCCTATTCGCTCTACCGCGAAGACCTGGCCACCTTCAACACCGACGCGGCCTACGACCACGACGACGCTGACGGCTTCGTGAAGCTCTACGGCTTGCCGATGCGCGTCAAGGCGCAGCTCGACCGAAGACGTGTGACGCGCGCGCCATCGCAGGATTAATCCTGACCCGTCGGCGGTTCATCCGCTGTTGCCCAGTTTTTGGCTCAACGCAGCGAGCGCCTCCAGCTTCTCCAGGGCAGCGCCGCTGCGGATGCTCTCGCGCGCCATTTCGATGCCGGTCGCGATGTCCGGCGCAGCATCGGCGGCGTAGAGCGCTGCGCCGGCGTTCAACAGCACCACATCGCAGCGCGCCTGCACGTCCTCGCCGGCGAGGATGGCGCGGGTGATGGCTGCGTTGAAGTCCGGCGAGCCGCCGCCCAGGTCGTCGAGCGTCGCCGGTTTGAAGCCGTAATCTAGCGCGTCGAGTTGATACTCGGTAACCTGGCCGTCGCGCACTTCGGCGACCATGTTGGGGCCGACGGTGGTCAGCTCGTCAATGCCGGCCACCTGCGGCGACGAGCCGCTGACGACCAGGGCGTGCGCGTCTTCCAGTTGCACCAGCACATCGGCCATCAGGCGCGCGTAGCGCCAATCCCACACGCCGAGCAAGTGATGGCGGGCGAGGGCGGGGTTGGTGGCCGGGCCGATGATGTTGAAGATGGTGCGCTGGCCGATCTCGCGGCGCGCGTCGGCAACGTTCTTCATGGCCGGATGGTGCACCGGCGCGAAGGCGAAGCCGATGCCGATCTCGTCTATGCATTGGCCGACCTGCTCCGGCGTCAGATCCACTTTCACGCCCAGCGCGTTGAGCACGTCGGCGCTGCCGCTTTGCGACGACGCGGCGCGATTGCCGTGTTTGGCCACCGGCACGCCGGCGCCGGCTACCACAAACGCGGTCGTCGTGCTGATGTTGAAGGTGTTGGAGCGGTCGCCGCCGGTGCCGACCACGTCAATCAGCTTGGGCTGATGGGTGGGGATGCGCGCCATGTGCGCCCGCAGCGCGCGCATGCTGCCCACGATCTCATCGGCGGATTCGCCCTTCATGTGCAGCGCAGCCAGGTAAGCGCCGATCTGCGCTGGCGTGGCCGCGCCGCGCATGATTTCGTTCATCGCTTCCTCGGCCTCTTCGGCCGTGAGCGAAGTGTGGGTGAACAGCTTGGCGATGGCTTGTTGGATCATGGTGATGGATTATCGCCGAGCTGTCATCACGCACGGAGGCTGCGCCGCGCGTTTCAGAAGCTGTTCACTCTGCGCCAAGCGACTTCAGGAACGCGTAGCTCTGCTTCACATTCTCGTCGCCCGCGACTTCCAGCGTGGTGTAGCCATCGAACCCAGCCTGGGTCAGCGCCTGGAATGTGCCCTTGATATCTACGACGCCGCTGCCCAGCGGAATGACGGCCATGCCTGCGCCGTATATTTGGCCGCGTTTGGCTTGCATGTCGGCCGGCCAGTCTTTCCAGTGCACGTGCTCGATCTTCGAGCCGAGTCGCTTCACCATCTCGACCGGGTCGCCGCCGCCCAGCCACAGATTGCCGGTGTCCAGGTTGATCCCCAGCGCGTCGGAATTGCACAATTCGAGGATCTTCTCCATGTGATCCACCGAGTCGGTATATTTGCCGTGCGGCTCGAGCAGAATCTTCACACCGTGATCGGCTGCGACGCGCAACGGCTCGTAGAGCTTCTCGCGAATGGTGAAGAGCGCCTCCTTCTCACTCAGGTGATGACCGAAGTCGGTCTTGGGATCGCCCTCGGTGGTGATCACGTGCTTCACGCCGATGGCAGCGGCAGCGCGCACCGCTTTGATGATCTGCGCAGTGCCGTAGCGCCAAGGCGCCGTCGGATCGAGCAAATTAGCGTGCGCGCAGAAGCT